>NZ_APHJ01000001.1 GCF_000403785.1 Gillisia sp. CAL575
TGGGTTTAGTTACCCATTTATTGACTTCTCTGGTGATGGTAGATCGGGTTCTTCCGAGCTTCTCTGCTATGAAAGATTTAGGTCTATTTTCTTCTAAAAGAGTCTGGATAATTACCCTTTCTTGATGTGATAATCGCCGGTGTTTTTTTGGTTCCATACAACAAATCTAAAGTTATGATTTGTTGCGTTAAGTTATTGAACTCAGGTTTTCAAAAAAAATATTGTTTGCAACGGTCTTGGTTAAGGCAAGTAGCGTGGAGTAGGGACGCGAACTTGTCGGCTTTGTTGGTATTTAATTGGTCTCTAAAATAACACTTTTCATCAGAATGCCCGCTATTTGCGCTTAACCGATGTTAGGCAACGTATCATTTCAGTAAAGGTGTTTCTGAACCTGTAAGAACTTCAATTATCATTTTAGCTGTTTCTGTTGAAATAACACCACCTAATGCTAAGTCAATAAATTTTCCTTTAATCAATTCAAACCAATTCTTTTTATTAACTCTCTCTGTCAATTGACGCAATTCATCAATTTCATCGAAGATTATTTGTTGTCCATATCCCTGTTTCACAAGCATTTCTTTTAATTCCGAAAGTTGTTCTTTTACTTCTTGACGACTTTCCTCTGAGAAATAATCTAATGAAGATTCTGTTTTACTTTCTACTAAGTACCAATTAAAAAGTTCTGAAAAGGGCTTAAAAAAATTAGCATTAAATATTTCTTGATATTCATAATAATCGTCTCCACGATCATACCATTCTCTAGATAATTCGATGTAATGAGGGGTCGATTTTCTTTCTACTTTAAATTTATCTAAAATTGAAAAATATCCGAAAGCACCTTGTAAATCAGGAGTGAATAGTGATTCAATTATAGTTCTGCTATCTCGTCTTGAATGTGAAATATTTTCTGAATTTAATTTGATTTTTAAGTCCGAAAAATCTTCTTCTATTCTTTGTAAGATTCTATTAGAAATATCTTGACTTTTGAGAAAATTTATTAATTGTGTTAGTTTAGTTTTAACATCATTAAAATTTGCATATTCAATAGTCGAAGAATATTCATTGAATTTTTCTGCTATTTCTGAGGTTGAAAGTTGTCTCATATTTTATGTTGCCTAACGGTCTTGGTTAAGGCAAGTAGCGTGGAGTAGGGACGCGAACTTGTCAGCTTAGTTGTTTTATACTTGGTGTCTAAAATAGTTCTTTTTATCAGAATGCCCGCTATTTGCGCTTAACCGATGTTAGGCACAGTAATTTATTGGTCTAATATTTTGAATAGTTCCTTATGGATATCGAATTCTGAAGATTCAAAAATTTTCAATTTACCCAAAGATGTTCCATTGAGTGTCTTATAAGTTTCCTTTAGTCTTCTCATTATTGTCAAATATCTACCTGATGTATAATTGAGATATTCGTTTAATTCTTCTTCTGTAACTGGAATTTTTAATCCTTTCCTAGAACTAGCAATAACAACTCCATCATCTCTTAGACGACCAATAATTTCTTTTCTGAATTCCTCATCGCTATAATTGATTTCATGTTCTTTTAACCAATCAATTAATTCATTTGAATAAGTATAGGATTGAGGATTTACGTATTTGATTTGAAATAGCAAATACTCCAAAATCATAATTCTATGTTTATTTTCTACATTTTGTCTTTTCTCTTCAACGTATCTTTCTGCATATGAAATAGAGATATTTGCAATTAACTTGTCTTGCTCTTTTCTAATATTTCCCAACAAAAATCTTTGGAAATCATCAGGCCAAATTAGAGTATGTAGTTCTTTGGAAATGAGAAGAGCATTAATTTCATTTGATTTTTGAAATTTGTTCTTCCTTAGTAATCTTTGGGTTCCTGCTACTAAATCTGCTAGTTGAATTAATATTTCATCTTTAGCAGAACCTATCATTATTATATCTCCAAAAAGTTCAAGTTGAAGGTTTCGTTCTAAATATTCTTTTAAAGAGTTTTGATATTGTTCATTACCAAATTTGTCAATAGTAACTGACCGATTTTCATATAATCTATGCAGTTCTGTATGAAGGATTTTTTGAGTGTATTTGTAAAATACGTTTGGATTAGATGTCCATTTTCCAAATACTTTTCTTTTTTCTATGGAGAGATTAATAAATCTAAAATCAACTTCTTGAATTCGTGTAAGAATTTCGATTCTTCTTTTCTCAGTTCTTATTCTTGATGATTTAAATTCTGTAAGATTTAATTCTTTTTGAATTTCGATTAGGTGCTTGATAATTGTATCTTTCTTTTCTTCCTCAATTAAAATTGACGAAAATTCCAATCTATCTGAAGCGCCTTCATTGAATCTTGGATCACCAGATTCATCAATAAAAGCTAAAATTTTTTCCATAAACGCTGGATTCAAGGATTCAACGCAACAAAGCGTTATAAAAAGTTAAGTATTCAAATATAATTTTTTTAGTTCAAGATCCATCATTTCTTGAGGTGTATTGTACCCTAGAATTTTACGAGGTCTATTGTTTAGTTTGTCCTGTATTATCTGTAGTTGTTTTTGATCAATTTTATTGAAGTCTGTTCCTTTTGGAAGG
>NZ_APHJ01000002.1 GCF_000403785.1 Gillisia sp. CAL575
TAACGGTCTTGGTTAAGGCAAGTAGCGTGGAGTAGGGACACGTTCTTGTCGGCTTAGTTGTTTTTTACTTGGTGTCTAAAATATCACTTTTCACCGGAATGCCTGCTATTTGCGCTTAACCGATGTTGCTAACAGTATTTTTTAGTTACAGCAATTTATATGTTATTTTTATTTTTCCATTATCAGCTTTATAAGGATCAAATAAAAAGTATTTTGTTTCTCCACCATAATAATCCATTCTCAACTCCTCATTAATACTATCTTTAAAATAAAAATAGTAATAAATATCAGCCTCCTTACCAGGTTTAATTCTAATACTATCATTCGCATAACCTTCTATGTGGATATAATAAGTTGAATATGATCCCTTTTTGTTAGGTATTAAACTATCAATAATTTTGTCATTAAAGTCAGTTACGATAATTTCCTTTCTATCATTCGAGTTACCACAAGCAGATAAAAAGAATAATATAAATATCATTTTTATAAAGGGAACTGTATGTTCATTTTTTTGCATATTAAACGGAATTTTCAAAAAAAATATTGTTTGCAACGGTCTTGGTTAAGACAAGTAGCGTGGATTAGGGACGCGTTCTTGTCGGCTTAGTTATTTTTTACTTGGTGTCTAAAATAGCACTTTTCACCAGAATGCCCGCTATTTGCGCTTAACCGATGTTAGCTTTAGTGCTTTTTGTCAGATTTCAATTTTGTTTTTTTTGACTCTTGTCAATTTTCTCACATCAAATAGTTGATAATTAGAATTAAAGGAACTAAAAAGGGTAAAAAGCAGGATAACCAAAATCCTAGATTAAAAGTGATTTTCCGATATTTATTTTTGTCAATTGGGTTTATAAGTTTTTCAGTTATAGGACCTAAATAGTAAAAAATATTTGCAATTCCAATCATAATTAAATATCCGAATGCTTGAAAAACTATGTTAAAAATAGTTATTTCTCCATCCCAATTTTTATCGCTTTTCAGAATTAGAAATTCGATTACAACTAAGTAAAGAATAAATGCTAAAAATCCGCTTATTATTAATCCGAGGTTATATTTTAGTCGGTTTTTATTCCACCATCTTGTTGGAGAGTCTCGTTCTATTTTCCAAGTCGGATTACTCATTTCATTTTTTATTTTTTTTGCATTAAAGCTAACGGTCTTGGTTAAGGCAAGTAGCGTGGAGTAGGGACGCGTTCTTGTCGGCTTTGTGGTTTGTTACTTGGTGTCTAAAATAGCATTTTTCAACGGAATGCCTGCTATTTGCGCTTAACCGATGTTGCCCACAGTTATTTTTCCATTATGCTTTTTTTCAGTCGATTAAAGTTTGACCATTCTTTTGATGGGTAATCTTTAATAACCAATGTGCTGTCACTACTTATAACTGTATTTACAATTCCACTATGAGCGATTATTATAGGATTAGATAACTTCATTTCAGTTAATTGATTTATACAAAGTTCAAGCAATTTTCTATCTTCATTTGTTGCTGGTATAATTTTCTGTTCGTCAAAGTCTTTTCTCTGATAGTGAGTAATTGGGTCAATCGTACAGTCCATAATTCTTTTAGTATATTCTATGAAATAATCGGCTGTGCAATCTTTTTTGAAAAAACGTATACTTTCACTATTTCCGCCCCATTCTCCACATTTATCATCAGTATGAGTTAGTTTAATTTCTTCACACAAACTAATCTCAGACAGAGAATTGTTTTTAGTTTGACCGAAAATAATCATAATCGAAAACAAGCAAATAAATATTAAAATGTATTTTTTCACAAGAGTGAGTTTTAATTGTGGGCAACGGTCTTGGTTAAGGCAAGTAGCGTGGAGTAGGGACACGTTCTTGTCGGCTTAGTTGTTTTTTACTTGGTGTCTAAAATATCACTTTTCACTGGAATGCCCGCTATTTGCGCTTAACCGATGTTGTGTGTAGTTTTATTGTAATAAACAATCAATCCTAGCTCTTGTGAATTTAATTAATTCAAAGTATAAAAACATTTCACGATCATTGGAAAAATCAGAGTTTTCTTTAAATTCATTCCTTAGACTATCTGTCATTTTTATCCTTTTGTTTACCCAAACCTTTTGTTCCAAACATCCATTTTCATTTGGTTTCTCAGAATTTAAATCGTTGTAAATATTTATTCTCAAACTGTCAATTTTCGCATAATACTTTTTTTCAGTATCCAACATTTTATTACCGGTACTTAAATTTATTTGATTAAGACTATCAAGCTTTGTAAGATCAGCGTAATATTTTTCTTTATCTGTTTGAGAATATCCGTTAGTTGTAAAAAGTAACCCTAATATTATAAAAATCAGTTTCATTATAGCGGTGGTTTTTCTTGTGTAAAATTACACACAACGGTCTTGTTTAACGCAAGTGGCGTGGAGTAGGGACGCGAACTTGTCGGCTTTGATGTTTGTTAATTGGTCTCTAAAATAACACTTTTCAGCAGAATGCCCGCTATTTGCTGTTAGCATCCATGAAAAAGCAGTAATCGAGTATCTTTAATAATCACTATAAAAACTAAAGATATGGAAACCCGAGTTACTGCATTACCAAAGTTATTCATAGGAATTGATATTCACAAGAGAAGCTGGAAAATACATTGCAGCACCGATCTCTTTGGCGGTAAATCTTTCACGATGCCTCCAGATCCT
>NZ_APHJ01000003.1 GCF_000403785.1 Gillisia sp. CAL575
TGGGTTTAGTTACCCATTTATTGACTTCTCTGGTGATGGTAGATCGGGTTCTTCCGAGCTTCTCTGCTATGAAAGATTTAGGTCTATTTTCTTCTAAAAGAGTCTGGATAATTACCCTTTCTTGATGTGATAATCGCCGGTGTTTTTTTGGTTCCATACAACAAATCTAAAGTTATGATTTGTTGCGTTAAGTTATTGAACTCAGGAGTCAGTTTTTGTATGATGCACAACGGTCTTGGTTAAGGCAAGTGGCGTGGAGTAGGGACACGTTTTTGTCGGCTTTGTTGTATTTTACTTGATGTCTAAAATAGCACTTTTCACCAGATTGCCCGCTATTTGCGCTTAACCGATGTTGTGCATTGTAATTTACTCAGCACAGAATTTACCATCAAGTCTTATTTCTTCTCCATTTACTAATAATGTCGATTTATAGTAAAAACAATTATCTTCTATTTTTAATAGTTCATTTAATGTTCCATTATTGTCATTCATAAACTTCTGAAATTCGCTAAGCTCCATTTTTGTTTCATCAAATTTCAATCTATAAGTGCATTCGTCAACCCATTCAATGATTCCATAAGTTATTTTTTTAATGTCGTCAGGTAATGTATTATTTGGGTCATTTATTATCTCTGTCTGTTTATTTCCATTTCTTATTATCGTATATGAATATGGAATTTGATCAGTAGCGGGTGATAAAAATGTTCCGTTTTTAAAATCAATGCATTTCAATTCTTGACTATAAGTATTTAGGCTTATTATCAATAATAGAGAAATGCTAATTGTCAGTTTATTCATTATTTCTTAATTCAATTTAGATAGACTTTTCAATAGCGACCTATAAACAAAATGGTATAATTAAATTAACATTAGTGACATTATAATGCACAACGGTCTTGGTTAAGCCAAGTGGCGTGGAGTAGGGACACGTTCTTGTCGGCTTATTTGTTTGTTTCTTGATGACTAAAATATTACTTTTTGTTCAAATACCCGCTATTTGGGCTTAACCGATGTTGTGAACTGGGGCGACTATCCGAGTGAGCCGTTATTTTTAGCGGTCTGATCAGATTTTTTGTTTTTAAAGAAATTCGATTTTGTCATTTTTTACCTCCGAGTAAGATCTGCTTTCTAGCTTTAAAATCACTGAATTTTTTTGTAGCTAACAATCTTGAGTAAAAAGTCAGAATTAGAACTCAAATCTTCGGTTCGAGCAAAAGTCAGCGTAAAGCTTAAAAATTATTTTTGTTCTTTAATTCTCATTTTCATATTACTTTTTCACGCCCGAGTAAATTCAGCGATTTAGATTTTAAAATCATTCAATTTTTTGTAGCTAACAATCCTGAGTAAAAGTCAGAATAATGACTCAAATCTTTTGGGTTCGAGTAAAAGCCATCGAACTTCATTTTAAGCATTTTTTAATCTTATAAATTCAGCGCATCATTTGCGAAACATTGGCATTCAATTAAGACCTGAATTTTGTTCTTACTTTTTTTAGAGCCCTTGTTTACAACGGTCTTGGTTAAGGCAAGTAGCGTGGAGTAGGGACACGTTCTTGTCGGCTTAGTTGGTTTTTACTTGGTGTCTAAAATAGCACTTTTCACCAGAATGCCCGCTATTTGCGCTTAACCGATGTTGTGCAAAGTATTTTTTGTACTTAAACATGTTGCTGAACGGAAATTCAATTTTTTTTGTCAAGGACAAATACTCTTTTCGTGATTAATGTTTCCTTATTAGATACCTAAATACTATCCTCAATTTGACTTGTTTCAATTATATAAATATCTTTTACAACTCCGTGTAAATAATTTAAGCCAGATTTAGTGAAAACTGTTTCAAATTGTATTAATCCGTTTCCAATTGTGTCTTCAAATGCCAGACGATTTGGAAATCTATCAAATTCTTCTATTTCTAAATTTTCATAATTTTGATCTGTCCCAACATGAAAGAATATATATCGCTCCTTAATTTTTGAATCGTTAGTATTGCCAAAGTTTCTATTATATTCAATTACACCTTTTACCATTGTATTTATAAATACGGTATCTGGAAAAGTAAACGTATTAATCTCTCGATTATCTTGTTTAGAATCACTTGGTTTTTCCTGAAGTAAGGATTTACTTTTATCTTCCTTACAGGAGTTTAAAGCCAATAGAGAAATCAATAGTATACTAAGTCTTTTCAATTTTAATTTTCCTAACAATTTGATAATATTATTCGGTAATCTTTGGTTGATTTCAATTTTGCA
>NZ_APHJ01000004.1 GCF_000403785.1 Gillisia sp. CAL575
TGGGTTTAGTTACCCATTTATTGACTTCTCTGGTGATGGTAGATCGGGTTCTTCCGAGCTTCTCTGCTATGAAAGATTTAGGTCTATTTTCTTCTAAAAGAGTCTGGATAATTACCCTTTCTTGATGTGATAATCGCCGGTGTTTTTTTGGTTCCATACAACAAATCTAAAGTTATGATTTGTTGCGTTAAGTTATTGAACTCAGGTTTTTTCTGAGTAATGCTTTGCAACGGTCTTGGTTAAGGCAAGTAGCGTGGAGTAGGGACGGCTTCTTGTCGGCTTTGTTGTTGTTTACTTGGTCTCTAAAATAGTACTTTTCAGATGAATGCCCGCTATTTGCGCTTAACCGATGTTGGCAACAGTTACTTAGTGAATTCAATTTCTATTAAAAAATAGTGTGGAATATTAAATTCCTTGCCGAATTCCTCCGGATCAATATCTGATTGTGCAACTTTACAATAGGAGGCAGAACCATCTTCTGATCTATTTGGAGTAATAACTGACATCAAATGAAATGGCTCTTCTGAATTTTCCTTTAGTACTGTTTCCCAGCCATAGAAGTCTTTTGCAACATAAACTCCGTTGCTATCAAAGGTTGGAAAATATGCTCGTTTACTTCCAAATCGGTCACCTTTAAGCCAAACTTTAATTTCGTCTTTATCAACTTTTGTCAGAAGTTTGAAGGAAGTTTCTGTAGTATCAATTCTAAAAAACTCAGTTCCTCTCTCATCAAATAAAATTTTTGTATTTATTAATTCACCATTTAAAAACTCCTTTACTCTTACTACATAGAATTTATCCTTTATTGATTCTCCAGTGAATGTAAATTCTGATTGATTTATATTTTCAAAATCAAATAAGGTTTGTAAATCTTCATTTTCGAGTCTATTATTAATTTTTACCTCAATTGTGGATTCTTCTGTTGGAATAGATAATTTGTCGGTTTGACTTTTATCAACTTGAGTTATGTCATTTGAGTTTTGAGCAAATAATGTTACTCCAGATAAATACATAATTAGTAGAATTCTTTTCATTTTCAGTTGTTTTTTAATTGTTGCCAACGGTCTTGTTTAACGCAAGTGGCGTGGAGTAGGGACACGAACTTGTCGGCTTAGTTGTTTTTTACTTGGTCACTAAAATAACACTTTTCACCAGATTGCCCGCTATTTGCTGTTAGCATCCATGAAAAAGCAGTAATCGAGTATCTTTAATAATCACTATAAAAACTAAAGATATGGAAACCCGAGTTACTGCATTACCAAAGTTATTCATAGGAATTGATATTCACAAGAGAAGCTGGAAAATACATTGCAGCACCGATCTCTTTGGCGGTAAATCTTTCACGATGCCTCCAGATCCT
>NZ_APHJ01000005.1 GCF_000403785.1 Gillisia sp. CAL575
TGAAAAATGACAAATTTGACTAGAACAAAAATGCTTTTGAATTTATAATTTAAAAACTGATTCTCACTCAGACTCAAAATAAATCAAGATTCAGAAAAGAACAAAACAACTTAAAAAGATTGACAACAAAACAACATATTTTAAAGTATCGCAACGTTATACAACATCGGTTAAGCCCAAATAGCGGGTATTTCAACAAAAAGTAATATTTTAGACACCAAGTAAAAACCAACAAAGCCGACAAGAACGTGTCCCTACTCCACGCCACTTGGCTTAACCAAGACCGTTGTAACGCATAAATTTTTTAAGATTTGAATATGAAATTTTATTACCGACTTATAAAAACTCAATTGATTATTCTGACTATAATAGTTTCAGGTTGTGTAAATAACAAAAATGATAAAACAGAATCTATAACTCCGACTAATAAAAAGATTGATTCCGCACCAGAAATAGAAATCTCAGGTAGTTGGGAATTAACTAATAAAGCAAACAATACACGGCTCTTCCTTTATGATGATAATACTTGGAAAATGATTTCAACAGAAAATGAGAATGACACTCTGACTAAAAAAGGTAAATATACTGTTGCAAAAGACAGCGCTGTATTCTTTAGATATTTTGGATCTCAACATTGGCCAAATAAGGACACCATAAATGATTATAAAACTTCAATTGGGACATTTGTATTATTTCTCAATGAAAAAGGCGAATTAAAAGATAATCAAGAGGATTATGATCAAACTTATAAAAAGGTAAATTAACGCGTTACAACATCGGTTAAGCGCAAATAGCGGGCTTAGTCGAAAAAGTGCTATTTTAGAGACCAAGTAAAAAACAACTAAGCCGACAAGAACGCGTCCCTACTCCACGCCACTTGCCTTAACCAAGACCGTTGTAAATTATGGCTCAGAATGAAAAACGCAAAAAAAAATAACAGCAAATCTGAATTAAAAAACCACTCTTTCGCAACTGTTGCGCTGACTTTTTCAAGATTTTAGTTAAAAACAAAAACTACTCATGCGTGAGTTTTATGGGGAAAGTTTACAAGGATGAAAAGTGTGAAAATTGGATGATCTTAAAATCAGTGAGCGGATTCTTATTCGAACTTAAAAAAGTAAAATTGATACATTCAGCTCGTTACTCTGATTTTTACTCAAGCCTGAAAAATGGATAAATTGAATACCTTTAGATTTATAACTCCGACTTTCACTCAGACGTGAAAAATGACAAAATAATTAACAACCAAAAAATTACAAACTGATTCTCACTCAAACGTGAAAAAAAAATCAAGATTCAAAAAAGAACAAAATGACTTAAAAAGGATGACAACAAAATAACATATTCCGATAATCGCCACAATGTACAACATCGGTTAAGCGCAAATAGCGGGCTTAGTCGAAAAAGTGTATTTTAGACACCAAGTAAAAACCAACAAAGCCGACAAGTTTGAGACCCTTCTCCCACTACTTGCCTTAACCAAGACCGTTGTAATTTAGGGCTCAGAAACAAAATTCTGCTAGAAAAATTTATTGAATTCAGTTTGACATAAACAAATCTCCCTCAATTGTTGAGATGAAAATATAAAAACGAGTTGACGAAAAATTAAAATGAACATAATAAAAGCATCCGATGAAGGACCTTTAATTGCAGGTAAAATATTACTGTTGACTGCCATTGTGATTTCTTCTATTCCATACGGTTTATATTTCAGCTGGTTATTTTACATTCCAGGATTAATATTTCTTTGGAATAGTAAACTAAGGAAAAAACAAAAATGGCAGTGGACTACAATTTCCTTAACAATATGGTTACCGCTAATGTTTTTGTTTATTGGATTATCATTAATAATAGCTTGGCTCTGAAATATACATCTGACCAATAGAAATAGTCCCAAATAAAAAATAATCCCTATAAAAACACATTTGCCAATAACATATAAAAATGATCATATTTCTGCTCTACCATAAAGCTTGATAATTTAAAAATGAATTTAAAATGATGTTTTTAAATCAGTGCGCTGACTTTTACTCGTGCGGAAAAAATTAGATGAAAAATAGTAACTAAGAACAAAAGAATTAAAACACTTAATACAGACTTTTGCTCTGACTTGAAAACAATAAGAATTGAACGCTTTTAAAATAAAACATTGACTTTACTCGGACCTGAAAAATGATGTATATCGTACATATTAGGCTATATCGCCCCAAAATACAACATCGGTTAAGCGCAAATAGCGGGCATTCCGAGGAAAAGTGATATTTTAGACACCAAGTAACAAACAACTAAGCCGACAAGTTTGCGTCCCTACTCCACGCTACTTGCCTTAACCAAGACCGTTGTATGCAATTAAATCCCAGATTCCTGAGTTCAATAACTTAACGCAACAAATCATAACTTTAGATTTGTTGTATGGAACCAAAAAAACACCGGCGATTATCACATCAAGAAAGGGTAATTATCCAGACTCTTTTAGAAGAAAATAGACCTAAATCTTTCATAGCAGAGAAGCTCGGAAGAACCCGATCTACCATCACCAGAGAAGTCAATAAATGGGTAACTAAACCCA
>NZ_APHJ01000006.1 GCF_000403785.1 Gillisia sp. CAL575
TGGGTTTAGTTACCCATTTATTGACTTCTCTGGTGATGGTAGATCGGGTTCTTCCGAGCTTCTCTGCTATGAAAGATTTAGGTCTATTTTCTTCTAAAAGAGTCTGGATAATTACCCTTTCTTGATGTGATAATCGCCGGTGTTTTTTTGGTTCCATACAACAAATCTAAAGTTATGATTTGTTGCGTTAAGTTATTGAACTCAGGTTTTTAAATAAAATTGTTGCATAACGGTCTTGGTTAATGCAAGTGGCGTGGAGTAGGGACACGTTCTTGTCGGCTTAGTTGTTTTTTACTTGGTCTCTAAAATAGCACTTTACATCAGAATGCCCGCTATTTGCTATTAACCGATGTTATGCCCTGGCGACAGTAATTCTAATTCTTATTTTTGAGTTATTGGCATCCAACGGCTTCCGTTAATCTTTGTTCAACTATCGTTCTTTGTATTGGAGAAAATTCTGTTGAATAAAATTCATTTCTCATTATAGAATTACTCCATTCTCTCCAATATCCTGTCCTGGAATATCTTGCTCCTTCAAACCAATTGCCTGGATTATCTGTTAATATGTTTAATTTTGGTTCCACTGGTAAAAACCAAGGTTGTATTTTTAATGCACAATTGGCTTCAGAGTCTTCATATTCATCATCCAAATTTCCAAATGAGTGGCCGAATTCGTGTCTAGCCAAAAATTTAAATATCTCTCCGCTATCATATTTAGAAAGTATCATATTGGAAACCTTGGGATTTGAAATTGTATTATATTCTGTTACCCCGGGAAATTCCGCACTAGCGAAATATCCTGAAGAATTGGCAATGATTATGGTATAAACATAATCTCCTGTAGCATAATGGCCATATAAAGTTTCAAGGGCATCTCTTCTTGAAGATTCTATTCCTAATAGTCGTTGTAGTCCAATTTTGTTACTAAACACAGACCATGGAGTGTCAGATGTAGTATTAGTACCTGTTGTTCCATTACAAGTACTAGTAAATTCAATTGTTTTAATACCTGATGTTATTGAGGGTGATTCTACTTTGTAAAAATTCAAACTGTTGCGTGATGACTTAAATGGTTCCATATCAAGAATTGCTTGTTTTGCAATATCACATAAGTCTCGAAATTCGGACATTTCCTCCTCCGTAAAGCCTTCCGCTAAAAAGATAACATTAGCTACACATCCCTTATTTTCCTCTCCTATTATAACTGGGCAGGGAATTATAGAATCAATGCAAATATCTTTAACATCTTTTTCAACAGGTAAGTCGTCATTTACGCAGCTAGAAAAAGCAAAAAGTAAAAGAATTGATAAGTAGTGTTTATTCATATATAAATAGTTTTAAAAAATTCTGTTCTTTTCGAATTTTCAGATGAGCTTGGGCATAACGGTCTTGGTTAAGGCAAGTAGCGTGGAGTAGGGACACGTTCTTGTCGGCTTAGTTGTTTTTTACTTGGTGTCTAAAATATCACTTTTCACCGGAATGCCTGCTATTTGCGCTTAACCGATGTTGCTAACAGTATTTTTTAGTTACAGCAATTTATATGTTATTTTTATTTTTCCATTATCAGCTTTATAAGGATCAAATAAAAAGTATTTTGTTTCTCCACCATAATAATCCATTCTCAACTCCTCATTAATACTATCTTTAAAATAAAAATAGTAATAAATATCAGCCTCCTTACCAGGTTTAATTCTAATACTATCATTCGCATAACCTTCTATGTGGATATAATAAGTTGAATATGATCCCTTTTTGTTAGGTATTAAACTATCAATAATTTTGTCATTAAAGTCAGTTACGATAATTTCCTTTCTATCATTCGAGTTACCACAAGCAGATAAAAAGAATAATATAAATATCATTTTTATAAAGGGAACTGTATGTTCATTTTTTTGCATATTAAACGGAATTT
>NZ_APHJ01000007.1 GCF_000403785.1 Gillisia sp. CAL575
CTTCCAAAAGGAACAGACTTCAATAAAATTGATCAAAAACAACTACAGATAATACAGGACAAACTAAACAATAGACCTCGTAAAATTCTAGGGTACAATACACCTCAAGAAATGATGGATCTTGAACTAAAAAAATTATATTTGAATACTTAACTTTTTATAACGCTTTGTTGCGTTGAATCCTTGAATCCAGCACTAATAATGTTCGAAGAATTAGAAATTTACAAATCAAATAATCATTTCTTTTATACTAAAGATGATGATTTGAACAAAGTTTGTAATGCACCAAAAACTGGTGTCGGAGTATATCTAGTTTATGCTTTAAAAAATGGAAAAATTCAATTAGTATATATAGGATCCTCTGGAAAAATTAAACAAAATGGATTAAAGAAAATAAGAAATGGTGGTATGTGCGACAGATTAATAAATGGCAAACAATTTGGCGATTGTCGAAAGAGAAGTTGGAAAAATAAAATCATATCTGAGAAAATAGAAGCTCTTGACATTTACTGGTATGAAACTTTTGATAATAAAAATAATGATATTCCTTCCGCTGTAGAAGGAATGATAATTCAAAAATATTTTGACATCTATAAAAGTTTACCGGATTGGAATAAAGAATATTGATTATTAAAAAAAGTACGATGCACAACATCGTTTCCTATGAAAAGCAATAACCTTATTTCTTAAAGATAATATTTTAATTTCTCTTATTTCATACTTATAATATTTTAACGTGTTGAATTTTTGATGAAGCTTTGCTTCAGTAAGAATTCAACACAAAAATAACCTGCTCAGCATCCTATTTGTGGTCACTTCTTGAGTGCCACCAGCATCACTATGATTGTGG
>NZ_APHJ01000008.1 GCF_000403785.1 Gillisia sp. CAL575
GGCAGCAGCCTCTGTAGCCATTGAATAGTCGCAAGCTGCAGCTAATCCCACTCCACCACCGACGGTTTTTCCTTGAATGCGACCAATAATAGGTTTCTTGCACAATCTCATGGCATTTATCACATTCGCGAAACCAGAGAAGAATAGTTTTCCTTGCTCGAGGTTGTCAATCGCTACCAATTCATCAAATGAAGCTCCCGCACAAAAAGCTTTTTCACCTTCAGACTTAAGAATAATCACATTTACCTCCTCATTTTCAGATAATTTATGAAATTCTTTTTGAAGTCTTTCCAACAATTCTGAAGGAAAAGAATTACTGGCGGGATGCCCAAATTCTACTGTGGCAATTTTATTTTGAATGTTGGTATATAAACTTCCGTTCTCGCGGGTAGTGCTCATAAAAAATAGATTTGTTCAAAGGTAAAGATAATGTATAAAATTTCACAATTTCAGGAGGTAGCAGCAAAGGCTACTTTCTTATTATTTCCATAATTAATTAAGGATGAGAGGAGATGCGGAATAAGGTGAATAAAGTTTGAAATAATTTTATTTGTAACGCAACCTTTCACAAATGAAAGGTCATATAAGTATAGAAACAATAGATATTCAATCTTTAAAATCTTAAAAAATGAAAAAGTTAATTTTATTATTTGTGAGTGCTTTTGTACTTGTTAGTTGTAATACCGATGACGATGGTCCAAGAACCCTATTAGTTGCTGCTGAAGTAACTAATATTGATGTCCCTGAATTTTTTGAGGCAGGAAAAACCTATGATATAGATGTTACCTATTTATTGCCTAATGCATGCCACGCAGCAGCAGGAATAAAAGCTCAGCGCGAAAGCAATAGCAACGGCGAAGAGGAATATCGTAAAATCTACATTACTGGAGTTTCATCTTACGATGCTAATTTAACTGAATGTGATAAAGAGGTAGAAGAAGATGCGCTTAAAATGCAAAGTACTTTTAAGATAAGTTTTGCAGCAGATGAGGATAAACCGTATACCTTCTACCTTTGGGCAGGTTTAGATGAAAATGATGAAAGCATTTTCACTGAGGTGGTTGTTCCTGTTGGAGATCCTGATGGTTTAGCTTCTGAAGCTACGGAATAAGTTGTAACTGTTATTATTAATTGCTGTCGTGGTTAAATAATGAATTTATACCATTGTAAATAGTAGAAATTAAAGGCACAGGAATAACTTATTCTGTGCCTTATTTATAATAAACTACTAAAGACAGAAAATTTGTAGGATGATTTGAGGTGATAGTAAAAGAAAACTATAATTAAAGAAGCAGTGCTTTCTTAATTATAAGCAAAGCAAAGCAAAGCAAACAAGGAGAACTAAATTTCTTTCTTTAAATATTTTCTTCGGAATTTAAATACCAAGGCGCTACTTCTAATAAGCATCCATGCAAAAAAGGCGATCCAAATGGCATACAATTTAAGTCCGAAATAATCTCCAATCAACAAAATAGGTGTGAATACTAGAAAAGTAGCAACTAATAGAAGATTCCGTAAATATTTTGCTTCACCCAATCCTTTGAAAATCCCATCGAACATAAAGGCAATTGCATTTATTGGCTGCATTAGCAGCACAAGCCA
>NZ_APHJ01000009.1 GCF_000403785.1 Gillisia sp. CAL575
TGGGTTTAGTTACCCATTTATTGACTTCTCTGGTGATGGTAGATCGGGTTCTTCCGAGCTTCTCTGCTATGAAAGATTTAGGTCTATTTTCTTCTAAAAGAGTCTGGATAATTACCCTTTCTTGATGTGATAATCGCCGGTGTTTTTTTGGTTCCATACAACAAATCTAAAGTTATGATTTGTTGCGTTAAGTTATTGAACTCAGGAAGTCGGTTTCATATGTTGCCTAACGGTCTTGGTTAAGGCAAGTAGCGTGGAATAGGGACGCGAACTTGTCGGCTTTGTTGTTTTGTTACTTGGGATCTAAACTATCACTTTTCATTGGAATGCCCGCTATTTGCGCTTAACCGATGTTAGCTTTTGTTGTGTTGATCAGTTAGTATTTCGATTTCACTTTTAAGTTTTGGTAAGTGGTTAATCAAAATAGACCAAATATTTTCATCTGAAATACTATCATATGCATGAATCACTTGATTCCTGAGTCCGATAATAGATTTTGCATTTGTGATTTT
>NZ_APHJ01000010.1 GCF_000403785.1 Gillisia sp. CAL575
CCACAATCATAGTGATGCTGGTGGCACTCAAGAAGTGACCACAAATAGGATGCTGAGCAGGTTATTTTTGTGTTGAATTCTTACTGAAGCAAAGCTTCATCAAAAATTCAACACGTTAAAATATTATAAGTATGAAATAAGAGAAATTAAAATATTATCTTTAAGAAATAAGGTTATTGCTTTTCATAGGAAACGATGTTGTGGTGCGTTGCATTGATTCACAAATTTTAATTGAATGTTTTTTTTCTGTATAAATTTGATGAGTTCCATTTTCAATTATTTCATTTGTCAAATGAAGTTTTTCAAGCCATTCAGGAGTAGGCTTAAAATCATCTTTTTCACCAAAAATCAATTTTATTTTGCAATCAGGTTTTTCTGTTTCATATCTTAATCTGGTTGAAGAAACAGCATAAATGCTTTTAGTTTTTAATCCGTTTAATGCAGCTTTCCAAGCAATTGTTCCTCCAATGCTGAAAGCCAAAATATTACACTCTTTTTTCTCAAACTCAATGAGTTTTTTTACAGCTATTTCAATTCCGCTATTTATAAACTGTTGGTGACGAATATTCTCATTTGAAGAGTTGATTTCAATTTCGCCTAAGTCGCAAGAATCATAGTATTTGATATTATAATCTGAACTTAATAAATCTGAATAATAATTTATCCACTCAGATTTTTGAAATCCCCATATATCAGATAAAATAATTAATCTCTCTTTCATGCTGGATTTAATGCACCACAACGGTCTTGTTTAACGCAAGTGGCGTGGAGTAGGGACGCAAACTTGTCGGCTTAGTTGTTTGTTTCTTGGTCTCTAAAATATCACTTTTTGTTCGAATACCCGCTATTTGCTGTTAGCATCCATGAAAAAGCAGTAATCGAGTATCTTTAATAATCACTATAAAAACTAAAGATATGGAAACCCGAGTTACTGCATTACCAAAGTTATTCATAGGAATTGATATTCACAAGAGAAGCTGGAAAATACATTGCAGCACCGATCTCTTTGGCGGTAAATCTTTCACGATGCCTCCAGATCCT
>NZ_APHJ01000011.1 GCF_000403785.1 Gillisia sp. CAL575
TAGAAAATAAGTTGAGTGAAGATATGATGCTATTGAAAGAAAAACTAGGATCGTGATTTTAATTTTGATCAATTACGAAATCAAGCCCCATATCTACCGAACTAATACTATGAATTGTTTGGATATTTAATCAGATTAATATTCTAATTTAGAAAATTAAAGCAATTAGTCTTTTAAAATCTTTGCAACCTCCGGGCGCAAAGCAAGATTGTCATGACAATGACACATCTTGCTTTGCTTCTCCAAATGAAATTCTACCTTGTGGCATTTACCGATCGAATTGTAAGTTTGTAAAGAGATTTAGAAACTAGGTTTCTGAGGTAAGCAGATCTTATTTTTATATTTTTTTTTCATCAGCATATTTTTATACTAGAGACCAACTACTTTTCTTCATCATTAATTTTTTTGATGAGAAAACGATGAGTGCCTAAACTCTTTATATCACTAGTCTGATCTCTTATCTCTCATCATTCATCAAAAAAAAAGGTATGCTTTACGTTTATTTCCTCAAGGTATTGTTCAAAGTTTCAGAATGATGAGAATTATACAAAAAAGATGGTAAATGCAGGTTTTCGGAAGCTTTACAAATAATCACCAATCAGCATTTTTTAAGATCTTGTATTAAAATCAAATATTAATAAAAGAGTTTATTATGTCGCTTTTAATATTTTGCCTTTGCCGCAAATCACTGCCTATTTGTAAATCTTTTCGCGGTGTTCGACGAAAATTTTAAAAAATACAAAAATTAGAATATGATAAGAAATCAAGAATATTTCCCACTCTTTGCAGACTTGATATGTTGATCAGTAGACTCCTTAGTAAAATAGAATTAAACTGATGTTCTGTGGAACTATTAAATTTTTGTAAATACTAAATCTTATCAAAATAGTCTACTCCCCACATTCATTAAATTTATTCATTATAATTTTTTTTTCAGAAAAACTGTACACAATAGTTCTTGTATTACATTCGTGTATATATAGAGTTTTGTCTTGTTTCCAATTTGGAGAATATTGATCTATATAAATCCGATTTATTAGTTTACTATTTATATGCTTTTTTCCGTCCTTAATTATGCCTTGATACTTTCTGTTATAAGAGAGGTACCGGTTTTCAGTTTCTTCAAGAAATTTTTCAAATTCATAAATTTCTTCTGGGGATAGATTATAAATTTTATAAGTTTTACGATATTTTTTAGAAAAATATTCTTCACAGAGAATTACTCCTTCTATCCCTTTGTAATTAACTTCTCTATATTCTTGCGAGTAAGACTGATTGACATAAAAAACAATAAGGAAAAAAAATATTTTTTTTATTATCATAATTTTTCTGGTTTATCCATGTACAAATTTACTGCAACTATTTCCCCTATTAGCTTGTGCATTATAATTATCCTTGTATTTTTTTAGCAAGTTCAGGAAATTCATTGTTTAAACTTGTCCAACCAGTTGTATCAATAAAAAAAGTAATAATGACATAGATAAATAGACCTCAGATGAGTGGTTTTAAAGAAAATCATATCTTTACAGCACAAAGACGATTAAATAATATGAATTTCTTTGTTTTATGAAGTTTGGTGAATCATTCGGTGAAACATCAAATTGATTCTCAGTGAAAGTACTGTGGATAGGGCGTTTGTTCATGAATAAATTATCCTGCCACCCCGACTACAAGAAGCCTTAAACGAAAGTTTAGGGCTTTTTTTTGTTTTTAAAATACTATTAGAATGTGCGAGTTTTTGGGATCAAGTCTAAAACTTGTGGGATTTTAGAATTAAGCAAAAATTGTTGTAAGCCTATAGATGAAAAAATCTATGTTTCTAACCCCTCTGAATTGCGCTCTAAAAGCTTTTATTTTTGCATTGAATGATTCTGCTGAAGCATTTGTGCTTCGGTTGTCGAAGTAGTTAAGGATGTTCTTGTAATGTATTGACATTGTTCTAGCAATGGTATTGAAGCTATTAAATGCTGCCTGCCTTACCTTTTCGTCCCACTTTGCTAATCTTATAAGTGCCGTGGTTTTATCCCTTGTTTTGTTGAATATCCAAGATAGGTTTTGGCACAATTTGTAAGCTTTTTCCAGGTCAGGATAAAGTTGAAAAAGGATCTCCGCTCTTATCGATTGGCTCTGGGTCCATTTGTTGCTTGATTTATAGAGTAGGTATCTGCTTCTGGCCAATAATTGTTTTAGGGTGTCTCCATTAGCTAGGAGTTCTGGTGTATATTTTAAGGACTTGTTCTTGGCGTATTCTATGGCGTCATTTTCCTTGTCGAGGGCTTCCCACCTGTGTTTGATCCTTATTTCCTGTAGCGCATCCAAAGCTAATTTTTGCACGTGGAAACGGTCAATGACCAAAGTAGCGTTTGGGAATGATTTTTTAACGATAAGCCCCATATTTCCTGCCATATCCAATGTTGTCTCTTGAACTTTTCTTCGTTGTTTTACAGGGATTTTATGGAGTATCCTTATAACAGTTTCTGCTTTGGTTCCTTT
>NZ_APHJ01000012.1 GCF_000403785.1 Gillisia sp. CAL575
GTTTAATTTGATAATGATAGATAGTAATTTGAAAAGTTTTAAAATAATTCCAGTTAACAGATCAATAGTCTTAAGTACATTAAAGCTATAAAATATACATTTCAACAAAACAACTCAACAAATCACAACATCGGTTAAGCGCAAATAGCGGGCAATCTGGTGAAAAGTGCTATTTTAGACATCAAGTAAAAAACAACAAAGCCGACAAGTTTGCGACCCTACTCCACGCTACTTGCCTTAACCAAGACCGTTGTAGCGCATAAAAAGTAAGAATGACATCAAATTCAAAAAGCAAAAACTTCATAGAAAAAGTTCAAGTTTATTTTAATTATTTAATAACTGACTTCGGTTATAATTTAGTTGAAATTCAAGAAAATGACATAAATGATAAAATAACTTATTTGAATAATGATTTAGATAGACAACTGACTTTATATAATTCGTATCACCCCGCAGATTACGGATTTGAAGCTCAATGGTATAGACCTTCAATTTCAACGAAATTTTCTGACCGAGAGTTTCAATTATATGAATTGCAAGAAAATCAAGATATTGAGCAAAAATATTTGATAAAAATAGCTGATAGGTTAAGAACACAATATGACGGAATAATAAAGGGAACAAATTGGATTTCAACTAAACTTTAATCATGAGGTAGTAAACTTTTAACGCGCAACAACATCGGTTAAGCGCAAATAGCGGGCAATTAGGTGAAAAGTGTTATTTTAGAGACCAAGAAACAAACAACAAAGCCGACAAGAACGCGTCCCTACTCCACGCTACTTGCCTTAACCAAGACCGTTGTACACAAGCCTTAATATGAAATATTTAGTTTTATTAATATCTATTCTTCTGACTAATGTGAATGATAACTATTGTACCTGTCCAGCACTTGGGAATACAGAGAAAGAAACAGCCAATGAATTTAATAATTCTGAGTTAGTTTTGATAGGTGAAGTAACGAGAGTCAATTCTAAGGACTTTAAATATGAATTTATAGTATGCGAAGTTTTTAAAGGTGACTTAAAAGAAAATATGAAATTAGAAGGAGTTAATCCAAGAACTTGCAATCCAATAGTAGACGAAAATGGTCAATGGTTGTTATTTGGTGAATTAACAGAAAAGAACAAATTTGTACATAATGATTGCGGATTAACAAATAGCCTGATTAAACCATGGAAAAATCTTCCTATGACTTTATCCCCACGTTCGCAAAAAACACATAAAGAAAAAATCAAAACTTGGAAAGATGAAACTTTAAAAATAACTGATAAGCAATTAGAATTATTAAGAAAATTAGAGAATTAAGGCCAATGTACAACATCGGTTAAGCGCAAATTGCGGGCATTTTGGTGAAAAGTGATACATTAGATACCAAGTAAAAAACAACTAAGCCGACAAGAACGCGTCCCTACTCCACGCTACTTGCCTTAACCAAGACCGTTGTAAAACATTGCTCAGAAAGAAAATTACGTAAAGAAAATCGTTAAAATTTTGATTAACAACAACCAATCTTTCGCAACTGTTACGCTGAATATTTGAAGATTTTGGAATACAATAAAAACCACTAAATTCTGATTTTAGTCAACAGAATTCGGAAAGATGAAAAATGTAAAAAACCATACTCTTCCGATCAGTACGCTGACTTTTACTCTGACGGGAAAAAGTAAAA
>NZ_APHJ01000013.1 GCF_000403785.1 Gillisia sp. CAL575
AAAAAGGAACCATTCAAGTTTAGAATTACATTATTAAATTCTGATCATGTCTATGTATCATCTTCTTGGGGAAATTACTATTATGATTATCCAGGAGATGAAAACATTTTTGAATGTAATGACAAAGACTTTTTAAAGGATTGTCGATTCGTTGCTATAAAAACAGGAAACGAGGATAAATTTAATGTTAACAAAGATATTTATGTTGGAGATGGAGATTACCAATCAGTTTGGTTTTACAAAAAATCATCTTCATGGCATAGATTTGACAAAGGTGTAATAAATGAAAATGGAAAAATCATTGCAGAGGTAACGGTGGAGAATATTTATGATATGGATAAAAGAGATGAACAAAAATATGAAGAGAATGAATATAATTATTCGATAGATAAAATTTCAAAAAACATTAATATGGTTTTTGCAGCAGGCTTCTATGAAAAAGGAATGAACCATCCAAAGGAACTACAACGCTATAAATTTATTTTAGAATTTAGATAACCCACTGTGCCTAACATCGGTTAAGCGCCAATAGCGGGCATTCCAATGAAAAGTGATATTTTAGACACCAAGTAACAAACAAAAAAGCCGACAAGAACGCGTCCCTACTCCACGCTACTTGCCTTAACCAAGACCGTTGTAGAGAAGTGTTCAGAAAGAAAAACGCAAAAAAAAACGACAAATCTGAATGAAAAAATCCAATCTTTCGCAACAGTTGCGCTGACTTTTTCAAGATTTTAGTAAAATCAAAAACCACTCAAACGCAAGTTGTATGGAAAAGTTTAAATGATGAAAAATGTGAAAATTGGATGCTCTTAATACCAGTGCGCGGATTCTTACGAAAAGAAGAAAATTTAAAATGAAGTGAAGAACCAAAAATCAATGATTTTTAAATGCAGGACGCAGAATTTATTACTCGGCCGTGAAAAACGGAGATTTTGAATGCTTTTTGATAAAGAACGTGGACTTTTACTCGAATGTGAAAAATGACAAAATGATAAAGAACAAGAGAATTCAAACTGATTCTCACTCAGGCGTGAAAAATCGATTTGAAATTTAGAAAAGAAGAAAAAATAAAAAAAAAGGCAGACAACAAAACAACAAATTTTGGAGTAAACACCTCTCTACAACATCGTTTCCTATGAAAAGCAATAACCTTATTTCTTAAAGATAATATTTTAATTTCTCTTATTTCATACTTATAATATTTTAACGTGTTGAATTTTTGATGAAGCTTTGCTTCAGTAAGAATTCAACACAAAAATAACCTGCTCAGCATCCTATTTGTGGTCACTTCTTGAGTGCCACCAGCATCACTAT
>NZ_APHJ01000014.1 GCF_000403785.1 Gillisia sp. CAL575
AACAGACCTTGTAATTGTTACAATATTTAAAAATTAACGATGAAGAGTTTGATCCTGGCTCAGGATGAACGCTAGCGGCAGGCTTAACACATGCAAGTCGAGGGGTAACGGGGTGCTTGCACCGCCGACGACCGGCGCACGGGTGCGTAACGCGTATACAATCTACCTTGTAGAGGGGAATAGCCCAGAGAAATTTGGATTAATGCCCCATAGTATTATGAAATAGCATTATTTTATAATTAAACATTTATGGCTACAAGATGAGTATGCGTTCTATTAGTTAGTAGGTAAGGTAACGGCTTACCTAGACTTCGATAGATAGGGGTCCTGAGAGGGAGATCCCCCACACTGGTACTGAGACACGGACCAGACTCCTACGGGAGGCAGCAGTGAGGAATATTGGACAATGGGCGAGAGCCTGATCCAGCCATGCCGCGTGCAGGAAGACGGCCCTATGGGTTGTAAACTGCTTTTATAGAGGAAGAAACACTCCCACGTGTGGGAGCTTGACGGTACTCTACGAATAAGGATCGGCTAACTCCGTGCCAGCAGCCGCGGTAATACGGAGGATCCAAGCGTTATCCGGAATCATTGGGTTTAAAGGGTCCGTAGGCGGGACAATCAGTCAGCGGTGAAAGTCTGTGGCTCAACCATAGAATTGCCATTGATACTGTTGTTCTTGAATACTTATGAAGTGGTTGGAATATGTAGTGTAGCGGTGAAATGCATAGATATTACATAGAACACCGATTGCGAAGGCAGATCACTAATAAGTCATTGACGCTGATGGACGAAAGCGTAGGTAGCGAACAGGATTAGATACCCTGGTAGTCTACGCCGTAAACGATGGTTACTAGCTGTTCGGTCGCAAGACTGAGTGGCTAAGCGAAAGTGATAAGTAACCCACCTGGGGAGTACGTTCGCAAGAATGAAACTCAAAGGAATTGACGGGGGCCCGCACAAGCGGTGGAGCATGTGGTTTAATTCGATGATACGCGAGGAACCTTACCAGGGCTTAAATGTAGATTGACAGGGGTGGAAACACCTTTTCCTTCGGGCAATTTACAAGGTGCTGCATGGTTGTCGTCAGCTCGTGCCGTGAGGTGTCAGGTTAAGTCCTATAACGAGCGCAACCCCTGTTGTTAGTTGCCAGCGAGTCATGTCGGGAACTCTAACAAGACTGCCAGTGCAAACTGTGAGGAAGGTGGGGATGACGTCAAATCATCACGGCCCTTACGTCCTGGGCCACACACGTGCTACAATGGTAGGGACAGAGAGCAGCCACTGGGCGACCAGGAGCGAATCTACAAACCCTATCACAGTTCGGATCGGAGTCTGCAACTCGACTCCGTGAAGCTGGAATCGCTAGTAATCGCATATCAGCCATGATGCGGTGAATACGTTCCCGGGCCTTGTACACACCGCCCGTCAAGCCATGGAAGCTGGGGGTACCTGAAGTCGGTCACCGCAAGGAGCCGCCTAGGGTAAAACTGGTAACTGGGGCTAAGTCGTAACAAGGTAGCCGTACCGGAAGGTGCGGCTGGAACACCTCCTTTCTAGAGATTTTGCCGTTTTAAAAGGCAAAACGCAATTACATCAAAAAGGTTCTCAAGAGACCCTTTTGGTCTTAATTCCTGTCAATTTAATTATATTATAATAGTAAAGAGTGAAATGTGAAGAGTGAAT
>NZ_APHJ01000015.1 GCF_000403785.1 Gillisia sp. CAL575
AAAAAGGAACCATTCAAGTTTAGAATTACATTATTAAATTCTGATCATGTCTATGTATCATCTTCTTGGGGAAATTACTATTATGATTATCCAGGAGATGAAAACATTTTTGAATGTAATGACAAAGACTTTTTAAAGGATTGTCGATTCGTTGCTATAAAAACAGGAAACGAGGATAAATTTAATGTTAACAAAGATATTTATGTTGGAGATGGAGATTACCAATCAGTTTGGTTTTACAAAAAATCATCTTCATGGCATAGATTTGACAAAGGTGTAATAAATGAAAATGGAAAAATCATTGCAGAGGTAACGGTGGAGAATATTTATGATATGGATAAAAGAGATGAACAAAAATATGAAGAGAATGAATATAATTATTCGATAGATAAAATTTCAAAAAACATTAATATGGTTTTTGCAGCAGGCTTCTATGAAAAAGGAATGAACCATCCAAAGGAACTACAACGCTATAAATTTATTTTAGAATTTAGATAACCCACTGTGCCTAACATCGGTTAAGCGCCAATAGCGGGCATTCCAATGAAAAGTGATATTTTAGACACCAAGTAACAAACAAAAAAGCCGACAAGAACGCGTCCCTACTCCACGCTACTTGCCTTAACCAAGACCGTTGGGCGTAATTATTCAGAAAAATTCTGCTGAAATTTATATTGTACGGATATTTTGTTTAATTTTGTACGTACAATAATTTTATTATGGATACAAAACTGACTTTAAAGCTTAATCAAGAAATAATTGAACGAGCGAAAGAATATGCATCAGACAAAAAAATGAGTTTGTCCAGAATTGTAGAATCCTATCTTCAATCATTAACAATGGACAAGAAAGATTTAGATTTTCCGATTTCTCCATTTGTTAGAAGTTTGGCTACGGGAACAAAAATCCCAATTGATTTGGATTATAGAAAAGAATATTCTGATCAATTATTAGAAAAATATAAATGAGAAAAAGATTATTTCTAGATACGAACGTGATTCTTGATTTACTTGGTGAAAGAGATCCATTTTATGACTCAATGGCGAAATTAGCAACATTAGCTGATAAAGAAGTTTTAACGTTCGTGGTATCGCCTATATCATTTGCAACTTTAAACTATTTCCTTTCAAAATTCGAATCGGCTCAAATAGCACAAGAGAAACTCAGAAAATTTAAAATCATATGTGAAATTTGTAAATTAGATGAACATATAATTGAAAAGGGATTAAATTCTTCCTTTTCAGATTTCGAAGATGCACTTCAATATTTTAGTGCGGTAGATTCAGATTGCGAAATTATAATTACCAGAAATGGAAAAGATTTCAAAAAGTCCTTATTGCCAGTAATGACTGCAGAGGAATATTTGCAGAGTACAAAAACAAAATAACTCCGCCCAACATCGGTTAAGCGCAAATAGCGGGCTTAGTCGAAAAAGTGTATTTTAGATACTTAGTAAAAAATAACTAAGCCGACAAGAACGTATCCCTACTCCACGCTACTTGCCTTAACCAAGACCGTTGTAATTTATTACAGTAGAACATTCAAGCGAAATTATCTGTTCAAATTTCAAATAAAGGAACGAGTGAAAAAGTATAAATATTTAATAGGTTCTATAATAATAGTAATCTTGATGATTTTAATTTTGATACCGAGAAAACCTGAAAGACTTTATATCATATATGACAAAAATGGTAATAATTGTAAATCTATCCCGTTTGAAATTAGTACTGAAAAAGGTTCCTATTATATCTGCGATAAATCAAAATTTGTTCATTTAACCAGAAACATAAATAAAAAATCAAGATCTCTGAATTTGAGTGAAATTGATAATTACATAATTACTCCAAAAAAAGAGTTACTTGTGAGATTTAATAATGACATAATTGACCGAGAAAAAAATGATTTCGACTTCTTAAATAGAGATAAAAAATTTG
>NZ_APHJ01000017.1 GCF_000403785.1 Gillisia sp. CAL575
GTATTGAAGCTATTAAATGCTGCCTGCCTTACCTTTTCGTCCCACTTTGCTAATCTTATAAGTGCCGTGGTTTTATCCCTTGTTTTGTTGAATATCCAAGATAGGTTTTGGCACAATTTGTAAGCTTTTTCCAGGTCAGGATAAAGTTGAAAAAGGATCTCCGCTCTTATCGATTGGTTCTGGGTCCATTTGTTGCTTGATTTATAGAGTAGGTATCTGCTTCTGGCCAGTAATTGTTTTAGGGGGATCAAGGCTTTTTTAGTTGGGGTGGCAGAACTATGTCTATTTCCAACAATATTTTGATTTCCCTACAATTAGTCTATTTCAATATATCGAGGAAACTTCATAGTATAAAAGACCCATAGCTCTCACTGATTTTATCTTTTCTGAAACTTGGACCTATCATAAGAACACCAGTAAATATTGCTGTTTATTGGGTATTTCCGGAGCGGTCTTTTGATATTATGATTTTTCCTGTGAATTAAATTATCAGTGCGATATCTAAAAAACTTAGGTAGTGATTAACCTAAGGCATAGCAATTATAGCAATGTTAGAATCCGAGGAGTTGATGAGATTTTTACTGTACCAGATGCGTCAAAAGTAGTTTGCGCCCTATGCTGTTTTTATTTAACGCTTAACTTCCCGTACGCTATAAAAACAGCACAGGATCCACGCGCAAGTTAGTTATGGTAGATATGGGGACTTTTACATAAATAATCAAGATCACGCTTGTGAATTATTTTTTACATATATAATTTGTGCCTACTAAATGGAAGGCTATTTCAAGTGGGGTCAGAAATTGACCTTCCATTACAGGACTTAAAATTATAATGCATACTGACCTTTCAGTCTTAAATTTACTTCAACATCCTCATCACTGGTATTTCTAAAAAACCATCCATGTTTTCCTTCATAAGGAGCAAAAAAAGTACCCACCATATTGTTGGAGTTGGCAATGGTGTAACTTTCAAAGTAAACTTCCTTTACCTCTTTTTCTTGCTTTACTTCCCCGTGAAAATCGAAATAGAGTATCTCCCCATTCTTGGTAGTCCATTCGTATTTCATTTTCCCATGCTTAAGCATATTTATTTTAAATTCAATTCCTTTTCCTGCTGGTACAATGACTTTGGTTTCATCTTCCTGCAAACTTAATTGAGTAGTTGGAGGAGGATTATCGGCCTCTTTAGGTCTTTCCACAGTAGGCCCTGAACCTGCTTTTTCGAGTTTGATTATTGGAGTAGAAGTATTTGCGGCAATAACTCCTAAACTATTTGTTTCGGCTTCTTCGGGAACGTAAAGCTTGCTAAATCCCAACAGTTCTCCAGCCCCTGTAGGATCCATTCCAAATTCTGCTGGTAAAACCGCTATAACCAATAATAGCGCACCGACAAGAAGTGAGATGATGGTCGCTTTAATGATTTTGCTTTTTTCCAATACTGGATGCTTCATTTCTGACATAATTGTATTTTTTTAAGATGTAAAGTAGCCTGTTAACTGGAAACCGAGCAGTAAAAACCCAGCGGCCATCAGGGCTGTATTTGTTATTGTTGAAAATTTCATAAAACTAGGTTGTCTTCTCCATACCGTGATAAGTAGCAATACTACCGCTAAAGCAATAAATTGTCCTATTTCTACACCTATATTGAAACCAATTAAGTTTGTAAATAAGCCTTCGCGGTCGAATTTGAATTCTTGCAATTTACTTGCAAGGCCAAAACCGTGAAATAATCCGAAGATTAAAACCGCTGCCTTTGTATTGGGTTGCTTACCAAAGAATTGCTTAAATCCGCCTAAATTATCGAATCCTTTGTATACGATAGATAGCGCTATAATTGCATCGATTAAGTATGCATTAATGTTGATATCGGCTAAAACACCTAAAAGTAAAGTGGTACTGTGACCAATTGTAAAAAAACTAACATATAATAGCACTTCTTTTGGTTTATATAGAAAGAATATAACACCAACTAAGAATAGTAAATGATCATAACCTGTAATCATATGTTTTGCTCCTATATACAAAAAGGGTCCGAAGGCAACACCATTGTTTCCTAGCAAAAAGGTTTGTGTGTTTTCATCGACACCGTGCGCAAATGCGGTAGTGCAAAGTGCGCAAACGACAGTTAATACCAGAAAGGATATTATCTTTTTTATTTTCATAATAAATTAGATTTAATCCCATTGCAACTTGATGCACAATGGGATTTTAATTATTAATGTGCGTGCCCGTGGGATTTAACCTGCTCTAAACTATCCATTTTCATTTTGCGGGCCATTTGGATGCTATCCTGCGTACTCATCATTTCCACATTGTTGTCTCTATTAACATTTTCTTGGACATTTGGAGTAGCTTCCTCCTTTTTTGTTTCCTTGCAAGATGCGAATAGGGTTGTCAATGCAACTGCTGTAATAAAAAATACTCTTTTCATAATTTATTGATTTTTGATATTAGTGTTTAAAATTTGTTAATCTATGTTCCTTAATTTGATTACATAAAAATCTAATTGGATTTTTTATTTAGAATATACCTCTTAAAGATTGTTCCTAAATCTTTTTCCGAAAACCATATATCGCTTGGATGAAGATGAAGTACAGGAGCCTGTTGGCATCTATCGTTGCAATCCATTTTATCAACTTCAATTTTATCTTTCAAGTTATATTTCTTTATATAGTATTCTAAACGCTTTCCTTTTTTCTTTCGGCAGTTTGCACCGTTACACTGATAAATGACGGGTTTATTATTGTTAGAATCTTCCATAATGCTATTGTTTATCGTGAATACTCATTTTTTTGTTGCTACATTTTTTATAGGAATATTAATGTATAATTGCCTTTGATTTTATTTGATCTGAATTTCTAACATTTTCTTTTGGTCTAAGAAACAGAAAAACAATTATAAGTAAGGACAGCGTAATAATTCCACCATATAGAAATTCTTTTTCAGGGAAGTAAGTTCCCAAAAATCCGGCTATGGGATATGCGAATGCCCACCATAGATGTGAAAAGGCAAAATGGGAGCCATATACTTTCCCCTGTTCACTATCTGGAATATTTTCTCCAATAAGTGTTTCTGAAGGTATTTCTGCAAGACTTTGTCCCAAACCAGCAAAGATCCAAAAGACAAAGAGCAGGGAAAAATTCAGGTAATTTGCGGCACTAATTGCTAGACCCAATACTAATGCTCCCAATACTAAGGAAACCTGCCTCGATTTAGATTTATCTATAGCACCAGAAATGAAAGCAGCGACTGTTGCACCAATACCGAAGGCAGCCATAATTAAGCCATAATCTTTATCGGTAAGATCTAATCCACTTTTTACAAGTATAATGGTATTCACCAATATAAAAGCTCCGGCCATCGCTGTTACCAGTTCTATGAAAAGCGCAAAACGTATGTATTTGTTTTGAAACAAAAGTCTGATGCCCTTGGTTACATCTTGCCAAGTTGTAGGCTTTTCTTTTGAAAGCTCTTCCTTCGGAGCATTCAAGAAATCTTTTGGAAGGGTTAATAGCAATATACCCGCGACAATAAATGTTGCCGCATCAATCAGAAAAATTTCTCTCGCACCCAACCAGACTGCAAGTATACCCGCTAATCCTGGTCCTAAAACCCCTAATAATTGATAAGTGGCAGCCGATAGACCAATAGCTTGCCGATATAATTTCTTGTCAACTATCTGTGGAATAATAGACCTGTAAGTTGGGCTAAAAAAAGCATTGAAAACATTCATAAGAAATACCAAAACATAAATTTGCCATTCGGCGGTAATGAATGGTAACATTGCAACAAGACCCATCCTAATAAAATGAGTCGTGTACAATATTTTTTTTCGGTCTATCCGGTCTGCTAGTACACCTGCAAAAGGTGAAAAGATGATAAAGGCTGTTACCCGCAATGTGAGTGCCGTAGCCAAAATTAAAGCTGCCCTTCCTTCCCCAAATTGATAGGCTAATAATGCCAATCCAACCCAAGTAAAGGCATCACCCAACAGGCTAATGGTCTGTGCGAGATACACTTTCGCAAACAACTTATTTTGCAGAGCCTGAAAGGGTTCTGTTAATCTGGATATTACCTTGTCAATTTTCATCTTGGTATTACAAAATTATTTTTTAAATTAAAACTATTCCTCTTCTTCAGAATTTCGCAAAGCAGACAAGATGGAATAAGCGTTTTTTACCACCGGCTTAAAATTGTTAATATCAAAACTTTCTGCAAAAGTTATAGCTGTATAGCCTTCCTGTTCAATTCCTTTTTTAACCTGTTCCAATATAAATTTATAACCACCTTCAGTTTCTTCGGTCTGAAGGATTACAAAATCTTTTCCTTCGTATTGGACGATAGCTTCAGAGGCAATTGCATTTTGCTTATTTGTACCGCTTTCTAACCAAGCCTTTACATACATACCAGGCAAAAGGCCTTTCTCGTCCCCTTCATTTATGTGGCAATGAACCGGCGTCATACGATCTTTCCCAGTCGCTTTTCCTATTAAGAAAACTTCAGCAGTACGATTAAACGTATTGTCATTGGAAAGGGAAAATTTAACGGTTTGGCCCACTTCTATATTCCCTAAATCCTTTTCAAAAGCATTCAATGCCAAATGAACATCGTTTAAATTAACTAGTTCAAATAGAACATCCTGTGGCGATACATAATCCCCAATATTTACATTGCTTGCCTTCACAAAACCTGTAATTGGGGCATAAAGGTTTGCAGTTCGCGATATATTGCCGTTTTGTACAGAATTCTTACTGATACCCGCAAGCGCAAGTTGTTGTTCATATGCCTTAACCCGCCCTTGTGTTATTCTATAATCTGAAGAAACCTGTTGAAACGTTTTTGCTGAATTTATGTCTTCTTCCCTCAATTGTTTCTGGCGTTTGTATTCTTCTTCAAGAAATTGGAGTTTGCTTAAACTTTCTAAATAATCCTGTTGGATTTGGATAAATTCAGGATTTTCAATCGTGGCCAAGACTTGCCCTTTTTTGATCTCTTCACCAGGTAGTTTCCCGGCAGTTTTTAAATAACCTCCTAAGGGTGCAGATACAGAAGCCATACTTTCAGGCTCTACATCAATGACTCCATTCAGTTTAATAATATTACTAAGATTTCTCATTTCAATCTCCCCGGTTTCAATTCCGGCCAGATTGTATTGGTCTTTGGTAAAAGTGATCTGTTTGGATCCGTTTGCAACTGGTTGTTCTTTTTTTATCGAAGTTTCTTCGGAAGATTCCATTTTTTCGGAATCCTTGTTGCCACAAGCCACTATGAATAGGGTAGATAAAATGAGCAGCGATATTTTTGTTCTAAATTGAATTTTCATTTTTATATATTTTAATGTGAAATCACTTTTTTACAAGCCCAATAAGGCTTCGATTACTATGATAGACTGGTTATATTGATAAAGTGTGTTTAAATAATCTGTTTGAATACTATTCGCCAAAGTGAGGTTTTGCAGGTATTGCGTGTAAGAAGCATCTCCACTTTTAAAGCTCTTTTCTGAATTGTTAATAATAAGTTCCGCCTGTGGCAGCGCTTCATTTTGATAGTAGCTCAAAGTTCCCTGAAGTTTGTAATATTCTTGTAGCAAATTTTGTAGTTCCCCTTGTAACTGGGTTTGGTTCAACTCAATTCGAGATTGGGCGATATCCTCTTCAATTTTTGCTGCCTTGATCTTGGAACGATGCCCCCCAGGAAAAATGGGAATTGCAATCCCTACCTGAAAGGATGAAAACAATTCATCATCATTAAAATTTTGGTTTGCTAACCCGCTACTTTGAGCACCATTAAAGGTTTGATTATTATAACCGAACATAATATCTGGTAAAACTTTGTTCCTTTCCACATTGGTCTCCCGTTTTCTTACCTCCAACTGTTGCTTTAAATAGGCGAACAACGGGCTTTGTTCTACAGATTGACTTTCAATATCGAAATTTATCTCACGAGGGATTAATTCAATGGATTTAACACTAATATTCTCCTTAGTGTTCAAGACTACTTGTAGTCGGTTTTGTGCGATTCTCAAATCGGCTTCGTTCTGTTGAAGCTTATTTTTTATTTGCATCGATTGAGCTGCTGAGGTTACACTTTCCAGTCTTGTGGATTCTCCAGTTTTATAACGCATCAAGCTTGATCTATCAAGATTATCGTACAGGCTATCTTGACGCTGCAACAAGTGTTTATTCTCCATTAAGAACAAAGACCTCAAATAGGCAGCTTTTACATCAGCAATCAGTTCATTTTCTTGTATAACTTTAAGTTGTTCACTACTATTGACCTTGGCTTTTGCCAGCTTGAACTGACTGGTGTAAACTGTAGGAAAATTGATTCGTTGCGTAACTCCATAAAGATTATCTTTTACCGCAGGCGTATTAAATTCGCCGCCTGAGTAGGAAAATTCTGTTTTAGGAATACTTATCGCTCCATACTTTCCTGTTTCTTCAACATCTATTTCATATTGTGCAATCTTAATTCGGTTATTGTTCTTAAGTGCAATTTCAATAGCCTCAGGTAATGTAAGTTCACGCTCTTGCAGCTGACTTGTTTCTTGTGCCTGAAGTTGCATCGCCGGAAAGAATAAACCACCAATCACGATTAAAGTGGTAGCTATTTTCTTTCTTCTAAAATTGAATTTGACTTTGCCTTCAGTAAAATAGATATATAGGACTGGTAGTACAATCAGAGTTAATGCAGTAGCCGTAATTAAACCACCTATAACTACGGTAGCCAATGGTCGTTGTACTTCTGCTCCTGAGGAACTTGATATCGCCATAGGCAAAAATCCTAATGCAGCTACGGTAGCAGTCATCAATACCGGTCTTAGTCTCAAGCGCGTTCCTTGGAGAACACGATCATAAATATCTTTTACGCCTTCTTTTTCCAGTCTATTGAATTCTGCAACCAATACGATTCCATTTAAAACGGCCACACCAAATAAGGCAATAAATCCGATTCCAGCCGAAATACTGAATGGTAAGTCTCTTATGATTAGTGCAAAAACACCTCCAATCGCAGATAAAGGGATTGCCGTAAAAATGAGCAAGCTTTGTTTTATTGAACCAAAAGCAAAATAAAGCAAAATTAAAATCAGCAACAAGGCTACTGGCAAAGCGATCATTAATCTTTGATTCGCCTCTTGCAGGTTTTGAAATTGACCGCCATAGGTTATATAATAACCTGCAGGCATATCAACATTCGAAGCCATAATTTGCTTGATATCCTCGATGATACTTTGAACATCTCTGTCACGTACATTGAAACCAACCATAATTCGACGTTTTGCATTATCTCGCTGAATTTGTACAGGTCCGGGTTCAAATGAAACGCTGGCTACCTCACTAAGTGGGATTTGCCTGCCCTCTGGGGTGCTCACATATAAATTCTGCACATCGGTAATATCGGTTCGGTAATCCTTGTCCATTCGCACAACAAGATCAAAACGACGCTCATCTTCATAAACCAATCCGGCAGATCTCCCTGCAAATGCCGTTTCTATAGCGTTATTGATATCTTCTACGTTCATACCATATTGTGCAATTTTATCGCGGTTCATTTTAATATTGATCTGTGGTAATCCAGTCACTTCCTCAACATATAAATCTGCAATTCCTTCTACAGATTTTATTTTGCTTCCAACATTACTAGCCAGATCAGAAAGAATATCAAGGTCTTCGCCATAAATTTTAATTACTACATCCTGTTTTGCACCAGTCAAAAGTTCATTGAAACGCATTTGTATGGGCTGTTGAAAGCTAAAAGTAGCATTAGGGATTATTGACAGGGATTCTTTCATCTCTGCTGCCAGTTCTTCTCTTCCGCCAGCTTTAGTCCATTCAGATTTTGGACTCAAAATAACCATCATATCTCCTGCTTCAATAGGCATAGGATCCGTTGGTATTTCTCCTGAACCGATTTTGTTCACAACTTGCAATACTTCATCTGGATATTCATTTAATAATATGGTCTGTGCTTTTTGAGAAACATCAATCATCTGGTCGATAGAACTTCCAACAGGAACTCGTGTCTCTACTGCAAAATCCCCTTCGTCCAATTGGGGAATAAACTCGCCCCCCATATTGGCAAATACTACTAGTGTAATAGCAAATAATCCTATTGCCAATCCAAGTACCACAAGCTTTGCGCGAAGGGCGGCTTCTATAATAGGTTGATAAATGCGCTGAAAGAAATCCATCATTTTATCGGAAATATTCCTTTTATGCTCTGTTTTACGACCTAGTGCAAGGGCAGACATCATCGGTACATAAGTAAGAGATAAAATCAATGCACCTAAAATAGCGAAAGAGACCGTTTGAGCCATCGGGTGGAACATTTTTCCTGCTACCCCGCTTAATGCCATAATTGGGAGGTAGACAATAAGTATAATTATTTGTCCGAAGGCTGCAGAATTCATCATTTTCCCAGCAGATAATTTCACTTCGGTATCCATTTGTGTTGAAGATAGCTTTTCAACCCCGGCATATTTCTTTTTACTGTTATGGATCCCGAACATTATAGATTCAACAATGATCACCGCCCCATCTACAATAAGGCCAAAATCTATGGCGCCCAAACTCATAAGGTTCCCCGAGACCCCAAAGAGGTTCATCAATGCGATTGCAAAAAGCATTGAAAGAGGTATGACCGAAGCCACTATCAACCCACCTCTTAAATTTCCGAGAAAGAGGATTAATACAAAAATCACTATTAATGCCCCTTCTGCTAGATTGGTGGTTACCGTTCCAATGGCGCGATCCACCAGCTTTTTTCTATCCAGATAAGGCTCTATAGTTACTCCCTCGGGTAAGGTTTCCTTAATCTGTTCAATTTTATCCTTTACATCATTTATAACTTCAGAAGAATTTGCTCCTTTCAACATCATTACAATTCCCGTAACTACCTCGCCCTCACCATTTCGAGTAGCTGCTCCATATCGAACACTGTGACCAAACTGTACCTTGGCAACATCCCTAACAAGTACTGGTGTGCCATTACTTACTTTCACAACTATCTTCTCCAATTCTTGCAAATTATTCACTAAGCCTTCACTACGAATAAAATATGCATTTGGACCCTTATCAATATAAGCTCCACCTGTATTTTGATTGTTTTTTTCTAGCGCTGTAAAAATTTCTTCAATAGTAACATTCATACTTTGAAGTTTATTGGGGTCTAAAGCAATTTCATACTGCTTTACGAAGCCGCCAAAGCCACTAACTTCTGCGACGCCAGGAGTTCCCAACAGCTGTCTTTTAATAATCCAGTCTTGAATAGTACGTAACTCTGTAGCATCGTATTGATCTTCATAACCCTCCTCAGGATGGATTACGTACTGATATATTTCTCCCAAGCCAGTGGTTACCGGTGCCATTTCAGGTTTTCCCACACCTTCGGGTATGTTACTTGCTGCCGAAGAAAGCCGTTCTTGTATTTGTTGTCTTGCCCAATAGAGATCTGTGTCTTCCTCAAAAACTATGGTTACAATGGAAAGACCAAAACGAGAAAAAGATCGCATTTCCTTTATTTCTGGTATACTTACCATTGTTTGCTCAACTGGAAATGTAACAAGCTGTTCCACCTCTTGTGCAGCAAGGGTAGGGGAAACAGTTATAACCATTACCTGATTATCTGTAATATCCGGTACGGCATCTATGGGTAATTGTGTTAAGGAATAGGTTCCCCAGCCAATTAAGAACAAGGTTAATATTCCGACAACAAGTTTATTGTTGATCGAAAACTGAATGATTTTATCTAACATTATAGTAGAAGAATTTTAAGATGGAAAACGAAAATGGAAAACATCAAGAGCTGACCTTATAGGACCTTGAAAAAAAGGCATATAGTTTTAATGCTAAAGATGAATTAGGGAAATAGTTATAACAAAGGATTATGACATAACTAAATAGGGATATAAATATCATCAAGTTCAGTTGAAGCTTGAATAGTTTATATCACCTTAAGAAATTAACAAGACGGAGGTCCCCGAAGGGTATGGGAAGGTAATGCTGTAAAATATGGAATTATAGGATAATCCCGAAAACGTTGCTTTTCAAAATTCGCGAACCAAATTTCTTGATTGTCAATGTGAACATTTAAAGGCGAGTTTTGAAAAATTTTAATTTTTACATCTAGATTTTTAACGGTGCCCGTTACATACTTTAAACTTCTTTCATTCAAGGAATGCTGAAAGTGCTCAAAAATATGGCCAAGCTCTAGATGTTCTTGAGCAATTTGTTGTGGACCCTTTTCAGAAGCATTAGAAACGTGCTCAGCATCAATATGAGGTACGATGTCGTGACCTATCATAATGAAGGCTGCTGCAAAAAAAAGTATATTTCTAAATAGCTTCAAAGAAAATTGATTCTATAATTAGATGCGAAAATAGTTATTTAATTTTAGATGGAAAATTAAAATCAATTTTCTATTTAACTAAATGGTTCAGCTTTATAGTTTTAAAATTTGACTTTTCTTCAATTTAAAGCCTTTTAGAAATTTATTACACTATCTAAAGCATCATCCGTATCCTGATGAATAAAATTGGCTTGATAGCGAATAGTAGTAGTAACCGATGAATGTCTATATAGTTTTTGCAACATTTGGATCGGAATTTTATCACCAGAAAGGTTTCCAAAACTGTGTCTATCAATGTTCATGCTTATGTTTTTTTTTAATCCCTAATAGTATTGCAGTCCTTTTTAATGCACGGTTGAGATTTCTGGTAACTCATTTTCTTAGGTGAGGGTTATAAGATATAAGCACTATATTTTTAATTAACTCAATATATGACCCAACAGTATTTCCATTGGCTGCATCAATCCAAAATGGCAGGTGCTTCGTCCATACTTCAATCTTTTTTGAAAAATGCTTCCTTATTTAGTCGATCAATTATCGGTTGAAAATCAAGCAATACATAACCCATATCTACTTAAAGTATATAATTTATGTAAACTAATATCAATCACGCATAACAGTCTTGATTTATGCTAATGGTGGGAATAGGACGCATCCTTATCTATGGGGTTTTTAGCCTAATTGTTTTGCTAATTAGTGTTAGACTATCGCTTTTCACTGGAATACCTGCTATTTTCTGAAGACCCTCCTTATTTTAAACTTCTTAATTATTTTAAAGTTTTTTAATCTTCCAAAGAATCATGTTCTTTATTGGGAATCACAACAGATGCCAATATTCCTCCGACTAATGAAAGACCTATTACTGCCAAGGAAAGCCATTCTGGAATTTCTATATGGTGTGAAAAGATCAGCTTTAATCCCACATAGGCAAGTATCAATACTAAACTGTAATTAATATAACGAAATTTATTCAGCATACGCGAAATAAGGAAATACATAGACCTTAATCCAAGGATAGCAAGAATATTAGAACTGAAAACTATAAAAGGATCTGCAGTAATGGCTAGGATAGCAGGAATACTATCAAGGGCAAAAAGAATATCTGTAAGTTCTATGATGATAAGGGCCATGAAAAGGGGTGTAGCAACACGAATTCCCATTCTCCTGATAAAAAATTTATCCCCATCCATAAAAGGAGTGTACGGAAGAACCTTTCTCATTTTTCTGAAAATGAAGGATTTCTTCGGATTAAATTCTGTTCCATCAGATTTCCACATTTTATAAGCCGTATAAATAAGGAAAGCACCAAAAACATAAACAATCCAGTCAAACTGGTTAATTAATGCTACTCCAAAAACAATCATAAGGGCTCGGAAAACAATAGCTCCTAAGATTCCCCAAAAAAGTACCCTGTGTTGAAATAGATCAGGTACTTTAAAAGCTTTGAAAATAATCGCAATCACAAAAACATTGTCGATACTTAGTGATAACTCAATTAAATAACCTGTAACGTATTTAAGAACGGCATCATCTGGAGTTATTCTTGTGGGATTGGCCACTAATCCTTGGGAAAACAACCACCAAATTACCCCGGAGAAACCAAGAGCAACTGAAATCCAAATACTGGTCCATATGGCCGCTTCTTTAGCTTTTATTACGTGAGCCTTTTTATTGAATACTCCAAGATCGAGAGCAAGAAAAAGTAAAATACATGAGATAAATATTACCCAGACAATCATAGTTGAGTTAATTAAAAATGTTAGTAAATATATGCTTAACAAATAGAGAAAATTTAATCTTCGGTACTTTGATATGTTTAAAAAAACCTCGTTCTTTAAAATTCCAGTTCTATGGCCGTATTATAAACTATAATTTATATGCCTTGTTCTTAAGGTTTTTTTTATTCATAAAAAGTTCCATTATTATAGGGAAAAGGGATGCCGCAATAATTCCTAATATTATAATTTCAAAATTATTCTTCACAAAGGCAAAACTTCCTAAATAGTATCCCAGAAAAACTAAACTAAATACCCATATAAATGCTCCAACTACATTATAGCGAATAAATGTTGCATAGGGCATTTCTCCTATTCCTGCTACAAAAGGCGCAAATGTTCTAATAATAGGTAAGAACCGAGCTGTAATAATAGTTTTTGGTCCATGAAGTTTATAGAATTCATTTGTCTTCATGATATATTTTGGATTTACAATTGGCTTATCATTTATTTTCCAGTTGAGTAATTTAAGACCGAGATTCTTACCAAGGTAATAATTCACTCCATCTCCGAGAATTGCGGCTATAAGTAATACTGAAAGTGTAATTAGGAGATTTAATTCAGCTGTTTGTCCAACATCATTTTGAACACCCGCACAAAAAGTACCTGCAGTGAATAATAGAATATCTCCCGGTAAAAAGGCCATTACCACAAGTCCGGTTTCCATAAATACTATCAAAAATAGAATGGTATAGATCCAAACGCCATAATCCAACACCAATTTAAAAAGATGTTGGTCCAGATTTAGTATAAAATCTAAGATATAGTTAATGATTTCCAAGGTGTGTTATATTTTAATTTTTCTGAAATAGGTATATATTTTTTGGTCACCAAAAATGAATTTTATAATAAAAACTTTTAAGGCGCACTGAAGTTTAAATTTTCTTTCCTGCTTATAGATTTAGCGATTATTAATGAAACTGCAGCATCTCCAGAAACATTTATTACAGTTCTACACATATCAAGAGGACGGTCAACTGCAAATATCAAAGCCAAACCGGCCTCGGGAATTCCAGCCTGGGCTAGAACGATCACCAACATTACCATACCAGCTCCGGGAACTGCTGCAGATCCTATGGAGGCAAGGGTGGCCGTAAGAATTATCATTAATTGTGCTTCAAGACTAAGATCTATTCCAAAAGCTTGTGCAATAAAAACTGCTGCCACCGCCTGATAAAGACTGGTGCCATCCATGTTAATGGTTGCACCTATGGGCAGAACAAAACTAGCAACTTCTTTGGGCACTTTTAATTTGTTTTCTACACACTCCATAGTAACCGGAAGTGTTGCCGCACTCGAGCTAGTTGAAAAAGCAAGCAATTGTGCAGGGGCGATGGCATTATAAAAGAACCTGATTGATTTACCAGTAAATATCCAGACCAGTAAGGCATACAATGCTAGCATTATAATTAACCCCGTAACAACAGTTATGGCATACAGTGCTAGGGCAGAAAATAGATCGGCACTAGGAGATTCAACCACCAACGAAGCCAGTAATGCAAAAACGCCATAAGGTGCTGCCAGCATAATTAAATCAATCATTTTCAGGATCACATCATTAAATCCATTAACAAAATCCTTAACTGGTTTAGCCGCCGTTGAAGGGATCAATATTAGCCCTATTCCGAAGAAAACCGCAAAGAATATAACCTGGAGCATTTTGGTGTTGTCACTGGCTGCAAAAAATATATTGGAAGGAACAATATCCTCTAGCGCCTGAAGTGGTCCAGTTTCTTTTTGATCTTGAGCAGTTTCAATTCGGCCCTGAACCTCACTTGCATAGCTGCTCAACAAATTAGTACGGGTATTCTGAGAAATGGCATCACCCGGTTTAATAAAATTTACAAGTACCAACCCAATAGATACTGCCATGAAGGTGGTGAGAATAAATGTAATTACAGTACGGGTTCCCATTTGTGATAACTTTGAGATATCTCCAAGGTCTGAAACTCCTTTTATTAATGAGGCTAAAATGAGAGGAACCGCTATGAGTTTTAGAGAATTAATAAAGATGGTCCCTAATGGTTTAACCCAATCTATAATTAAAACGTAACCCCATGAAAATTGAGAAAGTAAAAGGGCAATAAATACCCCCGCGGCCATCCCTAAAAGTATTTGCCAATGCAGTGCAAGTTTTTTATGTTTCAATCTCTTAAGTTTTTTAATCAATCTGATTATTTGAACTAACTCATTCCAACGGTATGTAAGCCTAAAAATGAAATACAAATTGAAATTATCACTACCAATTGTGCTTCCATATACGATATCCTATGGTTCTCTTTAGATGCCGTTTAATCACCAATCCAATTATGAGCTGAAGTTTTCAAGCCCACAACTGTTCGTCCAATGACATGTCCTGTCACCTATTTTTCGTGATAAAAGATGCTCCTTATATCAATAGGAGCAGTCCAACTGCTCCCTATTAATATTGAAAAACATTAAGCAGTATGTTTTAGAATTGGCATCGCATTTAAATACTTTTGTAATTCCAAAACTAGGTTTTCTGCGTTTTTGAGTTCAAAATCTTCGGTATAGTTGAGATCGTAGTTATATAAATTAACCGTTAGTAGCCCTGAAGTATTGTTCTCGTAGAATTCCAGATCCAATCTGGAAAGGGTTGAGACCAGTTTGTTATGTAAACTATATTTGGCATAATGGGGTAGTAATCTAATCTGACCTATTTTATTTAGATCGATATGATTAATTATGAACTCATTTTCCAATTCCTGGACGAATAAAAATTGCCTTTTTAAAATATCTATTCCTGCAATATTGGTATTCCAGAGGAGCTTAAAAGTTATATTATAGCTTAATTTTAATGCTTCTTCTTTAAATTTTATTTTAAGGTTTTTTTTCTTTGTATTAACAAATAAACGACAAAGGATAAATGGCAAAAAACAAATGATCACCAAAATACCCGAAACGATGATAAAATCTAATTTCATTTTTCTGAATTTTAAATAATTAATCCTTTAAGTAACAGTTCAATAATTCTTAGAATATTAAACTTGCGGAAAATTTACAGGTTATTAGTACCTGTATAAGGATTTACAGAAAAGTATGGAAGGGAAAGATGATATCTGGAATACTTAAACCAGGTTTTATAAAACGACTATTAATATAATATTTTTCAGACTTTGTAAGAATTCTTAAATCTGATTCTGTGGGTATATATCCAGAAGGAAAAGATATGTGATTATAAAAATTATTGCAAGCAGTTGTAGGAAAGGGAGTAGATAAATCTATATGATCTTCAGACAACGAAATGGAGACTTCAACCCCAAGGCCTTGGGAAACTTCATTTATAGAAAAAGCTTGTGCGGCATTGGTGAAAACCAATATTAATAATACCGCTAGCAATCTAAAGTCGTGCATTTTATTTGAGTGAATTGTATTTCAAATGTAGATATTAAATATGTTAAAATTTAAAAACTTTTCCGCAATATTTTATTTCAACCTCAGAGATTAAATGACGCATTCTTGCTCATAATTTTAATTTCTCATAGGTTTAATTGTCTGGAAATAATACTTCTAGAGAGGTTATATGTGTTAAAGTAAAATTCACGAATCAATAAATAATATACATTTACTTCATAATTAACAAAAAACCTTAAACACAAAATGAAAAAAATATTGCTTCCTTTTTACGTGCTTGCAGTTGTGCTAAGCATGGTTTCATGTAAAGAAAATACTAATGAAACAACTCTTGAGGCGGATGAAACTTTTGAAACTCCGGCTGAGGTAAATGAGACGCCTGCTGTAGAAGAGGTGGATATTATTGAAGAAGATTCTACTTCAATTCAATAATGTAAATTTTTGGATTTAAATCAGATAAAACCGTTTTAAAACAACGGTTTTATCTTTTTAAAAAATACATTTTAGGTTTATCTGATTAGATAGTGGTGGGATAGAGAATTTGGGAAATTTAGAATCATATATTTTCGCTTACCTAAAGATTGGTGTTCTTAACTCAATCTTTTCAATCCAATATAGCTACTAATTAAGAAATTTATTTCCACGCTTATAAACTCAAAGTAGGAAAATTTGCTAATTACAAGTATGCTTTACTAGAATTCTCAAAGAGTAATCAATAGTAGGAATAGGTATCTCTGTTGAAATTTAACCTTCTGGCTTCTATAGATATTTCAAGAATAATTATTCAGTAATGAATGTGAAAAAGGAACAATGGGGCAGCCGATTAGGTCTCATTCTGGCAATGGCCGGAAATTCAGTAGGTTTAGGTAATTTTCTTAGATTCCCTGTTCAGGCTGTACAAAATGGTGGAGGAACTTTTATAATTCCGTATCTCATCTGTTTTCTTTTAATGGGACTTCCATTATTATGGATAGAATGGTCAATGGGCCGATTCGGTGGTCGCCTGGGGCATCATTCCACTCCTTTCATTTTAGATTCAATGGGTAAGAAATCTCTTTGGAGGTATTTTGGGGTATTTGGTATTTTCACTAATCTTGCGGTTGCTGCTTATTATTGTTATATAGAATCTTGGACTCTTTCTTATGCTTTTCATAGTATAAAAGGAACCTTTCAGGGTCTCTCCCAAACCAAAATCGCGAATTATTTCGATAGCTATGTGGGCATGGAAACTTCGTTTTTGGGTATCCCTAATGAAGCAATCTTGTTTTTTATTATCTGTATATTCATAAATACTTATATCTTGAGCAAAGGGCTTTCGGGAATTGAGCGAGTAGCTAAAATAGGAATGCCACTGCTTATATTGTTCGGTATTTTTTTAGCCTTAAAAGGACTTACTTTGGGCACAAGTGCTGCATCTGAAGAGTTTCCTCTAGCAAATGCTTGGGATGGCTTAAATTTTTTATGGACCCCGGATTATACTTCTTTGTACAAACCAAAAGTGTGGCTTGCAGCCGCCGGACAAATATTTTTTACTCTATCTGTAGGAATGGGGACTATACATTGTTACGCAGCATATATTGATAGCAAAGATGATGTTGCTCTTAATGCAACCTCGGCCGGTTTTACAAATGAATTTGTAGAAATAGTTTTAGGTAGCCTAATAGTAATTCCAATTGCTGCAGGATATTTTGGCCTTGATTGGATCAAAGAAAATATGAGTTTTGGAACAGCCTTTCAAACCATGCCTTTCTTATTTAATCAATGGGGGGCATTCTTCTCGTCCATAGCAGGTGTGTTTTGGTTTGGCCTACTTTTTTTTGCAGGAATTACTTCTTCCCTTGCAATGGGTACTCCATGGATAGGTTTTATGCGAGATGAATTTGGATGGAACATATCTAAAGGTGCATATTCCTTTGGTTTTTTAACCTTCTGTCTTGGACTGCCTTGTATCCTATTTTATCAATACGGGTTTTTTGATCAGTATGATTATTGGGCAGGAACCGTATCTCTAGTTATTTTCGCTTTAGCTGAAACAATATTATTTGCATGGGTCTTCGGAATTGATAATGGCTGGAAAGAGATAAACCTTGGGGCAGACATTAAAATACCTCTCTTTTTTAAGTGGGTTATAAAATTTGTAACTCCGGCCTTACTACTAGCTGTATTTTTGGGAGCATTAGTTACTCCTGAAGGGAATAATTGGGTTGGGGCTATATCTGGGTTTATAGAGGGTCAAGGTTGGGCTTTGGATAACAGCTCATTAATTCACCAAATCACTAACACACAGCTAAGAGAAGAATTATTATCTGTTACGGATTCTGCACAAATGGATTTCCTCCGAAAGCAGATCTATTATTCAAATATGTCAAGATTAGTGTTGTTAAGTTTGTTTTTGTTTATCAGTATACTTGTTTTCCTGGCTCATAAAAAAAGAAAAAAAATTACCTCAATATGAATCCTGAACCACTTTATATAATGTTGACCGTTCAACTATCGGTAACCATCTTCATGATTTACTGCTTTTGGAAAGTTTTACGAAAAAAGTAATAAAGAAACTAATTCTCAGGAATAGTTGTTGTAAACCGATGTTCACAACCGGGTTTTTCTTCTTTAAATATTTATGCCTTGTCTTGTTCCGAAATATAGCAACAGGTTAATGTTCAAGTACTTAAGGATTTAAATGTAAAAAAATATCATTTAGCAGTTGTAAAAAATGAAAGGGAGATTCTGCTGGAATGGTTACATTAGAAGGTGTTGTAGAAAAAATTACAGATGAATTTGATAGTGAGAAGGGAAGCACTCACAAGTCGGTTATCTTTAGGAATACTATAATCAATTACTTTTCTAGGTCTCTCGTCAAGTTGGTCTTGGACTTCTTTAATTCTCTTTTTTTGGTATTTCATTAAATTTAGTTTCTTCTGGAAAATAATCCCTAATGAAGCAATTGTTATTTTCATTGAGGGTTTTAAAAATCCACTACACTATCTAATGCATCATCAGCATCTTTGTGTATAAAGTTTGCCTGATAGTTAAGTGAGACTGCTAAAATAAAACTAGACTTAAGTTTAATCAGGAACTTAGTTAAAATACTTTTATATCTTTTCGAAACATGAAAATTGGTTAAGGTGTTTTCTTCTTATTATTAAAATCCAATAACACTCCAAAGCTCAAATTGAGCTGCGAAAAGAAGAAACTTTGGCTAGCTTTATCTTCAGTAAATTGAGTGGTTCTTATGTCGGGCATATTTATATAACCGCCTTTTAGTTCAGACTGAACAAAGAATACATCGAAAAAGGTGATGTTTAATGCCACTAAAGCATTAACGCCATAACCAGATAGATGAAACTCATCGTAACGATCTTTGTTTAATAAGGTTGAATTGGTTTTTGGAATTATAATTCCAGCACCCAATCCTTCAGATGTATTTATTCTTATATCTTTAGATAGCGCATAAATTTCGTCCACTCTTCTAAAATCAGCATTAATATAATTAAGACCATCTGTATGCTCAAATTGTAGAAAATCACCTGCAATTTCTATTTCGTCATTGTCATAATATCCATTGTAAACATTCCCCGTTTCCTCTATACTTCCTGAAATTGTGGCCACTTGATTTGGAACTACTATATATTTCATATGATCCAATCCCACAGAGATAGTATAATTTTCCTTTAGAAAATAACCAATTCTGAAATTAAATTGAGGGATGGTCATATTCGTTGGGTTGAGATATTTATTAATCTTAAAATCTGATTGACGATCTTTTGCCTTAACATCTCTTAATTCAAAGTCATAATCTTTTCCTTTAAAATTGATATCAGATTTGCTGTACCTGGCTTCATTCCAACCCCAATAAAAATAGAAATCACCTTTATGATTTTTTGGATTGAGTCTATTTTGAGAATAGCCCATAGTACTAAAGGCAAAGAGAAATAAAACAACGATGGAAAACTTCATATTAAGATTGGTTGAAGCTTAAGTCTTATTAAGTACAGTTACTTACAAACCATTGTAAATAGAAGTTACTTTTGAAAACTGCATCAATGTAAGAATGAAAGTTGTTTAAAGTTATAAGAAGTAATAATCAAAGAATTAAATTTTAAAATATGTTTGGGGTATCCATATCATATTTCATTTTAGGTTATAATCGTGGTGATTAATTAAGACTTAAACTCGAAAATTAAACCTGATCATATTAAAATGATAATCTGTTGTAGTCAATTTGAGAAATTCCCGACAAATAGAAAATGAAGGATGTATTGATAGACTTAAAGACTGAAAATAACTTTGCTTTTGGAAAGCTGTACGAAAATAATTTTCAAAAAATTTCCAAATTCGTATATAACAATAGCGGTAATAAAGCTGAAGCAGAAGATTTGTTTCAGGATGCTATGATAGTTTTAGTGGAGAAACTTCGGCAAGACCATTTTAAGCTCACTGCATCAATTGATACTTATGTTTATGCCATTTGTAAAAATTTGTGGTTCAAAAAACTTCGAGACAGAAATTTTCAATTTTCAATAGAAGAAATTCAAAAGATAGACTTTCAAAACTCAATGGCTGATTCTATAGAAAATGAAAAATCCTACTTGGAAAAACTCGAGGGATACCTTTTAAAGATTACGGCACATTGTAACAGACTTATTAAGGACATGTTTTTTAGGGAACAGGCAATAGAACAGATCCAACAAGAATATGGGTATTCTACAAAACATAATGCTCAAAATCAAAAACATAAATGTGTGCAACAAATTCGAAAAGTGAAAGAGCAAGAAGATAATTTAAAATAAAATAGTTTAGTTGGGTGATTTTTTGAGAACATTGGTATAAAGGTATAGTAGTTCATATTGACTACGATAACTTTTATAATTTAATAACAATGGTTTCAAAAATCAAAAATTTAGGATTCGCAGTTTTTTTAACTGTGTTTAGTGTGGTTTCTATTCATGCACAAGACGCAACAATGTGGAAGATTGACAAAGCGCACACTTCTGTCAACTTTTCAGTCAATCATTTCTTTTCTGTTGTTACAGGTAAATTTACAAGTTTTGATGGCAACATAAATTTTGATCCAGCCAACCTACAAGGAAGTAAAGTAGATTTTACTGTTGCTGTAAAAAGCATAAATACAGTTGACAATAAACGAGACAATCATTTGCAGTCTCCAGACTTCTTCAATGAAAAAGCCTTTCCCGATATGACTTTCAAATCAACTAAGTTGGAGAAGAAATCGGATAATGAATTTTTGGTTTATGGTAAATTAACCATTAAAGACAAAACCAAAGACATTGTTTTACCCCTAAAAGTTACAGGAGAAATGGAACACCCAATGATGAAAGGAACTATTATTTTAGGACTAGCATCTAATCTAAAAATCAATAGAAATGATTATGGAGTTGGAACAGGAGACTGGGCTGCTACTATGGTTGTAGGTGATGAAGTAGATGTTAACATAAATATGGAGTTAAATAGGATGAAATGAGTATTTGAAGCAAATCAAATTATAGTCAAAATAGATTAAAGTAAAATACACAGAAAAATCAAGTCTGAGATGGACAAAACATAAATAAGATGATTAATAAATTATTGTGAGTATTATGTTACAACACATCTATTTTAGTTAAAGAACATATAAAAACTTTGGTTTTAATCGCTTAAAGTTAGTTAAAAAACTTACTGTCAGAACAATTAGTATGTAATTTTATTGGAAGCATCTGGAATTTGGATGAAGTAATAATTAAATTTGAAGTATTATGAAGAGTAGTGAATGGGATGTTATAAAAGCCGCGAAAGAAGCAGGAATTCCAGATCCTGGGTTTGAAATTGATAAAAATACAGCGATTGTAATCACAGATCCTCAGAATGATTTTCTGAGATCTGATGGAGTGGCATGGCCAATTGTAAAAGAGAGCGTAAAGGAAAACAATACCATAGAAAATATGAGCCTGGTTTTTAAACTTGCCCAAGAAAATGGTATTAAAGTCTTTATTTCCCCGCATTATTTCTTCCCAACAGATAAGGGATGGAAATTTGGAGGAGCTCTAGAAAAATTCATGCATTCTAAAGAAATGTATAAGCGAAAAGGCATGTTGGATATGGAAGGTTTTGAAAATTCTGGTGCAGATTTTTTAGATGAATTCAAACAATACTTAGAAAAGGATAATATTATTTTATGTAATCCTCATAAATTATACGGTCCACAGAATAATGACCTAAGTCTACAATTAAGAAAATATAAAATCGACAAAGTGCTGATGGCTGGAATGTCTACAAACCTGTGCTTGGAATCTCACACCCGTCAATTATTAGAAGAAGGTTTTGAAATTGCGGTAATAGCCGATGCCAGCGGAAGTGCTAAATTGCCAGGTTTAGATACTTTTAAAGCTGCGTTGATGAACTTACGAATGATTACTAGCCATATATTCACTACTGAAGAATTTAAAGAAGCTCTTAAAGATGCCAAATTATAATTCATAAATTAAAATACTAATGATAAAAAAGGTCTAGCTTATAAATTAGGCCTTTTTATTTTAGTAAAATTTAATGTCGCAAAGGTTTAAATTTTTGAAATTTAATATACTGCTTTAGTGCTGCTTTAGAAATTTCACTAGAAGAAAATGCTGCCCTTTCTCTATCTTTAGTTCTATAATTTGAAAAACGCTAAATTTTCTTTTATGAAGAAACCATAGCTTAATAGATTTAGAGGGTTAGAAATACCAGGCGAATTGGATTTGAATGAATATAATGGAAATGTCATTTGTAGAAAGTCATCAAAATCGATGTACAATAAATTCAAACAGAGAAATAAAGAATTATGATAAAAACAAAAACTCTACACACAATAGGAAATTTAGTCGCCGCCGGGCTTATGCTCTTCTTCGCAATACCGAAACTTTTAGGAGCAGAAAAAAGTGTAAAGGGTTTTGAGCAATTTAAATCTCTAGTACCATTAGACCCAAATGTTTTTAGAGTATTTACGGGTAGCGTGGAACTTATAATCGTGATACTTCTCATAGTATACACCTTTAAAAACAAAATTAGCTTAGGGAAATTAGCCTACTTTCTATTATTGGCAACAATGATTGGTGGTTTAATAATGGAGTTTTTTGCAAGACCGAAACCAGTGATGATGCTAGTAATTATTGCAATTCTTCTCTCTATATTTTCCCTTTACAAACTCAAAATATTGCAAAAAGAATAATCTACGGGCCAAAAATTAAGGTTTTAATCATTCAACCATATTAAAAGAATTCATCACATAAATCATTTTAAAAATTAACGAAACTCAAAGGAACATGAAAAACAAAAATTTTAATAATCTCAAAGCAGTATTTGTAAACTGTACCTTAAAGAAATCACCAGAGAAAAGCCATACAGATAATCTGTTTCAGGTATCTAAATCTATCATGGAAAAGGAAAATGTTACGGTTGAAGAAATTCGTTTAGTAGACCATGAAGTAGCAACTGGAGTTCAACCAGATATGAAAGAACACGGTTGGGAAAAAGATGAATGGCCAGAACTTTTTGAAAAAATCTTTTCCGCAGATATTTTAATTGTAGGCACCCCTATATGGTTGGGTGAGCGGTCATCTATTGCATCAAAACTTATTGAACGCTTGTATGCAATGAGCGGAATGACCAACGATAAAGGACAATACCTTTTCTACGGAAAAGTAGGTGGTACCATAATTACGGGTAACGAAGATGGAATAAAACATTGTGCAATGGGGATTTTATACGCTTTACAGCACATAGGTTATTCTATTCCCCCTCAAGCAGATGCAGGTTGGATTGGGGAAGTTGGTCCTGGGGCCAGTTACGGTGATACGGAATGGAAGGGAAAGAAACTTTCTCCGCCATTAGGTACAGATTCAGATTTCACGAATCGAAACACCACCTTTATGACATATAATTTGCTTCATTTGGCCTCTACACTTAAAGAGCAAGGTGGCTATCCAAGCTATGGAAATTCTAGAAAAGACTGGGATGATGGTTCACGATGGGAATTTGAAAATCCGGAATATAGATAGTAAGAGTGTTTGTCCGTAAAGTATCCTAAACTGACTAAAGATATCATTCTGAGCTTGTTTCAGAATCTCATAATACGGTATATGAATATATTAAACATAGACTTTGAAATAAATTCAGGGTGACGAGATACCATTAGGACAATAAACGGATATACAAATAGTAAAATATTGATTTTTAATGCGGTACTAGTAATCTTATAAAATTCATATTATGATTTTAGATTTATCTTCATTAATTCCCATATCCCTACTGTTCCTTAGAATAATAGTAGCTATTGTATTCTTTTCAAGTGGTAAGAGTCACGCTATGAATCCTGTGGAACGAGGTGAGAGCATGGGACTTTCTCCATCAATGACCCGATTTTTGGGAATTGCCGAAATCATTGCTGCTTTCTCTATTGCCTTGGGTATTTTTCCACAAATTGGAGCTGCGATTATTGTGCTTGCGATGCTTGGAGCCATTCAAAAGAAAATTTTTGTTTGGAAAACAGGATTTTATGCTGATAAAGGCTTCGGTTGGCATTACGATCTAATTTTCATTATTGCCGCTTTAGTTATTATTGCTACTAATGGTGGCGCCTATATATTAACTTAACATACATTAAATGAACGTTTCAGAACAATTATTACAAATTCTTACAGATGCAGGAGTGACAAATGTCCATGGTGTTACTGGCGATGCACTTAATTTTTTTGTCAAAGCAATTGAAAAAAGCGATAAAGTAAACTGGCGTGCATTTAAGCATGAAGGCAATGCATCTTTCGCTGCGTTTGGCGAAAGTGAAACTACAGGCAATCTTGCAGTATGTGCAGGAACGGTAGGGCCGGGAGCTTTGCACCTTATAAATGGATTGTACAACGCTAAAAAGGAAAGAACTCCCGTACTAGCCATAACCGGACAAATTCCCAGAGCATTGCAGGGAACCAACTATTTTCAGGAGGTGGATCTAAAAAAGGTATACGACGATGTTTGCGAATATCAGGCAATCATTAAAACACCCGAAGAAGCACCTCAGATTATACAGCGGGCTATAAAAATCGCAATTAATCAACAAACTGTTTGTAGGATTGAACTACCAGCAGATGTTGCTGAAATGGAAGCAGAAAATCAGGAATTTATCCATCCTATGGTTAAATCTGAAGCAACATTAATGGCAAGCACGCGGCAGGTAAATCTCGCTGCAGAAATGATAAACAAGGCAGGACGAATCGCTATTTTAGCAGGTCACGGTTGCCGTGAATCGCGGGAAGAAGTATTGGCTTTGGCTAAAAAATTGAAAGCTCCAATTACACATACTTTAAAAGCAGCAGACATCTTTGATCATGATACCGATAATGTTGTTGGTCTTACGGGTCTTATAGGGAACCCGTCAGGATATCAAGGAGTGATGAAATGCGATTTATTGTTGATGTTAGCAACAGATTTTCCATATATCGAATTTTTACCGCATAAGACAGATACAATTCAAGTGGATGTTCGTGCAGAGAATATTGGTAACCGAACCGCCGTAAATCTTGGAGTACATGGGGATGTAAAGAGTTTTGTGGAAAGCTTACTTCCAAAAGTTGAGGAAAAAACAGACACAGATTTCGTAGATAAATTAACGGATAGTTTTAAGAAATATCGCGAAGAAAAATTAACTGAAGCATCACCAGAAAGGGACATTCAGCCACTTCATCCACAAATTTTCGCACGTTTTATTAATGAACATGCTTCCAACGATGCCATTTTTACAGTAGAAACAGGTACCTCCGCAATTTGGGCAGCTAATCATATTTCATTTCATTCACAACGCAGGATAATTGGTTCCTTCAATCACGGTTCTATGGCCGTTGGTTTACCATCCGCCATGGGTGCTCAATTTGCTTTTCCTAAGCGGGAAGTATGGTCTATATCGGGCGATGGGGCGTTTAATATGGCAATGCAGGATTTTATTACCGCAGTGCGTTATGATTTACCAGTCAAAATTTTAGTTTTAAACAATGGCCAACTAGGTTTCGTTAAGCTAGAAATGGAACAGGTAGGACTAGCGCCGGCAATTGATGCCTTATGTCAGCAAAACGTGAATTTTGCTGAATATGCAAAACTCTGTGGAGGGGAAGGAGTTAGAGTTGAAAAAGCCGAAGATATTGAACAGGCAATCCTTATGGCAAAAAATAGTAAGAAGCCTTTTATTATTGATGCCGTTGTAAATAGTGGGGAACTATCCTTACCTCCGCACATTGGAATGAAGCAAATTTTGGGTTTTGGAACTTCTAAAGCTAAAGAGGTGCTTCAGGTTATCACTGGTGATAAAGGACAATGGGAGAATTTGAAGAAAGAATTAAATGCATGGTTTGATTAAAAAAAATTGAAACTAATAAATTTAATAATTAACTAAAAACTGAGTATTATGGACAACAAATTTTTGAAAAGTGTTTTAGCAGGAATTGTAGCAACGATTGCGATGACTATTCTTATGATGATTGCTGCAAAATTAGGAATGCCTAAAATGGATCCACCACAACTGTTAGCTACTACTATGGGAGTTTCTGTGGTAATAGGCTGGATTATGCACTTTATGATAGGTATTATCTTTGCCTTAATTTACGCCTACATAATTAGCGGAATGCTCACAAAAATAAGTTCGATTTTATTGAAGGGTGTTATTTTTGGAATCATAGCAGCTGTTATTGCAAAAGTGAGTATGACGCTTATGAGCAAAATGTTCGATTCAATGCCAGAACCTTCTGGGGATATGCTATTGTCATTATTGGGTTTAGTTATGGGTCATATTCTATTTGGAATTGTGGCGGTTTGGATTATAGATCGCAAATAATAAAAGTAAGATAGGAGGAGCTGGAATTATTTTTTTTATTGAAATATGAATTATCTCTCATAAAATCTTTCACTTAAAGTTGGATAATATGTCGCAAAAGCATCAGCTAAAGTATATCGTAATTTCCGATCTTCATTTGGGTGAAGAAGACAGTTTATTCACTCAAAATAAGAATGGTTCAAACGAATTGTTGGAAGCTTTTAGTGATTGCATGGCAGATTTGCTATATCATTTCAACGGAAATCATGAGCTTCCAAAACTGGTCCTTAATGGGGACATTTTAGGTTTAGCTTTTAGCACCTATCCCGAAAGTTTAAGTGCTTTTCATCATTTTGTGAAAGCAATGACTGTTCAAAATAAAATTTGTGATAAGGTAATTTATATTCCGGGGAACCACGATCATCATATCTGGCAATTGACGATGGAAGATGATTATCAGCAAAAATTATTAGATAGAACGGCAGATTCCAAATTTCCGGAAAGGACAGCAGCAACAGGTTCATTATACGCGGACGGATTAAAAAGTAATCTTTTAGAATCTTTTATGAAAAAGGAGGAAATCTCTCCCACAGAGTTGAAAGTCTTCTATCCTAATTTTTTACTTCCGGCACCCACAAATGACACGCCTTTTATCTTATTTCATCACGGACATTTTGCTGAAAACACCTACCATTTTATTTCAAAATCTTTGCAGGCGTTGTATCCAGAATTAAAATCACCCGAAGGGACTGGGAATTTAGAATTACAAAACGGTGCTTGGATCGATTTTGCATTTAGTCAATTAGGTAGAAGTGGGGAAGCAGGAACCTATTTTGAAAAATTAATGCACACTTTAAGTAATAAAGAGGAATTAGAAAAACAAAAGGATCAACTAGCAAATAATATTGCTAAAAATGTTGATTTCCCTTATTTACCTTTTCATTGGATGGAAAAGTTTTTGGCCAAACGTTTGCTGAGTAGTATATCCGACAGAGTTAGAGGCGAACGCTATAAGGGTGGAGTTACGTGCTCTGATGAAACTATGCAAAACTTACTAGCCTATTTTAATAAGTTTTGTAAGAGTACGCTCAAAGAAAATGGATGGACAGATCAACCTCTACAGTTCGTTTGGGGTCATACTCATAAACCTTTCGAGAAAATAACAGCGTCTGAAATTTTTGGAAAACTTAAAATAACCAATACTGGCGGTTGGGTGCTACCTCCACAAACCAGTCCTAAACACGGCGCATCCATTGTTTTGATAGACCAAAATAATGATGTTCAATCACTTCGTGTTTTTATGGATTTTGAAACAGGAGATAAAACAATTTTCAAGGTTGAAACGGCTGATGATAAAACTATGACTGATTTTGGAAAAGCGATAGAGCAAAAGATTTATCAGGAAAACAAATTAAGTCCGTTGTGGGAAACATTTAAGAATAAGTTAGAATCAGAGATTGCATTGAGAAGAAACTAAAGTCATGAAAAGAGATACAGAGGTACTTATTATTGGGTCGGGTTTTGGAGCATCTGTTGCTGCCCTTCGTTTTTCTGAAGCAGGTAAGAAAGTAACTATATTGGAGCGCGGTGGCCGCATCACCAGAGAAAATTTTGAAGCCGATGATGATATGTTTTGGCAGCCAGACAAAGGTCGCTATGGAATGAATGATTTTCAAAAACGGGGAAAAAATGTTATTCCTTGGCTTGGCGCAGGTGTTGGCGGCGGCTCTCACGTTTATGCAGGAACATTAAAGCGACGGGATTTTTTTGATGATTTCCCGAGCGATATAACAGTTTCAGAAATGACCCCATTTTATGAGCGTGCCGAAGGTATGATGGATGCTATGAAATATCCAGATTATCCACCTTATAATAATCTGCCATCTTACCAAATTTTTCGCAAGGCAGAAAAAAAAATGCAGGCGAAATATCCAGAAATGGTGGAGAAGCAAGGAGATATTTTATTAGCAATTTCTTATGCGCCAAAAGATGGCAAACCCGGTGCGACTTTTACAAATAAATATGGTGCAAAACAGCGTTATTCGGATCCAGATGAACAAAAAATATTAGGTGGAGAAATTGATGTCAAAAATACTTTGGACAAGAATTATCTGTTCCAAGCAGAAAAAAATGGAACTATAATTCACGAGTTTCGTGAAGTGACAAAAATTGAAGCACTCCCAGAAAGTGGCTATTTGGTACATTGGAAAGACCCACGCAAAGAATCTCAATCAACCGGGAAAATAAGTTGTGAGGTTTTAGTGTGTGGAGCAGGAACTATAGGAACTACTGCATTATTGCTTCAAAATAAATATGTACATAAAACATTACTAAATATATCTGAGAAGTTAGGCACAACTTATTTTTCAAACGGAGATTACGTCACTTTTTTAGTTCCAAAAAAAGGCTTACTTCTTTCTTGGGTAGGTTTAATTACAGCAGTTGTCGGTTTAAGTATTTCCAAATCGTCGGTCACAATTCCGGGCATTGCTGCCTATCTTTTGGGTTGGGCTATTTCTGGCAAAAAACAAAAACCTGATACGGGAACTACCAACAGTGATTACATTAAATTTAAACATCGAGATGGTAGCCCGCAAGGGATGTACATTGAAGGAGGTCGCTATCCTACGCCATTAAAAGCATCTGCAGCCATAGCGACGAGCCTGATGGGAACATATAAACCAAGCAGTTATAAAAAAATAAGTAAGGTTGTGGATTCTACGGGGAAATATGTTCCTATAGTTGAACTCATTGAAAGGACGTGGCCAATTCCGCTGTTAATGATGGGTCGAGACGATGCCGTGGGAAGTTTTAAACTTGATAAAGAGAATAAAGCAATCATTGACATCAATTTAGCCGATAATGATGCGTACGTAACATACTTAGAAAAGTGGGGAAAAATATTCAGCAAAGAAGCTAACAGTTATTTTATGCCAAATGTTATCGCCAAAACATTAAAAATAGTTGAAGTACCTCACAGTATGGGAGGCTGTTCGATGGGAAAAAATGAATTATCTGGAGTTGTAGATAGCTACGGAAGAGTTTTTGGATATGAAAATTTTTTAATCTTGGATGGTTCCATATTACCCTGTTCCCTTGGGCCCAATCCCGCATTAACCATTCTGGCTTTTGCTGAACGCTCGATGGAAACTGTAATTCCTCAAATGGAAGAATTTGGAACTATTAAGACACCTTAAATACCATCTCCATGAAAAATCGATTTTTAAATATTCAAGATGTAGTTTCAGAAATGAGTAGAGAAACTATCTCGAATACATTAAAATTATCTCCTCTTAAGGCGCTTATACTGTCTGTTTTGGCTGGGATGTTTATTACGTTCGGTGCGCTTTTTTCAATTTTGATTTCAGCTGGGGTAGAAACCCTTGGTATTTCATTATTACTTCAAGGTTTTGGATTTTCAGTTGGTTTTTTTATGGTTATAATGACAGGGTCACTTTTGTTTTCTGAAACTAATGTGGTACTACCTGCTTCTATATTGAGTTGCACATCTAAACAAATGATAATGGGTGCGTTCAAATTTTGGAGTATAGCCATTGTTGGGAATATCATTGGCGCACTTATTACTGGAGCATTGATCAATTTTGCGCACGAATATCCACCGGAGTTTAATGAAACTCTTTCCCATCTAATTCATAAGAAAATGCACTATTATGATGTGCATACATCAACAAGCTGGTTGCAAGCAGTCGTATCTGGAATGTTCGGGAATATGCTGGTAGGTATTGCAGCGACAATCGCGCTAATGGGGAAAACAATTATAGGAAAATATATTCCAATATTTTTAGCAGTTTCCGTTTTTGTAGCTGCTAATTTTCAGCACAGTCCCGCAAATATGGGATATTTTTCATTGATAATGCCTACTGGTAACGGCCCGGGGTGGTATGATGCCGCAATGTGGAATCTATTACCAGCAGCTATTGGGAATATATTAGGCGGAATTTTCTTGGTGGCTCTTCCATTATGGTTTGCAATATCACGAAAGAAGGATCCAATTGACCATCAAAGTTAAAATGCAACATTAAAAGAATACAGCTATGTGTTTTTGGAAACCGAACTGACAAAAATTACCAATATTTTTTGACTGGACAGCTCTTCAAAGTCCTATAGGATACGAATTATAGGAAGCGTTTAGAAAATTTAAGATATTTTAAAAACCAACGCCATGTTAAGCATTATCATCCCGACCTATAATGAGGCCGAACAGATTGCACAAACCATAAGCAAAATACATGTGGCCAATCGCAATTATGATGTAGAAATCATTGTGGTAGACGGAGGCAGTACGGACGATACTATAAATACGGCTAATAAATACGGAGCTTCTGTAATACATAGCAAATACAAAGGCCGTGCAGCACAAATGAATATGGGGGCATTAGTAGCGAAACACGATATTCTTTATTTTTTGCACGCCGACAGTATTCCGCCTCATGATTTTACTTCAGGGATTTTCGAAGCCTTTAATAAGGGTGCGAAAAGCGGATGCTTCCGACTGCAGTTTGATTCTGATCACTGGTTCCTAAACGCTAATGCATGGTTCACCCGGTTTAACTTGAACGCCTTTCGTTTTGGTGACCAAAGCTTGTTTGTTACGAAAGAAATATTTCAAAAGGCCAGCGGTTTTCGGGAAGACCTGTTGATGATGGAAGACCAAGAAATCGTCAGTCGCCTTAAAAAGTTTGGAAAATTTGAAGTCATTGATGATTATGTTACCACTTTGGCAAGAAAATACCAATACAACGGTGTTTATAGGATGCAGAGCATTTTCTTTCTTATTTGGTCACTCTATTATCTAGGTTATTCCCAGGAAAAATTAATAGAAATTCGTCAAAAACTGATTAAAAACCACAAATTATAATATGAATTGCTCTAAAGAAAAAGAACAATAAACTTAAAATGACAACATTATGGGCATTGAAAAATATGATATAATAGTAATCGGCGCAGGGTCAGCAGGGCTAAGTGTAGGCCTGACTATGAATACGCTTGGCTTTAAAGTCTTGATGATTGCAAAAACTGATCACCAAATTGGTGGGGAATGCTTAAATGATGGCTGTGTTCCCAGCAAAGCATTAATTCATGTAGCAAAAATAATCCGTCAAGCAAAAAAGGCTGAAGCGTTCGGGATGCATCTCAACGGAAAACCTGATCTAAAAAAAGCTACGGACTACATTACCCAAAGGCAGGAGATTATTCGTAAACATGAAAATGCCGCGGAGCTGCGTGAGCAAGGAGTTAGTATTGCATTAGGTGAAGCAAAATTCACGGGCAAAAAAGAAGTAACTGTCAATAACATCAAATACAAGGCAAAGAATATCGTTATCGCAACCGGATCAAAACCTCGAATACTAGATCTACCTGGCATAAAAAATGTAAAATATTACACAAACAATAATGTTTTTTCAATTGAAAATTTACCTGTAAATATCTTGTTTATCGGTGGAGGTCCCATCGGAATCGAATTAGCACAAGCTTTTAATAGTCTCGGTACAAAAGTCACTGTTGTACAACACGGCAATACCATCCTAGAGCATGATGATCTGCAAGTCACTTCCGTTCTTTTGCAGCAACTCCAGCAGGAGGGAATCGAAATTATGCTTAATGCCGAAGTGGAGCGTTTTACTTCAGCTGAAACGGCCAACATAAAATTAAAAGACGGAGTAATCAGAAATATAAATTTTGACGCTGTTTTTGTCGGCATCGGACGTGAATTACCTTTAGATTCCTTGCATCTACAAAATGCAGGAATTAACATTAAAGAAGGGAAAATTCTTTCCAATAAATATCTGCAGACCACGAACAAAAATGTTTATGTATGTGGTGATGTCGTTGGTGATTTGATGTTTTCTCATGCGGCAGAATTTCATGCCCGGATTTTGGTTAATAACTTTCTTTCCCCATTCAAAAAAAAATTAAACAACGATCATATGTCTTGGGTCACATTCACCGATCCTGAAATAGCTACTTTCGGACTTAATGAAAAACAATTACAACAGAAGAAAATTGCATATGAGAAACTTGAACACTCGTTCAATGCGGATGATAGGGCAATCACAGATCAATATCAATTCGGCCGGATGATACTTTATATAAGCAAAGGCAATTTTTTAAAAAAAGAAAAGATTCTCGGGGGGACAATGGTTGCTCCGAATGCGGGAGAAATGATACAGGAGTTGATCCTTGCAAATATATCAGGCTTATCTACACAAGAAATTTTCGATAAAATTTATCCGTATCCCGTGGCATCAAGAGTTAATCAACAGCTAATTGTAAAACATAAGCAAAAAATGATTTCTCCCCGATTGAAAAAATTAATACAAATCGCATATAAAATTTTTAACTGATGGAATGGTTTGAAATTTTTAAAGACTGGTTTTTAAGCCTTGGAGAAAAATACAATGTCAATCCATTTATTTTTGGTGGAATCTACTTGGGTGCTATCCCTTTTTTCTTCCTCTCTCTATCCTGGACAATTAAAAGAATTAGGAATAAAAAATCATTTGTATTTCCTACACTGCTTACCGGACTGTTTTTTATTTCGGCTTATTTGTACCTCTTAGTTGCTGGAAGAAATATTCCTCTTTGGGTGTATTTTTTTATTGGCATAATGGTATTATACGGTATTTATTCAACTGTTAAAAAAATAAGAAAAAAAACAAAAAATCAAACTGACCGATGATTCCCAAATCTGCTTTCTGTGCATAGAGTATCTTGTGTAATTTTTGAATATTGTTAGTATTGTGATTTTTTAGGCTTTTGCTAAAGCGCAATTAGGATAATTTTAGGGTAGTCCAAGAAATTTAGAAATGTTATTTTCTTCAACTTCAACTTTAATTTATAATCTTATAATAATAATTTGTAAAACTCTCTTAGGGAGATTTTTATCAGTGAAAATCTGAAGTGATTCGGTTTTTAGGAGTGAAAAAATAGCTTATTATTGCTGAGGTTGCAAAATACACCTTAAATATACCCCATTTTGGGTATTTCATATCCCGCCTTTTGGACTTAACTTAGTTTTCCCGTTTTTTCGGTAATGGGTATAATTCAAGTTATTTCAATGTAGGGTAGAAATACTTGAGTCTTATCTAATAAAAATTATCGGATTAATATTAAAACCTTTCAGTTCGCTGGAAGGTTTTTATTTTTCACACATTCTTTATTCGGCGAAATAAATTTTCTGATTGATGATCTTAAGAATAGATTTTCAGAAGAAAATAGACAATCAGAATTATGGATCTAGGAATTTGCATATATATCATTTTGGTGAAAGCTTAGTTTACTGAAAACATTCTTTAACTTCCTTTAAAACTTTTTTAGTCACAATCTATTTAGTTTTTGGATATTTGAATTACTATGTGAAGAATTATTGAAATTAGGTCTGGAATTTGATTTTAAAGATGAAGAGTATGATAGATAAGGATAATTTTATAGATAAAAATATAAGCATCACTATACCAGTTATAATTGGTTATAAGATCTTAGAGAAATATTTAGGAGGAAAACTGGTAGGGAAGATCCTATCTAATGAAAATAAGCAGGGTGAAAAATCTAACTATGCAATGGTGTTAGATGTTTCTATAGAAAAAAGTAATTTGGAAGGATTTGATCTACTTTTAAATATAACTTTAAGGACGCTCACCAATCTTTTCAAGAACAGAGAGGTTAAAATATTTTTTCATGCAGCTCTGGAATTGGATAAAGAACTTCAACAAGTTTCTCTTAAAGATTTTGAGATAGATGGTAAAACACAAAATAGGTTTGCAGATAGATTATTGGAAACTGTGGTGAATAATTGGATGTATAGTAAACTTAAAAAGAAAATGCATTATGATTTAATGCCACTTTTAAAGGAAAAAGTTACAGCCTTAAATCTGGAATTAGAAAATAAGTTAGAGGCAAAAGCTGGAGTAAACTTATTGGGATCCATAGATAAAGTAGAAATTTCCAATCTAAGGGCGGGTGAGAAAGAATTGTGTATTTCGGTTTCGGTTCTTGGTACAGGACTTATAGAATTAGAAAAACTAGAGTTGTAGGTGCATCTTAGAAATTTCAACTTTCTAGCTTTATTCCATGTCAAAAGCATTTACGTACAAAATTACGTCTACTAAGGACTTTATTTCTAGTTTATTTTTTATGTTTTTCCAATGTTTCCGGAGCGTTTGAACTGAAATAAATAATTCGTCTGCCACTTCCTGATGTCTCATTCCTTTGGAAAAAATAACCAGAATTTCTTTTTCCCGTTTAGTTAGTTGAGTGAACTTGGAGATATTTGTTTTAATAAAATTATTTTCTTCAATAAGAGCGCCAAAAGATTTTATGGTATTAGAAATATCACTAGATGGTCTTTTTATTTTAATGATTGAGTTCCCTTCTTCATCTACCCCTTCAAACAGGATAGTAATTTTAGTATTAGTTGTTGGATTTGTTTTGGTTTCGGTCATCCAAATTCTAGCTTCTTTTTCCGTAGCAAAGTGTAATGGAGATATAATAGATTTTCCTTCCTTAAAAGAATTCATAACGCTTAAATGCACCAATACATCTTTCCCTACTACAAAGGCAACTTTTTTATTTCCATTTTCTACGCAGGGAATATTCACATGCTCCTCAATCCAATTGTATATTTCATAAGTTATAGGGAAGCAAAAATTTTCCTGAAGCCATAAGGTATTGGAGGGTTTATATTCTTTACAGAAGTCGGTAAAAATGAGAAACTCATTTTTTAGATCTTCAGGAGATTCAGGAGATTCTTTCCAGAATTGCACAAAGCAATTGTTCTTTTTCTCATAATGAATTGAGAGTAGGTCACTTTCGTAAACTTTCATTGTCTTATTTTTAAGCCTATATGGCCAAACTATTGAAAATATTGGATTTCTTGAGCAGTAATATTATCAGGGCAATAGTAAACTTATCAAAAATTAGCAACCAATCAAGTTAAATTCGAAATGATTTCTATTAAAATTGAGAATTAGCTAAATTTTTATCTTCTAAAATATTTATAAAAGCATTTACATCCTTCTTTTTAAAATAATGATAAGTGAATGTATCGCAATTATCAAACTCAAATTATATGTGAATAATTTTTCATCTCTTTTATAAATAGTTCAATTAAGCAGTCTTTATTGAAGATAGATGATTCTCTTTTAGAAAAAATACCTTGATAATCTTGGGAAGACTTAAGCTTATCACTTATATTGTGTTTTTCACAAAAAAAATTCGAATATTTAAATTATTACATGATAAAATTAAAGCATTTTTCTCTTTTAGCCTTATTACTAATTACCTTAACTAATTCTATAGCCCAAGTTCCATCTGCTGGGGATATGACGGTCAACTTAGAGCTATTCAATCCATCTTCTGAAATTAATAATGCTGTTGCAAAAGTTGAAGTTGAAGGTGGAGTTGCTCCTTATAAATACAAATGGACCAATGTAAATACTCCATTAGATGTGAGAAAATCTACTGGTTTAATCGAGGGGATGGAACATTCTGTTGTCATAAGTGATGCCAATGGCAATATTGTTTCAGAGAAATTTACCATCCCAGCAAAATCAATTACCGAAATTTTCAACAGTAAAGTACAACCCGCAGTAGATATACTTGGAGCAGTTCTTTTTTGGGATGCATTTGCCACTCTGGGAATATATGATCCAGTGGTTTATACTTCTCATAGAAATATTCCGCTTCCAAAACGTAAAGTGATCATAGACGAGGAATATCAATTAAAAAAGTGGTTGGTTGCAGATGGTATGCAAGTAGAGGATGGTGAGGAAATTGCTTTATTGGAAAATAATCAAAGCGAAGAATTATCTGTTTATGCTTTAGCCGATGGTACTTTAGAGCATATATCTAAGGAAGGGGTTACAATTTCAAGTATTCCCGAAACCGGCGCTTTCAAGGTTCCGCTCTTGGCGAAAATTATCTTTGAAAAGCCTCAGCCTCTTTTGTATCCAAATGGAGATACCAAAACCAATAACATTCCTTTCATTGTTATCTGGCTTATTCTTGGAAGTATTTTCTTTACGATCCGCTTAAAGTTTGTAAATATTCGTGGATTTAAACATTCTATAGATTTGGCAAGGGGAAAGTATGATGATCCCGATGCTCCTGGAACAATAACGCATTTTCAAGCTATGGCAACTGCTGTTTCTGCCACTGTAGGATTAGGAAATATTGCAGGTGTAGCAGTTGCAATTTCTCTGGGTGGTGCTGGAGCTACTTTTTGGATGTTTCTAGCCGGATTTTTTGGGATGTCTTTGAAGTTTGCCGAATGCACTTTGGGAGTAAAATATAGATTCATAGATGAAGAAGGTCGGATTTTTGGTGGGCCTATGAATTATTTGAGATATGGTTTAGAAAAACGAAATCTTAAGCATTTAGGGAAATTTCTGGCAATTCTTTTTGCGGTTCTTGGAGTTGGAGCCTCATTTGGTGGCGGTAATATGTTGCAGTCTAATCAAGCTTTTAAAATAGTATCTGAACAAATTCCCATTTTACAAGGCCAAGGATTCTGGTTCGGAATTGGGTTTGCTATGCTGGTAGGTGCAGTAATTATAGGGGGAATTAAAACTATTGCTAAAGTCACTGCGAGGGTGGTTCCTGTTATGGCCATTCTATACGTACTTGGATGTTTAGTGGTGATAGGATATCATATAGAATTTCTTGGTGGAGCTTTTATGGCAATTGTTGATGGTGCATTTTCTGCTGAAGCATTAAAAGGTGGATTCATTGGTGTGCTTATTATAGGTTTACAACGTGCAGCTTTCTCTAGTGAAGCGGGAGTTGGTTCTGCGGCGATTGCCCATAGTGCTGCCAAAACTAATAACCCTATTGCAGACGGTTTTACTTCTTTGGTTGAACCTTTCATAGATACGATGTTGGTTTGTACAATGACGGCCTTGGTATTGATATTTACGGGAATGCATGAAGTAAATAGCGGTTTGGGTGGAGTAGAACTCACCTCTGATGCTTTTGGAAGTGTAGTTTCCTGGTTTCCTACAGTTTTAGCGGTCGCTGTATTTTTATTCGCCTTTTCTACCATGGTTTCTTGGTCTTATTACGGGATGCGCTCTTGGACCTTTCTCTTCGGAAAGAGTAAAAAGATAGAACTGATCTATAAAGTTTTATATTTAGGTTTTGTGGTATTGGGCGCTTCGGTAAGTTTGGGAGCAGTGCTAAGCTTTGCTGATATGATGATCTTGGCTATGTCTTTTCCAAATATAATTGGATTGTATATAATGGCTCCTGAAATAAATGCCGATATGAAAATTTACTGGCAGAAATTAAAAGATGGGGAATTATTTATCAATCCAAAATTCCTGAAATCTGAAGAATAATTACTGTAAAAGGATCATTCAAGCCTTTTTCTTTAGAATTCATATAAGGACAATAATAACTTGAGAGTAAGCAATATATCAAAAAACCCTTTCAGTTCTCTGAAAGGGCTTTTTAGTTTATAAATTTTTGAAGCCAAAGAGATAGATAGACCACCTATTCATTCTGAAAAATTTCCTCAATACTCAAATTAAACAACTTGGAAATTTTAAAGGCTAATGGTAAACTTGGATCAAATTTCCCTTTTTCAATAGCATTGATGGTTTGTCTTGAAACAGCAACCATTTCGGCAAGTTGCTGTTGAGTTAGTTCGTGTTCTGCTCTTAATATTTTTATCTTGTTTTTCATCGGTATCTTGAAGTTCCAATTAATACTCCAGCAAAATAGGTAATCCCAATAAGGATCACCAAATGGGAGATCTCTGCATTATAACTAATAAGATTGGTTTGATCTAAAGAAGAATAAGCAAGTCCAGCCACTACAGCTAATCCAAGCGCAATTCCCATAGCTTCTAATTGGATCTTACGTTGTAATTCGTCTAAACCTTTAAGATGTTTAATATTGGCGAAGATCATTCCTATCCCTACTAAGAAATTTATTAGAATTGCCAATCCGCTTAGGAGGCTATTTCCTTCCCATAGTAATAAAGATCCAAAACTGCTTATTGCCATAGTTACTAACCAAGCCCCAGTCCATAATGCCAAATTAATAGTATTCTTTTTTGTGAGCTCTGCTCGCGGTTTTGATTTTTCTTTCATAATAATTAATATTTAAATGTAAAGTTTGTTTTACAAATATAAACTTAAAATTGAATTAAGTAAAGTTTTAATTACAAAAAGTAAATAAAACTTTACTTTTAGAATATGTTTGCAAATTTGAAGAGAACTCTGGAATTGATTTTAATTTATCTAAATAAAGTCAGATTATGAGTAGACAAGGAGCTTTTAGGCTTGATCTCTGTAAAAATTTTTGATTAAAGAGTAGGAATTTCATAAATTTAAATCCACTAAAACTTAATCATGGGAAAATTTGAGATCAAAAAAGACAAAGCAGGTGAATTTAGATTTAATTTAAAAGCATCTAATGGACAGGTAATTTTAAGCAGTGAGGGTTATAAAGCCAAGCCTTCTTGTAAGAATGGAATAGAATCTGTTAAAAAGAACTCACAAAGTGATTCTAATTTTGAAAGAAAAGACACGAATGGAAAATACCGTTTTAATTTAAAATCTACCAATAGCCAAGTTATAGGTACTAGTGAATCTTATAATTCTTCTGCAGCTATGGAAAACGGAATTGCTTCAGTTATGAAAAACGCTCCAGATGCAAGTGTGGAGGACAATAGTTAATTTATAATCTTACCAAATATATAGAAGCCACCTTTTTTTTGGTGGTTTTTCATTTCATTTACATCAAATATCTTCACATATTTTTGGTTAATAACCTCTTGATAAATCAGTTTTAATTCTCTTCTAAACAGGAATTTATATCTGGGCTTATCAGTAAATTGTTAACATTAACAATATTAAATATTTAACATTTGGGGCGCACTAAATTGAAAATATTTCTTGCTAGTTCACTTATTTTATTGGGGAATGCAATAAGTGATTGCATGGCGCAGGAAGTACCAGGAATCGAAAAACTAACGGAAGTAAACGGAAGTTTTCAAAAAATAAATAAAATTCAGCAAGATAGTATTGGTAATCTTTGGATTGCTTCAGATGATCATGTGCAACGTTACAACTCGTTCTTTTCAGAATATTACGACCAATTTAAAGGCATGCCCGATAATATAGGGCAAATTAACACGCTCTTTATAGATTCTCAAAATCGCATCTGGGCAGGTTCAGAAAATGGGCTATATCTCTATGTTCCGGAAAAAAATACTTTTGTTGGTATTCCTTCAGAAAGAGCAAATATTAAAACGAATGTCCAACAGATCGCAGAAGATGAATTCGGGAATATATGGATAGGCTCTAATACTGGGATTTGGAACTTCACCAGAGATCAATTAGTACTTATTTCGCCATTTCCTTCTAAGCAATCTGTGAATGACATTGCTCCTGTGAATCAGCGTGTCGTGTTTGGCACTTCTAAAGGATTGTTCAGTTTAAATAAGAATAGTGGGCAGTATAAAAAGATCCCGCTTTTAAGCTATAAAGATTTTAATATTCAAAGCATTCTCTTTACGGGAGATTATTACTTAATTGGTACCGAGGAAAACGGTCTTTATAAAACAGATAAAAATTTTAGCAATCCAGAAAAAATATATAGTCTTCCATATTCGGCTCAAAATAAACCTATCGCAGATATTTCTTTAGATAAAGCGGGGAATGTATATCTAGCTTCTAAAGGTGATGGATTACTGATCTTGAATAAAAACCTGAAACTTGCCTCTCATTATTTACAACAAGAGAATAATAACCTATCCTTATCTGATAACAATTTAAATGGATTGTATCTGGATAAATATAATACGCTTTGGGTTTCTACTGAATCGGGACTTATAAACTCTATTAATTTAAAGCAGAACAACTTTGAATTCTTGAGGCACGACCCTAAAAAGTATAGTAGTATTGCCGATAATTTCACAACTGCCATAGAAGAAGATAAGAATGGGAATGTCTGGTTTGGAACTAGACAGGGCTTAAGTGTTTGGAATAGAAGTGCTGATTCCTGGCAACACTTGAAGAATCTTTCATTTAAGTACCAGAGTAATATTCCAGATATTATTCGTGATTTACAAGCAGATGGGATGCATATGTGGGTTGCAACTTTCAACGATGGAGTCTACAAGATTAATATAAATACTTTTTTAAGAGCACAATATTCTACAGATGCATCTAATAAAACCGGGCTTCAAAAAGTGAATGCGTTATTGGTAGACACCAATAAAAATGTGTGGGCTGGAGGTGAAGACGGCAATTTAACTCGTATTAGTCCAACTAACGAGATTAAAAGTTTCACTCTGCGAGGTATAAGTGCGATGGCGCAATTGGCTAACGGCGATGTGATGGCTGCTGGTAAGAATGGCGTGTTCAGTATTCATACGGGATCAAATACCTTTCAGCCTATAAAGAAATTGGATCCAAATAATAAAAACCTTCCTTATTTTAATATCAATTCCATTAGCGAAACCTTAGCAGGCGAAATTGTTTTAGCAACAGAAGGAGCTGGGATTGTTGTTTATAATCCTGAGAATGGCTCTGTTAAGGTTATAGATGTAAAATCGGGCTTACCTTCTAATAGGATTCAAGGTTTGTTGATTTATGGTAGAAATGAAATTTGGGCAGGGACTAATAAGGGTCTAGTGAATTTTGTAATAGAAGATAATCCAACAATTCGTGTTTTCGATAAAGATGACGGCCTCTTGAGTGCGGTTTTTACAAGAGGTAGTTTTGCGCAACTAGATAATAAATTAGCTTTTGGAACCCTAAAAGGAGTTAGTGTTTTTAATCCGAATAAATTAAAGAGTAAGCTGGTAACTGTACCCAATATCTTGTTTGGCTCTTTAGACGTGAGGTCTAGAGATGAAGGAACAAAATCGCTTTCTAATTTTAGCTCAGGCAAGAATTTGAATTTAAAATCAGATCAGAACTCTTTTCATATAGAATTCTACGGAATGATCCCTGGAAATTATTCTCAATTGGCGTATTCCTGGAAATTACAAGGTTTAGATAAGGAATGGTCTGAACCAAGTGCTCAAAATGAAGCGAATTATGCAAACCTGGCATCTGGAAATTACACGTTTTTAGTTAAAGCTAGAAAGGCAAATGGACCATGGAGCTCTGTGAAACAAATTTCTATGAATATCGCATCTCCTTGGTGGGCATCTACAGAAGCATATTTGATCTACGGACTTTTATTGCTAGTCTTAATTGCAATTCCATTTTACCTCTTCAGAAATTATAAAAAGAGATCTAATAGGGCGGCAAGGTCTAAGTTTTATAGTAACTTAAATCAGGAAATTGGAACCCCACTTAGTATATTATTAACCTCTTTAGATACTATAGCTGAGGAAGAGTCTAATAAAAAACATCGTTTAAAGAATACTGTGAAGAGGTTAAAGGAATTGTTGGAACCAATTTTGAATTTTCAGCCTTCTAAAATGAGTATGACAAATGCTACTCCAGTAATTTCTAAAATTTCCCTTAACCATTATTTTGAAGATTTAGTCAAAGATTTTAATCCGCTACTTCGTCAAAAACATTTGGAGATCATTATAAATAATCAGTGGAATCAGGAGTTCTTTTATTATGATGCAGATAATTTGAATAAGATCTTTTTCAACCTGATTTCTAGTGCGATAAAATATTCTTTTGATGAGGGGAAAATAATCATTAATCTAATAGGTACCAATAAAAGGGATCTTAAAATACAGGTGGCAGATAATGGTTTAGGACTGCCAAGAGAAGATCAAAAAGTGATTAAAGAATATTATAGCAGTTCAAGAAGCGGAGTGGCTGCAGAGAACTCAGAGCATATCAATTTGTTATATGTAAAAGATTTTATAGATAAATTGGGAGGCACAATAGTATTTGAAAGCAGCAAAAACCAAGGGACTACTTTTACTTTGATCCTAAAAAATCATATTAAAGTTGAGGTTACAAAACCTCTTAAGACTAAAAATAATGAAAGAGGATTGGTAGACGAGCCAACACTTAAAAGAGAACCAGAAACTGAAGTAAAGAGAATTGTTAAGCCTATTAAACTAGAGAGAAATATTGAAAATGTAGAAAGTGTTTCTCGAGAAATAGAGTCAAGAAAAGAGATTACTTCAGAAGAGATCAGGATCTTGATAGTGGAAGATAATGATGAACTTAGAAAAGAATTTGTTGAATCTTTTAAGAAATTAGCCGAAGTCTTTGATGCAAAAAATGGCTTAGAGGCTTATGAGGTTGCGTGTAGTATAGTTCCAAATGCTATTATTTCTAGCTATGATATGCAGGGAATGAATGGAATTACACTTTACAATGCGCTTAATGAGAACATAGAACTCCAAAATGTGCCTGTATTTATGATGATCTCAGATGAAGACAGGAAGCAACTAACCATAGAGAATCAATCGGAAATGCTTCAATTAATTGATAAACCGGTAGATCTTGAGCTATTGTTGAAAAAAGTGGGAGATACATTAAATGCTACGGATTCTCAACCTTACTTCAACAATAAATTAAGTGAACGAAACAGTAATCTGCTAAAGGGCGGTTTAGATGATAAGTTTATAAACAACTTGGAGAATATCATCAAGCAAAATATGCAGGATAGTAGTTTCACAGTAAAAGAATTAAGCGAAGCTATGGGAATGACTAGTAATTCTTTCTATTTAAAATTAAAAAAATATAGCGGGCTTACACCATTAGATTTTATAAATAAAACCAAACTAATATATGCTAAATCGCTAATTAGTAATGGAGAATCAGATCTTTCTGAAGTTGCCAGGCAAGCGGGTTTTCAGAATAAAGATATTTTCTTTTCTTCCTATAAAAAGCATTTTGGTTATATGCCTGGAACGATTATGGAAAAAGATGATCCTTCTAAATAGATATTGAGACTATCTAAATAAATTATTCTTTTTAATGAGTTGGGTGGTAATTTCTGGCAGCATATTTTCCCAGCCAGATTTACCATCTAAGATCATTTGATACACTTCTCTGGAATTTATATCTAATGTAGAGGGATCATAATCTGTAATGTCCACAACTCTTCCATTATCTTTAAAGAATTTGTACAATTCTTTCATTCTTGGATGTACTTTCAAATTTTCACTGGTGGTAATTTCTCCAGTTTCAGGATCTTTTAGAGGGTACAAATAAACTTTTAGATCCTTAAAAAATAATTTACCAAAAGCTTCTAAAATACCTCCACTAAGATGTCTATAATATTTTTCATCAAAAATATCTATGAAAGTGTTTACTCCCATTGTTAGCCCCATTCTTTCTGAGGTGTGTTGTGCAAAATATTCTACTACTTTATAGTACTCTTGAAAATTAGAGATCATTACAGTTTGCCCAAGAGAACAAAGTAATTTGGCTCTATCCATGAAATCTTTTTCGTCTATTTCTCCTTCTGCACGTAAATTGGAAAGTGTCATTTCAAAGATCACCATTACTTTTTCCTTGTCTACTTTCTTTTCATTCAGAAAAAGTTTTAGAGACTTTTCATACATGCTCATATTCACCTTGGTTACAGGCCTAAAGCTACCACGAAGGGTTAATATATTGCGTTTGTAAAGAACATTTGCAGGAAGAATATTATGCCCGTCTGGAGCAAACATCACAGCATCTGTCATTCCGTTTTTAACCAATTGCAAACTCATTAATCTATTATCTACCTTTTCAAAGACAGGGCCTGTAAAATTAATAGTATCTATCTCAATCTGGTCCTTATCTAGCTGATCATAGAGATGATTTAGAAGGTTCTTTGGATCGTCATGAAGATAATAAGCTCCATGGATTAAATTCACTCCCATAGTTCCAATAGTAATCTGCTGAAGAACAGCTAAGGTTTCATGAAACTGTACGTGTAAAATGATCTCACTATATTCTTCTTCAGGTTGGGTTTGAAATCTGATTCCCATCCAACCATGACCTTTATATTTTTTAGCGAAATCTATAGTAGTTACCGTATTTGCATAGCTAAAGAAAAGTTTGTCTGGATGTTTTTCTCTTGAGATCCTATTCTCAATAAGACCAGTTTCAAAAGAAAGAATGCTTTTTAACCTATTCTCAGTAACATATCTTCCGTCATCTTCAATTCCATAAATAGCATCACTAAAATCCTTGTCGTACGCGCTTATTGTTTTTGCGATAGTACCTGATGCATCTCCAACCCTAAAAAAGTTACGTACAGTTTCCTGTCCTGCCCCGATTTCAGCGAAAGTTCCATAGATATTTTCGTTAAGATTTATACGGAGACATTTGTTCTCTATAGAAAGTGTGCTTTCGAGCTCTTTATCACCTTTTACGCTAACAGGCATATTTTATTGTTTTAAAATTGGCAGTCTAAATTTAAGAAGATAAAATTGTTTCCTTATTAACTTTATCATAATCATCAAATTAATTTTAGGGATCGCTTATAATCGATTGAAATTCAATTAATAATCAATGATAATACTGTAACAATTATATCGTATAAGCGTCATTATATAAATAACCTTCATGAAATCATTAGTTTTAAGTGCAGTTCTCACTTTCTTTGCTTTTGTTCAAATTGCAAAAGCAAAGGAAATATCAGGACAGATTTTAGATTTTTCCAATAAAGAACCAATTCCATTTGCTACACTTGTTTATGCAAATGAGCGAGGGGTGTTAGCTAATGAAGAGGGGAAATTTAATATTCAGGCAAATCTTGACCCTTCTACTATTATTAGCATTTCTTCTATAGGATATGAAACTAAAGAATTACCGATTTCTAAAGTTAATGGTCACATAATTTATCTGAAATCACAAAGCATTCAGTTAAACGATGTTTTTCTTTCTGATAAGATGTTGAGTGCAGAAGAAATCATTTCAAAAGTAAGCCAGAACGTACGGGATAATTATAATTTCAATTATACTCAAAAACGTTTTTTCTTTAGAGAGTCTGATGTGAATTATGTGCGTCAATTTGATATGGACATAGACGAAAGTACAATACCCGAACTTAACCAATCTTTAATGGATAGTATTTCTAAAAGTATCCCTAAAATGAGCGATTCTTATAGGGAGGTTCTGGGTGATTTATATGGAAATTACGCAGAGCAGAAATTAAACGTACTAAAAGCGGCAAATCTTGAAAATCCTAAAAGCAGAGAGTCATTAACTGAACTTTCAGATAAACTTCAAAATATATTTCAGAAAACGTTAAAGAAGAACTCCTATTTAAAAATAAAATCTGGATGGCTAGGAGTGAAGGTTGATGCTGAAGAACTACGGGATGAATTAAATGAGCATGAGGAAGGAGTAGCAATTAAACCAGAACCCACAGCTGAGGAATTGGAAAAAATTAAAGCTACTAAACTGAAGTATTTAAAACAGAACACTGTCTCTGATATTAACGGATTATTGAATGCTATGTTCTGGAAAAGCGATAATACCCTAGATGTTTTTGAAAAGTCCAGAAAATATAAATTTGAGGTGAATGGATATGTTCAAATAGAAAATGTTATGGCTTATGTTATAGATTTTGAACCAAAACGAGGCGGAGATTTTAAAGGCAGAATATTTGTAAATACTCAAGATTTTGGTGTGTATAGAATAGATTTTGAAAATGTAAAAGACCTAAGTAGTTTTAGGCTATTAGGAATTTCTACTGCCAGCGATGTTTATAGCGGTAAGATGATCTTTGGAAAAGATGAAATTGGCAAATACAATGCTAAGTATTTAGAGTTGGTAAAAGGAGAAAGCTTTGGAGTTGAAAGACCATTGACAATTATAGAGAAAAATAAACTTGTAGCCGGAAAAAGGAAACAGAATGAATTAGATCTAGATATTAAGATAAAAGTGAAGCAATTAAATAAATTACAACTCATAGTCTTTGAGAATTCTAATTTGGAAGCTTCAGATTTCAAAAATTTTAAAAGCAAAGATGAAGATTTTGAATATCAAAAATTTACAAACTACAATCCAGAATTTTGGGATGGATATAATATTATAGAACCAAATGCGGCAATTAAGGCATTTACAGCTCCGCAAACTGAAGATTAGATATATTTCTTATTCAAAAAAAGGAAGCTGTTGGATCTTAAAATAGCTTTCATTATAGATTTAATCTTTATCTACAACTACTTTATAACTTGGATCTTCCATAATATTAACATCAATAATCGCTTCTGCATTTTTTAATAATACAATACAATCATTGCTTAAATGTCTTAGATGTACTTTTTTACCTAGTTTATGATAACGATGGGTAACTACGTTTAACGCTTCAATAGCAGACATATCTGAAACCCTACAATCTTTAAAATCAATGATCACTTCGTCTGGATCGCTACCCACGTCAAATTTTTCAATAAATGCAGTTGTAGACGCAAAAAATAAAGGACCATATATTTCATAATGTTTAACTCCATTTGCATCAACATGTTTTCTGGCTCTAATTCTTTTAGCACTTTCCCAGGCGAAGAACAATGCAGAAATAATAACACCTACTAAAACTGCTAAAGCCAAATTATGTAATAGAACAGTGATTGTAGCAACTATTAAGACGAGAAAAACATCCTTTTTGGGAACTCTATTAATAATTTTAAAGCTTGCCCATTCAAAAGTTCCAATCGCAACCATGATCATAACACCTACGAGTGCTGCCATTGGTAATTGTTCTATTATTGGAGCGCCAAATAAAATTATCACAAGTATTGTTAATGCTGCAACAATTCCGGCCAAGCGCGCTCTTGATCCAGCAGATAGGTTAACTAAAGTTTGAGCGATCATCGGGCAACCTCCCATTCCAAAGAAAAAGCCATTTAAAATATTAGAACTCCCTTGAGCGATACATTCTCTGTTTCCGTTTCCTTTAGTTTCCGTAATTTCATCTACTAAATTTAAAGTAAGTAAGCCTTCAGTTAATCCTACAGCAGCCATGATCATAGAATAGGGTGCTATCAATTTTAAAGTTTCCCAATTTATTGGAATATTAGGAATATGAAAGGGTGGAAAACCACCACTAACAGATGCAATGTCTTTTACTGTTTTCGTATCTATTCCTAAAAAATACACCAATATAAATACAACGATAATTGCAACTAAAGAAGAAGGAACCGCTTTTGTTATTTTAGGTAGTAACACAACAATCGCTATAGTTAAGGCCACCAGCCCCGCCATGATTAGTAAAGGACTTCCAGTAAGCCAAACTATATCACCGTTTAACACCGTTTTAAACTGGTCTAATTGTGACATAAAAATAATGATTGCCAATCCGTTTACAAATCCAAACATAACAGGATGAGGTACTAGTCTTATAAACTTTCCAAGTTTAAAAACGCCTACTAAAATTTGAAATACTCCGGCTAATGCAACCGCGGCTAAAACATACTCAAGCCCGTCAGAATTCATAAGAGCAATTAAAACAATAACAGTTGCACCAGCTCCTCCAGAGATCATTCCTGGTCTTCCACCAAAAATCGCTGTTACCAAACCAGCTATAAAAGAAGCATATAATCCCATTAACGGAGGGAAACCAGCTAATATTGCGAAAGACAAAGACTCTGGAATCATAGTCATAGCAACCGTTAGACCCGCCAACACTTCGGTTTTATAATTTACTTTTTGTGAAAAATCGAAAAGATTAAAAATTTTTGTCATTAAATGTGTCTAAAACTATGAGGAAATAGTGCTAATGGAATATTTCAAAATTATTTTCTTTGGATTACAACTAATTGCTTCATAATTAAAAGCTTAGCTCTAAAATACCTAAGAATCGGCAAAAATATCGATTTTAATTTAAATCTAACTTGGAAAGCTGTTTAAATCCAGAGGATTGAATCTTTCTATAACTTCTTTGGGGTTTATAAGGAAATCCTTTTTGTCACTTCGAGCGGAGTCGAGAAGTCTTTTCTTTTGAACTTCTTCTTTGGTCTTTATTCTTTTCAGAAAAACAATTTTTAGATAACACCCTAAATTTAGAAAGGCTTAAAAAGTTAGGAATGACTTAGTAAATAAAATATCTTTGCAAAAAATCTTTCTTATGGCACATAAAGCTGGTTTTGTAAATATTATTGGAAATCCAAACGTTGGTAAGTCCACCTTAATGAATGCTTTTGTAGGTGAAAAATTATCTATTATCACCTCTAAAGCACAAACTACCAGACACCGTATTCTGGGAATTGTTAATGGAGAAGACTTTCAGGCGATCTTAAGTGATACTCCGGGAATTATTAAACCCGCTTACGATCTTCAACAATCTATGATGGATTTTGTAAAGTCAGCTTTTGAAGACGCAGATATTCTTATCTATATGGTAGAGATAGGTGAGCAGGAATTAAAGGATGAAGCTTTCTTTAAAAAGATCACCAATGCTACCATTCCTGTGTTGTTGTTACTTAATAAGATAGATATTTCCAATCAAGGTGTGTTAGAAGAACAAGTTGCTCATTGGACAGCTAAAGTACCGAATGCCGAGATCTATCCTATTTCTGCTTTACAAGGATTTAATGTAGCTCAGGTTTTTAATAGAGTAGTAGAGTTATTACCAGAATCTCCAGCCTTCTATCCTAAAGATACTTTAACCGATAAGCCAGAGCGATTCTTTGTAAACGAGATCATTCGTGAAAAGATTTTAATGCATTATAAAAAGGAAATCCCATATTCTGTAGAGATAGATACCGAGGAATTCTTTGAGGATGAAGAAATCATTAGAATGCGAAGTATTATTATGGTAGAGCGCGAAACTCAAAAAGGGATTATTATTGGCCATAAAGGTGCAGCTCTAAAAAGAGTAGGAGTAGAGGCTAGAAAAGATCTGGAAAAATTCTTCGGGAAGCAAGTTCACCTGGAACTATACGTAAAAGTGAATAAGAACTGGCGTAATGATTCTAAGCAACTAAAAAGATTTGGGTATAATAAGAAGTAATCATTAAATAAAGTCTAATAAAAAGCCTCGATAATTTAAGTTATTGAGGCTTTCTTATTTATTTTATATAAAGTGGCTATAACTTAAATCTCCATAGCATCTGTCGCAGATGATTTTCCAGACATTTCTAATAATTCTTCTACATAACAACGTTTATTAGAAAGTCTTGGAATTTTATGTTGTCCACCTAATTTGTCATTTTTCTTTAGCCAATCATAAAACAACTTCTCACGAGCTTGATGAACCTTTGGCATATTTAAGGTCATGTTATTAAAACGCTTTGCTTCATAATCACTATTTAATTGTTGTAAAGCCAGGTCGAGTTCAATAATAAAAATTTCTAGATTTTCTGGTGGGGTTTTAAACTCAATGATCCATTCATGAGCTCCTTTTTCTTTTCCCTCCATAAAAATTGGAGCAGCTGTATAATCTATGATCTGGCAGCCGGTGATCTGTGATGCTTTTTTAAGAGCATTATCGGTGTTTTCTATGATTAACTCTTCTCCAAAAACATTGATATGATGCTTAGTTCTTCCAGAAACTTTAATCCGGTAAGGACTAATAGAAGTAAATCTCACTGTGTCTCCAATTCTATATCTCCATAAACCTGCGTTTGTAGTTATAACAACCGCATAATTCACATCGGTTTTTACCTCGCTAAGCGGAATTATTCTTTGTTCTGTTGTGCCATAGGCATCCATGGGAATGAATTCATAAAAGACCCCATAATCAAGCATTAACAAAAGTTCATTCGAATTATTGTGATCTTGACAAGCAAAAAAACCTTCAGAAGCATTATAGATCTCATAGTATCTAAAAGAATCCTTGGGAAGTATTTTTTTATATTGATCTGCATAAGGTTGAAAATTCACTCCTCCGTGAAAATACACCTCCAGATTTTGCCAAACTTCAAATAAGTTCTCTTTTCCGCTAGTATCTAAAACCTTGTTTAGCAAGACCAACATCCAGGAGGGAACTCCTGCCAAGCTGGTTACTTTTTCTTTGATGGTTTCATTAACAATCGCTTGCATTTTGATTTCCCAATCGTTCATAAGGGAAACTTCGCTGCTGGGTGTGCTGCTGAATTCTGCCCAAAAAGGCATGTTTTCAATTAGTATTGCTGAAAGATCTCCATAAGAAGTACCATTATTTCTATATATTTCTTTGCTTCCGCCTAAGCGCAAGCTCTTTCCTGTAAATAATTGTGATTGCGGATTATTATTGAGATACATACACAACAAATCTTTCCCAGCCGCATAATGACAATTCTCTAAAGAATCGTCGCTTACAGGGATAAACTTGCTTTTTGCATTAGTAGTACCACTGGATTTTGCAAACCACTTGATAGGCGTAGGCCAAAAAATATTGTTTTCGCCTTTTCTACTACGTTCTATAGATGGCTCATATTCTTCATAAGAATGAATTGGAACTCGTTCAGCAAAGGTTTTGTAATTGGTTATTTCAGAAAAGTTATATTTTTTTCCAATTTCAGTATGTCTGGCCGTGTTTATAAGTGATCTTAAAAGTTCTTGCTGAACTTCATTAGGATACTTCATAAACAACTCCATTTGATGGATACGCTTCTTCAAAACCCAAGAGGCGATAGAGTTTACTAGTGGAATTGGCATTATTCTTTTATCTTTAAACCTTATTTAAAACGCTTGGTAATATACAGTATATCCGATAAAATTAAAACTAATCTGTTAGCTTACAATAAGCATTACCTATAAAATTAAACAAATTGTTATGAGATACGAAGGTGTTCTATCAAAAATGAAAACCGAGCTGCAAAAAGAAGTAGAATATTATATGGTATTTGAGTCTGATTTCCTGAATGTTAATCAGATTCTCAATAAACGAATTAGCATAAATTTTTTGAGATATCAATGCATGAATTGTGGCTTACAGAAGAAAGTATTTGCTCAGGGATTTTGTTATGACTGTTATTCCTCTATTCCACAAGCCGGGAGTTGGATTATGAATCCGGAGTTGAGTAAAGCTCATTTAGATGAAGAAGACCGCGATTTAGAATATGAGAAGCAGGTACAATTAAAACCTCATATTGTATATCTGGCTAATTCCAGCAATGTGAAAGTGGGAGTCACTAGAAAGTCACAAATTCCAACAAGATGGATAGACCAGGGGGCGCATGAAGCTATTGAGATCGTGGAAGTGCCAAATAGATATTTGGCGGGGATAACTGAAGTTGCACTAAAATCTCATGTAGCAGATAAAACGAATTGGCGTAAGATGCTTACTAACGATATTAAAGACCTGGATCTTGCAGAAGAACGTGAAAAACTGAAACAGTATATTCCAGAAGAGGCAACGCAATACTTTTTGGGAGCTAATAAAGAAACAGAAATACATTTTCCTGTTCTCGAATATCCTAAGAAAGTAAAAACCTTAAACCTGACCAAAGCCCCATTTTATGAAGGAGTTCTAAAAGGTATTAAAGGACAGTATTTATTATTTGAAGATGGCACTGTATTTAATGTTAGAAGTCATGAAGGTTTTGTGGTGGAACTTTTAATACTCTAATCTTCGACAGAACTGGACTTACAATTATATTCAAAGCTACCGTCATTCTGTTCCGATAATAATTGGAACTGTTTCAGAACCTATTCCATAAAAATAGATTTACGGAGGTATGTAAATAAGGATATGCGATTCATTTTCAAAAAATTACCACGCCTCTTATTGTCTGTTCGAGCGAAGTCGAGAATTTTTTTACTCAATTAAGAGGTTTCAACTCCACTCAACCTGACAACATTACTACATTATAATTTCAGTAATTTCAAACCTCTGTGGATTTTCTCGATAAGCTTAGTTAAATTCTACTTGAGGTTAAAATGGAGTTATATAGTAACTCTACCATTTTAATTCACTTTCGTAGTATCAACTTTTTTAGGTTTTTTATTTAAAAATCCACCTAAGATATCTCTCGCAACGTCTTTAACTTGCTGTTGCTGTTGAGTTCTCACTGTATCTTTTTGGGTAAGAACTGGTGCTCCTGTAGAATCTACAGTGGTTTTTGTATTCTGCTTGTTTTGCCCGCTAAGAATATTACCCAAGGCATCTATTCCTTTATTAGTGAGTTCCTTTTTTTGCTGAGCAATAATTTGTTGTGTTAGTCCGCTAATGGCTTGCTGCATATTTAGATTTATCTGCGGACTTTGTAAATTTCCTTTAAGACCAATTGGTATTGCTACTGTCATATTCTGTAGGTCTTGTGCGCTAAGCTTAGATAAGGTATTTCCAATTTCACTCCCTAACATTTTTGCTGGTACATCTAGCGTAAGATTATAGTCCATAACATTATCAAAACTATGATTCCCTGCAACTGTCACTTTTATTCCTTTAACAATAAAATCGAAAGGAGCAACATCTACGCTTCCATCGTTAAAAGTGAGTTTTCCCTTTAAATTATCAAGATTTATATCATTAAAATCTATAAAACCTAATTTTTCGTCCAACTTAGAAAGTAATGCCATTTGTTCTGGATTTACTTTAGCAGTTAAAATTTGAGCCAAGGCTTGTCCAGCAAGGCTTGAGAGTTGTGGTGTGAAATCTTCGTTGAGATTTCCCGAAAGATTTAATTGGGTTTGAATTTTTCCTTGTAATGCCTTAGCAATAGGAGCAAGTTGTTGTAGTAATTCTAATCCTTCAAACGATTTTGAAATATCCAATGCGTTTAATCCCATATCCATAGAGAAAGTTGGAACCGCATTTTTAGTTGAAACATTTCCATTTAATGCAATAGAACCATCAAAAATATTGGTGGTCACATTTTGAAGTGTAGCGGTTTCATCTTTAATAATCATGGTTCCAACTACATTTTTGAGCACTAAATTATCGTAAAGTACAGTATTGGCGTTAAACGCCATTGTTGCATCTAAAAACGAAGGTATTTTTATAGCTTCTTTTCCAGTAGTTACCACTTTTGCTTTTTCAGTAGGAACTCCATCTTTATCTGTTTTTTCAACTGTTTTAGTTTCTGCGATCATAAAGTCATTTACAGAAAAAGTGTTGGATCTCAATTGGAAATTTCCTTTCAATTGTTGGTCTGTAAATAAATAACCCATTAAATTCTGAATAGATCCGGTAGCATTGATATCTGTTTTTCCACTAGTAAGCATCATTTCTGAAACCTGCACATTTCCTTGGTTGAATTTAAAATTTGCTGTAGCAATTTTCACTTCATTCGGGATTTCTGGAGTTTTATAAGAAAAGTTTTTTATACTCGCCACTCCACTACTATTCACGTTTTGATACTGTTCTTTTTCAATAGAACTCATATCAAAAGATGTTTTAAGATCGGCTGTTAAAATACCATTTAGGTCTTGTTGCATTTCCAGTGGATATGCTTTTTCTAAATTGGCAAGATTTATAGTTCCTTTAACAGCAAGATCTACCAGCATGTTTCCAGTAAGGTTCTTGATTTTTCCATTCCCACTAAAAGAATCCTGATCTATTCTAAAACTCATTTTATTTATGTCTAAAAATGTGTCATCTACAAGTCCGGTTTCGTTGATTATAGCAACATCTATATTAATATCATCAACCCCTTTTGGAAGATCTGGATATTTAAAAGAAGCATTGCTTGAACTTATCTTGATGTCCATTTTTGGAATATACGTATCATCTACGATTCCTTTAATAATTCCGCTCAACATAAAATCACCCTGAGTATCTACATTTTCAATATTCTTAGCATAGATAGCCGGAATAACTGCCAGGAAATTTTTAAATGAAGAAGAAGGGGTTTTAAAGGAAATGTCAATTTCATTATTATCATCATTTACCTTAACATACCCATCGAAGGTTAATGGTAATTGATTTAAAGTAGCTTTATTCTCTAAAAAGGTATATTTCATGTTATCCAAGTCCATCTGGATCACTGCTTCTAAGGCTAGTTTATTTTTATTTAAATAATTTGTTCCATCATAATCCAAAGAAATAAGAGAATTGGTTTTTGTGTTTAATTCAGACTGAGCTAAAGAAAAATCCCCTGTTCCCTGATGATTAAGGTTTTCTAAACTTAATGCCATCTTATTGCCATCGTCTACATATTTAAGTCTGGAATTATTTATCTCGTAATGTTTAAGGTCTAGCTTAAATGGGTTTGAAGTGGAGTCTGTTTCTACCGTGGTAGAATCTATAATGGCTATATCATAATTATTATTCCCTAAGGAATCTACCTTGATGTTTACAAAAGCCTTGTTCAGGATTAATTCATCTATCTTTTTTGGTTGATCACTACCTTTAAAAAGTTCTTTTATAGACATCTCCAGAAGCAATTCTTCAGTAACAGCAAGCGTGTCCCCTGCGAATGGCGCCTTGTTTATGATGCTAAGATCCTTTAAAACCAAAGTTGCCTGCGGAAAACTTCTGAATAATGTAAGATCTAAGTCGCTGAATTCTACCGAAGCATTTACATTTTTATTAATGGTCTTTTTAACCATGTCTTTTAACTGTGCTTCAAATATAAAGGGTGCAGTAATTAAGAGAACGATAATTACCAGTAACGTAAAACCTATAATTTTAAATGTTTTTTTCATTTTTCTAAATTAGATCTCCAATTATAAGAGGTTTATTCTTGCTAATGCTTTGTGCTAAACCTTAATACAATCTCTAAGCCAATTGGTTAATTAATTAGAGATTGTTATATTTTTTATATAACACTAGAATACAAAGTTAATAGTCTGAAATTTTCTTTTACTTAATTTGTTGTGAAAATAATTTGGACGTTATTGTTCTTTAGGTTCACTAATAGTAATATGAACTGAAGTATATTTAGCCTTCTGGGTAAACTAAATGTTACTTCCGATTGAATTTTGATCAGAAGAGAAATCAAAAAGATAAAAATGGGTTATAATATTGTGCTAATTGAACCGGAAATCCCAATGAATACTGGGAATATTGGGCGTTTGAGCTTAGCCTCAGGTTCTACTTTACATTTAGTGAAACCTTTTGGTTTTGAATTAGATGATAAACGAGTTAAGCGTGCGGGGCTTGACTATTGGAAACATATTTCATTAAAGATCTATGAAAATGTAGAGGAATTCTTTGAACTGAATAGAGATAAAAAAATGGCTTTTTTCTCCAGTCATGGAGATAAAGAGTATTTGGATATTGATTATACAGATGAAATGTTCTTGGTTTTTGGCAAAGAATCTGTTGGTTTGTCTTCAGAAATAATTGAACAGAATAAGAATGACCTTTATAAAATCCCCATTTACAGTGAGCATATAAGAAGTCTTAATCTTGCAAATGCAGTTAGTGTGGTTGTCTACGAAGGAATACGGAAATTGAAGATTTAAGATCTTAATCTTCGCGATCTTTTGTTAGTGATTTATTAATTTTTGAGAGTACTTCTTCAGGAAAAGGAAAAACGATCGTTGAATTTTTCTCTGCCGCAATATTAGATAGGGTCTGGTAAAGTCTTAATTTAATTGCTGAAGGAGATTGATCTATCAATTTTCCTGCTTCTAAAAGCTTTCCTGCAGCTTGCTCTTCGGCCAAAGCGAGGATTATCTGCGACCTTCGGGAGCGTTCTGCTTCTGCTTGCCCTGCCATCATGCGTTTCATGTTTTCAGGTAACTGGATGTCTTTAATTTTCATCCCTATAATTTCAATTCCCCATTCCCGGGTTTCCTCTTCTACGATCGCCTTTATGTTCTTACCCATCTCCTCTCGTTTAGATAGAATAGTATCTAGTTCCACTTTTCCGCAAACATCTCTTAATGCAGCTTGTGACAATTGAGTGATCGCATAATTATACTCTTCTACCTGTAAAACCGCTTTTTCAGGATCGTTAATTCTAAAGAAAACCACGCCATCTATGCTACAAGGAACATTATCCTCGGTCATTACTTCTTGAGAAAGGATATTAATTGTGATCACCCGAATATCTACTATTTGGATAGTTTCAACCAAAGGAATTATCCACTTAAAACCTGGTTTTAACGTCTTTATATATTTACCAAATCTAAATTTTAAAGCTCTTTTGTACTCAAAAACAATTCGAATACCACTTAATAAGATAAAAAATAATAGAACTACGAAAACTGCGGAAGGTACCATAGGCTTAGAATTAAGTTAACACTAACTCCAATTCATTAAATCAGGTTTTTAGAGGGGAAACGCTATTATTGGGTCGACATTTGTAGGAACTTAATTAACCTATACGTTTCAAAAATCCTGACAGGGAATTTTAATAAATTCATCTAAATTTAAGCATTGTTAGAGGATAATGCAAGGCGTGAAGCATTTAGGTTTCCTAATTTTTAAAATCTCCAAATGTAAAGCCCTGCACTGGTTTTTTAATTTCGCTAAAAAATAGTTTTTTATAACCTCTCTTCATTAAAGTTAAGTTTATGTTGATTTGTTTTACTTAATTTGCTGAGAAATTTAATAACTCCCTTCTTAAACCTTCAATTTTAAGTTTGAATTCTCCAAGATTATACTATATAGCGCTAGGCAGTAATGATGGCAATAGAATGCAATTATTACAGCAAGCTATAGCTGAGATTTATACTGAAATTGGTGAGGTGAATAGTATTTCTCAAGTATACGAGACTCCAGCTTGGGGTTTTCAAGGCGATTTGTTTTTAAATGCTTGTGCGGCTTTCTCTTCAAGATTTTCTCCAGAAGAAGTTTTACAGAAGCTCTTAGCAATAGAAACCGATTTAGGAAGACTTAGAACAAATAATGAAGGATATTCTAGTAGAAAAATAGATCTGGATATTATATTAGTGCAGGATGAAATTATAAATTCTTCAAGCTTAAAAGTTCCACATCCCGAGATGCAAAATAGGAAGTTTGTATTATTTCCATTAGCAGATATTGCAGGCAAGGAAATACATCCAATTTTGAAAACATCTATAGCCGATTTAAAAGACCGACTAGAAGATGATTCTTCAATAGAGGTTTATCCAGAAAGTCTAGTTTCGCCATCCAAAAAATATAGCTTTATCAACTACAATTACATAGCTATTGAAGGAAATATTGGAGCTGGAAAGACAAGTTTATCCACAATGGTTTCGCAAGATTTTAATGCGAAATTAATTTTGGAGCGATTTAAGGATAATCCTTTTTTACCTAAATTTTACGAAGACAAGAATAGATATGCTTTCCCGCTGGAAATGTCCTTTTTAGCAGACCGTTATCAGCAACTTTCAGATGATCTTGCGCAGTACGATCTCTTTGCAGATTTTATAGTTTCAGATTACGATGTGTTTAAATCTTTGATCTTTGCTAAGATCACGCTTCAGGAAGATGAATATGCTTTATATGATAAGCTTTTCAGAATAATGTATAAAGAATTGATCAAGCCAGATCTTTATATTTATCTATATCAAAATACAGAAAGATTACTTGAAAATATTAAAAATAGAGGTCGTGATTACGAGCAAAATATTCAGCCAGAATATTTAATAGAGATCAATAAAAGCTATTTATCATTTATTAAATCTCAGTCCAATATCAAAGTGAAGATCATTGACATATCTGAACTGGATTTTGTAAATAATCGCTGTGATTACCTAGCTATTTTAGAGAAAATAGAAGAAACAGTTTCAGGAATTTCGCGTTAAAAATTATTTTTAAGAAGATATTTTGCTGAAAAGATCCCATAAAACAACACCTGTGCTTACTGCTATATTTAAGGAATGCTTACTTCCAAGTTGAGGTATTTCTATTATTTTATCACTGGCAGAGACTACTTCTTGCTGCACACCTTTTACTTCATTTCCAAAAACTACCGCATAAGTTTTATCTTTTTTCGGCATAAAGTCATTTAACATGATTGCGCCTTCAGCCTGCTCTATTGCTAAAATTTGAATCTGCTCATCCTGAAGTTGTTTGATAAGAGAGATGGTATCTTCCACATATTCCCATTCCACAGTTTCTGTAGCTCCTAAGGCTGTTTTTTGAATGTCTTTATGCGGTGGAGTAGCGGTGATGCCACATAAATACACCTTTTTTATTAAAAAAGCATCAGCCGTTCTAAAAACAGAACCAATATTATTTAAGCTTCTAATATTATCCAGAATTACAATTAGAGGCGTTTTAGTTGCTTCTTTAAATTCTGAAATAGTCTTTCTTTCTAACTCGCTATTTTTTAATTTTCTATTTTCGGCCATATCGCAAAAATATGAATATTTATATGCATTTTTTGAGATGTTAAAAGGAAATAGTTAACCTAGTTTTCTTCAAAATTTAATATTTCCTGAGTAACTTGCTTGCTTATAAAAAAACAGCTCTTGCCAAGACCACAAAGATCCTTAAAACCTGAAAAGATTAACTTTAAAGAAAGCTTTGCTTCATTAAAGTTCGTGCCTCGTTTTTTTAAAGAAATACGAAAGGTCAATCCTTTATTATTCTATGCAAACGTAGCAAGTAGAGTAATAAATGCGAGTTTACCCGTACTCATTTTATTGATAGGAAAAATAATTGTAGATGAGGTGGTGCTTCAAATAGCTGCAGATGTAAAAGATTATGACAGGCTTTGGTTATTTGTAGGAATAGAACTTGGATTGGCAATACTTTCAGATCTATTGTCTAGAGCAATCGCGCTTACAGATGCGCTTTTGGGAGATCAATATTCTATAGATACTTCAGTAAAGATCATAAAGAAAACTTCAGAAATAAATTTAGATCAGTTAGAAGATTCAGAATTCTACGATAAATTAGAACGCGCAAGGCAACAAACAACAGGAAGAGTAGGCTTGATGTCTAATATTTTAACTCAAGGCCAAGATGTAATTGTAATTATTTCTTTAATGGCTGGGGTGGTTGCCTTCGAGCCTTGGCTAATAATTCTGCTAATTGTTTCTATAGTCCCAACTATAATTAACGAAATTAAATTTAGCGGGACTAGTTATTCTTTGGCCAGAAGTTGGACACAGGAACGTAGAGAACTAGATTATTTAAGATATGCGGGTGCTAGTGATGTTACTGCCAAAGAGGTGAAATTGTTTGGTCTTTCAGATTACCTTGCAACTAGATTTCAAAACCTTTCCAATAAATATTATAAGGAAAGTAAGCAGCTTGCAAAGCAGCGTGCAGCCTGGGGTTCATTTTTCAATGTAATAGGAACTGGGGCATATTATGGGGCATACGTGCTAATAGTTTTTAGAACCGTTGTGGGTGTATTTAGTTTAGGAGATCTTACCTTTCTTTCGGGATCTTTTAAAAGTTTGCAAAATAAATTACAAGGGTTTTTTACCAGATTTACAGCGATTACAGAAAGCGCATTATATCTTCAAGATTATTTTGAGTTTTTAGATCTTACATTTGATAGATCTGAAGAAGTTTCAGGACTTGCTTTACCTAAAAATATTAAAACAGGATTTACCTTTATTAATGTTGGTTTTAAATATCCAAAATCTGAAAGATGGGTAATTCGCAATGTGAGTTTTGAATTGAAAGCAGGTGAGAAGCTTGCTTTTGTTGGAGAAAATGGAGCAGGGAAAACCACTCTTATAAAATTATTGTTGCAATTCTATGAACCAACCGAAGGTGAAATCCTATTGGATGGCGTGCCAATTAAAAAATACAATCAGCTTCAATATCAACAATATTTCGGAGTGATTTTTCAGGATTTTGTGAAATTCGAATTAACATTACGGGAGAATATCGCGATGGGTGAAATAGATGAGATCGGGAATCAATCTAGAATAGATAATGCAGCAGATAAAAGCCTCGCAAATCAGGTAGTTTCAGAATTACCTGGTGGCTACGAGCAGCAATTAGGAAAGCGATTTAAAAATGGTAAGGATCTTTCGGGAGGTCAATGGCAAAAGATCGCTATCGCAAGAGCTTATATGAAAGATGCTGAAGTATTAGTTTTAGATGAGCCAACGTCAGCATTAGATGCAAGAGCAGAAACGGAAGCTTTTGATAGATTTATAAAATTGACCGAAGGAAAAACAGCAGTGATCATTTCACATAGATTTAGCACTGTTCGAATTGCAGATCGTATTATGGTATTAAAGAATGGAACTGTTCTAGAAATTGGAACTCATCAAGAATTAATGGAGAATAATAAATTATATACCGAATTATTCAATCTTCAAGCGGCGGGGTATCAATAATATTTCCTCATATTATCTCGGCGATATATGAGAAAATCACATGAATAATTTAATTTTTATTAATACTTAATAGGTATTTAACATATTTTTAATAACTTTGATTATCTTATTCATAATAAATAAGATTTTTTTACTCCTTCCCCCTCAAATATCCCAGATAGTGTTTTCCGTATTTTACGGAAACCGGCCCCACATTTTAGTTTTAAATAATTGCACTGATTCTTGAATTTAAAATTCTGGATCGGGATTTTATTATAATTAATTAACCAACTAAAATTTAGAGATTATGAGAACTATTAAATTATTAGGGCTTTTATTGTTCGGTTGTATGTTCACGTTTAACATGCAATCTCAGGAAGAATCTAGGTATCAGAGATATCTAATCCATATGGATCCTGTGAAACCTTCTATGCAAACAGAGTATGAAAAAACTGCTACGGACTTTGCGAAAATGTGTAAGGATAACAACTATGCGCACAGTTGGATGACATTAGCTACAGAAGATAATAAGTATCATTACATATCTCCTATGAAAAATTTTGCAGAACTCGATGTTAATTCAATGTCCTCTTTAAGAGAGAAAGTGGGAGCTGAGGATTTTGATAAGGTTTTTGAAGATTTTGATAAATGTTATGATAAGCATTCAGACTATGTTATCAGCCTTGATAAGGAATTGAGCTATATGCCAGACGGAATGCAAACTATGATTGAAGGAGAGAATTATAGAGAAAACACTTTGTATTATTTTGCTCCTTCAAATAGTGATAAAGCGGTTGAAGTAGCACAAGCCTTCAAGAAATTTTATACAGATAATAATATTGGGACGCATTATAGACTCTATAGAAGTGGATTTGGGACAGATGGCACCTTCTTTTTGGTAGCTGTTGCGGCAAAAGATGCGATGGATATGGAACGTAAAAGTGCTGAAGCAAGAAAAATTATGGGACCCAAAGGGCAAGAACTTTTTGCCAATCTTAATAAGATCCTTTTAAAAACAGAGACGGTGAGAGGTTGGATGAGACCAGATCTTTCCTATATGGCTTCCAAGTAAAGATCAAGAGATTTAAAGTACCTAAGATCTTTAGTAATAACCTACGATTAACCATTTAAGTATATAATTATGAAAAGAATTTTTTACTTGATATTGCTAGTCCCTTTTCTAGCAGTATCCCAGAGCAGCACCGAGTATATGGTTTTTGAAAACGGACTGTTATCCCCTAAATTGGATAAGATTTCACAATTTGAATCTGGACTCGCTTCACACAATAAACAATATCATAATGAAGGTCAATATGGTGCCAGAGTCTATTGGATAGGGAATGGACCTAACACTGGAAAATATTTATGGGTAATGGGGCCTTTACCTTGGAGTGCGTTTGATAATAGACCTGAAAAAGAAGGGCATGATGAAGATTGGAACTCCAATGTACTTCAATACATGTTGCCAGAAACAGATCAGACCTATTTTAAGTTTGAAGCAGGACTTTCTAATTTTCCTAAAGATTTTACACTGAGTAAATTGCTGGTAGATTATTATGATATAAAACCTTATCAAGGAGCAAAAGCAATGGCTTTGTTAGGAAAGATACAAAAGGTTATGAAAGATAAGTTCTCTGAAGAGGCTTTCGGAATTTATACAAATGAACTACCTAATAGCAAGGATGGAAATGATATCTCCTTTATTTCGTTTTTCGAAAAATCTGCTTGGATGGGAGAAGACTGGAAGTTTGCAGATAAATTTAATGAGGTGCATGGGGCTGGAAGTTTTGAAACTTTCCTTAAAGACTGGGAGAATGTAACTCAAGGGAAGTATTCTGAGTTATGGTTTTTTAGACCAGAACTTAGTGGGATTTCTGGGGAAATAAAAGTTGCACAGCGACAACCAAATTAGAGGATTATAAAAACTATAATTTTTTTCATCGTGTTGTTATGTATGCTTGATGGTTCAAATTTTTTTTCTCAAGTTCAAAAATCGCTTATGTCTTTAAAATATTAGACAGGTGATCCTGCAGACTGGAAAAAGGAACTTGATGCAGTTATTGCTGCGCCAGATAATCATAAAGTATTGTTGGGAAATGACAAAAACTCAGAAAAAAGAGCCAATACAACATAAGTAAGACTAATTAGAGCTAATTAGAGTAGAGCCAAAAAAAAAATAAGATTCTTTGATTCTATTTTTAAAAAATAAATCTTAATTACATTATTAGCATCCTCTTAACCAAGTATAGAGGTTAGAGAATGCTTTAATTTTGAAATAAATTTGATCTCTTTTAAATTGAACTATATATTAGAGACATTCTACTTCGTAGCTATTGTGAATAATTTTGGATAAAAGCATCTTTTTAAATTTCTCATAGCCTTTAGGATTGAGTATTTTAGCAAGAATAAAATTTAAATCCTTTGGCAGCTAAAAAACCTAAATCAATCACTCCTTTAATGAAACAATATAACTCCATTAAGGTGAAATATCCTGATGCACTTTTGTTGTTCAGAATTGGAGATTTTTATGAAACATTTGGAGAAGATGCCATTAGAACCTCCAGAATTTTAAACATTGTTCTAACTAAAAGAGGGAATGGCAGTGAAACAGAAACTGCCTTGGCAGGATTTCCTCACCATGCCCTAAATACCTATTTGCCAAAGTTGGTTAAAGCTGGTTTGCGGGTGGCAATTTGCGATCAGTTAGAAGATCCTAAGCTCACAAAAACTATTGTAAAAAGAGGAGTTACAGAGTTGGTAACTCCAGGAGTTGCAATGAATGATGAGGTTTTAAATAGCAAGGCCAATAATTTTTTATGTGCTGTTCATTATGGTAAGAAAACCATGGGAATTTCTTTTCTGGATGTTTCTACGGGGGAGTTTTTAACGGCGCAGGGTTCAGCAGAATATATAGATAAATTGCTTCAAAATTTTGGACCTAGTGAAGTCCTTATTCAGAAAAACTATAAAAAGGAATTTACTAAAACTTTTGGAGACAGTTTTCATTGCTTTTATCTAGAAGATTGGGTTTTTAAATTAGATTATGGATATGAATCCCTGAACGAACATTTTAAAACTAAGTCTTTGAAAGGCTTTGGAGTAGATCATTTAGAAGAAGGGATTATTGCTTCAGGAGCTATTCTATATTACCTAAGTGAAACCCAACATCATAAATTGCAGCATATCGCTTCTTTAAATAGAATTGCTGAAGAGGAATATGTGTGGATGGATAGGTTTACTATTAGAAATCTTGAGTTGTACAATTCCAACGCCCAAAATGCAGTAACCCTTTTGGAGATCATAGATAAAACTATTTCCCCAATGGGAGGTAGAATGATGAAACGATGGCTAGCGCTTCCGCTTAAAAATGCTGAAAAAATAAAAGCTAGGCATCAAGTGGTAAGCTATTTTAGTCAGAATAAAGAAGAGTTAGCACAACTTCAGAAACAAATAAAAAGAATTAGCGATCTAGAAAGATTGATCTCTAAAGTAGCTACTGGGAAAATTTGTCCTCGAGAAGTAATTCATTTAAATAATTCTTTAGATGCCATTATGCCAATCAAAAAACTGGCAATGAGTGCTAAGGAAGAGTCGTTAAAAGTGCTTGGTGATAAATTACAAAGCTGTGAGGTTTTAAGAACTAAGATCAACGAAATGTTGCATGAGGAGGCTCCTGTAAATATTGTGAAAGGAAATACCATTGCTAAAGGTTATCACTCGGAGTTGGATGATCTTAGAAATATTGCTTTTTCAGGAAAAGATTACTTGAATGAGATGTTGGAGCGGGAAAGTAGAGCTACGGGAATCACTTCTCTTAAAATAGGAAGCAATAATGTTTATGGCTATTATATTGAGGTAAGGAATAGCCATAAAGATAAAGTGCCGGAAGAATGGACTAGAAAACAGACTTTGGTGAATGCAGAGCGGTATATTACTGAAGAATTGAAGGAATACGAAGGTAAGATCTTGGGTGCAGAAGAAAAGATCTTGAATTTAGAGCAAGAATTGTTTTCGGGTCTTGTAGACTGGATGAGAGATTATATTAATCCTGTGCAGCAAAATGCGCGATTAATTGGACAGTTAGATTGTCTGTCCTCATTTTCACAACAAGCGATCTTGGAGAACTATAACAAGCCTGAGATAGATGATTCTACAGAATTGGAGATCAAGAATGGTAGGCATCCGGTTATAGAAAAACAATTAGCTCACGGGGAACAGTATATTACCAATGATGTTTTCTTAGATAGAGAAACTCAGCAGGTAATAATGATCACTGGGCCTAACATGAGTGGTAAATCGGCTATTTTAAGACAAACGGCACTTATAGTATTACTGGCTCAAATGGGAAGTTTTGTTCCAGCAGAAAGCGCGAGAATTGGTTTGGTAGATAAAATTTTCACCAGAGTAGGAGCGAGCGATAATATCTCTATGGGAGAATCAACTTTTATGGTAGAGATGAATGAGACTGCGAGCATTCTTAATAACCTCTCTGAACGTAGTTTGGTACTATTGGATGAAATTGGTAGGGGAACAAGTACTTATGATGGTATCTCAATTGCTTGGGCTATTACGGAATATCTTCATGAACATCCTACGCATGCAAAAACACTTTTTGCAACCCATTACCATGAATTAAATGAAATGGGTGACACATTTAGTCGTATCAAGAATTATAATGTCTCTGTAAAGGAATTAAAAGATACTGTGCTTTTTCTTCGGAAATTGATTCCTGGGGGGAGTGCGCATAGTTTTGGAATTCACGTAGCGAAAATGGCAGGAATGCCACAACAAGTAATAAGTAGAGCTAATAAGATCTTGAAGAGGCTGGAAAAATCTCATAAAATGGAAGATTCTGGGGAAATTTTAAAAAATTCTGCGGAACAAGAGATGCAATTAAGTTTTTTCAATTTGGACGATCCTTTGCTTCAGGAATTGAAAGAAGAGCTCTTGCATATTGATATTGATACACTTACGCCAATTGAAGCCTTGATGAAATTAAATGAAATAAAGAGAATGCTTTCAGGGAAACAAAAAGCTCAGATTTAAAGGCGATAATTTTGTAGAAAATCCTTTGGTATTATAAGAATTGTTTTAAATTTGCAACCGCAATAAGGAATTATTGCTCTTCGGGAAACCGGAAAACGTTCAGACAAATTGCGAAAATAGCTCAGCTGGTAGAGCGCCACCTTGCCAAGGTGGAGGTCGCGGGTTCGAATCCCGTTTTTCGCTCTGACAGGCGAAAAATCGCATTTTATTAAAATCCACGCTCGGATGGTGGAATTGGTAGACACGTTGGACTTAAAATCCAATGATCAGCAACGGTCGTGCGGGTTCAAGTCCCGCTCCGAGTACAAAAACCCTCTTTATCTTATTGATTTAGAGGGTTTTTTGATTTAAATATTTTTGGTTTGCTTAATGACCTCAGAAATAATTCTAGCTCCCCTTTAAATCTGTGATCAGCATACCATATTCATAGCAATCTGCCCAGCCCGATTTTAAGGGCAAGTGTTGCCTCTTATGGCCTTCTCTAATCATTCCTGCTTTTTCTAATACCTTTACAGATCCTATGTTTTTAGAAGCACATCCTGCCTCTATCCTATGAAGCTTTAATTTATGGAACCCGAAATGGATAAGTACTTTTAAAGCCTCAGTTGCAAATCCCTGATTCCAGAATTCTGGAAGGAATTTATACCAGATCTCTCCAATCTCGTATTTCTTATTTCCTAAATTCAAGGCAATCAATCCTATACTTTGATCATTCAATTTAATGCAGAAGGTGAATTTTCGGATGTCTTCTTTTTCATTTTCTAAAACCATCTCATTGAGAATAGCTTCAGTATCTTCTATTGTTGTAGGGATGCCAAGAGTGTTGTAAAAATCTACTTCCGGATTGGAGTGTAACGCATGTACAAATTGAAGCTCTTCTTGGCTCAAAGCGACTAAGGACAAACGATTGGTGGATAACTCAAATAAATTCATGATGATGACTTCTTTTTTCTGAATGCAGAAAATTAAGATTAATTATACAACCTCTAACAAATAAAGCAGGGTATTTTCTGTAGCTTAAATTCTTTTAAGTTTTCTTATATTGAGACATCAAAAAAATTTAAATATGATCAAAAAATTATCTGCAATTGGTTTTATGGCAATTGTTTTTCTTGGATGCCAGAGCCATAGACAAATAACAAACACACAATCTGAAAACAAATCAACTTCAGCAACAAATCCTAAAAAAGAAAATGACAACATAAAACCATATCAGGAAGTAATTACTTCAGCAGCAAAAAGTGATGAGGGCTTATTTACGACACATAGAGTTGGAGATAAATTATATTTTGAAATCCCGCTTAATCTTCTTGATCAGGATATGCTCTTAGTGAGCAGGATTGCAAAGGTGCCGGCCGGTTTTGGTGGTGGCTATGTAAATGCAGGTTCCAAAGTAAATGAACAGGTTGTCCGCTGGATCAAAAGGGGGCAGAATGTAGATGTGAAGATTATTAGTTTTGAGAATGAAAGTGATGAGAATTCTCCAATATATCAGTCTGTTGCTGCCAATAATTTTTTCCCGATTCTCTACAGCACCAAAATATCTGCTTACAATCGGGATTCTACAGCTGTAGTAGTGGAGGTAAATAGTTTATATGAAGATGATATAGAAGCGATTAATGGTATTTCTAACTCTCTTAAAAAAAAGTATAAAGTAAAAAAACTTGATCAAAATCGTTCCTATATCGAGTCGGTTCAATCTTTCCCGAAGAATATTGAAGTAAAACATGTAATGACCTATGAAGCAGAAGAGCCGCCGGAGAAAGATCAGGCCGGAACTATTTCTTTGCTGATGAACCAGTCTATGATCTTACTTCCGGATGTGAAAATGCAGCCAAGATTGGCAGATGAAAGAGTAGGATGGTTCAGTATTCAGAAATACGATTATAATTCAGATGAACTTAAATCTGATGATTACAAGATTATAAGAAAGTGGAAATTGGTTCCGAAGGATATCGAGGCCTATAAGAGAGGAGAACTCGTAGAGCCGGTTAAGCCTATAGTGTATTATCTGGATCCTGCAACCCCAGAAAAGTGGAGGCCCTATTTTAAAAAGGGTATTGAAGATTGGAACGTAGCTTTTGAAGCTGCTGGATTTAAAAATGCTATTATAGCAAAAGACCCGCCTACTAAGGAAGAAGATCCCGAATTTAGCCCTGAAGATACAAGATATTCGGTGGTAAGGTATGTGGCAAGTACTACAAGAAATGCAACTGGTCCTTCGGTTTCAGATCCCCGTACTGGGGAAATTATTGAGAGTGACATAATTTGGTATCACAACCACTTGCGATCTTACCGAAATAGATTTATGATAGAGGCAGGAGCACAAAATCCTGCTGCCAGGACTTTGAATACTCCTGAAACTGAAATAGGGGAAATGATGCGAATGGTAATTGCTCACGAAGTAGGACATGCCTTGGGCTTGCCCCATAATATGAAAGCTAGTTCTGCATACCCTACAGATTCTCTTCGTTCAGCCGAATTTACTCAGAAGTATGGTTTAACTCCTTCTATTATGGATTATGCGAGGGTAAATTATGTAGCACAACCAGATGATAAAGGTGTTAGGTACATTCGGATGATGGGTCCTTATGATCTTTATGCAATCAATTGGGGGTATAGATATTTACCTGAAGCACACAGTCCTATTGAAGAAAAGCCAATCCTTGATAAATGGATCCTGGAAAAAGCAGGGGACAGGATGTTTGAATTTGGAAGTGGTTATGATGGTGTAGATCCTCAATCGCAAAGGGAAAGCTTAGGAGCAGACCAAGTAAAGGCGAGTGAATATGGCTTGGCGAACTTAAAAAAGGTGGTCCCAAATCTTATTGAATGGACTTCCAAAGACGGAGTAGATTACGAGGAGCTTGATGAGCTTTATGGAGAATTGACCAGATTATGGAGAGGTTATGTAGACCATGTGGTTACCAATGTAGGCGGAGTAAATGAAACCCTGAAAACTGCAGATCAGGAAGGCGCTGTTTATATTGCTGTTTCGAAGGAAATTCAGAAGAATGCTGTGAATTTTTTAAATAAACACGCATTTACAACTCCCGACTGGTTGCTAAACCAGGAAATTCTAAGTAGAATTGAAGCAACCGGTGCTATTGAACGTGTACAGAATTTACAGACCAGAGCTCTCAATAATCTTCTGGATATGAAGAGGCTGAAGAGGATGGTAAGTAATCAACAAATGAACGGTGGTGAAGCTTATACTGCAGTAGAATTGATGGATGACCTTAGAAAAGGGATCTTTAGTGAACTATATTCCGGAAGAGTTACAGACGCTTACCGTAGAAATCTCCAACGTTCCTATGTAGACGCTTCTTCCGCATACCTCCAGAAGATAAAAGGAAAAGATAATGAAGAGGTTTTAAAGTCGGATATTATTGCTTTAATGCGTGGTGAAATGGAGAGATTGAAAAAAGATCTCAGCACAAGAAAAAACAATGTAAGTGATTCATTAACCCGATATCATTGGAATGATCTTATTGCAAGAATAAATGCAGCCCTTACTGTCGATTTATAATAGAACTTTTTTGTTTCAATAAAGCTCTATATGAAGAGTGCCCCCAAAAATAGGAAGACATTAATTGGGACTAACTAGGAATGAAAAAAACCGCCTTTGGGCGGTTTTTTAATCTATTGGCTAAAGATCTTAGTTAAGATCATCTGCAGCTTCTTCACCATTTACATCATCTGTATTGTGAACTTCCTCATCAATTTCTTTTGCTACTTTTTCAGCACCGGCTTCAATTTTCTCTCCTGCTTTTTTTGCATTCGTTTCTATGTCTTTACCTATAGACTCCAAAGCATCTTGAGTTTTTTCTTGAGTAGTTTCTCTGCAAGAATAGAATGATGTTGCCATGGTAACAACCATAAGCATTAAAAATATTTTTTTCATAAGATTAAATTTTAAATAGTTAAACCAAAAAAAGCCATCTCAATAAAATTAAGATGGCTTTAGAAAATTATGAATGCAAAAGACTACATGTCGTCGTCACCATTTACATCATCAGTTCCGTTAACTTCTTCTTTCAATTCAGTTTCAGCGTTGTCAGCAGCAGCTTCTACGTCATTTTCCATGTCATCCATGTCGTCAGCAACATCATCTGCAGCATCTTCCATGTCGTCAGCAGCATCTTCCATTGCATCTTCTGTTTTTTCTTCTGTAGTTTCTCTACAAGAATAGATTGACAAAGAGAATACAGCAGCTAATAATAATAAAGATAATTTTTTCATTGTAAAATGTTTAATTAGTTGAACAGCAAATTTAAACTAATTTTTAATTTTGCCAAGTACTCTTTTCAGTTAAATATTTCCAATATCTTTTGGGTACATGTTGTAGGTGTAATTTCATATTCTTGCGGGATTTTATGTTGGTACTCTCAAAGTATTCTCTCCATAATTTTTGAAAACCTATTTCGGAAGTACTGTAAATACTGGAGTTAGAAGGATCGAGATGATCTTTGGATTTAAAATTAAAATTTATGTAACTGGTTTCCTGTAGGTTATAAAATAAGCCTAAATTTCGCTTTAAATCGTAAATAATCCATTTTTGATCTGAATATCTACTTTCAAAATGCTTTAAAATAACAGGTAAAACGTTAAAATCTGGTTCTATAGTAGCAAAAAAGATATCATCTTTAGTAAGTTGAAATCTAACAAAAGCTTCCATGCGGTGCTTTTCTCGACTTACCTTTTTTGAAGTTTGATTAATTTTTAAAACAATGGGATGTCCGAAATCTTTACTACTGAAGTTTTCTTCCTTAAATACCAAATTAATATATTGAAATAGAAGCATCTCAATACCTTCTAATTCGCTTAAAAACGCAAAATATAATTGTCTATAACTGTCGTTGGAAATTTTCTTTTTTAAACCTATAATAACTCTCTCCGCTTTTTCTGAATTTGTGCTAATGTTCAAGGGCTCTGCAAATATGTTTTCTTGCGGAGTCGCTTCAGTATAAATTCCATTCACCTCTAATTTTTGTTCAAAAGCAGAAAAGATACATGTTAGAAATCCATTGAAAGTTCCATCATAAAATAATATAGTACCTGCTGTCATGAACTAAAAAGGTTTAATTGAGAAGAATAATCTTTTCGGAATTTGCTATTGGAATTTTGAAGGATCAAGCCCTTTATTTGAAGACTCGAAAGATCTCTCTTTTCAAAACTATTGGAATCACAGGTTATAAAATATCGTGCTCTATTATAAGCTATTCCAATCTTTTTGAGATGTTCCCAATTCAACTTTCTAAACTTTCTCGCCTCAATTATTTTATAGACAGATTTTAATCCTATTCCTGGTACTCTCGCGAGGAGCAATTTATCTGCCTTATTGATATCTAAAGGGAACAGTTCTCTATTGCGTAAAGCCCAGCTTAATTTTGGATCTATATCTAGGTCTAAATTTTGATTTTCATTATTTAAAAGTTCCCTAATGTCAAAGCCGTAAAATCTTAATAACCAATCTGTCTGATAAAGCCTGTTCTCGCGTAGAAGAGGAACGGGACTTCCAAGTGCCGGAAGTCTGGAATCGTTAGCAACGGGGATATATCCAGAATAATAGACTCTTTTCATCTTATACTTTTTATAATAATAAGCGGCAGAATACATCACATCTCTATCACTTTCTCCAGTGGCGCCAACAATCATCTGAGTGCTTTGGCCGGCAAGAGCATATTTTGGAGTGCTCTTTATTATCTTCTTTTCACTTTGATAGATCTGGATTGCATTTTTAACTGCTTCCATTGGTTTTATAAAATCTTCATGCTTTTTATCTGGAGCCAGCAATTTTAAACCTGAGATTGTTGGGATTTCTATATTAACGGAGAGTCTGTCTGCATACAGTCCAGCTTCCTGCATAAGTTCATCACTGGCTCCGGGAATAGATTTTAGATGAATATAGCCATTGAAATTCTCTTCTAGTCTAAGCTTTTTTGCTACTTGCACCAATCTTTCCATGGTGGTATCTGGGCTATTAAAAATTCCTGAACTTAGAAAAAGTCCTTCTATATAATTACGTCGGTAAAAATTCATCGTGAGATCTACCACTTCCTGTACTTTAAATGCAGCCCTTTTTATATCGTTGCTTTTGCGAGTTACACAATAGGCGCAATCAAAAATGCAATGATTGGTTAATAAGATCTTCAGCAAAGAAACGCAACGACCATCTTCTGTATAACTGTGGCAAATTCCTACGCCATCACTATTCCCTAAGCCACCTTTGTTAGCGCGTTTGCTCCCGCTACTTGAACATGAAATATCATATTTTGCAGCATCTGCAAGAATGTTCAATTTTTCTTTAATTCTTTCAAAAGACATAGTTTTTCTTTTTCGTTTAGCTTCAATTCTTTTTTTCTTCTAGACTTTTCATTTTTTCTATTCGGTGACCGGTAGCTAGATTTCCTTCAGAAAACCGCGGATCTATGATATATGCTTCTTTCTTCATTTTGCTTACTTCAATACTCAAAAAGTCGAATTCTTCGGTCACCTTTCCTAATAGCGCATAAACTCCACTTCCTCTAAATGAGTATTTTTCAGCAATAGGAGGGAAGAGGATAGTGTCAAAAAAGGAACCTTCTCGATCTATAAAAGTTCCAAAATTCATAGGTTTTCCCTTTGCCGTTTTAGTGTTTTTTACCGTAACCAGATATCCGTAGATCAAAATTTCCTTATTTAGAAAGCCTGCTAGATCCTTTTGTCCGTAATGGTTTTGAGGCGATTCCTGTAGCAGATCAAAATGACTGCACAAGGGAAACCCCAAGAGTTCTATCTGCTCAAAAGCCTCTTCTGGCAGAGTTGTATGCAATTCTGGTAAGGTGAATTTTTTGTGCTTTGGCGTAAAAAGTGGAATCTGATGTTCTTTCTTGGGTTTCTTGTTCAGTTTAAAATGAGCCTCCCATAAAAGTTGATATTTATCTATACCTGTAAACCTAAAAGCATTGATCCTAATTAAGATGCTTAATTGCTCTATGCTAATGGGAACACGATCTATAAGATTTTCCAAGGATTTAAATTTTCCTTTAAAATTCCTGTTCTCTAGAATACGTTGTACAGCGCGATGCTCGACTTCTTTTAAATTTCCAAAGCCCAAATAAATGGTAGTTCCTTTTATGGTGTTATGATAATCCCCTTCATTAATACATGGCGGCTCTACATTAGCTCCACTCATCTTGGCCTCATGCACATACATTTCTGTAGAATAAAAACCGCCTCCGTTATTAAGAGTGGCTA
>NZ_APHJ01000018.1 GCF_000403785.1 Gillisia sp. CAL575
ATAAAAAACCAGCCATTAAATATAAATTAATGGCTGTTTTGCTTTTAGAAAAGTGATTTTAAACCTCCTTTTCTTCAGTAGCTTTCTCAATCTTAATTGTAAGCTTATCACCTTCTTTGTCAAGGTCCATATATATAGTATCACCTTCTTCAAGATGAGAAGTGATTATTTCTTCAGCAAGAGCATCTTCAATATACTTTTGGATAGCTCTATTTAATGGTCTTGCACCATAATCTTTATCGAATCCTTTATCTGCTATGTAATCTTTTGCACTTTCACTTAACACCAAAGTGTAGCCTATAATTCCAATTCGGGAGTATAATTTTTCTAATTCAATATCAATAATCTTGTGAATATCATCTCTATCTAGAGAATTAAAAATCACTACATCATCTATTCTATTAAGAAATTCTGGTGCAAAAGCTTTTTTCAATGCATTTTGAATTACACTTCTAGCGTTATCATCTATTTGAGATTTCTGAGAAGCAGTTCCAAAACCAACACCTTGTCCAAAATCTTTTAGTTTACGAGACCCAATATTAGAAGTCATTATAATAATAGTGTTTCTAAAATCGATCTTTCTACCTAAACTATCTGTAAGGTATCCATCATCCAAAACCTGTAAAAGCATATTAAAAACGTCTGGATGCGCTTTTTCTACTTCATCTAAAAGGATCACAGCATAAGGCTTGCGTCTAACCTTTTCAGTTAACTGTCCACCTTCTTCATAACCAATGTATCCCGGAGGTGCACCAATTAATCTTGAGATGGCAAATTTTTCCATATACTCACTCATGTCAATTCTTATGAGGGTATCGTCATTATCAAAAAGTTCTCTTGCAAGAACTTTAGCAAGTTGAGTCTTACCTACACCCGTTTGCCCTAAGAATATAAAGGAGCCAATAGGTTTATTAGGATCTTTTAATCCAGCTCTATTTCGTTGGATAGCCTTAACAACTTTATTAACTGCATCGTCTTGCCCTATTACCTTGCCTTTTATACGATTTGGCAGTTCAGCCAATTTGGTAATTTCTGTTTGTGCTATTCTGTTTACTGGAACACCTGTCATCATAGAAACCACATCTGCAACATGGTCTTCTGTAACAGTTTCTTTATGCAATTTAGATTCTTCCTCCCATTTTTCTTGAGCAATACCTAGCTGCTTTTCAAGATTCTTTTCGTCGTCCCTAAGTTTTGCAGCCTCTTCGTACTTCTGCTTTTTAACAACAGCATTTTTCTCTTCCCGAACAGCTTCTAACTTTTGTTCCAAGTCTAAAATTTGCTTTGGCACTTCGATATTTGTAATATGAACACGGGCGCCAGCTTCATCTAATGCATCTATTGCCTTATCTGGCAGGAATCTATCTGTAATATATCTATTGGTTAATTTCACGCAAGCGCTAATAGCTTCGGGTGTATAGTTAACATTATGATGTTCTTCGTATTTGCCTTTAATATTATTAAGGATCTCTAAAGTCTCATCTACCGTTGTAGGTTCCACAATAACTTTTTGAAACCTTCTTTCTAAGGCACCATCTTTTTCTATGTATTGTCTATATTCATCAAGAGTAGTGGCACCAACACATTGTATTTCACCTCTTGCTAAGGCAGGTTTAAACATATTACTCGCATCTAAACTACCAGTTGCTCCACCAGCACCTACAATGGTATGAATTTCATCTATAAAAAGAATAATATCATCATTCTTCTCCAGTTCGTTCATAACCGCTTTCATGCGCTCTTCAAATTGACCTCTATATTTTGTTCCTGCAACTAAACTGGCAAGATCAAGTGTTACTACGCGCTTATCAAAAAGAATTCTTGAAACTTTTCGCTGGACGATTCTCAGTGCTAATCCTTCAGCGATGGCAGATTTTCCAACACCAGGTTCTCCAATTAAAAGCGGATTGTTTTTCTTACGTCTACTAAGGATCTGACTAACACGTTCTATTTCTTTCTCTCTACCAACCACAGGGTCTAATTTATCTAACTCTGCCATTGCAGTAAGATCTCTTCCGAAGTTGTCTAGAACAGGAGTTTTAGATTTCTTATTGGTTTTTCCAGCGTTGCTAAAAGGATTATCCTTAGTAGCATCATCTGCGCTCGCGTCTTCATCTGAAAATGATTCAGCTCTTGGAGCTTCTAAATAATCGTCATCATTTGTAATCATATATTTGAATTGATCTTTAACTCCATCATAATCAATCTTTAGTTTGTTTAAAAGTTTGGTTGTAGGATCATTTTCATTTCTTAAAATGCACAATAATAAATGTGCAGTATTAATAGAAGTACTTTGAAAAAGCTTAGCCTCTAAAAATGTAGTTTTTAAAGCCCGCTCTGCTTGTCTTGTAAGGTGTAAATTCTTTTTTTCATTAGAAATTCCTGAAGATTCCGGGTTTGCAGGGCTTAATATTTCCACTTTTCGTCTTAAATGACTTAAGTCTATATCTAGGGCATTCAATATATTTATAGCTTTACCATCTCCATCTCGTAAAAGCCCTAGCATTAAATGTTCTGTACCAATAAAGTCGTGACCTAACCTAAGAGCTTCTTCTTTGCTATAGGCAATCACATCCTTTACTTTGGGAGAAAAATTATCATCCATCTTATTTCCTTTCTCTAAAATTATATATTAACAATATGTGCGGTAGTTCAATAATTATACCTATTAATTAATATGTCGCTAGCTAATTGACAAAATTACTTTCAATAATCAAAATTTAAGATAGCTAACTTATTAACGAAGGGGCGCTAATTATTTGTTAATAAAATTTACACAAAGCCTTGTCAATAGTGCTTAAAACAACTGCGAAATACGTAAATTGGCACGTTATATTTTCAAACTAAATTAAAATATTTAATATGGCTGAAGGAGAAAAGTTAATTCCTATCAACATTGAAGATGAAATGAAATCGGCTTACATCGATTATTCGATGTCGGTCATTGTGTCACGTGCCTTACCTGATGTACGAGATGGGTTAAAACCTGTTCACAGAAGGGTTTTGTTCGGAATGCATGAATTGGGAATTAGAGCTACTGGATCTCACAAAAAATCTGCAAGAATTGTAGGGGAAGTATTAGGTAAGTATCACCCACACGGGGATACATCTGTATACGACGCTATGGTGCGTATGGCTCAAGAATGGAGTTTGCGATATATGCTTGTAGATGGTCAAGGTAACTTTGGATCTATAGATGGTGATAGTCCTGCAGCAATGCGATATACTGAGGCCAGAATGAGGAAGATCGCTGAGGATATGTTGGCAGATATTGATAAAGATACTGTAGACCACCGATTGAATTTTGATGATACTTTAGAAGAACCTACCGTTTTGCCAACACGAGTTCCTAATTTATTAATAAATGGAGCTAGTGGTATTGCAGTAGGGATGGCAACCAATATGCCTCCTCATAACTTATCTGAAGTTATTGATGGTACGGTTGCGTACATAGAGAATAACGATATTGAGATAGATGAGTTAATTACTCACATAAAAGCACCAGATTTCCCAACAGGAGGTGTAATATATGGTTATGATGGTGTTCGTGAAGCCTTTAAAACAGGTAGAGGTAGAGTGATGATGCGTGCAAAATCTACTTTAGAAGATGTTAATGGTAGAGAAGCGATCATTGTAACAGAGATTCCATATCAGGTGAATAAAGCCGATATGATCAAGAAAACCGCCGATCTTGTTAATGAGAAAAAGATCGAGGGGATTTCAACAATTCGTGATGAGTCCGATCGAAACGGGATGCGTATTGTTTATATCCTAAAGCGTGATGCGATACCAAATATTGTTTTAAATACTCTCTTTAAGCATACAGCGCTTCAACAAAGTTTCAGTGTAAATAATATCGCCTTGGTAAAAGGTAGACCTGAGATGTTGAATTTGAAGGATATGATCGTTCATTTTGTAGAGCATCGTCATGAAGTTGTTGTAAGGCGTACTCAATACGAATTGCGTAAGGCTGAAGAAAGAGCACATATTTTAGAAGGATTGATCATCGCTTCAGATAATATTGATGAAGTGATTGCCTTAATTAGATCTTCCAGTAATGGAGACGAAGCTCGTGCTAAATTAATTGAACGTTTCAGTTTATCTGAACTTCAGGCGAAGGCAATTGTAGAAATGCGATTGAGACAGCTTACCGGTTTAGAACAAGATAAATTACGTACAGAATACGAAGATATCATGACGACCATTGAGGATCTTAAAGATATTTTGGCTAGAAAAGAGCGTCGTATGCAAGTTATCACAGATGAGTTGTTGGAAATCAAGAACAAATATGGTGATGAGCGTAGATCTGTTATAGAATACGCAGGTGGAGATCTTAGTATAGAAGATATGATCCCAGATGAACAAGTAGTTATTACTATTTCTCATGCAGGTTATATTAAGAGAACATCACTTACAGAATATAAAACCCAGAATAGAGGAGGAGTAGGTCAAAAAGGATCTACAACAAGAAATGAAGATTTCCTTGAACATTTGTTTACAGGAACCAATCATCAATATATGATCTTCTTTACTCAAAAAGGGAAATGTTATTGGATGCGTGTTTATGAAATTCCTGAAGGAAGTAAGACTTCTAAGGGTAGAGCTATTCAGAATTTAATAAATATTGAACCAGGGGATAAGGTGAAAGCATTTATTAATACTCAGGATCTTAAAGATGAGGAGTATATAAATAGTCACTTTGTAATCATGGCCACCAAGAAAGGACAGGTTAAGAAAACTTCTTTGGAGCAATATTCTAGACCTAGAATAAATGGTATTAATGCCATTACCATTCGAGAAGACGATGAGCTGTTAGAAGCAAAACTTACCACGGGGAACAGTCAAGTTATGTTGGCTATTAAAAGTGGTAAAGCCATTAGATTTGAGGAAGAGAAGACCAGACCAATGGGTAGAAATGCCTCAGGGGTTAGAGGGATTACTTTAGCAGACGATAATGATGAAGTGGTTGGTATGATCGCTGTGAATGATATGGATACTGATATTTTAGTAGTTTCTGCTAATGGTTATGGAAAACGATCAAAACTTGATGACTACAGAATCACAAATCGTGGAGGGAAAGGTGTTAAGACAATTTCAGTAACAGATAAGACTGGAGAACTAGTAGCTATAAAGAACGTGACTGACAGCGATGATCTTATGATTATTAATAGATCTGGACTTGCTATTAGAATGAGTGTAGATAATTTAAGAGTTATGGGAAGAGCTACGCAAGGGGTTCGACTTATAAATCTTAAGAGTAATGATGCTATTGCGGCAGTAGCCAAAGTAATGAAGGATGATGAGGAAGTAGTAGAGGAGTTACTAGAAGAGCTGTCAGACACTGATATCAGTGAAGAAAATTCTGATGGCACAACTATTGCAGACAATAACGATGAAGAATAACTAACTAAAATCTAAATTAGAATGAAAAAGAATATTTTATCAATAGGCTTATCTTTAATAACAGTTGTTGCAATAGCCCAGAAAAAGGAAGTTCGCGATGCCGGTAAGGCAATTGACAAAGGAAGTTATGCGGAAGCTAAAACTTTGCTTACTCAAGCAGAATCTATGTTGGGTGATGCTAATGACAATCTAAAAGAAGACTTTTACGTTTTTAAAGGTCAAGCTTATCTAGGTACAGGAGAAGGAACTTCAGTAAAGGACCTTATGACTGCATCTGAAGCTTTTAAAAAAGCGGAAGAATTAGGTAATGCAGAAGCTGCTGCTCAAGGTTTATCTGGTGTTACAAATAGCTTGATTCAAAGCGCTATCAACGACCAGAATGCTGAGAAGTATGATTTGGCTGCAGAAAAATTATATGCAGGATACAAATTAAATCCTAAAGATACTTTATATCTATATTTTGCTGCTTCTAATGCAGTTACTGCAAAGAACTACGAAACAGCTCTTAAGTATTATGAGGATCTTAAAGATTTAGGATATACTGGTATTGAAACAGAATATTTAGCAGTTAATAAGTCTACTGGGGAAGAAGAGGCTATGCCAAAATCTCAACGTGACCTAATGGTTAAAACTGGTGAGTATATTAACCCAGAAGATAGAGTTGCACCATCAAAATCTGGAGAGATCACTAAAAACATCGCTTTAATATATATTGAGCAAGGTAGAGAAGAAGAAGCCGTAAGCGCTTTAAAAGCTGCAAAAGAGGCTAATCCTGAAGATGCTTCATTAATGCAAACTGAAGCGGATATGTATTACAAAATGGGTAAAAAAGATAAGTATAAGGAGCTTATGGAGGAGATTGTTGCTCAAGACCCTACGAATGCTACTTTATATTACAACTTAGGAGTAACTTCTTTTGAAATTGGAGATAATGATGCTGCAATTGCTTATTACGAAAATGCATTAAAGTATGATCCAGAGATGACTGAAGCTCGTTTAAATATTGCTGCTGCAATATTAGCTAACGAAGCTAAAATTGTTGAGGAAATGAATACTTTAGGAATGAGCAAAGGAGATACTAAGAAGTATGATGAACTTGCGGAAAAACGTAAAGACGTATATAGAAAAGCCCTTCCTTATTTAGAACAAGTAATGGAAAATGATGCTGATAACATTGAAGCAATCAGAACTTCTATGAATATCTACTATCAACTAGGAGAAAATGAAAAAGCAGATGCTTTACAAGCAAAATTAACTGCTAAAGAAAATAAATAAGAATTTATCTTATAAACTAAAAAGGCTGTCAGTAATGACAGCCTTTTTTTGTGCTTTATATTTCACAATATTAAGAAGATCCAATCTCTAAATGATCTTCTTAATCACTCTTAATTGATGTGTATGTCTTTTCAATTCAGTATTAAAAATACCCGAATGATCAATTCTATCTATTCTCACTTTACCATTTACATGTATAATATAATTATCCTGCATAATGATACCCACATGTGTAATTTTCCCTTCAGCGTTATCAAAAAAGGCTAGATCTCCAGGTTCACTTTCTTCTATAAAACTTAAGGCTTCTCCTTGTGTAGCTTGCTGAGAGGCGTCTCTTAATAAAGAATAGCCATTTAGCATATATACCATTTGGGTAAGTCCGCTACAATCTATACCAAAAGGAGTTTTCCCTCCCCACATATAAGGAGCATTGAGGTACAAGAGTGCGGTATTAACCAAATTTGTTTTTTCTTTTACTCCTGAAATACTACTACCATCAAAAGTGTTTTTTAATGGCTCATTACTATTCAAAACAGAACCTAAAGGAATGGTTGTCAAACCTTGCGTTTCATCGGTTAAGAACTCGATGAGGTCTGCAGAATATTTTCTTTCTTCATAAGAAAGGTCAAAATATACAGCTTCCTCTACTTTGAAATATTGTCGGTTATCTATCCAACCTTCATAGGAATCGAATGCGATACGAATTCGGCTCCATTTACCACGTTCTTCAAGAACTTTAAAATATTCCCCATACAAGAGTTGGGTAACCATTTCGGAAGCATCGGCCGGTTGGATTCTAACCGGCACAATGCTCAAGTTGCATATTCCGTACTGCATTGATTAAAACTTACTAATTTAATCCCTCATTGAGGGTTTAATTCCACGAGCCCTATATCTCGAATTTTAAAAGTGATTTTCATTTGTACCTCTAAGACCTGCCTCGAGATTTTTAATTTTAGTCTCTCTGAATTACAATTGCAGATGCTCCACCACCTCCGTTGCAAATTGCAGCAGCTCCGGTTTTAGCATTATTCTGTTCTAATACATTTAGCAGAGTTATAATAATTCTAACCCCAGAACATCCAAGAGGATGACCTAAAGAAACAGCTCCACCATTTACATTGGTATTTTTATCTGTAAGACCTAAGATCTTCATATTTGCTAATCCAACAACGGCAAAAGCTTCGTTGAATTCAAAAAAGTCAACATCATCTTGATTAATACCAGCTTTAGCTAATGCTTTAGGAAGCGCTTTAGATGGCGCAGTAGTAAACCATTTAGGTTCTTGTGCAGCATCTGCAAAACTCTTAATGCTCGCTAATACTTTCAATCCTAATTCATCTGCTTTCTCGCGGCTCATCAATACAACTGCTCCAGCTCCATCATTGATAGTAGAAGCATTTGCAGCAGTAACAGTCCCATCTTTAGAAAAAGCAGGACGTAAAGAAGAAATCTTATCCATTCTTACATTCTTGAATTCTTCATCTTCTTTTATTACTATAGGATCTCCTTTTCTTTGCGGAACTTCTACAGGTACAACTTCATTATCAAATTTCCCATCTTTCCATGCTTTGGCAGATCTCTCATAAGATTGAATTGCAAAAGCATCTTGATCTTCTCTACTAAAATTATGCTCGGTAGCACAAAGATCTGCACAGGTTCCCATTGCATTATGATCGTATGCATCTACCAATCCATCTTTTTGCATTCCATCTATCATTGTTGCTGGACCAAATTTATGTCCAGATCTAAGATGCATATAATGCGGAATTAAACTCATGTTCTCCATTCCTCCTGCTACAATAATATCTGCATCTCCTAACATAATAGCTTGTGCTCCCTGCATTACAGCCTTCATTCCGCTTGCGCACACTTTATTTATAGTAGTACATGGAACAGTATCCGGAATTCCGGCACCTAACGCAGCTTGCCTAGCTGGAGCTTGTCCAACTCCGGCTTGCACCACATTACCCATTAATACTTCTTGAACCATTTCTGGCTTTAATCCTATTTTATTTAAAGCTCCTTGAATTGCGATAGAACCTAATTTTGTTGCTGGTACTGTAGATAATCCACCTAGGAAACTTCCAATTGGTGTTCTTGCAGCACTTACAATTACTACTTCCTTATTCATAACTTAAAATTTTAATTTTCTCTTGCGAATTTAGTGATTTTATCAAGAACAAACCAAGGCTTCTAGGTGCACCGTGTTTTTTTACTACATTTGAAAAATAGTATTAAAATACATGAATAATTACGTAAACAACTTTTATAAAAATCAGGCTTTATTCTACAAGATTTTTCTATTTATAGTCACAGCGTTTTTAATTGTTTATCTGCTTCCAAAGGGAGGTAAATTTAAATATGAGATCACTAAGGGCAAACCTTGGCAATATGAAAATTTATATGCGCCATTTGATTTTGCCATCTTAAAAAGCAATGCTGAAATAGTTAAAGAAAAGCTTCAGATAAATAGTAACCATATTCCCTACTACACATTTAATGAAAATGTTGTGGAGCAAGTAAAGTCAAAAGTTCCAGAACAATTAGAGAAAACTTTTACAGATAGTATCTTAAAAAGGAAAAGAAGACTGTTATCTGGTTTTATTGAAAAAACTTTGGATGATATATATGAAAATGGAATTTTACTTGAAGCTAAACCTGCCGATGCTAACAAACTCGTATATTTAAAGAGAGGGAATGAGGCATTTGAACTCAACTATGATAAACTATTACTTCAAGATGAAATTCGGCCATATCTAAATGTTCAGATCAACCAGAGTAGCTTATCTTCTCTAAAACCAGAATTATTAGAATTCTTTTATAATGCTATTAAACCAAATGTTACTTATGATTCTGGACTTACTCAGAAGGAATTAGACAGTAAATTAGGTTCCATTTCCTATACCCGTGGAAGTATAGAACGTGGTACCATTATAATTTCTAAAGGGGAGATAGTAGAAGGTGAAACATTAGATGTTTTAACTTCCCTTAAATCTGAATATGAATCTCAAGTTTGGAGTGATTCCAGTTATAATTGGATCTTATTTGGTTACAGTATATTGGTTTGTCTTGCTTTGCTGATGTTGCTACTGTTTATTAGAAGAAATAGAAGAGATATTTTTGAGAATAATGTAAAAGTTTCATTTATTTTCTTCAATATTTTATTGATGGTTTTTCTAACCACGTTAGTTGTAAATTTTGAAGCTAAATATGTTTACATTGTTCCGCTTTGTATATTACCCTTGACCTTAAAAGCATTTTTTGATTCTAGGTTGGGTTTATTTACCCATGTAATTACTGTTCTTATTTTAGGTTTTGTAGTTCCCAATAGTTACGAATATATGTTCCTTCAGATCACTGCGGGGATTGTTACTATTCTTACTGTTTCAGAATTGTATAAAAGGGCTAATTTATTTATTTCAGTAGGGCAAATAACCTTTATTTATATTCTAGTTTATTTTGCATTTACTATTATTCAGGAGGGGAATATACAAGATCTAAATTCTGAAATGTTCCTTACTTTTATTTTAGGTGGATTGGCAACTTTGTTTGTGCAGCCGCTTATTTATATTTATGAAAAACTCTTCGGATTGGTTTCAGACATGTCACTTTTAGAGTTATCTGATACCAATTCCAAACTATTGAAGGAGTTAGCAGAGAAGGCGCCTGGAACTTTTCATCATTCTCTTAATGTTGCAAATCTGGCTGAAGCTGCTGCAAATGAGATTGGGGCTAACGCAATGTTGGCTAGGGTAGGAGCCTTATATCATGATATTGGTAAAATGGAAAACCCTACTTATTTTTCTGAGAACCAAACCAGTTCAGTGAATTCCCATGACGAATTATCTCCAGCAGAAAGTGCTGAAGTAATTATAAATCATGTGATTCATGGAATTGAAATTGCCAGAAAAAATAATCTTCCAGATAGAGTGATAGATTTTATTAGAACCCACCATGGAACCTCTTTAGTATATTTCTTTTATATGAAAGAAAAGGAAATGAACGACAAAGTATCTACATTAGATTTTAGATACCCTGGTCCAATTCCTTTTAGTAAAGAGACTGCGATTTTAATGATGTGTGATAGTGTAGAGGCAGCAAGTAAAAGTTTAAAAGAGCCAACAACAGCTAAAATTGATGATTTTGTAGAAAGAATTATCAATAAGCAAATGGATGAAGCTCAGTTCTTAAATGCTAACATCACCTTCAAAGAGATCCAACTAATCAAAAAGGTATTAAAACAAAAACTGAAGAATATTTTTCATTTAAGAATAGAATATCCCGAATAGCTAGTTATCTTACTTCAAGTATTTTAATTTCCTTTTCATTTAACATGAATGTGTCTCCGGCTTTTTTACCTTTTATTTTTTCATAAACAGGAGCTTCAGTAGAAATTACATATACACTGCTGCCATCATCCATTTTTATTTCACCTAAAGCACATGCAATAAAATAATATCTTTCTTCAGTTTCAATAACACTCCCAAATTTTATAGACTCACTATAATGTTCTCTATCTATTTTAGTTAGAGTAAGTTTCATTGTTTGGGCAGTATCTAGGTATTTGGCGTACTTTTCAAAGTCGCCTAATAATTCTCCTTTGCTTCCTTCTTCATCATAATCTGTATGTACATCATTTGCTTCCATAGATTCTTTTATGGTATCCATTTCAGACTTGTAACGTTGTATTTGCTTGTTTACAGTATCCAAGCAGTTATTGAATAATTGGGTTTTATTTGGTATCATTTATATAGTTTTAAATAAAAGTAAGTATCAACTTTTAGCTGTTATAATAATTTGCAAAATTTTAATAATTAATTTCCTCTTTCTTAAAACAATAATTATAAGTCCTTAAGCTTATATTGTATATTTATAAGTCTATAGACTAATATTTTATATTTATAAGGTTTCAGACTAATAAAATTTATATATTTGGATTATGATAGCAGTTTTAACAGCAGATTTAATAGATTCTTCTCTTTATGAAGAGAAAGTTTTACAAGAAGTATTGGATACTCTTAAGCAAGAGTTCGAGCGTATTATTGGGGAATATAAGGAGGAGGATATACGCCTTCAGATATATAGGGGAGATAGTTTTCAAGGAATAATTAAAAACCCAGAAGATGCTCTTAAAATAGCCCTTCAAATTAAAACAGCTATAAACAGAATTCATTTTAAGGAAACAGTGAAGAATAGAGCATATTCTAAAATAGCCGATTTTAAGATCGCCATAGGGATTGGAGAGCAGGAATTAGATCGTGAAGCAATTTCCGAATCCAATGGCCCCGCATTTCAATTTTCGGGACGAAGCTTAGATGAGATGAAAACTGAGAATAGAAAAACTAAATTAAAAACCGATTTTGAGGAAATAAATGATGAATTTAATACCTCTTTATTCCTGTTAGATACCATTACCGATAAATGGAGTACAGCATCTGCAGAGGTGGTTTATTACCTTTTAAAAGACCTTAAAGAAAGAGAAGTAGCTGCAGCAATCAATATTAGTCAGTCAGCCGTAAATCAGCGAAAAAAGGCTGCGGGATGGGACGCAATTTCAGTTTTGTTAGACAGGTATAAAGCTGTAATCACGAACAATTTAGTAAATAGAAAATAATATGCTTATTTTAATACAATTAATACTGGCTCACCTTTTAACAGATTTTGTGTTCCAACCAAATAGCTGGATAAAGCATAAAAGAAAATATAAGGTAAGATCTTATTACTTAATAATTCATGCCTTGCTAGCAGGAGTATTAAGTGTGATTCTTATTCAGAAACTGGAATGGTGGTATATTGGATTATTTATTAGCATCACACACTTTTTAATAGATTGGTGGAAACTGAATCAGAAAAAAGATAATCTCAAATATTTTATTCTAGATCAGTTCTTTCATTTTTTAATCATAATACTAGTATGGGTGTATCTAATTAATGGATTTCCTAAAATTATTCCTTTTCTAAAAGAAATTTTCAATTCCACATCCATATTAGTAATCCTTGGAGCTTATCTATTTGTGATTTTCCCAGCAGGTTTTTTGATAGGGAAGGCGACCAAAAAATGGCAAAATGAAATTAAGGAAACTCATACTAAGAACAGTTTAGATAATGCAGGACGTTATATTGGTATTTTTGAACGGATCCTAGTGCTCACCTTCATTCTAACAAATAATTTCTCTGCTATAGGATTTCTGATCGCTGCCAAATCCATTTTAAGGTTTAGCGATAAATCTGAAACCGGAGCTAGAAAGCAAACAGAATATGTGCTTATAGGAACATTAATAAGCTTTACAATCACTATCCTTTTAGGACTTTTAATACGCCAGTTCTTGTTCTAGAAGTTGGATATTGCTAAACATTCGTTCTTTAACAAGATTCATCATTCGCTTATTTAGAGCAGAAGAATTTTCTATATAAAGTAAATATTCTTCAATAGTAAAATGACCGATAACAATTCCTTTTAAGCTATTTCTGAATTTGATATCTCTCTGAATAGCATTTTCAATAAAACTTAATTTCTTTTCCACAGAATATGCATGAAAACTATTCTTGTGTTTTTTTATGTAGTTTCTAAAGACCTCTACAAATAGTTCATTTTGAAGTTTAATAACTGGGCGAAGCGTTTTGTTTTGGAACTGCTCCTCCAGACTCATTTTTTCTGAAACTTTTGCCGATGGAATTTCTGGTCTAAGACGAAGCAATTCAATATCTCGATTGTTCATAGTTTTGAAGTTTATTAAATTTAGATAAAATAAGCGCTGTTTATTTATTTGATTATTCAACTTTTAAACCGATTTATAAACAACTGCTCAGTTAAAAGTCTCTTAATCGCTTATTCCTTTGTATGGTTATTTTTACCTTTAATAAAATTGAAAAAAGTTATGATTATATCTAGAAATCCATACAATGGTGAAGAAGTAGCCAGTATTAAAGAATTTTCCAAGAAAGATATAGATGAAGCATTAGATGTTGCTGATAAAAGATTCCAAACCTGGAAAAAAACCTCCTTTAGTGAGCGTTCTAAATTAATGATGGCTGCAGCAGCAGAATTAAAAAAGAACAAGCAAGAATATGCTGAAACCATTACTTTAGAAATGGGAAAACCTATTACACAGGCAATTGCAGAAGTAGAAAAATGTGCTTGGGTTTGTGAATATTATGCTGAAAATGCCGAAAAGCAGTTAGCAAAAGAAATAATAAAAACCGATGCTATAAAGAGCTATACCTCCTTTGAACCAATAGGAATTGTTTTAGCAGTAATGCCTTGGAATTATCCTTTTTGGCAGGTATTTAGATTTGCGGCACCAGCTTTAATGGCAGGAAATATTGGAGTATTAAAACACGCTAGTAATGTGATGAAATCTGGAGAAAATATTCAGAAGATTTTTGAAAGAGCAGGTTTTCCAAAGGGATGTTTTCAGAATTTACCAATTGGCAGTAAAAAAGTAGAAGGTATAATTAGAGATAAAAGAGTTAAAGCGGTCACATTAACAGGAAGTAAACCAGCAGGTAGTTCGGTAGCTTCAATAGCTGGAGAAGAGATAAAAAAATCTGTTTTAGAATTAGGTGGTAGTAATGCGTTGGTGATTTTTAAAGATGCTGATATTAAAAAAGCTGTAGATACTTGTGTACAAGCCAGATTTCAGAATACAGGTCAAAGTTGTATTGCAGGGAAAAGACTTTTATTACAGGATTCCATTGCCGAAGAATTTTTAGAACTTTTCTCTAAACAAGTAAGAGAGCTAAAAAGTGGAGATCCTATGAGTGAAGATACTTATATAGGGGTTTTAGCGAGAGAAGATCTCGCTGAAGATCTTGAGAAACAGGTGTCAGAATCTGTAAAACAAGGGGCAAAGATTCATTTAGGAGGTGTAAGAAATGGCACTTATTATGAACCCACAATTATTACCGAGGTTACAAAGGAAATGACAGTGTTTGCAGAAGAAACTTTTGGTCCTGTAATTTCTGTGACTACCTTTAAAGATGAAAAAGAGGCAGTAGATCTGGTAAATTCATCAAATTTCGGATTGGGTGTATCAATCTTTACCGAAGATCTGGAGTTCGCTGAAAAGCTATGTCCAGAATTTGAAGATGGAGCAGTGTTTGTGAATGAATTAGTAAAAAGTGATCCTAGATTACCGTTTGGAGGAACCAAAATATCCGGTTACGGGAGAGAATTATCTATTCATGGAATTAGAGAGTTTGTAAACAAGAAAACGGTGTATATCAGTTAATTATATGTGTTATCAACTAAAGGCCTAAATAGATTTATGTGTTACAAGGGAAGTTTAGCGGCAGAGCAAAGGAGGATAGAAGATAGGGTCTCTAGAAATTTCAAAAAGAAGATCCAATATTTACCATCCCATAATATTAATGCCTTCGCTAATCCAAATGTTTATATCATAGCTCAAGATGATGCTAATGTTATAAAAGAAGGGGTTTGGGGATTAGTTCCAGAATGGAAAAATAATGATCCTCAAGACTTTTTGAGCGGAAAGCAATATACTAATAATGCTAGAGGCGAAGATCTTTATGAAACCAGATCTTTTAAAAATCATGTTATTAACGAACGATGTTGGATCATTTTTGATGGATTTTTTGAACCTCATTATTATTCATCTAAAAGCCAGCAACCATATTTTTGTTATATTCCTGATGGTAATTCGGTTTTAAACAGGCAAATACTTACCGTTGCTGGAATATATTCCAAAATCAAAAATAATTATTATGTAAGTTTAGTAACTACTGAAGCAAATGATTTTTTTGCTGAAGTTCATAATAAACAGAAAAGAATGCCCTTAGTGTTGGATACTCATTTGAGAGAAGAATGGATCTCAAAGAACCAATCTAAAAGTGTAATTTTAAATTTGGTGAAAAATGGTTTTACCAATGAGGAGTTCCATGCTCATCCAGTATCAGATCTTTTATATAAAGGGAGCAATGAAGAATCAACAATACTACCCATAGAACAATTTAAATCTAATTCTTTATTTTAGTTAATTGATTTAAAAACATTTAAACTTAGATGAGACAAGAAATTGCAATTACGGTTGATGCTGTAATATTTAAAGATTTAAAATCTTCAGCAAGAATTCTTTTAATTAAACGAAAGAATGATCCTTTTAAGAACCAATGGGCTTTACCTGGAGGTTTTCTTGAAGAAAGTGAAAACCTAAAAGAAGGTGCTAAGAGAGAATTATTAGAAGAAACGGGTGTAGAGGTAGATGCTTTAAAACAGTTAAAAACCTATGGGAGTTTGAATCGGGATCCACGGGGCAGAACAATATCTATTGCCTTTATTGGTAAAGTTAAAAATGATGTTATAATTAAAGCTGGTGATGATGCTAAAACTGCTGGATGGTTTAGGTTAAATGAACTTCCAGGATTAGCTTTTGATCATTCTAAGATCATTAAAGATGCAAAGAAGTATCTTCGTGACCATAAACTATAAATAAACAAAATATAATATGAGATTTCATACTAGAAAATGGGTAAAACCGCAAGATCTTAATCCGAATGCTTCACTATTTGGAGGAAGATTATTAGAATGGATAGATGAAGAATGTGCACTTTATTCCATAATCCAACTAGAAAACCCAAAAGTAGTTACCAAATTTATGAGTGAGATAAATTTTCAGAGCTCCGCAGTACAGGGAGATATCGTTGAAATTGGAATTGATGTAGTTAAATTTGGTAATGCCTCGTTAACCTTGCGTTGTGAAGTAAGAAATAAAATGACAAGGGAAACTATAATCTCAATTGAGAATATTGTCATGGTAAGTTTAGATGAAAATGGAAAACCACAAGCTCATGGAAAATCTGAAATAGAATTTGTGAGGGATAGACTTAAGGATTAGTATTTGTAACATCGGTGATGTTTTGTTTGCTAGAAGAGATCCTAATTGGTAAATCTACGTCTTTATTTCCGCCGTATATCTTGATTTCCTGGATGTCGGCAGGCATATAGTAACCATTGTCTTCTAATGCTTCTTTAACCGCTCTAACAACATTACCTTTTGTTGTAAGCGCCATTTTTCTAAAGTCTTTGGTATCTACCCAAAAGAACACTTTTAGATTCACTGTGCTTGTTGCCAATTCATCTTCTATAACAAAATTTTCATGCTCTTCATCTTCAATCACATTTGGTTCTTTTCTTAAAGCTTCCATTACGGTCGCTTTGGCGCCTTCAATATTATCTTCGTAAGCAATTCCAATAATAAAGTTCCATCTAAAGAATCCATCCTCGGTGTAGTTAGTAACGGGTGTGGTTAGTACATCGCTATTTGGAATATATACATCTTTTCCATCAAAAGTCTTCAACTTGGTATATCTAAACTCTAAGGCTTTTACTTTTCCAAAGTTATCTCCTATTTCTACCGTGTCATTAATATCAAAGGGTCTATTAAATGCGAGAATGATCCCAGCAATAAAATTCTCTCCTATATCTTTAAATGCGAAACCTAATACTACTGCACTTGCACCAGCCGCTGTAAGAATAGCAGTGGCTATGCCACCTAATCCAGCAGCTTTTAGAGCTAACATGATAGCAATAATAAGGGAAATAATTTTAATTGTTTTCCCCAAGAATTTGCTCATTAAAGGATCATTAGTACGTCTTGAGATTCTTTCTATTGCAAAATTCCCAATCCAGGATCCTATTAATACACCTAAGATTATAATCAATAATCCCATACCAATACCAGGCAATTGTGCAACTAACCCATCATAAAAGTGAGTGAATGAGTCTTGTATACTTAAGTTATCCTCAGTGTTGGTTTGCATTTATAATTGAGTTAGATGGTATTCCTATTGAATAGGGATTGAAGTTAATAAAAAAACCACATTTATTTATTCTTTCAAATAAGTGAATGTGGTTAATTTTTATAAATAAGATTACTCTCCTTTACTTCTCTTTTCCTTTTGCTCCTCTAAAGCATCTTCAATTTGCTTATTCGCTTTTTCTAGTTGTTTTTCTGTTGGGCCTTCAATCTTCTGCTCTTCTGCTTTTTCTGGCTCTAAACTTAAACTGATATAAAAAGGATAATGGTCTGAATCTATATTTTCTCCAGTTTTTACTTCAACCAATCTAAATTCTTCAGAAACAAAGAAGTGATCTAAAGGCCATTTCATAATAAAACTTGTTGCGTTAAATGAATTAAAGAAACCTCTACCTTTTCTGATATCTAGTAAAGAACTTACATCCTTAAATAATGAAGAACTTGCAGACCAAGCAACATCGTTAAAATCTCCTGCTACAATAGTTGGCAAATCTCTTTCCAAAGCCATTTTAGCAACCATCATCATTTCTGCATCTCTATCTGTAGATGTTGGGTTTTCTTGGGGCATTGGTGGCGTTGGGTGTATTGCATGTAACATAATCTCTTTCCCAGATCTTAGGACTAAAACCGTATGTATAGATGGAATACTATCATCTACCAAAAATCTCTTCTGAGGATTCTTCATTTCAAATTTTGAATAAAGAAGCATCCCATAAGTATTATTGATAGGAATTTCTACTCGATAAGGATATTTTGCAACTGCATCATGCACATCGTTCATCCATCGCGTGTCTGTTTCCGTTAGCAATAAGATATCTGGATCTTTATCTTCAATTTCCTTGATTAGAAGCGTTGGATTGGTATTTTTCTGTAGAACGTTGGCTGCATAAAATTTCAAAACATCTGCTTGATCCATATTTTCTGAAACTTTTTCAACTTCATGCTTTCCATGAGGTAAATATGGGAAAATCTTATACATCTGAAATGTGAAACACATCAATAATACTACTACAAATAAATAGTCTTCTACCCATTTAACGTCAAATTTTATAAAATATACAACTATAGCTACAAAAGTTAGAATAGTTAGCTGGATGTGTGGATAATCGAACATTCTAATCCACCAGAAATCTGCTGCTGCAAGTGGAATTAAGGTTAGTAAGACTGCAAATAGGCCAAAACCTTGTAGGAAGGATTTTAATTTCATTCAGGTAATTTAAATGGTTAGTTATTCTTGTTTATTTGTGGTTGTATTCTGGTTCATATTATTTGCCAAATACTTTAGATCATCTCCAGATGGAGCTTCGAAAAGTTGCAAACCAAAATAAGGTAGAGCCGCAATTAAATGATCAAAAATATCGGCCGCAATATATTCATAATTTTCCCAACGTTTATCACTACTAAAACAAAGAACTTCTAATGGAATTCCTTGTGGTGTAGGGGAGAGGTGTCTTACCATTAGATATAACTCTTTATTAATACCTGGATGATCATGTAAATATGCATCGGCATATTTTCTAAAGATCCCTAAATTAGTTTGATTTCTTCCATTGATTGGAAGCGTGGTGTCTACATTATTTTTTCGGTTGTACTTATTTACTTCTTTTTGGCGATGCTCTAAATATGGTGCAATAAGCGTAATGGATTTAAGTTGCTCTAGATCTTCTAAAGTCACAAATTTCACGGAATTTTGCTTGATATTGATAGCTCTTTTTATCCGTCTACCAGGCGATTCCAACATTCCTCGCCAGTTTTGGAAAGAATCTGCAATTAAACTATATGTTGGAATTGTTGTAAAAGTATTATCAAAATTCTGTACTCGAACTGTAGCAAGATTGATTTCGGTTACATCTCCATCTGCTCCATATTTGCTAAAGGTAATCCAGTCTCCTATACGCACAATATCATTCACAGAAACCTGTATAGAAGCTACAAAGCCCATAATGGTATCTTTAAATATCAACAGGATAACGGCAGATGCGGCCCCTAAAGAGATCGCGAAATTAATAACAGATTTTCCTGTTATTTCAGAAAAAACAAACATAATTCCTACGATCCATATAAAGATCATAAGTACCTGCATGTAGCTTTCAAGGGGTTTGTCAAAATATTCTTCCCTAGTCTTTAAGTAATTCTTACTGGTACGCAATAAACTTCTAAAGATCCAAACCACCAGTATTATTATATATAGGTTAGTCAAGAAAACAACACCCTTCAAAACGAATTGATGATCTATAAGAATTACCGGAATTGTAGCATAGATCAAGAGAATTGGGATAATTCTCCCCACATATTTTGGAAAATTACTCTTGATTAAAAAATCATCAAATGTGGTTTTAGTTTTATTAGTAAAGGCTTTAAAAGATTCAATTACGAATCTTCTTAAGATATAATTTATAAAATGTACCAATCCATAAAGGATAAGAAGATTTATAGCTAGATTTAAATAACCTGCTGCATCCGTGTTCATTCCTTGCTGAATAAAATAACTTTCAAGAAAGCAGCTTATAGGTTTTATATCAAAAATATCTTCGAACATATTATAAATACTTTTTTTCTATATAAAATGGGCCAAATGGAATTACCGAACATGCTACAGCGAGTAGTAAGGTTTTAAATTTCCAATCCAATATATTATATACTATTACAGCGCCTACAAGGTAGGATATAAAAAGGATTCCGTGTGCCATTCCAACTACTTCAACCATTTGCGGCAGGTTAAACAAATACTTTAATGGCATCGCTATAAAAAGCAGTAGGATAAAAGAAATACCTTCTAAGATACTTACCCATTTAAAAACTTTAATTTGAATATGTTCATTCATTAATGTGAATTTTTGCAAAGATAATTTTAAAACTTAGAGTTAATAAAAAATCCTTTCAATAAAATAGCTATTGAAAGACTTTGCGTGTTAAAACTCTACCAAAATTTATTAGGAATTTAATTTAAAGATGCTTCTTTTTTTACAATTTGACTATTTTGCGCAGAATTAGAAAAAGAAAATATGAAATCTAAAATATTAGTTACTGGCGGACTTGGATTTATTGGATCGCATACAGTGGTTGCGCTTCAGCAGCAAGGATTTGAGGTTGTTATAATAGATAACTTGTCTAATTCCTCGATAGACGTCTTGGCAGGAATCACTAAAATTACACAAACCACACCAGAATTTGTAAATATTGATCTTCGGAATAAAGATGCAGTAATAGATTTTTTTGAGAAATATCAGGATATAACTGGAGTAATTCATTTTGCAGCTTCCAAGGCAGTAGGTGAAAGTGTGGAGAATCCGTTATTGTATTATGAAAACAATTTATCTACCCTAATATATATTTTACAACAATTAAGTAAGAAAAATAAAGCCAGCTTTATTTTTAGTTCGTCATGTACCGTTTATGGTCAGGCAGATAATTTACCAATAACTGAAAATGCCCCAGTGAAAAAGGCTATGTCTCCTTATGGTAATACAAAGCAGATAGGAGAAGAAATTATTATGGATACCTGTAAGGTTTATCCTAGCTTAAAAGCGATCTCTCTTAGATATTTTAATCCAATAGGGGCACACCCAAGCACAGAAATAGGGGAATTGCCTATAGGAACGCCTCAAAATTTAGTTCCATTTATTACACAAACCGCAATAGGAAAAAGGGAACAACTATCCGTTTTTGGAAATGATTATCCTACTAGTGATGGTACTTGTGTACGTGATTATATTCATGTAGTAGATCTGGCCCAAGCACATGTGGTAGCACTTAAAAAATTAATGGAAGAAGAAGCTTTAGGGAAAAATTATGATGTTTTTAATCTAGGAACTGGGAAAGGAAATTCTGTTCTAGAAGTGATTCAGTCGTTTGAGAGATCTACTGGAGAGAAGTTACCCTTTAAGATTGTTGATAGAAGGGAAGGGGATATTACAGCAGCTTATGCAGATACAAATAAAGCAAATACAGGATTAAATTGGAGAGCAGAACATAGTTTAGATGAAGCTTTAAAAAGTGCATGGAAATGGGAGAAAAAAGTTTTTAAAAATGAAGATTAGGAACTGTTGAAAGCTTCCAAAACAAATATAAAAAGAAAGCCACTTAATTTTAAGTGGCTTTCTTTTTATTCCTATTTTCCATTTACATAGAAGGCATGAATTACGCCGGGTAACCATCCTAATGCAGTAAGTAATAAACTAATTAAAAATGTTACTCCCAGACCATGTTTTAAGAAAACAGCTAATGGAGGTAATAGTATATTTAAAATAATAGTAATTAATGACATAATATATGTTTTTTGGTTTCAAACGAATTTAACCAATCTCTCATAGAATCCTTTATTTATCATTTTGGTTTAGCTATAAATTAACTAAATATAACTTCTCTTTAGCAATTCTATTTATGAATTAGAAAAGGTATCTTTGCAAATTCAAATAAGAATTATGAGTTTTACTGCAATTGGTGTATCCAAAGATATAGATAAAGGATTAAATGAATTAGGGATCATAACCCCTACTAAAATCCAAATGGCCGCAATTCCTGTATTATCTGTAGAGAATATAGATTTTGTAGGTCAGGCACAAACAGGTACAGGTAAAACTGCTGCATTTGGTTTACCGTTATTGGCAAGAGTAGATACCAGCAAAGATTATATTCAGGCACTTGTTTTAGCACCAACTAGGGAACTTGGACAGCAAATCGCAAAACAACTGTTTAAATTCACTAAATATTCTGAACAAGTTTTTACTGAAGCGGTATATGGTGGTGAAAAGATAGATATTCAGATAAACAGATTAAATAGACCAACGCATATAGTAGTTGCCACTCCTGGGAGACTTATAGATCTTATGAACCGAAAGGCTTTAGATATTTCTAAAATAAGCACTTTAGTTCTAGATGAAGCAGATGAAATGCTGAGCATGGGATTTAAAGATGATCTTACCAAGATCTTAAGTAAAACAAAAGGAGATCGTAACGTTTGGTTATTTTCTGCTACTATTCCAAAAGAACTGAATGAAATTATAGAAAATTATGTGTCTAAAGATGCATTGAGAATTTCTATAGATAAAAATGATTCTGTAAATACTGGTATTGTACACCAATATGTTTCTGGAGATGATAATAATAAATTAGATACTTTGGCCTCTTTCCTTAAATCTCAAGGCAAAAAAAGAGGGATTATCTTCACAAAAACTAAAGCAGCAGCTAAGATCCTTGCAAAGCAATTGCATGCGAAGAATCATGAAGTTGGATTATTAGAAGGAGATATGCATCAAAAAGATAGAGACAAAGTAATGCGAGCTTTTAAAAATAAAAGTTTGCGATTATTAGTTTCTACAGATGTTGCAGCAAGAGGTATAGATGTAGACAATCTTGCTTTTGTTGTTCATTATCAATTACCAGATCAAACCGAATATTACACGCACAGAAGTGGAAGAACTGCACGTGCAGGTAATACTGGAGTTTCTTTGGTTCTAGTAAATCCAAAAGAAGCTAGAAAAATATTTGAATTAGAGAAGGAACTTGGTATAAAATTCACTAAGATCAAATAAGAAGCTTAGTTAAATCTTCTATATTTTGCCAGCATAAAAGTGTATATAGCATATGCTATTAGTCCTGCGGCTACAATTCCAAGCAACCATGATCCATAAGAAGATTCTTCTATAAAGGAGAAAACTTCTGTAGTGGTTTTTATTTCGTTGGGATTAGAAGTGAAAGCAGCTTTGATAGAAAAGAATCCTAAGATTAAAAAGATAACTCCTCTGGACGCCAGACCGAAATAAGCAGAATTGTAAATAGTTTTTTTACGTTTTTGTTCACTTAAGGCCTTAACACTAAACTTCTTTTCGAATTTATCTTCTTTAATTCTTGTAAATTGATAAATACCAACTCCTACTAGTATAACTCCAACAATTCCTAAAACAGTTAATCCAAAATCTGTTGCCAAAAAACTACTATTTTTACCTGAAGATCCAGAAGAGCTATTTGCAAATCCTATAGCATCTAAGAAAGCCAAGACACCTATTCCCAAATATATTAAACCGCTAACAAAATACCCGATTTTCTTGACTTTAGCTTTCTTATTAGTGCCTAAGCTTTCAGGATCTTTTGTAGCTTGAGTTAGTCTCCAAAAAGCATAACATAGCAATCCAAGTGCAATGATGATTAATAGAACTTTTCCAAAGGTTTGCTTTTCTAGGAAATCTATCACCTGTAATTTACCAGCTTTTTGTCCGCCTAAATTAAAGGCTGCTAAAAAGGTTAATATTCCAATTATAGCATATATAACTCCTTTAGCTACGAGCCCGGTTCGCGCAATGTTTTTTAATTTATTATTCATAATTTAAATTGGTTGGAGCCTAAATATATCAGAAAACTCAGAAACTTTAAAAGGCTTTATAATTAAATTGTGATTATTTGAAGTTGGAAATTAAGTTGAAAAATAATTAAAATTATAGTTTTTTATTATTCAGAAAATAAAAAGGGAATAGAAGATTTGAAAATATTAGAAGCTGCGATATTTTGCAGATAAGAACATGTAAATGGCATAGCAAATAAAACCTAAAGCTACTATTCCTAATTGAAATGATCCCCAAAAGGAGGTTTCAATGAAGGAGAAAACATCTGAAGTATCTTTGATTTCATTAAGATTTGCAGTTATAGCTCCTTTTAATGCAAAATAACCAATTGTAAAAAATATTACAGCCCTGGCAGACATTCCCAAGTAGGCCGAATTTTTTATAATTTTTCGTTTCTTTTCGTCTATCATAGATTCCAGATCAAATTTTCTATTAAAATTTGTCTTGAATAATCTAGTGATTTGATATACTCCTCTGCCAATAAAAATTAAGCCTATTCCGGCTAAAATCCATAATCCCAATTCAGTAGTTAAAATACTTGAATTTTTGATTCCAGAATTCCCAATACTTCCACCAGCTGCTAACACTGCAAGTCCGGCTAAACTCACATAAGTAATCCCACTTATAAATAATGCAAAACGTTGACCCTTATTTTTTGGTTTTCCATGCCGTTTCTGAGGATCTACAAATGCTTGTGCAAATCTCCAAGTTGCATAACAAAGAAGTCCAATAGATAATACGATCAATAAAGTACTACCTAAATCTTGCTTTCTAATAAAGCCTAATACTTCTTCTTTCCCTGCTTTTTGACCGCCTATATTAATCGCAGCCATAAATGTGAGAATCCCTGTTATCAAATATATAATACCCTTAGCTATATAGCCAGTTCTGGCTATATTTTTTAAAACACTCATTTAATTATAAATGTATTGATGGTCATAATTTTAAGAAAAAAATCTAGTATAAAGTAAGAAGAAATCGAAACGGGAATGAATTAATTTTTATACCATTTCAAAGATAACTAATGCGTATGCATAGAATCTTACAAATCTTAATAAACCATACATAAGAAAGCTCAAAAATGGAAATCTTATAATCCCTGCAGCAATACTTGTCATTGCAAAGGGGATAGGAAGTAAGGCACCAACAATAATTAAAAATCCACCCCATTTCCGGGTATTTTTAATGTGTTTAGCCATATTGGTTTCAATCTGCTTATGAACTACTGGAATTTTAGTGATTCCAACACCAATAAAATAAGATACAATTCCACCCATATAAGATGCTGCTGCCAATAAGGATAAATAGAAAATAGGGAGCTCAGATTTTCCTGCCCAAGCAATGAATAACTCTGGAGGAATAATTCCAAGCAAGGACTCAGAAGCAAAGAAAACGCTAAGAATACCTATTGGAGAATAAGTTTCTGTAACTGTTACCAATAATTTATCAAGATCCAAGACAAAATAATCCAAGGCGAAAATGGCAGCGATAAAAAGGAGAATTGGGATAATCGCCTTTTTTACACTTTTAGCTACAAACTTATAAAAACCGGTATAACTGTAATACTGATGAAGTAAGCGCGCTCGCGATTTCTTTTTAGATTTCGCTTCCTTTTTCATTCATTGGTTATTTAGTTAAGCATATTAAAATGTTATTATAAAAGCAGTCTAACTACTTTTATAATAACACTCGAATTCAATTAATTATTCTCAGCAAATTCAGTTAGGGATTTACTGTATTCACGTAAATCAATCACATTATTCTTAATTGAAGTATCATGCATCAAAGATAAAAGATAATCTAAACTTTCCTGTGGTGAGGATTCTTCAGCTGTAGCTTCTTCATCCTCATTCTCTTCTAATGGTTCATCATCGGGAATAGAAATTTCAAAAGAATTCGTTGCTGCAATGTGTTCATAGGTCAATCGAATCACTTTAGCTAAAAGAGGATTTTCTTCTTCAATAGCAAAAGGCCTTAATTGTTTTAGATCCTCTACAAGTGTATTTATAACTAATCCGTTACGCATTAAATCGCGTTGAATTTTATCTATTAGTTTTTGAGCTTTTGGATTTTTCAACTTATATATTTTTTGTGTTACTGTCAAATTCTAAGACCCTTCATCACCTAATTTTAAAGGCTTTTTACAGGTGATCGCAAAGTTACTGCTTTAAAGTTTTTTTGAAACCATTTTAGCTAATAATTATAAAAGAATTTATTGGGTTATTTAAAGTGTTCATACATAGATAGCTCGGGTTATTTCTTTCAAGAATTAACAATTAATTAGTCTGTAATATTTTTCGTAGCAATTGATGTTTAGTAGTTTTAAAACTTATTATAAAAGACATATAAAATGGAAAATACAAATCAAAAAGTTGCATTAATAACAGGCGGAAGTAAAGGAATAGGATTTGGAGTGGCAGAAGCTTTATTAAAATTCGGGATGAGAGTAGCTATTACCAGTAGAAATTTAGATTCTGCAGAGAAAGCTGCTAGCGAGTTGAAAAATTTAGGAAATGGAGAGGTACTAGCCTTAGAGGCAGATGTTAGAGATTATAATAGTCAACAAAAGGCAGTCAAAAAAGTAATTGATACTTGGGGTCAACTCGACGTCTTAGTTGCAAATGCAGGAGTCGGTCATTTTGCTCCAATAGATGAATTGAGTGTAGAAGATTGGCAGGCAACTATAGATACTAATCTATCAGGTGTTTTTTATAGTATGAAATCTAGCTTAGAGAGTTTAAAAAAATCTGAAGGATATATTATTACAATTTCAAGTTTAGCTGGTACTAATTTCTTTGCAGGAGGTACTGCTTATAATGCCAGTAAATTTGGAGTAACAGGCTTTACTCAAGCGGCTATGTTAGATCTTAGAAAACACGGGATCAAAGTGAGTACTATAATGCCTGGATCTGTGGCAACTCATTTTAACGATCATGAGCCAAGTAAAGAAGATGCATGGAAAATTCAGAAAGAAGATATTGGAGAATTGGTTGTGGATCTATTGAAAATGAATCCTAGAAGTTTACCAAGTAAAATTGAAGTACGACCATCCATGCCTCCAAAATCTTAATGATAGATTTTCTGACTTATTAATTAATTTAGAAATAAAATATTATTAAAATACCTGCTGAATTTGGGCAGGTGTTTTTTTTTGCTTTAGTTCGGTGTAAGAAATTTAGTCTGAAATGATCGAATTTAATCATTGTCTTTAAAGTAAAAAGAAAAACATATTAAAACCGAAAATTTTAATGGCGGGGGAATCAATATTTTAAAAGCTTTACTAATTGGATTAGATTAAGTTAAGTGCTCAATTTTAATTTTTGAAAATAGTTAATTTAATTTTGCTTTTAATAAAGTATAATAAATTGATTTTTAGTAATTTAATACAACTTACTATAAATCTTCATATTATGAAAGTAAAGCTACTCTTTATTTGCTCGATCTTTTTCATGGCAAGTTTTTGTGAGAGAAATGAACTTCCTAAAAAGAACTCTTTTGAAAATGAAACCTTTATTTTTTTATATTTTAAAACTGAAAAGGAGTGTTTAGATGCCCAACCATCATCAGATTTTTTTATTAATTGTCATTCAGAAATTAATTTTTTAGAGGAAAGTGTAGCCGAAATCATTCTTACAGATATTATTTGGCGTGGGGAGTACAAAGTTGAGAAGAAAAATATCATTGTAACTTTTGAGGATAATTATGAAGTAGCAGATGGAACTATAGTTTTTCAGATAATGAACAAATCCAAACTAAAAAGGTTAGACGATAATACAGTTTGGAATAAAATGGTAGGTAATTCTATTTGGGATTAGATGTTTTAAAAGTTTTATTATCGTGTGTAGCATCTTTTAGAATAGGATGTAGTAATAATGTTTAAAGCAATTTTCTGCTTTTCACTTCTCAAATTCAACCAGATTTTATATGTTTTAAGTTTAGTTGATTAATGTTTAGTTTATAATTTCTTCAATTATCACTAATTATTCAAATAATGCCAATTTAAAACTAACTCTAGCATTGCTAATTTAATCTAGGCCATAGATAAAAACAGTTCTAAATATTTTTCAGACAAGTTTAACGCTCTGCCTAAGTTTTGCCATTACCTTTGCATTTCAAAATTTTAACTAGAATTTGAATTATTTCAAGATTAATTTTAAGGAATCCTATAAAGAATTTATTCTTTTCTTAAAAAGTACAGATTTTACTAAGGCTATAATTCTAGCTTTTGGGATAATAGTTCCAATTGGGATTGGTGTTTATGTAGGTTCCTTTGAAATAGGTCTTGCTTTAGCGCTGGGGGCTTTGTTAAGTTCTCCTAGTGATGTTACTGGCAGTATTCGTAATAAAAATTTCGGTATCCTTCTATCCGCCTTGTTTGCAGTAATTGCTAGTTTAATTGGTGGATTTCTTAATCCTTCAGATTGGATCACTATTCCAATTCTTGGAATTATTATGTTCGCTTTCTCCTATTTTGCGGTATATGGCTTTAGAGCCTCACTTATAAGCTTTTCAGGATTGTTTGCTTTGGTTCTTAGTTTCGCAAACATTTCGAATGTGTTAGAATTTTATGAACGAGCACTTTTCATAGGATTGGGTGGAATTTGGTATTTATTATTAAGGGTAATATGGCATAAGGTTAATCCAAAGGCAGAAACGGAACAGTTTCTATCGCAAGGTCTAGAGCTTACTTCTAAATATTTAGAAATTCGAGGAGAATTATGGGATTCAAATTCTAATAGAGAAGAATTACAAAGAAGAATTTTGGAGCTTCAGGCAGATTTAAATGTTAATCATGAAACATTACGTGACATCCTTATATCTTCTAGAAAATCATCAGGAAGCTCTAATTATGAGGGTAAACGTTTACTTATATTTATTCAGCTTATAGATATTTTAGAATTAGCGATGGCTAATCCAGTGGACTATGAAAAGATGGATGAAATTCTTTCTAAACATCCCGAAAAACGACAATTGTTTCAAACTCTAACTTTTGAAATGGCTTCGAGAATGAAGCATATTTCAGAATTCTTGTTGAAATCTAAAAAATTAAATAACAAAAATTTACTTGAAGAATATCTTCATAAAATAAAGAAACATATAGATGAAGTATCTCCTTCTAAAGAAATTGGATCTTTAGAAAGTTCAATCTTGCTTAAAAATTTATATGATTATCAATGTAAACAAGTAGAGAAGATCCTTAAAGTAGAACGTATTTTAAGTAACAAGGATTTTAAAGAGTTAAGTTTTGTAAAAAGCGGAGATGCTCAACGCTTTATATCCCATCAGGAATATGATTTTAATATTTTAATTGAAAATTTTAGTTTAAAGTCGGCAATTTTTAAACATTCATTAAGACTAGCTCTCGTTGTAATGGTTGGTTTCACTATCGGGGGATATTTTTCTGTTCAAAACCCTTACTGGATTCTACTTACTATAATTGTAATAATGCGACCTAATTATGGTCTAACCAAAGAAAGATCTAAGCAGCGTATTATAGGCACTTTAATAGGAGGCGCAATTGCTACAGGAATTGTTCTTTTAATTCAGGATACTACTGTATATGCGGTTTTAGCAATATTAAGTTTGGTGTTAGCATTTTCTATGGTTCAAAGAAACTATAAGACCTCAGCAACTTTTATAACATTAAGTGTTGTTTTTATCTATGCGCTTTTGAAGCCAGATGTACTTAACGTTATTCAATATAGAATAATAGATACCGTTTTGGGAGCTGGTTTAGCGGCTTTAGGGAATGCGTTACTTTGGCCTTCATGGGAATATTTTAGTATTAATTCAATTATTGGGGAAAGTTTAAAAGCGAATAAAGAATACCTGTTTTCAATACAAAAGTATTATCAAGAGAAAGGTGCGGTTCCTACTTCTTACAAGCTGTCTAGAAAAAGAGCTTTTTTAGCTAGTGGGAATTTGAGTTCTGCCTTCCAAAGAATGACTCAAGAACCAAAATCCAAACAGATGCCTTTGGACAAATTTTATGAGGTAGTTGTACTTAATCATACATTTCTTTCCTCCCTTGCATCTATGGGGACTTATATTCAAAACCATCCAACTACAGAGTCTTCCAGTTATTTCCAAAATTATATTGAAGGCATTTCACATAATTTGAATATTGCAAATGGTTTAATAACTGAAAATGAATATGTTGAAGTATTAGATTCTAACCATAGAATTGAAGCGCAAAATTATTTTGATAGTCGTTTTGAATCTTTAAATAAAACTTCTGAAGAATCCGTCAACAAAAGTGATTCCTACAGTATAAGTAATACAGAACAGTTACAAGAGGTTCATTTAATTAATACACAATTAAAGTGGTTATATTCTTTAAGTGAAAAGATAATTAAAAGAGTTTCAAAAATTGAGTTCGTTAATGATTAGAGGCAGGAAATTTCAGCTAGTAAAGTTTAAATAAAAAGCCATCTTTTTAAGATGGCTTCCAAAATTTTAACCTAATTAATGCTTAGGTTGTTGAGTTTTCTTTTGATCCTGTTTTTTAGGTTCAGATTTTTTTTGATCTTGTTTCGCTGGTCCTTTTGAAGGATTTTGAGATTGTGCCATGATTATATATTTAAATGATTAATACACTAATTTAAAGATTTATCAACTACACTGTTTTTCTCTTAATAAATTTTTAACGTGTATTAAATGTTAAATTTTTTGTTCTATATTTTGAAATATTTCCTTAACATAGATCTATAATTCTTCATTAATTAATCCATAACTTTGGTTTTGGTAAGAATAAAAATAACGCCTTTTTCTAAAAGCTTTATTCTTACTATAATGATTTTTTAAAGTATGAAGAGAGAGACTATTATTCAAAAAATTCAGGAACAAAAGCAGTTTCCAAATTTAAAATATGCTATTCGTGAAAAATCTGAAGCATTTACTCATAAATTATTCTACACTTTATTTGACGAGGCAACCCCAGTAGAAAAGAATATAGACCAGCTAGAATTAGATTTTCAAGAATTGATTGATCTTGTTTGTTGGGAACCCGGAAAACCTTGTAAAGAAATCTGGCAGTCTTATTTAGAAAAACTACCAGAGATCTTGGAAAAATTAAATAAGGATGCGAATGCAATAATGAGAAATGATCCTGCAGCCAATTCTATAGAAGAAGTTTTTTTAGCATATCCTGGTTTCTTTGCTATAGCAATTTATAGGCTAAGTCATGAATTTTATAAGTTTGGGCTTCCACTAGTTCCAAGATTAATGTCTGAATGTGCGCATAGACTAACAGGAACAGATATAAATCCTGGAGCACATATTGGAGTTCCTTTTTTTATAGATCATGCAACAGGGGTTGTAATTGGTGAAACCTGTGTTATTAAAGATAATGTAAAGGTATATCAAGGTGTTACCCTAGGAGCTCTTTCGGTAAAGAGAGAATTAAGAAATAAAAAGCGTCATCCTACCATTGAAGATAACGTTACAATTTATGCAAATGCTACTATTTTAGGTGGAGAAACGGTGATAGGAGCTAATAGTATTATTGGTGGGAATGTTTGGTTAACAGCATCAGTACCTTCAAATTCTATGGTTTCTCATAATCCTCAAATCAAAATTAAAAATTCTGTAAAAAATGAATAATTCTATACTAAGTTTAATTGGAAATACTCCTTTAGTAAAAACAGAAACCTTAATTAAAAACCCTAAGGTTAGTTTGTATTTAAAATTGGAAGGGCAAAATCCAGGTGGAAGTGTGAAAGATCGTGCTGCATATAACATGATTAAAAGTGCTTTGGAGCGTGGGGATATTAATAAGGAGTCTAAGCTTATTGAGGCTACAAGTGGTAATACAGGAATTGCTCTTGCTATGATCGCTGGAATTTTTAAGCTGAATATAGAGCTAGTAATGCCAGAGAACTCTACTATTGAGCGTGTACAAACGATGAGAGCCTATGGCGCAAAAGTCACCTTAACAGATGCAGATGGAGGCATAGAAAATGCCAGAGATTATGCGGAAGAAAAAATGAAGTCTGGTGATTATTTTATGATCAATCAATTTGCTAATGAAGACAATTGGAAAGCTCATTATAAAACTACAGGTCCAGAAATCTGGAGAGATACTAATAATAAAATCACTCATTTTGTTTCTTCAATGGGAACTACGGGAACTATAATGGGAACCTCATCATTTTTGAAAGAACAGAATAGTAATGTTCAAATAGTTGGAGTACAGCCAACAAATAATTCTAGAATTCCTGGAATAAGAAAATGGCCTAAAGAATATTTACCAAAAATATTCGATCCAAAAAAAGTTGATAGAGTTATAGAAGTAAGTGATGTCGAAGCAAAAATAATGACTCAACGGCTAGCTAAAGATGAAGGTGTTTTTGCAGGGATGAGTAGTGGAGGTTCTGCAAGTGCAGCAGTTCGCTTATGTGAAGAATTAGAAGAAGGAATTGTAGTGAGTATTGTCTGTGATCGTGGAGATCGATATTTATCATCAGATCTATTTATGTAAAAAATTCAAGGAGCTTAATGAAATTAAGTTCCTTGAATCTTCAATTAATTTTTTAACGCACCTCACATTTAAATTTAATTATTTACATATCCAATTAAGCTAGTGCTGGGAGGTGTTATTTTAACCACTCTATTTTTGTTACCATTTTCAAGTTTGATTTTGTATAATTCTTTATCTATTCTATCGCTTTTACCACTTGCTGTATATTTAATACTAACTGCTGTCCAACCTTGGTTTTCAATAAATAATTTATTTCTTACAGCAGACGGTAAAGTAATATTTTTAAATCTTTGATGTGTCCCTACTAAATTTCCATTATTGGAATAGATAGCTTCTAGGTATCCTTTAGAACTATTAAAAGTTACTAGATATTCATCAAAATTTTTTCTGTTGTCCATTGCAGATAAAAACTCATTAAAGTCAAATTTTTCTTTCATGAATTTAATAGGATTATCTGAGAACTCTCCTGTATAGTCTTCTTTAACTATACATCTAATTTCACCAAGCTTTGAATCTATTGTAATAGCATCTGCATCAAAATTTAATCGAGCTTCATCTAATAGGATCACTTCTTGTGCTTGCATAGTGGCAAGTCCACATAAAACGAATAAAAATCTGATTACATTTTTCATAATATTAATATTTAAGTTAATACTACAATAAAGATATAGCAGAGAATGTTTTCTCACTATGCCGCAAGTAGCACAACTGTATTAATTATTTATATTTATTTTTATTACCAAATAAATTAATCAAGAGTTTTAAATTTTTGATTTCCATTTTCTTTCTTGAAATCTTTATAGACCCAAGTTGTTTTAATTTTTGAAGATGTCTATTCACAACAGCTCTGGTAGAACCTATTAAATTTGCGATTTCTGTATTTGATAAATCGTTTATTAATTCTAGATTTTTTGATTTTTTATTCACGTTTTTTAGCAGCAGATGTAGCAATCTTGTATCAATATCTGTAAATGTGATGTCGGAAACAAAATCTTCTAGCATTCGTAATTGCTTTCCCGCATAGGGAAGTATCTTTTGATAATTCTCTGGATTTTCCTTTAACCATTTTCTTAATTCACTCATGGGTGCTGCTAAAACTTTAGCCTCATCTAAACACTCATAATAGGCATCATGCCTTGTTCCATCCAATAAGCAAAAGAGATCAAATACATCATTCTTGGTTAATAAGAATAGAGTTAGTTCTTTCCCATTGATAGGATCTACCTGATACATTTTTATTCTGCCAGAAAGGATGATATAGAAATGGTAGAATAATTTTTCATGATTAAGAATGCAAGAATGTTTTGGCCAGGTCTCTTCATGAAAGAGAGAGAAAAAAGATTCAGCAGATTTTAAATTCATCTCATGGATGAGCTCACAATCTTTTAATTGCAGTAAATAATTATTGTATGATGTCTGCTCCCTTCCCATAATCCAAATTCTATCAGGGAGGAAATGCGCTTTTATTTAAATATTCTTATCTAGATATAAGCTACAGATGGTTGTGAAACTAACTTTAAGCGCAGGGTTAAAATATTGATTCTTATAATTTTATAATACTAATCTAAAAATAATCATTCTAAATATGATTAAAAAGGAATAATTATAAAACTTAAATATGCCTAAACATTTTAGTATAACTTAAAAATCTGCTATTTTTGCAAACTTGCTGAAATCAGAAAATATGGCTGTTGAAACATTTGGACTTGAAGAAAAAAAAAATGATAAAGTACTTTATGACTACCAACAGGTAGATATAGATAAGATTTTTAATGTAATAGATACGCATCCTAATCATTATAATTTATTATACCAGCTTCCTACCGGAGGTGGTAAAACGGTAATTTTCTCTTCTATTGTAAGAGAATTTATCCAACGTACTAATAAAAAGGTTTTAATTCTAACTCATAGAATTGAGTTATGTAAGCAGACATCTAAAATGCTTTCGGAGTTTGGGGTGCTCAATAAAATAATTAATAGTAAAGTAAAAGAACTTCCAGATCAAGAAGATTATATGTGCTTTGTGGCTATGGTGGAAACACTAAACAATAGGTTACATGATGAAAAACTGGAAATTCAGGATATAGGATTGGTTATTATTGATGAAGCTCATTACAATTCATTTAGAAAATTATTTAAATTTTTTGAAAAGTGTTTTATTTTAGGAGTAACTGCCACCCCTTTAAGTTCTAACATTAAACTTCCTATGAAAGATAATTATCGGGAACTTATAGTTGGAGATTCTATTGGCTCATTAATAGGAAAGGGTTTTTTGGCCAGAGCAAAGGTTTTTAGTTACGATGTTGGATTGCAATCTCTTAAAGTGGGAATTAACGGTGATTACACTGTAAAATCTTCTGAAGAGCTTTACTCTAACATGAGTATGCAAGAAAAACTCTTGAATGCATATTTAGATAAATCTAGAAATAAGAAGACTCTTATTTTTAATAATGGAATAAATACTTCCAAAGAAGTATATGAAACTTTTAGAAATGCAGGCTTTCCTATTAGACATTTGGATAATACTACAAGTAAGCAAGATAGGAAGGATATATTAAAATGGTTTAAACATACCCCAGAGGCAATTGTTACTTCGGTAAGTATTCTTACAACAGGATTTGATGAACCTTCCGTAGAAACCATTATTTTGAACAGAGCGACAAAGTCATTGACTCTTTATTTTCAAATGATAGGACGTGGTTCTAGAATCTTGAAGAATAAATCTGAATTTAATGTAATAGATCTTGGTAATAATGTAGTAAGATTTGGACATTGGAGCGCACCGGTAGACTGGAAACAGCTTTTTAGATCTCCAGATTTCTATTTTGAGAATTTACTAAGCGATGAAGAAATTGAGCGTGAGTTTAAATATGTAATGCCTCCTGAAATGAGAGAGCAATTTCAGCAATCTGAAGTTGTAGATTTTGATGTTGAAGCTGCTTATGATGTTGTAATTAGGAAAGGTCTTAGATCTAAAGCTGTTTTAGAATGGTCTATGGACCAACATGTAAAAATGTGTGTGGAAAATAGCGAAGATGTTTTCGATGCACGAATTCTTGCAAAAGAATTAAAAGATGATATTTCTTCTAGAATAAAACAATATTCCTATTGTATTAGTAAAAGCACAAAAAATTATAGAGATTGGTTAGAAGAAGATTACGCTAGAAAATTGCGCCAACAAATAAATGCTGAATTCTAAGAGGAAGCAAAATAAGTTGAATTTATACTAAAGCACTGCTAAAATCGAAATCTATTTTAGCAGTGCTTTTTTTGAGCTTTTTTTTGAATTTCCCAGACTCAGTGGTTGATAGATGAAAAGTTTTTTTATTTTTTATGTATATCTGTTTTTTTGTCCTAACAGTTCTTTTGTCACGGTGAATTTATTTTCGGGTCTCAATATTACATTGATTTAAATTGAAATGAGATTCTGAATTAAGTTCAGAATGACGTCCTTTTTCAGTTTAGGATGCTTTACGCATAATCAAATTATTTCTTTATTCATCTCATTTAGAGGGAACTGAATTATTATTTCATCTTAATTAGTTGCGCTCTTTTGTCCAAAATAATCGTGAGTTGCATTGGACAATTCCCATAAGTGAGATGCTGAAACCATACAGCATGAGGGCAATAGAGAGTAAGTATTTTTTTAAATCAATTTTCAATAATAAAAGGGACAGATAAAAGTCTCTAAATATTTTTAGAGATTGTAAAATGGAAAACACTACCAACGCCGGCATCAGATTCTACCCATATTTCTCCTCCATGCAGTTCTACAATTTTCTGGCAATGTGAAAGTCCTATTCCTGTACCATCGTATTCTTCCCTATTATGTAGTCTTTGAAATATTATAAATATCTTATTTTGAAATTCTTCCTTTATTCCAATTCCGTTATCGGCAACACTGAATTGCCAATGTGTCCTATTCTCTTCAAAAGAGATGTCTATTTTAGGTATTTCGGTCTTCTTTTGAAATTTTATAGCGTTTGTAATTAGATTCTGAAATAACAGTCTTAATTCTAAATTGAAACCTCCAATAGTTGGTAGTGCTAAGTAGTTGATTTCTGCTCGAGACTTATCAATTTTATATTTAAGATCTGCCGTTACACTGTTTAATATAGTATTGCAGTCTACAGTTTCAACTTTTGCTTTTAGTCCGATTCTAGAATAATCTAACAAGCTTTTTATTAAACTGCTCATTCTGGTAGATGCTTCAGAAATATACTTTAGATACGTATTTAAATCATCATCTAATTTCTCCTTATAATCCTCTTGGATTATATCTATAAAACTTAAAACCGTTCTTAAAGGTTCTTGTAGATCATGCGAGGTTATGTAAGAGAATTGTTCTAATTCTTTATTTTTAGATTTAAGCTGGTCTACATATTTCTTAATATCTTCTTCCTGTTGCTTTCTTTCAGTAATATCTACTACAGAAGCTAATATCATATCTTGCCCATGGATTTCAATAAAACTCAATCTGATCTCTACAGGAAATTCCTCGTTGTCTTTAGTGATTCCATAAAAGTTTTTATCTATCCCAAGTGTATCGATTTTGTTTTTTGAAGAGAAAATATCATCAACCTTAGATTCCATTTTCAACAATCGGGAAGGGATCAATTTTTCTGCAGAAACACCAATAAGTTCATGCCTGGCATATCCAAATATTTTTTCTGTTTGAGCATTTATCAAAGAAATTTTCTTTTCAGAATCCATTAGGATAATAGCCGACGGTGAGGCTTCAATAACCTTTCTAATTCTATTTTCTTGCTGCTTTATCTCTTTATTATTGATCTTTATTAATTCAAAATTACTTTTCAGCGAAGAAGTCATCGTATTAAAAGACTCCCCTAAAGAGGCGAGTTCATCTTCCCCGCTAAGAATAATGTCTGTATCATAATCTCCGCTACTCACTCTTAAAGCTGCGGAATTTAAAGCACGAATGGGTTTAGAAATTGATCTAATAACCAGAAATGCTACTAGAATACCGAATAAGATACCTAAAACACCCGTAATTAAGATAATATTAGATAAGGATTTTAAATTTTGCGCAAACTCATTTTGATAATCCTCTAGTAAATTTCCATAGTTAATTTTTAAAATCAGGATGTTAGTATTTAAGTTTGCATGTGCAGCAGAAATATCTTCTTCTACTAGCGAAATAGCAACTTTCATTTTAGCACTATCAGAGTAATTATCTTTAATAATTAAAAGATTATTGATTTGATTACCCAAGTCAATTAACTCATTAGTTAATTTTAAAATTTCCGGAGACTTTAAAGTGATCTCATCCTGCTTATCTAAATTTTCGGATAAATGAAAAAGTTCCGTCTTTAAGTACGGAAATTCTACTTCTAAAATTCCGTTTAATCTATTTTGGCTATCTAAGGGAAGATTACTGTTATAAACTTTATTAGAGGTTAGTAAATAAAATTCATTATTAACAGATTCAAATTTATCTAAAATGCGGAGAGCGGGAAGTGCCTGATTTTTTAATTTTTGGTAAGTATCTGCAGCGTTATCACTTATAATCTGATTTAGGACAATTTCTATACACAATACACTAATTATGACAGCAAAACTTAAAATTAATTTAGTACTTATTCTCATAATTATTGTTAAGCTTGGAGAAGGTTGTTAGCGTTTAATCTTTAATAACTTGCCATCAGATTCTACTTTATATAATGAAAAATAAATCCCTCTAGAAGAGCCATCCTCTTTAATTGAAATATTGCCACAAACTCCCTGGTAATATTTAACGTTCAATAAACGATTTCTTAGCCAATCTACTTGAGATTGCTCTTTTGTCTTATCTTCATTAACTTTTTTAATTTCGTTAATTACAATATTCATAGCATCATATGCTTGCATAGGTGGCCAGATAGAAAAAGGCTCTTCTCCAAATTTCTTTTTATAATCCTGCAAAAAATCACTTGCTAAAATATAATTCCCATCTAAAGGAGTGAAGAAAGTACATTCTGTCCCAACTATTGCGCCTTCAGAATTTGAGAAAAAATCGGGGTCCAATAAAGTTGTAGATCCAAAAAATGAAGCTTTAATTTCAAGATCTCTAGCCTGCTTCATGGCAAATCCAAAATTCTTATAACCTAAAAACACATAAGCATCTGCTTTCTTCTCTTTAGCTTTTTTTAAAATTTCAGTAAAGTCGATTTGGTCTTTTTCTGTTTTAATCACCTCGTTTTCAACACCATTCTCTGTTAAGATATTTTTTATAGCATTTCCTCCTACGCTCATAAAGTTATTAGGATAATGCAGGATAATTACCTTTTTTAGACCTAATTCTATAATTCTTATCCCTAAAGCCTTGTGTGCTTCCTCGGTAGATTTTGCGATTTTAAAGGTGTTTTTATTTAGGGAAGATAGTAGTTTGTCGTTATTTAATGGGTTCACAGCAATAACACCATCTTCCAAGATCTTATCTTGCAATTCTACAGTACCATCTGTATTACTAATAAAAACAACATCTATATTATGTTCTTTGCGTAGTTTCTCATAGGCGGGTAAAGCTAAACTTTTCTCCCATTTATCGTCTTCAATAAAAAAGTTGATCTTAGGTTGATCTTTAGTTTTGGAAGAATTATACTCTCCTATAGCAAGCTGCATAGCTTTAGATGGAGCAATCCCTAAATCTGTGGCCCTGGTAGACATTGGGGCGATATACCCAATATTGATTTCTTTAACTTCTGTGTTATTACATCCAGTTATAATGGAAATAAAACTCAATAGAATTATGATCAATTTTTTCTTTAAAAGCATATTTGTTAAAAGATTATTTTAAAAGCTAAGTCATGTTCCCAACCGGGATTTCTACTATACAAACATATTACCTAAATATTTTAGAATAGTTGATTCTAAAAGCACGATTCCAATTGATACTTTTATAATCAATCGAACTTAATTTTTTTAATTATTTGTACTCTTGAAATTATAATTGGAAAATCTTGCAATATAATTTCTATTCATTAATTGTTTGATAATAAATCTAAACTTGTAAGGATGCTCAATACCAGTTTTTATATCATGCATGATGTTACTTTCAAATGGATAATTAACCACAACAATTATTCTTTTTATAAAACCCATCGAACTTTATAAATTCCTTACTTTTAAATTGAGGGATCTCATCCTTTGAAAATGCCTTTCTATTAATAATGACTGCGAAAACAAAAAAAATTAAACTGTAAAGATGGAAGAGTACTTAACTCTATTTTTAGCCATTAATTGATTCTTTTTAAGACTAATAAAAGAGGACTCTTCAAAGGATTTGTAATTGCACATATTTGCGGTTAAACTCATTTTAAATCGACCATCAACCAATTTTAGGGTTAAAATGAAAAAACTATAAATATATTTGTTAAAATTAACATATTATTTTTAGCATCAAAGATAATTCTGAGGATATTAAAGTTTTATAGGTTAAAAGTGATAGATAATATAAGAACCATTTAAAATCTATTATTCTCTATCTTCGCAGGAAAACATTAGACTTGCAGCCAAAACGCTTTTACTACCTTATCAAAGTTCAATATTTAGGATACCGTTTACACGGTTGGCAAAGCCAGCCAGGATTTAAAACCGTAGCAGGTCTAATTAAGAAGACATTTAAGTTTATCCTTCCAGATCGGAGATTAAAGGTGCTTGGTTCTAGCCGAACAGATGCAATGGTATCTGCCAATGAATCTGCTTTCGAATTATTTTTGGAGGATGATCCCTTAATAGACCTTGCTGTTTTTCTGAAATTATTAAATAAAAATTTACCTCCAGATATCAAAGCTCTAAGTATTCATGAGGTAGATAAGAAATTCAATATTATTCAAGATTCCAAACAAAAGGAATATCATTACTTATTTTCCTTTGGAGAAAAGAACCATCCTTTTTCTGCTCCTCTAATGTCTAATTTTCAAGATAATTTGAACATTCAATTAATGGAAGAAGGAGCAAAGCTTTTTAAGGGTATTCATCACTTTCAAAACTTCTGTGTTCGTTCTTCCGGGAAAAGTATATACGAGCGAGAAGTAGTGTTTTCTGAAATACAAGAAAACACCATATATACGGCCAATTTTTTCCCAGAAAAAAGCTATGTTCTTATTGTTAAAGGAAGTGGTTTTTTAAGGTATCAAATAAGGTTAATGATGGGTACACTTGTGCAGCTTGGGAAAGGTGAATTGAGCTTAGAGGATATAGAGAGAAGTTTAAAAGCAGATGTAGATAATCAAATGACATATATCGCACCTGCCTCTGGATTAATTTTACATAAAATAGAATTTTAATAAGTTCTTAATTCTCCTCTTTTTTCAAGATTGTTAATGCAAACTTAATGGTCCAATAATCTAATGCCTCATCAAAGTATTCGTAGTAGGTTTTTAAACCTTTGGGATCTTCAATTTCATTCTTAGCTTTTCTTACTGCATCAACATCTCCCTTAGAAATCAACTGTAAAAGATCTATGTTTTCACCTTCCTCATAAAGTTTGACCAGATGAGAATTAATGGTAGAAGGCGCCAATTTTCTAGATACAGATATCTCTTCTACACTAAGTCCATCCGAGTAAAGTTTCAAAGTTTCTTTATGTGAATTACCAGATTTTTTAGGTTTCTTCTTAAACTGTTTCTCTTTATTGAAAGCAATTATTTCTTTTATGAATTGGTATCCGTAATCCTCCATTTTCTTTCTTCCAACTCCATTGATCTGGATAAAATCCTCATCTGTCATTGGGCGCTCCTTTTCCATCTCCTTTAACGTGGCATCATTAAAAATAAGATAAGCTGGAATTCCTTCTTCCTTTGCTATACCTAATCTCAACTGACGAAGTTTTTCGAAAAGACTATTATCCTTAATTTTTGACGAATTAGCTTGTTCTGTCTGAAGTTCTTTCTGATCAATATTTTTCGCCAATTCTAATTTTCCTCCGCTAAATAAGATATCCTTTGCCATTGGGGTTAACTGAAGATGGTTATGAAGATGAAAAGCGATCTCAACATATCCTAGATTGATAAGCTGTATTATATACAGTTGCCAATCTTTCCAGGAAATATCTTTTCCAATACCATAAGTTGTTAACTCCTGATAGCCTTTTCCTAGCACGGCCTCATTTTGGGCGCCTCTAAGAACATCTATCAATACTGTTATAGGTTCTTTTCCTTTTAGACGATAAATACACGATAAGGCTTTTTGGGCGATTAAGGTACCATCCATAAACTGCGGTGGGTTCCTACAGATATCACAATTGCCGCAATCTTCCTTTTTTAACTCACCAAAATAACTTAATAAAATTTTTCTTCTACAGGTAAGAGCTTCAGAATATTGCTTCATGCGGTCCAGTTTAGCCATCTGCACAGCTTCATTCTTTGCATTTGCAGCAAATTTCTGAAGTTGGATCACATCTGCATAACTATGAAAAAGCATGGTTTCTGAAGGTAATCCATCCCGACCTGCACGACCAATCTCCTGATAATAACCTTCCAAATTTTTAGGCATATTATAATGGATCACCCATCGAATATTAGATTTATCTATCCCCATTCCAAAAGCGATGGTAGCACAAATAATTTGCTGCGTATCATTAATAAAATCCTCCTGAATTCTACTTCGCTCTGTATGGCTTAAGCCTGCATGATATGCTTCAGCTTTTATACCATTTGCCTTTAATTTAGCAGCAACATCTTCAGTATTCTTTCTGCTTAAACAATAGATTATCCCACTTTCATTTTTTCGACCATCAGTAAACTGTAGAATTTGTTCTAATCGCTTAGTTCCAGGGCGGACTTCCAAGGAAAGATTCTTTCTATCAAAAGAAGCTACATGTATTTTTGCATTCGGGATATTTAGTTGCTGGCAAATATCCTTTCTGGTTGCTTTATCTGCAGTAGCAGTCAAGGCAATTACCGGAGTAGAGGGAAAGCGCTTTTTTAAATATCCTAATTGCGTATAGGCAGGTCTAAAATCGTGACCCCAGCTAGAGATACAATGCGCTTCATCTATGGCAATTAGACTCACTTTACCATCTGTAAGAAACCTATCTACAAACTGTAAACTTTCTGGAGCAACGTAAAGTAATTTTAGTTCGTTTTTTTCAACGCTAGCAATAATTTCCTGTTGTTCTTTTTCAGACTGGCTACTGTTTAAATATGCTGCATGGATGCCGTTTACCTTTAAACCATCTACCTGATCTTTCATAAGAGCGATCAATGGAGAGATTACAAGCGTGATATTTGGTAAAAGAATTCCGGGTAATTGATAACAAATAGATTTACCACCTCCAGTAGGCATGATCACTACATTATCTTTTCCTTGAAAAACGGCATCTATAATTTTCTTCTGAAGTGGACGAAAGCTGTCGAACCCAAAATACTCTTTTAACGCACCAAAAAGTTGCTTTTCTTCCATGTGGCAAAAATAGGAGATAGGTTTAAGTATTGCTAAGTAGAAGTGTAAAACTTAACCTTAATATTTTTAGAATCATTTTAGACGAAAAACTTTGTTATTTTTATGCAAACATTCAATTTATGGCAAAACGACATAGGCATCTACAGCGAAGACCTAAATCTACAAATGCGCTCAATAAAGCTCCAGGCACGGTTGCTTATGTGGGAAGAAAGGAATCTGCAGAAATTAAGATAGAGGTTATAGATTATAATAAAGTAAACTATGAGCGCTTCGTTTTTGATAATGTGGAAGCCACTTTTAAATTTGAAAATGAGGAGAATATTACTTGGATAAATGTAGATGGGCTAAGCAATACTTCTGAAATTGAAAAGCTGGGTAAATATTATAAACTTCATCCTCTTATTATTGAAGATATAGTAAATACCAATCAACGTCCAAAGATTGATGAATATCAGGACTATTTGTTTATAGTTGCAAAAATGCTGTATCATAAAGAGAATGGCGTTTTAGAACATGAGCATATTAGTATAGTAATTGGGAAAGATTACGTTCTAACATTTCAAGAGGCAGATGGAGATGTATTTGATGCAATTCGGGAACGACTAACTAATGATAAAGGGCGTTTAAGAAACAATGGACCAGATTATCTGGTTTTCGCAATTTTAGACTCGATTATAGATAATTATTTTGTGGTTATTGAAGAGATAAGTGATAAAATAGAAACCTTAGAAGAACAACTATTTATTGCTCAGCCTAACGATGATATTACTTTTGAAATTCAAGAACTAAAAAGAACAGTGCTTAGAATAAGAAGAGCTGTATCCCCTTTGAGAGAGGTAATTAGTAGGTTAGAGAAAACAGATAGTACACTTATTCAAGTAAAAACACTTAACTATATTCGGGATCTCTATGATCATATCATCCAAGTTGTAGAAAATATTGAGATCTATAGAGAAATGACTTGGGGGCTCATGGATATGTATATGACTACTATCAGCAATAAAATGAACGAAGTGATGAAGGTGTTAACCATTATGGCATCCATTTTTATCCCTTTGACCTTTATGGCGGGTATCTACGGAATGAATTTCGAATATATGCCAGAATTACAATGGAAATATAGTTATTTTGTGCTTTGGGGTCTCATGATCTTAGTATTCTTAGGTATGATTATATATTTTAAACGGAAGAAATGGTTATAGACTTCCATACCACTTTATTAAACAACTATTTTAAACCCACCAAAATGAATAGAATTTTCTTTATCAGTTTTTGTTTTTTACTGCTCTTAAATTCCTGTAAGAAAAACACACAAGAGGAGCAAAAAACTGAGATAGTAGATATCTCGACGTCTACTATGAACACTATTTATATAGGAACTTACACCAAAAAGGAAGGCCATGTAGATGGACAAGCAGAAGGGATTTATACGGTATACCAAAAGCCGGACACCGGTGCTTTGGAAATGGGTAAAACTGTTGCTAATGTGGTTAATCCTTCTTTTGTAAAAACCTCTGCCAATTACAAAAATCTTTATGCGGTAAGTGAGCTTGGTCCGGGAGATGGACCGTCGGGATTAATCTATTCTTACAAAATTAATGAGGATCATAGTCTGGAGCAAATAGGAAGTATTTCTACAGAAAGTTATGCCCCTTGTTATATTGCAGAAGATAAATCTGGAGAATTTATTTTTGTGGCCAATTATGTTGGGGGAGTGGTTATGATGTATGAAAAAAATGCTGATGGAAGTTTAAAAAAGTTGCAAAAGATAAGCCTTCAATATCCTGAAAGATCCAACCCGCATTCGGTAAATATATCCTCCAATAACAAGTATGTTTATATCACAGATCTTGGTAATGATCGCATTTGGATTTTTAATTTGGATGTGAATGCCAAATCATTAAAACCAAATGAAACTCCTTATGTACAAATTACTGAAGGATCCGGGCCAAGACACTTCGCTTTTTCTAAAAGGAATAATTATGCCTATACTATCAATGAACTTAATGGAAGTATAAGTGCTTTTAAAATAGAGCAAGATGGGAGTTTAGCTCATCTAGAGGATATTTCTTCCTTACCAGAAGACTTCAAAGGAGAAAACTCTGCTGCAGACATTCATATACATCCCTCAGGTAATTTTCTATATGTATCTAACCGTGGGCATAATAGTGTTGGATCTTTTAAAATAGACCAAAAAACAGGAATTCTTGAGAATATAGGATTTACAAATACAAAAGGAGCTACTCCCAGAAATTTCGCTATCTCTCCAAAAGGTGATTTTTTATATGTTGCTAATCAAGATTCTAACGATCTGGTAAGTTTCAAAATTGATTCAGAATCTGGGAAACTTACTAACATTGGTGAGAAATTAGATGTCATGACTCCAGTTTGTATTGAATTTTTAGATTAATGAAATTTCTTTTTATTATGCGTTTAGTGTCCCAAACTTATAAATAATGTACTACTATCCAGAGACTTCGGAAGTTTCAGAATAATAATGTGCTCTAATTGATTAAAATAAAATGAGACCTTGAAATAAATTCAGGGTGAAGCTATCTACTATATTTTAAGTATGTTGGGAAAGAAAATTTATACAGTAATTAAAAAGGCTAGTAATATTACTAGCCTTTTTAATTCTTGTAGTTGAAAAAATAATTATTTCACTTCCTCTATTACAAAAAAACCATCATTTCCTTGAGCTTGATATAGTGGCATAAAGATGCGTGCATCCCAATCACTTTTTAATTCTTTGTCATTTTGAATTGCTAAAAGATCTCCTTTATATATTTTCTGAAAATTTTTAAATCCAGATTTCATTTTGAAAGTATCGTTTTCTTCAAGACCATGCCTATATATTATTTTAAAAGTCTTTTGATTTGGCGCATTTTTTACTGAAAACTTTTCGACGCATAAAGGATAATCGGGGATTTGAGTAAGATCTAAATTACAAGCTTCTTTTAGCGCCAGCCAGATCATACCTTCATGATTTTCTGCTGAGGTCTTACTCGTATGTTGACCTGCTTCAAAAGTAAAACCTGTTAAACCAATTCTACTTAGGTAATGATCAATAGCTCCATAGACAATATCGCTGAATCCTTGCACAATATAGGTAGGGAAATTATGCGCCCACTTATTATTGTCGTTTACTAACTGTACTGAAACATATGGCAAACTATCTGAGGAGGTTGTATGACAATCTATGAAATAACGTTTAGAATAATCTGCCTCAGGAAATTGCTGGAGAACTTCAATTATTTCATGCATTTCATTCTGTTCACTGGTTTCTTTTTTCTTATTACTAATATTATCTTCTGTCCAAGTCCTATTTAAATCTTCGTCTATATAGCGTACGTTTTTCTCTAATGCCGCTTTGTTCCCAAGTACCCCAACAATACAACCTTTAATTTTGGGCTTTTTATTTTGCAAAGCGGTAAAAACTCTGTTTAAAGCTTCTATTCCCGAAGGCTCATTGCCGTGTACTGCTGCAGTTATAAACAATAGAGGTCCATTTTCCCCACTTGAATATTTTCCAATAATTCTGGAAGTATTTTCCATATTTCAATAAATTTATCCCTAATTGAGGTTTTAATTAACAGAGGTCTGCCCATTTCGTTCGGGCGGACTTGCCTCGAATTTTTAAAAAGTTTTTCCCCATTCATACCTCGTGGGACTGCCCAATATTTTAAGGAGGGCATTCCCCGAAAATCTTGGTTTAGGCCATAGTTGCTAATTCCCTGTTGGAAATTGTATTGCCATATAACCTTTTATATTCTACTTTTTTCTCGATAGACTTTACGATGACATCACTAAAATCTGGTAATCCAATTTCCTTAAAATGATCAAGGCCACCAGGACTCAAAACATTTATCTCAATTAATTTATCTTTCACTATATCTAAACCAACGAAGAATAATCCATCCCTAATTAATTTTGGTGCTGTGATCTCAATTATTTTTTTCATAGCATCTGTAAGCGGACTGCTATCTGCTGATGCTCCTTGAGAAAAATTACTACGGAATTCACCCTTTCCAGCAACACGACGAATTATACCATAAGTACCATCTTTTTCCATCACCCTACCATTCATAAGTAAAACACGAACATCTCCATCTTTAACTGCAGGAAGGAACTCTTGTGCAATCACATATCCTTGTTGGGTTATATTTTCTATTATTTGGTTTAAATTCTTTTCATTTTTGTCTATCAAATACACATCTCTTCCACCAGATCCTTCCAGTGGCTTTAAAACCATTTTCTTTTTATGCTTCTCGAAAAAATCTAAAATATCTTCTTTTTTTCTAGTGATTAGGGAAGCCGGCTTAATACTGCTTGGGAGCTCTTCAAAATAGAGTTTATCTATAAATGCATTAGATAAGGCATAGGCATCATTTAAAACAAGCACTCCTTCTTGTTGTATCATTCTTCCAAATGCAACTCCAGCTTGTTCTGCCCATTGTCTAGAACTACCTTCTTCAGTAGGATTATTTCTAATGAATAACACGTCCAGATCTTTTGCGACAATTGTCTTTTTTTTAGACTTATCACTTTGTAATAATTCCAAATATTCTTCTGGAGATTTTGGATCGTCATTTTTTGAAATAGACACACTATTAATGCTTATTGACTCATCATGTTTGAAGTTGAAGTCTCCAACTCCCATCATATGTACTTCATGCTTTCTTTTTAAAGCTTCAAACATAATATACATAGTGGTACCACAGGTTTCTGTGTCAATACCATTTACTACAAAACATATTTTCATTTGGTTATCATTTGCGAGATGGGAAGCCCTTCTCTAATTAAATTAATTCTTTTAGCTGATTCCTCATTAATGAGATAACTTGGGCGTAATGCGCCACTTTTAAGGACTTTTCTATCTGTTAATTCTTGTATGATCTTGGTGTGTTTTAAGGCGAATTTACCCGCAAGTAAAGATTCATAGTCACCGCCTTCTTGGAGGTATTTTCTTAGATCTACCAACCCCTTTAAATAAATTATATCTTTTAAAAACCCTCCTCCTTGCATAATTCTGGAAGTAATGTTGAAAGCTCTTTCTGAAGAAAAATCATAAGTAAGAGTAAGCAGCCTAAAGATCTCTTGAAAATCGCCTCCTTGTGTAACGGCTTCTCCGGCAACTACCCTTCCCGCGAGTGTTCTAAGTCTGTTTGGAGTTAGTGCATCTACAAGGTATTCAGACATTACAGCCAATCCTTCCTGAAGGGGATCGTAATCTGCAAGTCCTATACTTAATTGTTTCAAAGGTTGTTGTAAGCCATTATGATAAGTAAGCACGTGGGTACCAACTTCATGTTGAATAAGGCCTCGTGCATCAATTTCACTTAATCTATAATCTTCTGGAATATATAATTCACCTTGGGAGACCATCATAATATTCACATCTTTTCGGATGTGAACTTTACATTTAAAATTTTCATCTTGATTTCTGAATAGGTCAAATTCTCTTCTAGCGAGACTGCTAAAAGCTTTGCAATCCAATATTTTATCGGCCTCAGTGTTCTCTACTTCAGGTATGTTCTCAAGAATTTTTTTGGCTTCACTACATAAATGAGGGTCTAGTCCTTGATATAACCTAACACTATCATATAGGAAATTCTTAGTTCCACGTTCACTTAACATGGTTATTTGCTGATCTAATTCCTCTCTTTTTTCTCTGAAGAGATAAGACATTGCAGGATCATCCACGTCTTCAATTTTTAGATTATAGAGTTTGCGTTTAAGTACATCAGGATCTATTGGCAGCAATCGGTAGTGATAATCAAGTAATTTCTCATGCTTACTTTTAAAAAAAGTCTCCTTAATATCATGAATATTCATTGGAGAGACTAACCACAGAAACTGATATGATTTTTCAATGTCTGCAAGCTTTTTGTCGATCTCAAAAACTTTATCTTTTAAATATTTTCTTCCAAGTGCATTATAGCTTGCCACACCGCACGAAGTTTGCACCCTTATATAATCAAAAATTGCAATGTGTACAGCTCTATTTATAAAATCTCTGAAGTTTCTAAAGAACACCGGATAAGTTTTAAAATTTTCATCACGGTAAATAGGTGGGATCTCCAGACCTAAAACTAATGCACCACATTGTTTAGCTTCTTCAACACTTAAAAGCTCTATTTGGCCCTCTGCTTGTCTATGAGAAGTGTCTTTGATCTCGGTCTTTAAGTAAATCCCGGAAAAGCTTGAATTAATTGTTTCTAATTCCTCCTTCAATACTTTTAGAGTTGTTGGTAGTTTTTTTTCAGGACCTTTTATTATGAAACTTTTACTAGACGGATCTCCAGAATATAATTCCAGCAATAAATAACTCTTATACTTTGTAGATAACAAATTTGATAACTCAAATAACAATTTGTGATATCCACTAAAATCAGAAGTACCAATTATTAGATATGAAGATTCACTAATGACCATTCTATATGTTTCTGGATCATTTGGTATCTCCCTATAAATTATTAAATATGGAAGTTCTTTTTCTATATGCAAAACGCCTCCTCCAGGAAGAGAGGCATTAATTTCCATTTCATTATCAACAACTGTTAATATTAGCTTAATCGATTTTTCGGATAAATCTGATATTTCGGTTAAGTCTGAAGTCATAAATTCAAATAAATTAATTGATTAATAAATCAAAAACCTTTTATTATTAAGGGTTTACAATGGATTTATAGAATTTTGTATTATTAAATTTAGAAATTAATAAAAGCTTAATACCCCTTTGGGAGCACTTTGACATTTCTTTATGACATTTCGGATAATTTAAAATGATCAAAACTCCTAAAGGCTTAGCAACTTCTTAATTTTTACAGAATACTAAAAGTAGAGAAGAGTTTAATCATTGTTCCAAAATTCAGTTTAAAATTTCGGGTTCAGCTTGCCGCTAAGGCTAATTGGTAGAAGAACTAATAATCTAAAGAAAACAGCACAATAGTATTATATAATACGTTATTTTAAGTGTTGAATGCCATTATTAGATTGAATATTTGCATATAATCTTAAAAATGGAATTATGAAAGTTAAATGGTAAGGGGTCATGCCAGCCGTTACTACAAAATTTACTGCTGATGATAAGTTAGATCTCGAGATATTTAAAAATAATATCAATGCTCATTTGGATGCCGGGGTGAATGGTATCATTCTAGGAGGAACATTAGGAGAGGCGAGTACGCTACTACCAGAGGAGAAGCGTGATCTTACAAGATTTTCTAAAGAAATAGTTGGTGACCGCATTCCCGTGATCATGAACATTGCGGAACAAACTACTAAGGGAGCTATTAAAGCCGCTGAAATTGCTGAGTAGGATGGAGCTTCTGGTCTTATGATGCTTCCACCAATGCGATACTTAGCAGATGATAGAGAAACTGTGGAATATTATAGGGAAACTGCCAAGAGCACTTCGCTTCCAATTAAGGTTTATAATAATCCGGAGGATTATAAAATTCAAGTTAGCCTTGATATGTTCGAAGAATTGCTGAAACAGGATAACATTCAGGCAGTAAAAGAATCTACTCGTGATGTTTCAAATGTTAACAGAATAATTAATCGGTTTGATGACAGACTAAAAGTTTTAACATGTGTTGATACCCTCGCCATGGAAAGTCTTTGAAATAGGAGTTTTGTAGATAGACTTATGCCAATATCGGCATTATTTGTGCAGCCTAAAACCTTTATCTATATCAAAGAGAAAGAATATGCCCATAGAAAATATTCCTGAAATTTATTTTCAGAATGAAAAGACCTGTCAAGACTTATTCGTCTACGATTTCAAAATGACTAGCGATGTTGTTAAAAGCAAGGTCAATTTAAGCATGAATATGTTTAGCTTTCTACAAGTGGGTAAAAAGCAAGTTCATTTTGCCAATACCTCTATGGCAGTAAATAATAAACAATCTATACTGCTCAAAAAAGGAAATTGGTTGTGGACAGAATTATTGGATACGGAAGCTATTTATTTTTGTAAGCTCTTCTTTTTTTCTGAAAAGAAACTCACCGATTTTCTAAGTAAGTATACTAACGATGTAAAGCCATATAAGGAAGATGTGCCGTATTTTGTAATTGAGAATGATGATTACATATCATCTTTTATAAACTCTTTATCATCTATTGCCTTGGCAGAGCATAGTTATACTGATGCTTTGTTATTTTTGAAATTCGAAGAAATTATGTTGTATTTACTAAATAAATACGGATCTAGTTTTGAATATTATTTACACTCTTTAATCTCCAAAGAGATTTCTCCATTTAAAAATGTAGTAGAAAGCAATGTAAATTCCAATTTGAAATTAGAGGAAATCGCATTTTTATGTAATATGAGTCTATCCACCTTTAAGCGACATTTTACAAACGAATATAACGAACCTCCTGGAAAATGGCTGCAAGATAAGCGCTTACAAAAAGCTAAAGAATTGTTACAAGGCGGGGAATTAAAAGCTTCAGATATATACTTAGATATTGGCTATAACAACCTGTCTAACTTCAGTGTAGCCTTTAAAAATAAGTTCGGATTTAGTCCAACAGATATTTCGAAATAAAATAAATTCTTAAATCTGAGCTACTAATTTTTCTTTCGTTATTTTATTCACAACTAATGAAATAGCGCCGTCGCCAGTAACATTACAAGCAGTACCAAAACTATCCATAGCGATATATAGGGCTATCATTAGGCCAATCATCTCTTCATTAAAACCTAACATAGATTGTATGAGCCCTACGGCAGCCATAATCGCGCCTCCTGGAACCCCTGGAGCAGCAATCATAGCGATTCCCAGCACAAAAATAAATCCCGCAAAGAGTGTAAAACTAAAGGGCATTCCTTGTAAAATCATTAATGCCATTGCACAAGCGGTGATTTTCATGATACTACCAGATAAGTGTATGGTAGCACATAAAGGAATGACAAAGCCTGCAATTTTTTCTGAAACCCCATTCTTTAAGCTTTGTTCTAAAGTAACCGGAATGGTAGCTGCAGATGATTGTGTCCCTAGGGCCGTAAAGTAAGCGGGCATCATTGTAGCTAATAATTTAATGGGATTTTTCTTTGTAATCACTCCTGCAATAGTGTATTGAAGCAATAGTAGTAATACGTGTAAGGCGAAAATGACTCCAATAATACTTATAAAAATGGATAGGATTGAAAATACTTGCCCACTGAAAGACATACTTGTAAATATGCCTAAAATAAATAGCGGTAAAAGAGGAACAATAACGTTTTCTATTAATTGCATGACAATCTTTTCAAAATCTTTAACTACAAGTTTCAAACTTGATTTTTCTTGATAAGAAAGTCCTAAACCAATAACAAATGCTAGTACCAATGCCGTCATGACATCTAATACTGGCGGAATGTTGATACTAAAATAGGGCGTTAATTCACGGCCAGAATCAGCAATTTGAGCGGCATTATTAACGTGAGTTTCTAAAAGTTGTGGAAATATGTTGGACGCTGTAAAGTACGTCATAAACCCTGAAAACAGGGTCGAACCATAAGCTATAGCAGCAGTGAGCAATAATAGTTTCCCTGCGCCTTTACCTAAATCAGAAATGGCTGGCATTATTAATCCCATTATAATTAACGGAATGGAGCAATTTAAAAATTGTCCAAAAAACGCATTAAAGGTGCTAAATATTCGGTTGATGGATTCTGGTAAATACTGGCCGAAAACAATACCTAATACGATGGCAAGAAAAACTTTAAATAGTAAATTGGAAAATAAGCGCTTCATAATATATGCTAATTAAAAAAACATTAAATGTCTTCCTGTAGGTTATTTTTAAGTTCGCTAATATACAGCCAAAGTGAGGATCGAGCTTTTTATGGCAGGCCTTTTTTTTTATTAATAAGCTGCCAAAGCTATTATCTTAGTTCTTAGATTTCTACTCTTTTTTCAAGGAGAACTTATTGGGGTTTAGCGCACATACTATTGCAATATAGGTTGTTGGAGATATATGCTAACAACCTGTCTAACTTCAATGTAGCCTTTATAAATAAGTTCGGATTTAGTCCAACAGATCTTTCCGAATAAAATCTTACAATTATAAAATGCTAGTAATCAGAGTTTTAAACATATTTAAAAACCCTCTCTTCATAATAATCTATACATTGACCTGTTTTCATAAGTTATTGAACCGTATCAATAAATAAGAAAGAGACATCCCAATATATATTTGCACTGTAATTACACATTGCTTGTTTTTGCAAGCAATAATTAGAATTAAATTTAAATATATAATTATGGCAAATGTAACTAAACCCGTATTCAAAGAAAGATATGGGAACTTTATTGGCGGTAAATTCGTTGCTCCTGTAAAAGGTGAATATTTCGATAACGTATCTCCAGTAGATGGTAAAGTATTTACTCAAGCTGCACGTTCTACGCAAGAGGATATCGATCTTGCTTTAGATGCAGCACACGAAGCCTTTCCATCTTGGAGCACATCTTCTGCAACCGATCGTAGTAATATGCTATTAAAGATTGCTCAAGTAATGGAGGATAACCTTGAATACCTAGCAACTTTAGAGACTATCGATAATGGGAAACCAATTCGTGAAGCTCGTGCAGCAGATATCCCTTACTGTATTGATCATTTTCGTTATTTCGCAGGTGTTATTCGTGCAGATGAAGGAAGTATTTCTGAACATGACAAAAACACTTTAAGCATCGTTTTAAACGAGCCTGTTGGAGTTGTTGGTGAAATTATCCCTTGGAACTTCCCAATGTTAATGCTAGCTTGGAAAATTGCTCCAGCTTTAGCTGCGGGTTGTACTGCTGTTGTTAAACCAGCAGAACAAACTCCTACCAGTGTTATAGCATTAATGGAACTTATTGGTGACATTTTACCTGCAGGAGTATTAAACATCGTAACTGGTTTTGGTGCAGAAGCTGGGCAAGCTTTAGCAACGTCTAAACGTATTGCAAAACTTTCATTTACTGGTTCAACTGAAACAGGTCGAAAAGTTTTACACAATGCAGCTGAAAACATTATTCCTGTAACAATGGAACTAGGTGGAAAGTCACCAAACATTTTCTTCCCTTCTGTAGCAGATCAAGATGACGAATTCTTTAGCAAAGCTATTGAAGGAGCGTTAATGTTTGCACTTAATCAAGGAGAAATTTGTACGACTCCATCCCGTATTCTAGTTCACGAAGATATTGCTGATCTTTTTATCGAAAGAATGCAAGCACGTTTAGAGTTAGTTAAAAAAGGAAATCCACTTGATCCAGAAACAATGATTGGTTCTCAAGTGTCTAAAGCACAATTCGATAAAATCTTAGGTTATATCAATATAGGGAAAGAAGAAGGAGCTACAGTATTAGCTGGTGGAGACGCTGGTAACTACGATGGTGATATTTCAGATGGGTATTATATCCAACCTACAGTATTGAAAGGGGATAACAAGATGCGTGTATTCCAAGAAGAGATTTTTGGACCAGTTGCAGCTTTAACAACATTCAGTACTACTGAGGAAGCTATTGCTATCGCAAACGATACTCCTTACGGTTTAGGTGCCGGTGTTTGGTCTCGTGATGCTCACGAATTATTCCAAGTTCCTCGTGCAATTAAAGCAGGTAGAGTTTGGGTAAACCAATACAATACGTATCCTGCACACGCTCCGTTTGGTGGTGTTAAAGAATCAGGATTCGGTCGTGAAAACCATAAAATGGCTTTAGATCATTACCGTGTTGTAAAAAACATGTTGATCTCTTACGACAAGAAACCGGTTGGATTCTTTTAAATAAGACTTAAACAAAAAGTTTGTAATAAAACCCCGGTGATGCCGGGGTTTTGTTTGTTACTGATACCGCATGGATCCTTCCTCCAATTCTGGATCTGGCATCCAGAATTTTAAAGGGAATCCCATCTTGTTTTAATCGGTAGGCTATAAGAAGGCCGGATAGTCCTGCTCCAAGTATTATTATCATTCTGTAAAAATAAGGAAGCCGGGACTACTTATTCTCTGCTATGACATAAAGTAAAACTAAAGGTTTCCATAATTCAAAAAAAGCAAACTTATAAGTTTACTTTAGATGTAATTCAAATTTAATCCAACTAGGAATTAAGCAACTAATGTAATAGTTGCTACTAGTTATTTTCCTACTAATGTCAACGCAGGCCTAATTGATTGATTAAGGATGTTTAAAATAGCTTTTTCACTCTCCTGCGATTTAAAGATCTGATATGTTTAAATTATTATTTTCTACTGAAGATTTAAAGAATTGGTAGTAATTGGTTTATATTAAAGGTTTGGAATTGGTTTTTTGATAATGTGCAATTTTAAGCTGAAACATTTCTGCCATTTTATTTGCACGCCATCGGGCTTCTTCTGCTTTTTCTCCAGAGAATAGTTCATCCAGAGTTTTAAAGAATAATTCCAACCATCTGTCAAAATGTTTTTTGCTTACAGGCAGGTTCATGTGAGGCATAAATGGAGCGCCATAATAAGTATGTTCCTCCAAAAGAACTGTTTGCCAAAAACTGTACATTTTCTCCAAATGTTTTGGCCATTAGTTTTTTATCACTTTATTAAAAACAGCTGCCAGTAGCTCATCCTGCTGAACTTTAGCATAGAAGCTATCTACAAGGAGTTTTATGTCGTCTAGATCTAAGATTTCTTTTTGCATTGAACTTGATTTTAAATTCTCCTGAAAGGAATTTGATTTTTAAAACTAGCAGGGGTGTTTTCGAAACAAATATTTATCTTTTTAAAAAGGTAAGCCCAACTTCCAAGCCTTCGGTTAATTCAAAAAGACTGGTATTTTGCAACATCTTTTTAAGTTCATCCCGAATTACCACAAATTTATCATGCAAAGGGCAGGGTTTATTAGCATTACATTCATTAAAACCTAAGGCACAACCTTTATAAACAGAATCCCCATCTATTGCATAAACAATATCTGCTAACTTAATAGATTCGATCCTATCTTTCTGAATTTGAAATCCACCGGATGGTCCCTTGGCAGATACCAAAATATCATTCTTGGCCAATTGGTGTAATATCTTTGCGGTAAATGCCATTGGAGAATCTATTTCACTTGAAATCTCCTTTAGGCTAACACGTTTTTCTTCCAGAGATTTTAGTGCTATATATGTACTGGCTTTAATGCCATATTCGCAAGCTTTTGAAAACATTCTTATAGGATTGTGGTATGGTCAAAGATATAGTATTTTATTATTTCGGACAAAATTATCATAAATAAGAAATATTATTTTTCTTGATTATTAAGGCTTTTTACTTTCAGAAATATTCATAATCAAAGAGAAGAGAGAATACTAATGAAGAACACGCTAAATTTCAGCAAATTCAGGACTTAAGCCTTGAAGTTAAATTTTTCACCAGTAAAATACCAATGCTAATTGGGATTAATGCGCTAATCCCTACCAGGAGAAGAGGCTGTTCCGGAATAGCCGGCCATCTTAACCAGAGACGTACGCCATTATAAAATATAAGAAATTCAGAAATAATAAATCCAAAAAGATAAAGCGAAATTAAGTAGCCATTAAGTTTTATTAATTTAAAATGTTCCAGAAAAGCCAGCAGGCACAAGCTTACTACTCCTAAAAATGTCCAGTGAAGATAACCAATCACAAAATCCTTGTAATTAAAGGCCAGATCGGCGAAATAGGGGAGTGCACTAATTAGCTGAAAAAGAATTTTCACAACTAATAATAGTCCGCTAAGTTTTAAAAGCTTCCGAACATTGGGAGAGAGTTTTTGTTTAAGCAGAGGCCATGAACTTTTAATAATTCTGAAAAAATAGAGGAAAGCCACAACCTGTATTATTGCGCCCAAAGCTGCCAGGATATAAAAAATGATTGGAGGCTTGGTCCACAAAACAGAAAGAAAAAGACTTAAAATTATGCTGAGGTTGAGGAGATAAAAAAAGACATTAAACCTTTTCTTATCAATCTTTACAGGAAGTTGTTCGATCAAATAAAACAGAATTCCTATTAATGCAAGAATAAACCAGCCGTTATATTGAAAATGTAAGTAAAAATAAATGGCAAGCTTATACCAAATAGAAGCACTTCCCAAGGTAGACATAATGCCTCCCACGGCCCATGGCCCAATACTAGAAATAAGCATATACCAGATTGAAGCCTTTATGCACACATAAGACAGCGTGTTCTTAAATTTTATTGGAATATGTTTAAAAATAAACCAACCCATCCAATAACTGGCAATTAAAAAAAGTGTAGAGAAAATGATCGAAAACAAGGCATATCCTTGAAAAGGAAAGCTGATTAGCATTCCCAGGACACAGATATTCGTAAACCAAATGATAAGTTTATAGCTTCTGATTTTTTCGACTTCAGAAAAGTAGAGCTTATAAATAAGAGTGATCAAAGCTATATACACCCAGCCTAATAGTGCAACATGAGAATGTGCATGTACTATAAACCTAAAATCTGCAGGAATTGGAAATATAAAAAATAGTCTCAAAAGAACCCCCATTAAACCCACTAGAAGGAAATAGGCAAGGGCAATATTTGTATGTTTTTTTACAAGTTGCACAAATAGATAAAATTATTAGGGTTATAGCTTTTACCTATAAAAAGAGGCAGTTTTAATTCGTGTAAATTACAAGCTTTATCTTTACCATGTAATTTGGATTATAAATTGAAACTCCCGCTTTCATTATAAAGTTTATTCCATCTTAAGGGAAATATTTGTTAATGATTATGGTTTATACTAGCACATGTTTTTCTATTGTGAGTTCCATAATTTCTGAATTAAAATGAACAGGAAAAATTTCTTTCGAAATTTTTCCTGTTCAAATGTTAAACTTCAACCGGTTCTTTAATTTTTAATTTGTCCTTTGAAATCCTCTTATTCATAACGGGTGTGTGATGAACCTTATTTTTATTTCTAAGTGTAAGATCAAATACAAAATAACAAAGACTAAGCATACCCACAGCAAAAATAACATCTCCTATGGTACGCAGCCATTTTAAAGTGATCATATCCGGGTCCTGCATTAATTCTGAAGAACGGGCATACCACATTCCGTGTTCTATACTCGCAATTGCCTGCCAGATTCCCATTGGTAAAAGGCTTAATAATGCCATTGCCAATAATCCGATGTTAAGTGACCAAAAGGTGATTTTTAAAAGTTTGTCGTTCCAGGAAACGTTTCGGTATAAACTTCTCAATACAAAAAGCATCAACCCAATTCCCAACATTCCATAAACCCCAAATAATGCGGTATGAGAGTGAAGCGGAGTTGTATTTAGCCCTTGAACATAATACAAGGCTATTGGCGGATTGATTATAAATCCGAAGATACCTGCGCCAAGGAAATTCCAAAAGGCTACAGCGATCATAAAATAGATAGGCCACTTGTAATCATTGATCCATTTGGTAGCTTTGGATAATTTATAATTATGATAGGCTTCATATCCAATCAAGGTTAATGGAACTACTTCCAGTGCACTGAAGGTCGCACCTAATGCCATAATTGCTTTAGGTGTTCCTGCGAAATATAGATGATGGAAGGTTCCCAAAATACCACCAGACATAAATATGATAGTTGCTAAAAGCACATTTAATGTGGCTGTTTTTGTTTTTAACAGTCCTAATCGCACAAAAAGAAAGGCGATAACCACGGTAGCAAATACTTCAAAGAAGCCTTCAACCCAAAGGTGAACTACCCACCATCTCCAATATTCTGCAATGGCTAAATTGGTTTGTCTTCCCCACATTAGTCCGGCTCCATAAAACAATGCAATAGCCGTACAAGAAATCAGGAACATAATGATTAGGTTCTTCTCTTCTGTTTTTCGTTTTAATATTGGCAGCAATGGACGAACCATGAGTGTTAACCATAATAGTAAACCTACCAATAAAAATATCTGCCAAAAGCGGCCCAGATCCACATATTCATAACCCTGATGTCCGAACCAGAAATTGCTAATAAGATCTAGTTTTTGCATTACCCCAAACCATTGCCCGATCATTGACCCAACAACGATGATTAAAAGCGCGATGAACAGAAAATTTACTCCAAATGACTGGAATTTAGGATCTTTTCCCGAAACGGCCGGGGCTATATAAAGTCCTGTTGCCAACCAAGCCGTGGCAATCCAGAAAATAGCAAGTTGTGTATGCCAGGTTCTCGTTACAGCATACGGCAAGTACTGGTCTAAAGCAAATCCATAAAAACCATCGCCTTCCACGCTGTAATGCGCGGTGATAATACCCAGTAACATTTGCAATACCATAAGTAAACTTACTACCCAAAAGTATTTTTTGATGAGATGCATAGAGGGTGTCATACCTTCCTTTAGCAAAGGATCCTCGGTAGGAGCAGGTATGGTTTCGTCTTCCCCGGATTTAACGTGATAGAACACTAAAATCCCAATACAAAGTATAAGGAGTATAATACTCACGCCAGACCAAACCATAAGGTCTGTTGTTGGAACATTACCAACAAGTTCATCTGATGGCCAGTTATGGGTGTAGGATACATTGCTGAAGGGACGTTCGGTTACAGTGGCCCAGGTTGCCCAAAAGAAAAACGCACTCATTTGATCCATTCTCGCATCGTCTTTAATGGCATTTTTTGGAATCGCATAATCAGAACGCAATTTGTCGAAAGCGGGATCATTTGTAAACAACCCCTTATAATAATCACTTAAATAAGTAAAGGCTTCGGCCCTGTTTTGGGAAATGGTTATTTCTCCGGTTGTAGCATTATAAGTATTGGTCCTTAGATCTTTTTGTAAACGGATCTTGAGTGCCGCCTGTTGTTCTTGTGAAACAGCGTTATAGTTTTTATTAAAATCTGCCTGGGCAAATTTATTTAAGATAAAAACAGCTTCCCTGTGTAACCAGTCTGCTGTCCAATCGGGAGCGACATATGCACCGTGTCCCCATATGGTACCTACTTCCTGACCTCCCATACTTTGCCAGACATTTTGCCCGTCTTTGATCTCTTGGCCGGTAAATAATACCTGGCCCTCTGTTGTCACAACCTCTTCGGGAACAGGAGGTGCCTGTTGGTAAATTTCGTATCCGTAATAAAGCAATACGGCGAATGAAAGACTCATAACCAGGCCGAATGCAATCCAAAGCTTTTTTTCTTTAGACATAAAAATATAATTTAAATGAAAAAAATAATTTAATGAGGAAACCGAAAGAGTGATTATTCAGCTTGCCTAATTTGTCATAAAAAAAACCTAACAGGATTTAAAATTCTGTTAGGTTTAATTTAATTTAAAAGATTTACGCATTTTCGATTAGCTCTTTTTCCAGTTCAGTGGAATTTGGGAATAAAATGTTATTTTCTAAATGTATATGCTGGTGAAGATCATTTTCAAATTCCTGAAGCAAAGCATAAGTAACCCGGTAGGTGCTGCAGGCATCTCGAGGCGGAGTATAATTGTTGCTCAACTCATCTATTAGCCTGAAACGTTCGCCCTCATTTTCGTGTTCTGTCATCATCATTTGAATTGGATTCTGCACTGTTCCAAAATGAGGTTTTTCCATTTTACTTCCGTTTTGTTTGGCCTGTACCATTTTTCGGATAGTGGGGAAAAGAATAATTTCTTCCTTCTGCATGTGTGCAGCCAGCTCTCCGGCAGATTTGTTGAAATGATGTGTGATCTCAAACAATTCGGGATGGCGCTCTCCGTGTACCTTACACAATTTTTCAAGATATGCTTTAAGAATGGCTGTTTTTTCTACTACATAGCGATGGTGTTTTTTCTCAATATAATCTGCAAGTAAATCTAAGGGCCAGGTTTTATAATCTACAGTTCCTTCTTTTACTTCCTGCTTAATCGCATTAATTTCGTTTATAAGCACTTGAGGCTCTATTTTACTTTTCTCTGCTGCCTCTTGGATACTCCGGTTTCCTTGACAACAAAAATCTATTTTGTGATTTTTGAAAATTAGTGCTGTGCGGTAGTCTTCTGCTACTATTTGTCCGATTGGTTTTTCTACTAAAGATTCCATATTTCAGAATTTAAATAAATTAATTTTTTTCAAATATCAGCAACCTTTAGAATGCAAAATATGATGCATATCATATAAACGACAAAATTGTCCGAAATAGGAGAGGATTTTAAAAAGGGATAATAATATTATTATATTAAATTTTATGTGAGCGAATTCTTTTCAGTTTTTTAATGATTTCAGCAAAAATGACCTATAATATACTGATATTTAATTATTGTTGAAATGGATCATAGAGGAACAGTAAAAAGAATTATATAATTATTCAACAAAACCTTTGAACTTAACACTGGGATATGGTAAAATAAACGTTTATTGAAGAATATTTTCTTTAATATTTGTCACAGGGTATAGTGAAACTGAGGGATAAGCTTACTCAGGTTAGAAACCTGACAGAACTACAAAAAGATAATTCAAATGACTGAGAATGCTTCAAAGGAAGGTACGTAAATGATTTTTCGGTAAAAATGACTAGCCATATTGAGAAGATGATTCATCAAAAATATCAAAAGGTGCCGAACTGAATAAAGTGAAAGAAAATTCAACAAAGTAGTGAAGGTATTTGTTGAGGATTATTTCGACTATGCTTATACCGTTGAATTTGTAATAATATTAAGGGACTCGGTATTAGATGTAAATAAAATAAAATATCAGATTTATATTTATGTGCTATTTTAATTTAGGACTTTATAAGATTACTTTATAGCATCAAAGACTCCCCATTTATGGTGTAATTATCTGTAGTATTAAAAACATTCAATAATTCAGATTCGTCATGTCAATGTCGGGACAGGCTCACAGAGTTGTTGCTATATTTTTTAAATGGAATCTATTTCCCTCTTTGAGTGTGTTTTCTCCACTTATAGTATTACCACTAACAAGTTTTAAAATCAATTTTTTAAAATATGTTTGTCGCAAATTAATTATCTCTAAAAGTTTCTGAGAACGAATACAATCAAATGGAATGAACTATCTAAAATAATATTAAGCATCGATTTGTGTGCGTAAAGTGTGCGTTTTCAATAAAAATTTGCAGTTAAAAATTCTCTTAAAATAAAAAAACCCCGTAAGTACGGGGTTTTTAGCGTGATCGCGCCAGGATCATCTTATTTTTAGAAACCCCTGTGTTTACTGGGATTTTTGAGGTGTTTTATTTCTTTGTTGACCGATTTGTGAACTTTTTTTTAAAATACTTTTCGTCTAATACTAAATATATGAATTTGTAATCATTTGTACAAGTAGGATCAAAAAATAAATTCAAGTTTAAATATGTAGGGGATTTAGTTAATTCTAATTAATTATTTACCTAGTTAAAAATGGAATTAACGATAAAATTTAAAATAGGAATAAATCAAGTTTCCAAAATTGGAACATATTTTATAAATAAGTGTAAATTTTTTTATTAGGGCTCTATTTTTAGAATTTAAATTCTAAAAATAAAAAATTTCAATATCATTTTTTTTAATAAATTTATAATAATCAATGATTTACAAAATTCCTGTTTAAGTTTATTTCCTTTCTCCCCCATAATAATATCTATTTTTCCCAATAGAAAGGTATATAGATTTTAGTTGAATTTACCGTCATTTATAAATGGATAGTTTGTTCGTCTACAGTTATCATTTTTCAAAATTAATTTAGTGTTCTGACTTTCAATTATATAATATGTTTGGAGCTAAGAATTTTCCGGTTTATCGCCAGCTCGATCAGATGGACTGTGGTCCCACCTGCCTAAAAATAATTACAGATTTTTATGGAGGAAATTATAATCTGAATTATCTAAGAGAAATATCTTGTCTTCAAAAAGGAGGTGTGTCTCTGGCAGGTCTTTCAAATGCCTTAAAAAGAATAGGAATGGATTCTATAGGAATTAAGGCAACTGTTCAGGAGCTTCTTCATGAAGTGCCGCTCCCTGCAATCGCTCATTGGTCAAACAATCATTTTTTGGTAGTTTACAGAACAGATAAAAGGAATGTTTTTGTATCTGATCCTGCTCTAGGATGTATGAAATACTCTCATGCTGAATTTCGGAATAGCTGGGTAGAAGAAAATAATGAAGGCGTATTGCTCTTGGCTGAACCTAATCAAAATTTTTCTATACAAGATTTAGAAGATAACAAAGCACAGGGGTTAGGATTTCTAATTGATTATCTGAAACCATATAAAAAATATATCTACCAGATTTTTTTAGGATTGTTCATCGCTTCTGTTGTTCAGTTAATATTACCTTTTCTAACTCAAAGCATCGTCGATTACGGTATTAATTACGAGAATATTGATTTTATATCCCTCATCGTTATAGCACAGCTTTTTTTATTTCTTGTCAGATCTGCTTCAGGAATAATCAGGGATTGGATATTGTTACATATTGGAACTAAGGTTATAATCGCAATGATTTCCGATTACCTTGATAAAATTTTAAAACTTCCCATAGCGTTTTTCGATTCCAAAACTACTGGGGATTTTATGCAGCGCATTTATGATCATCAAAGAATAGAAGAATTTTTAAGTGGAGGATCACTGACGATTCTTTTTGATCTACTTACAATTTTCATTTTTGCCATTATCCTGGGAATTTTTAATACTTCTATTTTTATGATTTTTATTACCGGAATCATTTTGTTTATGGGATGGTCATTGATATTTATGAAGAAAAAGGAGGTGCTAGATCATCAGCTATTCGATTTAAACCGAAAAGACCAATCTTTATTCCTTCAAATAATATTAAGTGTGCTGGAAATCAAACTAAATAATTCTGAGGAAAGAAGAAAATCTGAATGGAGAATCAACCAAGCCCAGCTTTTTGGGCTGCAATCAAGTATTTTGATAGTAGATCAGGCACAAATTAATGGAGGTAAATTTATAAATGAATTTACGAGTATCCTTATAATATTCTGGTCAGCAAAGGCTGTAATAGCTGGAGAAATTAGCTTAGGAACTATGCTGGCGATTCAATTTATCGTGGGAAGTTTATATGTTCCAATTTCAAACAGCATGGATTTCCTTGTCGGGTACCAAAGAGCTAGACTTTCTTTAGATAGGTTATCCGAAATTCATAATCAAGAACCTGAAGTTAAAAATGCTTATAGCGGATTTTATATGGATCCTGGTGACATAGTGTTTAAAAATGTAAGTTTTAAATTCAATCCCATCAATTCAAGATCTATACTTCATAATATTTCTATAACTATAGCTCAAGGTAAAGTTACTGCCATTGTCGGTGCCAGTGGTTCGGGTAAAACAACACTTCTGAAATTATTACTAAAACTTTATAACCCCATTGAAGGAAAAATTAGCATTGGCGATCAAAATCTTGAGAATATTAAAGCAGATAAATGGAGACAGGTTTGTGGCGCGGTATTACAAGATGGAATACTTTTCAATGATACCATAGAAAGAAACATTACGGAATCTAAATCCCAAGAGCCTGTCAACCAACACGAAATTGATAAAGCAGTGAAACTGGCGAATTTGTCGGATTTCATTGATGAACTGCCTTTTAAATATCAGACTAAAATTGGGGAGCAAGGCCAGCTATTAAGCGGAGGAGAAAAGCAAAGATTACTTATTGCAAGAGCAATTTATAAGAATCCTGATTATCTGTTCTTCGATGAAGCAACGAGCTCCCTAGATGCGGAAAATGAAAAAGTAATTACTGAAAATTTAAATCAGTTTTATAAAAACAAAACTGTAGTCATAATAGCTCATCGATTGTCCACGGTAAAAAATGCGGATCAAATTCTAGTAATGCATAAAGGTAATGTAGTCGAAGAAGGTAATCATCAGGAACTGCTATCACGACAAGGTTTTTATTTCCAATTAATACAGAATCAACTTTAAAATAAATACTATAAAATGTTTAATTCTAATAAAGTTAGAGAGCTTGATAAGGAGCCTGGATGGGTATTACGTAACGGAACTATCTTTATTTTTGTAATGTTAATTCTTGTACTCCTACTTGCTTCCTTCTTCCCGTTTAATGAAGTGGTTGAAGGAAATGTCATGATTACTTCAGATAACCCACCAGCACATATTAAAGCCAAAAATGCCGGAAAGATTTTGGCAATTAATTATAAAGCTGGAGATACGGTTATAAAAGGAGCTATTTTAGGTGAACTAGAAAATAACGGAAAGAGAGAGGATATTCTTTATCTTAAAAATCAACTAAAGAGTTCCTTAGATGAAATTTACTCTCTTGAAGATTTATCAAAAACTTTTTCACCACAACTGCATTTAGGAAGCGATATCCAATTGTATTATAATACTTTTTGGAATAATTATCAGCAATTGATATTAGATGAGTCTCTTCAGGATTTTAATATTTATGATGAACAAATCAAAGCAGAATTAATCAATCAGAAAAATTCAATTCAGAACAAAAAAGAGGAATTAATTACTATGGAAAGAAATCTGGAGGTTTCTCAAAATAATTTTAGTAGATATAAGCAGTTGTTTCAAAAGGGTGTGATATCTCAACTGGATCTGGAAACAACAGAAAAAGAACTTTTAAGTGTACAACGGCAATTTCATTTATTAAAACAAGAAATTAACCAGTTGAAGTTAGAAAATAGCGGATTTCAAAACAAACAAAAACTTACCACTCACAGTTCTATTAGGAATAAAAATAATTTAGAGATGGATTTAGAGCTATCCAGACAAAATTTACTTAATTCCATTACAGAATGGGAAGATAAATATCTTCTAAAAAGCCCTATTGAGGGACGAATTTCATTTTTCGAAGTTTGGGGAGAGTATCAGAATATTACCGAAGGGGAAAACATTTTCACGGTGGTTCCTTTAATTCAGCAAAACTTAATCGGGAAATGTGAAGTTCCATTACGAAATTCTGGTAAACTTAAAGCAGGCCAAAAGGTAAATTTGAAACTTGAAAATTATCCATATCGGGAATGGGGAATGGTAAGAGCGAAGGTGGGATCGATTTCTGAAGTACCTAAAACAGGTAAGAACCCTACATATATTGTTTATCTAGATATTGATCACCTTAAGACATCGTATGGTAAAAATTTGCAATTTCATCAAGAGTTGAAAGGTACTGCTGAAATCTTGCTTAATGAAGTAACAGTTATGGACCGAGTTTTTTTTCAATTTAGGCATTTATGGTCAAATCAGAAATTTTAAATGATAAAGAATGATCTTCTCTTCTCTAATACAATATTTTCGATTCCAGGTCTTGATCGGCCTAGCACTCGTATTTTGTGTAACTCAGATGGGATTTTCACAAACTATAAATACTAAGTCACCTTCTGACTATTCGATTGCTACCTCTTATGAGCTACTACATATAATGGAAGAAGAGGCCACGGAAGCATCAAAATTTGACGAACTTCGAAATATAATCAGAATTCATGTAAACAAGTCAAAGAAAGAAAATAATCCTATAGAACTAGCAAGGGCATTCTATTATTTATTTTTTATTGAAAAGCCGCAGCTCGCATTAGCTTATGCAGATTCTATTATTTTAATTACAGAAAATAGTGATCATAAAAGTTATCCTACGCTAGGATACACCCTTAAAGCAAATTTGTTTTATGATCAGGGAAAATTCCAACCGGCACTTGATAATTTTTTAAAAGCCTATAATCTGGCATTAGAAAAAGAAAACAAAGAAGACCAAGGGGAAATATCACTGGCAATCGCAGCAATTCGAAATATTAATGGTCAGCATTATGCCGCCGCCGATCTTTATAAACGGTCCCTAAGCTTACTAAAGCAGAATGATAATTTTCCTGATGCATATTATGAAGATTACTCTACCTTGTTATATAATCTTTCCCTTACTTATTTAAGATTATCACAAATAGACACTGCAAAATTTTATGTGCGAAAAGGTTTAAAACTGTCGCAATCTTTAAAAAAAACTGATGATTTCAGGGATTTCGTGCTTGTTGATGCCCAAATAAATTACTATCAGAAAGATTACCAAAAATCAAAAGATAGCTTGTTGAAATATATTAATAAATTAGAGGGTACCGAGAGAGCAATTAAACTTTATTACCTAGGAAAAATTGAAAAATATTTAAAAAATGATAAGCTTGCAATGGCTTATTTTAAAGAAATAGATTCTATCGTTTCACTAACTGGGGATCCTTTTGGAGAAGTTAAGGATGTTTATCAGCAGCTTATTATCTATTCTGTTCTTGAGGATAACGAAAAAGAGCAAATTAAATATATAGAAAAATTGATTCATAATGATAGCATATTATCATCGGCTCAGGAAAATGTTAATAATCAGGTCGTAATAGCATATGATATACCCGATCTTAAACGGCAAAAACTGAAAGCTGAAAAACAACTAGAAGCAAAAACTTTTTATATAATTGGATTCGCTGTTTTTGCAGGGATTGCTATTTTAATCGGTATTTACTTTTTCTTCCGTTCAAGAAACATAAGAAAAAGATTAAATATTTTAATGGAAGGTGTTGAAGTTCAGATATATGAACCGAAGCAAGTTACTGAACACCCATCTTCGGTACCGATAGAAATTAGAAAAGAGATCTTATCAAGACTTAATACCTTTGAAAATTCAGATCGATTTTTAAATAAAGATCTTGATTTGTCTATTCTATCCAATGATTTAGGCACTAACACAACATACCTTTCAACCATTATTAACCATTATAAAAAGGTGAATTTCCCCAATTACCTTAAGGATCTGAGAATAAGAGCAGCCATCACTCGTCTTAGTAACGATCCAGATTTACTAAAATACAACTATCAGGGATTGGCAGAAATTTTCGGATTTAAGACAGGAGAATCTTTTTCCAAAGCTTTTTATAAGAAAACCGGAGTTTCTCCTTCAATGTTTTTAAATGAACTAAAATCAAGGGAAACTAGTCGCCATTTATAAATGACGGTTTAAATTTTTTGCTGAATGTGTTCATTTGTGATTACTTAGTGTATGTAAATTTTTATTAATCAAATACTTAAATCATGAAAAAAGTACTAAAAGATTTCAAAGGAAGAGAACTGAAGAATTTGGATAAAATTCGAGGTGGGGGAGAGGATGGACCTATAGATAGGGACAAAATTAAAAGACCAAAGGCAGGAAGATAAATTGAATTGTCTATGTATTCCTAAATTCCCGAGTCAAATTTAAGGTCTCGGGAATTTTTAAATTCTAATTATGAAAAAATTCATTAAACTTTTTCTGACCAATTACCTGATTTTATTTCCAATAATTTGTTATTCTCAGGAAAAACAAATTAACCATTTTAAATATCCCAATATTAATGGGGAAATTAAACATGAGCTAAAATTTGGCGTAAAAGTTACAGATGATTTTTATAATCTAAACCATATTGAAAATGAGAAAGTAAAAGAGTGGTTTAAATTACAGGATTCTTTGGCAGAAGTATATTTTGATACCATTAAATCAATGCAGAAATACCTGAAAAGATTTAAACAACTTCAAAATTCTACTCAATCTAAAGTGAGTATGATTAGTGTAAATGAGGCTGGAAATTATTTCTACTTGAAAAAAGATGACAGTCTAGGAATGGAAAAATTGTTTTATAAAAAGAATCTAGATGCTGAGGAAATAGAATTATTCGATGCTAAACATTATGCTAATGGGGATAAAGAAATCAGTTACCTAAAACCTTCTTTCGACGGAAAAAAAATCGCCATTGGATTTATTGAAAACAATGATTTTTCCAGTAAGATTAAAATATACGATTTGGAAGCAGGCAAATTCCTAAATGATGAAATAACAAATATAAATCCTGATTTTGGCGGAATAGAATGGCTATCTGATAACTCTGGTTTTATCTATTTATATTTTCCTGAGGTTGACGCATCTAAGCCAGATTTTAAAAAAAAATCATTTTCTGTGCTACACAAACTAGGGGAGGACAATATAAATGCTAGTCCAATTTTTGGAGCTGATACAAATTTAGAAATTTCAGCAGATTTTTATCCTAAAGTAAAGATTGGCTCGAGCAAGGATAAGTATATTATTGGTTATGTAGCCAGTTCAGATGATTATTATGACAGTTTTATCGCTGAAATGAGTGATGTTATTAATGGAAAACCAGATTGGAAACCTTTTTTTAAAAAAGAGGATAAAATATACTACGATCAAGGCGAACTGCGTGGAGAAGAGTTTATTTTCCGCCAAGGAAAATTGAAGGGAAATAGCTTAGCAAAGATAAATATTTCAAATCCAGATTTTAATAATCCCAAAATTTTAGCAGAAGGAACCAAAGACGATCCAATTACGAATTTTGTATTAAATAGGGATCATATATTTTTCACAAGATCCTTGTACGGTGCAAATGTTTCCTTGTTTAAAATAAGTTCTGGGAATCAGCTTACCCAACTCGACCTTCCTTTTACGCCCGGCTATATTTCTTTTTTTGGAGAATCTCTTTCTCATAATACCGTGGGAGTAGGATTGGATGGCTGGACTTCGGATTATACTCGATATTTAATAGATGAAAAAGGTAATTTTCAAAAAGAGGCACTTTCAACTGAAAGTGAATACCAAGACTTTGCAGATATTATTTCAGAACAGGTAATGGTCAGCTCGCATGACGGAATAGAAGTTCCTATGTCATTGGTATATAAGAAGGGGATTAAGAAGAATTCAGAAAATGAAGTCTTCATTTTTGTTTATGGAGCCTATGGTGAAAGCCTGAGTCCATTTTTCTCTCCTATTTTCTTAGACTGGGCGGCACAGGGTGGAATTCTGGCATTTCCGCATGTCAGAGGTGGAGGGGAGAAAGGAAAGGAGTGGCATGAACAAGGCATGAAAAATCTTAAATATAACTCATGGAAAGACCTTATAGCCTGTACGGAAGCTTTAATAGACATGAATCTTACTAAAGAAGGTTTGATTTCATTATATACAAACAGTGCGGGAGGTGTTACCGCGGCAATGGCAGTTAATGAAAGACCTGATCTTTATTCATCTTTTATTGCTGAAGTACCCCGATTAAACCCTTTTGGTCTAGAATCTGCCAGTACTGCAAGCAGCACAAGTTATCTGGAATATGGAACTGTAAGGGACAGTGCAGAATATGTAGGACTAATAAAAATGGATCCCTATTTAAATATTAAACCTAACATCCACTATCCAGCTACGCTTATAATGCCAAGCTACAATGATGATCGCATTCCTCTATGGGATAACGGTAAATATATCGCCAAGCTCCAGAAATACAATACTACAAATTCACCCATTTTAATGGATATAGATTTTGATTCTGGGCACGAAACGTATGGTGATTTTAATGAAACAATAAGACTATATAGTAAGATTTTTAGTTTTGCGAAATCCAATATGAAGAATTGAAATTATCCTTTCGCAGTTAAACTTTAAATTCCTTTAAATTATTTTCCTATTCTTTATAAATGACCCTGTTCCTTTATAAATGGAACGCTTCTCAGTTTTCAGAACATAAGAAATAGACGGATATTTAAGATGACACTTCTTAATATCAATAAAATGGACTTTCTGATTACAAAAGAAGAACTAGAGGCTGAAATCTTGCGAATTGAGCAGACTTTTCTTAATAAATTATCGGCATATAACAAGATTATTTCTTACTGCCGAGAGATTCTTGAATCTTACCGAAAAGAAATTCGTTTGAATGATTTTCAAGATATTGCATCAGAAATACTCTTTTTTAAAGAACAAAAATCGCTCCCTCTAACATATTTAATTTATTACGAAAATCGATTATCCATCGAATTGGAAATCCCATCCACTGGAGAAGCCTTTCGACAAAAGTTCATTTTTAAATTGATCGAACGAATCAACAGATTTTTCTCTGCTCATAAAAACTTTCTTCAATATATGTCATTAGACCAAGAATATTTGGATGAATTCTATTTCACACGCAGATATTCCTCTAAAAATCACATGATCAATTATAAGAATTATGAAAGGGATCCTTTATTTAGTACTTCACATGATTTACTTCTAAGCGAATTAAATTCCCATAAGTTCCTACTTCAATATTTGAATAAATTATCTATTCAAGTAAAGCAATCTTCTTCCCTAGTTTTAGAAGAACCTGTAAAAATCAACTGGACAACATCTAAAGTGGCACTAACCGAACTAGTTTATGCTTTGCAACTTAGCGGCGCCATAAATAACGGAAACACAACTCTCAAAGAACTTTTTTTAATATTTGAGATACTGACCGGTTTAGATATGGGGGATTATCATCATACTTTTTTAAAATTAAGGGGACGTTCAGAACCTTTAAAATTCATCGAGAAAATGAAAAATTCCATGTTGGAACATATGGCAGGACTCGATGCATAAACAACCAAGATACCACCAAGTTGGTCATTTGGGAAAAATCTTAATCTGGGTAGGAAATACTACTCCAATCCGTAATATTTGATCCCATATATATTCGATTATACTATACATTCTTCCAAAAATAATTTTCACCAAGTTGGTCATTCCTTGGCTAAATTATCTTCTGACATCAAGCAATTTTGTAAATGAAAGTCAAACCAGAGCAATCCCATCGCTTTAAACCTTTTAACCTGCGGTGGGATTGTTTTTAAAACATTTAATTATGCCAACAACTATTATTACTACAGAAGATTTAATGGAGTTCAAAATGGAACTCCTTGAAGAAATCCAAAAACTACTCGAAAGGGAATCAGGAAATGTTTCTAAAAAATGGCTGAAATCTACAGAAGTCATGGAAATGTTGAAAATTAGTGCGGGAACACTTAATAATTTCCGGGCCAACGGTACACTGCCATTTAGTAAGATAGGAGGGATCATTTATTACGATTCCGCTACTATTCAAAAAGTACTGGCAAATAATCTTGTGAAAAATAATTGAGCTATGAATTATATCACACATCTGAATGCTGTATTCCAGCAATTTTCAAAGGATCCAAGTCTTAATGCCACCCACATTAGTTTATATATGGCATTGTTCCAGTCTTGGAATATTCATCGATTCAAAAAAACATTCTATATCCAAAGAGAAGAAATTATGAGAATGGGAAAAATTGGCTCCAATCCAACGTATCATCGCTGTTTGAATAAATTGCACGATCAAAAATATATCCAATATCAGCCATCACATAATCCTTATAAAGGGAGCAGGGTGAGGATGCTCATTTTTGATACAAGTTCTAAACAAGCTTTAAACAAGTATGAAACAAGTAGTAAACAAGCATTAACCCCTTTAATAAACTATAATAAACAAAAAACAAACTTTAATAAAAGAGAGCTCCCGCAAAATGAAAATGAGGTTTTGGATCTTTTTAAAAATAAAAGTTGGTCTGCTAATGAAGGAAAAAAATTCTACAACCACTACAGCTCAATTGGATGGAAGCTTAGGAATGAAATCAAAATTATAGACTGGCATGCAACTGCTGAAAACTGGATGTTAAAAGCAAATGAATTTGAAAAGGCTCCGACAGCATTTCAAAAACGGGACAACCTGAAAACAACTAAAAATAAGAACTATGGCGAACCCCTCTAGTATTATAGAAGATGGAATTGAGTATTCCCTCGGGAATTTTGACGGAACTAAAATAGTCTATGACTTCCCAAAGATCCTGGTGTTTCTTGAAGCAAAAGGTAAAACCCTATTCGGCCAACATTTTAATATTTATGAAGAGGATAAAAATGTTTTATTCAAGCTATGTAATTATTTTATAAAGGATCAGAATTACTGCGAGAAATTTGAAATGGATCCTGAGAAAGGGATTTTGCTTTCTGGACCTGTGGGATGCGGCAAAACCAGCATGATGAAACTTTTAAGGTATTTAGTTCCACATCAGCGTAATTATGTCGTAATGCCATGCAGGAATATCGTTTTTGCATTTAACCATCTGGGTTACAAAACTATTGAAGATTACGGAGACAGTAGTTGTTTTTGTTTTGACGATATGGGTGTGGAGCCAATAGGAAGACATTACGGTAGAGATTGTAATGTGATTGGTGAAATCCTGCTCTCACGGTATGAATTATTTCTTCAAACTAAATTAAAAACCCACGCTACCACTAATTTAAGTGCCCACGAACTCGAGGATTTATACGGTTTACGGGTTAGGAGTAGAATGAAAAAAATGTTCAATCTAGTAGCCTTCGATGAAAAAATTAAAGACAAGAGAAAATAATATGAAAATAGCCACATTTAATATTCAGAATTTATTCCATCGTGACAGAAGTTATTTGGTCAATCCCTATGATAAATATAGGAATGAGTGGCTTATAGAAATAGACTTTTTAATGGACAAACCTGTAAAGACAAATGGAGATAATGATCGTTTAAGAGAATTGATATTCATTCTAGGTATGGATAATAGTCTTCAATTACCATATGCAGTTCTAAGAAGAAAAGCTGGTTTTCTTTTTTTGAAAGGGATGAATTATTCAAAAGAGTTAAAAGCAGGGGAACTAACAGACTGGAATGGATGGATTGCACTTCAGAATTATCCATTAGAACATAGAGCCGTCGAAAATAAAGCTCGGGTAATCGCCGAAGTGAATCCAGATATTTTAATTCTTCAGGAAATCGAAGATCGTGCTTCTCTAACAGAATTTAACGAAGGGTTTCTGCCGAAATTTAATTGTAAACCCTTTGATTATACTTTCGTGGTGCAAGGAAATGATAAACGTGGTCAAGAAATAGGACTTCTTACTCGCAGTGGTATTGAGATTCTGTCGGTTCGGAGTCACAGCTATTATTATAAAATCAAGAGAGAATCTATTTTCAATAAGGATTTATTGGAGTATGAAATCCGTAGCGCTAAAGGAAATATTATATACATATTGGCTACTCATCTGCAGGAACAAACAGAAGATAAAGATATTTCTGATAATATAAGGGAAGAACAAACCAAGAGGATTGCTGAGGTTTATAAGCAATTATATGCTAAGGGTAAGAAACACATCGCAATTGTGGGTACATTAAATGCTGTTTCTTATTGTTATTCCCTTTCCCCACTACTTATCAAAACCAATTTAAAAGATATAACAAAACACCAAACCTTTCATGTGGATGTGGATAGAGGAGTAGGTGCCGGATATCATAGTCTTGGAGCGTATCGAATGGGAGTCAATATAAAGCAAAAAGATTATTTGTTATTATCGCCTGATCTTTTTAATACAGTACAAAGTAGCGGATTAAACAGGAAAGGAATTTGGCCAGAAAAGCAACCTATGTGGTCTTACTTTCCAAGCATAAATAAAAAAAATCAAGCTGCTAGTGAACATCCTGCGATTTGGGGAATTTTAGATTTTTGAACGAGTGGTAGTTTTGTAGTAATAATTCAACAATCAACGCAATTCATAACTCTTTAAATATTTTAACGAATAATCTTTAAGTCCTGTGAAAATTTTATTAAATAATATTGAGATAAAGCAGTTTGTGATAATATTGTCATTATGAAATTAAATTTTATCTAAGGATCTCAAGATGAGATGTCTGTAATTAGTTTTATAGAGTAATGAATAATTGTTTAATGCTTAAAAAAATTAAAATGAAGAAGTTTTTCAGAATATTCACGGTAGTACAAGTTATTTATCAAGGTTATCAAATGTATAAAGAGAAAAAGTCTAAAAAGAAACGTAATACGTATGTTCAGCAAACTGAGAATAATAGGATTAAATAAAAATTTTCATTTATAAATTTTATTCTAAATATCCTTAGAGCGATAAAAACTATAAACAATTGATTCAACATCTCTTTGAACGTAGATTTATTAAACTAATCCTAATTAACAAATCATAAACTGTAGTATCACTATGGTTCATATAAATTTACTTTTAACAATTAATAACTAGATTATGGAAACCAACGAAAGAAATAAAGAAATGCAAGATTCTCTACAAGACCTATTACAAAAGAATTATGATGCTGAAAAAGGCTTCAAACAAGTAATGGAGAAAGCAGAAAATTCTCAGTTGAAATCTTGGATGCAAAAACAAGCTACACAGCGTTCTCAATTTGCAAATGAAATTGATGGCGAGTTAAGAAAACTTAATGTAGAACCAAAAGAATCAGGTAGTACTGCAGGTTCTGCTCACAGAGTTTGGATTGATGTAAAAACAGCATTAAGTTTTGACAAAGATGAATCTATATTGGAAGAGTGTATTCGTGGCGAAAAAGCTAGCGTTTCTGAATATGAAGAAACGTTAAATAAGTCATTTTTCAGTCCAGGAGTAAAGTCTATGCTAACTGAGCAAAAAAACAAAGTTCAAAATTCTCTTTCCGCTGTTAAAAGGTTAGAAGATTTAGTAGACTAAAAATTTTAAAAATAGTCCCTACACTAAAGCCTTCCCTAATTTTATTGGGAGGGCTTTTATAATTTAAATGATTTATAGAAAAACGTAAACTTAATTTAGAGTTAATCAGTCAAACCGGTTAACTAAGAATTTTATTGATTTAAATCCAAATTGAAATGAAGATAGGACTTGTTTGGTTTAAAAATGATTTGAGGTTATTTGATAATGAAGCTTTGTGCAAAGCTATATCTAATTGTGATAAGCTAATTTTTTGCTATTGTGTTGAGGAATCTTTATTTCAAAAACTGGATTTAGGATTTAGAAAAGCGGATATCAGTAGATTTAAATTTCTTGAAGATTCCGTACTTAATTTGCAATCGAATCTCGAGAAATTGTCTGGACATCTTTTAATAAGCACAAAAAGTGCAAAAGAATTTATACCTCAAATAGTAAAGGAGCACAATATCACAGAAGTTTATGGAGAAATGGAATATGCTCCTGAAGAACTCATTCTTGTAGACAGTGTTCAAAAAAAGCTACCAAATGTTTCTTTCAATTTCTATTGGGGAAAAACCTTGTATCACATCGATGATATTCCTTTTACCATTTCAAATATACCTTTAACAAGCAAAGCATACAGGATTCCAACGTCAAACGAATCAGAGCCGAGAGTTCCATATTTAAGTCCTTCTTATTTAAACGCTGATACTAATATAATGAGCACAGAATTTCCTTCTTATAGCTTGCTCGGATTTACGAAGGAAGAATATGAAATGGCTGAGACGTATGTTGAAGGTGGTGAAGATAATGGTCTAAAACGATTGTATCATTATACTTTTGAGACTGAATTACTAACGGGATATAGATGGACTAGAAATAGATCTTTAGGAATGGAATATAGTTCTAAATTTTCTCCGTATTTGGCACTTGGATGTATTTCTCCTAGGGAGATTTATCGAAATGTTCAGCACTATGAAACTGTAGTTAAAAAGAATCAAAGCACTTGGTGGATAATATTTGAACTTGTATGGAGAGATTACTTCACATTTAAAGGAATGAAATTTGGAAATGAAATTTTTAAAACCAAAGGCTTTAAAAAGAAAGAACTTCTTTTCGAAAATAATATCAATTATTTCGAGAGGTGGTGTGAAGGAAATACTGGAATTCCATTTATAGATGCACATATGCGACAGCTAAATGAAACAGGATATATGAGTAATCGTGGTCGAGTTAATTGTTCTAGTTATCTTATACATGATTTAAAAATTGACTGGACTTGGGGCGCTGCATATTTTGAAAGCAAACTTATAGATTATGACGTTAGTGCCAATTGGCTAAATTGGCACGTTCAAGCATATGAGATATATTATACAAATCCTGTAAATCAATCTAATAAATACAAATCACAAGAGTTTATTAGGAAATGGATTCCAGAATTAAAGAATTATAACGATATGGAAATTTTAATACCTTGGGAATATGAGAATTCAGATTATCCTAAACCTATTGCGCTTTACCAGAAATGGACAAGATCGATAAATCTGATTAAAAAGCTGTGAAAAGTATTTAAGATTTATTAATCTTAATAAGTATATTTAAATAAGCTTTGCATTAGTATCGGAATCTTTAAAACGTGGATCTTGAATCATTGGTAATCGCTCAATATAATCTACAATAATCGCCAAACATCCTAGATCATCTACTACTTTTCCTTTAATAAAATAAACCCCGAGAGAACTGATATCATATTTCTCGGAGATTTGAGGAAAGTGAACCGTATCAAAAAATTCACCATCAATATCTAAGAAAGTTCCAAAGTGCATAAGACGTTTGTCTTTAGTTGGAGTGCCTTTAGCTGTAACCAAACTTCCACATATTGAAATCTGTCTATTTATATGAGATTTCAAATCTTTGGTTTGTAATGATTGGGGAAGATTGCAATCTATTAATTGAAATCTAGAATATAATGGAAATCCTATTAATTCTAGTTGATCATAAGCATCTATTGCCATTTCAGTAGAAATCCTTGGAATATCAAAGGTTACTTTATTTTGTTTGAACAATAATGGTTGTGGTGCTTTGGAAGCATTCTTTTCTAATTTTAAATGAGCTTCCCACAGTAAATGATGTTTATCTAAACCTGTAAATCTAAAGGCATCTATCCTAATTAAAATGATTAATTGTTCGATTCCTAAATGTATTCTATTTACAAAATCATCAAAATTCTCAAAATCACCATACATTCCCCTTTCATTTAAAATTTTTTCTGATGTTCTAAACTCAAGAGATTTTAGCATTCCTAATCCTAAATAAACGGTATCGCCCACAATCCAATTTCCGTGGTCACTTTTATTGATACACGGCGCTTCCACTTTCCCGCCTTGTAATCTAATTTCTTGAACATAAGTCTCCATATTATAAAATCCACCGCCGTTATTTAAAACAGCGGTCATAAATTCTAATGGGAAGTATTTTTTGAGATAAAGAGATTGATAACTCTCTACAGCATAAGATGCAGAATGACCTTTGGCAAATGCATAACCTGCAAATGCTTTTATTTGATCCCATACTTCCATTGTTAGACTCTCACTATACCCCTTCTCTAGGCAATTACTTATAAATTTCTTTTCAATTTGTTCAAATTGTCCTTTAGATTTTACTTTACCACGCATTCCTCTTCGAAGAATATCTGCTTCAGCTAATGAAAGCCCTGCAAACTTGTGCGCTACTTTTAATACATCTTCTTGATACACCATTACTCCATAAGTATCATGAAGAACTTCTAACATCACTGGATGCGCTTCTTTTCTTTTTTCTGGTATTCTATGTCTAAGAATAAATTCATTTTTCATTCCACCGTTAGAAACTCCTGGTCTAATAATACTACTAGCCGCCACAAGATTTAGATAATCGTTGGTTTGAAGCTTCGTCATCAAAGTTCTCATGGCAGGTGACTCTACATAAAAAACTCCCATACAATCTCCTGTATTAAGTAATTTATTTATTTCTGAATCATTTTTGAAAGCGTTTATATCTTCTATGTCTAAAACTTGTGCATCTGGTTGGTTGTAGCTAATAATTTCTAAGGTGTCCTTTATTTTTGAAAGACCTCGTTGTGCGAGAATATCAAATTTAAATATCCCTACCTCTTCAGCTATATTCATATCAAACTGAACCGTTTGAAAACCTTTAGGTGGCATAAAGGTACTGGTGTAATAACTTATTGGCTTTTGCGTGATAATTATTCCACCAGAATGAACACTTAAGTAATTTGGAAAGCCATGGATATAATGTGCATATTTTTCAACTAATTTAATGTAGTCGCTACTAGAGCTTTTATCTACTTTAAAACCTTTTAGATAGTTGTCGATCTCTAATTTTGGAACCCCAAATACTTTACTCAATTCCCGAATAACGGCACGATATTGAAACGTTACATAGGTACCCATTAATGCGGTATTTTTGAATCGGGTAAAAATATAGTTTGTTATATCATCTCGATCCTTCCAGGAAAAGTCAATATCAAAGTCGGGAGGACTACTTCTATATACATTTATAAAACGTTCAAAATAAAGATCCAATTCTATAGGATCTACATTTGTAATCCCGATAATATAGGCAACCACACTATTTGCACCACTACCCCGACCTATATAGGGATAATTTTTAGACCGTGCATATTCCAAAATATCATGATTGATTAAAAAATAGGACACAAAATCCATGTCTTTAATCGCAGTAAGTTCTTTTTCTACTCGTTCATAGACTTCTAAACTAGGATTCTGGTAACGATCTTTAATTTTACTATAGCAGAGTTCTTCAAGAATTATATAATCTGAAGCTTTATCCTTTTCATAAATTATCTGATTTTGATTAACCCTGTGATCATTAAAGAAAAAATTGACTTTACAAGATTTCAATAACCTGTCTGTATTAAATAAAAGTTCCGGATATTCCTGATACTTAATCTTTAAAAGCTCTGGAGGTAAAATAACATCAAGCTTATTACCTTGTTCTGTCGTCGGGACTTTACTCAAAAGAGTGTTTAAATCTATTGCTCGCAGTAATCTATGAGCATTGAAATCTGATTGATTTCTAAAAGTTATAGTGTGTAGTATCACTAATTTGTCTCTCATTTCGGCAAATGGAGAATAGGGTAGTTTATTTAATTCCCTAATTGAAATTCCAATATATTCATTTTCTCTGAATTGATAGGACTTAAGCTCCATCGCCTTTTCGAAAGTATAAACACAGTAAACATTTTTAAGAGTTGGTGCTTCTGAAGGAAACAACAAGTTATTATGTAGATGATGCGATATAAATTCATTTAATTCTTGGAACCCATCATTATTCTTTGCTAATAAAATATATAATTGATCTACTCCATTCCTAACATCCACTCCAATAACAGCATGAATATTTTCTTCCTGAGCAATTTTAATGAAATTTAAGCATGCACTGGTACTATTTATATCAGTAAGAGCTAATTGCGTAACTCCATTTTCTTTAGCCAAATTGAGAAGCTCACTATCAGAAAATGTTCCGTAGCGAAGAGAAAAATAAGAGTGACAATTTAAATACATTGTTGATAATTAGAAATACAAAACTAATTTAAAATAAGGAATTATTCCATAAATTTGGATAAATTCCAAATATGAATAAATCAATTATACATTTTGATCTTGATGCTTTTTTTGTTTCATGTGAAAGAAGAATGGACAGCAGGCTTAACAATAGGCCAGTAATTATTGGAGGTACTGGAAACCGTGGAGTAGTAACTGCTGCTAGTTATGAAGCTAGAAAATTTGGTGTTCACAGTGCAATGAATATGCGCATGGCTAAACAATTATGTCCAGAGGCTATTTATATAAGAGGTAATGGAAGTCTCTATGGTAAAATGTCGCAGGAGGTAACTAATATCTTGATGCAAGAATTACCAATTGTAGAAAAATCTAGTGTCGATGAATTCTACGCAGATTTAACTGGAATGGATAAATTCTTTGGCTGTTATAAATTTGCTAAAGAATTGCGATCAAAAATTATTAGAGAAACTGGACTACCTATTTCATTTGGACTTTCCGTGAATAAAACCGTTTCAAAGGTTGCAACTGGGGAAGCAAAACCTAATAATCAAATAAATGTTGCTCATGGTTATGAGAAAACTTTTTTAGCTCCATTATCTATTAAGAAGATTCCAATGATTGGAGATAAGACATACAAGACATTCACTCTTCTTGGTATACAAGATGTAGGTTTAGTTCAAAAAATGCCAATTGAAAGATTGATTTCTGTATTTGGTAAAAATGGTAGAACTATTTGGGAACGTTGCAATGGAATAGATGACAGCCCAATTAAACCCTTCCATGAAAGAAAATCTATTTCTAGCGAGCGTACTTATGGAATAGACACTTTTGATCAGGTTATGATAAAAACGACAATTTTAGCCATGGCCGAGAATTTAGCATTTCAACTTAGACGAGGTAATAAATTAACCTCTACGATTATGGTTAAAGTTCGTTATTCGGATTTTCAAACTTATACAAAGCAAATTAGCATAAAACACACCTCTGCAGACCATATATTAATACCCGCCGTAACCGAATTGTTCGATAAATTATATAATCGTAGAATTTTAATTAGGCTTGTAGGAGTGCGTTTTAGCGGTTTGGCTGATGGGCATTATCAAATTGATATGTTTGAAAACACAAAGAAAACCGTGAATTTATATACTGCCATGGATAACATCAGAAATAAATATGGTGATCATTTGGTTAGACGTGCAGCTACACTTGGAGAGGGATCTAAAACTATAGGGAATCAAGGAAATCCTTTTGATGGTCGCCCACCAGTTTTATTAGCTCATAGGCACCGTTAATATTTTTATTAATCCCAAATTATAAACGGATTTAATAATCGACTTAATTTTTCAGATATTGAATCTCTTTTATTTAATTCAAGATACTTTCGGACCTTATCAAGCTGACTTGAAGTAGTTATAGCCTGAAATTGAGAAAAGTAATTTTGGAATACAGGTTTTGTTACGTTTCGTCTATAAACTTCGAAAACTTCAGAATGTCTCGAATCTATTAAAATTTTATTTTCATACAAATCCTCGATATACTTTTCCTCGCCTTCTAATACCTGAAAGAAATTCCCTAGAGAGTGTAAAAGAATACCTCTAACATGATTTAATCTATTGTTTTCCTCAGTAAGTTTAAAAATCTCATTAATTTCCTCAATTGTCAAATTAGGATTTGCCTTACTTACATAACAAATAGTATGAGTTTGTTTCAAAATTATATTAATTTAAATTAGTTGTTTGCATAATGAAATTATAAATAAATTAACTGGAACAAATTTAAAATTATTTTTAAAACAGTGTAGCCTTATCTATAGGTTCAATAATATATTCCTTATTAGTATTTAATCCTCTCTTATATAAATCACGACTTACAGGATGAGCTGAAAATTCCTTGGAGGTAAATCCATTCTTCATTAGTTCTATAATATTCTCCTTACTCAATCCATCATTAAACCATTCGCTATAAAGTTCTTTAGCTAAAACTAAGGGCATTCGTTTTTTTACATTATGAACCTTTTCAAAAAAATCATTAGCAGCGGTAGTTAATATTGAACAAGTGTAAGAATCGGAGCTTTTATCAATTTCTGAATATATTCCCGCGAAAGCAAGAAGATCTTTTCCATCATCATATTCTTTGGATGGTATATAACAGAAGTTAGGGATTGAGACTCCTCCCTGTTTGTGAGGCTCAAAGAATCCATCTACTAAGATTATGCAACGTTTATTCAATGCGCTACCTTTAGATAATCCGCTAAATAGGGTTTCACTCTTAGTATTTAGTGTATTGTATTTCTTTCTGAAAGCCTCAATATTTTTGGTTCCCCAATCTGGAACTAAGCCCCAAGATGCAGGATAGATTTTCTCTGCTTCATCCATTTTAATTATTTGCAAATTGGAATAACTGAAACCCGATTTATGAAAATACGGTTCATATTCATCACTTATTTCAAAATCAGCTTTAAAATGTTTTTCAATTTGTTTAGCTTTTTTAGTGGAGGTTGTTTCGTAGCACATAATTTATAAATTTAGATTTATCACTTTTAAATATTCTAATAAATGAGTTTTCACTATTAGAATATTAGGTTAACATATCTAGTCAACTAAAATAATAATTTGCAGCGCAACAAGTTGATAAATTACTAATAATCAAACGATAGTTAATGTTATACGAATTGTGATTTGTAGTAAATAAGAATAAAATAGCTTTAATTAAAATTAAAAAAATTGAAACTATGACAAATTTAAAAAATGATCACACAGAAGGGGAAACAACCAAACAAATTGAAAAACAAACCTCTAAAATTCCATCCGGAGTATTTTTAGCGGCTGCTATAGCTTCTATGGGAGGATCTTTGACACTAAAGTTAATGAATCGAAGTAAAACGGCACTTTTTGTTGGACAATGGGCAGCACCATTCTTGCTTTTAGGGATTTATAATAAGCTTGTAAAATTGGAAGGTCACGACAAAAAGGATCAGAATCCTTATTAAATGCAAGGAATTAGAAAATCTAAATCTTAGCTCAGCAATGTTTGAGTCAAGGAGGATCTTATTTGATCAATAAAGGCTACTAATCTGTAATAGTTAATAGCTTCAATTAAGGACGAGTCAGTTGCTCTTTTATATCAATTGGTTAAATAGTATTCAACTTTTATCAATTCTATGGAGTTTATTTGTTCTAAATCTAACGAAGACTGTTTGTCATACGTTAAGATACAATCAGAATTAGCTTCAAGTTGATAGCAAGGAAATGAAGCATTAGAAGAGTAACTCCCAGTAAACTCTATTCCATCAATTTTAAGGGTCAATATTGGTATTCCTTTAATTACATAACCATTATTGTTTTGGAGCTTAATCTCAAATTGTAATCTAGAGGTGTTGTTTCCAGTGTCAGGATTAAAATTAAAGTTTAAAATTTCATATGAGAAGTTATCTAATTTAGGTGGTGTGATTTGCACTGATGTTTCAGGTTCAGGAAAGTCACAGGGAACTTCTTGAGTGATATTATAACTGTACGATTGATTGTTTACAAAATAGACTTGAGGTATAGATACAGTTTTTATACATTCATCATCACTTGAACCACAACCAGTAATCATAATAATGTTAACAATAATGTATAATTAATACTTTTTTTCATATTAGGAATTTAGAATTTTTATAAGCTTTATTTCATCAAACTTGTTTTTGTAAATTTTATTTGTTTTCAAACATTTTGCTCTTTATCTTCAGTTAGAATGTTCCATAAAAATCCACCATCTTAGATTACAGCCAACGGTCTTGTTTAACGCAAGTGGCGTGGAGTAGGGATGCGTTCTTGTCGGCTTTGTTGTATTTTACTTGGTTTCTAAAATAGCACTTTTCACCAATATGCGAGCTATTTGCTGTTTACCTATGTTGTGTGGAGATACTTAGTCAAATTGGTATTCCACGTATAAAGTCGAATTTACAATTACGGTTCCTTTACTAATGTTAATCGATTGATTTTGTACCGAGGTTTCTGCTACTTCTACATTGGAAGCATCACTTGATTCATAAGCTTGTGGTAGTGAAGCAGAAATTTCAATATTACCAATTTTGAGAATCTCTTTTTCTGATTCTGGAAGTTCCATTAATAATTTGTCTGCTAAAATATTTGCTTTTTTCAATGCGTCTAAATACGCCTCATTCTTTAAACTATCAATCTTAGAATTTGAATAGGAAAGTCCGCCCAAATCTAGATTTCTATTCTCCAAAAGTTCAGAATAAATTTCATCTAATTTATTAATATCCCGAATAGTAATATACATCATTGTAGAACTACTATATCCCTGAAATACTCTTGTGTTTTTAGCCCAAGTATAACTTTTGTTCATATTTACTGAGGTCGTCAGAATATCATCTTTGTTGATTCCAAATGAGATTAGTTTACTGTTTAATTCATTAGATTTATCTACAAGACATTTTTTTGAAAACTTAACAGAATTCTCAAGACAATTCAAATTAATATAAAACGTAGCATTATCAGGTAAAGTTTCTATTTCACCATGAGCCTTAATCATCATTGTTTTGAATTTTGATCTTTGAATAGGTGAATCACTCTGACAACCAAATAATAGAATTACGCTTAAAATTCCGAATATTGTTTTCATTTTCTTCTGTTGTATATTGACCTGTCCTGAAAGTTTGATTAAAAACATATAAACTTATCGAAAAAAATACTCATTTAGATGTATTGTGCAGTGCTTTAATAAATTATAATTTTAGTTAAGATAATAAAATAATAAATCATTACAAAAACAACAGAATTATGAAAAAGTGGACTTATTAGTTTTTTATTGTATTGTAATATTCTGTACAATAATCATTTTTTCATTGAACATTTGTTCTGAAGAAGCAGTAATACAGTGGAAGTAATTAAAACTGAACCTATCGATTTAAGTGCTAAAAAAAGTCAATCAGCATCATATGAAATAATTTCTATTTCAGCGGCTGATACAGTACAGTCATTTAAGCAAAAATAAATGATATTGAATTAATCGTAGACTCTAATGGAAATAGTAACTCTTTCGTTTTACCAAACTTAAATAATGGTAAATACAATTTAAAATTTACTGTAAATGCTGAAAATTATTTTGTTCCAAGAACTGTTTCTTAATTGCCGACCATTATTTTAATGATATTCAAACTAGCATTAATCAGAATAATTATGAATCAAACTTACAAATCACCCAATTGGAGAAAAATATAACCAGTCCAAACAAATATACAAATCTCCAAAATGACGTTACTGAATACATCAAACTGTTCAATGATTATACAGCTTCATAAAATAAAAGGACTTAAAATCTTCTATTGATTTAAATTCTATATCCCTACCAACTTTTTTAATTGTTTAAATAGATGCCCTCCCTAGAAGGTATTAAGGATTCAATAGTTTCATAATTTTCCCTAACCCTTATTTAAAAGAAACTTTATTAATTATTAATAATAGGTAACAACTTAATAATACTAATTATAACCCAATAAATTATTAATTATGAGAACTACACTTAAATTTTTACCATTAGCAATTATTATAATGGTATCAGGCATCGCTTTTTCACAAGATTCAATCTCTGTAGACAAGGTCGATATCGCTAAAGAAACTAAAGCAAATAGGATTAGACCATTCAGAATAGGCGCTAAACTGGGCTTCCCTAATTTGGTGGGCGGGAATATTGAGTATGTAACCCCACTTTTAAGAAATAAAATTGCGGCGAATGCAGATTATTCCTCTATAAATGGATCTTGGTTTTCGAGCGGGGATACCGCGAGTGATACCGATCTTAAATTTTCATATTTCGAAGGCGGTATAAACTATTATATCTTTAAACCTGGTAAAGGTGTTTATACAGGGATCAACTATGGGAATTTAAAATTTAAAGGATCTGAACAGGATGTGCCTTCAGATATAGACGAAAATAAATCAGGAAAAGGGTTTTACGATTTTTCACATAGTGCAGTCAACCTAAAGTTAGGAGCCAAATTGGGAGGGTTAATTTATTTTCGCTCCGAAGTAGGATACTCCCTAAAGAAGTTCCCTACATCTATTGACAGAAGAGTGGATTTTAATGATGGCTCTTCAGAAATGCAAAAAATAGAATTTGATTCAGAAGAGTCCCCTGTGAACATATCTTCCTTAATTTCAGGACTTATTTTTAATATAGGTATGGGGTTTTCTTTTTGAGAAGTATTTGACCCATGCTGAACGTTTGATAAAAAACATACAAGTTATCGAGAAAAAATACTCATTTAGATGTATTGTGATGTGCATTAATAAATCATAATTTTCTTTAATATAAAAAATAATAATTCATTGCAAAAGCACTAATTATGAAAAAAATATCCTCTTTAGTTTTTTATTGTATTGTTATATTCTGTACAATAATCATTTTTTCATTGAACAGTTGTTCTGAAGTAGAAGCAGTAGAAGCAGTAGAAGTAACCAAAATTGAACCCATAGGTTTAAGTGCAGAAAAAAGTCAATATGCACCTTACGAAATAGTAACCATTCCAGCGGCTGAAAATTTTTTTACAGTACAGTCATTTACAGCAAAAATAAATGATATGGAAATAGTGGTAGTCGTTTATGAAAATAGTGCCGCCTTCGTTTTACCAAACTTGAATAATGGTAATTACAAGTTAGAGTTTACCCTAAATACTAAAAATTATTTTGTTCCAATGACTGTTTCTTCATTGCCTAATATATTAGGTGCCGACCAATATTTTAATGATGTTCAAACTAGCATTAATCAGAATATTAATGAAATAAACTTGCAAATCACCCAATTGGAACAAAATTCAACCAATCCAAATGAATATACAAATCTTCAAAATGACGTTATTAAATACACCAAACTGTTCAATGATTATAAAGCTTTATACAATAATTTATCTGCAGTAGAGAAACAAGAGTTTGCTAAAAGTATGGCTGCAAACAAGAACATAATTGACGAATACAATGCTCTTACTGCGGCTTTAAATTCAAGTAACGCATTATTAAGAACTTCTCAACCTGTTCAAGATTATGAAGCAGCGGTCGAACTGAGTGCAACACAGTTTATAAACAGCTTAGAATATACAGTTGCTCATGTTCCCATTATTTTAATCGGTGCAAAACTGGTAGCAACTCCAACTGGCATATCCAGTATTGGGGCAACAATAGCAACCGGTTTAGTTGTTACAAGCTTTATGTTTAACGTAATCGAAACGGCGTCCGCTGCAGTTACACTGACCAATAAGTCCTTAATACCCTATGAGTTTATAGCCCAAACTTCTCAAGACAACTTTAGCTCAGGCGTTGAAACTGTTACAATTATTCAAGCAAAATATCGGTCATTAATGGCTTCTGACGGCAGCAATGCAGGAAATGGAAGTACTATAATTACAATTGTGGAGAAGTACAATTATTTTAAAGATCAATATAATGGCTTTATCAGTTATTTCCCTTCAGTCTTTAGACCGAGCAATGTGATGACGTCCTTAAAAAATTCATTCAACTCTACCACAAGGTCAATATTCAATAAATATGTTGGCATTTCCAATATAAGCAACCCCAATGTAACTTTACAGCAATTGAACCAACCTGATGGCAGCATCCTAGTTAAGGCCACTAGCACTGATGATAATGACCAAACCTTTACTTATGATGTTAATTATACCAATGGCAGCTTTACAATAGGCCTAGCAAAAAAAATGGATGCAATGGTGTTATCATCAAATCCTTGTATTCGAGGTACAATGTCAGCACCTATAATTACAGACGTTCAATTGGACTGCTATACAAATTATGGGTTTGCTATTCTAGTTTCATTTACAGCAAATGGGACAGGTATTCTTCCCTATAGTGGGTATTTAAGTTGTGATCCAGCACAAACCTGTTATCCTGTTCGATTATACTTTTTAAATCCTGGAGCTACAGAGTATTCTATTGCAGTTAATTCATATAGTGCAAATCTTATATCGGGAAATATTAATTCCGGTATTGTAGCAATAACGATGGTAAATGATGTTTCTTGTATTAATGGGCAAAGTGCAGCGCAGGCATTTCACGATTTATATGGAAATGTTGAATTTAAAGTTGAGCTTATCAATCAATGCAATCAAAGATCTAATCAAGTATCTTTTTAAAACCTTGGCAGTTGGACAATTAAAATCACCCCATAACAGGTGGTTGGTAAATAAAGGACGTTGATTATTTAAATGAAGTTTTGTGCTTCTTATTATATTACTTACTGCCCTACATTTTATACCTTTCAAATAAGCAAATTACATTGTTGTGGAAAAATATCGAAGTTCCCTATTCTTCAATTCAAATGATTCAGATTTTTACATTGATATGATGTTCTAAAAGAAGCAGGACACCATTTAGTGAATATGCCCCTTGGAATAGGGCACATTACCCAAAAGAATAATTTCGAAGTTTCGCCGTGGATTGAAGCTATTGTGAATGCGCGTAAATGATTAGAAAAAAAGTAATATATTTATGATAAATACCTCATAAATATATGGGCGACGAAATCATTAAACTTCATTCAGTTTGGGAACAAACCCAGCAAACATCTAAAAAGGATACTTTTTTGCCTCAATTTAAATTTGAGGAATTAATAAATTCTATTATAAGTACCGGTCCATTTTATTACTATATAGTTGATTTTTATGATATGTCTTTATCAAATGTTAGCCAGTCTATTGGTGACATTCATAAATTAGATCCAGATAGCGTTTCTTTTAATGATATTTTAAACACCATACATCCAGATGATATAGATTTTGTAATAAAAGCAGAAAAGGCAAGTTTTGATTTTATTTACGATACTATAGGAAAGGACAAAATATTGAACTATAAAACGAGCTATTCGTTTAGAAGTAGAAGGAAAAGCGGGGAATATGCCATGCTAAATCACCAGGCTCTTATATTAACGATAGATGAGCTTGGAAGGTTTGGAAAATCACTTAACATCCATACCTGTATTGACCATTTGACTAAAAGTAACACCAATCAACTTTCTCTTATTGGGCTCAACGGGCTTTCTTCCTATATGAATATTGAGGTTAACAAATCAATAAACACAACCGTTGAATTCTCAAAGAGGGAATTGGATGTGCTAAAACTTATAGCTGAGGGCAATACCAATAATGAAATTGCCACCCAGCTTTTTATCAGCCCTCTCACCGTAAAAAAACACCGCACCAATATTTTAAACAAATCTAGTTGTAAAAACACTTCTCAATTGATTAGGGAAAGCATTCTTAAAGGTTTGATATAATTCATAAAGAATACTTATTTAGGGGTATTGTTTTCTAATTAATATTTTACTTCTTTTAATAAGAAACTAATTATAAAATTAAGGCTTCATGTTATTTAATAGCCTTTAACTTATTGATGGCGTTAATTTCATTTTATTGGAAATTCTAGGTAAAATTTATTTGAAATAAAAATTATTCCTATGAAAACATTCTTCAAATTCCTTATTATACTCGCTTTTTCAATAAAGGATTTGGACAGGAAAAAAAAGATTCAGCTGATAGAAAAATTAGAACCTTTGTAATTGAATATAATTTTGTTAAGAACAAAGTAGTAAAAACTTATGATGTCTCAAAATGGTATGCACACCAAGTGGTTTAGATACCCACAAGCTTTGGTTGGTTTCTAAAAACGATGGGCAGTTATTTGGTTTACAATTAGAAATGACGAAAAAATAATTAGAAGTAAAAGCGGCAAGATTTAAGAAGGATAGAGAATTAGAATGTACTAAACCAGACAAAGCTGGAATTGAAGCACAGAAAAAAGCAGAAGAGAAATTGAAAAACAAAACAAACTAAAACTCAGTAATTATGAAATCAATTAAAGCACTATCAATGATGATTATACTATTAGTTGGCCCAATGGCTTTTGCACAATCGCATAATATCACTGCTGGTAGCGCATGTAAGTACGCCAAAAACAGATGTACTAATATGGAAGGATGTCCACAGTGTGCCACTTGTACTACAGAAGACAAAAAAGAAAAAGAAGCTAAAGTTGCCGAAGTACAAAAACGCAATGAAAAAATCTGGGCAGAGGCAGCGGCTAAAAAAGAAGCTGAACAGAAAGCTTATGAAGCCAAACTTGCTTCAGAAGCTACAGAAAATAAACGAAAAGAGGAACAAGCATTAGCCGATAAAAAAGCTTCTGATGAATTGAGAGATAAATATCAGGATATAGCAAACAAAGGTATTGTTAAGTCAGATATTAAAGGCTCCCGTTCAACACTTGAATTAAAAAATATTGAAGGATTTGAAGATAGTAATCGTAAAGTGTATGGTTTTAAATTGGAAGGCAAAGAAGTTGCTGTTTTCCCATTTATTGAAGATTTTAATTCAATTGTCAAAATTTTAAACACTAATTTTTTTGAAGTGAAAGTTTTAAAAAAAGAAGGTAATTATAACAATTCAGTGTATAAATATTCCATCATTATTGATCATTTAGGTAATAAAGTAGAAATTGATGGAAATAATAAATTTGTAAGGATACTACAGAATGATATCAAGAATAGCGTTATCCATGCCTACACTTCTAATAGTAGTTCTAAATACATAGGTGATATAATCAGTCTTTCTGCTAATTTTTATGATTTTTACAACAATAATGAAGCGGCGATTGCATATATAAAAAAACCAAGATATTCTGGTGGAATTAGAACGAAATGTTCTATTCAAAACGTAAATAGATATACGTTAAATTACGATTTACAAAAACTAAATAAAGAAACTGGTTGGATAATAATCCCAGATTAAACTGTTTCAAATTATCAAGAAAAATTAAATATCAACACTTATGAAAATTCTTATCGTTATAGTCATTTTAATATTTGGGATAAATAGTTTTGGGCAAACAAACAAATTTGAAAAGCCAAGATACTTAAAACATGCTACATTACTTTGCCCAATAGATATTACAAAGTCATATAGCAAAGAAGGATTGATAGGAGGGAATGATGGTATATCTTTAAAAATACAAGAAGATTCAATTAAGATAAAAGTAATGGTTGCTGTAGATGGCATTAACAAAGAAATGTTTACTAAAAAATCAGTAAAAGACACTATTTTACTTAAAAATATTTTAATAGAAAAAGGTAATGCTTTTGCTATTATTCAAGAAATAGGCTCATTTAGTGTGATAAAATTTTGGAATTTAAAAGTATCACACGCAGAAAGTTTAATTGAAAGATAAAATCTTATAAAAACAATGACTCTTTAGAAAGAAATGAGTTAGAATTAGAAAAGAGTTTTGACAAAATGAATATAGAAGGACTGACGGCTGTGATTGATGGTAAGGATTACGACTTATCTAAAACATATTATCTAGCACAAACCAAAACCCTTATAAACAATTCAACAGAATTTGAGAATAAAAATGGTTTATGGAGTATAGGCCTTTTAGTTTTACCCATAAAATTAAGACCTTTTGCTACTGAAAGTGGTCAGTTTGATTTTACCAATGGATTCTCAGTTGGAACTACTTTTTCTTGGACTGTCCATCATAATTGGAAAACTAATTTCACACATAGTTTTTAAATTTATGCTGGTATCAGCAGCTACAAAGCGGATGAGTCCAAAATAAAAGAAACGCGGGAAGACTATACGATTGCTGCTTTTTCTCCAGCTCTTGGTTGGATGTGGGAAAAAAACAATGTTCAACTTGGTATTTTAATGGGTATTGATTTCCCTTCTGGAAATTTACAACAAAAATGGGTGTATCGAATCAACCGTGGATTGGAATAGGAGTTGGTATAGCTATGTTTAAAATTAATAATGAAGAACAAACAAAAAACGGTAAGAACGAATATATAGAACATGAAAAAAACATTATTCCTTTCAACCCTTCTTTTGTGTTCTTTTATAAGTTTTGCACAAAAAGTTCCATTTGAAAAACTTGAAGAATTTTCAAAAAAAATAAGCAAGGCACAATTGGAAGTCAATGGTAAAACTTATAATGATGGCACATCCGACGTTGAAATTAGTTTTCCGGAATCAAACTTTTCAGTAGCATTCAATAGTCAATTAGCTACAAATAGCGTTTATAAAAAAATAAACGGAAAAGAGCTTTTATATCTAAGTGAAAACTTCTCTATGTCTAGATTAGTGGGAATAACGATAGAACTAATAGACAATGATGTAATTTTATATAAGTTGCATTTTGGTAAATTTTATGTAACCACCAAAATTTTTGATAACGGCGAAGTAATCGATTCTACTTACCAAAACAATTTGATTGTCTATGCAAAATATAGTGGGGAAATAAGAAATTCAAACCTTTATAAAACTATTCATCAACTAAGTATAGCACAACAAATAGATATGGGGTTGATAAAAAAAGAAAAGTTAGAAATTGAAAACAATGACTGGTTTAAAATGGAAAAGGAAGATTTTGTAAAAAAACATCCAGGTTCTATTAGAACGATGCAGGCAAAAGTAGATATTGCAAAAAAAGTAGAGAAAACCATTATGTTTATGGATAGTATTTCTAAATCATTCAAAATAAAAATGGGCATGACAGAGGATGACTATAGACTGAAGAATACCGAAATAGCTGAAGAGCTATTTAGAAAGAAAAATATGTACACATCTGATGGTGGAAGCTATAAATCTTATAATTCAAGGAAGAAATTTCCTCAAATCGAAACACTTGCGTTTAAAAATGAAAAACTTTCGGATTATTTCTATTATATGCAACTTAATACTATGACTGATAGGGTTAAAGAGTTCAACAGAATTGTTGATTATATCACAACAGAATTGTCTCCAAAATATTATAAAATTACAAAAGAATACAATGATGCATTTATTACACATCCTACCGATAAATGGACACTAGGGATTGATTATCGGCCAGATTTAGACGCATTTAGTTATGGGATTCTTTTAAGATTCCATTTTTTGGTAAAAGATTAAATTTAAACAAAAAAATAAGACAGTGTCGAGTTACAAAAAGTTAAATAGCATTAATCACAAAAAAAATAAATGAAAAACGTAACACTCCAATTAATTCTATTATTCTACTCTTTTAATTTAATAGGACAAAGTGTGAAAAACAATTCAATAATTTATATACAAGACTATTATTCCTCTTTCTCGACAGGCTATGATTTTGATGGCAAGGATATAGTACTTTCAAACAATTACAAAGCAATATTTTCCGGTTTCATCTTTACATTGACATTTGACACATTTGATGAACAAAAGAACCTTAATAACCAAACCATAACCATCAACCTAAAAGAAGTGATAAGTCTTGAGCCCAATGGCACAGACGTGGTTGAAATTTATGATTTTGAAACACTCGTTATTCCGATTACAGGGAAATTGGCGTTTATAACAGCAGATGAATCTTACGACGTCAATATCTATTATGAAGTGGATGAAGATGTTGAGCAAACTAAGATTTATAAAGCCTTTGAAGATTTAATAAAATTAAAAAATAAGAATTAACCTTTAAATTTAAAAAAATGAGAAAAATCTTCTTAATGACAGGATTTGCAATTGCGCTAATATCTTGTACTAATACTCTTTTTTCGCAAACTTTTAAACAAATTAAAATCGGTGATCAAACCTGGATGGCTGAAAACCTAAATGTGGACAAGTTCAGCAATGGTGATTTGATTCCTGAAGTCAAATCCAAGAAAGAATGGGAAAATGCTGGAATAAATGAACAACCCGCTTGGTGCTACTACGAAAATGATTCAGAAAATGGCACCACCTATGGGAAATTGTATAATTGGTATGCAGTAAGCGACTCACGTGGCTTGGCACCTTCTGGCTGGCATATACCGAGTAATAAAGAGTGGACTCAATTAACTGACTATTTGGGAGGAGAAGATAAAGCAGGCACTAAAATGAAAAGCGAAAGTGGTTGGATGCATAAGGGCAAAGGAACGAATAAAAGCGGTTATCTAGGTCTGCCTGGCGGATGGCGCAACTATGGAAATTTCGATGGTATTGGTGAGTACGGTTACTGGTGGAGTTCTACGGAGAATACTAGTTGTTGCGCTTGGATCAGCTTCCTACAATACAGTAATGGTAGTGTTAACGGTAGTGGCAACTACAATAAGGATAAAGGGTTGTCTGTGCGCGCCCTTAGGGATTAATACATTTGATAATTTATCGGTTTACAAAACAACATATGATGTATTGCTGATTATCTTCCGCTTTACAAATGGATTTGGAGGAATTCAAGTACATAGTGGGCGAAAATTTGAAAAATAGACCATAGAGTTGCAAACCTTATTTTATAGAGCGAATGCAAAACGTGATAAGCAATATGTATTGCAAGAAGCACGAGCACGTATTGAGGTTATATTACTGAGTATCCGCTTTAATGAGAGATATGAGGAGGTAAGCGTCAAAAAATTAGTAAAAATTTATAAAAACCCAGCCACACATGCGATCGATTTACAACTATTTTATAAAAAAAATGAAGCTCACAAAAGAAGAGAAAAAATTCTGGCAAAGGCATTTTCACATTGAAAAAGCAGAAGATATTCCCAAAGAATGGGGCACCTTCAAAAGGATAGATTCCGAAGAAGATGACGATTTCTTCTATTTTCTTAGCTTACGTGTTACTTCTATCTTGGAGATTCATCTAAAAGAAACACTGGTTACAGATGCAGGTATCAAACATATTAGCAAGTTCAAGGATTTAGAAATTCTGTATTTAAGAAACCATAAAAAAATCACCAAAGAAAGCATTCCGTATTTTAATAAAATGGAATCTTTATTAAGCTTAAACATCACCAAAACAAAAATCACCCTTACCGATATATGTGAACTTTTAAACAATCAAAGTCTAAAAGAAGTGTTTTTGGATTCAGAAGACAAAGAAGAAAACATACTTGAAAAAGCATTTGAGTTAAAAGAACGTATGCCTAATTGCAATGTCTATCTGGATACTTCTTTTAATACCGATGTATTTGGCAATCCATTAAAACCTATTTTTTAATTTTCATAACTAATCATAATAAATATACAAAATCTTAATTTCTATAAAAAGGCACTCATTATCACGATGTTTTAATTTACAGTCAACATCCAGGCACAGGTGGATATTACAGTTTGAATGACGCCACTTTTAGGTTTTAATTTTATTGATTTATTTTTAGCTCCCGGTTGACTAACCAATCACCTTTCCCGAAATACCAATTATTCCAATTCTCATTTCTTCCTAAAAGTCCTCTTCATTTCCCTCACCAAAATCTTCAAAATATTACAAAGCATTCCAGCCAGAAGCACATATAATTCTTTCTTAATTCCAATGATTTAATCAAGATATTCAGTATTGAAAATGCCAGGGGTTTAAGTTGGGTTTTTCAGACACTTATTCTGATTCATCTCGATTGGACAAAAAACAAAGTTCTATCAAAATTACACCAACGTTTTGTATGCAATCGAATATACCATATTAATAAAAAACCCTTCAGGATAAATCAAGATTTCGTTTTATTTATCTAAAATCCAAACTTTCCCGAATAGCAACTAATATAGAATAAGCAATTTGATTTATATTTTCTAGGTTACTCAACCATTTTTCCTCTTCCCAATTACTTAAAAATCCCAATTCTACCAACACCGATGGATAAAATCCAATAGATTCCTGAAGTACCTGAAAATTGGAAAATTTGACACCCCTACTTTTTAATCCCAATTCTTTACTGAGTTCTTTTTGGATTTGGTAAGCAAATAGGATCGACTCTTTGGACTGCTGGGATCTGATGTTGGATACATAAGCTTCAAGTCCGTGGGCATTGGGATTATTGGAATGATTACAGTGCAACGAGATAAAGACATCGGCTTTTAAAGCTTTTGCAAGTTTAGTCCTGTCATTTAAAGAGATTAAGCTGTCTTTATATCTCGTGAGGTATATTTTAAATCCATTTTCTGGAGAAGACTTACTTATTTCTATCATCTTCCGGGCTATTTTCAATACCACTTCTTTTTCCTTATTTCCATTGATTCCAATTGCACCTGGGTCACTTCCTCCATGTCCGGGATCTACAACAATGGTAATTTGATCCTTTTCCACCGTCTGAGAGTAATTTTCAATTGGGAAAAAAGCTATAGTGCTTAAAAAAAAGATGCTGAATATTGACTTCCTGAGTTCCATAAATGATTCTTTGTTTCAACAAAATTCAAAGAATCAATCTATTTTTTAACAATCTTCCAAAGTTTAACATGAGCTCACGTTAAAGTTTGAACATTTAGCCCCATCCTTTCCTTTTCACAATAAATTTCATAAAAATTCATCATCAAGTGGTCTCATCAACCACTCTGCGAGAGCAGATCAAAAAACGTTCATTATGAAAAAATCAATTTACCCAACACTTTTTTTATCTCTTTTTTCTATTCCACTTTTCGCACAAATTGGTGGAATAGAAAATTCTGTATCGGATATTTCTGATACTGTTAGAACAATTTTCCCCATCCTTTTAGGAGTGATATTTCTTGTAGGATTCCTCTTTAATGCCGGTCATTTTTTTGGTGAAAACGCGGATCTAAAAAAAGGTATTACCAGGGTTTTAGTATTCGTGTTAATTGCAGGAGCAGTAGTGGGCATTTTCACCTACCTCATTTCAATCACAGTATAATCAAGCCTTGTAAAGCTTTTAATTATCAATACACTATGAAGAAATTTGAAATTTATAAAAACATCAGGAAAAGAGCACTGATATGGGGCTTGCCCATTTCGCTCTTTGCGCTAATAATGCTTTCTATAGTGGGATCGCTGCTAATAGTTATTTTTTCATTCAGTCTTACTGTGATAGTCGGAATATTCATTTTTAATGCCGCATTGTATATCGCACTTACCAGAATTACGAATTCTCCTCAGCTATTTCATTATTCAAAGGTGTTTCCCGAGATCATCAGCAATAAGAAATCAAATTTTTTCAGTTATGAGCAGGATTAATCTAACATCTCATCCACCTATAGCCAATATTCAGGAGAATATTGTATTTACCGGAAATGGTAATGTGGCTCTTTGCTATGAAATCAAATTACCGGAGATCCATTCTTTATCTGAAAAGGATTTTGAGGATCTGCATACTAGCTGGTTTCAGGCTTTAAAGTCTTTGCCTGTTGGTTCCATCGTTCATAAACAGGATGTCTATCAAAAAATGAAATATTCCTCTACAGACTTACCCAATACTACTTTTCTTGAAAAAGCTACCTATCAACATTTTAAGGGGCGGGATTATATTATACACGATTGTTACGTGTTTTTTATCTACACCAAGAACAGGGCTTTAAATAATTCAAAATTTGTAAATCCTTTTCGAAATATCTTAAAGCAGATCCCTCAGCAGTTGGATGAGAACGTTCATAGTTTTATTGGAGCTGTAAGCGATTCGGTTTCCTATATAAATAATAGCCGTAAGCTTCAACTTTTACCACTTTCTTCCGAAAAAATCAAGGAAATCTGTAACACTTATTTCAACGGATTTAATCAGGATTTCGATGCTGATATTCTATTAGATAAATCCCACATCCATATTGGAGAAAATTATTTTGATGTTCTGGCCGTGAATAGTGAGCTATGTTTTGGAGAAAACGTTCAAAGCAGTAAGACCAATGAACATTTTACCTCAGACGATTTCAAGTTTCACCAAGGATTTATAGACGGTCTCGGTCTTACTTTGAATGAGAACCATATTATAAACCAGCTTATTTATTTAGATGATAAACAGAAATGGCGAAAACTTCTGGATAAGAAAATAGAAGAGCTTAGTAAAAGTTCCAATTTCGGATCGCAGAACAAAGTAGTGCTTAAAAAGATCCAGCAGATTCTGGAACAGATCAATGCTGATGACAGCTCACGCATAATTCGCGGACAATTAAATGTAATTTATTGGGCTGCGGAATCTAAAGAGCTCAAAAAAATAGCCTCTAAGATAAAGACCGAATTCAAGGAACTCGATATCATTCCTTACTCACCGGGAGGGGAAGAGCGTAAGAATTATTTTCTGAATAGCTTTTTCTGCTTTTCCCCCAATTTTTCAAATGAAGATCTGTATGTAACCGATCTTAAACATGCACTCTGCCTGTTTATTAATAACACCAACTATAAATCGGATTTCACAGGGGTTATTTTCAATGATCGAGAGTTTAATATTCCTGTACTTAAAGATGTTTGGGATGAGAAGAAAAAACGGATTAAAGCAAGGAACTTTGCCATTTTCGCACCCACGGGTGAAGGGAAATCTTTCCTAGCCAATAACATCCTCCGTCAGTATTTCGAAACCGGAGTGCGTTTAGTGATTATTGACCTTGGTGGTTCCTATACCAAATTTGCCAAATTATATCCTGGCCAATATACCATTCTACGTTATGAGAGCGGTAAAAATTTAGGAATAAATCCATTTTATATAAGTAGCCTGGATGATTTGAGTCCGGAAAGGCTGGAAGATCTATCGGTCTTTATTTTTGAACTTTTTGCTTCAGATGTAAAAATTAGCCGAAGTCAATCGGTTTCCGCTAAAAAGATTCTGCTTCATTATTATCAGACTTTACCAAGCCAGCATTCCTTGGAGAGTTTTTATCGGTTTATAGAAAACAATCAGAAAACCCTGCTTACGGATCTAAGTATCCATTCAGATTATTTCAACATTCAAAACTTCCTGCACATCATGTCAGAATATGTGGGAGATGGTCTTTATAGTTTTCTTTTTGAAGCAGGAGAAGATCAGACCTATAAAATTGAAGATAAACGGCTAATTGTTTTTGAACTGGATGAAGTAAAGGATAATAAAGAGGTCCTTTCTGTAATGCTGAAATTGATAAAATCGGCCATTCAGCGTACCATCTGGAAAAATAGGGCAGAGAAGGGGATCATCCTTTTTGATGAGTTCGCGAAGCAACTGAAGTTCGAGAATGTATTGGAAAGCGTGGAATTCTACTATCAGGCAATCCGGAAGCAGAATGGGGCAATTGGTATTATCCTACAGTCCATCAACCAGCTTCCGAATAATTCCGTTTCAGCAAGCATCTTGGAAAACACTCAGGTGATCTACAGCCTTCATAATGAAAAAGGATATGATGAACTGCAGAAACGACTTAACCTCTCCAGTCATGATCTAAATCAACTTAAGTCCATAAAAAACAACCTTACAGGCCCAAGAAAATACACCGAAATATTTATCAAGATAGGAAAGCAGAGCAATGTGTTCCGTCTGGAAGTTCCTAAAGAAGTTTATGCTGCCTACCTGACTGATGGTGTCGAAAATGAAGAAATAATGTCACTTTATGAAAAGCATCAGAATATGGAAAAAGCAATCACAGAATTTATTAATCCAAAAATCAAGTAGTATGAAAATTTCACAGAAAATTCAAGAACACTTAAAGATTAAGAGTGTCGTGAGCAAAATTAAAATTAAGACCATTTTAGTCTTAATGACCATTGTCTTATTAATGCCTGGCCGTGCTGCGGCTCAGGGAATGCCAGTTTATGATAACACTAATTTTATAAGCCTGGCCAAATCGCTGATAGAATCGGCGAAACAGACATCGCAATTGCTTAAAACGGTAGATTTTCTAAAACAACAGAAGGAAAATCTGGAAAAAGTAAACAGCGTAATCAAGCAGTTGAAAGCTGTACGCGAGATCACAGAAAATAATCAGCGTCTTTTCAATGTAGTTCGGGATGACCTTCGGGAAATTCTCAACTCTCCGTATATCAAAGCCGAAGAAGTTACTCGAATCTCTGATTCGTTCAACGCCATCATCAACAACTCCCTGGAAGACCTGGATTTTATTGATGAAGTTCTTTCCAGCGACTATTTAAAAATGACCGATGCGGAACGAGCGATTATTCTTAAAGAAAAAGAACTCAGCTCGAAAGAGATGGTAGCGGAGATCAATCAAAAGATCTTAAGGTATCAGGATATAATTTCATTTAGGGAAATGCAGGACAAGATCAATAACAGGGAATCAAATTACTAACCCATGGCTGCAGTTATTTTTTTAGGAATCGGGCTCGAATATGTAGACGCTGTTTTTCAAACTATAAAAAGCAGTGATTTCTCCCAATATACCATTACAGGGATGAAAAGCCTTGGCGTACTATTTTTTCTGGTGAATATTCTAAAAAAATACAATGAAGGCATTGCGGAAAATTCAGGCTACACCTGGGGATTGAGTCCCGGGGAACTTGCTAAAAATTTTGCGGTTGTTCTGCTGGTCATTTTTTCAACCCAAGTGTTAGGAGTTTTTGACGGAATCTTGGTGGCTGTTGAATCTAATTATCGGGATACGGCACCCGCGCTCATCCCTCTGCAGCTTCAAGATATAGATATTGAACAGGACGTAGGTGCACTGGAAGCTGCGAAGAAAGCAATGGCATTATTGTATGAAGCCCTAGTAACTCCATTATACCCGGTAAAGGTTATCTCTTTTGTTTTAGGGCTGTTTTTATGGGTTCTGGATCTTTTTATTTACCCGTTGTTTTTAGCGGAAAGGTATTTTTTACTAGGGATCATGCAAGCTTTTTTTCCTTTGGTGATCAGTCTCGCTGTTTTTGAAAAATTCCGCACGATGGCCTATAATTTTTTCAGACTGTATGCAGGGGTGTACATGCTTGTACCGGCATTTTTTCTGGTAAATATTTTCGTGAATACGCTTTATTCAGAGATCAACATTAATTTTTGGTCAAACCTTCTGGGCTCATCATCAGATAATAGTATTATAAAAATCATTGTAGAAGCCGGCTCAATTGGTTTTATCGTATTTCTAAAATTCAAGCTTTATACCCGTGCAACTTCATTCACCCTTAAACTCTTTACATCTTAAAAAGATTAATAACTAAGAAATGAAAACACCTTATAAAAATATTTACTCGGTACTTAAAATCAATCGGTTCGTAGTGATCAGCGTTGTTCTGATGGCATTTTTCTCCACCTCAATTTCTGCATGGATTGTTTTTCAAATAAATCAGGAGGCCTTAAATAATGCTTTTGCTATTAATTCCGACGGAGCTGTAATTCCTTTAAAATGGGTGAGTCAGAAAGAAAATCTGAAGGTGGAGGCACTGGCGCATCTGGAATTATTCCATCGCTATTTTTATGATATCGATGCTAGCAATTATGAACGAAATCTTGAAAAAGCACTATGGCTTGGGAATAGTTCGGTAGATAATTTATACCGTCAGAAAAAGGCAGATGGCGTCTATAATCGTTTGCTTCAGTATTCTTTGGTACAGAATGTTCTAAGCATAGAATCTGAAGTAGATCTGGAAGTGGAACCTTACCAATTCAGGACTACTACAGTTTTTGAAATCAATAGGGGTTCTATTGTGGATACTTATGAACTGGTTTCCACCGGAAACCTGATTAAAGTTGATAGGAACTTCCCAAATAATACCCACGGACTGCTAATCACAAATTATTTTGAAAACACTTTAAAAAAGATAACTAATGAAAATTGAGAAAAACAAAATCGTATTCGGGAGTGTGCTGGCATTGATCCTCATATTCATCATATCATATTCTGTTATTGTGATGGGGGATGGGGATAGTGAGTCTGAAACCCTCGAACAAACTGAAGTTCCTGAATTGAAACAGGATCAGAAAGAATACAAATCTAAGCTGGATGCGGTCAATGCACTTAAGGAGGTAAGGGAAACCAACGCGCCAAGCATCTATGATGAAAAACTGATAGATTCGCTTGGTTTTTATGATCCTGATTTAAGGGAAAAGGAAAAAGAGCGGATTGTGGACAGCATCTATAATTCTGGACGGATTAATTATACTGAAAACCGCTATCGTAATAGTGTAACTGAAAAGGCCAATTCTACTGAAGTAATTGTGGACACCTCATTTATTCAGAATAAAGAAAATAAGATTGCCAGCAAGGAAATCGGCCTGGAACATCAGTTGTTTTTTAGTTCAAATCCGCTGAAGAATACTACTGTAACCATCCCAAAATCTGAAGAATTTATTTATGCAAAAGTGGATGGGGAGCAAATGGTTATGGTGAATAGCCGATTGCGTATGAGGTTGGTAAAAGAAACAGTAATCGATGGATTGGCTATTAAAAAGAACAGTCTTATTTATGGGTTTATCCATTTTCAGCCCAACCGTGCGATCATCGAAATTGAGAATATCAATCAGCATCCGGTAAAACTGAAAGCTTACGATCTTCAGGATGGAAGTGAGGGTATTTATATAGAGAACAGTTTTCGAGCAGATGCCACTAGAGAAGTAATTGGCGATGTGGTGGATGATATTAATATTGCAGGAGTTCCGCAGGTAGGAGGGATCAAAAAGATTTTTCAGAGAAATAATAAAAATATCAAAGTGACTATTACCAATAACTATAAGCTCATTTTAAAACAGGTTAATTAAAACTTATAAAAACTAAATTTTTAAGAAATGAAAAATGCAATTTTAATAATACTATTGGTTCTGTCCTCGCTCAAATTATACAGCCAGAGTCTAAAATTGGACACTATTTACGCTAATGATCATAAGAATGTAGCCTTATTTTTTCCTTCTCCTATTCAGCAAGGAATTACAGGTTCAGAAAATTTTGTTTTCACTTATAATCGGGAGAAAGAACAACATTTCGGATTGCTGCAGGCCACACCTGGAAGAGTAAGTAACTTGCTTGTAATCAGTGATTCAGGAGCTATTTTTTCGTATATTGTAAAGTATTCCAACGATCTTAAAAAACTGAATTATTTTATTGCTGCATCCAATAGTATAGGCAATGTTATTCCGGTTTCTGAAGATAATGAAGACATCAAGAAAGATGAAGGTTTGAAGGAGGATTCAGCTAAAAGCATATCCTATTCTAATGAAAATTATTTCAGGAAGTTTTGTTCTTATTTAATTGAAAAGAAGCAAGGTATTGGAAAGATTAAAAAGCGAAAAAATGATATTGTTCTAAGCTTAGAAAATATTGTATTCGAGAAGGAGCAATTGTTTTTTGTGCTAGAAATTCAAAATAGATCTACTATAGATTATGAAGTAAACTTTCTGGAACTATCGGTGCAAACTGAGAAGAATGGAAAAAGGAAATCTATGCAAAAACTGGTTCAAGAGCCATCCCTGAAATTTCAAATGCCTGAGATAATTAAGGAAGGTCAATCTGCCAGATTTATTTATGTACTGCCAAAATTTTCTATTGCAGATGATAAAGTGGTTATGCTAGATCTCAACGAAAAAAATGGTGAACGAAATTTAAAACTGAAAGTTAAACAGCGTTTTATAAATAGTCCTAATTAAAACTTATCATGAGAAATTCAATTTTTATTTTGATTCTGACCACTTTTATTTCCTGTGGGGAATCTCAAATGAGCCCTGCTGAAACTGCTCAGACTGTGGTAGAAAGTTTTTACCAAAAGCAAAATTCAGACTTAAAGAAATACACTACTTCTGAAAGTTATGAATCTTTCCTAAATGTGCAAGAACTGTTTACTCAGGAGAATACTGTTAAAAAGTCAAATTTTAATCTGATTCGCGACAGCATTAATGGAAACAATGCGTGGGTAAAATTCACTACCGCTTATGAGGAAAAACCGGAGATCTTTAAACTTATTAAGGATGAAGGTATGTGGAAGGTTACAGAGAGTGGAGTTAGAGAAAAAATGTTTTAGAATTTTTCTAGCTGAAACATTGTTTTTTTGAATATTAGGATCCTCTATTGTGGTATTTCCAGTGCAAGACTATTTTTACTAATTTAGAGTGTCCAATGATCCTTATGAAAATCGTTCTAGCATTTATAATTCTTTTTTATACATCTTCTTTCTTGGGGCAGGATATCTATTATTCTCCAATGACAGAAAATTTGGAATCTGGAGAAAAGTCAATTATAAATAGGACTATAACAATTGAACAGGAAACGATTCTAATTAAAACAGAGACTAACTTTGGATACGATCTTCAAACTTTAAAAATTCTGAGCAAGGAGTTAAAACAGACAATTCCGCCCATAATGATATACAATTGTAGTTCTCCAGATGGGGTTTACCCAACGATTCTTTTTATTCCACAACGAAAAGTCACCACTGAAATCCTAATTATTCAACCTTCTTTTACTGATGATTCTGATGATCATTTCAGATTTTATATTGATGCGGAAGAAAAACCTTTTCAGCAATAAAATTATTTTTAAGGGGAATGCATGAGGTGTAGATAAATTTAATATGGTTTGAGAGGAAAATTTTGAAACAATTCAACTTGAAATAGTGGTAGGAATTTAATATTTAGAATGGAATATATAAAATATTATATTTTTGGCTTTAGTTAGATTGATAAGTAATATTAGTACTCAATTAATTTATTTCGAAGATTGAATTAATAATGTGATTTAAGTATTTCAAATTTAAACTTCTCTAGCTTCTAGATTAACATCATACGGAAAAGCAAAACTTCTAACTTCTTCGCCACCTAACCATCTATTTCTATCTTTTTCTTTTAGCACTACGGGCATCCTTTTTTTGTTGTTATGTATCTTACTCATTAGTTCATTGGCTTCGGTTGTAACAATAGAGTAGGAGTTTACAAGTTCATTGTTTGTGGGATTTTTCCAACTTGAATAAATTCCTGCAAATGCAAAAATTTCCTGATCTTTTCGTCTAATTAAAAATTTCTGTTTTTCCTTACCGTTAGCATTAAGCCATTGCCATTCATAATAGGCATCTGCAATAATCAGGCAGCGGTTTCTTACTGACTCTCGGTAGGAAGGTTTCTCGGTAACTGTTTCAATTCTTGCGTTTAGAGTCATTTTTTTAATCTTATCATCCTTTGCCCAAAATGGAATTAAACCCCAATTATACAATTGGATTTCTCCTTGATTTTCATCTGTAATAACTGGGGTTTTAATAAACGTGAAAGCATTAATCTCACCCAAGGGGGAATAGGCTTCAGGCTCTATGAACCGAGCATCAAATGATCTCTCAATGGCAGATAACTTAGAATTTAATTCTGTGCGATAACACATATTGAAATTTTTAACATACAATTTAATCAATTTTTGAATATGAATAGAACCTTAAAACCTTCATGATCATAGAGAATGTAATTTTTTTTCCTTACCAAATATGACAATGTGCAGCCTTGAAAATACTTGAGAATCAGATGTCTAAATTATATAATATGCGAAATCAATGAGAGGTTTTAATAAATTATTTTACAGAAACATCAATTAAGTAGATTCAGTATATGACTTTTATCCAATTTACTTTGCTCTGGTAAGTTGGGTTGATAATTCTTATTCTGTTTTTTAAAAATATCTCCCAAAAATTCATATTTTTAAGAACTCATTAACAAGGTGTGAAACAAGAGCATCCCTACAAGCTTCTTGTTAATAAAAATAACCCCCATTTCTGCATGCAGACAGAACAGTCAATCAATTCAGGGAATACAAATATACTTAAGCCGCGTAAAGCACTTAACAAGGCATTTTTAAAGGTAAAGCCTAACCGATCACAGATCGAACGATTCAAAGAGAATCTTATTCAATTACTGGATAGGACTAATGATACCGAAAGTGAAGAATTCCACAAGAACTTAGTCACAGATTTTCTTAAGAAAACATACTACGAACCTGCTCATTTTATAAATACAAAAGGCCGAACAGATCTTGTTATCCATAATGGCAACAAAGCCAAGAGTAGCGTTGGTGTTATTATTGAAGCAAAAAAACCAACAAACAGGGCAGAGATGCTCAGCAAAGAAAAGTTAAACGTAAAAGCTTTTCAGGAGTTGGTGTTGTATTATTTAAGGGAGCGAATATCACAGAAGAATCTTGAAGTAAAATATGTGGTCGCCACTAATATCAATGAGTGGTTTATTTTTGATGCCAATATTTTTGAAAAGGCCTTTGCACAAAACAAGCGGCTGGTAAGCCAGTTTATAGATTTTGAAGCTGGAAGACTAGCAGGAAAAACTACCGATTTTTTCTACAAAGAAATAGCCGAACCTTTTATTTCTGAAATGCAACACGAGGTGGAATTCACCTATTTTGATATCAGAAACTATGAAAAGCCCTTGCGGAACAATAACCCCAAGGATGATAATAAGCTAATCGCCCTTTTCAAACTTTTATCTCCCGAACATCTGCTAAAACTCCCATTTATCAATGACAGTAACAGCCTTGATAAACGGTTTTATGGCGAATTGTTGCATATAATTGGCCTCACCGAAACCAAACAGGGCGGAAAGAAATTAATTGAACGCCATAAAGAAGGAAACCGTAATACCGGTTCTTTTCTGGAAAATGCCATTATCCAACTGGACAGCATGGATAAAATTGGGCAATTGCCGAATGCTTCTCAATTTGGTGATTCCCACCAAGATCGGCTTTTTAATGTAGGCCTAGAGCTAAGCATTACTTGGCTAAACAGGATATTATTCCTTAAGCTGCTGGAAGCACAGTTGCTCACCTATCAGAAGGGAGATAAATCCTACGAATTTTTAAGCCTGGACAGGATCCATAATTACGATGATCTTAATAGTTTGTTCTTTCAGGTACTGGCGAGAAAACATTCTGAACGAAATGAAGATGTAAAAGTGCTTTTTGAAAAGGTACCATATCTCAACAGTTCCCTTTTTGAACCTACAGATATAGAACATGCAACCCTGTTTATTAGCAACCTTCGGGATGATAAAATGCTACCGATTTACAGTGGAACGGTTCTTAAGGACAAGAAAGGAAAGAAGCGCAGCGGCGAAATCAATGCGCTGGAATATTTGTTTAAATTCCTAAACTCCTACGATTTTAGCAGTGAAGGAGGGGAGAGCATCCAGGAAGATAACAAGACACTAATCAACGCCTCTGTACTAGGACTTATTTTTGAAAAGATTAATGGTTATAAAGACGGTTCTTTCTTTACGCCAGGGTTTATTACGATGTATATGTGCCGAGAGACCATCAGGAAAGCGGTGGTGCAAAAGTTCAATGAAACCAAAGGCTGGGCGTGTAAAGATCTGGAAGAATTGTATGATAATATAGAAGACCGTAAGGAAGCCAATGAGCTTATTAATAGCCTGAAGATCTGTGATCCGGCTGTTGGCTCGGGCCATTTTTTGGTTTCTGCGCTCAATGAGATGATCGCAATTAAAAACGATCTGAATATTCTGCAGGATCGCTCAGGAAGGCGTCTCAAGGAATACCAAGTGGAAGTGGTGAACGATGAACTTATTGTAACCGATGAAGATGGCGAGCTCTTTGAATACAATCCCTCCGGAAAAGAAAGCCAGCGAATACAAGAAGCACTTTTTCATGAAAAGCAGCAAATCATTGAAAACTGCCTTTTTGGGGTAGATATCAACCCGAATTCAGTTAAGATTTGCCGACTTCGATTGTGGATTGAATTGCTAAAGAACGCTTACTACAAGAACGAAACGGAGCTGGAAACGCTGCCGAATATAGATATCAACATCAAATGTGGGAATTCCCTTATCAGTCGCTTCGATCTGGATGCCGATTTAAGCAAGGCGCTGAAGGAGAGCAAATGGAGTATTGACAGTTACCGTGTGGCTGTAGACACCTACCGTAATGCCGAAAACAAGGAACAGAAGCGGGAGATGGAAAAGATCATTCATGACATCAAGAATGACTTTAGGAGCGAGATCTCCTCCAACGATCCCAAGGTAAAACGCCTGCAAAAAGTTAAAGGGGAGTTATTCCTTTTGACCAACCAAACTCAGATGTTCGAGATGTCCAAGCGGGAAAAGGCCACTTGGAACAAAAAGCTGGAAAAACTCTCCAAAGACAGCAAAAAACTGGAAATCGAAATTCAGGAGATCAAGGATAACAAAATCTACGAAAACGCTTTTGAATGGCGCTTTGAGTTCCCGGAAGTACTGGATGATGCAGGGGATTATATTGGCTTTGATGTGGTGATTGGGAATCCGCCTTATATACGTCAGGAGGAATTAAAAGTAGTGAAGCCTTATCTTGAAATCATATATAAAACTTATTTAGGAACAGCTGATCTCTACGTTTATTTTGTGGAAAGAGGTCTTTCCGTACTTCGGAAAGGAGGGCAATTTATTTATATTCTTCCCAACAAATGGATGAGAGCTGGATATGGTTTGAATTTGCGCAAGTATCTTTTAAAATTTCAAATTGAAAAAATATTGAATTTTGGAGACCTTCCAGTTTTTGAAGAAGCAACTACTTATCCCTGTATATTAGAAGTTAATAAATCAACAGCAGATCATTATTTTCAAAGCGCAAATATAGAGACGCTTTCTTTTGAGAATGAATTAGGTCACTTTCTGATTGATAAGTTATTTCTAGTAGATAGTAGACTTCTCCAAAGCAATGGATGGAGCCTTACTGATATAAAAGTGCAGAATCTCTTGAAAAAATTACGTAAGGAAGGAAAACCATTCGGAGCATATGTAAATGGAACTATTAATAGAGGAATCTTGACAGGACTTAACGAAGCCTTTATTATCGATGAGCTAATTAAGGATAACCTAATAAAGGAAGACCCAAAATCTGCTGATATAATAAAACCTTTTTTAGCTGGACGAGATATTAAGAAATATCAAAAACCTAAAAGTAATAAGTATCTTATTCTTTTTAAAAACGGACAAACTCATAAACTGTTCGGGGAATTAAACGAAAATGCAGCTTTTCTTCAAATCAGTAAAGCATTTCCAGCTATTATGCAACACCTCGAAAAATTTGAAGATAAGGCCAAGAAACGTTCTGATAAAGGGAAATTTTGGTGGGAGCTAAGAGCTTGTGATTATTATGAAGAATTTGAAAAGAACAAACTGGTATGGCCCGAAACATCTCAAGACAACCAGTTCTGCTTAGTGCCTTCTGGTTTTTATTTGAATAAAACTTGCTTTTTTACTCCAATGTTTGATTCAGGATTAATGGGTGTTCTAAATTCTAGTGTTGCAAAATTCTATTTCGATTTTATTGTCTCAAAAATGAGAGGTGGATATTTTTCAATGTCAAAAGCGTATGTTGAAACCTTTCCAGTAGTTTACAACACCAACTTACATAAAGAAATAAGCTATAAAGTAAATCAATTGATCAAAAAAGAAGATGAAGAATTGGATGCCTTAAGGTTAAAAACTGAAATCGACCAGTTGGTTTACCAACTTTATGGTTTGACGGAGGAGGAAATCGAGATTATAGAAGCCAATTAGAATATGAAGAATACCAAAATCAAACTCCTAAAAAAAATCATTAAATCATGTCAAGCAATGATTGATTCATTGACTAAAACGAGTAAATCTTCAAGATTCAAATCTCTTGCTCCAACAGTAGAAATTGACAATCCTAAAATTTATCATGAGGCTCTGGATTGGGCTCTGAGTAATAGGAAAAATGAAGACATTAAAAATATCGCCATAACCGGATATTACGGTTCAGGAAAAAGTAGTGTTATTAAAAATTTTATTGCACACTATAATCATAAATTTAATTTCCTTTCTCTATCTCTTGCCACTTTTAAAGATTTTGACACAACCGATGTTACTAAAGATACTATAAAGGAGATTGAAGAAAGTATTTTGCAACAAATTTTTTATAATGTAAGGGATAATAAAATCCCAAATTCTCGGTTCAGCAAAATACCGGAAAACTTAACTTTTCAATATCTCCTATTTGCAATACCAATAGTTTTTTTCGTGCTATCATTATCCTTATTCTTTTTCAAGGAAATCAACACTTCCTTAGGATGGGAATTGACAAATAAACAAATCTCTAATAGTTTTGTAATTTCAGGTATAACAGTAATTCTTCTTATCCTTTGGAGACTTAAAAGTCTTACTTTAAATAAATTGAGCGTAAAAAATTTAGAGGTTGATTTGGCTAAAAAAAATGATGATTTATCAGTGCTCAATAAATATATAGATGAAATAATCTATTTTTTTAAAAAAACGAAATATCAAGTTGTCATTATAGAAGATATTGATCGATTTGAGACTACTGAAATTTTCACGAAGCTTCGAGAGATTAATCTTATTCTCAACAACTCTGAAATCACGAAGAGTTTACATATTGTGTTTATATATGCCATAAAAGATGATCAGTTTAAGAATAAAAAAGATCGAACCAAATTTTTTGATTTCATTTTACCTATTATTCCGGTTGTTAATGTGAATAATTCTATAGACAAGTTGCTTAAAATAAAAAAAGATCATCATTTGGAGGTGAGCAACACATTAATTAACGAGTTAGCAATTTACATTGATGATATGCGGCTCTTACTTAACATATTTAATGAATTTTTAATATATGATTCCAAGATTCCAGATGTGAGTCGAGATAAGATATTGGCTGTTATTATTTACAAAAATCTTTTGCCAGATGATTTTGCACTTCTATCCCAAAATCAGGGGTTATTGCACGCTCTTTTTGAAAAGAAAGTAGAAATAATAGCTGATTTTGGGAAAGAATTGGAAAAGGAAATTTTAGAATTAAGAAGTGAAGTTGAGAAAATTGAAAAACATTTTCTTGTAGATTTAAAAGAACTTCGTTCTATTTATCTATTGCATTTTGTCGAAAGTCTTGAAAGTAATCCTAATCTTAGTTTTAAGTCATTTTGGCTTGGACATCGAAATTTATCGATTGTTGAAATGAAGACAGAAGAAAATTTTGATGCACTGATTCATAATCGGGTAAAATATGTTTTTCAGAATCACGGAGCACGAGATTTTCCAATCAGATTTGAAGAAATAGAAAAAAAAGTTGATTCGTTAAGGTCGTATAAGGAACGTGAGTCGTTAATTTCCAGTAGGTCCAATAACCAAATTTCAATTAATAGAAATAAAATTTCCGCACTTAAAACTAAAATATCAGAAGTTAACAAAGCCAATTTAAGTGAGGTAATCACGGAGAAAATAATTGATAATACCCTCATAAATTATCTCACTTCTATTTCTCAAAAAGAAACAGTAAAAGGGGAGCTTGAAAAAATAGTAAATCAAAAAGGAGGGCTTTTAAAATCTTTGGTAACTAATGGATTTATTGATGAAGACTACTTTACATACATATCAATCTTCTATGAAGAAAGGATTACGAGAAATGATTTTAAATTTATTCAAGATGTAAAAAATTCCAAAAATCTGGAATTTGATATAAAGCTTGATAAAATCGTAGGTGTTATTGGATTTCTCAATCAGCGAAATTTGGAATCAAAACATGTTTATAATAAAGATTTAACAGATTTTTTATTGATTCAGAATGGATATAAAGCTGAAAAAGATTTATTATTTAATTCAATTGCTAAATGTGAGGAAGCCGCTTTAAATTATATCATTTATTTTATTTCTAATTCGGTTAATCTGAAAATATTCATCCAAGAAATATCACATCGTAATATATTACTATGGGACGAATTTCTGACTTTTGGTGCCAAAACAGAAGATCAAGAAGAGTTATTATATGAGTTGCTTCTTAAATATGCAGATTTACCAATACTTCATGAGATGATCGAAAAATCCCACTTTAAAGCACAAATAATAAGTGATGATAATTTCTTAAATAGGATTGAAAACCAAGACAGATTACAAAAGATATTAAAAGGATCTGAAATAAAACTGGCAAACATTAATTTCCAAGGGACCAATAATGAAATGCTAGATTTTATTTATGATAACAATCATTACGCATTTACCCAATCAATGCTTGTAGGGTTACATGAAAACAGAACTAAAAGTAAGGGAGAAAATTTTTTAAAATGCCCTTATTCTATTATTTCAAAAGATCCCCTATTAAGTAAGATGCACCAATATGTTCAAGACAACTTGGATAAATATGTTAGTTCTATAACTTTGAAAACTCCACAGAATGAAGTGGAGGATGAGCAATATTATTTGATACTTCTTAATTCTGCGTCCATTACTTTTGATAATAAAGTAAGTTTAATACAAAAGCAAATCACAAAAATTTCCAAGGTTTCAGAAGTTGAAAATTTTGAACTTGTAAAGCTTTTGTTCAATGAACAAAAGTTGCTACCTAGCTGGATTAATTTGGATTATTTTGTTCACAAATTCTTCGAATCTAAGACACCCATAGAGTTGCCAGAACTTATAATAAATTACTTGAATATAAGGGAAGTTGCTGAAGCCCTGGGTAAACAAACATTAACGGAAGAAAACCTTCTTGTTGAAAATTTAGAAGTTCTTATATTAAATAGTTCTAAAATAAATAATGAACAATATGATCTCCTAATTAGAAAATTCCTAAAATATGATAATCTTGTTTTAGAAAACATTGAAGAGGAGAAAATTAAAATTCTAATTGACCAAGGTCTTCTTTTATTATCGGAAGATAATTTAAATGAACTGCGGAAGGAAGCTCCATCTTTAGTTATTGTACTATTGGAAAAATTTTCATTTGATTTTTTAAATGATCCAGACAAATACAAAATTAACACAAGAGAATTAAAACAGGTTTTAACTACTTCCAAATTCAGCAGTTCTGAAAAAGCGGAACTATTTAAATTTCAAGAATCTTCAAACTTTAATAATGATCTTCAGTTGCTTCAAATTATAGCTAGCCTACTTATAGATGAGAAGGAATTTTATGTGCCGACTGAAATTATTTTTCTACTTCTTGATGTTCAGTTGAAAATTGATCGTTCCATCAAACTTTTTAACCGAATTTCTGGTAAATTATCTAAGGAACAAATGCAATCTTATCTGAGCAATATGAAAAGTCCTTTTAAGGAGTTGGCTGATAGTTCCTCAAGACCATCAATCCCTAAAGATCGAGACACAACAATTTTATTGGAAACTCTAGAGAGGGAAGGGATTATTAGTTCTAAGAAATCTGATGGTAAAAAGTATCGTATATATAAACATGGTAAATAGATTGAATGTATCATTATCAATTTAAAGTCCGATGTCTAGATCCCAAAATCTCGCCCACTTGTTTATCGGCTTTATGGTTTAACGGAGGAGGAAATTTCCATAGTTGAAAGTTCTTAGAAAAATGGAGTTTTATTGGCGATTCATGATTTCTTAAAAAATTAGAGACAATGGATAAATTGGGATTGTTGAGAGTGTATGATGTAGGATAGATTCTAATTTCAGAATAGAAAGAATTTTAAAAATATTCTTATCCCTGAACAAGTTGAGTTTGTGAAATAAAATAGATAAAGTATAACGAGTTGTACTCAATACCTCAAATTTTTATATAAAAAATGGATGAAATAATTCAAGAAAGTGCAGAACAATTTGGGAAATTAATTTTTGAAATTTCAAAATCGTTCGGAGGTGATGTCAAAGATTTAATCAATAAGAAGGTTAAGAATAATAGTAACTATTTCCATAGTATATCTACAAAATATTTGATAAATTTTTTTAATAGATATGGTCATATTCAAGTTTTAGGAATGAGTAAACCAATGCATTTAAACAACGTATTTATTGATATTGAAATGTTAGATTCCAATGGAAACGATAGATATGCATCCATAATCAAGTTAATGGAGTCCTTTAAGGAAAGTCTTGAAACCAATAGGAGTTTACAAGTCATTGAAGAAAATAAATCTGATGGGATTAAAACTGTGGAAAGAGAAAATAGGCTAATGGTTTTAGGTGCTCCAGGCGGCGGAAAGTCTACATATTTAAAGAAAATTGGTTTTGAAAGTCTTAAAGGGCAAAACAAGGCTTTGAAAAATTTCCTCCCAGTATTAATAGAACTTAAAAATATTGATAATGAAAATGATCTATATCAATTGATATTAAATGAACTCGATATAGCTAATTTCCCAAACCCACCCGAGTTTCTTGAAAAGAGTTTGAAAGAGGGAAAATTACTTTTGCTATTTGACGGTTTGGATGAAATTCCACAAGATCTAGAAGCAAAAACGTTAAATGAAATTCGTGACTTTAGCGACAAATATTCTCGCAACAAATTTGTTGTTTCTTGCAGAATAGCAGCCTATAAGGGAGGCTTAAACAATTTTACCAATATTGAAATTGCCAATTTTGATAGAAAACAAATTGAGAATTTTATTAAAAAATGGTTTAAAGAGAAAAGTAAAGAAAATAGAGATTTTAAAGATATCTCAGATGAATGTTGGAAAAAACTTTCAAGTCCGGACATGCATGCTACAATGGAACTAGCTCAATCGCCTCTAATGCTAACCCTGTTGTGTCTAGTCTATAATTATCAACAGGATTTTCCTTCCAATCGGTCATTATTATATAAAGAAGCTATTGATGTTCAATTAAAAGAATGGAATGCTTCTAAAAGGATTCATAATAATCCTATTTATAAAGACATGACTTTACCGTTCGAAGAATTATTACTCTCTCATATTGCTTACAATTATTATATAAAAGAGGAATATTTTTTTAACAAGATTGATTTGTCTCAGTTTATATCAGAATTTATGAGTAATAACTTAAATGCTCCAAAATATTTAGATGGTTCCGACATATTAAAAGCCATTTCAATTCAACAAGGTATATTATTAGAGAGAGCCAAAAATATATATTCTTTCTCTCATTTAACTTTTCAAGAATATTTTGTAGCTAAATATATTGACGATTATAGATTATTAGATGATGTAATGAAAAAGCATTTGGGTAATTCTAAATGGAGAGAAATTTTTATTCTTTTATCTGGTATTATGAAAACTGGTTCAGATAAGTTGTTAAATGCAGTTTCTGAAAGGTCAAAAGTTTTAATAAAAGAGGAAGACACTTTTATTAAAACTATAAACTTAATAGACAATGATTATGAACGACCTCTAAAAAATAAATTTACAGATTTATTTCTAGTTCTAGTATTCTGTTCTAATATTGATAAATATAAAGGCACAAAGATGCTTATTGGCATAATAAGCAATATTGATAATGAGCTTGGAAGAATTATTGACTTCTCATGGATTATTGAAAAGAAAGTTGATATAAAACATCACCTAAGTTTATATATTGAACTTTTAGATAAACTGGAAATAGAAAGTAAAATATGCAAGTACATTAATCTCGTTTTAAAAAGATATCAGAAAGATAATTCTGTTGATATTACTAACGAAACTTTAAAATTGTTAAATATAGAATTTTTGGATTTTGAACAGTCTTCCACCCAGAACATTTTAGACTATTTCAAAACATTAAATTTTCTTATACATTGTAAAAAAGCTTCTATACTTGTTACCAAAGATAATTGGAGAACAATCGAAAATGAACTTTTAAGAATTAGTTAAAATAACTCCTATAAAGATTACAGCGGTTAAGCGCAAATAGCCTGCGTTCCAGTGAAAAGTGATATTTTAGACACCAATTAAAAAACAAAAAAGCCGATAAGATATCCGTCTCTACATCACATTTCTTGTATTAAAGGTCTTTACGTTTAAGCGGATTAATTAGACTTGAACTATTTTAAGGAATGTATCGATTTAAACGAAAATCTATTTCTATGAAATTTATAACGTGTTTTATAATATTGCTTCTTTTTTCGTGTAATGATCATCAAAAAGAGGATGAAAAATTAAAGGTAAATGACGTATTGATTTCCGGCGATTCAACTCAAATAGATAATCCTATAAAAACCAAAAAGGAAATTGCGGAGAAATATGCTAATCAACGATTTCGCAAAGTTACAGTTGAAAAAATAGCATCGAATAAATTCCGTTTTCAAGGAGAAGCTCAAATTTTTGAAGCAAATTTTAATTGGGTGATAGAAGATGGTCATTATGAATTAAAAAAAGGTTACGAAATGACAGATGCTGGCGCGCCTGAATGGGGTAAATTTGACTTTACAATTGAAGCTCACAAAAAAAGAGATAACTCAACTTTAAATATTGTACTGTTTGAAATTAGCGCAAAAGATGGAAGTCGTCAATATGAATTGCAAATACCTTTGAAATAATTAAGCAAACGGCAGCTATAATAGAAACATAAACCTAGAAGGTTAAGTCAGCCCATAACTAGGGTTCCCAGCAAATAGCTCACACAAGAATTTAAGGCGATTTTTTAGAGACTAGGTAACAAAACAATAAAGCCGACAAGAACGTGTCTCTACTCCAAGCTAATTTCCTTGACCAAGTCTGTTACCAAAAATTATAAAAATGACAATCAAACATAGAGGAATAATTCTATCCACATTCCTGGGATTTTCAAGTTGTTGCGATCCAGATTTGACGAGTTCCTATAGTCTTAATGATTTTTAAAAATCTTGGTTCCTTTCAATGACTTTACAGATTTAAGTTATAAAAATGAGTTGGGACAAAGAGGAATTTACTACGCAACCTAGAACTTTTAAAATCAGAAAAGATAGCCCTGGTCCAGAAAGTTGTCAATATAGCGAATATGAAACCCTCAATAATTATATTCAATTTAAAAACCCTGGAGTGTCTTCGAATATGCGTACCATTTGTTTAATTTTAAGAAGCATAATGAAGAGTCAATATATTACTCTCTAATTTCAATTTTCACTTTTCCATTAATTGGATTATTATTTAAATCAATACCGCTATATACTCCAAATACTTCATTTTCAAAATTCATTAAATAATACATTTTAATATACATACTAATCTTCTGCAAATATGATACACCATTAACTTCAAAATCTAAATATACATTTTGCCCTCGATTAATTAATTTTACAATATCGTTTTCAATTATTAAATTGAGATTATTACTCAAGATCTTATAATTATGTGGATCAATAGAAAGCTCTAAAGAATATAGCTTCTTCTCACCGTTATCATAAAATGAAAAATAATAATTTCCTGATAATTTAGAAAATAATGATGCATAAGGGCTTTTATTAGAGATTTTGGAAGAATGGTTTGGAACATGACTTTCAACTATAATTCTCTCTCTTCTCAATTCTTGTGTAAGTAAGGGATCTACATAACGGGTAGCAAATTCACTTTCCATAGCTTTTTTATCAGCAAACTTCTCGAGAATCATTTTTCCGGCTATCGCTCTATTATATTTATCAAAACCTGAATAAGTACCAATTAAATAATTTCGTTCGGCTGGGGTTGATTTTCCAATAAAAAAAGTAAAATTAGCGCCTTCCTTTTTAGTGTTATTTGCAATATATTTAGTGTGAATAAACATAAAATCTTCACTTATTTTAATAACACCGTAGAAAATATATTCAGACTTAACGTCTTTTTCATCAAAATAAACAAACCTTAATTCTACATTACTCCAATTGTTGTATATAATTAATTTTCCCTTGGTCATCTTTTGATCTTCCCCAAAGTAATATGCACAATAATAATAGTCTTCATTAGAGTGTGAAGCTTGAATTAAAGAAAACTGCTTTTCCAATTCTAATTTATCAAGTACTTCATTCTCCAAAAATGATTCTACACTATCATATCCTAAATAGCTGAAAAATAATTGCTTATACTCTCTATTCAATTTAATTATAGGACTGCCCTGTTTTAATTCTCGATTTTTGTTATATAAATACTTTCCGTTTACATATCCAATGCTTAATTCCTCAAATTCACTTTTTAAATTTGGTTTGATCTCATTATAACTTCCAAATCCGAATAACTGAGAATCGTTAATGGTCTTTGTATTGTATTTTGCCTTGAACTTATTGATAATTGCTATTACTAATTTATCAAAGCAATGTTTTGTAAGAGATAGTTGTTCAGAAATCAACAATTTATCATTTTCCATTATTTTCTCAATTTTGAAATTGGAATTATAAAAATACAATTTAGTATTTGGAAATAAGTATAACAGGAATACATCTTCCTATATTTCTAAAATATTAACTAATACCGTATAAAATGATCAAAAAATTTACTCTTGTATTGTTACTTATTCCTGCAATCATGCTAGGACAGAAAACTGTTAATGGGAATGTTAAATCAATTGATTACCCTTTACCGGGAGCAACTGTTAGTGTAAAGGGATCAAATCAAGGAACTGTTACAAATTTTAATGGAAACTTTGAATTATCAGTTTCAGAAGAGGCAACTACATTGATTATCACTTTTTTAGGTTATTCTACTAAAGAAATTCAACTTACTTCAGCAACAAATTATCAAATTACTCTAGAAGCAGATTCACAACAACTTAGCGAGGTTACAGTACAAGGATTTTCTGGAGTTATCGGCCAGGCAAGGCGTAGAGCAGAGTCTGTTCAAACTACACCAGAATCTGTAGTTACTTTAACATCCAAGGAAATTGAAACAAAAGGAATTACGAATGTTGATACTTTTGCTGATCAAATCCCTAATGTTAATTTTACCACCTCCCAAGGGGTAGGTAATAACTTTATTACTGTAAGAGGAATCTCCCATATTAGAAATGGAGAATCTCCAGTAGCTTTTGTAATAGACGGGGTAACTTTACCAGACGCAAATTTGCTTAATCAAGAATTATTTGATCTCGCATTAATTGAAATAGTAAAAGGGCCTCAGGGAGCTTTATATGGCAAAAACGCCATAGCAGGCGCAATCAATATTGTAACCAACCAGCCAACAAATAAGTTTAGTAATAAAGTAGCAGTGGGTTATGCTAGTGGAAATTTATTTAAATCACAACTTTCTTCAACTGGACCAATTGTTAAAGATAAGTTGTTCTATCGAGTATCAGGTTCATATAAAAAAGGAGACGGAGTTATAGATAACGAATTTTTAAATAAGCCAGTAGATTATATTGAGGATCTAACACTTAGAGGGCAATTAAAAGCAAGTTTATCCAATAACATGTCAGCTACTCTTACTGGTCAAATAATGGACACAGAAGGTGGTGCTGTATATTACGCAAGTGGGATTACATCTCCAAATTTTGCTCCAGATGACTTTGATAATCAGGCAATTGTTGCAGATCAATTTGGAAAATCTACTTTAAAAGGTTCTTATGGAAATTTAAAATTGGATTTTAATTTCGAAAAAACCGAACTAACCTCTTCTACTACCTATAATAAAAGTGATAGAAATCATGTAGGAGATTTAGATTTTTCATCTAATGATATTCTTAGACAGAATCAAGATAGTGATTCAGAAACTTTTAATCAAGAAATCAAATTAAGTTCCACAAATAAATCGAATAGTAAAATTTCCTGGGATTTAGGAACTTTCTATCAAAACACAGAAAAATTATTATATACAGAGGCAACTGCAGATTTTGGTTTTTTCGCTCCTCCATTTGCACCTACCGGAACACAATCTGATTTTGCAACTTCAGACTTTACAAATACCTATTCAACTATAGCAGCATTTGGATTTATAGATTATAAGGTAACAGATAAGTTTACAGTTTCTGCCGGACTTAGATATGATAATGATAATATAAAACAAGATAATAGAACTCTTGGTACTAACTCTAGTAAAACAGACTCTCAATTACAACCAAAATTGTCTTTGTCTTTACAAGCAACAGAGAATACACTAATTTATGCAAATTATGGAAGAGGGTATAGAAGTGGTGGATTTAATCAAGACAATACGGTGCGTTTTAATAAAGATTATGAGGCTGAAATAACTGACAATTATGAAATTGGAATAAAAAATAGTTTATGGAATGATCGTATAATTTTTAACCTTGCCACTTATTATATAGATTTTGAAAACCAACAACAATATGCTTTATTAATAGATGGTGGACAAGGTAATATCTTGATTGGTAACTTTAATTTTCCAAAAAGTAAATCATATGGGCTTGAATTAGATCTTAAGTTAAGAACATCAAACTACTTAGATATTCTTGCCAGCTATGGGCTTAGTAAATCTATTATTGTTGAAGGAACTTCAACTTATAGTGTAGGTACTAATGAAACTTTTAGTGTAGATGATAAAAACACACCTCTAATTCCGCAAAACAGTTTTAATGTAGCATTAGAGTCTAATTTTGATCTTACAGAGAAAGTAGTTTTTAATGGAAATGTTTCTTTAAAAGGAACTGGAAAGATTTATTGGCATGAAGATAATGAAGCAGTTTCCTCTTCATATAACTTGTTAAATGCCAGACTAGGATTAACATTTAGTGATTTGTCTATCAATGTATTTGGGAATAATATTTTAGATCAAGAATACATAACAGAATATTTTGGACAAAACTTTTCTAATGGAAGTGGAGATCTAACATGGAAAGGGCAGCCTGCTACTTTTGGCGTAGACCTTAGTTATAAGTTCTAAAAACAATATTGTCCGGTTAAAATTGGAGATCACTTCCCTCATAGAACCTGATAACAATGATTCTAAATATAGAAAAACTGAGTTTTTATATTTATCTGAAATCATTTTAATCCCTTACTAAGGGTTTAATTCCGAGGCCTTGCCTCAAGTTTTAAGAGTATTTTATTTCCTACCTCGTAGGCCTGCCCATTCGGGCGGGTTTGCCCGGAGGTTCTGGATTTAAATTTCAAATAATATTATGCCATTAATTTTATTAGTGACATTCTTAAACCTTAATCAATAAATAAAATATTATGAGAGTCGCAACAGATATTGGTGGAACTTTCACAGACCTAGTATGTCTTGAATTTAACAAAGAGTCCGGCAAACCAATAGGTGTAAAAGTTTCTAAAACTGACACTACACCATTAAATTTTGAAAAAGGAATTTTAAATGCTATTGCAAAAAGCAATCTTAATTTAAGTGAAGTCGATTTCTTCGCACACGGTACAACGGTAGTTATTAATGCGCTAACAGAAAGAAAAGGCGCTAAGACTGCACTAATTACCACTAAAGGTTTTAGAGATGTGTTAGAAATTGCCAGATGCAATCGTCCTGACTTATTTAATTTCAACTTTGTGAAACAACCTCCCTTTGTTCCAAGGTATTTGCGTTTTGAGATTGAAGAACGAATGAATTACAAAGGCGAAATCGTTACAGAATTAAATACAGATAATCTGGAAGAAATAGTTCAATTATGCAAAGAAGAAAAAGTGGAAGCTTTGGCCATTTGTTTATTACATGCCTACAAAAATCCTGAACATGAAATACTTCTGATTCAAAAAATAAAACATTTACTTCCTTTTATTGAAATAATTGCATCTCATGAAGTAACCAGAGAATGGCGTGAATATGAACGCACAAGCACTACGGTTTTATCCAGTTATGTATTGCCAATAGCCAAAAATTATTTGAACAAATTAGAAGAAAAATTGCAATTTAATGGCCTTAAGAATTTGCCTTACATCATGCAGTCCAATGGTGGAATTACAACCATAAATGATGTAAAAGCAAATCCTATTACCATGGTAGAATCAGGACCTGCAAGTGGCGTTTTTGGCGCAATTGCTTTAGGTAAGGTAATTAACAGGAAAAATTTAATTGTTTTGGATATTGGAGGCACCACTGCTAAGTGTGCTTTAGTAGAAAATGGGCAGGTGAAAATTACAACTAATTACAAAATTGACCATTCAAAAACAAAAGCGGGATACCCAATTCAAACTCCCGTAATTGATATTGTTGAAATTGGTAATGGAGGTGGAAGTATTGCCTGGGTTGATGCTGGAGGAAAAATGCACGTAGGACCAAAAAGTGCCGGCGCCAAGCCTGGACCTGCTGCTTATGGAAGAGGAGGAGAAAACTTAACTACAACAGATGCTAATATTATTTTGGGGCGTATTCACCCAGATTACTTTTTAGGTGGAGAATTAAAACCTGATTATAATAGTATTGAAGAAGCTTCAAAGTCACTTTGCACAACATTAAAGGCGTCTAAAGAAGAAATTGCCAAAGGAATTATTAGGGTGGCAAATGCCAATATGACAAATGCTTTAAAATTAATTTCAATTAATAAAGGTCACGATCCTAGAGATTTTTCTATGGTTGTAATAGGCGGCGGCGGTGGAATGCACGGTGCAGATCTGGCCAGAGAACTTCAGGTTACTGAATTAATTGTTCCTTATAATGCTGGAGTGTTTTCAGCTTTTGGAATGTTAATGTCAGATCTAAGAAGAGATCTAATTAGAACCAATGTTGTTGCTTTAATCGATAAAAATAAAGATACCATTCAAAATATATTTTTAGAGATGCAAGCTGATGCAATAGAAAAATATAAAACAGATGGTTTTAAAGAAAACCTAATCAAGTTCACGTATTATACAGATTTGCGTTATGCAGGACAAGAACATTATGTAAAAGTTGAATTGCCAAATTTTTCTAAAGACACGCAATTAGATGAAATTATAAATAATTTTCATAAAGCACACAAAAAACAGTATTCATTTGATCTAGATGCTCAAGTAGAATTAGTTAATTTCCATTTAGTGGCTGAAGTTGAAGTAGATAAACCTGGTTTTCCAAAATTGGTAGTTACAGGAAAACATTTAGATGAAGCAATCATCGGGTACCAGGAAGTAGATTTTGACGATCTAGGAAAGCATAAAACAGCCTATTACAATAGGGAATTACTGGAGCCTGAAATGCTTATCTATGGACCTGCTGTTATCGCCGAAAATGCAACTACTACCCTAGTGACTCCAGTTCAAAAATTGACAGTTGATATTTATGGAAATCTAATAATAACATTGAAGTAAAATGGAAAAATTCACATTAGAAATTATACAAGATGCATTAATTGCAGCCGGTGATGAAATGTTTGAAACATTACAGCGCACCAGCATGAGCCCAATTATATATGAATCCTTAGATTATGCAGTAGGAATCACTAACAACAAAGGTGAGTTATTAGCCCAAGGAAATGGGATAACTGCATTCTTAGCATCATTAGATTCTGTTGTAGGAAGCACTCTAGAAAAATATTCAGGAGAATTTTCACTTCAAGAAGGTGATGTTGTTATTGCAAATACTCCTTATGCTGGCGGAGGAACACATCTCTCGGATGTTTCTGTTATTTATCCCGTATTTTACAAAGGAGAATTAATTGCTTTTACCGTAAACAAAGCGCATTGGACAGAGTTAGGTGGAACTTTCCCAGGATCTGTTTCCACAGTAGCTACTGAAATTTTTCAAGAAGGAATGCATTTTCCATTTATAAAAATAAAAAGTAAAGGGGAACTCAATCAGGCCATTGTAGATATGATTAAAGTAAATGTACGCTTGCCAGACAGTACATTGGGAGATTTATTTGCTGGGATTGCAGCTGCTGAAGTAGGTGCAAAAAGAATTGTAAGTATTGTTGAAAAATATGGGTTGGAAACTTATAAAAAATCTGGTGTTTTATTTTTAGATTACGGTGAACGCATGAGTTTGGAAGCACTAGAAACTATACCCAATGGAATATATGAAGGGGTTTCTGCGATAGAGGATAACGGTTTTGATGAAGGCCCATTTGCTCTTAAAGCAAAAATTTCAATTACAGATACCTCGTTTATTGTAGACTTTAATGGTTCTCATCCTCAAGTTAAAGGTGCCGTAAACTTATCGTTTAATGGATTGGTCACGGGTTGTCGTACTATTTTTAAAGCTATTACCACACCTCAAACGGAAGCAAATGGTGGAGCTTTTAGGCCTATGGAAGTGCTATGCAAACCGGGAACTATTGTGAGTGCAGAATCTCCTGCAGCGGTATCCATTTATTATGAAACCATGATTACCGCAATGGATCTTATATGGAAAATATTAGCGCCATTGGTGCCTGATAAATTACCCGCAGGACATTTACGTTCGGTTTGTGCTACATTTATTTCGGGAATACATCCAGACACAAATCAATTTTATATACAGGCAGAACCTTTAGCAGGAGGTTGGGGAGCTTCCAATACTCACGATGGTAATAGAGGTCAACTTTCATGTGGAAGTGGCGAATCTTACAACATTCCAGTTGAAATTAGAGAAATGCGTTATGGTATTCAAGTGGAACAGTATGCATTTCACAATGAAGGTGGAGGTTATGGAGAGTTCCAAGGAGGAAATGGTCAATATGTTGACTATAAGATCTTATCTGATGGCGCGTATTTAACAGCTGCTTTTTTAGGAGCAGAAACCAAAACATGGGGAATGAATGGTGGTAAAGACGGTTCCTATAATTACTTTAAAATTCTTCGAAAAAATGGCGAAAAAGAACGCCATAGTTTAGGTACAAATATTTATTTAGAAAAAGGAGATATTGTACGATGTGTTACCGCTACAGGTGGAGGTTATGGAAAACCTGAAAATCGCTCTAAAGAGCAGATTTTACTAGATGTAAAAAACGGATATATCTCGAAAAAAGAGGCAAAAGAATTTTATAAGGTAAACCTTTAAAAAATGACCGATCAAATAAAAGTTATGTATTTAAATCCTATTGGTTTTAGCCAATACGATTCCTTTTTTGCTGAAATGATCAAGGAAAATAAATTTCCAAATACAGAGGTTCATGTTACTTCATTTACATCTTCAGTTGGTTTAATGGATAACCTAGAATACAGAACTTTTAATATGTTAATGGCAACCGACTTGATAAAGGCAACTAGACAAGCATCAAAAGAAGGTTTTGATGCTTTGATCATCGGTTGTTTTTACGACCCTTTTTTAATAGATGCCAGAGAAATTTCAGGTGGTATGGTTGTTATAGGTCCGTGCCAATCTTCAATTGAAATTGCATTAAAACTTTCGAATAGGTTTTCAGTAATAATTGGTCAAAAAAAATGGGAGCATGAGATGCATGCTTCCGTTAATGAATATGGTTACAGTGATTTTTTATCATCATTTAGAAATGTTGGTATGTCTGTTTCTGAATTTCAAAAAGATCACTTAGAAACAGAAAGCAAATTAATGAATGCCGCTAAATTAGCTATTGAGGAAGATCATGCCGAGTCCATAATACTTGGCTGTACATTAGAGTTTAATTTTACAAAAAGATACAGGAAAAATTGAAGGTTCCGGTTATAGACCCATCACTAGCCGCATTAAAACAAGCGGAACAAGCAGCTCTTTTAAGTAAACAATGCGGGTGGAAACCTTCAAGAAAATGGAGTTGTGAAGCCCCAAAAGAAAGTGAATTAAATTGTTTTGGATTGTTCCACGATGAATATAAATTTGGGAATCGTATTATTATAAAATAATGGAAATAAAGAAAATCGTTTTTCCATCACCGATGGAAAATTACAACAAACAACTTTTTAAGATAAAAGAGGAAGGCTTAGATATTGAATTTGGAACGGTATTCTTGCAAAAAGGAACTCGTATTCCTGAAAAAGGCTTCTCAAAACATGAGCAACTGGAACTATCCATAATTCAACAAGGAAAAATTGAAATGCTTAATGAAGATGGTAGTATAAAAGGATATTTAAATTCTGGTGATGTGGTGCATATTAAAGCTTTAGAAGCACAAGCAGGTAATATTTTGGAAGACACTAAAATTATTTATGTGCTTTGTAAGATAAATAAATAGCGTTTCTTAAGAGCACAGAAATGGTAATTGAAGATTTTAATTGTCACATTGAGCCTGTCGAAATGTGAGCGTAAACTAATTACCTTAAATTACGTTAATGGAAGTGAAATTGACGTATGATGGTTCTTAGTAACCAGATAATCAGCAAAAAAAATAGTATGCAAAATAACGAAAACAATACAAAATGGTTTAGCCTCGCTGGAATTTGGTTTGGCGGCATTGTAAGTGTTCCAGCATTATTAATTGGAAGTACGCTTATAGCTTCTTTAAGTTTTTACACTTCTCTTTTAGCAGGGCTGGTTGGATTTAGCTTTGTAGTGTTTTTTATGGCATTATTAAGTATTGCCTCTGTAGAAAAAAGAAAATCTACGGTTTCATTAGCCTCAAGCAGTTTTGGTAAAACCGGAGCAAATATAATTGTAGGACTCATCATAGGAATGTCCACATTGGCATGGTTTGGAATACAAAGCAATATAGCCGGCGCTTCTTTTTCAAAAATAATCTTAGAAAGCACAGATGTTGATATTCCTTCCTGGATTTCTTCGGTATTTTGGGGAATTATAATGGTTCTTACTGCCGTTTTCGGATTTAAATATCTGAAATGGCTAAATTATATAGCGGTTCCGGCGATAGTTTTACTGCTCATTTATGGTCTTGTTATTACATTTCAAAACCATAGCTTCTTGGAAATAAGCAATTACAAACCAAAAGAAAGTATTTCCTTACTAAAAGCTATTGGTCTAACCATCGGATTTATTTCTGTTGGGGGCGTGATTTCTCCCGATTATAATCGGTTTGCTGCTTCTAAAAAGGATGCTATTTTAGGCTCAATTTTTGGAATTATCCCATCTGCAACCTTATTGCTCGCAATTGGAGCAATCTTGGCCATAACTCAAAACACTTATGATATTGTTGAGATCTTTTCGTCATTGGGTTTTCCCTTTTTCGCTTTAACTATTTTAATATTAGCTACCTGGACATCTAATGTGATGAATATTTATTCTTCGGGTTTGGCATTTACTAATTTGTTAAATCTTAATGAATCATATCGATCAAAAGTCACCCTTGTAGCTGGGATGGCTGGTATTACACTTGCAGCACTGGGTATTATAAATCATTTTATAGATTTTATAAGCCTTATTACAATAACAATTACTCCCATTGCAGGCGTAATTATATCCGATTATTTTATATCCAAAACCTATTCGGAAACTGAGAAAAAATTTAATTTTAAAGGTGTTATCTCTTGGGGTTTTGGAGTTGCGGTGATGCTAATTATGAGCTCCGAAATTAAATATATTCTCGGAATATTAGGAGCTGCGGCGGTCTATTATTTATTACAGAAATTGTTTATATCAAAAATCCTGGAGCAAGATCGCCCGAACCTTACAAATAGGCCCTCGGAGTATGAATTGGAAAACACCTCAAAAAATTAGAGGCATCCCGATAGCTTCTGAGGAGGGGAACCTGTACAGGCGGGTTAAAATCCTCAATGAGAGATTAAACTTTTAAAAAAATAAAATGAAAAAAATAACCGTAAAAGATCTTGAATATATTTCTTTAGGTTCTACTATTTTAGGAACTGGAGGTGGTGGTGATCCTTATATAGGAAAATTATTAGCTAAAAAGTCTATTGAAGATTATGGGGATGTAAGCCTAATAAAAGCTGAGGAATTAGATGATGATGCGTTGGTTGTGCCAATTGCTGCTTTTGGCGCTCCCATGATCCTAGTTGAAAAATTGTTCTCTGGAAATGAATTTTATAGCGCTTTTGAAATGATGGAAAGTTATCTGGGAAGAAAAATAGATGCTGTAATGCCTGCTGAAGCTGGCGGACTTAATGGCGTAATTCCTTTAGCCGTAGCCGCAAAAAAACAAATTCCAATAGTTGATGCTGATGGTATGGGAAGAGCTTTCCCTCGCTTAGAGATGGTAACATTCACTCTGCACGGAATTTCTGTGTCGCCTATTACTCAAGCGGATGAAAAGGGTAATAAAAACGTTTATGATACCATAAATAACGTTTGGGGAGAAACACTAGTAGGTGCAACTACTATTCAAATGGGTGGAAGTTGTGCTATTGGTTGTTATCCAATGAGTGGCGCTCAAGTTAAGAAAGCTGCAGTTCATGGTATAATTTCATATGCTCAGGTATTAGGAGAAGCTATTTTAAATGCTAAAAAACATCAAAAGAATCCAATTGACTCATTAATTGAAAAAGCAGATGCTATTCAGCTTTTTTCCGGGAAAATATCTAATATAACTATTAAAACAGAAGGAAGGTGGAATAAAGGTCTCTGTGAAATTATGGGCTTAGGGGAAGACAGTGGTTCCACAATGGAGCTTGATTTTCAAAATGAATTTTTAATGGCTAAAAAAAATGGTAAACCGGTTGCTATTACTCCTGATTTAATTGTTCTAATTGATGCTGAAAATGCTCACCCCATTACTGCTGAGACCATTCAATATGGTACGCGAGTTATTGTTTTAGGCATGAAAGCAGATGAACAATGGCGAACGCCGGAAGGAATTGAACTAGGGGGGCCAGAAAAATTTGGATACACAGAAAAATTTGTTCCTGTTGAAATATTAAATGATTAAATAAAAGATTATGTTTTATAAAATTGGAGTTGATGTTGGGGGTACAAATACAGATGCTGTATTAATAACTCAAGAGAATCACATAATAGCTAAAACCAAACAAACTACTACACAGGATGTCAGCAGTGGGATTAAAAAAGCTATTAAAGAAGTGCTTCAACAGGCTGCAGTTCCCTCGGAGGCTATCAAATATATAATGTTGGGTACAACACATTGTACTAACGCGTTGGTAGAAAGGAAAAATCTCAATAAAATAGGTGCAATCCGTATAGGTTTACCGGCAAGCGGTGCAATACCAACATTGTCAGATTTTCCAGAAGATCTTAAAATTCTTTTAGGAGAACATTGTTATATGGTTCATGGAGGTTATGAATATGATGGAAGAAATATAAGTCCATTAGATGAAGTTGAAGTAAAGAAATGTTTACTTCAAATGAAAGGTAAAATAGAATCACTTGCAGTTACGGGAATATTCTCAAAAATTAATCCCGATCAGGAATTACAAGTTGCAGCTTGGTCTAAAGAAATTTTAGGAGATACTGTTAAAGTAAGCTGCTCCTATCAAATTGGTGGATTGGGTTTGTTAGAAAGAGAAAATGCTTGCATTCTTAATGCCTCACTACAAGGCGTCGCTACTAAAATGGTGAAAGCTTTTAAAGAAACTGTTGACCAGCTTGGGCTATCATCTCAATTATTTATTGGACAAAATGATGGAACCCTAATGTCTCTAGAACAAGTTCAAAATTTCCCTGTTTTAACAATATCTTCCGGACCAACCAATAGCATTCGTGGGGCTGGCTCATTGTCAAAAACAGAAAATGGAATTGTTATCGATGTTGGTGGCACCACTTCGGATGGAGGAGTATTGGTTAATTTTTTTCCTAGGGAAAGTACACAAGCAGCGCAAATTGGAGGTGTATTTACTAATTTTAGAATGCCCGATGTGGTATCTGTTGGTATAGGCGGAGGAACTATTGTTAGATTTAATGAAGGAATCTGTACACTTGGTCCAGATTCAGTTGGGTATCGTCTAAAAGAAAAATCAATTGCCTTTGGAGGAGATATATTAACACTCACTGATTTTTTTATTGCGGAAGGGCAATTAGAAATAGAAGGTTCATTTCTAAAAGAAAATATCAAAGAAAAAATAAGCGAAATTGTTACAATTTCTTATTTACAAGCATTAAAACAAGTGAAAAAATGTATTCAATTAGAAATTGAAAAATTGGTTGATAAGTTAAAAACAGAATCTAAAGATATCCCTGTTATTGCTTGTGGTGGTGGTGCTTTTCTTTTGCCTAAAGAAATAGCTGGAGCTTCAAAAGTACTGTTTCCCTTACATCTGGAAGTTGCTAATGCTTTTGGGGCTTGTATAGCTCAAATCAGTAGTGAAGAAGAAATTATTATCAATACGTTGCAAAATGATGAAAAGGAAGAAATGGAAAAACTTATAACGAATGCAACAAAAATCTTATTAAAAAATGGAGCCAAAATAAACAGTATTAATATACTTACAAAGTCATCAATTCCTTTAGCATATTTACCAGGAACGGTATTACTAAAAGTAAAACTTTGTGGCGATTTAGCTCAATAAAAATCAATTTGTGGTGATAGAAAATTTATTGAAGCTACGATTAGATATTTAATGAACTTGTTCTAACAGGTTAAAATTTATATAGCTGAATTAAAAGTACTGAGCATATATTTAATGAAGCGACAAAAGCAGCTGACAGGACAGCACTTTATGGTCTTAACATAGAAACAATTTTTAAATAATGATATCTTTAGTTTTATTTATATTCAAGACACTACAATTTATGATGCTATTGTAGGAAAGTCACATATATAAGATGTTAATCTATAATATATCACAGTTCTTCGGGAACTTATTTAAACGACGCGAGGGTGAAAGCTATCAAGCCCCCTCCTTTTTTACTTTTTTACTTTTACAAATGGAACGAACTTCCCTGTATATCTTTTTATAGTTTTCATTGACTTCTTCCTCTGAAAAAAAATTGTTCATTTCAGGGAGTGCCCGTTCAATTTTCTGATGTTTAAACTGAACCTTTTTATCTTTTCCGTCGGCATAAGTAATGAATTCTCCTTGTTTCAAACTAAAAAAAACATTTGCCCTAACCTTAGAAATCTCTTTTTCTCCGGTGGATATTCTAGTGTCAAAATCCAAACCTGTCCCACGCATCACCGTTTTTGTTTCATCTTTTATAATTTCAAAAAACCGTTCATAGTACCTAGCTGTATCAGGATCGTTAACTTTTCCGAAGAACTGATAGGACAGGTTGCTTAAAATTGCCTTACTGGCTTTGTCACCGTACATCATATCGTTCTGAATCTTATCTTGCATAACATATATAGTGGCTATATCATAACTCCTAAGCGTGGCTGGGATGCGGTGCATATTTAATAATCTAATTGTTGGAGCTTCTTCAATTAGAAGAAAAGATGATTTGGAATGCCGCACGCTCATTTGCTTTACAATAGTATGTATTACCGTGGCAATGACAGGGGAATATGCGGAATCGTATTTCGGGTTATTTACTAAGGAGATCACAGCTGGGTTTTCTGGGTTATTAATATTCAGGGGAATATCATCTGCTGCTAATGCCATAAAAATACGTTTACTACTAATCTTCATCAGCGCAGTAGAAAGTGTGCTCTTTACCCCGGCAGTTTGTCTTTCGGAATCTTTTCCGCTAATAAAAGCATCTGCAAAAGCCCGTGAAGTCTGGTTGGATTTCAAGAAATCTATTAGTTCATCAGTGTCTAGATATTGGTAAATGGCAATCAGGTGAGGGAGCGTACAATATTCCGGAAAAGAAACTTTCAGTTTCCAAATAAGTCCAGAGATTAATCCCTGCGCGGCATCATTAAAAAATTTGCCTACTCCGGTGGCACCAGCTTCTTTTTGTTCCAGTAGGTTCTCTATAAGAACCCTTGACACCTCATTTATATCTTCTTCATTCTCCATATATCTCGGGGCAATAGGATTTACCCTATGAATGATCTTATCAAAGGAAAGGATATAAAACGGCAAATTGGGGTTCCTGAATAGGGGATAGGCTATTTCGGTAATCTCATAATCTTTATAATCGTGTATAAGCCCGCAGAAAGAATATTTGCTAAAATGCTCCAGAAGATTATAAACTACACTTTCTGTTTTTCCACTCCCTGCAGCCCCAATAATGGAAACACCTCGCTTAATATTGCCAATCTTAAATTTGCCATTTTCTGCTTTAAATTGCACCTGGTATTTAGTCTCAATATTTGATAGCTCTTTCTTAGGTATAAATACATAGAGGACAGTATTACTCAAAATAAGAGGACATCCTAAATAGAGAAATATAGTAGCTATTTCTTCCAGAGATGGATTGGTGGGTAGTATAGCCCAAAACAGAAAACCGCAAAAGAGTAAATTAATAGGAAATGGATGGACTGCTATTTTATATATCCTATAAAAAATAGCACTGCCGGTTGCAATACAAATTATAATATTAATGACATTAGTTTCCATAGTAATTGAATTTAAATCCCAATTGACCCAGATCTTAAGGCTGCATGAATTCCTTTCTGAATGGATTTAATAAGTTTCACTGTTAGTTGCGCTTGGGAAAATGGTATCACAGGAAGAATCGGCATTCCCGTTTCCCGAAGCATCTTTATGGCCAGAGCTTTTTCTGAAGCGGGAAGCCCCATAATAGCAGAAAAATATATTTTTGGACTTTTAATAAAGTCTTTCCGTGCTTGATATGTTTCTACGAAATTGCGTTCGTACTGAAAGTTTTTATCAAATGTTTTTTCTGCTTTCTGAAAAAAGTCATCCCGGTTAAATCCTCTTTTCACCGTTTTACCATTCATTTCAACTTCAGAGGCTTTGTATTTGCTCCCAGGAGATAAACTGAAGGAATTAGAAACATCTTTACGGCTCACTATAATATGTATATGGCTTTGGTTTCCTTCCTTGAGCATTCCCTGTGTGATCCGTTTTCCGTTTTGCTGATGAGGAGCATTTGCCTCCAAACTTTTAATTTCACCTTCTATCTTTCTAATACTTCCTTCTATTACTCCCCTGTTTATTTTTTGGATCTCATTCTTTAAATGAAGTATTTTTGTGGCATAAACTTGGTTTTCCCTCACTTGTATATCAGTTCCTTTAAATGCCCTCTGGTGCTCGATCTTTGCAAAATATTTAATATCACTTACATCAACAGGCCGGCCATTGATTTCCCGGTTAAAGCAGGAAGCATAATCTTTCATGATTTCCCTGGTATATTGTTTTAAAGCTTCCGTGCTGTTTTGAAGTTTTTTCAATTCGTACTGTGAAGGATTTACAGTAATGGAATAAAATTTCGGTTCAATTTTTTTTAGCTTGGTTGTATTAGCATCTATTTCTTTTACTACGACTTCTGGAGAAATATCATCCTCCTTCTGATTGAAGAAAAATTCGTGATCACTTCCAATGTCGGGAAGCTGGTTTTCTTTTTCTAGATAATCCACATAGTCTGTGACACTTTGCGAATAATTTGCTCCCAGTTTCTGGGCTGTGATTGTGATATACATAGTGAGTTATTTATAAAAATCGGGGTGAGTGTCATCTTCCTCATAATCCCTTTTTTTCTGATGTAAGTTTTTATTTTTAGGATCTGTAGCTTCTATAAGTGATTCCAGAATTGCCAAAGTAGGATTAGCTTTATTCTTTTCGACATCCTTCATAATTGCGATCACTGCATTTATTCTTTTCTTCAAACTGTTTTCTATACGTCTTCCTGTAGGTCCAAAATTTTCCTTGGGAGAAATCTCATTGAAATAGAAAAAATCCAACATTCCTGACAAAGCTTCAGTATTGGTATTAAAATGCATTTTTGAAAATTCTCTGAACCTTTCAGCAGTTTTTTTCTTGATTGTGATATTGGTATATCCATTCATAATTCACCTTTTAATTATTCACGTACAGTAAATTTTCGCCATTTTACTGGGGTTCCAAGGGCATTTACTGTAAATCTCTAAATTTTCAAATTTTAATATTATTATAAAACACTGATAATCAATTATTTGAATCGAAAAGGAATAACTTAACATCGCTCTGCGTGTTACCCTCTTGCTATTCCTTTTCGTCCCGTAGGGACAAAAATTTCAACTATTAAATAGAATTTAATAGCCTTTTTCTTAATTGAAAAATCAAACATATTTTTTATGATTAATAAGCAAGATCTTTAAAATTAACTGCAGGAATTAGAATAAATAGTTGAGAATTCTGTAACAAAAAAAAACGGGTAATGAAATTCATCACCCGTTTAAAAATCTTATTTTTCGTTATAAAATCCCTTCATCAGCAAAAGAGAAGTAATCCCCATCTGGAATAATAATGAGATGATCCAATAATTTTATATCTAAAAATTCACCTGCATTTTTAATTTTATTAGTCAATTGTTTATCTGCTTCGCTAGGTTTTAAATTTCCCGAGGGATGGTTATGGGCTAAAATTATAGATGTGGTAAGTGATTTTAATATTACTGCAAATAGTATTCGCACATCCACAAGCGTACCTGTGATTCCTCCAGAGGAAACTTCAAAAATTCCTTTTACCTTATTGGAATTGTTTAAAAGCATTACCTTAAAGCATTCCTGTAAACCTATGCGGTCTTTATCCCAAGACTCAAATAATAGTTCTACTGCACTGTTTGAAGAAGTAATTTTGGGAGCCTGCTTCATTTTAAAATTTCCCTGATATTTTATCGAAATTTCATTAACTTTAGTTTTCATATTGATCTTTATTAAAAAGGGTTAATATTAAAAAGAGGGCGCATCTTTGATCGGAACGCCCTCTTTATTTTTATAGCACTATTCGCTAGTGTTATTTCCATTCTTGCTACCCAGTAACAAGATTTCACTTACTATTACTTCGGTAACATACCTCTTTTCGCCTTCGCTGGTTTCATAGGAGCGGGAGTTCAATTTGCCTTCTAGGGCAATTTCCTTTCCTTTGCCTACATAACCTTCAACGATATCTGCGATTTTTCCCCAGGCTATAATATTGTGCCATTGGGTGTCCTGTACTTTTTCGCCTTTTGAATCTTTGTAAAATTCGTTGGTGGCGATTGAAAAGCTGGCTACTTTTTTACCGCTTTCAAGGTTCTTGATTTCAGGGGCATTCCCCACATTTCCGATTAACTGAACTTTGTTTCTAAGTGTACTCATGATTGAAAAATTTAGATGAATTGTTATTGTTCCTGCTATTACCCACAGGTAGGTTTAAAAAATTACTTATTGTATCCTGAGCGTTTTCCTTTTTTGATTTTTAAACTCTTTTTTCGCTTCAGTTTTATGGATTTGATACGATTTCATGATTTCTGTTTTAAAATTTACTTTCCGTAGAGCCTTCACTGTTACCTTTTTTGATGCTTATACATTTTCAAGATTTAGAATTAGGGAGGACTTATAAAAAGGGAACGCAGGGACCGGCTTTATGCAGTCTGGACTAACTTCTAAATTTTGGTATTTTGCATTATAAAAAAGGTAAAGACAGTTTAGGTCGGGGAGTGGGTTTAAATAAACATGGGAAGTATTAAAGGAATTTGAAGAGGAAAAAAGAATATTAAATGGAATTCCGTACTGGCGGACTTAATCCAAAAATTACTAGTTGTAATGAAGTGTCTCGATTTTTTATCGGGATAACGAAATGGAAATGTGTAATTTTTGATTGTGTCCAAGACCTGTGTGGAGAAGCTCTTTTCCCGAAATGTAGTTTTTACGAAATGCAGGGGAATGTGCTTAACGGTTATGAAACTGTATTTATCTTTTAAGTTGAATTTAAAGCGGACTTAAGTTCAAAGATGGAGATTGGGAATGGGTTATGAAAATAGGACATCTTTCTTAGGAAAATTTACTTCTTCAAAATCGAGGTATTCTATATTAGATGCGTATCTGATACAAACAAAGAAAACTCCAAATTTCTGTGAAGTCTTATTCCTATTGATATCTTATTTTTTCTTTATGATCATTAAATCAAAAAAAACTCCTCAAATAAATAAATCATATAATTCAGATTAAGTAGTTCGATTCAAATGTTACATGCTAGCTAATAGCCACTTGTCATTTCTTGTAAATGATATTTTTATTATGAAGTAAAACTCAATTGTCGTAAGAATTCAGAGCTTTGAGGCTAAATGTACGCCATCGACAATATTTTCTAATCTGTGTATAGGGAGATCAATTATGTAATTTAATTTAGGCTTTAAAAATTGTCTTGTCCTGGAATATGGCTTCAGGTTAAAATTGATTTTAAGCTGTTAATTTATATACCATATTTGGTGTTTGATAGTCTAAAGATAAATGTAATCTTATTTCATTATATAATTTAATTGCATTTTTCGCAGCTTTTTTAGCGTGATCCTTATTTGTAAAGACCTGATCGTGGTAGAATTCATCTTTCAGGATTCCATTTACACGTTCTGCCATTGCATTTTCGTAAGAGTGATTTTCTTCAGTCATACTAATAGCTATCTTTTTTCTTTTAAGGATTTGTGTATACACATTGCTTCAGTACTGTATCCCTCTGTCTGAATGGTGTATGAGCCCTTTGATGTCTTTGGCTTGGTAAATCGCTTTATTGAGCGCTCTCACGCATCCTTTAAGCTCTAGGCTATCACTAAGGTCATAACCCACAATTTTTCTGGAATACATATCTGTAATGAGTGCTAGATAACAGAATCCTTTTACGGTTCTGATATACGTTATGTCCGATACCCATACTTGATTAGGCCTGTTCACTTTTAGATCCTTTATACTACTATTATACTTATATAACCTGTGATACGAATTGGTTGTTCTAGCACTGTACTTCTTTCTTAATGTCAACATTTTATGTTCTCTTAGAACATTGAATAATGTGTCTCTACCTACTTTTAACTGTTGTTTTTCAAAATCCTGGTTTAAGGATTTCATAAGTTTGCGCACACCTTCTCTAGGAAGGGATTTGCGTCGTTTCTTAACGATAGCAATTATAAGTTTTGTTCAATCACTTTTCGCTTATCAGCTCTGCTTTTGTAATTATAGTAAGCATCGCGCTTTAGTTCAAAGCAATCACATATTTTTGATAACGAAGCAAATCCCTTAGCTTTTTCCTTTACTATGATTAAGGCTTGATATCTAGTATTTTTTTAAGTTCCAAGACGCTTTTATAGCCTAGTTTTTGTGCAGCCACTTCTAAATATGCATCATCGACCAGTTGGTCCATATCCTTTTTTTGAACCAATTTTTTAAGCTGCTCAATCTCTTTGTGGAGCGCTTTGATCCGTATTATTTCATCTTTTGTATCTACTATAACCCTTGTGTTCATTAGGTCTTTACGCTCATACTTCCTTATCCATTCATTGATGGTTGAGGGAGCAATCCCATAGAATTTACCTAGTTCATACTTAGAATGCTTTCCAGAACTAAGTTCTGATAAAATTTTTAATTTGAATGGTTCACTGTAACGTCTGGTTACTCTGTCATCTACATACATAACTGTTTAGAATTATGTAGCCTTTTATTCCAGACGAGTCATTAAAGTCATCAACGGTTATTTTGTGGTTAGTTAATCAACTAGAAATAGTAATTTTGGTAAAATGATTTTCATTAGTTTTCTCTACATAATTATTAATTCTCTCTAGGATAACTAACCAGATAACCTATTCTTTATTTTATTCAAGGTTCAATAATGAAACTGTACGAATAGGATTTTGGGGCAAGGGTATATTCCTCATGCACCGGTCTTCCCCAGGAGGTATCTCCTCCAACCCCCATTTGCTTATAATCTATATTCAACCTAACAAAATCCAGGATCTCAATGTCTGCTCCATGTTTGGAACTTACAGGAACCAAACCGGAGGCAGAAGCTGCTCCATGCTTGCCAGGGCTGTATTCAAGCTGGTCGATATCAAAAGGCCATACACTGGCATTGAGCAAATTATCTCGCCCGGAAATTTTTAGCTCAAAATCGGTAGTATTTAAACTCATCCATCTTACATCTGTTCTGTTACCCGTTTCCTGAGGTCTTGGATACCTGTGAAACGTTTCCTCTACAGGCAGGGTCCAAACACCTGTTTTTCCACTATGCTTTCGATCTGCGTAGGTTTCGTGAGGTCCCAATCCAAACCATTTAAAGTTGTTAAACTCCCGGGGTAAGATCATGTACATCCCAATTCTGGGGATCAAGGGCGCATCTTCTTTTACATTTTTTAAATGATAATCTACCTGTAACCCTCCATCGTTATTAAGGAGATACTCTATTTCTATTTCAGCAATGGCATTTTTTGGCAGATATTTTACAGAATAGGAAATTCCATTCTCTGTCTTTACCGGTTTTTTAATTAGTTGAACTGTTTTGGAGTCGGTTGCTGTTTTCCAGGGCTTGGCCCATTCCTGCATATTATTCCCCAAGTCATTATCTGTTGGAGCTCTCCAAAAATTTGGTTTTATAGGCTGGGTAGTGATCAAATTTTCTCCAAACATCCAGGATCTTATTTCGCCGGTATTTTGATCGATTTCAATCTTAGATCGCCCATTTTCTAAATTAATAGTCTTGTCTCCGGTAGAAATATTCATCTTACCCGCAGTCAAAGTTTTATTTTCAGGCGTTGTGGAATAATTCAATGGAAACTCCTTAAAACCAATTTCATGATTCGCCGGGATCAATTGATCTTTGGAATTTGTGAACAATGTAAATCGTATTACAAAATCCCCATTATTGGATGGTATTAAAGTATAAGGCAGTTTAAAAGTCTGTTTTTCCTGAGGCTCAATTGAAAAATCCTTTATGGTATCCACTTTTGTTACAAGTCCATCTTTGATAATTTCATAAGTAATATAATTGGCATCCAATTTTTCGAAAAAATACTTATTAGAAACGCTCACTTCATTCTCTGCTTCATTTAAAATAAAATCAACGGGCTGATACACTTTTTTCACTTCATTAAGATGTGGATGTGGGTTGCGATAGGGATCCACCAAGCCGTTATTCAAAAAGTTCCCGTCTGTGGGTAAATCCGGATGAAAATCATATCCATACGCTAAATAGGGTTTTCCATCGGGGTATTTATATTCCAAAGACTGATCTACCCAATCCCAAATAAATCCACCCTGAAGCACCTCATATTTCTCTATAATGTCCCAGTAATCCTGTAAATTCCCAACGGAATTTCCCATTGCATGGGCATATTCAATCATTATTGCCGGTTTTTCGGGATCATTTTTCGCATAGTCCTCCAAATGTGAAGCAGAAGGGTACATTGGGCAATAAATATCTGTATAATAATCGGTTTTGGCCGGTTCATACTGTACAGGTCTGGAGTCATGGTCTTTTAGCCATTTATAAGTTGTTTCGAATACCTTACCGTGACCGGCTTCATTCCCCAAAGACCAGATTATTATAGAAGGGTGATTCCTGTCTCTGTAAAACATTCTTTTTGTTCTCTCCAAATGTGCCGGGATCCAACTTTCCTCGTTTCCTATTTGTGTTTTTTCATCGATCGCCAGGGGATGACTTTCTATATTGGCTTCATCTATTACATATAGTCCATATTCATCGCACAGGTCATACCAGTAAGGATCGTTGGGGTAATGGCTGCTCCTTACCGCATTAATGTTGTTTTCCTTCATTAACCGGATATCCTTTTCCATACTTTCACGGCTTACAACGTGACCGGTAAAAGGGTCGGTTTCATGTCTATCTACTCCTTTAATGTAAATAGGTTTTCCGTTAACCAGTAATTGATTTTCTTTTATTTCTACACTACGGAAACCGATTTTTTTGGAAACATAGGAGGAGGAAATACTTTTATTTGGTTGCAATCCAATTTCCAACGAATAGAGATTCGGAATTTCTGCCGACCATTTTTCTATATTTTTAAGTTCTTCAAAAAAGGTTTTCTCTAAGGAATCATTTTTTTTGATAAGAATTTCTTCTGAAGCTGAATAGACAATTTCCCCCTTTGGATCCTTGAGTCTTATCCAAAGTTTTGCTTTCTGATTTTTTTCTGAAGTATTTTTGATAAAGAAATTCCCTTCAAAGGCATTATCCTCATAGTTGTTTACCAGCGCTGCTTTAATACCAAAATCCTGAACCTGAACTTTAGGAATACTATAAAGGTACACTTCCCGTTCTATCCCACTCATCCTAAGCATATCCTGACTTTCCAAATAACTGGCGTCACTCCACCGAACCATTTGCATTGCCAGTAGGTTTTTACCATTTTTTATAAGTTTGGTAATATCAAACTCTGCCGGGGTTTTGGAACCTTCAGAATATCCTACGAATTCTCCGTTCAGGTAAACTTCCATAGCTTTAGCACCTGCAAAATGGAGCAGTACCTGATTATTTTTAATAAAGTCTGATGAAATTTCAATGACTTTCCGGTAGTAGCCTACTGGATTATATTCATAAGGAACATTCGGCCAGGTTTCATCAAAAGGATAACGCTCATCCAAATAGATAGGATGCCCATATCCTTGGGTTTCCCAATTTCCCGGCACCTTTATTTTACCCCATCCTTCAGGATTGATTTCAGGCGCGAAATAATTTTCCGGACGGTCGTTTAGAGATTTTACCCATTTAAAATCCCATTCTCCGTTAAGTGAAATAAACCTTTCAGAAATTTCTATTTTGTTTTTTTTGGCTAAATCCTCATTCTCAAAAGCGAAAAAATCAGCTCTTGGGGCAAGTTTATTGATTTGGAAAATCCTATGGTCTTCGTATGGTTTTTTATCCTGAGCAAAATTGTTTGTGCATATAAGCAGAATGGACAAAAAGATATATAATTGATGTTTCATTATTTCAAATAATATTAAATGTTGGAAGTATTGATATCACCTGTTTGAAATACGATCCTAAGGTGATGGATAAAATAATCGAGCTGGTTTTTGTCTATAGTAATTGGAGGTTTTAATTTCAGCACGTTGTGATCTGGCCCGTCGGTACTCATTAATATCCCTCTATCCTTCATCAAGTTCACCAACAAGTCGGCTGCATGAGGCAGGGGATTTTTGTCTTTATCGTTAAGTTCAAAGCCCAGAAACAATCCTTGGCCTCTAACATCACCAATAACAGGGAATTCATTTTGAAGAACTTTAAGCTGTTCCTTTAAATAATTTCCATTTTCGAGTGAGTTTTGCTGTAATTTCTCTTTCTCTATTACTTCTAGGACTTTATTACCAATTGCACAGGAAACAGGGTTTCCTCCAAATGTGTTAAAATACTCCATGCCGTTGGCAAAAGTATATGCGATCTCCTGGGTGCAAACCACAGCTGCTAATGGATGGCCATTTCCAAGAGGTTTCCCTATGGTAACTATATCCGGTATTACATCATGCTCCATAAAACCCCAAAAATGGCTGCCCAGTCTACCACATCCTACCTGTACTTCGTCGGCAATACATATTCCACCGGCTTCCCGTGTATATTCGTATGCTAATTTTAGGTAATCTTTTGGCAATTCTATCTGCCCGCCACAGCTAATGATACTTTCGCATATAAAAGCTGCCGGTTTCCTGTTTTTATCATGAATTTCTTTAATTGCTTCCTGTATATGAGACGCGTATTTCGGGCCACTATTATCCCCTCGGTACTTCCCCCTGAATCTATCTGGTAAAGGAACTATTTGGGTATGTTCTGGCGCGCCTTTCCCTCCCTTTCCATCAAATTTATAAGAGCTTATATCTATACAGGCATTGGTGTTTCCATGATATCCAACTTCTACCGCAATAAAATCTTTCTGACCAGTATGGGATTTCGCCATTCTAATAGCAAGTTCATTGGCTTCACTGCCTGAATTCACAAAATGGACTACCGAAAGTTCTTTTGGGAACGTTGCCAAAAGTTTTTTGGCAAATTGGAGGATATTGTCGTGTAGGTATCTGGAATTAGTATTGAGCATTTCCATTTGTTTTTTCCCGGCTTTCACAACTTCCGGATGCTCGTGCCCAACATGAGCTACATTGTTTACCATATCCAGGTATTTTCGTCCCTTGTCGTCTATAAGATAAACTCCATCTCCTCTCACAATTTTTAAAGGTTCCTCATAACTTAAACTCAGGCTTTTTCCCAAGTAAGATTTACGCTCCGAAATCAAGGTTTTGGAGTCCAAACTTTTTTCCGGTATTCTAAGTCCTTTAAATAAAAACAGTGGATTAGGGAAAATTTGGTTGAACACCTCTTTTTCTCTATCCAAACAATTTGCCACTGCTGGTAATGTTTGTGGATGTAGAAGACTTAGTTGAAAGAAAAAAGGAATTTTTTCTTTGGGTTTATGGTTTCCCAACGAAGTACCTTTATCAATTTCCTGATCAACTTTAAGAGAAGATTTTATATTAAGATTGCGGTAAATGGAATAAAACTTTTCATCCTTCTCAAAGGAATGTTCAATTATAAGAAGTTTCTCAATTTCATTCAGCTCAATTATTTTTCCCGGAATCAAGGCACGCACCTTAAATTTTTTAAAATGCCAAAACTGTATTCCTAATAATACATTTCGCCAGAAATCTCCTTCCAAAGTAGCTACTTTATTCTCTTCGTTTATTAACTCCGGTCGAACTTCATTATAACCTCCAAATAGGATTTTTTTATTTTTTTCTAACCATAGCTTCTGAATTCTATTAGCCATTCCTCTTTTAGTCTTAGTTTCTTGGAAATTGTTAATGGAATCTGAAGAAATATCCAGCGGCAAGCGTTTAAAAGATGTTGGTTTTTTGGTTACAATAAGATCTGAGAAATGATATTTTAGAGATTCGTAGTGTTTTTTGAATAATGAAAATTTTACATTTTCCTTATATCCACAAGTACCTTTAAATAAAGCGCCTGCCAGATTCGAATTTATATCGTACCATTTTTCTATTAAATCCCAGGCCGAAGCGGTACTTACCTGGTGGTAGGTATTTTCAGGTTCAGATTGGGCATTAAGTTGGGATTTAGTAAGGCTAATGATCAAGCGGGCACCTACCAGCCAATACAGAAGCTCCAATTCCGGCTCTTTAAGAGGAAACGAAGCGTGGTAGCCCTTGATAATCTCTAATGCAGCTTCAAGAATTTGCTCTTTCTGCATAATGGCATACGTAATACAAATAGCCAGATCGTTAATAGTGGCAGTATAAGTAGCATCTCCAAAATCTATAAGACCGGATACTCCGGCGGTTTCAGTTTGGAGTATAATATTATTATCATTAATATCATTATGCACTATACTTTTACGGCATTTGGCTAATTGAGGTTCAATAGCTTCAAAGCCATTGTAAAAGTGTTCTATATATTTTTTTCTATCGGAATTAAATAGGTTTTGGTGCTTTTTCGTCCAGAAAGTTTTTGAAATATCCCAGTCTAATGTTTGTTTTTGTGGATATGGATCTTCAAAATTATTTAAAAGGCTGGTGAGATGTCCGGCTTTTTTACCCAGGTCGTTCAGTAAGCCCGTGGTATGGAATTTGGCATCACTCCATAGCTTTCCAGGAAGCCAGGTTAATAGCCTCACATAGAATTTTTTTCCTACAATTTCCAGTTCCTCAATTAACTTTCCGTTGGTGCTTTCAATTGTTGCGGGCAGCAAAAGCACAGAATCACCTCCTTCTAGATGATTTAGAATATTATTCTGAAAATTCAGGAATTCAGGTTCACTTTTTTCTTCAAAAGCTATTTTTAAGATATAATCCCCTTCTTCTGCCTTGATTAAAAAATTAAGATCCAGTTCTCCCGGCAGTGGCTTAATAACCCCTGTCTTATTATAAAGCTTTGCTGCTATTTCTATAATGGTTTCCTGATTGAAATCGAGCTTTAAATTATTCATAGTTATTCGTTTAATAGAAGTAGTAAATAATGAGCAGCAGACCAACTAAAGTTGTATGCTTCCAAGCCTTCCCCTGTTATTGGGTTGTAATTCTCGCGAATAGCTTTTCCTTTTTCGGTTACCCCTTCGGCATTGTGAATCAACTTTTTGGTAAGTTCGGTGGCCTCTTTATTAAATCCATAATTTTTTAATCCTTTTACTCCAAAATATGATTGATCTATCCAAGTTGGTCCCCGCCAATAGCCTCCATCCGGCTTAAATTTTATAACACTTGCATCTAAAGTTTGTAAAGGTACTTGGGTGTTAAAAGCAGTACTGTCCATCATAGTTTCCATAATATTTTTTGCTTCTTCTTTTGATGCGACTCCTGCCCACAGTGGGATCCACCCTTCACTACCCTTCACTTTTATAAACGACTTCCCGTCTATGGATGTATCGTAAAACCAGCCATCTTCTTTGTCATAGAATTGGTGACGAATTTGTTTTTTTAAATTTTCAGCTTGCTTTGCGAACAAGGCTTCATCATTTTTTATCTCCAGGGCTTTTGCCAATTTTTCCAAATAAAGTTTTTCAGCATATAAGTAGGAATTTAGATCCACACTTTCCTGATCCATCGAAAAGGCATTTTTGGAGTTGGACAACAATTTTGTATCGTCAAAACGCACTGCATTGTCCATTCCACTTTCCCATTTTGCTGCCAATAAAGTACCATCTGTCGAGCCGTATTCGCAAAGACCATCTTTATCATGATCTCGATATTGGTACCACCATTCATGTTGCTTCTTAATTTTGGGATAGATATTCTTAATAAATTCCAAATCCTCATCCTGCTGATATATTGTCCAGGCTGCCCAGGCAGAGAGCGGGGGTTTGGTATTCCTATAATTGTTTTCTTCAATTAGATTATCGCGGTAAACGCAATCTGGTATAAAACCTGTTTCAGTTTGATAATCGTACATGGCCAGTACTTGATCTTTGGCTAAATTTGTATCATAATAGGCCGCGGCAACCGCATGTTTCCAACTATCCCATGCCCAAAAACCATAAAACCACTCGTAGTTATAGCTGGGGAAGAATCCATCATATTTTAAGCCTCCAGATGCAGCCCTCCAATTGTTTTGAAGTGTGAGCAAGGATTTTTGAGCTAATTGAAAATAGGTAGAATCCTGCCATTGATCCTGCATTTGATTATTAATACCCTTGATTAAAGTCAGTTTTTCCTGTTTAGCTTTCTCCAGTTCGTTAGTAAAATTGTTAGAAAAAGCATCTATAAAGTCAAGTTCCTTTTTGTCGAATTCTGATGCAAATGAAAAGGAATAGACCAGATGGTAAGTTTCACCTGAAGCAATTTCAATAGGTTTTAAGTTTGCGGAATAAGAGGAGTCAGAATAAACTACAGAGGAAAGATCAACTTCTTTAGGTAGTTTAAGCAAGCCGTAGAATTTATTTGTTCCACTTTTTACTTTAATAAATCCTTCCGATTTTTCTAATGTGAATGTGCCGGGAAAGGTTTTTCCATTGATAACCGGCTGTATAGTTATCGGTTTGTTCTGAAGGTTTTTGAATTCGAATTGTAGACCGGCAGTTTTAGCAGATGCGAAAAACATGGAATGAGAGATTAACCAGTTTTTTGATTCTTTCTGAAATTTTAATCCGGATAACCCTCCTTCAAAGGGTTCCTTGATCTCTAACTTATCGTCATCGCCATTAAAATCTTTTAAATGAATATCGACGAGAGATGGTCCAAGCCAAACGCCATTTTCCTGTGACATTATGAAAGGACCTGAAAAACCATTTTGAGCTGAAGATATGGGCATGGAGTATCCAAACCAGGATCCTTTATCTGAAAAAGCAAGAAAGGATTTATCTTCTCCAGATTCTGGAGAGCCTTTATAATCTAATAAATTATAAATTTCTTTTTCGAATAAATGGTCGGGACTTTTTTGCGCATACAAAGAAGTACCAAAAATATAAAGAAGGCTTAACAGGAGATGTTTTCTCATTTTTATAAAAGTTTATCTGAATATATTCAGAATAGATTACTTAAATAGAAATGAACTAGTGGGAAATAAAATCGTGTTTTAAAAAATAATAATGCTACTGGACGGGTGCAAAGTACAAAAAAAAGCTAAATGCCAAATAGATTATTAATAAAGTTTGGATTGTAATTACAGTAATATGAACAAAGTTTAAGAAAACGTTAAATCATTATTTCAAAAGATTGTCTACCTCGTTTAAATTATCTTGTTTTGTTTAAATATTTCAAAACTGTGGAATTAAATCTTATTCTTGAAAGATTAAAGAAAAATGATAAAAAGGCTTTTCAAAAAGTTTTTGAGTCTTTCTACCCACGTTTGGTATCCTATTCCTATAAATTCACTTATAATCAGGAGGTAAGTGAAGATCTGGTCCAAGAAGCATTTATTTATCTATGGGAAAATATAGATAGCCTGATAATCGAAAAATCTCTTCAGGCGTATTTATTTACTATGGTGAGGAACCGTAGTCTAAATCATCTTAAAAAGATAAAAGTAACCGATGCAAATTACCTTATAGATATCTCCATATCTCTGTCTAATGATTTCCAGGAGGAAACTTTTAGCGAATTGGAGCGGGGTCAACTTCTATTAAAGGCTGAGGGGATCCTCAATTGTTTACCAGAGAAAATGCAAGAAATTTTTAAATTAAAAGTAATGCATAATTTTAGTTATAAAGAAATAGCCGAGGAAATGGACATCTCCATCAATACCGTGAAAACACAGCTAAAGAGGGCCAATTTTAAAATTGAATCGGCACTATTAATTGTTTCTATTCTCTTTTTTTTAGCTGAATAAAATAAATCCAAAAATTTTGTCACCCTATTTATAAAAATAATTGTCTTTAATACAAAAGGGCATCATACCTATTTAGAATGGAGTATAGTTTATTAATAAAAAGAATTAAAAAAGGTTTAAATCCGAATGAGGAAAAGGAGTTCCAGCAATGGTATTTTTCTTCTCAGGATCATCAACAATATTACCAAAAATTGGAAAAGCATAATTCTCTTAATCATAGTATTAAGGTGAATACTACCTCTGCCTGGAAAAAAGTTGAATCCCAAACCATAAATAATAACACATCATACCTGAAGTACACAGTTGCTGCGATCTTAGTTATTGGATTCTTAAGCTTCCCTTTTTATTTTTTTCTAAATGACCGCTTTCAACAGGAAAATCGGGTTGTAGATGTTCCAGAAGTAGATACATCGATAGATGGGATAGTCTTTAAAGACCAGAATGGAAACTCAGTTACTTTTGGAAGTAAAGATTCTGTGGTGGCAGGTAATTATTACCAGGCAAATAATAATAAACTTAAAATAGATAAGGTTCCAGAAAATATTGGCACCAATACCATTATAGTTCCAGCCGGAAAACAATTTAGTGTAGAACTGAGTGATGGTACTATGGTTACTCTGAATGCAAAATCTAAACTTGAATTCCCTTCTAGTTTTAGAGAAAGTAAAAACCGGGAAGTTAAGCTTGTATATGGGGAAGCGTTTTTTGAAGTAACCTCTGCTATAAGTAATGGAGATAAGAAATTCATTGTTAAAAATGCCAACCAGAATATAGAAGTAGTGGGAACTTCCTTTAATGTTAATAATTACGGTGAAGATAAAATTGTGACCACCTTGGTGGAAGGTGAAATAGATCTTTTATACGGAAAAAAGAAAGTCACTTTAAATCCCGGGCAACAATCTATTATTAAGGATAATAATTTTGTGGGTATAAGAGCTGTGAACGCTTATAACTATATCGCATGGAAAGACGGAATGTTTTTATTTAATGATGAAACATTGCATGACATTTTCGAGGTTTTATCGAGATGGTATAATGTAGAAGCCGATTTTCAAAATAAGGAATTAGAAGAAATTAAATTTAATGGCAGGTTTAAGAAAGAACAAAATCTTGAAAATATACTGGACATTATTGAAAATACTAAAAGAGCACGATTTGAATTAAACGGAAATAAAATCAAAGTGATGCAGTATCAGGAATGAAAAAGGAATGAGGTTTATATCTGGACAATTTAAATCCCCATTCCCATTAACATTGTATAATTAACTAAATACAAATTTATGAAATCTAAATTTAATGGTAAACTATTGCCTTTACGGAAGGGAATTTTAATCTTTATTATGAGAGTTTTTATCCTATTTTTTTGCATTAGCAGTTTCGGATTAAATTCTGATAAGGTGTTCTCCCAAAACGCGAAAATAAAAGTCGATAAGTCGGCTAGTATAAGTATTGAAGAAGCTTTTCAACTTATAACTGAGCAAACAGATTATACTTTTATTTATCCAAGCAATCTATTTAAGGATGCCCCCAGTGTTAAATTGAACTCAGGGATCATTTCAGCAAAAGATTTATTAAATCGCTGTCTTTCTTCAGTTAACTATACATATACGTTTACAGAAGCTAAGGTTATTCTTCTGGAAGAGAAAGATGTTTTTTTTACTAAGGTAACTCAATCGATTTCGGAACAATCAACCGTTACAGGAACAGTTACAGATTCCAAGGGAATGCCCTTGCTATCAGTAAATATTTCGGTAAAAGGAACCAATAGAGGAACACAAACAGATTTTGATGGGATATACTCTATTGAAGTAGCTACAGGCGAAGAATTAAGCTTTCAATATTTAGGATTTCAAACTAAAACTATTCAAGTGGTAGCTCAAAAGGTTATCGACGTCGTTTTAGAAGATGACCTGGAAAGTCTAAATGAGGTGGTGGTTGTAGGGTATGGCACTCAAAAAAGGAGTGATGTAACCGGTGCTATTAGCTCTGTTAAGAGTGAAGAACTTAATAAAGTTGTTAGTACAAACCCATTAGATGCTTTGCAAGGACGAGTTTCTGGAGTTACAGTAACAAATTCTACAGGAAGTCCGGGGTCTGCTCCAGAAATTTCTATTCGTGGAATTGGAACTTTTGGAAACAATGAGCCGCTTTATATAGTAGACGGTGTTCAGGCCGATCCATACTTTATAAACACCAACAATATTGAGAGTATGGAAATCCTTAAAGATGCTGCTTCAGGTGCGATTTATGGAACCAGAGCTGCCAATGGGGTTGTAATTATTACTACCAAGAAAGGGGAAGAAGGTCTGCCAACAATAGAAATTGAGTCTACTTTAAGTGTGAACACGCCAAGGGAAGAAATGAATCTTTTAAATGCCCAAGAATATATTTCTGTTCACCGTCAAATGTATGAGAATGCAGGTGAAGATCTTCCGCAGTATGTGGTAAACCAGTCTATATATGATACCGACTGGATAGATGAAACCCATCGTACCGGATATCTTTCTACCAATAGTGTTAGAATAAGTGGTGGTGGAAAGAATATTAATTACAGCATTAGCGGAAACTATGCTGATGAACAAGGTTTACTTATAGGTTCTGCTTTTACCAAAAAGGGAGTTAATTCCCAAGTTAATCTAGAAAAGGGAAAATTAAAAGTTTCTACGAACTTGAATTATAGTGAAACTTATAAAGAAGATGAAAAATTTTCGATTAGGGAAACCTATTTCATTTCGCCATTAATTCCAATATTTGATGAGAATCGTGAGTCAGGTTTTGGATATAGAACCGGAGATTTGCCAGATCATAGAAACCCAGTAGGGGAAGATCATTTTTTAAAGGGTTACACTAAACTGAAATATTTTCTGGGAAATGTAAATTTCGACTTTGAAGCATTTAAGAATTTTCATTTAGGCGCAGGTTACAGCTTATCGAATCTTCAAAATTATTCTTATAATTTTCATCAGCCATTTCGCGTAAGAGATGTACAGGATATAGCTGAACGTGAATTTTCATTTCTTTCTGAATTTCATTCTGAATTTAGAAGGTTGAATGAAGAATACACCGCAAGATATAATTTTGAGGTTGGTAAACATGTCGTAGGATTGTTAGCCGGTTATCAAAGAATTAGAGAACCATTTAAAAGCACCTACGCTCAGGCGGAAGGTTATAAACTTGATGATGAAGGGAATAAAGTCCCGGCAATTATTCTAGATCCGGAATTTAATACATTAGATGCTTTTGCCGATGGAACCTACTCTGCCAGTGGTTCTAATGCAGAATACGCTTTGGTTTCCCAGTTTGGAAGAGTTAATTATTCTTTAGATGACAAATACCTTGTGCAGGCAAGTTTAAGGCGTGATGGTAGTTCCAGATTTGGTAAAAATAGCCAATACGGGGTTTTTCCATCATTTGCGCTAGGTTGGAAAATCACAGAAGAAAAATTCATGGAAAATCAGGAATTATTTAATTTCTTGAAACTTAGATATAGCTGGGGACAGGCAGGAAACGATAGTGCTTTAGGGTATTATGATTATGTAGCCTTAATTTCACAAGGTAAAAGTCAGGATGATGGAGGTTACGTTTTTGGTTCTCCGCAAAATTCCTATTTAGGTAGTATAGCACGTGATCTTCAGAATGACGATTTGCAATGGGAAACCAATACTTCGGCCAATTTTGGACTTGACTTTGGGGCATTTAATAATAAGCTTCAGGGATCTGTAAATTATTATAACAGTACAACCGAAGATTTATTGATAACAAAAGAAGTATCTCCATCTGCAGGGATCAACAACCCGGTTGTAAATGTTGGAGAATTTAAAAATCAAGGTTTCGAAATAGAAGCAAATTACCGCAACAGGGATAATGAATTTAAATACTCCGCCGGTGCAACTTTTACCACTATTAATAGTGAGGTAACTAAATTAAGTAGTGAGGATCAAGTGTTGTACGGGATTGGTTTATTATTTGGTTCAGATCATTTTGTGAACCAAACTAAGATCGGTTATGAGCCAGGTGCTTTTTTCCTTCCTGTAGCAGATGGGATTTTTCAAAACGATCAGGAAGTGCAAAATCATAGTGTTAATGGAAATCTTATTCAACCAAATGCAGAACCGGGCGATATAAGGTTTGTAGATCAAAATGGGGATGGAGTTATAAGCGAAGATGATGAGGTATATTCCGGAACTGCAATTCCAAAATATGAATACAGTTTAAATTTAACCGGTGAGTATAAAAATTTCGATCTTACTATATTCTTCCAAGGGGTAGGAGGTAATAAAATTTATAACGGAAATGACTTCAGACTTTTAAGTCTTGATACTGGAAGGAATTATAGAACGGCTGCCTTAGATGCCTGGACGCCTTCCAATACTAATACAGCTGTGCCTCGAGCGGTTTTAAATGATCCTAACCGAAATAATCGTGCTTCTACAAGATTTTTAGAAGATGGGGATTACTTAAGATTAAAAACCCTACAGTTGGGGTATACGCTGTCTTCTAACGTATTTAAAAATACATTCGTGGAGCGTGCCAGAATATTTGTAACAGGCCAAAACCTTTTTACGATAACAGATTACTCAGGGCTAGACCCGGAAGTAGGAGGGAATGTACTTTCAAGAGGGATAGATCTTAACCTATACCCGAAATACAAATCACTGATAACTGGAGTTCAAATTAGTTTCTAAAAAAATACAAAATGAAAAAATATATAATCAAATCAATTTTTCTATTGAGCATTATATTGGTCGTAGGCTGTTCCGACGATGAATATTTAGATAAGCAATCGCCTGATCAACTAACATCAGCAAACTTTTGGCGTAATGCAGAAGATGCACAATCTGGTTTAACTGCGGCTTATTCAGAATTGGAAGCAAGGAGTAATTTCTGGGATGGTTGGCAGGAAGGTCGTTCTGTAGTGGAGTATTTCCGTTCAGATTATGCTTTGCCTGGTCCAGACGCCACCAATTATTCACACTGGATGTCTATTTATAATTTTAATTATACCAATGGTCATATCTTTTTAGATGTGCTTTGGAGTACAAATTATAAGGGGATTAATTTCTCTAACCAGGTGATAAAAAATGTTTCGGCAATGACCGAGGATCAAATCTCCAATAGTGAAAAGGAACAAATTTTAGGTGAAGCTTATTTTCTACGTGGATATTATCATTTCAAACTTCTAACCTTGTTCGAACAAATTATTTTAAGAGATGATACGGTAACTCCGGGAACTTTAAATAAAGCATTGTCCACAAGATCTGACGCATGGGCATTTGTATTTCAGGATTTTCAAACCGCAGCAGATAAATTAAAGTTTGAAGTGCAGCCTCAGGATTACGGCCGAGCTAATAAAGGTGCGGCGCTAGGATATTTAGGTAAAGCCTATATGTACAAGGCAGGGGATGTATCTTCCAGTAGCGGTGACGATTATCAGAATGCAGCAGCTGCCTTTTCTAAAGTTGTAGAAAGCGGACAATATGCATTAGTAGATAATTTTAAAAGCTTGTTTAATGGTGAAAACGAGAATAATAAAGAATCTATTTTTGAATTGCAGTTTAAAAGTGGTGACGCAACTTCCTGGAATGCGACCCGTTTGCACTCTTTCGTAGCCGATTGGGCCATAGGTGGCTGGGGTGGTATTTTAGCCGATGATCGATTAGTAGACGAAATGAAAGCAGAAGGTATGATCGCAGAAGATGGTCTTTATGATAATAGATTATATGCTTCCTTATATTTTGATGATCCATATTTTAATGATGCAACTGCCAATAGAATGGAAGGAAGTACTTGGGACAGTTTAATTGAAGCTACCTACGGGGATCCCGATGCTAAAGATGATGTTGCGTTTTTTAGAAAATGGCTTCCGGAACCGGTAGAAGGAAATGGATACATTGGTCTTAATGTAACTTTACTTAGATATGCCGATGTTTTGTTGATGTATGCTGAAGCTTTAAACGAAAACGGTAATTCGGAAATGGCAGTAGAATTGATCAATGAAGTAAGGACGTTACATGGAAATGTTCCTCCTGTTGCCCTTAACACCAAAGAAGCAGTATTTAAGCAATTGGTACATGAAAGAGTGATGGAACTTACCTTGGAAAGCACCCGATTTTTCGACTTAAGAAGATGGGGGATGTTGGATGCGGCCATGACTGCAGCAGGTAGGACTGGATTCAGTGCTCAGGAGCATGCTTATTTGCCGGTGCCTCTATCAGAAATTCAAACCAATACTGAAATTAATTAGAAAAATATTATAAGTTAGCCAGATAGCAAATTCGACTTGATATAGTCGAATTTGCTGTTTTTAATCAATTTTTAGTCATATGAAATTCCATAAAGAAAGAGAATTAGATAAAGTTTTAAATTCCCTGATCGTTCCTTATAAGGAAAGAGTTACCGATGTTTATAAAGTAATTCAGGGAATGCTTGAGAAAGGGATGATCTCTAAGGAAGAGGACATCAAAAATGATCATATTGCCTTCCGTACCTTAGGAGTTCCTAATCTTGGAATTGCTTCCTTGGAAAAGATATTTTTACATTTTGGCTATGAAAAACGCGATTTTTATTCTTTTCCTGAGAAAAAATTAAATGCCTATTGGTATTCCCATCCAGAACTAAAATATCCACGTATTTTTATTAGCGAGTTAAGAGTTACAGATCTAAGCCAGACTGCGCAGACCATAATTTCAAAATATACGGAAGAAATAAAATCAGATCCGGTTGAGCATTTGAATTTTGATAATACAGATGAGGTAGCTTCCTTTTTCACCTCTCCTTTATGGGAATTACCAAGCTTGACAGATTATGAAAGCTTACAGGAAGAAAGCGAATATGCAGCATGGGTAATTTATAACAGGTATTATTTAAATCATTTCACGATTAGTATTCACGACCTGCCTGAAGCTTATAATAAGCTGGAAGATTTCAATTTATTTTTAAAATCTATTGATATGAAATTGAATAATTCCGGCGGGGAAATTAAGGTTAGTCACGATGGTTTATTAAAACAAAGCAGCTCTGTAGCAGGGAAAGTTTTGGCTGAATTTAAAGGTTTAGAGGCGCTTGAAATACCCGGGAGTTATGTGGAGTTTGCCGAACGTTTGGTATTGCCACAATTTTCAGCTTTACCTAAATCTGAAATTAAAAGACAACACCGTAGGGATGGTTTTGAAGCTGCGAATGCAGATAAAATATTTGAATCAACGTATAAATCACAACAAAATAAACAGAGTTCATAAACAGCACAATAGTATCATTATATAAGTAATTTTAGGAATTATATGCCATTATTTGATTGAATATTTGCATATAATCTTAAAATTAGTTTTATGAAAGTTATTTGGGAAGGGGTGATGCCAGCCGTTACCACAAAGTTTACGCAAGACGATAAACTTGACCTTGATATGTTTAAAAAGAATATTGATGCCCAATTGGATGCCGGTGTTAACGGGATTATTCTAGGAGGGACATTAGGGGAGGCAAGTACTCTGCTCCAGGAGGAAAAGCGTGAGCTTACAAGATTCACCAAAGATTTAGTTGGGGATCGGGTTCCCGTGATAATGAACATCGCAGAACAAACTACTAAAGGAGCCATTAAAGCGGCAGAAATTGCAGAAGAGGATGGCGCTTCAGGACTTATGATGCTCCCTCCAATGCGATATCTGGCAGATGATAGGGAAACAGTTGAATATTACAAAGAAACCGCCAAAAGTACTTCGCTTCCAATTATGGTCTATAATAATCCTGTAGATTATAAAATCCAGATCAGTCTAGATATGTTCGAAGAATTGTTAAAACAGGATAACATTCAAGCGGTAAAAGAATCTACCCGTGATCTTTCGAATGTTACCAGAATAATTAATCGATTTGGAAATAGGCTTAAGGTTCTAAGTGGTGTTGATACTCTTGCCATGGAAAGTCTTTTGATGGGTGCCGATGGTTGGGTTGCCGGACTGGTTTGCGCATTTCCAAAGGAAACTGTGGCGATCTATAATCTGGTAAAATCTGGTCAAATTGAAGAAGCATTGAAGATTTATAGATGGTTTCTTCCGGTTTTAGAACTAGACATTAACTCAAAATTGGTTCAGAATATTAAACTGGCTGAAGTTGCAACAGGAATTGGAACCGAAAATGTACGTGCTCCCAGACTGTCGTTAATAGGTGACGAGCGGGCTAAAGTTCAGAAAATCATTGATACTGCCATGGCAACAAGACCAAACGTAGAAGCACATTTAACTGTATAATTAAAATTCGATCGATATATGTTGACAGGGAAAAATTATGTTGGATATGATCTATCTGCGGAAAGCAATTCCATATTTGAATCTATCAATCCAGAAACCGAAAAGAAAAACAATAAATTTCATAATGCTACAGAAGGTGAAATAAACAAGGCTGTGGAAAAGGCGAAAAATGCTTTTCTGGAATATTCGGCAAAAACTGCAGAAGAAAGAGCGGGATTTCTGGATACGATCGCTGAAGAAATTTTGGGCTTAGGGGAAGAATTGATTTCTACATACTGCCAGGAAAGTGGTTATCCGGAAGGAAGGGCAAATGGAGAAAGAGGAAGAACCGTAGGACAACTGAAAGCTTTTGCTACGTATATTAGAACAGAGAATTGGAAAGACAGTTTTGAAGATAAGGCAGATCCTAACAGGTCTCCATTGCCCAAACCTGGAATACTCCGTACCAGCATTCCAATTGGTCCGGTAGCGGTTTTTGGGGCTAGTAATTTCCCTTTGGCATTTTCTACGGCAGGAGGTGATACAGCAAGTGCATTGGCAGCGGGTAGTCCGGTGGTGGTGAAGGCTCATCCTTCTCATCCCGGGACCGGAGAATTAGTTGCTTCTGCTATAATTAATGCAGCAAAAAAGACAGGAATGCCCGAAGGAGTGTTTTCACACTTAAATGGCAATACCAACGAAGTTGGAACTTTACTGGTAACTCATCCCGGAATTAAGGGTGTTGGTTTTACCGGAAGTTTAAAAGCAGGCCGTGCATTATATGACCTGGCAGCAAAAAGAGAAGAACCTATCCCCGTATTTGCTGAAATGGGTAGTGTGAATCCTGTGGTTGTTAGTTCGTCGACACTTCAAAAAAGAGGTAAGGAGGTTGCACATCAACTTGCCGGATCTTTTAACCTTGGGGCAGGACAATTTTGCACGAGTCCGGGAATTATTTTCACTGTAGGAAGCGAAGGACTTTCAGAGTTTGAAAAAGAACTGGTTGGTTCAAGTTCCCAAATTAATGCTCAATGCATGCTCAATAAAGGAATTAAGCAAGCTTTTGAAAAAGGTAAAAAAACTGTTAGTTGTAGCCCTTATATCACCGTTCTTAGCGAATCTAATGAGGAGGAAGGAAATCGTGTTACCGGTTCTATCGTAAAAGTGAGTTCTAAAAATTTCATTGAAAATGATAAGCTTCAGGAAGAAGTCTTTGGACCATTTACAATGCTTGTTACTTGTGATAATATTAAAGAATTAAATAAAACCATAGATAACTTAAAAGGACAACTTACGGCTAGCCTTATTGCAGAGAAGGAAGAATTTAAGGATTTAAAAACTACAATTCAGTTACTTCAGCATAAAGCAGGAAGAATAATTTTCAATGCTATGCCAACGGGAGTTGAGGTTTCAGCAGCAATGACGCACGGTGGACCTTATCCTGCATCCACAGATAGCAGGTTTACATCTGTAGGTATTCCGGCGATCAAAAGATGGCTAAGACCGGTAAGTTTTCAGGATTTTCCACAAGAATTACTTCCATAATGTTACTTATAAATGAATGCGAATGATCGATCAAAATTTTGAATGTATTGATGCTCATACCTGTGGCAATCCGGTTAGGTTGATCAAAACCGGGCTCCCTGCATTGAAAGGAGCTAATATGAGTGAAAAGCGCCAGCATTTTATTAAAGAATACGACTGGATTCGAAAAGGTTTGATGTTTGAGCCTAAAGGACATGATATGATGAGTGGTAGTATGATCTATCCACCTCATGACCCTGAAAATGATTTTGCCATTCTTTTTATTGAAACCAGTGGCTGCCTTCCTATGTGTGGTCATGGTACTATAGGAACCATAACCATTGCTATTGAAGAAGACTTAATAAAACCAAAAACTCCGGGAAAGATTAGAATGGAAGCTCCGGCGGGATTGGTGAAGATTGAATACCAACAAAAGGATAATAAAGTAGAGTGGGTAAAGCTCACAAATGTAAAGAGTTATTTAGCTGCGAAAGATCTAAGCATCGATTGTCCAGGGCTTGGTGAATTAAAATTTGACGTGGCATATGGTGGAAATTATTACGCTATAGTAGATCCCCAGGAAAATTATAAAGGTTTGCAGGATTTTACAGCTTCAGAAATTGTACATTTTAGCCAATACCTAAGACAGAAAATAATTGAAAAATATCCAGATCAGTTTATCCATCCGGAAGATGAAACAATTAGGAATATTAGTCATATGCTTTGGACCGGAGAACCTATAGATCCTAAATCCAGTGGAAGAAATGCGGTGTTTTATGGCGATAAAGCTATAGATCGTTCTCCATGCGGAACCGGAACTTCTGCGAGAATGGCACAGCTTTACAGTCGTGGAAAACTAAAGCTGGGGGAAGATTTTATCCATGAAAGTTTTATAGGTTCTAAATTTATTGGAAGGATCGAGAATGAAACGACCATTGGAATGTATCCTGCTATTATTCCAAGTATTCAGGGATGGGCCAAAGTTTTTGGACGTAATACCATCACAATAGATGAAGATGACCCATATGCATTTGGGTTTCAGGTAATTTAAAAAATGAATAAAGATTATGGGTAAAAAATGCCTTATCATTGGAGGGGGAATAATCGGACTTAATATCGCCTATTATCTCTTAAAGGAGGGTCATGAAGTGACAGTAATAGATAAGGGTGACCTTACTTCCGGAGCGAGTTATATTAATGCGGGTTATATTACACCTAGTCATTTTATTCCGCTTAGTTCACCTGGTATCATCACCAAAGGTTTGAAATGGATGTTAAATAGTAACAGTCCGTTTTATGTAAAACCTAGGCTAAATTCAGATTTTTTAAACTGGGCTTGGAATTTTAAAAAATCGGCGAACCAAACTAAGGTTGATAAGGCGATTCCCGCCATTAAGAATATTAACCTCTTTAGCAGAGATTTATATCAATCTATGCAAGGATCTGCCGATTTTGATTTTGAATTCGACAGGAAGGGAATTTTAATGTGTTATAAGTTGGAAGAAACTGGGCATGAGGAAGGAAAGGTGGCTGAGATCGCATTAAAGGAAGGGCTTAATGTTAAACACCTAAGTAGGGAAGAACTTAAATCAATCGAGCCAAATGTAGATTTTGACGTTATGGGCGCTTACTTTTATGACACCGATGCGCATATGACCCCAGATGATTTTATGAGGGACATGATAGCTTTTTTGAAAAAGAAAGGAGTGAAATTTATTGTGAGTGAAGAGGTTGAAGATTTCAAAATAATCAATGGTAGAATAGAGGTAGTTAAAACAAAAACAAGAGAAATCCTGGTAGAAGAAGTTATTCTTGCAGCGGGAACCTGGACATCGAAACTTGCCAAAAAATTAGCGATCCCTATACCATTGGAAGCAGGTAAAGGTTATAGCTTTAATGTGAAAAAGGAAACCGGAATTAGTATTCCTGCTGTTTTAGTGGAAGCCAGAGTAGCCGTAACTCCTATGAATGGATTTACCCGCTTTGCCGGCACCATGGAATTATCGGGCATTAATGAATGTATATCCAAAAAACGTGTAGAAGCCATAGTTAATGCTGCCGAAAGTTATTATAAAGATCTTAAGATCGATATTGAAGTAATTAATAATGCGAAATCTGGATTACGTCCATGCTCCCCCGATGGCCTGCCATATATTGGACGAAGTAATACTGTGAAAAATCTGGTTTTTGCCACAGGTCATGCAATGATGGGCTGGAGTTTGGGACCTGCAACAGGCAAGCTTGTTTCTGAAATAATTTCAGAAACAAAATTATCATTGGATATTAATCCTTTTAGTCCGGATCGAAAATTTTAAAATAACACTATGAATAAAAATGGAATTGGCGGAAGCTCTGTAGAGAAGGAATTACAGAAATTAAAACCTTTGCACGGTGCTCCTGAACCTATTGTAGAAAATGAATTTAAAGGCAGGTTACAGAAGCTATGTGGGCTTATGAAGCAGGAATCTGTAGAAATGATTTACATCAATGCAGGCCCAAATCTTTATTATTTTACAGGAACTAAGTGGTCACCATCAGAACGTTTGGTAGGTGCCATTCTCTTTCCTGACGAAACTTTAATTTATGTGGTTCCGGAATTTGAGATAGGAACTGTTCTGGAATATATGGGGATACAGGGGGAAATTCTTCCATGGAAGGAACATGAAAATGTATTCCAGGTTATTTCAGATAAAATAGCAATTAAGAAAGATTTTAAGCTGGCGATAGATGATACAGCCGCTTTTAGAATAAGTTCTGGTTTTACTCAATTCCTAAAAAACGCCAAACAAGTTTCAGCTGAGCATCTATTCATGCAATGCAGAATGTATAAATCTTCAGTCGAGATCGAGAATATTCAATATGCAATGAATATAACCATGGAGGTTCAAAAAGCTACGGCCCGTATTATGAGAGTTGGTATTTCTTCCGCAGAAGTAGTAACTTTTATAGATAAAGCTCATCGAATAATGGGCGCGGACAAAGGTTCTTATTTTTGTATTGTTCTTTTTGGCAAGGATACCAGCTTTCCCCATGGAGTGAAAAATCCAAAAAATCTGGAAGATGGAGATATCATTTTGGTGGATACCGGTTGTGAATTTAACGGGTACATTTCAGATATTACACGCTGCTATTTCCTAGGGACACCAACTAAAAAACAGCAAAATATCTGGGAGATAGAACGAGATGCTCAATTTGCAGCATTTTCAGCAATACAAGAAAATAAAGCTTGTGGGATGATCGATGATGAAACCCGGAAATTGTTAGAGAAAAACGATCTTGGACCTGGCTACCAATTACCCGGTCTGCCGCATAGAGTGGGGCATGGGATTGGCATAGAGATTCATGAGCATCCATTTATAGTAAAAGATAATCCTATTAAGCTTAAAGCGGGAATGTGTTTTAGTATCGAGCCAATGATATGTGTTAAAGATGAATTTGGCGTTCGCCTAGAGGACCACGTTTATCTTGGAGAAGATGGACCAGTTTGGTTTACAGAGCCGGCAATGGATATTGAAGATCCTTTTGGATATAGCAAATAATACTATTTAGAATGAAGCCTATCTTCTTTAAAATACCTAAGACTGAAAATAAGGCCATACGTGTCCAGGAAGAAACGGGGAGGCATTTTTATGGAAAACTGCATTACCATCCGGAATTTCAAATCACCCTTATAGAAAGAGGTTCCGGTTTGTTTTATGGAGGGACAAATGCTGTACAATTTGAAGAAGGAGATTTATATTTTATCGGGCAGGATATTCCCCATTTAATTAAAAGTTCAGAAAAATACTATGGAGTTGATTCTCCCGGAGTTAAAGGGCTGTCAATCTTTTTTAGTTATAACAGCTTTGGGAAATCTTTTTTTGAGATACCGGAATTAACAGAGATTAGAAACTTATTGCTAGATGCAAACCGGGTAATTAAAGTGAATGCAAATTTAAAATCTAACGTTAAACAGCTGATGTTAGAAATGCGGTCTGCAAAAAATGAATTAAGGGTGATTCAATTGTTGAAAATATTGAGTCAGCTAATTAATGAAAAGTATGTATTTCTAAACTCCACAGAAATTTCTCCGGTTTTAAATGAAAAGGGTTTCGAACGTCTGAATAAGGTTATTAATTATACTCTTATAAATTACGCTTTACCCATTACCATTGAGAATATTGCAGAAAAGGCAAGTTTAAGTAAATCGCAATTTAGCCGTTATTTTAAGGAAAGAACTGGCAAGACCTATGTGCAGTTTTTAAATGAAGTGAGAATTGAAAATGCCTGTTCCTTATTGATAAAAGAAGAATTAACTATTGAAAAAATAGGCTATGACGTGGGTTTCCAAAACATGTCTAATTTCAATCGGCAATTTAAAAATATAAAAAAGTTGAGCCCTTCCCACTATAGATCCAAATTGCTTTTTTAATGTATCAAAAAGATTTTCCAGTTCAGTGCTATACTCCTTAAAAAAATAATATTTATATCAATTCCTTTAACTTGCTTGCAGCTTGTTCAGCAGTAATATCGCGTTGCGGTGAACCAAACATTTCATAACCTACCATAAATTTCTTTACAGTGGCACTTCTTAGTAATGGAGGATAAAAACTCATGTGCCAATGCCAATGTTCATTAGGCATATTATTGGTTGGGGCTTGATGAATTCCACTGGAATAGGGGAATGAACACTCAAACAAGAGATCGTAAGCTTTGGTGATCTTAGAAATAGCATCTGCAAAGGCCAGACTCTCTTCCCTCGAAATTTCAGTAATGTTGGTGTACTTTGTCTTGGGAACTATCATAGTTTCAAAAGGCCACACCGCCCAAAATGGGGTTAGCACAACAAAATTATCATTCTGATAGATAATACGTTCATCTGCTTCTAATTCTTGTTTAAGATAATCTCCTAATAAACTGCTATGGTTTTTGCTATAATAGATTAGTTGATGTTGGTCTTTTTTATCTACCTCATTGGGAAGTGTGGATTGACTCCATATCTGCCCATGTGGGTGTGGATTGCTACAGCCCATTACAGCTCCTTTATTCTCAAAAATCTGGACGTAGTTAATCATTTCATTAGATCCTAAATCTATATATTCTTTTTGCCAAGTTTTCACTACTTTGTCAATGTCTTCCACATCCATATCAGCTAGACTCTTTGAGTGATCTGGACTAAAACATATCACTTTACAAATCCCTTGTTCACTTTCAGCTTTAAATAAGCCTTCAGATATATTAAATTTTGGCGAAGTGGTTTGTAAAGCAGCAAAATCGTTAGTAAATACAAAAATATCTTCGTATTCAGAATTTTGCTCACCATTTACTCTAATATTGCCGGCACATAAGAAGCAACTCGGATCGTGTTTTGGTTGTTGATCATTAGAAATAGCTTCATTCTGTCCTTGCCATGGTCTTTTTGCTCTATGAGGAGAAACCAAAACCCATTCTCCCGTCAGTATGTTTAATCGCTTATGTGAATAGTCTTGTAAATTTGTATTCATTTCTTATGTTTTATTGATTTTTATTAATCAATTAATTGTGTTCCATCAGATAACTTTACACTATAGAAAGAACAATCTTTTTCAAACACTGCTCTAAATTTTTTTAAAACATCCTTTTTGAAGTTTTTAAACTCATCTTTAAGTATTAAATTAATTGTGCAACCACCAAAACCTCCACCCATCATTCTCGCGCCAAGTAAATGTGGATTTTCCTTAGCTCTTTCTACCAGAAAGTCCAATTCGGCACAACTAACTTGGTAGTTGTTACTTAAGCCTTCATGAGATTGGTATAACAAATCCCCTAATACCATGAGATCATTTTTTTTAATCGCTTTGGAAAATAACTTGACTCGATTGTTTTCATTTATTATATATAAGGCTTTTTGAAAGTCTTCTTCACAAATGTCATTTTTGATAGCCTCTAAATCATCTTTAGTAGCATCTCTCAATGCATCTATTTGTAAGAGGTTAGACACTTTTTCACATACTTTGCGCCTGTCATTATAAGCACTTTCCGATAAATCGTGCTTTACATTGGTGTTGATTAGCATCAATTTATATTTCTTGAAATCTATTTTATATGGTGTGGATTCGATGGTCCTGCAATCTAAAAGAAGTGCACTATTTTTAACACCAAACATACTAGCGTATTGATCCATGATTCCACATTTAACTCCGGCATAATTGTGTTCCGCATTTTGTGAAATTTTGATCATTTCATATTTGGAGAGTTCTAGATCGAACAATTCATTTAAACCAAATACGAAGCTGTTTTCTAATGCAGCAGAAGACGACAAGCCAGCACCACCAGGGATATTACCAGCAAAAACACTGTTGAAGCCACCAACAGGTTTGCCTAGCAATTTTAATTCGGCCACAACTCCCAGAATATAATTTCTCCATCCACCATTTTCTATTGGCTCGATTTTTACTGTGTCAAACTTGTATAGTTCTTCCTTATTTAAGGCATAAACGCTGCTTGTTTGTGAGCCATTCTTACTTATAGCAAGTACAATACCTTTATTAATGGCAGCAGGAAATGCAAAACCATAATTATAATCGGTATGCTCCCCAATGAGGTTGATTCTACCTGGTGAAAATACGATAAGAGGTTTGGTTTTAAATTGTTCTTTAAAACTTTTCTTTACTTCTTTAATTAATTTTTTATTCATAATAATTACGCAAAATATATATATACACCAATTACAGTAACACAGATAGCAATACCAACTTGTTTAGTATATTTCCAAGGAGTAATATCTACCTGTTTAGTATATTCTAGAATGTAAGGTTCTTCTCTTGGTTTAAATTTTCCAATAATTAGCATTATCGCTATGTTAAGTAAAAATAGAATTGCCATAATATCTAAGAAATGAGGATAGGCTTGTGCTTTTGTAAGGGCCAATGTAGCTTGGTCAGTAATCCCTGCGGCCTGAGCTTCTTCGAGTGCTTTATTTATGAAAAAAGGTTGAAGTATAAATTGACTAAGAATATATAATAAACATCCAGAAATCAATCCTATTTTAGCTGCAATTGCAGGAACACGTTTTGTAGTGTATCCTATTACTATAATTGTTAATATAGGAATACTGTAAATACCATTAATTTCTTGTAGATATGCATATAAACTTCCTGCATTGGCAATTAATGGCGCAATAAACATAGCGGCAATAGCCAATATAACACCAAAAGTTTTACCATATTTTACAACCTTTTTTTCACTTGCATCTTTGTTGATATGCTGTTTATACACATCCATACCGAACAGTGTAACGGAGCTGTTCAGGACACTATTAAAAGAACTTAAAATAGCACCAAATAACACGGCAGCAAAAAAACCAATCCAAGCACTCGGTAAAACTTTTTTTACTAGCATAGGATAAGCGCTATCTGCGCTTTCTAAGTTTCCCTCAAATATATGATAGGCGATAATACCGGGTAAAACAACAATTATTGGGCCTAATATCTTAATAAATGATGCTAATAATAAGCCTTTTTGCCCTTCCTTTAAATCTTTTGCTCCAAGCGCTCTTTGAATAATTTGCTGGTTAGTTCCCCAATAAAATAACTGGACTAACATCATTCCTGTAAAAATGGTATAAAAAGGCACAGGGTCGGTTGGCCCACCCATAGATTTAAACTTGTCGGGATTTGTGGTGGTTAAAGTATTGAGACCGTCTAGAATATTTCCGTCTCCAATCATCATTAGTCCAAAAATTGGTATTAAAATACCACCAACCAATAAGCCTATAGCATTAATAGAATCTGATACTGCTACTGCTTTTAATCCTCCGAAAATCGCATATATTGAACCAATAATTCCAATTCCCCAAACACAAATCCAGATGGACTGGGTATGAGTAACACCTAAAAGTTCAGGCACATCGAACATGCCACTAATGGCTATAGATCCAGAGTATAAAATCACTGGAAGTAAGACAACGACATAACCAGAGAGGAACAAAACAGATGTCAATGTTTTTGTTGTAATATCAAAACGTTTAGCTAAAAAACCCGGAATTGTTGTTAGACCGCCTTTTAAATATCGTGGTAATAGAAACATTGCAGTAACTACCATGGCAAGAGCAGCTAATGTTTCCCAAACCATTACAGATAGTCCACTTGTATATGCAGAGCCATTTAACCCCACAATCTGTTCAGTAGATAAGTTTGTAAGCAGTATAGAACCTGCAATTACACCAGCAGTTAAACTGCGACCACCCAGAAAGTAACCATCTGAAGATGACTCCTCAGTACTTCTCGTTTTTAAATAGGATATTATAGCTACTAAAGCTGTAAACCCAATGAATATTAAGAATTGCATAGTTTAATGTTTAGTTGTTAGTTATTGATGAATCTTCAATGGAAATAGTCCATGCTACTTTATAGGTCGCATTCGGATTCAAGGTTAGAAGCCCTGTTTTATTATTAAAACTATCTGCAGCACCTGTCATAGGCTCTATGGCTATAGTATTAGATAAACTCGGAACAAAGAGTTGTAAATAATTTTCATTAGATGTTGATTCTATTTTTAATTGATATTCTGGAGTAAACAATTCAACTTGATTATCTTCAAGCTGATATCCAGTATCAAGCGTCTTTCCTTTAAGATTAAATGGCATAGTCTCATTAAAAGCAGTTTTATAGATTGGAATTTGCTGATTATCTACGCGAAACACTGTATTACTAATAAAATAAAGACTGCTATTGTTTAAATCTTTAGTTCCAAAATAAGGGTGCCAACCTAAAGTAAAAGGAAACGGATTTTCATCTTTGTTTATAATTTTTATAGCAAGGCAAATTCTATTTATACTTAATTTATAAGTGAGTTCCATCCTATATTTAAAAGGAAATCCTGAAGACTTTCCTTCGTCTTTATAACTTAGTGTCACAGAACCGAAACCTTCATTTAAAGAATGATCCACACATTCAAACATTTTATTATAAACAAGTCCATGCAGAGCATTGTCTTTTCCCTTCTCATTACAGTCTAGTTTATAATTTAAATTATTAAATTCATATTCGCCATTTTTAATCCTATTTGCAAAAGGGAAGAGTATTGCTGAAGCATAGTTATCTTTATAGGTGGATGGATGCATGTTAGCGAGAATGCTATAACCATTAAGCTCTAGTTTATCTAATCGACCGCCTTGGTTAAGGCATAGCCTTGCTTTCGAATTACTATCAGCACTTTCTAACACAATGTATTCTAAATCTTCTACATGTACGTTTACTAATTTGTACATATTTTATAATGAGGTTCTTATTATTAAACTACTAGGATTTTCAACTTGCGTAAATTCATTATTTAAGATCATCTTAGCTAATCGATTTCCCATAAGATTAAAATCAGTGGAAATTGTAGTAATACCATCAGCTACGATTTCTTTCAGCAACGTATCATTATAAGAAATGATACCAATATCTTTTGCTATAGTTAAATTACCCTCTTTTGTTTTTTTAATAACCTTGATTAAATTTTTATCATCTAGAATAAGATAGATTTCCCCTTTGACTAATTCTCTATTCTCTATTGCATCTATCACTTCATTTTGAATATGGTTAGCAGTGCAAAACAATTTGAAACCTTCAAGAATTCCTTTGGGCTGATTTTTTTCAGAAAATAATAGGATGATTTTTTGATAATTTTTTATAAGAGATAACCCGTCTTCAAGTCCTTGGTGAATATCTTTTCTAAAATTCTGATAAACTGAAGGATATTTGAGTAATTCTGGGTGCGTTTGGTCTAGGATGTAAACTTTATCCTTTGGCAACCTACTAAGAAGTTTTTCGGTTCCTTTAATATTTGCTGGCATAATAACATAATGACTGTAATCTCCAGCATTATCATGAATCAATTTACTAAACACATCATAATTAAAATGATGAAAAAAGATTTCTACCTGTACATTTACTCCCATACCAGTTGCAAAGGAGTTGTATAGATCTTCTTTAAAGGAATTTAATTCATCAAAAAGTAGAAATACTTTTTGGATTATATCTATATCTTCACTCATTACATAATATCCTTTTCCTACGATAGAATGGATTATTCCTCTTGCCTTTAATTCATTAAAAGCCATAAGCACAGTGTCTCTTGAGAGCGAATGCTTGTTTTTTATGCTATTAAGGGAAGGTAATTTATCTCCCTTTTTTAAATCACCACTTAGTATAGATTCTTCAACGGAAGCTATAATTTGTTTGTACTTAGGAGTACCGGATGATTCTTTAATCGTTACAATTCCCATAAAACAAATGTATAATAAAATTCATTAAAAACAACTGGTAGGTACTAGTAGTATATGTTTGCTGACTTATAATTTTGCACTTTGGTTAGTGAATAATACAAAATGAACATATATGAAAATTAAAATAACAGTTAAAGGCGGATGTGGATAAATAGGATCTCATACCGTTATTGAACTAATAGAGAATGATTTTGATGTTATCATTTTGGACGATTTATCAAATTCTACAGAGAAGCATAGAATTAATTCATAAGATTACAGTCGTGACGCCTGCCTTTGTAAATATTGATTTAAAATGTGAGATAGAAACTAATAAGGTTTTTGCATTGCACAAAGCTGCCAAAAGGCGTTAATCATTTTGCAGCATATAAAGCAGTAGGGGAGTCGACTCTAGAGCCACACAAATATTACAAAAACAATATTTATTCTCTTTTAAATTCTTTGAAAGAACAAAGTAATAACGAGATAAATAATTTTATTTTCTCTTCTAAGCAACAGTTTACTAAACTCCAGAAGTATTGCCTATTACTGAAAATAATGAACCTCAACATCCATTTTCTCCTTACGGTAATACTAAAAAAATTGCCGAGGAGATTTTGGATAATTTCACAAAATCGAATAATTTCTTTTCTTCAATTTCTCTTAGATATTTTAATCCTATTAATGCTCATCCATCAGAGGAATTACTAAAAGGTATTCCTAATAATCTTATGCCTTATATTACACTAACGGCTGCAGGAGTCAGAGAGAAATTGATGGTATATGGTAATGATTATCCAACAAAAGATGGCACCGCAATAAGAGATTTTATTCATTTTGTTGATTTGGCCAAAGTACATGTAATTGCAGTTAAACGATTACCTAAAAAGAACAAGAAAAACCACTAGAGTTTTTCAATTTGGGTACTTATTGTTGGAAACTCGGTGCTAGATGTATTCAATTCTTTTGAATAAGTAACAAACTCGAAACTCAATCATGAGATTACAGATAGGAGAGATGGTGATGTTCCACAATTATATGCTTCTAGATCTTGCTAAAGAAAAATTAGGATGGACAGCAGAAAGAGAACTTAATGATATGATTAGATCCTCTTGGAAATGGGAACAAAATTTAAGAAATGAATCTAAAAATGGATTATAATACAATCAACAACTACATAATCTGAAATGTCCAAGGTATTGAATTTATCAATTTCGACAGTGTCAAAATCGCTTTCTGATAGTTTAGAAATAACTTGTCTTACAAAAAACGAGGTCAGAAGTTTGCTAAAGCATGTAATTATATGCCAAATAGTATTGCTGCAGGTTTTAAGGAGGCTAACCCAGTACTATAGGACTTGTCATTCCAAATATTATGAATCCCTTTTAAGCTAATGTCATGTCCAGTATTGAAAACCATTTAGATGAAAAGGGCTATAAATTGATTACTTCTTTATCTAATGAATCTATAGATAAATACACAAAAAGTCTTAAAAAAATGGGTTTAGGTTATATTGATGGTCTTATAATTTGCCCATCTAAAGCAGCGGAACTTAAAAATGAATATACTCATATAGAGTCGTTATTAAAAAAAGGTACTCCTGTTGTTGTTTTTGATAGAATATGTGAAGGAAAAGAATGTGATAAAGTGATAATTGATGATTATGAAACCTCATTTAAGAATACGGAGTTACTCGTAAAGCAAAAGAATTGCAAGAACGTTATAATGATCTACTTAATTGATAGTTTGCATCATTGAAAGCTTAGAGCTATGGGGTTTAGGGATGCAGCTATAATGCATAATGTTAAATCTGATTATTTAGTTGCAGATAGTATAGATGAATTAAGAAGAAAGCTAGCTTACAGAGAATACCACCTCTACCAGACTACCGTAATCTTCCCTCAATGTTGTACTATAATTTTCTATACTGTCGTTAGTAAATTCTATTTTTTCTTTTTTGGTTTGATAACCTAACAATCTAACTGTTACTGTATAAGTTCCTTTGGGAATATTTTTCAAAGTATATTATCCGTCCAAATCTGTTGTGTTTTTTTTTACAATTCCTGTAGATTAATATTGGCTGAAGCACGAGGTTCATTTAATTCATTTTTAATTTCCCCCGTTGATTCAGATTTAGAAATTCCACTCAGGCTAAGAAGCAGTAAAGCTGATAAAGTATATATTTCATTATTTAATTGGATTGATAAAATTCAAAAAGAAACAGGAACTGCAATAATCTGAATAAGATTCATTTCAGATTATTTCTATACTTTTCACTGTTACCTTTTTTGATGCTTATACATTTTCAGGATTTAGAATTAGGGAGGACTTATAAAAAGGGAACGCAGGGATCGGCTTTATGCAGTCTGGACTAACTTCTAAATCTTGGTATTTTGCATTACAAAAAAGGTAAAGACAGTGGAGGTCGGGGAGTGGGTTTAAATAAACATGGGAAGTATTAAAGGAATTTGAAGAGGAAAAAAGAATATTAAATGGAATTCCGTACTGGCGCACTTAATCTAAAAATTACTAGTTGTAATGAAGTGTCTCGATTTTTTATCGGGGAAGCGAAATGGAAATGTGTGATTTTTGGATTATGTCCAAGACTTTTTGTAGTGAAGCTCTTTTCCCAGAATGGAGCTTTACGCGGAAAGTAGGGGAATGTGCTGAACGGCTTATGAAACGGATTATCCCCTTGAAGTAGGATTTAGCGGACTAGACTTCAAATTGAATATAAGAAAGGGGTTTGGCCACTTCCCGACTTTTTGCGGGAATAGAAGGGCTTAGTGGAATGGAAATTATATTTCAGAGACCAATAAGCAAACAACAAAGCCGAAAAATTCTCGTTCCTTCGCCAAGCTAGTTGCCTTACGAACCAAAATTGTTACACTTAGATTTTCATTTAATATAATTTAAAGAATTAATTCTTTACTTTTAATTGGATTAACATGCGTAATTAAAAATATATACTTAAGAAAATTCCTTATTGAGATTAATTTATTTCTTCTTGGAATTTAGCTCTTAATGTATTCATGTCATCACTCACTTTTTTTTCTATGACTCTGGCATAAATTTGAGTGGTAGCCATTTTAGTATGCCCAAGGAGTTTAGATACAGTTTCTATTGGAACACCATTAGAAAGAGTAATAGTAGTGGCAAAAGTATGCCTTGCAACATGAGATGTGAGGTTTTTATCTATTTCGCACAACTGACTTATTTCCTTTAGGTAGGTATTCATTTTTTGATTAGATAATTTTGGAAGTAGTTTGCCATTAAGCTCGAATTCTAAATTTTCATATTTTTTTACTATCTCTAAAGCTTTTTGAAGCAAAGGAATTTTTATATGAGTAGAAGTTTTTTTTCTTTTAGTATAGATCCATAGGTTTTGATCCTGTCCTTTTACGATATTCCGTTTAGATAATTGCATAATATCTCCATAAGAAATTCCAGTATAGCTGATAAAAATAAAAAGATCCTTAGTGAGATTAAGTCTTTCTAAAGGACTAGAAAATTCCTCAATCTTTTTAAGTTCTTCTTTGGACAAAAAGTCTCTATCTGTTTTAATCAGTTTAGTTTTGAATTTTACAAATGGATCCCTATCTAACCATTCTATATGAAATGCCATGGTAACCATTTTTCTTAGCCTTTGAATATGTTTCATTATGGTATTGTTACCTATGGAAGACTGTGGATGTCTAGGCTTATATGATCTAAGGAAATTTTCAAATCCAATTATAAATCCGTAATTGAGATCTCTTAAAATATAATCATCAGACTTGTATTGTTTTTTTACATACTCTAAAATATACTTTTGGCTGGTCTTATAATGCCTTTGAGTATCATAATGCAATATATGTTTAGTTTGTTCATTATGGTAATCTATAAGTTCCTTTAAGGTAGGATAATCAACATCTTCACCTAAATACCTCTCTTTTATTGCTTGGGCAGTAATAATGTTGCTTGAGGACTTTAGTTCTACATAACTTTGGAAAATTTCGTTTCTAGTAGTTTCCAAATAATGATTGATTCGTTGTGCCTGTGAGTTACTGCCTCTAACTTTTGATTTTTGGCTATCCCATTGATCACAAAGCACTTTCTCTTTGAGACTTAGGTTTACTCTTTTACCATTTACTGTAATTCTTACAAATAAATCAGCAAGATTTTCTTTAGCTCGAGAGCTATTGATCCAAAATAGAATTGAAAATGTGAATTTCGCTTTCATAATTTATGTTTTTTAATTAAACACTATTGTTCAAGACGAAAATCAAACCTTAATAAAAATAAACATTAACAACTCGGTTAACAAATTAAACTTGAATTAGTTGTTGACCGATTTGTGAACCGATTTGTTTGATATCAAATGATATCAATAAACACCATAAAAAATTAAAACCCTGAAAATCAAATGATTAACAGGGTTTTAATTTCTAAAAAATCATAAAAAGTGATCGCGCCAGGAACACAACGGCGCAAAACAACACTTTTAACAAGACCTTTGTTTTAGTACAAAGTTATACCTAAATGCAAATATATTAGATTATTAAAGTAAATATAATGTTTTATCTAGTTTTATTTAGTTTGTTATAATTTGTCATTTACCGTACAGATACCGTACAATAATATTATATTTGTATTGTATCTAACTTACTGCAATGGCAACAATTAACTTTCTTTACAGATCCACAAAAGATAAAGCAGATTTAAACCTAAGATTATTATTCAGGCTAAGTGATAAAGATTTTGTTCTTGGATCTAAAACTAAGTTAGAAGTTTCAAAAGAATATTGGAGTAAACAGCACAACCAAAAAAGGCCTAAAGAGATTTCTATCGCAAATAAACAGTTAGAGATAAACCAGGAATTACTTAAAATTGAAAATCACATACTAAGTGCTTTTAATTCTGAAGATGCCTTAAATGTATCTAAGGAATGGTTAAATCTTCAAATGGATCTTTATTACAATCCTAAGGCAAAAGACAAGGCAATCCCTAAATCATTAGTTGAGTACATAGATTTTTATATTACCTACAGAAAGCATGAATTAAAAGATAATTCTATTAAAAGATGCAACGTAATTAAAAATAAGTTGATGAGGTTTCAAGAATACAGAAACAAATTAATCTTAATTAAAGAGGTAAATGATAAATTTAAAAATGATTTCGTTGATTATCTAAAGTCTGAAAACTACGCACAAAATACTATTCAGAGAGATGTGGTATTTATTAAGACCTTTTGTAAACATGCCAGATTTTTAGGACTTGAAACACACCCACAATTAGATACATTAAAGGTTGATAAACAGAAAGTTCCTAAGACCTATTTAAGCTTCAATGAGCTAGCTTTAATTGAGAAAGCTAATAGCTTACCAGATCATTTAGATAATGCGAGAGATTGGCTATTAATATCATGTTACGTCGGGCAACGGGTTTCAGATTTTATGCGATTTACTAAAGAAATGATAAGGGTAGAAGAGGGAAAGCATTTAATAGAGTTTACACAAAAGAAAACAGGTAAACTTATGACAGTTCCACTACATGAGAAAGTAATTGAGATACTCAATAAAAGGAATGGAGAATTTCCAAGGGCTATTTCAGATCAAAAATATAATGATTACATAAAGGATCTATGTAAAGATGCTGAACTCTTTAATAAAGTTCATGGCAGCAAGCTTGTAGAAGTAGGGGAGGATAGCGGTAAGTTTAGAAAGGAGTTTAAAGATTATGAGAAATGGGAATTAGTATCCTCTCATATTGGTAGAAGATCCTTTGCTACTAACTTCTACGGTAAAATACCTACTACTTATTTAATCTACATTACCGGACATTCTACAGAAACTCAATTTTTACAGTACATAGGCAAAAGCAATAAGGATCTAGCAATGGAAATATCTAAATATTTTTAATTAATTAATTAATCAAAGCAAAGAAATAGTTTAATATGGATTATTTAGATATAATAGTAAATGGTTATGTAAATGAATATGAACATTTCAATAAATATCTTTTAAGAGAGCAGAAAAAAGCTGAAGCTAATCATTATGATGCTGAGGAGTTTTTTAGCAAATGTATTGCAGTAATTGAGAGATTTAAAGAAGATATTGAGGGGCAGTATAATAAAAGAAAAGGTGATATTTATTTAATGCGAACATTAAATCCGCCACTTTCAGATGAAGAGTTCATTAGTTCAATGGATGATAATAAAAGAACCAATTATTCAATAAACTTATATTGGGCAACAAAATATAGGTATACAGGGCATTTATTTTATGGACATGTATTGAACATTGAATACAAAATTAAAGAATGTCAGGAAAAGGTTTTAATAAATATACCAAAAGAGAACGATTTGACGCCAGAGATAGAGAATAAGGATATAGAAAAAATATGGTTTAAAGTAGGACTTTTATTTGCAACTGGGGAAATGGAAAAATATTATAACACCTCTCATAATGGTATGAATGAATCTTATAGTGCTCCAAAGATTGCCAAAGAATTTAATCTGCCAGAGGGAGTAAAATACATATTAGGAACATTCAATGAATACGCTAATGATAAAAACATCTTTGCCAACAAAAATAAAATAACCAAGATTAAGGAATATTGTCAAAAAAACAATATCAAAGTTATAGACAGTTTTTCAACCTAACAAAACCTCTTTCAAAAACAGTACTTAAACAGTACGGTACTCCCTAAGAGTACCAAAACTTCTCCAATACTTTAGCTGTAAGTAATCTAAAAACTTATAGTAATGACAATTATTCAACCCACACCGGAGCAAATTGTAGAATTAATTAAATCTGGACTTGAATCCCAGTTTAAAGAGGTTATAACCTTAATTAATAGTAAGAAAGCAAATGATGAACTTCTCACTAGGGAAGAAACATGTGAATTTCTTAAAATTGATAGTTCAACATTATGGAATTGGACTAAGAAAGGTAAAGTTAAAGCTTACGGAATATCCTCGCGAAGATATTATAAGAGAAGTGAGCTTTTTGAATCATTAATCCTAAAAAAATAAGGCTATGAGTACTACCAATACCCAAAGCCTAATAACTTTTCACAGAAATAAAGATAGGCAATTTAAAGTACAATTAGCAAAGGTGTATCAAGCTTTTATTGATAAACCTATGACTATGAAGGAAGTTGATGTTTATACTGGTGTAATGAGAGAAAACATTTGTAGATATGTTGATGATCTTATAGAACAGGGGCGAATTGCGATTATCAGAAAGCGAAAATGTACCGTTACAGGATATCCTTATGTAAATGAATATACAGGCAATCCTGAGTTGTTTCCAAAGTCTAATCAACTCAAAATGTTTTAGGCTATGGATAACTGTAAAATCTCTTATTTTAGAAATTGTAGAGCTAAAACTCCACTTACCGCAACTGTAGAATCAGCTTTGCACCTCATCAAGTCAGGTTCTTCTAAAGATATTATTGAAAAGGTTAGGCAATCTAAAGACCAACAGGCAAAAGACCTGTTAAAACAGAAATTACCAGGAGTTACTTTTGGAGGATTATTTAATGATAGAAGCACTTTAAATTCTGGATCTGGATTTGCTTGCTTAGACTTTGATAAGGTCATTAACCTCAACAAATTAAAGGAGGATTTAATAAATTCCGATTACATTTATTCTCATTGGATTTCCCCTTCTGGTAATGGTTTAAAAGCATTGGTTAAAATTCCAATTGTTAAAGATAAAAATGAGTATCAGGAATATTACAGAGCGATTTTAAAGCTTTTTAAAGACCTAAAACCCGATAAGGCGACAAAAGATATTAATAGGCTATGTTTCGAGAGCTACGACCCTAATTTACACATTAATGAAGAGTCAAAAGTATTTAGAAAAAAATTAAAGCTAAAAGTTAGTAAGGCTAGTTCAATAAAAGTTGATTCTAATCTAACTGAAGGTAAAACCATAGACAGAATCGTTAGTTGGTGGGTGAAGAAATTTCCTTTTGCTAAAGGCAACAGAAACAATAGCCTTTTCGTTTTGGCGTGCGCTTTATCAAACTTTGGAATTAACAAAACCACTACTACAGATCTATTCTTTTCTTTTGAAGATAATGATTTTCATTTAAACGAAATAACTCAAATTATTGATTCGGCTTATAGAAAGGCAGAATTTAACTCTCAAAGTTTTTCAAGATGAACATAGCCTTAGATAAATTCAATGACAAAGTATTTCAATTAAAATACGGTCAATCGGAAGTGTTTTGGTATGAAAAATACAATTCGAGTAAAGGTTATAAAGAATATAATTTAAAAGAGCCTTTGCTTAGAAAATATTTGAAGAGTGAAGGATTTAGAAATTATAATGGTGCTCCAGTTCATATCGTTGGTAATATTGCTAAAAAGGTAACACCGGCTGATATATTTAAACACGCTTTAAAGTATGTAGAGAGTTTTAATGAACCTGGATTAGAAGCAATGTTTCTTAAGAAAGGAGAAACCGAACTATTAAAGAATAAAGCTATAATTATTTCTTTACCGGAATGCGAAACAGATCCTTTAAGAGATACCAAAACTACAAGTTATAAATATTATAAGAATGGAATAGTTGAGGTTGAATCTGGTAAACAATTCTCACTATTACAGTACGAAAAGATTAAAGGTTTTGTTTGGGAAAGTGCTATCAAGGAAAGAGATTTTAAAGTTCTATCAGAGGATCTAATCGAAAAAGCAATTTTTGCCAGATTTGTTCGAAACATTACAAATAATGAAGATCATTTTAATTCTGTTTGTACTGCAATAGGTTATTTAATTCACACTTATAAGGATCAACGAAAACCTATAGCGATAATAATTAATGATGAGAATTTAATAGATGAGGGTAAACCTGAAGGAGGAACAGGAAAGGGACTTCTAGTAAAAGCTATTTCACAAATTGTAGAGAAAGCATCTTACAACGGTAAAAATTCAGATTTTAGTAATAATAAGTTTGCATTCCAGAATGTAGAGGAAACTACAGCTATTCTACTAATTGATGATGCTCCTAGAAACTTTGATTTTGAAGCATTATTTAGTGTGCTAACGGACAATCTGCCCGTAGAGAGAAAACACCAAGGCGTTCAAGAAATAAGTTACGAGAAGAGCCCTAAATTCATTATAACTACCAATTATACCATCAAGGGAGATAGTTCAAGTTTTAAAAGAAGGAGATTTGATATATTTCTTAACAACTTCTATCATGCCGGACATACACCCGCAGATGATTTTGGAGAAGAGTTTTTTCACAGTTGGGATGAAAAGGAATGGCAATTATTTGATTTCTTTATGATGGCCTGTTTAAGATCATTTTTAAGTTTAGGTCTTACTCCTTATGAAGATGTAGGATTACAGTTAAAGATGCTTAAGAATGAAACCTCAGCCGATTTTATCGAGATTATGGAAGAGGAGTATAGTCTGAAAAACATCTCTTACACTTATGCTTCAATACGTGAGAGTTTGATTCAGAATTATGGAGAGAAATACTACTTTCTAGATAAAAATTATAAAATAGTTGTTGAATGGGTAGAACGTTTTGCAAATCATAAAGGTTTTAGTATTCAAAAAGGGAGAATTGGAACAGGGAAAACATTTCTTTTCACCTAATCTAGTGTACGAGGTGTATGTTCAATGTACGTAAAATGTACGTATAAATCCTTATGGTTACTGGTCTAGTGTATGAGGTGTACGTATTTTAATAATAATGCATAAAGAAAAAAGATAATAATATAGAAATAAAACATTTAAGTTTTACGTACATCAAGTACACTCTCACTTAACAAAACTTTACGTTCAAGAAAACCTAGACAAGCCATTTATTGAAAACAAAGATGTATAAAACACAATCAATTTTAATAACCAAAACAAAAACGAGATGTTTAATAATAGAGTAGAAATTACATTAAAATCCACATTAGGAACATTAGTACTTGAAAATGACCCTATAGGTTATGATCAAAGTGAAACCGAAGTAGGGCGTAGTGAAAAGACCTTTGGAATATTCTTAACTGAAACCAATAATCTAGAATTTACAGGAGAAAGCAAAGCGTGGTTAGAGCGCTTGTATATTCTAAAAGGCCCTAATGCTAAGTGCCAATTAATTAGAAAAGTAAAACACTCTACTACAGACGAATGGTTAATTCGTGCTGATGGATTTTTAGACTTTTCTAGCCGTAAAATAAAGAATAACAAACTTCAATTGGATTTTACTGAAGGTGGTTTGCGTGAGATATTCACATCACAAATGCGTGAGAGGTTTGATTTAAATAGATTAACTGATATAAATGGAAACACTATCCCAAAACTTGAAAAGGACATTTTAACCCTTACAGGTCGAGATATTTATTTACTGAGTAGTTGGCGAAGCGAGGGATTAAAAGAATTTAGTTTGCATTCAGGCGAGTGGAATTCAGGCGGTGATAATAGAGAAGCTTTTAGACCAGCCCCATCAACATTAATCGCTAATTCAGATCCTCTAAACATTTCTGAAACTCAAAATGTAACACGAGAGGAAAGGAGAAGTAGTTTAAGTGTTAGTCAAATGTTTTACCTATTTGCAGATAGAGATCACGGAAAAGTGAAAATGCCAATAAATCTATCTTTTAAAATATCGGATACCTCACAAAGATTAGTTGACTACGCAAACATAAGGGTAACCGTTAGAAGGTTTCTAAAGGTTAGCGAAGATGAAAAGTTGGTATTTCAAGATGAACAAGTACTCATTAACATTGGAGATCCTCGAAATTATGAATTACAAACTTTTACATACAAAGGAACTGTAGAATTAGATATTAAACAAAATGAAAGTTATGCAATAATGTTTTATCTAGATGGTAGTTATGGTAATGGTTTTGAACAGGGTTATTTAGAGGTTTTCTTTAGCGAGTATTCTTTTACTCAAGATTTGCAAGAAGATTCATTTTTCAAGCGAACTAATTCAAATTGTTTAACCGCTTTCGAGGTGGGGCATCGATTAGGTGAAATATACACAGGTGAAGGCAGTTTCGAAAGTGACTTACTGAAAGCAGTAGATAAGTCTTTGCTAAATAATGATAACCATCAATTAGTATTTAGTCCAGGGGGATGGATAAGGAACTTAAGAAAAATTGACGAAAATGGTTTAGATATTCCTTTTCCTTTTGAAATAAGTTTTGAAGATTTCTATAATTCTATAAACGCAATTACGCCTGTTGGGTATGGAATAGCGAGTTTAGGAAAGAAACAGAACATAATTTTAGAGGATATTGAGTACTTCTTTCAGAAAACAGTAGCAGTAAACTTAGGGAAGATCCAAATAACAGAACGCACAACCGCAGTAGAATTCTGTTATCAGTCTTTGGCTTTTGGTTACACAAAAGGGGGAGATTATGAGCAGCCTTTAGGATTGGATGAATACAACACCCAAACCAATTATAGAACGCCTATAACAATTTCAGATAGTGAATATTCTGTATTAAGCCCATCCAGAGCAGATAGTTATGGTGCTGAAGATGCTAGAAGAAAACAGGCTGAGGATGGTTCAGATGAAGATAGCCCGTACGATAAAGATAACTTTATGTTTGACGTGAAGTTTTTAGAGCGTTCTAACTTAGCTAATTACTATGATGTAAGATTATACCAAGACGACTTTGAAACACTCCCTACAGGTATCTATTCCCCTGCAACGGCTTATAATCTAAATCTTAGTCCGGGAAGAAATAGACAAAGACATGAGAAGATGTTTGATTCTTCTTTCATAATGCTTCAAGATGAATTAGTGCAGCATGTTAATACAAAAGGGAATAGCGAGTTAAAGACTAAAAAGGTTGGAGAAGATGCATTAAAAGAAAATGATGAAATCCCTATCTCTAAGTTAACCAATCCAATATTTAACCCTGAATGGATTCAAGCAGAAGCACCATTTGAGCAGCAAATAATGGATCAAGTACTAGGCTCAACTTTAATAAACGGCAAAATGGTAAATAACTATTACTGTTTAGCTGAATTTATTAATGAGAATAACAACACGGAGTATGCGTACATATTCACAGTAAAATCAAAAGACAAACTAACTTATAAGCTACTCTCAGCGTATGGTATCTAAGGATATTAGATAAACCTTATAAACTCTTTGTAATACCCTAAGAATGCCCTAAGGATTGCTAAAGATTATAGCCGTAAAAAACGGTGAAATAACACTAAGATTATACTAAGTATAACTAACTATTCTAACCGTAAATACGGCAAGATTACGGCAAGATTAAAAGAGTTAGAACCTGATAAAACCTGAGATTGAAATTAATTAAAAATTAATAAATGGAATGCCTCATAAAAACATACTTAGATGGAAATATAATTGATGAGGTAACATTACAAGAGTTAAAAAGGGAACAATACGCGCGCGAGAAGATGTATGATTATACAAACATTTCTTCAAAAGGCATTAATCTCATGTGTTTCCTTACACTATAAAAAGGGAGAGATTAGGGCGAGGGTATAGAAATTAAAACTTGTCAAAACTTGATATTGAAAAGATTAATTAATTAAATAATATTAATACAATAGTCTAAAACTGTACTAAGTAAATTACCTAAAAAGTGAAGATTTTTTAACGGTCAGTAAACTCATTAAACTTACTTAAAAAGACTTTTCGGGAATCACATGGGCAAAAGAGTTTGCTTCCTTATACGTGCACGTATAGACTGTAAAAAACTTGGTTGTAAATAATCGTTTTTCGCACGTAAAAAAAGGCAAGAGTTTTTGGACTCGATAAAAAGAGAATCAAATACTGTTGGTTTAAAGACTTTGTCGTAATCACAACGCACATAGGTAACGTAATTTAAAGATTTTGTAACAGTCACTCAGGAGAAAGGTTTCTATTGGATTAATATTAAATTGAATAGATTTTGGTTAAGAAATCAAACTAATTATTTAAAATTCAATCAGATGCGCAATTTTAAATTAAGGTTTTGCTATATTAGATTATAAACTAAAGCTTCACGTAATGAAAAATCTTTTAACTACTCTTTTAATTCTAGTTTCAATTAGCTTAAATGCTCAACTTAAAACTAACGATAGTGGTTCGGTGTATTATGAAGAAATAGTAGAAACAGATAAATCTATTGCAGAAGTTCATAGTGCTGTTGAAGAGTTTTTAGCCACAAATTCAGGTAACTCAAATTATGTAATTAAAATTAATGAAGATGATAAAATACTATCAAAAGGAAACCTTTCTGTTGTTGGTCCTAATAAATTAGAAATTGTATTAAACACAGAGTTTAAGGATGGTCGTTATAGAATATTGATAGACCCTATTTCTTGGAATGGTAAAGCTCCTCTAACTCTTGAAATGAATTTTGATAAAGTGAAAGCCAAAGCAGATATGCGACAAATGTACATAGATAAAGGATTGGAAAAGGCTTATAATAAAAAAGAAAAAAGTGGAGAAATAGATGCAGATATTCAACAGTTTGTTGACATGCAAACTCTTATGTATGATAAATCTAAGGCAAAGATTTTATCTTTTGTTCAATCTCTAAAAGAGCATGTTGATAACAGTAAATCGGATTGGTAAAATATTACTTACTTTTATTTTATTATCAACTGTATCTTTTTCTTTTTATAAATTCATTTGATTTACAATGAGAGATTAGGCAAAAAGGAACAATACTCGCGCGGATGAGGTAAAAAACTAGGGAAGTTTTTTCGAAGTTACCATGCACACAGGTAAATTAGTAAACAATACATTTATAGAATTATTAGTTCTTGTATTGATTTACTTATTTATATTTAAATGTTTGAGTAAATATTCTTTAGCTTGAGCATCACTTATTAACTTCTTAGTTTTCTTTATTGGACTATTATTTAATCCAATCATTTGTTTAAATCGTTTCTCTTCTACAGGATCTAAAGCCAGATAAACATTGTACGCGGTTTCAGCCTTCATTTAGTAAATCGTTTTTAATTTTTATCTTCTTTAGAGATTCTATTACACCTATCTTCTGCTTAAAGAGTTTTACCTCTTCCTCTTCTGAAATATCTATTCAAAGTTCTGAAACATAGTTTACAACCTTAACATTACTTAACAACCTAGAACTTTGTTCAATTACTGTTTTTTTTTAGAATAACCTGCACGAATAGCAGCTTGAGTTCTTTGTTATCCTAAGGATCTTCAAAATATATCTTCAGCTCTAATGCCTCTCTACTTTTTTGATGGCAGCATCAATTTCAGAGCGTTTAAATACAGCAGTTTTACCAAGCTTGTACATTTCAAATAAACCCTCTTTATACAGTCCTTTTAAGCTACTGATTGGCATCTCATTAATATATTCAGATAAGCCTTTCCACGACCTAATCCAGGGAGTATGTTCAACCCTAGGGAGTGGTTTCTTAAGCAACTTAAAAAGTTCTTTTCTTTGATCCTCATCTAAATCTAATATTATATCGTAGACGCTTTCAACTTTCATGCTTAAAGTTGTTTAAACTTATCTCTCCTACGTTAATATACTTACCCTCTTTTTCAATATAAATAACCTCTGTTTTTGTCTCCTTGGTAGGATAAAACAATTCCCTAATATCAACATCAAGTACCTCAGCTATGCTCCTTAATAGATCTGGTTTAGGGAATGAATTCCCACTAACAATATTGGACATTGATACAGTACTTACACCCACTTTCTCAGCAAGATCTTTCCCGGTTACCTCTTTCGCTTTAAGAATCTCTTTTAATCTTAATATCTCCATTTATTAATTGATTTGATTTACTTCAAAGATAAGTAATTAAAGTACAACTTAAATTATTTTAATAATAATTAAGGTGAAACTTGTATAGTATTAAAGTTATACTTAAATTAGCTGTATAATAATTAAAGCGAAACATTAATAATGACATCATCAGAATTTAAAATCGCCATTTCAGAAGTAAAAGAAGCTTTAAAGGGAAAGACTCTAACCATTTCTTTTGTACACGGTGATAGAATAGAGGAGCTAAGGTTTACCACTCTTAGAGGTTTTGGAAATACCATCCTTAAACTTGAGAAAATAGGTGCCGGGTTTGGGTTCATTAAAGTAGGAAATGATTTAGTACAAAGAGGGATCTACAAGAATTCAGAGTTTCAAACAGTACTTAACAGGGGTAATTGGAATGAGGTTTTTTTCCTTGCAACTACAGTAAAATTTAACCAATAAAATAGATAGAAATGAAAGCTAAAAGTACAACCTTCAGAAGTAAAGTGTTCAACTGGGCACACGAATTAGTAAAAAGCACAGGCAAGTCCATTGCAGTATGTTTAGCTAAAGCATGGTCAATTTACAGATTAAAGAAAAGAATGAGCACTGATACCGTTAAAATAGCTTTTGAAAAGGTTGATGGTACTCTAAGAATAGCCTTTGCCACTCTTAATAATATCACTTATGATAGCAAAAACACAAAGCAAAAAGATTTTAAAACAGTAGCTTATTTTGATACCGTTGCGAATGCTTTTAGATCATTTAGAATAGAAAATTTCATTACAGCATACTAAAGATTCAGTGGTATAGACTGTATTCAAGTATAAATATGAATTACAATAATATAAATAGAATGAAAAGAAATAGTAAAAACACCGAAAAGCTAAAGGATTTAGAAACTATCAAAAGATTTAAGGATCTTAATTTAATTGAAAGTGATGTTGCACAGGATTTAGAAGAGAGTTTAAAAGTGGATTATGAAGAAATATTCAGAAAGGAACTTCAAGAGCAAAAAAAAAAATTTAGTGAGATGCTGGATGAATTGGTTAAAGACAAACCAAATAAGGCTGAGATACTTGATATTGCTTCTAAAGTTTTAAAAGAGAGATTTGAGAAAGGTTTACAGTTTCAGGTTGAGATAAATGATTCAGTAATTAAAAACTTAATTTCAGAGAGAAAAGCAAAAGGACTGCCGGTAACGTTTAGTAAAAAGGAAATAATGGATGGTTTCAAATAATCTTAATAACCTCTTTTTTAAAGTCTATCTAAATAACTAGGTGGGCTTTTTTGTTTTATTATCTTGTATTAAATAAAATTATTATGTCTTTGTATAATCCACCTCTAGTTATTAAAAGCAAAAGAAATGTAAGTTCATTTATCGAAATTACAGATGCTTTAAAAGGATTAGAATTTTCTTATTTCTACACTGGTAAGCGTATAGGGAAGAGTGATAATATAGAGTTAAACGTGTGTACAGTAGTTATAGATTCAGATGAAAATATCTTCTTAAGCGATTGTAATTATTCAGGGCAAAAAGAAACTTGGAAAGAAGTTATAAAGAATCAAATCGTAAATCATTTAAGAGAAATAGGAGTAGAGCCTGGGATTGTGAAAAGTGAAACTAGATACTTAACAATTACCTCTAAACCGTATTTATCTAAGGAGAAATACGAGCTTAAAGTTTTAGATGTTATTTCTCAAATAAACCGAAAAGAATGAAGATTAGCCTTTATGAATTTCTAGCACTTTCAGATAAAGAGCAATACGAGTTAGCTTTTAATAAAGGCAATTATCTTGATACATTATCAAAGGGTAGTACTAGATATGTACTTTACTCTTTAGATTTATTTTTTGTGGAAATTGAATACAATAGTTTGAATAATAAAATTGTAAATAAAAGATCCTTTGTTTCTGGTGAATTATTAGATAAATATTCTAATCTGGATCTATGAATTTAAGTTACCGTACATAAATCGTACAAATAAGGAAATAAAAAAACCGTAACTACTTAATTAAAAGCCTGTTACGGTTTATCGAAGTGATCGCGCCAGGATTCGAACCTGGGACCGCCTGCTTAGAAGGCAGGTGCTCTATCCAACTGAGCTACGCGACCGATTTCGCGGTGCAAATATAACTTACTTTATATTTAAAACAAGGTTTTTTTTATCAAAAATTAAAAATAAAAAAGCAGTTATTGCTAACTGCTTAAAATTCAGCATTAAACTGAAAATAAAATTATTTAGATTCCTTTACAAGATTGCGTTCTAAGTGTTGAGTAATGGATAATAATTGATTTAAAGCAAAAGGAGTTGCTTTATCTATCTTATCTAATGGTGTATATAAGTTATAAAATCTCCTGGTAAGCTCCAGAGTTTCTAGTGAAAGACCGAAAATTTCTTGCTTTTCATACAGTTCATCTATATGCATTTTTACTGCAGTAATATATGAAAGTTGATCTGTTGTAACTTCTGGTTCTAAAATAGTATTCATAACTTCAATTTTATTATAAAATTAAATTATGCCATTACCTGCGTTAGAAGCAGTTAAGTAATTTGGAAGTAGTACTTGGGATGATAAAAATAGAGTTAAAAAATAGAGTTTCACAAGAATATTAAATATCCTCTATGAAAATTATTATATAATCGATAAAAAGCAAATTCAAATTTATTTAAGCTCTGAAAGTATTAGATGGGTGGTGGGTTCACCGTAATTTATAAGCTTGTCTATGAATTGTTGAAGATGTAATTGATCTTTTAATACCACCTTCATATGTATATTATGGGATCCAGTAATCCTAGAAGCTCTTTTTACCTCGGGAAATGAATCTATGGCCCCCATGAAGCTTTTTAATTTACCGCTAAACAACTTGATCATAATGAAGACCTCTAAGCCAAATCCCATTTTAGAGTGATCCACTTTTAAACTGTATGCCTTAATTATTTCTAGATCTTCCAATTTTTGAATCCTTTCTCTCACAGAAGAAGCTGAAAGTGGGATTTGTTTACCAATTTCCACAAAAGATGCTCTGGAATTTCGTTGTAATGCTTCTAATATTTTTCGGTCTATGCTGTCTAACATTGAATAATTGATTTAATGCCTCAAATTACATTTATTAATTGGTATAATAATGATTATACCAATTTTTCAGTTTCATAGTGATTACTTTCCCACGTAATTTTGTTTAAAATTATTTAATTATTATGGAAATTGAGCTGTATATCATTGTTGCACTGGCCATTTTTTTTGGTTTTTTCGTTCAAACTGTAGTTGGTTTTGCAGGTTCATTAATAGCCTTACCTATATTGCTTGTTAGCATTGCGCTTCCAGATGCTATTGCATATATTTCTATATTTTATATTTTTTCGAGTGTTTTCTTAATAAATAAAGAATGGAACAATATCGATTTTTCGATCATTTATAAACTGGCTATCCCTACTATAATCGGAGTTATAATAGGAATTTTAGTTCTTGCTTTCACAAATCCTGTTATACTTAAGAAAGGCTTAGGAATCTTTATAATCCTCTATGTTTTATATGTTTCGCTAATAAAGGCGAATTTTAAAGTTGGTAGAAAATTAGTTGTAATGTTAGGAATTTTAGGAGGTTTCTTTTCTGGCGTCTTTTCTACAGGTGGACCGCTATATGTGATATCCGTAAAGAATTTGGCGATAGATGTAAAAACTTTTAGAGCCACAATGATAGGAATTATGGGGCTAATTACCTTGGTGAGAATTCCAATGTTAAGTGTAAGTGGAATTTTGAACCTTTCTCATTGGAAAGTAGCATTGATCATCTTTCCAGTATTTCTTTTGGCACAATACATTGGTAAAGTAGTATACTCCAAAATAAATGAGTTCTATTTTAAAAAAGTTTTACTGGTATTGCTTTTTTTCTCTGGAACTGTACTTATTATAAATTAAACTTGAACATGAAATATTTACAGAGAACAGTTTGTTCTTTTAATGACCGCACCAATTCCAAGACCATTTTTGTCATCAGAAACAATCACAGAATCTTCGTTTAGTGTAATTGTAATAGGGATAGTTTCTTCTTTACCTTCTTGAGTGAAGTTGTATTTTCCCTTAATTATGTCATCTTGAATTACTCCAGTAATTGTTCCTTCTCTTCTGTCTTTAAATTTAGGAAGCCAATTGTAGATACCAGAGACAGATTTACCTATTACATCTAGTTTTAATTCTATAATATCAATATCATCTGAATTATCTTTAAATGGAATTTCATTTCTAAAGCAGTAAGATCTTTTAATATCTATCTCTTTCTCTAACTCACTTTTCTTCATGGTTTTTTCCAAAACAGGCTCTGGTAATGCTTCTACAGTAGCAGATTTATTACAACTCATGATTAATGTGCTTAGAGCAACAAAAATTAAGGTCTTAAAATTGAATTTTGACATGAGTATTTAAAAGAATTAATGGCTATTGAACAAGGATTAAAATTAAGTATTTTCCCTTTAAAACGAATTGTTTTTTTCAGAAAGGATTATGACAATAATTTAAAATGAAATAATTGATATCTACAAATATTATAGATTAGCTAAAATAACTAGTCAAATGGTCAGATTTTATAGTATAAGGCAATTATTCGATTGATTTGTTATTGAATATTAAATGAAATTAAAATCATTGTAATTGTATTTTTACAGAATTTAACTTTTCTTCTCGTTTCACTAGAACAAGAGTTAAATCACTAATAAAGCATACTATCTAATAATCTATCTAAGTTTCGTTCTTTTAAATTGAATTTATTATCAGTTAAAAAGACATCATGTATTTCTTGTCTAAGGCCTTTAATTTCTTTGATGGAATATTCGTGTTTTGCAATTGCCATCTGAATTTTATCGAGACAATTGTCCTCATCATCGCAAGAAAACTCATTATATAACCTATCAAAAGTTTCAATGTCTATTTTAGATTTTATCATATCAATTTCTTCAACAGATTCAATAGAATCTGCTTTTGCACATAGTAATAAGATATATATCTTTAATTCTTCTTTGGACCAGTGTCTAGATTCGTTTTTCATCTTAATAAATTTTAGTTAATCACCAATTTAAATAGGTGTCATTAAATTCAGCTTTAAATATTTAGAAAGTCATGAGGATGAAATATACCACAACCACGAGCAGTAAAAATAAGCCCAAAGCTAGAAGGTATATTGCCCTTTTTACATTTCTAAATTTCCAAGCTGCTATTTTTGAAATAATATAAATTTGCTCTCCCAATTGTTCAAAGAGCAGATCTTCATCCAAGCTAACAGTATAAAAGGTTCTAGCGAATTCCTTAATATTTCCAAACTTAGAAATGACATCTCCAAAAAAGAAAATATTCTTATCATAATTGCCTTCAATTTTAGGCATAAAACATCTCACGCTAAAAAATATGGATGCTCCAGTACAAATAAACCAGAGTCCCACGAGTACATCAAATAACACATCGCTAGAAATTTCTTTAATAAGCATGCCCCAGCTTTGATATATAAAGTTTAATAAGATCCCGTAGAAAGTAAGTATAAGACCTGCCTTAAGTTCTGAAGATTTAATAAGACTCGTAACATAATTAATACTTCCCCAGTAGTGATCTATGAGATCATCGGTATGTTTATTTTTTATTCTAGGTTCTTCAATTACAGGCGCTAATTGCTCCATAAAATATTAGGTTATAATTCAAAATTGTTATTTTGAAAACATGAATTCTTAATCTTTGGGGAGTTTAACTATGTGGGGATAAGAGAATAAAGTTAATTAAAATGTAGCAGCCAATAAATTTTATTCCAAATAATCTTCAATTTAGAGGCTGATGATGAGATAAATAGGAGTTATAATTTGTGATTTCTAAAAGGAAAAATTTATTTTTTTTAATTTATCTATCGTCAGAGGTTTTGTAATTATATCTTTCACATATTTGTTGCTCATTCCTTTCTTATGATCTTCTTGATCTACGGAAGAAGTATATAAATAAATTAATTTCCCTGTCATTAATTGTTCATCTTCCAATTTCTCTAATAAAGTCCAGCCATCCATTACTGGCATATTAATGTCTAAAAACAGGACGTATTTGGTTGCTTTATTTTCCTCAAGGGTTAAAAATTTATAAGCTTCCAATCCATTTTCGAATTGGAGTGGAACTGGGGAGCCTTGGTTGCAGAATTGGATCATTTTAGATGTTATTGCTCTTATTATCTTATCATCATCAATAATTAGTATTTTTTGATCCATGCAATTATTTTCTTAGGGCGATTTCTTATTAGAAATTAATGATTAAAATTTAAATTCAACTTATTGATTTCCGAAATCAATAGAATTGGTTTTTCGAGTGATATCTCTAATTATTAGGTCTATCTCTTCAGCAGAATTTAAAATTTCGTTGAAGAACTCTTCTTTTTCAGCTAAATTCAAATCGCCAAATTTAATGAGATCAATAATAGACATTAAACGTGCTACTGGAGCTCTTACAGAATGAGATTGATGCCATGCAATATCTTTTAAAAGAATGTTGGTATTTCTAATTTTTTCATCAGCCTGTTTTTTATGACTTATATCTTTAAAATACACTGAAGCTCCAGTTTGTGAAGGATATATACTCACTTCTAACCAACGGTCTAAGGGAGCGTAAAAATGTTCAAAGTGTACTGTTTTACCTGTTCTTAAGGCTTCCTTATAATATTTATAAGTAGTTTGTTCTTCTACTTCTGAAAATACATCCCAAAGTTTTTTTCCTAAAATGAATTCTTTTGGGATATTAAGAACTTCTTCAGCAGTTTTATTCCAATATGTAACTATATAGTTACTATCTACAGCAAAAAATGAATCTTTTATTCTTTCTAAAATTTCCCTTTTTTCTGCTAAGGTGTTATTTAGTTTTAGTTCAATAATCTTTTGATTGTGTATATCTTGAAAACTTCCGAATAAGCGAACGCATCTATTATTTACATATTCTGCCTGGCCTATAGAGCGAACCCATTTCTCTTTGCCTTTGAAAGTTATCATAGGGAATTCAAAATCCCAGGGAGTTCCATTTTTGATAGCTTGAGTGATTGTGTTATCTATTTTTGCTCTCGAATCCTCCCTATAATGATTAATAGCATCTTCTCTGGTAGGAATATAGTCCTTGTCTGCTTCTAAAATTTCTCTGGTGATATCGGACCAATAAATAGATTCATTCTTTAAATCTAATTCCCAACTGCCTACACATGCCATCTTAGATGCGTCATCTAATAAGTTTTGTAAGCCTTTTTTTTCAGTAACATCTTTAGCAACCGCATATATGAGACCCTCTTCTAAGGAAGCCCGGCAATTCCAGTCTAACCAAAGTAATTTGCCAGATTTTGTAATATATCTATCTTCATTTCTATAAGTTTTTCCGCTATCATAGAAATGATGGGCAGTGTCGTTTATAATTCCCGTGTTAGATGAATATATTATGTGATTATAATTCATCTCTAATAATTCATCTTTTGAATATTCCAAAAGCTCACATCCTGCGATATTTATTTTTTTGAAATATCCTTTGAGGTCTAAGGTGCAAATTATATCTGGAGCCAGCTTAAAAATGTGCGATAAGCCTTCTTCTAATTGTTTCCTACTAATTTCTGAAGCTAAACTTGCCGCAATATCCAATCCTATTTTTTTTGTAGTATCTATAGTGCTACTATCTTCCTGAGATTCCGCACAAACCCAAACACCAATAAATTCATCATTTCTAATCAAAGGCACGCCCAATATATGTGTGAAATTAGCTTTAAGAGCGGCTTCATGTCTTAAGATCTTTTTGCCTGTGTCTATATAATTCCAAGATATTATTTGTTTTTTTTTCCAAACTAAACCTGGAATATCTTCTCCAATTTTAAAAGTTTTTACATTATTTAATTTATAAAAAATATCACCTCCATCTTGGAAAGAGGAAGCTTTTAAACTTACCTCGGTCTTACTTGAATTAAGAAGCCATATTTCAGAAATACTATAGCTCCCAGTGTCCAGAAGTAATTGTGATACTTGATCTAGCGCTATTTTTAAATTGATATCATTATTAAATATATGGCTAAACTTTGTAATTATCTCCTTTTTAAGATCATCCATTCTATATCGGCTAATATCACTTAACACTCCAATAATTCTAGTTACAAGACCTTCATTATTGCGAATAGCATAACCCTTTTCTTCTATAAAAGCATAAGTTCCATCTGCCTTTTTAAATCTGTATTTTGCTCGCCAATTTTTATTGTTAGGATCATTTAGAAATGATTCTAGAGAAATTAGTGTCTTAGGGAGATCCTTTGGATGTACTAGTAATTCCCAATTGGAAATTGGATATGATTTTTTTTCCAATATATGCCCAAATAAACTCTGATAGCTTTGACCCCAGAAGATTGTATTAGACTTTAGATCACGATTATAAATAGCATCATTTGTAGCCTGATTTACATAGCTAAACTGATCTATTTTAAATTGTAGCTCTTTACTCTTTTCCTGGTTTTCGAAAATTAAGCCAATTAAGTTGGCTGAACGTTTGAATATTTCCAAATCATTGTAAGATGGTTTCCTTACGCTATTATAATAATTTGCAAAGGTTGCTATAACTTCTTTTTTAGAATTAAAAATAGGTTCAGACCAACAAGCCTTTAATCCAACCGGTAAAGCATAAGTTTTAAAATCTTCCCATAATGGATCTGTACTAATATCTGTAGTGATTATTGTCTTTTTAAAATAGGCTGCAGTACCACAAGATCCTAATTTTGGCCCAATAGGTTGTCCGTTAATTGCCGTTCTAAAAGAAAGGGGTAAGGAAGAAGCTAGATTCCAAACTTTGCTGTCTTCAATCTTAAGAATAGAAGCTTTCATTTCAGGGAAAATAATTTCTAATCCTTTAATGAAATTCGTGAAAAGTTTGACCAGATCCGGCTCTATCTCCAGAGCTTTCTCCATAATCTCATTTTCCAGATGTTCTAAACTATTCTTCTGAAACTGTTCTGTTACATCTATAGAAGTTAATAGAATAGTAGCTTTATTATTTAGGACAAAATTTTGACCTGTCATTTTCATTTTCAAAAAAGAGTTGTCACTTTTTATATGTGTGAAAACCCCTAGGTTTTGAGGCTCTTTTCTCTGTAAAATTTCGGCATGCCTAGAGTTTAATTTTTGAAAATCTTCAGGAATTAAAATGTCTTTAATACTAAGATTCAAAAATTCGTCTAAAGTATACCCATATGTATTAACTGTATTGTTGCTTATGTCTAAAAAGCGCAAGTTCTCTACAGAATAGATCATATTATAACACGGACTGTTACTAAATAGAGAATTATAAGAGTTGATATTAGATAGGGGAGAGGGAGAAATTCCTACCGAAGTTATACAGTAAATAAATTGTTTCTCTTCATAATAAACTAAAGACCAATTAACTGCGGCAAATCCATTCTCTTGAGGATATTGTGGTGTGAATTTCACTTCAACCAAATTATCGTAGAATATTTTGTCTAGAACTGTGTGTAATGTAGCTCGATCTTTTGAATTAAACTGATTTATGAAATTGCCATTGTTTAAATCAAAGTGCTTTTTTGCTTCAGTATTTAAAAACAAAAATTTCCCATATTTATTTATGCCACAAATAATATCAGTGGATTTATCTAAAAGGAGGTCTATAGGGTTAATATGCATATTCAAATCCTTTCATTGCTTGTAGGGAAACACAATTCAATTTTAACATCCTTACAGAAATATTTATTCTGTATTGAAAACTAAATATATGGAAAAGAAAATGTAATCCTCTATTATTGTGCGTCAATTATAATAATTATTTAATTAAAACGCGGATGATTAATTAAATTCATCATTTTTTAAAACAATTTGAAAGAAGTTGATAATATATAGATGCTTAGAAGTCTTATTATCTTATATTTTAGATGGCTAATATATTTGGGCGAACTTACGGTGGCATATATAATCTAATAATATGTCTCGTTTTTAAAAGAACTTTAGTTGAAATCTATAAGCTTATATTAGTATAATTATCGGTTAGGATTAGCATGCCTGAGTATAAAAATCCATGTGAATTTTTATACTTTTAAAACTTATAATTGTTAAAACAAATTATAATGATAAATGAAAATTGACCAAATTCTTGATAATATTTATATTATTCCTGAAGCATCTAAAATAGAAATCCAGAAGAACATTCGCGAAGTTGATTATCCTAAGGTCATGTGTTATTAAAAGCGAATAAGGTTGAGAACAGTATTTATTTCATAAAATCAGGAATTGCACGGGCATATGCGAATTAATCTGAAAATGAGATAACTTTTTGGTTTGGAAAAGAAGGAGATACCATTATTTCAATGAAAAGTTATGTAGCAAATCAGAAAGGGTATGAAGATATTGAACTGTTAGAGGATTGTGAGCTTTACGAACTGAAAACTAGAAATCTACAGGAACTTTATAATAAAGATATCCATATAGCAAATTGGGGGCGAAGATTTGCCGAACAAGAACTTATTAAAACAGAGGAACGGCTTATTTCTAGGCAATTTCGCTCGGCTACACAGCGATATGTAGAATTGTTAGCAAATAACAATGATCTTATAAAGCGAGTAAAATTAGGCATTACTCAGGTTAGTCTGAGTAGGATAAGATCAGAAATTAAATAGAAGTTATAATTTATCCTATGTAAATATTATCCTCGGTAACATTTCATTCCTTTGCAATAAAATAAGAAAGATGAATTGGATTTTATTAATTATTGCTGGTTTATTTGAAGTCGCCTTTGCTTTCTGTCTTGGAAAAACAAAAGAAACCACAGGATCTGAAATGTATTTGTGGTATGCAGGCTTTGTAATAGCTCTTTTTGTGAGCATGGGACTTTTGATCAAAGTCACTCAAACAATGCCTATTGGTACAGTGTACGTGGTATGGACGGGAATTGGAGCTATTGGAACTGTTTTAGTAGGAATTCTAGTATTTAAAGAACCCGTAACCTTTATGAGATTATTTTTTCTCACCACTCTAATTGGATCGGTTATAGGACTTAAAGCTGTGACAAATTAAGACTTTAAAGAAGGATAATAGATATGTAAAACCTTTTCATTTTGTTGTAAAAAAAGGATTTCCTATTGTTTAATTAAAACCTATGATTAATGAAAATTAGCCTTTTAATCGCTTTTGTTTTTTGCTCGGTATCTTTTGCTTTAGGACAACCAAACGAAGAAAAATTTATTTTTTTTCTACATAACAGATTTTTAGAGGAACACGAATTAGACGAGCTGCATCCAGAATTTGGAAGAGCAGCTTATTTAGAAATTATTAATGAATTTAAAAAGAGTGGTTTTAAAGTTATTAGCGAAAAAAGAAATGGAAATGTAAGTGTAAGAACTTATGCTGAAATAATTAAAATCCAAATAGACAGCTTACTAAATTGCGGAATTTCATCCAATAATATTACAGTTGTTGGCACATCAAAAGGTGGCTATATAGCTCAATATGTATCTACTTTGTCAAATAATCCAGAATTGAATTTTGTCTTTATTGGAAGTTTTAGAGAAAGCGATATGGAGAGTCTACCAGATATTAACTATTGTGGAAATATTCTAAATATTTATGAACGTACAGATTCTTTAGGTGTTTCTGCTATAGAACGGAAAAAAAGTTCATCCTGTGAAATTGTTCATTTTAAGGAGATTGAATTAAATACAGGGTTGGGACACGGATTTTTATTTAAACCGCTATGTGCTTGGATCGAACCTACCTTAAAATGGGCTAATGGAAATTATTAGGAGATCAAGACATTTCTTTACCCCATGCATCTAGGCTTCTTAAAATATTTTCTAGAGATCTACCATTTTCTGTGAGTTCATATTCCACCTTCGGAGGAACCACTGGAAAAACTTTTCTGCTTATAAGTCCATCTCGTTCTAATTCGCGAACGGTTTGGGTGAACATTTTATTAGAAATATCTGGAACTTTTTTTTTCAATATTCCCGAACGAACACAACCATCTAATAAATGAAATAAGACCAAAGGTTTCCATTTTGTACCTATTAAATTCATGGTTACATTGAGAGGACAAAAATTTTTAGTCATAATCCATTTTTAAATAGTTCATTATCAGCAATTAACTCTTTTAGTAACCTATATGTCTTTTAGGTAACTTATTGCTTATTAGGCAAATATATCTTTATTTTGCACTATAAAATTTATATAAGATGAAAACTAAAGAGAATTATCCAAAATCTTTTTCACATATTGGAATTACAGTTCCCAATATTAATGAGGCTGTAAAATTTTATTCAGATGTAATGGGTTGGTATATTATTATGGAACCTTCAACAGTAAAAAAAGAAAAAGAAACGGCTATAGGCCAAATGTGTATTGATGTTTTTGGAGATGATTGGGAAGAGTTTGAGATCGCTCATATGTCTACTTCAGACGGCACTGGAATTGAGCTATTCTCATTTCCTCACGGAAATAAAGAAGCTCCAGAATTTAATCCTTTTAACACAGGACTTTTCCATTTTTGTATACAAGATCCTAATATTGAAGACCTAGTTGAAAAAATAGTTTCTTATGGAGGTAAGCAAAGAATGCCAATTAGAGAATATTATCCAAATGATAAGCCTTATAAAATGTGTTATGTTCAAGATCCATTTGGAATTGTATTTGAAATTTACACCCATAGTTATGAATTAACTTATTCTTCGGGTGCTTATTCAAACTAATAATTGAAGAAATAATCGGGCTAATTTTTTACTTAATAATTAAAATCATTATTAAGTAAAAAATTAGCCCGACCCTTATTAGGGTTAATCAATCGAAACTTTAAAATAAAAAAATTAAAAGATTTAAGTGTTTGACAATGTATCTTTGAAGGAACTGGAGCTTAAATCTCTCAACCTTTTAATTATGCGAAAGGAATTCTGATACTATTTTTCGGATTATCTAGAGATAATATTTATTTTATAGGTTTAACAGGCCTATAGAAAATTCAGTAATAAATAAAATAACTTATCAAGATATAGAAATATGAGTGGTAGTATTCTTTTCGAAGCTATAGTTTTTTTAACAGGAGCGGTCATTTGTGTTCCACTTGTTAAAAAGTTAGGTTTGAGTTCGGTGATAGGGTATTTGTTAGCCGGAATTTTAATTGGCCCTTATCTCTTTGGATTTATAGGTCATGAGGGAGAGGATATCTTGGAATTCGCTGAATTTGGAGTAGTGATGATGCTTTTTTTAATTGGTCTTGAAATAGAACCTAAGAGCTTTTGGAAAATGCGAAAAATTATTCTAGGCATGGGTATTACTCAGGTTTTTGGAACAATGTTACTTTCCTATTTGGTTTTTTATGCTTTTGGATTAGAATGGCAAGTTTCTTTGACAATAGCGATGGCAATTTCTCTTTCATCCACTGCCATTACACTACAAACTAATAAGGAGAAAGGCTTGATGAATACTACCTATGGTACTTCATCATTTTCAATCCTTCTTTTTCAAGATATCATTGTAATTATCATGTTAGGTGTGCTTCCTTTACTATCAACTATTTCCTCTGCAAGTATTGATGGAAATGAGTTAGATAAGGGGCATGAAAATTTACTTGATAATTTGCCATTAGGTCTACAGGCATTGTCTATTATTATTACCGTTATCGCAATCATTTTTGCAGGTAGATACTTAATTGTACCCATGTTAAGGTTAGTAGCCAAAACTGGAGTAAGAGAACTTTTAGTGGCGGCTGCACTTTTAATTGTAGTGAGCATTTCTTATCTCATGGGATTGGTAGGGTTAAGTCCAGCACTTGGGGCTTTTCTTGGTGGAGTTGTTTTAGCTACCAGTGAGTTTAAGCATGAACTAGATAGTACATTAGAACCTTTTAAAGGCCTTCTCTTAGGATTGTTTTTTATGGCAGTTGGTGCATCTATTAATTTTACTGTAATCGGGGATAGTCCCTTAATGATAGCTGGGCTAGTAATAGGAGTTATCATTTTAAAAGCACTTGTACTTTTTATAATTGGCCTAATTTTCAAGTTGAAAATAGATCAAAGGCTATTATTAACTGTTGGTTTGGCTCAAATTGGAGAGTTTGCTTTTGTTTTGGTGTCATTTGCATTTCAGCTGAATATTTTTACTCAGGAGCAAATGGATATCTTATTGGTGGTTACGGCGCTTACAATGACATTAACTCCAATTCTTTGGATATTAAACGAAAAATTTCTCTTACCTAAAATTGGCACGATCGAAGAAGATAAAAGACCAATGGATGCAATAGATGAAACTCATAAAGTAATCCTATTGGGATTTGGACATTTTGGAAGTACAATAGGAAGGTTTTTACGAATACACGGTATAAAAACGACTGTAATTGAACAGAATTCTAACAGAGTGGATTTTTTAAGAAAAATGGGATTTGAGGTTTATTATGGAGATGTATCAAGAATTGATCTACTAGAATCTGCAGGGATCGCTGAAGCCGATTTTTTAATCTCTGCCATAGACAATCCAGACCTTACTCCAAAGTTGATGAAGAAATTGAAGAAAAAATATCCTCACGTTAAATTAATGGTTCGTGCTAAAAATCGTGAAGATGCGTATAAACTACATAATATTGGTATTGAAAATATTTATAGAGAATCTCTAGACACATCGGTCAAAATGGCTAGTGATTTATTGTTTTATATGGGCTTTGATTTAGATGCCACTAAGGAGCAAGCAGAAAAGTTTATAAAACTAGATGTAGAGGGTTTAAAACGACTCGCGGCTGCTCCGAAGAATGAAAAGGAATATATTTTTATGGCGAGGGAAGAAATTGCGCAGCAGGAAAAATTGATGATAGATGATCTTAAAATAGGTAGTAGTGAACTTAGAAATTCAAATGTTTCTAATTCTTAGTAGCTTTTACGTTTAGCATTTAGAAAATAACAACTAACATTTATTAAAAATGCTAATTAAAATCCTTTTAAATTGATTTCCAATTATTTAGCTTTGTATTAAATTGTTTTTAAGGGAAGTAAATGCTTGATTTAAATACGTAGAGATAATAGAAAGAATTAGAAATTTATACCTAAAAAATAAATCTAAACTTTGATACCCTGATGCTCTAAAATATAAAGCGCATTAACAAAGTGTCTATTGTACTCAGGTTTTGAAAACAAGAATAGTGTATTTATTGAGATTATAAAACGCCAAACCCTAAAGCTATATCGACTATTTTAAAGTTGAAAGCTTCCTCACCAAAGGCAACATTGCTCTAAAGCAGTACTTCTAATATTTAATAGTTTTTTTAAGTATATAAAATTTGTTAAAGCATATTTAGGGATACATTCTGCAAATAATAATTGGAAGAAGTATAAGGATAAATAATGCTATTCATAAAATTCTGAAAGGAATTAATTCGCATGATATAAGCAGTAGACCAATTATTAAGGTAGAGTTAGCCAATTTTAAGAGTAAAAATAAAATTTTAAATTCATAAAAAACGGAGATGTGTTTTCAAAATTTTATTAAATATATTTTATAGAGTCTAACCTTTTTTTCAACCTAAACTAAGCAGATGTTTAGTTTATAAAGTTTACTATTATGAGAAATTTATTTTTTGCAATAGCCGTCTTATTTTATTCAGTTTCAATTAATGCTCAAATGAACTTTAGGGTTTATAGTTTCTCTTATATGCAAGAGTCGAATCCTAATCATGAAAATAGAATTACCAGCTATTCTAAGAAGGTGATTTCTAATGAGGATTTCAAGTATCGGACTTTTTTGAGAGAGTCAAAAAAATCTACTGAAAAGTATCATATAGGTGAGCAACAATTCAGTAAAAAAGAGCTTACTAAGTTATTGAGAAATTGTGCAAGAAAGTCCGGAGATTCAAAAGAATTTAAACAATATTTAATTGATGAAAACCCTGAATTTTCAACCTATTTTTCAGATAGTCATACTCCTAATTTATATACTAAATTTAAGAAAGGTACATTAAATCAATATGTAATTGATCTAATTAATGATTGGGAAAATTAGATACCATTCATTTTTTAAACCTTCAAAGTAATTTGTAAAAAGGAGATAAAATACTCCTAAATATTAGGTTACTTGAAAAATACTCAATAGAATAATCAACTCATTTTATTCGCTTTTCATATAATGTAATCTTCAATAATAATTTTGGACTAAACGATAGATTAATTGTGAGACTATGAAAATAAATAAAATCGTTATTGAAGATATTGCTCAATATTGTATCGAAAAAGTTTTTAGGATAAATACAAATGAACCTGGCTTTGTTCATCTAGATTTTGGGAAAGATATAAATTCCAATCAATTAAGAAGCATCATGGTTGATTTGAAGAAAGAGCTATCCAAATACACTACAGGGCAATTCAATAAAGGATTAACCTACCAATGGCTTGTACGTTTTGATCAGCAGGTTGATACTCCTTATCATATAGATAATGCTGGAAATCAATCATTTTTAATGTTAGGCTATGAGCCCAGTGAAATAGAAAGTGAATTATATTTAGCAGACTATTATAAATATGCAAATGATGGCGAGGTTGCACAAAAAGATTTTCTGGAAAATTTCTCTCCTGTATTTATTGAAGATGAATCTTTAATAGCATCATATATCACTAATGTAAAACCTTTTGATAAAGATTCATACAAAATTGTATTAGTTAACAATAGCAACCCTCAAGCAGACCGGGAAACGCTCGGTGTATTTCATAAAGCAAAAATTGTAAAAGGTGATTTAAATAGAAGTAGGGTAGTTAACTCGATGCTTATTAATATGTTGCCAGATGGTGAAAATAATGATAGTAATTTCAATGAAAAAGAATTTATTATGACCGATGTAATTAGCGAGTAACAGGAATAATTTTTAAAAGAATAAACAAGGAATTTGCCCATTTTTCGAGCTTTAAATAGAAGTCTTGAAGTATCGGGAGAACCTGCTAAGTTTCTATATAATTTATAAACAAAAAAGCCCTAAACTTTCGTTCAAGGCTTCTTGTGGTCGGGGTGGCAGGATAATTTATTCAAGAACAAACGCCCTATCCACAGTACTTTCACTGTAAATCAATTTGATGTTTCACCGAATGATTCACCAAACTTCATAAAACAAAGAGCTTTCATATTATTTGATCGTCTTTGTGCTATAAAGATATGATTTTCTTTAAAATAGCATCTCTCCAAAAACTAATTTTCCATGTTCCTACTACTTTTTAGTCAAGAAATTAATTGGAGATATTAAGCAATTATCTGCTAATTTAAACGATAAAATTTTCCGCGGGAATGGCATCATGTATAATTTCAAAAATAGATCTTTCTTGTCGAAAAATTTTGAGGAAATCCTTGAAACGCTGATTGATGATTATTTGAAAAGCTTCCGTAAACCTGTATTCACAGTATTTATTGTACAGTTTTCATCATTTCTGACAATTTGAGCAATACCTTGAGGAAATAAACGTAAAGTATACCTTATTTTTGATGAATGATGAGAGATAAGGAAGGAGACTAGTGATACAAAGGATTTAGACGCTCATCGTTTTCTCATCAGAAAGATTAATGATGAAGAAAAGGAGCTGGTCCCTAGTCTAAAAAAATGCTGATGAAAAAGAAAAAATATAAAAATTAAGATCTGCTTACCTCAGAAACCTAGTCTTTAAATCTCTTTCCAGACTAAGAATTTGATCGGTAAATGCCACAAGGGAGAATTTCATTTGGAGAAGCAAAGCAAGATGTGTCATTGTCATGACAATCTTGCTTTGCGCCCGGAGGTTGCAAAGATTCTAAAAGACCGTTTACTTGAACTTTTTATTTTAAATTAGAATATTTATCTGTTTAAATATCCAAACAATTCATAGTATTAGTTCGGTAGATATGGGGCTTGATTTCGTAATTGATCAAAATTAAAATCACGATCCTAGTTTTTCTTTCAATAGCATCATATCTTCACTCAACTTATTTTCTA
>NZ_APHJ01000019.1 GCF_000403785.1 Gillisia sp. CAL575
TTGGCTGCATTAGCAGCACAAGCCAAAAGACCGATGAAAATAAAACCAATACACTGGCTTCTTTGTTAAATATGAGTCCGATCTCAGTATAGAAAACAGCACAAATCCCCATTAGTATAAGCGCGATTATCACTGAATATTTGCTGATCTTTTTACTCAGTTCCCAAAGACTCACATAATCTTTCGCGCCTAATAGTCTTCCTCCAATTGCATTTCCTGCATTGGCATAGCCATCTATAAAGAAGGCAAAGAATAACCAGATGTTCATTAATATACTTTGCGCTGCAATATAATTTCTTCCATAATCTGTAGCATAAGCATTGGCGAGATAAATGGCAAAATTTAAGGCAGCCGTTCTTATAAATAAGTTACCCGCCATAAGTAACAAACCTTTTAGCCTGGGATTAATATGAAAACTCAGTTTTAAATTGAAGGGTGTTTTCTTAAAATAGAACCATAGCGCCATCACCAACATAACAGCCTGCGCAGCTAAGCTTGCGTAAGCAGCTCCTTTAAGATGCAGAGCAGGAATAAGATCTTCTACTCCATAAACTAACAAATAGTCTAACACAACATTTACTAATGCACCCGTAAGACTACATTTCATTGCCCATAAGGTGTTTTGCAGACCTCTAAACACTCCAAAGATCGCGAAGGTCACCAATGTAAGCGGATATCCAATTGCTCTTATTTGATAGTATTCTTCAGCGTAATTTAAAATAAGTCCTTCGGCATTATAACTACTAAAAATAGCTTTGGCAAAAAATGCAGTAATTGCATAGATGAGAATACTTAGCAGTAGATTAAAGAAAATTGCCTGCGGAATCAATGTTTTTACCGCGTGTATTCTATTAGATCCTAAATGTTGAGAAACAATAGAGGAAATAGCAGTTTTTGTTTGTGCTACTATCCAAATAATGGCCGATAGAAATGATCCTACAATCCCAGCTGCTGCCAGAGCTTCAATAGGATTTTTATCTACATTCCCAATAATTGCAATATCGGTTAAGGAAATAAGCGGTTCTGCAATCCCTGCGATAATTGCTGGGATAGCAAGTTTATTGATGTTCTTAAAACTGATTACAGAAGAAGACAAGTGGTTGTAATTGGATTAGAACGAGTTCTTTTTTAATACCAGCTCATAACAATGAAACGGGGCAGCACTCTGCTTTGGGAAGTAAATATCTTCTAATTTTTTATAACCTCGAGCCTCATAGAATTTTTGATTTCTTTTATTAAGGCTGAAGGTATCTAGTCTAATAGATTTAAAGTCTAGTTTTTTGGCAAATTCTTCGGCAAAATCCATTAGTTTCTGGCCATAGCCTTCTCCCCAACTATCGGGATGGATTGCAAGTCTGTGGATATATAGATTTTTTTCTGAGGGAGTTATCCAGGAAACATTATTATACTCCTCATCCATAATTTCCGAAAGCACTATGATCCCTAAGATCTGGTTGTTTTCTTCAAAGACATATAATTCATTATGATTTATATCTTGCTGAAGCTTATCCAGGGAAGGATAATGTTCATTCCACTGAAAAATGCCTAATTCCTGCATTCCAACTGCACAAGCTTCAGTAAGCTTTTTTGCTTTTAAAAGATCTTCTTGAGATGCTTGTCTAATATTCATGAGCGAGAAAGTTGTAGTGCTAAAATTAAAAAACCATCCCGAAAAGGATGGTTCTATCCCTCACTGAGGGTTAAATTTACAGAGATTTGTCTCTACTTATCAAAAGTAATTTCAAATACATACCTTTTGGACTTGCCATAAAGTTCTTAATTGTGGAGAATATCGGAGTCGAACCGATGACCTTTTGGCTGCCAGCCAAACGCTCTAGCCAACTGAGCTAATCCCCCATATTCGATTTCAAAGTTAATCAAATATTTATATGGCAAAAAATTATTTTAAACTGTGAGATTATTCTCTTTTAGAAACTGCCTGTTCGTTCTCGTTTATGAATTTTAAGGTTCCATCTATAACGTAGCGAAAATTTGTTGGGAGTTCATTGCTGTTCCAAGGATGCGATACGTCATATACATGATCTGATCCTTCTACCAATAAAAGCTCTGAATCTGGACTCCAATCAAATAATTTTCCCGAGTCACTTAAAGGCACTGAGGTGTCCTTGCTGCCATGAACCACTAAATGAGGAATCTTTAATGCTTTTGTAGCTCTAGAAATAGTTAATCGCTCTCTATTCTCTTTAAAATTTGTATAAAACTGAAAATGATGAGGTAGCTGCTGTTTCGTTCTTGTATTCACAATATAACTTACTCCTTTCTTTTTCCAAGAATCTAATGTATCTCCCGATGGGAACCTCGTAGCAAAGTCACTTACTGAAGAAAAAGTAACCAATCTTGTGATTCTTTTTTCTTCTGCTGCTTTAATAATACTTATTCCACCACCTCTGGAGTGACCTATAACAGTAACATCTGAGGTGTTTAAGTTATCCTTATATTTATTGTTGGCAAAGAACAACCAATCTATTATAGATTGTAAATCATCCAATTCTTTAGTATAATTATTATCTCCAAATGCTTCAATATCCAAAAATTCTGTCAGATTTTCTGGAGTTGTTCCATTATGAGAGAAATTAAATTTTAAAAAGAAAATATCCTTTTTTGCAAATTCTTCAGCCATTAGATCCCACGCGCCCCAATCTTTAAAGCCTTTATAGCCATGACAAAAGATAACTATTGGTTTTGCTTTATTATTATCAGAATAAACCAGATCTGTTAAAATTGGTCTATCGTGCTTTCCTGTGATTTGAATATTGTTCTTCTTAATAAGCTCCATAAGATGGTTTTATTTCTTTTTCTATAAATGGGATGTCCGGGTTGCAAATCTCTAAAATCAGTTGTGATAATTGTACCTGAAAATCATTCAGAATTTCTTCTGTAATATTTGTTTTTTTAATTGGTTTTCCACCTTGTTTTTCTTTTAAACTAAATTTTAAAAATCCTTCTTTCAAATTCTTAAAGGAAATCACTCCGGCTTCTACTTCGCCAGTGTTATTTGTGTTGTTCAAAAGCATTGTTGCATAGGTTAAAACTTGAAAAGGTTTAGAATATTTATCATAATCTGAAGTGAGTAATTCCCAATCTGTTATTTCTAACTGATTTTGCAACACCTTGCCAGTCTTATAATCTACAATTCTCAAAACTCCGTCTAATAGATCCACCCGATCCACCTTTCCTCTAATGCTTACAGGATAATCGAGTTCTGGAATGGAAAGTGGGGCCGTTAAGTTAGATTCTACCTCTTTGATAATAATGTTTCTACCAGCTTCCAATTCCTTGATTTCCATATTCAGAAAATTGATAACATAACGCTTAGCAACTTCAAAAATGAGAAAGTTTTTCCCTAAGGTCAAAGGTGCTTTACTATAGGTTTTCTCAAATTGAATCTTCACCTCTTTGGCGGTTCCTTTTTTAAGCTCCTTTAATCTTTCTATGCTAAGTGCTTTTCCTATAAATGGCTTATAAAAAACTTCTAAAGTATCATGCACTACAGTACCTAAAGTGTTGTAAGCCACAGTTTCTTCAACCTCTTCTATATCTCTAATTCCTAAAATGTATTGCTTATAAAAGTCTAAAGGATTTCTAATATAAGTGGTTAGTGCAGAAGGTGAAAATCCGCGACCTGCTAATTGCTTTAATTTTTCTAGAACTTCAGGAGTTTTTTTAATTTGCTGAAGCTCATTTACAACTACTGGTACTTCAGGGGATATTATGGAAGTACTTATTTTATGAGCAGATTGTTTTTCGTGCAGTAATTGCAATAAGAACCTACTTTTTTCACTTCCCATTTGGCTTTCAGTATCTGTGTCATGGAGTAAATAGATTTTCTTGGCTCTGTGCAACAAATGGTAAAAGTGATAAGTGTAAATGGCATCTTTCTCTTTGTAAGTAGGAAGATTAAAGGTTTTTTTAAGATCGTAAGGGATAAAAGAATTATTGCTTTTTCCTGCTGGTAAAATTCCTTCGTTTACAGAAGTAAGAATTACGGTTTCAAAATCTAGCCCACGAGTTTCTAACATTCCCATAAGTTGCAAGCCCTGAAATGGCTTTCCTTGAAAATCTAATGATTGCTGACTACTAAGTTCACGGAAATACTGAAGCAGCGAAACTAATGAAGTAAAATGTGGGAATTCTGCTATTAATTCAGATAGTCTTTCTACAACAAGATGATAGTGATATAAGAACTCTAGTGATAAGCTGTCTTCGTCTTTATCTAATAGATCTTTAAAATGTTCTATAATAGTTTCGAAGCTTCGTAAAACGTGATCCGGCTTAAGCTTCACGTCTGTGAAACAGGCGGAAATTAATTCTTGTTGTTTAGCTGGAAAAAAACCTTCTATTTGCTGCTTGCTTAGATAAAGAAGATTTTCAGTTTTAATCTTATTGATAATCTCTTCCGATCTGAAATTAGTCGACTTAATTATAAGAGGCGAACTTAAAATAGCAATCACATCTTTGTAGTAGATCTGATTATTTTCTATTTGATATATTTCGAATAACTTCTCGAAAAAACTTGAAAACACACTATACTTTAATGGATATCCCATTGTAATATTTAGGGCCTCAATATTTGACGGAATAGAATTTAACATTGGTAATAAAAGCGACTCATCACCCAATACTAATGCGGTAGAATTTAATTGATCCTTGGTTAATTCTGAAAGCGTTTCAGCTACAAACTTAACCTGACCAATATTTTTTGGAACTCCAATTATTTCAATTTCCTTTTCAGAATTATAGGTATTGGAAACAAATTCAAATTCGTTGGTTTTATAATAAGGCCAATTTTCAAGGTATTGCCTTATAAATAATGACGCATCATGATTATTGTCCTTCAAAAAAACTTCATCTATATCCCAGTATATCCTCGCCTTATTCGCCAGCATAGATTGAATAATGTGCTGCTCTGCATTGTTTAAGGCATTAAATCCTAAAAAAATATAATTTTCAGCATTTATCAGGGCGAATTCATCAATTTTTTCTGCTGCGCGCCTATAAATTAAACCTTGATAACCTTCAGATTTATTTAATAAATTCTCCTTGAGGAGGTTGTAGTATTCAGGTAATTTTTTCCAGAATATTAGATAATTCTTAACAATGTCTGTTTGGTTTTCACCTAAAGACCAGTGATTAGTGTCCTGAATTTCGAAGAGATAATTAAAGATTTGTTTTGGATCTATTAAATATCTGTCAATTTCATTAAAATCATGAATAAGAGTTTGTGCCCAGGTACCAAAACTTTCGAAATCTTCTAATTTCTCTTTTGGAGTGAGCTCTTTATAAACTGCATATAATTCGAAAAGGGAGTGTACAGAATCTATAGTTTTTAACTCGGAAACTTTTTCAGAAAACTCTTCAATACTAATTACCTCTGGGGAGAAAATAGGTTTATCCACCAAGTTTGCAAGTTCTTTTCTAAGGTAAGCCCCAGCACGTTTGCTAGGCAGTACAAAGATCAATTTAGAAATGTCTTTATCCTGCGAAAGGAGTTGTTTTAAGATTTGGGTGATAAAAGATGTCATAGGCTAAAAATAGAAAACGCCCCGATTCTTCGGGGCGTTTTTTAAAAAACTTTAAAGCTTTTTTTATACTACTTGTTATCTGTAGAATCTTTTTTAGTTTCTTTAGTTTCTTTCATTTCTTTGTCTTTATCCAAAGAGATGTTTACACGTCTGTTATCTTGTCTTCCAGCAGCATTTTTGTTAGTTGCAATTGGTCTAGACTCACCATATCCTTCAGAAGTTAATCTGTTTGCAGGGATACCGTTAGATACTAAGTATTCTCTAACTGATGCAGCACGTTCTTTAGATAATTTCAAGTTGTAATCATCACCACCTTGAGAATCTGTATGTCCTTCAATATGGAAAACTGTGTTAGCATACTCATGCATAATTTCATGAATAGCCTCTAAAGCTTCTTTAGATTCTGGACGAATTGTAGCTTTAGCTGTATCAAACAATACAGTTTTAGAGTATTCGTTCAATTCTTTAATAGCTTCAGCAGTTGGTTCTGGACATCCGTTGTTAGCTACAGTACCTGCAACTTCTGGACATTCATCATCTTTATCTAAAACACCGTCACCATCCTTATCTTTGAAAGGACAACCTTTATTTTCTTTTGGACCAGCTTCGTTAGGACATTCGTCTTCACTATCTTTTACTCCATCACCATCGGCATCAGGACATCCATTCATAGCAGCAATTCCTGCAACAGTAGGACATTCATCTTTTGGATCAGCGATTCCGTCACCGTCAGTATCAGCACAACCGTCAAATTCAGCTAAACCAGCAACTTCAGGACAAGCATCTTTACGATCTTCAATTCCATCACCATCAGTATCAGGACATCCGTTGAATTCTGCTAAACCAGCAGTCTCAGGACATTCATCATCTTTATCATAAACTCCATCACCATCAGTATCTTTTCCTCCGAAGATTAATTTGATACCAGCAGCATGTTGAAAATGAGAATCTGCTTCATCTTTAAAAGCATGTTTGTAAGTAGACTGTACGTTGAAAGCTAAGTTATCTGTAAACCAGATATTGAAACCAGCTTTACCGTTTAAAGTTCCATTACCTTCAGAATCTAACCAGTTGTAACCACCACCAACTCCAAGTTGCGGGTCAAACCATCCATCGTTTAATAAAGCTCTAAGACTATAGTTAGCCATACCATCAACAGCATAGTAAGATAAGTCATTTACGCTTTGATCTCCGAAAGTATCTATTTGATTAACAGAACCTGCAAGCTCAACAACGAATCCACCACCTACGTATCTAGAAACAGAAAGTCTAGAAACAGAAGGAAGGATGTTCCATTTGTTAGTATCGAAGAATTGGTCTCCAAATCCTCCACCGGCTACGCCGTTACCAATCATTCCTGGAGTATCGTCACCGGTACCACCATAATTAACCGCGTTTACGCCAATTTCGATGGCCCACGGGTTGTTTTCGTCTTGTGCCTGCACTGAAGAGAAGCCCAAAACAAACATTGAAGCTAATAAAAATCTGCTAAGATGTTTCATATTTGTTGATTTAGTTTTAAGTGTTAATTGAAGCAAAAGTATGTGCAAATTCGATATTAACAAAGATAAAAATAATAAAGTTTTCTTAATTGAACCCTATATATACTGTATTTAGTGGGTTTTACTCATTTTTTATCCATTAAAAGAGCAAATTTCATCTAATTTCTGAACTATAAAATTAACAGAATTAGCCTTAAAAAATTAGAATAAATTAATATTTTTAACAATTAAGAGATTGGGTTAGTCTTTTAAATTACTTTTAGTTCTTTTCCTACTTTTGTAAAAGCAGCAATAGCTTTGTCTAAATGTTCTCTTTCGTGTGCCGCAGAAAGTTGAACTCTAATTCTCGCCATATCTTTTGGAACTACCGGGAAAAAGAAGCCAATTACGTAAATTCCTTCTTCTAGTAATTTATCTGCCATATCCTGAGATAATTTCGCATCGTATAGCATTACTGGTACTATAGCAGAATCTCCATCTATAATATCAAATCCAGCAGCCTTCATTTTTTCCTTAAAATACTTTGTATTATCCTCTAATTTATCTCTTAAACTTGTGTCGTTTTTAAGCATATCGAAAACCTTTATAGAGGCGCCTACTATAGAAGGTGCTAAAGAATTCGAAAATAAATAAGGTCTGGAACGTTGTCTTAAAAGATCTATGATCTCCTTTTTACCAGTTGTATAACCACCCATAGCACCACCAAGTGCCTTACCAAATGTTCCAGTAATAATATCTATTCTGCCTAAAACACCTTTTTCTTCCATGGTTCCAATACCAGTTTTACCAATAAAACCAGTGGCATGACATTCGTCTACCATCACCATAGCATCATATTTATCGGCTAAGTCGCATATTTTATCTAATGGGGCTACCAAACCATCCATAGAGAATACGCCATCTGTTACGATTAATTTAAACCTTACACCTTTTTCATTAGCGGCTTGCAGTTGTTTTTCCAGATCTTCCATGTTGCCATTTGCATATCTATATCTTGCAGCTTTGCAAAGTCGAACTCCGTCTATTATTGAAGCATGATTTAAAGAATCTGATATTATTGCATCTTCTGCAGATAATAAAGGCTCAAAAATTCCACCATTGGCATCAAAACATGCAGCATACAAGATAGTATCTTCCGTTCCGTAGAAATCGGCTACTTTCTGTTCCAATTCTTTATGAATATCTTGAGTTCCACAAATAAATCGGACGCTGGACATTCCAAATCCGTGAGAATCCATAGCGTCTTTAGCCGCTTGGATCACTTCTGGATGGGAAGAAAGTCCTAAATAGTTGTTTGCACAAAAGTTAATCACCTCTTGACCAGTATTTATTTTTATAGCAGCTCCTTGTGGAGAAGTGATAATACGTTCTTTTTTATAAAGCCCGTTTTCTTTAATTTCTTTTATTTCAGCTTGTAAATGCTCTTTAATTGATCCGTACATAATTTCAATTTTTTTCAAAAATAAACATCTTTAAACAATTGTAATGTTCACTTCTGTATTAATATATATCAGTATTTTTTTAAGACAGGTATATCCCATTTCACATAATAGGTTTTCATATTGCTCCATTTGAAGCTGATGCGACTTTTGGAAAGCACCTGTTTTATAATCTATAATGGTAACAAAATTATCTTTTATATTCAACCTATCAGGACGCAAAACCTCCCCATTTGGGCTTAAAATATTCTTTTCTTTAACTACTAAGGCTTCAGAAGTATAATACTCTGATAGCTCTGGATGTAGAATAACTTCTGAAATTAAATTCTCCAATTCCTGAAGTTCGATAACAGATAAATCTTCATCTTGGGTAAATTTCTTTATTGCCGATGCCATATCTTCTAAAGTATCTATTTCAGAAAAGATATCATGATATAAATCTCCCTTTATTATGGCTTTTTCCTGAAGAGAATCCCATAACAAACCAGATTTTGTCATTATTTGTACAGCATTATTTTGCGTAGATGATGAGAAAAAATTATTGTTCTTAAGATTCGTCGCGGTTTCTGAAGTTTTATAATTTTCTATTCTTTTCATTCCAAATTCGAATGTGTATTGTTCATCATTCCAAACTTTCCTGTCTTTTAAATATCCAATCAATAAGCCAGAAACCTTATTTTCATTTATTTCCCCTTTAGAGCTAATGTCTAAATTAGAAATTATATATAATTGCTGGGATGCTCTGGTAAATGCAACATATAGAACGTTTATACTATCAAACTCTGTTTTATCTAATAACTCTTGGTAAGCGTAGGCTTCTCTTTCTCCCCAATCCAGCATTCCTTTAGAGGCTTTTAAATAACCAATAGGAATATCATTTAATCCATCTGGCAAAGGCAACCATAAAGATTCTCTTGAAATATCCTGTAATGCGGAATTTGCAAAAGGGTAGATTACTATTGGGAATTCAAGGCCTTTAGATTTATGAATGGTCATTATCTGAACCGCATTATCAGATTTTGGTGCGAGGATGCTTAGTTTTTCGCTTTTTTGACTCCAAAGTTCCAAAAATTCTGAAACTCCAATGTTTTTATTATTTAGGGAATCAAACACAAAATCTAAATAAAATTGGAGATAGGCATCGGAATTCTTTATTAAAGAAAAGGCTCTTATAATATATTCTGCAGCTTCATAGATAGATAATATCTGAATTTTTTTAATGTCAAAATAAATATCATATTCTGCCAACCAACCAAAGAAATCCTGATGTACCTTTTCAAGATTTTCAAGAATTAATTTATGGGAATCCCTAATCCCTAATTTTTGAACCAGATAATTAAGCAGTTCCCATTTTATATTTTTATCATGAGGATTTAAGGAAGCAGTGAATAGATTGTTTATAAAACGAACTTCAGGAGAATTAGAAACCAATAGAGATTCTGAAGAAACTATGGATATACCTTCCTCATTTAAATAGTTGGCAATAGCGAAGCTTTCTTTTCTAGTCCTTGTTAAAATACAAATATCACTTCTGGAAACACCTTGCTTATCTAGATCTTTAATTATATCTAAAGACTTTATCGGGTGTAATTCTAATTCTTCTTCTTTCTTTTTAGCTTCTAAAAAAGAGATATTTACATAACCACCTTCTTGCTTGATTGGCTCCTGAGCACTTCCCATAAAAAGAGTTTTATAGGTGTTACTTTCAAATTTATTAGAAATGTACTGAAAGAATGAATTATTAAATTCCACCACTTCTTTTGCGCTCCTATAATTAGATGGAAGGTCTATTACTTTTTTTTCTACTTGGAACGGATTTTCAGCCATACAAAGTTCAATGAACTGTTCTGCTTTTCCACCTCTAAATCTATAAATGGACTGTTTTGCATCTCCTACCAAGGTTATATTTGCAGCTGGCTCAGTGTCGGATTGGATAGTATTCAGATTATGATCTGCTAATGGAATTATATTGGTCCATTGCATTTCTGAAGTATCCTGAAACTCATCTATAAAGTAATTCTTATATCGCTCTCCAAGTCGCTCGTATATAAAAGGGACTGGTTGATTGTTGATCTCTTTGGCTATTGTTGGATTAAAATCTGAAATTAGAACAAGGGAGCGTTCTTTTTTGATCTTATCTATCTCATTGGAAATCTCACTTAATAGGGAGAGTGGAATTATACTTTTATCTATAGCTTTTAGATATTCTCTTTTAAGAATAGCTCTTTTAGAATTATTAAAGAACCCAGCAATTTCTGATTGATGTTGATCTAAAACAGCTTTTTTGTCTTCACTTAATCTTTTTGGGTAGAGTGCGGAATCTTCAAGCTTATCCTGCCATTTAGCTCCAAATAATTTTATGAAGTTCTGATTTTCAATTTTAATGAAATACTTAAACAAATAACCGCCGTTAAAATCCTTTTCATTAAGATCAAATTTCGTTGCAAATTCAAAAAAGGATTTGGCGTATCCAGTGATATCTTCTTCTAATAAAATGATACCTAGTTTGATTTTTTCAGAGAAATCAGAAAAATCCTGAAGACTCTTACCTTTTAATTGTTGCACATATTGCTGCTGACTCTCACGAGTAAGCAATTTTGAGAAGGAAAATAGATCTCTACTAATGTCCCAACTTTTGTCATCATCGGTTTTATCTAATGTAAATCTTAAGAGAACTTTAGTTAGTTCTTTTTCTTCCCCTGTTCTATTAATAACTCGATCTACTGCTTCTTGTAGAATAAGATCTAAATTTAGTTCCACTTCAAAATTTACGGGAATACCAAGATCCTTGGCAAAAGTCCTTATTATTTTATGCGTGAACCTATCTATCGTGGAAATATCAAAAGCAGCGTAATTATGTAGAATATTCTTCAGGATTATTTGCGATCGTTCCTGGATTTCTTTCTTAGATAAATTTGTCTCATTAATAAGAAACGACATAAGAGATTTACTACTGTCAGGAGTTTCCTCTTTTGCCAAAGAACTTAATCCAACAATGACTCTAGATTTCATTTCTCCAACGGCTTTGTTGGTAAATGTGATTGCGAGAATATTTTTATAAGCATCATCTCTGCTGCTCTTTAAAAGTAATACCAGGTAATCTTTAACCAATGTAAAAGTTTTGCCTGAGCCTGCAGATGCATTATATATGGTAAACGTGTTTGGATTGATCAACTAAATGAAGTTTTATAATAGTTAGCAAGTCTAAATTAAAGGAATATGCTAATAAATGCATCCTATTAAAACATAATCTTTAAGTATTTTATAACACAAAAACATATAGATTAAATTCCTTAATGCCTAAATTTGAAACTATTGAATAAATATTAACTAAAAAATATATAATTATGGCTTTTGACTTACCAAAATTGAACTATGCCTTTGATGCATTAGAACCACATATAGATGCCAAAACAATGGAAATTCATCATGATAAGCATCATGCTGGATATACAAGTAAATTAAACGACGCTATTGAGGGAACGGATAATGAAGGAAAAACAATTGAAAATATTCTTGAAAATTTAGATATGACCAACAAAGCTATTAGAAATAATGGTGGAGGTTACTATAATCATAACTTATTTTGGGAAATTATGTCACCAGATGGTGGAGGAAAACCAGAAGGAGAACTTGCAAAAGCAATAGATGCTGCATTTGGTTCTTTTGACGCTTTTAAAGATGAGTTTTCCAAAGCTGGAGCTACTCAATTTGGATCTGGATGGGCATGGTTATGTGTTCATAAAGGAGGGAAGGTAGAGGTTTGTTCTACTGCAAATCAAGATAACCCTTTAATGCCAAAAATAGGATGTGGTGGAAAGCCGATCTTAGGGATGGATGTTTGGGAACATGCTTATTATTTAAAATATCAGAACAAGCGTCCAGATTATATTAATGCATTTTTTAATGTGATTAACTGGAAAGAAGTTTCTGCGAGATACGCTCAAGAAAAAGAGAAATAAATCTCAATACATATAATTAAAAAGGGCCGAGGAAACTCGGCTTTTTTTTGTTCACTATTGCGCATAAAAAAAGGTGGATGAGATCCACCTTTTTTTGCCCCAAATCTACCATGAACTTAACCTACTTATGCTATGGCTCTGCTAATATATATAATATAAACAGCTACGCAAACACTTTTAGACGAACAACCTAGATATTAGTTAAACGGCAGTTAAGTTGCTTAATATTGAGTAATACCTAATAAGCTCTTCCTTCGTTTCCTTCATAAAAGTTTATAAAAGCTCTGTTTACTACGCGGTTTCCTCCAAAAGTTGGATAGTTTCCTGTAAAATACCAATCTCCCAAATGGTCTGGACAAGCTTTATGAAGATTCTCTACCGTTTGATAAATGATCTTTACCTTAGTTTTTACTTCTGGCTCGCTTAATAATTCGGCAATTTTATCGGAGATCTGTTGATCTGTAAAGGGTGCGTAAACTTCTTTTACAAAATTCTTTACATCCTTATCCTCCAAGTGCTCCTGCAATTTGCATTTTTTATATACTTCTTCAATCAGATCATAGTTACCAGCATCTTTAAGAAGTTCTAATGCTGCTCTAAATGCAACTAAGCCTTCAAGTCTGGCCATATCTATTCCGTAACAATCTGGATATCTAATTTGTGGTGCAGATGAAACAACCACTAGCTGTTTCGGATTTAATCTATCCATCATTTTAATGATACTTTTCTTCAGGGTTGTTCCCCTTACAATACTATCATCTATGATGACCAAATTATCTTCTGGTTTCACAACTCCATAAGTAACATCATATACATGCGCTACCAAATCGTCCCGACTACTGTCTTCAGTAATAAAAGTTCGAAGTTTCACATCTTTAATAGCAACTTTTTCTGTTCTAAGTCTATGAGCTAGAATTTCTTTAAGTCTCTCATCTGTGAGATTTTCTTTTTCTGAAAGAATGGCTTCATTCTTTTGTTTATTCAATTCATCCTGGGCGGCTTCTACCATTCCGTAAAAAGATGTTTCTGCCGTATTCGGAATAAAAGAAAAAACCGTGTTGATGGTATCGTGATCTATAGATTTTAATACTTCTGGCATTAAAAGACGACCTAACATTTTACGCTCCTTATAAATTTCGGCATCACTACCTCTAGAAAAATAGATTCTCTCGAATGAGCAAGCTTTTCTTTCTAATGGCTCTAGAATTTGCTTTATAGAAACTTCCCCATTCAGCTTAGTGATAATTGCATGGCCAGGTTCTAGCTCTTTTACATCTTCAAAGTTCACATTGAAAACCGTTTGAATTACAGGTCTTTCTGAAGCAACAACTACAACTTCATCATCTTTATAGTAGTATGCGGGTCTAATCCCAGAAGGATCTCTAAGTACAAAAGAATCTCCATGTCCTAATAATCCGGCCATTGCATAGCCGCCATCCCAATCTTTTGCAGATTTACGCAAGATTTTTGCAACGTTAAGTCTATCTGCAATTAATGGAGAGGCCTCAACTTTTGTATAGCCTTCTTTTTTTAATTTTTTATATAATTTTCGAACTTCATCATCTAAAAAGTGCCCGATCTTCTCCATTACCGTTACGGTATCTGCACGTTCTTTAGGGTGTTGTCCAAGTTCTACCAGCTTGTCAAAAAGCTTGGAAACATTAGTCATATTAAAATTCCCTGCTACAATAAGGTTACGGTGCATCCAGTTATTCTGGCGTAGAAATGGATGAACGCTCTCAATACTATTCTTTCCAAAAGTTCCGTAGCGTACGTGTCCCAGATAAAGTTCTCCTATGTATGGAATATTTTTTTTCTGAAGAGATACATCATCAATATATTCTGGATGCTCAATTAATTCTGTATTAATACGCTCGTTAATCTGGGCAAATATATCCTGTATAGGTTGAGAGGCATTAGATCGTAATCTACTAATGTACCTATCTCCAGGTGCTGTATTTAATTTAATACTGGCAAAGCCCGCCCCGTCTTGTCCACGGTTATGCTGCTTCTCCATCATTAAATACATTTTATTTACTCCGTAAAATGCACTCCCGTATTTTTCTTTGTAAAATTCTAGAGGTTTTAATAGTCGGATTTGTGCAATCCCACACTCGTGTTTTAATGCGTCACTCATAACTAGTGCCTTTCGGTTTCAATAGGGTTCAAAAAAATATTAGTCACAAAAAAAACCCTGACATTACAGGGTTTTGGTAGGCGTTAATTCTATATCGAATTGTGTTAAACTCTGGAACTCTTGGAGGCGTGATTCTAATTCAGATCGTTTTAGATCTTCCATTCTCTCTGTTCCAAATTTCTCTACACAAAAAGAAGCTAAACTAGATCCATAGATTACAGCATTCTTCATGTTTTCAAAAGAAATATCTTCAGACTGTGCTAAATATCCTGTAAAGCCACCAGCAAAAGTATCTCCTGCTCCAGTTGGATCAAAAACTTCTTCTAATGGAAGTGCAGGTGCAAAAAAGATCTGGTCTTTATGAAACAATAATGCTCCATGCTCTCCTTTTTTAATTACTACATATTTAGGTCCCATTTTTTCGATCTTTCTAGCTGCTCTAACTAAAGAGTGCTCATCTGTCAATTGACGGGCTTCTTCATCGTTAATAGTTATTACATCTACTTTAGAAATCACTTTTTTAAGATCTTCTAAGGCATTGTCCATCCAGAAATTCATTGTGTCTAACACAACTAACTTTGGGTTATTTACCTGTTCCAAGACGCTCAATTGAACTAATGGATGAAGGTTTCCTAACATTACGATGTCTGAATCTTTAAAATCTTCAGGAACAACCGGGTTGAAATCTGCTAACACATTTAATTGGGTGTCCAAAGTGTCTCTGGTATTTAGATCGTTGTGGTATTTTCCACTCCAGAAGAAGGTTTTTCCTCCCTTTACTACCTCTAATCCTTGGATGTCTATCTTTTTACTAGTTAGAAGATCCATATGCTCTTGAGGGAAATCTTCACCTACTACAGAAACTATGGCGCTTTTAACGTTGAATTGAGATGCAGACAAACCAATATATGTGGCAGCACCACCTAAAATTTTATCGGTTTTTCCAAATGGGGTTTCAATTGCATCGAAGGCTACTGTGCCTACTATCAATAATTTACTCATAATTAAGTTTCAAAAATGTGCTGCAAATATACGGTTTGTTTTTCAAGACACTTAGCAATTTTGAAATATATGGGATCAATTTTTACATGTAGATCTATTCAGCAAAACCTACGTCTATAAGAAGACGTTTTTCTTTAGAAGCTGCCACTGCGAGAGTATCACAGCGTTCATTTTGAACATGGTTATTGTGACCCTTGATCCATTTAAAATCTACTTTGTGCTTTCTGTACTCTACAAGAAAATCTTTCCAAAGATCTGTATTCTTCCTGTCTTTGAATTTTTTTTTCTCCCAGCCAAACACCCAGCCCTTTTTTACAGAATCTACCACATATTTAGAGTCGGTAAATACCAAGATTGATATCCCTGGCTTTTTAAGTTTTTTTAATGCATCAATTACCGCCAATAATTCCATTCTGTTATTTGTGGTGTGTTTAAAGCCTTTGGAAAATTCCTTTTTATATGGTCTGCCCACCCATTCCATCACAATCCCGTAACCTCCGGGACCCGGATTACCTCGTGCGGCACCGTCTGTGTAAACGTGTACTTCAGGATTAATCAACTTTTGGCGATTTTAATAAATTCTCGATCACTTTCGGGAAATGCTTATGTTCTAATTCGTGGATCTTTTTAGTAAGACTTATTAGGGTTTCTGTAGTGGAGAGGGGAAACGCTTTTTGAAAGATGATCTGCCCATCATCATAATTTTCGTTTACATAATGAATGGTAATTCCGGTCTCTTTTTCATCATTTTCTAACACTGCCTGATGCACATTACTTCCAAACATACCTTTTCCACCATATTTAGGCAATAATGCAGGATGAAGATTTATAACCTTATTTGGGAATTTTTTTAGGATAGACGAGGGGAATAACCAAAGAAACCCTGCCAAAACTATAAGATCTGGATTGGTGTCTTCTAAAATATGCAGTATATCATTTGTATTGTAAAATGCATCTCTATCAAAATGAAGAGGAGTTATATTTAATTTATGCGCTCGCTCTAAAACTGGTGCTGAGCGTTTATTAGATAGTACTAATACTACTTCTGCCGTACCAGAATCCTTAAAATAACGTATAATGTTCTCAGCGTTAGAGCCTGAACCAGATGCGAAGACCACAATTTTCTTGGAAATTATTCTGTTTGATAGGGACAAAACTTCGATGTTAACAATTATTAAGTGTAAAAATAAAGGGTTTAATCGAAAATTCCGTAAATTCCCGTCACATTTTTAAACTAAAAACGGGTTTTAAAGTAAAGTTTTTTATTTTTGCCACTTAATCAAAATTAAAATAGAATATTATGTCAGACATTGCATCAAGAGTAAAAGCGATTATCGTTGACAAATTAGGCGTAGACGAGAACGAAGTTGTTACAGAAGCAAGTTTCACGAACGACCTAGGCGCTGATTCATTAGACACTGTGGAATTGATCATGGAATTTGAAAAAGAATTCGATATCCAGATTCCAGATGACCAAGCAGAAAACATTGCTACAGTTGGTCAAGCAATTTCTTATATTGAAAAAGCTAAATAAAAAAGAATAGTATTATATGGAGTTAAAGCGAGTAGTAGTTACAGGCTTAGGAGCCCTTACACCTATTGGTAACAATGTTGAAGAATATTGGAATGCATTGGTGGCTGGTAAGAGTGGGTGTGCACCTATTACCTATTTCGATGCTGAAAAGTTTAAGACTAAATTCGCTTGTGAACTCAAAAATTTTAATGCTCTTGATTTTTTCGACCGGAAAGAAGCCAGAAAGTTAGATAGATTTGCGCAATACGCAATTGTTGCGTCAGATGAAGCCATAAAAGACTCTGGAATAGACCTGAATGTTGTAGACAAACATAGGGTAGGAGTTATTTGGGGAGCAGGAATTGGAGGACTGGAAACATTCCAGGATGAGGTGATCAATTTCTCTGAGGGAGATGGAACACCACGTTTTAATCCATTTTTTATCCCTAAGATGATTGCAGATATTGCCCCGGGTAATATCTCTATTCGTCATGGTTTTATGGGAGCGAATTATACAACAGTATCAGCTTGTGCTTCTGCTGCTAATGCTATGTTTGATGCCTTAAATAATATTCGCTTGGGATATAGTGATGTAATTATTTCAGGTGGATCTGAAGCTGCGGTAACAAAAGCAGGTATGGGAGGATTTAATGCTATGCATGCTCTTTCAACAAGAAATGAAAGTCCCGAAACGGCTTCTAGACCTTTTGATGCAACCAGAGATGGTTTTGTATTAGGAGAAGGAGCAGGTGCTTTAGTTTTGGAAGAATATGAACATGCAAAAGCACGAGGAGCAAAGATCTATGCCGAGTTTATTGGCGGAGGACTTTCTTCTGATGCCTACCACATGACGGCACCTCATCCGGAAGGAATTGGTGTTGTTGCAGTAATGAAGAGTTGTTTGCAAAATGCAGGATTAAAGCCTGAAGATGTAGACGCAATTAATACTCATGGAACTTCTACCCCTCTAGGAGATGTAGCAGAACTTAAAGCGATTTCCAAAGTTTTTGGAGCGCATGCAAAGAATATTAATATTAACTCAACAAAATCCATGACAGGTCACCTGTTAGGAGCTGCAGGAGCTATTGAAGCAATTTCTTCAATACTTTCTATGAAACATGGAATTATCCCTCCTACGATTAATCATGAACACAAAGATGAAAATATAGATCCAGAATTAAATCTCACTTTGAACAAAGCGCAAAAACGTGATGTTAAAATAGCAATGAGTAATACTTTTGGATTTGGAGGTCATAACGCATGTGTACTGTTTAAAAAATTAGATGAATAACCTATCGCAATGAGTGTTATTCGAAACATATTAAATTCCCGTTCTTCTAAAGACGGGAATTTTTTTATAGAAATGCAAAAGATATTAGGCTTTAAGCCTAAGAATATCAATTTATACAAAAAAGCATTTACTCATAGATCTTTAAATCAAAAAGACGAAAAAGGAAATGCTATAAATTTTGAACGTTTAGAATTTTTGGGAGATGCTATGCTTAGTGCAGTTATAGCAGCCTATTTATTTAAGACAGTTCCTGGCGGTAATGAGGGCTATCTTACAAAAATGCGTTCTAAAGTTGTAAGCCGAAAGCATTTAAATGAATTGGGCAAAGACCTAAATCTAATTGGTCATGTGCAAACGAATATCCCTATAGATCAATTTGGAGCTAACATACACGGAAACCTTTTTGAAGCACTTATAGGAGCAATCTACTGGGATCGCGGATATAAGTATTGTAAAAAATTTATATTTGATAGAGTGATCATTCCTTATGTAGATATAGAGCAGCTCGAAGGACAAGTAATAAGTTACAAAAGCTTGCTTATTGAATGGTGCCAAAAAACTAAGAAAAACTTCAATTATGAGGTTTATGATGATTCCGGTAATGAGGAAATGAAACACTTCGCTGTAAAACTTAGAATTGAAGATAAAGTAGTGGCAAAAGCAAGAGCTACTTCAAAAAAGAAGGCTGAAGAAAAGGCGTCTAAAAGAGCCTATTATGCACTTCAAGCTAAGATAGATAGTTAGTAATGAATGGCTTCATACTATAACGTTTTCGTAATTATTTCGCAAAAAAGGTTCTAATTTCCTTAGAATTCTGTATTCTTATCCTATCTTTATCATTAAAGATTAAGAGTATGTTATCCCATAAATTGCTTTTGGATGATGTAGAGGATAGTTTTCATTTATTGGCCATACATAGTCCTTTAGAGGAATTTAAAATAGCCTTTCTTTTGAATACCAATCTGCAATTAAGCCTTAGACGTGCTCCTTATGATGTAGATTTTAATCACGGAGAGATACAGGCTTTATATCCGCTATTTTCTTTTAAAGAGCCAGCCAAGTATCGTACATATTACTTGTTCAAAAACAAGTATAAGGGATCTGTGAAAAAGGTTATAAGTTCGGGGTCGTTATTTGTAGAAGAAGAAATTTCTACTCAGCTCACGTACTTAATTCCAGAGTATAGAAAAGTAGATTATTTTTTAAAAATAGAAGATGATCTGGAGGAAGAGCATATTCAGGATCTTTTGAATGCCATTAGTAGGATTCCAAGAGTTATTACAACATATATAGTTGATGTAAATCAGCTAAAATCAAGAAACAATTTAATTGTAGATTAATGCCAGCAAATAAAAGAACAAAAATTGTAGCCACATTAGGACCAGCAACTAGCGAAAAATCTGTTTTAAAAGATATGCTAGAAGCAGGAGTAAATGTGTTCAGAGTAAATTTTTCGCATGCAGATTATGAAGATGTGAAGGAACGTATCCAAATGATTCGTGAGCTTAATGAAGAATTTGGTTATGCCGCGGCGATACTTGCCGATCTCCAAGGCCCTAAATTAAGGGTTGGAAAAATGAAGGAGGAAGTGGTGGTAAACCCTGGAGACCAAATCATTTTTGCCACAGGAAAAGAGTTTAAAGGAACCAAATCTCGTGTTTATATGAACTACGAGCAATTTCCAAGAGACGTACAACCAGGGGAACGTATTTTACTGGATGATGGAAAGTTGATGTTTGAAATTGTAAGCACTAACAAAACAGATGAAGTGGTTGCGAAAGTAATCCAAGGAGGTCCCTTAAAATCTAAAAAGGGGGTGAATCTTCCGAACACTAAAATTTCACTTCCCGCATTAACTGAAAAAGATATAAAAGATGCAATTTTCGCTTGTGAATTAGAGGTGGATTGGATTGCGCTCTCTTTTGTGAGGAACGCTGAAGATTTAATGGAATTACAAGAATTGATCAAGAAACACAGTGATCATAAAATTCCAATTATAGCTAAGATTGAAAAGCCTGAAGGCGTAGAAAATATAGATAAAATTGTAGCTTATTGCGACGGACTGATGGTGGCCCGTGGAGATTTAGGTGTAGAAATTCCTGCACAAGAGGTTCCGCTTATTCAAAAGCAATTAGTATTAATTGCTAAAAAGGCAAGAATTCCAGTGATCATCGCAACCCAAATGATGGAAACCATGATTACAAGCCTTACTCCTACAAGAGCAGAGGTTAACGATGTGGCAAACTCTGTTATGGATGGTGCAGATGCGGTAATGCTAAGTGGAGAGACTTCAGTTGGAAATTACCCGGTACAGGTTATTGAGAAAATGACACAGATTATTAAGAGTGTAGAAAACTCACCACTTATTAAAGTGCCACATGATCCTCCGCATGTAAGAACAAAAAGATATATCACAAAATCTATTTGTTTCCACGCAGCAATAATGGCTAATGAAATTAAAGCTAAAGCAATATGTACACTTACAAATAGTGGTTATACGGCATTTCAAATTTCAGCATGGCGTCCAGAATCAACTATTTTGGTATTTACTTCTAACCATAGAATATTATCTCAATTAAGTTTATTATGGGGAGTAAAAGCTTTCTACTATGATAAATTTGGCAGTACAGATGAAACTATAGAAGACATTAACAAGATAGCAAGTGATAATGGATATGCAGATAAAGGAGATTTTCTAATCAACCTTGCATCTATGCCTATTGCAAATCGCGGAATGGTAAATACCTTGAGAATTTCTGAAATAGAATAAAAATTTTATACATATTTTTAGCCACGAGTTCACAAGTGCTTTTTTGTGTACTTGTGGCTATTTTATTGAAGAAATACCCAGTTAGAAATCAAACTTTAACTGTACCGCAATTTCCTTCTCATTGTTCTGTTCTTCCTTTTTCACTGTATTTAAGTTAGAAAGTGTAATCCCCAAAAGACGAACAGAATTCTTCATTTTCTCCTGAAATAATAGCTCCTTCGCTGTATCTAAAATAATATCTTGTGAAGCTATAAAATAGGACAAAGTCTTGCTTCTGGTTTGCAGAGTAAAATCACTGTATTTTATTTTTAGTGTAACAGTTTTTCCAGCTACTTTACTTCTTTTTAATCTACGCTCGATTTCTTCGGCTATATTCTCTAAGCGCTCCATCATAAAGATCTCTGAAGCAATATTTTCATTAAAAGTCCTTTCCGCACCAAGAGATTTCCTAATCCTATCTGCCTTTACTTCACTAGTGTGAAAACCACGTACCACATTGTAATAATATCTTCCGCTTTTTCCAAAGTTCTCTGTTAGAAACTCTTCAGATTTTTCTTTTAATTGAATTCCCTTAAAGATGCCTAATAGGTACATTTTCTCGGCAGTTACTTTTCCTACACCATAGAATTTCCTAATCTGAAGTTGCTCCAAAAACTCTTCAACCTCCTCTGGGTTTACCGTTTTTTGGCCGTTTGGTTTATTAATGTCACTGGCGACTTTCGCAATAAATTTGTTAATAGAAATTCCTGCAGAAGCATTTAGCCCTGTTTTTTCTTTGATCTTTTCCCGAATCTCTTTTGCAATTAAAGAGGCACTTGGAATCCCTTTTTTATTTTCAGTAACATCTAAATAAGCTTCATCTAAAGAAAGAGGTTCCACCATATCTGTATATTCTAAAAAAATGGCTCTAATTTGATTGGAGATATCTTTATACCTATCAAATCTAGGTTTTACAAAGATAAGCTGGGGGCAATTGCGCTTTGCAATCACGCTACTCATAGCGCTTTTTACTCCAAATTTCCGAGCTTCGTAACTTGCTGCGGCAACAACCCCTCTATCCGAGCTCCCTCCAACAGCAATTGGTTTGTCCCGTAAATCGGGATTATCTAATTGCTCTACAGATGCGTAAAACGCATCCATATCTATATGAATTATCTTTCGAATTGGGAACTGGGTTTTCACGATACAAATTTAAGTAAACTTGAACAGCTCGGTATAAAGTATTAATATTAACTATGGATATCGAATAGTTCTGAATCTGCTATCTTTGAAGTATCAATATATTTAATGAATAATCAAATGGCTTAGCCTAGTTTTACTTATTAGCTATTGAAACAATTTGCGCATCACGCTTTATTATAATTGTGAAAAAATCAAAGAAATTAATATTATGAAAACAGCGATATTATTAGGAGCAACGGGACTAACGGGAGGTTATTTATTAAAAATTCTGCTGAATGATCCTAACTACAGCAAGGTGAAGGTGTTTTCTAGATCTAGTGTTGGGTTGGAGCATGAAAAACTGGAAGAGCATTTGGTAGATTTAATGAAGCTAGAAGATTATAAAGAAAGTTTTAATGCAGATGAAGTATACTGTTGTATTGGTACAACTAAAAGTCAAACACCAGATAAGAAAACTTATAAAAAAATTGACTTCGGGATTCCGGTGACTGCAGCTAAGATTTGTAGAGAAAATAAAATAGACACTTTCTTGGTGATCTCTGCACTAGGAGCAGATGCAAACAGCGGTGTTTTTTATAATAAAGTGAAAGGAGAGATGCAGCATGAAGTACTGGAACAAGGCATTGCTCACACTTATATTTTTCAGCCCTCATTAATTGCTGGAGACAGAGAAGAGGAAAGGTTTTTTGAGAATCTAGCCATTAAGGGAATGAAGGTTTTTAATAACCTATTGGTTGGTTCCTTGAAAAAATACAGGTCTATTTCACCTGAAACTATTGCAAAAGCAATGCATAATTGCGCAAACGCTGGCTATTCTAAAATATTGATCGAATCTGATGAAATTCAGAAATTAGCTTCAGAATAATTCTAGAAATTTATGATAGAAATTGAACGAAAATTTTTAGTGACTTCAGAACAATTTAAAACTGAAGCATTTAAAAGTTCAGAAATAAAACAAGGCTATTTAAACTCACACCCAGAAAGAACTACAAGAATTCGTGTTCTTGATAAAGAAGCATTCATCACAATTAAAGGGAAATCTTCTGATAGTGGATTATCAAGGTTTGAGTGGGAAAAAGAAATTGCGGTAGATGAAGCCGTGGAGCTTTTAAAACTTTGCGAGCCAGGAGCTATTGAAAAAGTTAGGTATTTAGTAAAATCTGATGAATTCACTTTCGAAATAGATGAATTTTTTGGAGAGAATGAAGGTCTCGTAATGGCAGAAATTGAATTGCTTTCTGAGGAAGATACTTTTGAAAAACCGAGTTGGCTAGGAGAAGAAGTGACAGGAGATCATCGATATTATAATTCTCAATTAAGTAAAAACCCTTTCAAAAATTGGAATAAATAAAACACATTTTGAAAGGGAAGCGAGAAAAGCAGAAAATTGAATTAAAAAAATGAAGCCTGAAGTTTTAAACCTCAGGCTTCATTTCCAACAACTAACTAACTATTTTTTCTTATTGCCACCCGCCACCTAAGGCGCGATACAGTTCTACAACTGCTGCTAATTGGTTAAAACGAGCATCTATTAAATTAAGTTGAGAATTAAGACTATTCTGTCGGGCAATGATCACTTCTAAATAATTTGCAAGACCATTATCTAATAATTCTTCTGAATACTTTGTAGCATCTGTATATGCTTCAAATTCCATAATTTTTACTTCTATCTTATCTGTATTAAATTGATAAGCATACAATGCATCTGAAACTTCTTTCCCTGCATTTAATAGGGCAAACTGAAAATTAAGTTTTGCCTGTTCTTGTCTGGCTTTAGAAACCTCGTATTCGGTTCTAATTCTTCTCTTATTTAATAAAGGTTGAGCCAGAGATCCTACTAAATTAGCGAAAAGAGAATTTACATCGAAAAGCTTTTCTACATCCAGACTCTGCAAACCACCTGTTGCGGTAAGTTGCAAAGATGGATAGAAATTACTTCTAGCCACGTTGGTAAGCTCGAAGGCATTAATTAAATTATATTCGGCTTCCTTGAGGTCTGGGCGATTCTTTAATAATTCTGCAGGAACGCCAGTATTTAAATCTGTGGTTATTTCCTGCTCATTTAAAGAAGTTCTTTCTTTTCCTTGAGGTGCCTCACCTAATAATATAGATAAAGAGTTTTCTTGAAGTCTTATCTGGTTTTCTATATCCAGTAATAAGGCTTGTGCAGTGTATAGCTGTGCTTCGGTTTGTTTAACGCCAACTTCAGTTAAACTCCCAGCATCTTTAAGTGCTATAGTGGTCTCTAAAGCTTCCTCTCGAGCCTCTATAGTTTCCATGGTCACTAAGCGCTGTTCGTCCAATGCCAATAATTGATAATAAGTTGTAGCAATATCTGAAATCAATCTAGTTTTTATAGTTTGATGTGCTGCTACACTCTGAAGGTAGGAAGCATCAAAAGCTCTAGAATTGCTTCTTATTTTCCCCCAGAGATCTGCTTCCCAGGAAAGATTTCCGGTTGCTTCATATTGGGTAATACTTTCATTGAAAAAAGAGCCAAACTGACTGTTTTTAGACAAGATTTGATGATTTACACTTGCCCCCAATCCCAAAGTTGGAAGGTATCCGGCTTTTCCCTGCTTTACATAAGCCTCGGCTGCAATAATTTGTTGCAATGCAATACGCACATCTAAATTATTTTGAAGTCCTTTTTCAATATAAGAATCAAGAATAGGATCTGTAAAGAGTTCTCTCCAGGAAACCTCAGCCATGCTTAAGCTATCTTGCGGAAGCTCATCTGTCCTGAAAAGATTTTTATCTGGTATAATATCTTCGCTTCTATTGTAATCTTTAGCTACAAAACAGGATTGAAGGCTTAAAGCAACCATCCCAACCAGCAGGAATTTCGATTTATATAATAATTTCATTGTATTAAATTTCTTGTTGTTATTATTCGTTCTCTACTAATACTGGTTTTTTTCCTACTTTTTCCTGCAACCATTGGAACAGAATAAATAAGATAGGAATAACGAACACTCCTGTAATAGTACCAATTAACAACCCACCTACTGCACCTGTACCGATAGAACGGTTACCTGCGGCACCAACTCCATTTGCTAATACCAATGGCATTAATCCTAAGATGAATGCGAAAGAGGTCATTAAAATAGGTCTTAAACGCGCTTTTGCTCCATGGATCGCTGCATCTACTATAGATTCCCCATTCTTTCTTCGCTGTATAGCAAACTCCACGATTAGAATGGCGTTTTTAGCAAGTAGACCTATAAGCATAATCAATGCGATCTGGAAATAAATATTGTTCTCCAAACCTGTCATTTTTGTTGTGAGATAAGCTCCAAAAACTCCTAATGGTAATGAGAAAAGGACAGAAAGCGGTAATAAATAGCTTTCGTATTGTGCCGCAAGTAAGAAATACACAAATAAAATAGATAGAATAAATATCATTGTGGTTTGGTTTCCTGCACTCACTTCTTCTCGTGTTAGTCCAGAATAGGCAGTAGTATAATTACTAGGTAAAGTTTTAGCCACTTCTTCTATTGCAGCAATTGCATCTCCAGAACTATATCCTGGATTTACCGCTCCGGTAAGAGTAGTAGAGTTAAACAAATTAAACCTAGTAACAGATTGCGGACCGTATACCCGTTTTAAAGTCATGAACTCAGTAATTGGTGCCATTTCGCCGCTCTCAGTTCTAACATACAATTCATTAAGTGCATCTTTAGTTGCTCTGTCTTCTGGTAAAGACTGAATATAAACTCGGTATTGTTTCCCAAACTTCGAGAAATCTGATGCGTACACCCCACCAATATATCCTTGTAAAGTTGAGAAAATACTGCTTATTGGAACTCCAAATTTCTTTGCCACAGGAACATTTAGTTCTATTTCATATTGAGGATAGCGAGTGTTAAATGAAGATTGAGCATATTGTATTTCTGGTCTTTCAGTTAATTTTTGAATGAATTCCTGATTAACTTTATCTAAATCTTCAAAACTAGACCCAGATTTATCCAAAAGATTCACGGTAAACCCAGATGAGTTACCAAATCCTGGAATACTAGGAGGGGAAAAGAAGATTATATTTGCTTCTGGAATTGATGCTGCAATTCCGAATAATTTTCCTGTTACAGCTTTAATAGACTGGCTATCATCTTTACGTTCATCCCAGTCATTTAATCTAATAAATCCAAGTCCATAGTTACTACCAGCTCCACTAATTAAACTTCTCCCATTAATTACAGAGGCTCCTTTAACTTCGGGAAGTTGAGAGATTTTTTCATATAGTTTTTGATTCACTTCATTCGTTCTATCCATAGAAGCTCCAGCAGGAAGTTCAACATTCATAAAGATAATTCCACGATCCTCATCAGGTACAAATCCAGTTGGGGTTGTAGAAGAAGCCCACCAAATACCTCCAACCGCAAGGATAAGAATTACGGGTGTAATCCATTTGTGTTTAAATAAGAATCCTAAAGATTGTCCATATCTATGAATGGTAGCATTAAATCCGCGGTTAAATCCAGTATAAAAACGTTGCAGAAAGTTCTTTTTCTCTTTCCCTTGTTGTTTTTTATCGTGTGGTTTTAATAGCAACGCACAAAGAGCAGGGCTCAAGGTTAATGCATTTACTGCAGAAATTATAATTGCGATAATAAGTGTCACCCCAAATTGCTCATAGAAAACTCCGGTAGGACCTTTAATAAAAGTTACTGGAATAAATACTGCGGCCATTACCAAAGTAATAGAAATAATGGCACCAGAAATATCATCCATAGCATTTACCGTGGCTTTTTTAACGTCATTAGCTCCCTCATCAATTTTGGCATGAACTGCCTCCACAACAACAATGGCATCATCTACCACAATTCCTATGGCTAACACCAGCGCGAAAAGCGTAAGAAGGTTGATAGAGTATCCAAAAAGATTTAAGAAAAAGAATGTTCCTATAATAGATACAGGAACTGCAATTGCAGGAATAAGAGTAGATCTAAAATCCTGAAGAAATATAAATACTACAAGAAATACCAATAAAAAAGCTTCCATTAATGTGATCACAACTTTTTCTATAGAGGCATTCAAGAAGTTATTCGTATCGTATGGAATAAAGATCTCAATTCCATCTGGAAGGTCTTTCTTTAGAAGTTCTAATTGATCTTTAATCGTAACAATAATTTCTTGTGCATTAGAACCTTTGGTCTGAAAGATCCCCATATTTACAGCTGCATATCCATTGGTAGAAGAACCACCATCATAAGATTGTGCGTCTAGTTCAATTTTTGCTACATCTTTCAACCTAAGAAATTGTCCGTCACCTAATGCCTTAATTACAATATTGCTATATTGATCCTCAGTTTTAAATCTTCCTCCGTATTTAATGGTATAAGAAAAAGTTTCCCCGTTATTTTCACCTAAAGAACCAGCTGCAGCTTCTAAACTTTGTTCTCTTAATGCTGCGGTTATATCTGACGGAATAAGGTTGTAAGCCTTCATTTTATTAGGCTGTAACCAAATTCTCATCGCGTAATCCTTCCCGCCAAATACATTTACATCTCCAACTCCATTCACCCTTTGAATTTCAGGAATCACATTGATCTTTAGATAATTCTGAATAAAGGTGTCATCATAATCTGGGTTAGTACTATAAAAAGACAAGAACATTAATGCACTGGTCTGTTGTTTCTGTGTAGTTACCCCGTTTTGTTTTACCTCTGCAGGTAATAATGGATTGGCTCTCGCTACACGGTTCTGTACATTTACCGCTGCAATATCTGGATCTACATTTTGATCGAAATAAACAGTAATAGAGGCAGTACCATTGTTAGAGGCTGTTGAGGTAAGATAAGTCATCCCCTCAACTCCGTTTATTTGCTCTTCTATTGGTACAATTACACTTTCTAAAATTGTCTCTGCGCTAGCACCAGGATAAGCGGTGGTTACAGAAATTGTTGGAGGTGCAATATCTGGATATTGAGTAATTGGAAGATTTGTTAACCCAAGTATTCCTAGTATTACAATAATAATAGAAACAACTGTTGAGAGAACCGGACGTTCAATAAATTTTTTAATCATAATGTTTTCTTTCTTCTCCGGTTAGTTAAATATTTTTTCTAAAGGTTTAGCTACAGAATCAAAAGCAACAGGTTGTGGGGTAATTCTTGTTCCACTTCTTAATTTGTTGGCGCCTTTTGCTATTACAGTATCACCTTTTTCTACTCCAGATTCTATTACATAAAGGTTATCTACTTTAGCAATTACTTTCACAGGAGTAGAGACTACAGAATCATTGTTCTGTAATTTAAATAGAAGCGTACTGCCTTGTTGCTCGTATGTGGATTCTTGTGAAACAACTAAAACATCTGTAAATGTTTTTGGAATTTCTATTTTAGCGCTGTTTCCATTGGTTAATAATCTTGAAGGATTATCAAAAATGGCTCTAAATGAAATAGAACCTGTGTTAGTATTAATCACAGAGTTGATAGTCTCTATTTTTCCTTCTTGATCGTACATACTTCCATTTGCAAGTATTAACCTAACTGCCGGAATATTATTTATTTTATCTTGGATGGTAGCTCCTTCTGTGGCTTGAATAAAATCTAGATAGTCAGATTCATTCATAGAGAAATAGGCATATACTTTACTAATATCTGAAACGGTTGTTAGTGGTTCTTGATCTGCACCGCTAATTAAAGCTCCTTCTCTTTTGCGAATTGACCCTACATAACCATCTACCGGACTTTTTATATTTGCATATCCAATGTTTGCAAGGATACCATTATAACCACTTTGTGCTTGCTGAAGCTTTGCTTTCGCAGTTTCTAATTGCACAGAACTAATAATATTTTTTTCTACCAATGGCTTCAACTTATCTACCTCTACTTGAGCAGCGTTAACGTTGGCCTTTGCGGCAGCAGCATCCTGAGATAAAGATTGAGTCTCTAATTTAAAAAGTGTTTGTCCTGCTTTAACTTTCTCACCTTCATCTACCAAAACTTTAGTGATATAACCTGAAACTTTTGCTCTTACCTCACTATTTATAACTCCTTCTATACTTGCAGGAAAGGAAGTAAATCCTGTAACTGTTTTTGTTGGTACCTCATATACCGGATAAGGTTTTGGTTGTGCCGCTAGAGCAGCATTTTGATCATTTCCATTGCCACAGGAGACAAGGGACAATATTCCGATGGAAATCGTTAGTAACTTTATAATATTCTTCATGGTGATCTTCAAATTTAATTTGTGTAATAGGGTGATTAGATTATAATTCTGCGATGTTCTTCTTTAGTTTCTTTACAGCGTTACTCACTTCCTCTAAAAATAAAAGGTAGTTTTCATGAAATTGAAGTTCAAATTCTTCAGATTCATTTGTGTTTTGGTTATTAGCATCCTTCTTAAATTGAATTATCTCTGAATGAATATCAAACTGATTATTCCATTTTTCCAGCATTTCATTCATAACTTGAAGAAGTCTGTTTGGAGTGACATTAAAATAGCGTTTTCTATCCCCTGGTTTTGTGAAATAACTCACTCTGCCAGATGCTTGCAGCGTATTTAAATGGGTGCAGATTGTGCTTTTGCTGGCATTAAGATCTTTTACCAGGTTGTCGAATGTAGAACCACCTTTGCCAGTAATAATAAGAGTAGAGAAGATCCTTGCTTCTAATGGAGCCATATTGTCTTCATTCTCAATAAAAACGCCCAGGCGTTCTATTAACTTATTTCTTCTTTCTATTAATTCTTTTTGCATTTCCAAAATTTAGAAGTGCAAAGTTAGTGTTAGTTCGGTAAATTCCGAACTAATAAGAAACTAAAGTTATGTTAAAGAGTTATAAGGTTGATTATTTGGTCTTTAAGATATCCAGATCGGTAGATTTTATAACATAACCAATACGTACCATGCTGGTATATTGGTTATAATCTATAAGACTTTCGGCATAACCTGCAAACCATTCCAGCATTAAATATTGGTTCCCAGAGTTGTTGAATAATCTATAAAGAACACGTGTAGAGGCAGAGCCTTTCCATCCATCTAGTCCTTTTCTAACGGTAAGATCGGCGATAAGTCTATTATTGATTATCGTTTGTTCCACTTTAATTTCGCCAAGACCTACATAGTCTAATAGATCTGGATGATTTTCAGTATATGTTATAGGAACCCATGCTTTTACACTTAAAATAGTTCTTTTTCCTAAAGGGGTGTGGAACACTCCAGTAATTCTATTCCAGCTTCTACTTTCTAAACTATCCCTTCCATTGGACTCGTGCTCAAATTTTAATTCTGCAAGGCCAAATATATATCCTTTCTTATTAAATACGGGTTTTCCTATACCAACTCCTGGATTAAAATTGATCTCCTCAAACGGACTAGAATCACTATATACGTTCCAAAAAGCTTTTTGAGTATACGTAACAAATAAATAGCTATTTAGAGGCAAAGTAGCTCTACTTACCATCTGTTTGAAGCTAATTTGATACTTTATATCGGAATTGTCTTTTTTGATCGCCTTGTTTGTTGGCACTCCAGATATAAAATAATTATCCTGGTAGCTAGAAAATGAGGGCATTTCCATTATAGTGTCATAAACCTGTTCTCTAGTAAGACGCTGGCCTTGCATTGTGGATTGTACAAAAAAAGAAGAAAGAACGAGGCAAGTAAATAGTAATCTATTCATAATTAGGGTTTGATGCCATGAAGACATAGAAATTTTTAAGTCGGCAAAGATACTTTTTACTTTCTAAGAAAACATGATCTCTGGTTCTAAAACAGTTAATTCTAACACAAAAAAAAGCTCCAAGTAATTGGAGCTTAAATAATTATATAACTATACGCCTATTCTTTTATTTCTTTATTTTCTTCATTCTCCTTATAGATCCCGATGGTTAACTCTCCTTTTTTGTTCATCGCAGCTCTGTACATTCCCGCAGAATTAAATTCCATTGCAATATTACCCTTGTTATCTATGGCTATAATTCCACCTTCTCCACCAAGTTCCGTCAATTTTCCTTGAATCACTTTTTTTGCTGCCTCTTCTAAGCTCATTTTTTTATACTCCATCATTGCTGAAATATCGTAAGCCACAACTCCTCTCATAAAATATTCTCCCCATCCAGTTCCGGAAACAGCACAAGTAGCATTATTTGCATAGGTACCAGCGCCAATAATTGGCACATCCCCAATTCTATTCCATTTTTTATTGGTCATTCCTCCTGTGGAAGTTCCAGCTGCTATATTTCCATTTTTGTCTAATGCAACACAGCCAACAGTTCCAAACTTCGACTCTTTTATATAAGGATCGTAAAATGCCGTTCTATTGTCGGAGCTATCGGCCTTCATTTTTTCTGCTTCTTTCACTTTTTGCAGCGATTGAAATCTGTTTTCTGTATAAAAATAGGAAGGATCTACTATTTCCAGTCCGCGTTCTTGTGCAAATTGTTCTGCTCCTTTCCCAGATAATAATACATGCGGAGAATGTTCCATTACTTGAAATGCAAGATTTATTGGATTTTTAACGTTAGTTACTCCTGCAATTGCTCCAGCATTCAAGGTTTCACCGTCCATGATAGCAGCATCCATTTCATTGGTTTCCTGGTTAGTGAAAACCGCTCCTTTTCCAGCATTGAAAAGCGGGGAGTCTTCCATAATATTAATAGTACGTTGAATGGCTTCAATGGATGTTCCTCCATTTGCAAGAATTTCGTGGCCCTCCCTTACTGCTTCCTCTAAAACCAACTTGTAGGCATTCTCCAAGGAATCTGTCATGTTTTCTTTTAAAATGGTACCTGCACCACCGTGAATTACAATTCCAAAATTATCGGTTTCAACCTTATCAGATTTTGGTTTTTCTATTGGTTCGTCTATAGGTTTTTTTTCTTCGGAAGCATAATTACAAGCAACCAATAAGCTTAAGGAAAGTAGAAGTAATAGTTTTTTCATGAAATGGAATGTTGAGATATTCGAATTAAAAGTACTAAAATATTATTCAGATTTAATAGGAGTGATTCAAATTTATAGAGAATGATTTTTTGCGTAAGCGATAGTAGTGAAAAGCCCACAGTCCCGATAATGATCGGGACGAGGACTTGGCGCGAATAGCGCGGTGCCCGTTAAGGGCATACGCCCGAAACATTTAGATAAGCTTCACAACCTTTTGTGTGAGAATGATTAATTTTAGGCAACTTTATAAAATCAAGATACTATGCCGATAAATAAACCATTTAATCTCACCAAATGGATAGAGCAAAATAGAGATTTGCTTAAGCCGCCTGTTGGGAACAAGAATTTATATAAAGAGAGTGACGATTATATAGTAATGATCGTGGCTGGGCCAAATGCTAGAAAGGATTACCATTATAATGAAACTGAAGAATTGTTCTTTCAACTAGAAGGAAATATTGAAATTCATGTTCAGGAGAATGGAAAGAAGGAGGTTATGAAGTTAGGGCCTGGAGATATGTATTTACATCCTGGTAAAATTCCACATTCTCCTGTTAGAGAAACGGGTTCTATTGGTCTAGTTGTGGAACGTAAGCGTTTAGGAGAAGATGGAAAAGACGGATTGTTGTGGTTTTGCGATAACTGTAACCATAAACTTTATGAAGTTTATTTCCCATTGCATGATATAGAAACCGATTTTCTAGAACATTTTAAGCATTTTTATGGAAGTGAAGAATTGCGAACCTGCGATAATTGTGGCACTGTGATGCCTGTAGACGAGCGTTTTATTAATACTTAGAGAATGAAAGTAGATTAAGGATGGGTTTCTTTTAATATTTATTATTTTCGCAATAACTAGTTATAATTAAAGATAAAAACACGAATAAATGAGTGATATAGCAGAAAAGTTTGGGATTAAGCAAGCATTAAAGGATCTTGGGATTACAGATGTAAACGATGGAACTTCTACCGGAACAGAATTTTTTGGAAGTGGTGAAATTATTGAATCTTATTCTCCTGTAGATGGTTCTTTAATAGGAAAAGTGAGATCTACCACAAAAGAGGATTATGAGAAAGTGATGACAGCTGCTACCGAAGGTTTTAAAAGCTGGAGAACCATGCCTGCACCATTACGTGGAGAAATAGTTAGAAAATTTAATGAAGAATTACGCCGATTAAAAGAGCCACTTGGAAAATTGGTTTCTTTTGAGATGGGTAAATCATATCAAGAAGGTTTAGGGGAAGTTCAAGAAATGATAGATATCTGCGATTTCGCAGTTGGATTGTCTAGACAGTTACACGGACTTACCATGCACTCTGAGCGACCAGGACATAGAATGTACGAACAATATCATCCACTTGGAGTTGTAGGAATTATTTCTGCTTTTAACTTCCCAGTAGCAGTTTGGTCTTGGAATACAGCTTTGGCTTGGGTTTGTGGAGATGCGTGTGTTTGGAAAGGATCTGAAAAAACACCTATTACTTCTGTAGCTTGTCAAAAAATAGCGGCAAGAGTTTTTGAAGAAAATAATGTGCCTGCAGGAATTTCATGTTTGGTAACAGGAGATTATAGAGTAGGAGAAATGATGTCTACAGATACGCGTATCCCGCTTATATCTGCTACGGGATCAACTAGAATGGGTAAGATAGTTGCGACTAAAGTGGCGGAACGTCTTGGAAAATCTTTATTGGAATTAGGTGGAAACAATGCAATTATTGTAACTCCGGATGCCGATATTAAAATGACCGTTATTGGTGCTGTATTTGGTGCTGTGGGAACTGCAGGACAACGTTGTACTTCTACCAGAAGACTTATAATTCACGAATCTATTTACGATAAAGTAAAAGAAGCGGTGGTTGCTGCATACAAGCAATTGAGTATTGGGAATCCTTTAGATGAGAATAATCACGTAGGGCCACTAATAGACAAAGATGCAGTGAAGAATTACCAGAACGCTTTGACCAAAGTTGTTGAAGAAGGTGGAAAGATCATTGTTGAAGGTGGAGTATTAGAAGGTGAAGGCTACGAAAGTGGATGTTACGTAAAACCTGCGATTGCTGAAGCTGAAAATTCTTACGAGATCGTACAGCATGAAACTTTTGCTCCGGTTTTATACATGATGAAATATTCTGGGAATGTTGAAGATGCTTTGGAAGTGCAAAACGGAGTGAAACAAGGACTTTCCTCTGCAATTATGACCAATAACTTAAGAGAGGCTGAACACTTCTTATCTGTTAATGGATCTGACTGTGGAATTTCTAATGTAAATATTGGAACCAGTGGTGCTGAAATTGGTGGAGCCTTTGGTGGTGAGAAAGAAACCGGTGGTGGACGTGAGTCTGGATCTGATGCATGGAAAGTGTATATGAGAAGACAAACCAATACGATCAATTACACTACAGAATTGCCACTTTCCCAAGGGATCAAGTTCGAATTGTAGAAATAGATATTTCAAATAATATTTAAAAAACCACCTTGAAAAAGGTGGTTTTTTTGTTTATGGTAATTTTTGTAACAAGGCTCCGACAAGCTCAGCCTAACATTATCTTTTTAGAGTCATTCTGAACGAAATGAAATGGAGTGAAGAATCACAAATTTGCAAGAGATTCCTTCATTGTCGGAATGACAATTTGAATTGTCAGATTGAGTCTGTCGATGCATTTATTTAAACCGAAATGATTTCATTATCTGTAAGCAACTCTTCTTGCCTGAATTTTAAAATTATTTGGGCAATAGCAACAACATCTTTCTCGCAATAAACTGCTATTCGGTTAATATTTCGCTCTTCATAAAACACATCTCTAACTTCAGAGCCATCAATGTCATCTTTTGGTGATGGAATATTAAGCACATTGGTAAGTAGTTTAAGAGAAGTATAATTTTTATAGTCACCAAACTTCCATAATTCTAAGGTGTCTAAATGTGGCACTTCCCAAGGTTTCTTTCCAAATAGATTTAGTTTAGATGGAAGTGAGAGTCCATTGATGATCATTCTTCTGGCAATGAAAGGAAAATCGAATTCCTTCCCGTTATGTGCACATAAAAGATGATGATCTTTATAAAAGTGTGTGCTAAGTAAATTCGAGAAATCCTTTAATATCTTTTCTTCCCCTCCTTTAAAAGTTGTTAGCCTAAAACTTCTGGAATCCTCTTTGTTTTTAAAAAAGCCTACAGAGATACATGCTATTTTTCCGAACTCGGCCCAAATCCCTGCACGCACATAATATTCTTCTGGAGTAAATTCTTCTTTTCGCTGATACTTAGATTTCTCTCCCCAAAGCTGTTGTTTGATAGGGGAAAGCTCTTGGAAAGTTCGAGTTTCAGGTACTGTTTCTATATCCAGGAATAGGATGTGTTCTAATAATAATTTATGAAGCATTTTCAAGCATTTTATAGGTTTCATCTATGTATAAGAAAAAATCTTTAGGGTGTTTCTCTCCTTCCTCTCTGCGAATTAAATCATGGCCCAGCCTTACAATTATTAAATTGTCCTCCGGTATTACAATCACGTATTGGCCTAATACTCCTCGCATATAAAATATCTCTTTATTTTTATAATTGTTGAGCCAAAAGCCATATCCATATTCGGGAGAATCTTTAAATCTAGGTTTTGTAGCGCTATTTACAAATTGAGAATTAATTAATTGCTTATCATTCCATTTCCCATTATTCTTAAAGAGCTTACCGAAACGGGCAAAATCTCGGGCATTGGAGGCAATGCAACAATAGGCTTTTTCCATCCCGCTTTCTTCACTATCTAACTGCCAAAGTGCATCATGCTCCATCCCCATTGGTTTCCAAAAACTCTCGCTCAAATATTTGGAGAGATTCATTTGGGTCGCTTTTTCAATCACCATTCCCAATAAAATAGTATTTCCACTCAAATATTTAAAGGAAGTTCCAGGTTCTTCTATCACTTTCAATTGTGATGCTAGTCTTCTAATATCTTCACCAAAATATGCTTTAGCTGTTTGCGAAAATGGATTGTAATAATTCTCATCCCAATCTAGACCAGATGACATAGAAGCCAGATCTCCGACTTTGAGTTTAATTTGCTCCTCTTTGTTATATTCAGGAATAAAATCGCCCACAGGCTGGTCTAAACTTTTTATGTAACCATCTTTTATTGCTTTTCCTAAGAGCGCTACCGTAATAGATTTAGCCATAGAAAAGGAATTGGTTTTTGAACGCAAACCATAATCTTCTGCATATTCTTCATACCAAATACTATCATTTTTAATGATAAGAAAAGCCACAGTACCTAATTCTTCATTAATATCTGCTAAACTTTTAGTTGGCTTTACGGAGTTATAATTTTGGTGCATTGGCCATTTAGAAGAATGGACTGAATCTGCTTCAATAAGCCTATTAGAAAATTCGGGATAATCATCTATATAAGCAGTCTTATGACCTTGAAAATACACTACTTGAATTCCTTTGAGGATATAATCATAGTTGAATATATACAATAGGATCACAACGAATAATATTGTAGCAAGAAATCCACCCGTAATTTTCAAAAATAACTTCATAGTCATTAAAATTAGGGTTTTTTGTTTGAAGAGAAAATTTTAAAAAAGTTCCTGTTGTATTGGTGGATTTTCTAGATCCAACAAATATTTTTTTCGCCATAACCCACCAGCATAACCTGTTAAAGAACCATCACTTCCTATAACACGATGACAAGGAGTGACTATCCAGAGCGGATTTTTCCCATTTGCTGCTGCCACTGCTCTAATAGCTTTTACATTTCCAATCTCCTTGGAAATTTGTAAGTAAGATCTTGTTTCACCGTAAGGTATTTGGTTCAAGGCTAACCAAACTTGTTTTTGGAAACTTGTTCCTTTGGGATTCAATGGAATATTGAACTCCTTTAACTCACCTTTAAAGTAAGCCGTCATTTGATTTGCTGCTGGAATTAAAACTTTTGGAACACTATTGCTTAGTTCTTCATCTTTGTCCAATATCTTGATTTCTGAAATTCCATCTTCGTCCCCTGTTATTTTACAGATTCCTAATGGAGTACTAAGATTGGCGGTCATTTTAAGTAGATTTTGTTTCCGAATCATTTTGCTGTATAAGTCCGAGCTTTTTAGCCCGCTTTTCCCAGTTTTGGCGAGCCATAAGTTGCATATCTTCAAATTGATCGCTCTCATCCATAATTTCAAGACCTAGGAGAGTTTCTATGATATCTTCCATTGTTACCAACCCTAGAGTGTTCCCAAACTGATCTGAAACTATTGAAATATGTGCTTTTCGTTTAATAAAGATTTCAAAAAGTTCTGGAATTGGGGTGTTGGGATTAGTGATAAAAACATCTCTTTTTAATAGACTTAAAGGTTCCAAACCTTTTTCATCGATCATTTCCTCAAGAATATCATCTTTAAGCACAAAACCGGTAATATTATTGGGTTTATCTTTATATACAGGAATCCTGGAAAATTTCAAATTTTTATGAGCACGGTGAAATTCTTCAATGCTTGTGGATTCATCTTCTATAGTAGCTACAGAAAAAGGCGTCATTACATCTTTTGCCATTACAGATTTAAATACAAGTAGATTCTTGATCACTGTAGTTTCCTTTTCTTCAAAAAAGCCTTCTTCTTCAGCTGCGTCAGTAATTGCCAAAAACTCCTCCCTGCTCATTGTGCTAACATGTGCCGACTTACCAATTAATTTAGTGGTAAGCATCATCAACCAAAGAACTCCTGTGTATTTTAAAGGAAAAATTAAAATCTTTAAAGTTATAACAGTGAATTTTCCCAGCGATTGCCAGTAAGTTGCTCCTATTGTTTTTGGAACTATTTCAGAAAGGATTAGAATTGCCAAAGTCATAACAGCAGATACAATGCCTACTGAATTTCCTCCATCTCCAAACACTTTTTCTGCCTGCACTCCAACAAGAATTGCACCCACGGTATGGGCAACTGTGTTTAAAGTTAAAATGGCGATAAGAGGTTTGTCTATATCTTTTTTGAAATGTGTTAATGTGGTTGCATATGCTTTGCCTTCCTTTTTTTTAACACGGATAAACGTTGGGGTAATGCTTAATAAAACGGCTTCAAGAATAGAGCATAGGAATGAAAAAAAGATGGCAAGCGTAGCATATAGTATAAGTAAGCTCATTATTGCGATTAAGTTTAGAACTCTAAAATAAGGATTCTTTACTACAATTTTCCTAAAGTATTGATAAAGCACTTAATCCCTTCATGGCAATTTTAGGTCTCGAGCTTAAATTTAAATTTTATAAATATTTGATTATCCACAATTTTATAAATACACCCAAAATACTTGCTCTAGGCGATTAAATAAAAAGCTGCTACAGAAAATATTTTCTGATAGCAGCTTTTATATTCTTTATTCAATTAACTCCGAATATTAGAAAAGTTGAGCAATGAGAACTAATCTTAGCAATCAATTTATGCTGAAAGATTAGACTTTATAAGTTTATCCCATTTATTCGCCATGAATAACTGTGCATCGGCATCTAAACTATCATTATCATCTTCATCATAAAATATCACTTCTTTCACTTTCTCTTTAGAATTGTTCTTTAATAATTCCAAACCAATGTGAGTTAAAGCAAGTTTATTCTGATTTCCGATTTTTTGTTGATGCCCGGATTTGGCAACAACACTTTGTCCTACATTTTTAAGATCTATCACTTCATATTTAGAATGATCTGTTGGATCTATCACTAAGAATTTTTTTGTGTTACTGTCTAAACCAAGTAATAATGAGTTGGTTATTTCAATTTGATCCAATTTCATATTATGTTCTGTAGCAAGACTGTGTAACCTTTTCTTAACCTTATTTTCCTTAGCCGAATGGCTTATGATCATGTATATGATAGGTCCAACGAATAAAGCTAATAGGACGATACCCATTATAACTGATGAATTTTCCATTTTAAATTAATTTTAAGTAGTGCAATAAAAAACGTCTTTCTTAAAAGTGGCAAAAACGCAATCACTCAAAAATCAGTTTTCGTAAATTTTTTTGTTTAATTTTTTCTGATGAGTTGAAAACAAGAATAAATAGATCTCTATTACTTATAAAGACCATATATTTTCAAGAATACAACGAAAAAAGTCTTACCAAAAAAACTGAAATGGAAATATATTCTGTGAGAGTAGGTTCTTAAGATCTGGATTATAGTACCACAGATCTAAAGTGTAACAACGACTAAGAGGTTCCGAAGAATTAAAACTATTTATACCAATCCCAGTTGATGTTAAATAATCTGGGTTTGACGCTATTTCTATAACTACAGAAATCGAGACTTCTTCAGTAAAGATAGCCTTTGTATTGTTCTCTGTTTTTATGGAATAAGAATGGCTGGAATTATGATCCAACGATTCTGAAGGGTATGAATATGCAGAACTGCTAACTACATTAAATAATGTAAGTAGTAATAACGAAATACTAAATGATAGTTTCTTGATCTTCACCTAACAAATGTACATTAAAACAGAATTCGCAATAAAAAAATTAAGCTAAATTTTAAAAGCTTAAGAAATTAATTTTACAGCATCTTTTGCAAAGTAACTTGCAATCATATTGGCACCTGCACGTTTAATTGCAGTTAATTGCTCCATCATAACTGCATCATGATCTAGCCAGCCTTTCTCTGAAGCAGCTTTTATCATTGCATATTCACCGCTAACCTGATAAACCGCAACAGGAACTGTTACTGCATTTTTAATTTCTCTAACTATATCTAAATAACAAAGTCCTGGTTTCACCATTACTATATCTGCACCTTCTTCTATATCCATCAAGGTTTCGCGAATTGCTTCAGCTCGGTTAGCAGGATCCATCTGATAGGTTTTTTTATCCCCAAATCCTGGAGCAGAATCTAGTGCATCGCGGAATGGGCCATAAAAAGCGGAGGCATACTTTGCAGAATAGCTCATAATTCCTGTGTCATGAAAACCTTCATCTTCTAATAAAGTTCTTATTTCGAATATTCTACCATCCATCATATCGCTTGGCGCAACAAAATCGGCACCAGCAATGGCATGAGAAAGGGACATTTCCGCTAAGATTGCGGTAGTATCATCATTCAATATTTTTCCATCGGCTACCACACCATCATGTCCAAAAGAAGAATAAGGATCTAAAGCAATATCTGTTATTACTAACATTTCAGGAACAGCATTCTTTACAGTTTTAACTGCTCGCTGCATTAAACCTTCAGCATTTAAAGCTTCGGTCCCTGCATTATCTTTTAAATTGTCCGGAACTTTCACAAAAAGCAACACAGATTTAAGTCCCATTTTCCAAATTTCTTTCACTTCTTTTTCTAATAGATCTAAACTGAATCTATAATAATTAGGCATAGATGCGATCTCTTCCTTAACTCCTTTTCCTTCTACTACAAATAAGGGTACTAAAAAGTCATTTGGAGAGAGGATATTTTCTCTAACCAAGGATCTAATAGTTTCGTTAGTTCTAAGTCTTCTATTTCTTCTTAATGGATACATAGGAATTCACTTTTTGTTAGACAAATTAACGGACTAACGAATTTATGGCCATCTTTTGCTGGCGAAATTTGTATCCTGTTAATTTGCAATTGCAAATATAAAGCATGCTTTAGAATTTCTTTGCATATAGCTGTGCGGATTATATTCTCTAAATCTAGGCTGAAATTGTAACGTTATTGCTTATTAGTTACTAACTAGTTATAAAGATAAAATCCAACTTAACCAATTACTATGCTTTCCATAAAGAATTTAAACAAGACATATCCAAACGGGACACAGGCGCTTAACAATGTTAATTTAGAAATAGACAAAGGGATGTTTGGCCTCTTAGGTCCAAATGGTGCAGGAAAATCTACTCTAATGCGCACGATTGCCACTTTGCAAATGAGTGATTCTGGAAGTATAGAATTTAATGGAATAGATGTTTTTAGAGAGCCGGAAGAACTTAGAAAAGTTTTAGGATATCTACCACAGGATTTTGGGGTGTATCCAAAAGTTTCTGCAGAAATGATGCTAAATCATATCGCTAAAATTAAAGGAATCAATAATAAGAGCGATAGAGCTGCTTATGTAGCAGACCTTTTGAATAAGGTGAATTTATATAAATTCAGAAAAAGAAATCTTGGAGATTATTCGGGAGGTATGCGTCAGCGTTTTGGAATTGCACAGGCTTTAATTGGAAACCCCAAGTTAATTATTGTAGATGAGCCTACAGCAGGTTTAGATCCTTTGGAGCGTAACCGATTTCATAATTTATTGAGTGAATTGGGAGAAGATGCAGTGGTTATTTTATCTACCCATATTGTAGATGATGTTGTTAATTTATGTACTAATATGGCTGTTTTTAATGAGGGTTCTGTTGTAGTTCAAGGTCATCCTTTAGAATTATCAAATTCATTAAATGGACGAATTTTTAGAAAGAAAATTGATAAGGAAGAATTAGAGAAATATCAGGAAGAATACAGTGTGCTATCTGCTTATTTGAGAAGTGGGCAGCTAAACGTAAATGTTTATGCTGAATCACAGCCAGGAGATGGTTTTATAGCAGTGAACAATACTTTGGAAGATTTTTATTTCTATAGTATTAACCAACCTCAAACTGTATAATTATGAAAGAAATCTACTTATTTGAGTTGAAATATAGAATGCGCAGACCCGCAACCTATATTTACATATTTATAGCATTTTTAATCCCACTATTAATTGCTGTATTCGCAAAATCTAACACAGCACAATTCACAAATAGTCCGAATGCCATAATGGGTGTTTTGGGAGGTATGAGTGAGATATATCTATTCTTTTACGCGGCAATTATGGGAGTCGCAGTCTATAGAGATGAGGAGCATAGAACTGCTCAAACTTATTTCACTTTTCCCATAACCGAAAAGAATTATATTCTAGGTAGGTTTTGGGGAAGTTTTACCATTGTAACATTTATGAATATTGCTGCGGTCTTAGGTGCAATTTTAGGCTTCTCAATTGGAATGTTTTTAGATAGGCCAGATTATGGAATCTATACCTCTTTCAATTTTGCCTCCTATTTTTATCCATTCCTCTACTTACTCACTTTTAATGCTTTCTTTATTGGAAGTTTATTCTTTGGGTTGATGACGTTTTTTAAGCGGATGTCCATATTATATCTAGGTGGGATCGTAATCTTTATCCTTACAATGGTTTCATCAAGACTTTTGACAAATTTAGATACCGAATGGTTGAGTGTTTATGTAGATCCTTTTGGAAATGTAGCACAAAATTTTATAGATAAATACTGGTCTGTACACGAACTTAATACTACGCAGCTTTCTCTTACTGGTAAATTTTTATTAAATAGAATGATCTGGTTGGGATTAGCAATAGCGATCTTTGTTTTCACCCTATTGCGATTTTCTTACAAAGCCTTTCTAACTTCGAATAAGAAGCAAAATACAAAAGAAGAAAAAGAGGAATTTCAAGAAGGAAATGTTTTGGCAAATGTAGTTCAAGTCTTTAATAAGAAAGCAAAATGGGAAAATCTATGGTCGCTTAGTAAAATAGAATTTCTATCTATTGTCAAAGAAACGGTATTTATTATTTTGATGATAATAGGAATAGTGATCGCTGGTTTTATAGCCTATCAATCTAATCAAACATATGGAACACCCTCCTTGCCACTTACCAGATATATGGTAGCTCAAATTTCGGTAGGAATTTCAATCTTCTCTGTGATAATTCTTATCATCTATGCAGGAGAAGCAGTGCATAGAACAAGACAAAACAAAACCTTTGAATTTTACGATGCACTGCCAGTTAGTAACAATACTTTATACCTCTCAAAAATAATTTCACTTATTGGCGTGGCGGTAGTGCTAACTTTTATAAGTATCCTGGTCGGGATTATATATCAATCTATTAATGGCTATTTTGATTACGAACTGGGAATGTATTTCACCTATAATTTTTTCAGAATATTCCCCGGTTATATAATGACAATATTATTAGCCTTTTTTATTCATGTGTTGGTCAACAATAAATTTTTAGGACATTTTATAGTTATTTTAATTTATGTTGGTATTCCTATATTATTAGGATTGGCATTTAAAACTTCGAATCCGTTATTGATCTTTGGAGAAAGTCCTCAAGGATTTTTAAGTGATCTAAATGGATTTGGACATTATTTAATTGGAGAGTTTTGGTTAAATTCTTATTGGATCTTATTCACTTGTATTCTTGCAGTGATAGGTAAGCTCTTTTGGACCAGAGGCTTTTTCTCGTCCGGGAAGGAGCGTTTACTATTAGCAAAACAACGATTTACAGGAAGGACCATCGCGTACACCTTGGTGTTTTTATTCGCATTTGTTTCCGTAGGAGCTTATAGTTATTACAATCTTAAAGTTTTAAATACACTAGAAGATGGAAATTATGGCGAAAAGGTAAATGCAGATGCTGAAAAGAAATATGGTAAGTATATAGGCAAACCTCATATTCAGGTGACCGATCTAAAAGCCTTTATCGATATTTTTCCTGAAGATAGGAGAGTGGAAGCTAAAGGGGAGTTTAAAGTGGTTAATAATTTTGATGTTGCAATAGATACTCTTCTTATGGAAGTTAAATTTCCTATAGCAGATACCAAAATCACCAAAGTAGTGTATAACGGGGTAGAGCTGAAACCTTTCTTGAAGGATACCGTGTACCGACTTTTTATGTATAAATTACCTGTGCCTTTACAGCCTAAAGAAACTGCCTCACTACTTATTGAAACAAGAGCGATCACTAAAGGATTTTCTTCAGATACGGAAACAGCAGTTTTAGGGAATGGAACCTTCTTTAGAGATGCAATCCTTCCAACTTTTCATTATGAGCGAACTATAATTGATAACGGAGTCCGGGTAAAGAATGGTTTGGAAAATCTAGATTATCTATATCCTCCAAGAACAGATAGTATAGCTCTTAAAAAGAATCTCTTTAATGAAGATGCAAACTTTATGACTTTTGAGGCAACTCTTAGTACTTCTAAAGGTCAAACGGCAATTGCTCCAGGCGTACTCACCAAAAAATGGGAGGAAAATGACCGCAGTTATTTCAATTATAAATTAGAAGGTAAAACAGATTATTTTTTCAGTTTTGTTTCTGCAAAATATGATGTCGAGAAAGATTTTTGGATTGCTCCTAGCGGGAAAAAAGTGGATATTGAGATCTACCATTCTCCAAAACACAAAAAGAATTTAGAGTATTTTATTAAAGGAATAAAGATCTCCTTAGATTATAACTCGAAAAACTTTTTGGAGTATCCTTATTCTGTGATTAGGGTAATCGAGTTTCCAGCGCATTCTACTTTTGCCCAGTCCTTTGCGACAAGTATTCCATATTCTGAAGACTTTGGTTTTGTGGCAGATTTCTCTAAGGCCGAAAATTATAATTATGCATTCAGGATTACTTCTCACGAAGTAGCTCACCAGTGGTGGGGGCATATTGTAACTCCTAGTCAAACAACTGGAGCAAATATAATTTCGGAAACTTTGGCCGAGTATGTTTCCCTAATGACAATGAAAAAGGAATATGGAGAAAATGGAATTAAAGCGTTTTTGAAGAATTCTCTGGATAAGTATTTATCAAGTAGACAATTCAGTTTCAAACCAGAGCGCTCATTGATGAATGTGGAAACCGGGCAATATATCTGGTATGAAAAAGGCTCTATGATCATGTACGATCTGCAGGATGTTATAGGAGAAGATAAAGTGAATGCAGCACTCCGTAGCTTTTTAGAAGAATTTAAGTACAATGAAAAAGGCTATTATGCGACGTCAGAAGATCTTTATAAAGCTATATATAAAGTTGCTCCAGATTCTTTAAAATATAAAGTAGATGATGGCTTTAAGGAGATCGTACTTTATGAGAACCGAGTAATTGATGCCAAAACCAAGGAATTAAAAACCGGAAAATGGGAAACGACTTTCACTGTAAATTCTAAAAAGATCTATTATGAGGATGGAGGAAAAGAAAGAGAAGTAGACACTAAGAAAAACCTAATAGATATTGGTTTATTTGGTGAAGATGTAGTGAATGATGAAAAAGTAACTATTAAAGATCCATTCTATTTTGAATTGAAATGGTTAGAACCTGGAGATAATAAATTCACCATTATTACAGAGAAAAAACCTTTAAAAGCAGGAATAGATCCATATAATAAATTGATAGATAGAAACTCAGACGATAATTTAAAATCTATTGAAGAGTAGGTAAAAAATCTGTAGTTAAAATAATTCTCTAAAGCCTTTCAGCTTTCACTTTTAAAGTGAGGTTGAAAGGCTTTTTTTGATTTAAAACAGAAAAAGGACGTCATTCTGAACTTGTTTCAGAATCTTATAAATTGAGACCCTGAATTAAATTCAGGGTGAGGAGAGAATTACTATGACAATAAACGGATAACATAAAATTTTATCTTAAACCCAATCCTTTGGATGTGCGAGCACCTCTAAAAGTCGTTCTTCTTCACTTCCAGCTTCTGGATAATGATCGTATACCCATTGCACGTGTGGTGGTAAACTCATTAAAATGCTTTCTATCCGGCCGTTGGTCTTTAAGCCGAACAAAGTGCCTTTATCATGTACTAAATTGAATTCTACATAGCGCCCACGTCTAATCTCTTGCCAATCGCGCTGTTCTTTAGAATAAGGCAATTCTTTTCTTTTTTCAGTAATAGGAACATAAGATGCTAAGAAGCTATTCCCCACTTCGCTAACAAAATTGAACCAGTCTTCCATGCTCATTTCTTCTGAAGTTTTGCAATAATCGAAGAACAAACCTCCAATTCCGCGGGCTTCATCTCTATGCGAATTCCAGAAATATTCGTCACATTTTTGCTTGTATTCAGCATAAAAATCTGGATGATGTGCATCGCAAGCCTTTTTACAGATCTCATGAAAATGTATTGCATCTTCATCGAACAAATAATAAGGAGTAAGATCCTGTCCGCCACCAAACCAACTGTCTATAACGGATCCGCTCTTGTCATACATCTCAAAATAACGCCAGTTTGCATGAACCGTCGGTACCATCGGATTTTTCGGATGAAGCACTAAACTGAGGCCACAAGCGAAAAAATCTACTTCTCCTACCTTAAAATATTGTTGCATTGCGAGAGGAAGTGGGCCATGAACTTCAGAAATATTTACACCACCTTTTTCGAAGACGGCACCGTTCTCTATAACTCTCGTTCTTCCACCACCACCCTCAGGGCGTTCCCATACATCTTCCTTGAATTTCACGGAGCCATCAACTTCTTCTAGTTTAGAAGTAATTGTGTCCTGAAGTTGTTGTATATATTGAAAGAATTTGTTTTTCATGCGAAACTATTCTAATGCTTTTGCCTGATTTAATTTCTCCATTAAACTAAACGAAAATGTTTTACTCTCTATTTGTGCTGTTTCATAAACGGCGATTGTGTTCTTTGCTAAATGCGATTCATATTGCTCATCTTCAAAAGGAATAATCTTTAACAGAAAATCTCCAAATTGTTCGTAATTGGAAAAGTCAAAATTCAATTGCTTCAATTTGATCAACAAATCTTCAGAAGACCAAGTTTCCAAATCTGAAATTTCAAAACCCAGCTGTTCAAATAAAAGCCCATTTACCTTCGATTTCTGTTCACTCTCATAAAACTCAGGAACAAATTCCAAGTCTATCAATTTGCCAACAAGCTCATTAATCTTCTGGTTCTCTTCGTCTTTTAATCCTTTATTAAGCATTATGAATTATTTAGAATATTCTTTTACCGCATCTATAAAAGCACGTGCATTCTCAACCGGAATATCTGGTAAAATTCCGTGTCCTAGATTTACAATATATCTGTCTTTTCCGAATTCATCGATCATCTGATGAACCATTTTCTTGATCTCTGCAGGTGGCGAATACAATCTAGAAGGATCAAAATTTCCTTGCAGTGTGATATTTCCTCCACTCAAATATCGAGCATTCCTTGCAGAACAAGTCCAATCTACTCCTAAAGCTGAAGCTCCAGATTTAGACATTTCATCCAAAGCAAACCAGCAACCTTTTCCAAATGCGATTACATGAGTTTCATCCTTTAAAGCATCTATAATTTGTTGCATATATTGCCAAGAAAAAGTTTGATAATCTGTTGGAGATAACATTCCTCCCCAAGAATCGAAAATTTGAACAGCATCTACTCCAGCAGCAACTTTTGCTTTTAAATAAGCAATAGTGGTATCTGTTATTTTTTGAAGCAAGGTATGTGCAGCAATAGGATTTGTAAAACAAAATTTCTTTGCGATATCAAAATTCTTAGAACCTTGTCCTTGTACAGTATAACATAAAATAGTCCAGGGAGAACCAGCAAAACCTATTAACGGCACCTCATCATTTAGCGCTTGCTTGGTCATTTTAATGGCATCCATCACATAGCCCAGCTCTTCATGTACATTAGGTACAATTACATTCTCTACATCTTTGCTAGTACGCACAGGGTTTGGTAACCACGGCCCAACACCCGGTCTCATCTCCACTTCAATGTTCATTGCTTGTGGGATTACAAGAATATCACTAAAAAGTATAGCGGCATCTGGACCTACTTGATTTATAGGCATTACAGTGATCTCTGTAGCCAATTCCGGAGTTCTACAACGAGTAAAAAAATCATATTTCGCCTTCAATTTCATGAAATCTGGCAAGTATCTTCCTGCCTGGCGCATCATCCAAACTGGTGGCCTATCAACAGTCTCTCCTTTTAATGCTCTTAAAAATAAGTCGTTCTTGATCATATCTTATATTTTTTAACCGCCTGTACGATCACATTTTCAATACTAGGCTTATTTGCGATTATTATATTTTGTGTATGTTTTTTAGCTTCTGCTGCAGTGGTTTCTCCAATACAGAAAGCGATACTGGAATTTAAGTCATTTTCCTGGCAATAGCTTTGAACACCACTTGGGCTGAAAAACAGTACTCCATCAAAATTTCTAATGAATTTTTTAGGATTCAAACTAGTGGTATATACTTTTAATTCCTGAATGGCGATATTTTTATTATTCAATATCTTTGGTAACTCCTCTCGTCGTTTAGATCCGCAGAGATAAAGAAATTGTTTTTCGCTGAATTCATTTACGATCTTGAGAGCTAATTCTTTACTGGAATCTGCTGAAGCAACTACAGAATATCCGTTTTTTTCTATCTCGAGTTTGGTCTTATCACCAACACAAAAAATATTTAGCTCACGGGTTTGAAATTCTGGATATTGAGTGAAGAAACCTTTTACGCCATTCTGACTTGTGAAAATTAGGTTTCTGGGAATAGGTGCGTCCAGGGAAGAATTATCGAATCCAATGCTAATAGCATCATATTCCACAAGGCCAATTCCGGAATTCAGAATCAATTGTTTCTGATTTTCAGCAAGGATTTTTGTGGAAAGTAAGGTAGCCATATTAGTTAATTTAAGGCTTCTTTAATTCCTTCCATCAACACTCTACCTCCACTATTTAGTACTTTTAAGGCGCATTCTTTTCCGAAATCAGGAGCATCTTCAATCGCGATTCTTCTTTCTATGGAAACTTGTTTTTTTCCGTCTAAACTAAATAAGGCTCCTTTAAAAGAAATTTCATTTCCCTCTATTTTAGCCAAAGCTCCAATGGGAGCAGTACATCCTCCTTCTAAGATTTTCAAGAATTCCCGTTCCATATGAACACAAATTTCTGATTCCCTATGATTCAGAGATTTTAAGATATCACGCGTTTCTATGTCATTTTCCATAGCAACTACAAGCATGGCACCTTGAGCTGGAGCTGGTATCATCCAGTCCAGATCTAGAGAGTTTTCTGGGGTTAATTGGATGCGCTCTAGGCCGGCAGCAGCGAAGATAGCTCCATTCCAATCACTGTCTTTTAATTTTTGTATTCGGGTATTTACATTCCCTCTAAGATCTACAGAACTATGGGTTGGATATTTGTTTAACCATTGTGCTTTCCTTCTCAAGCTACCTGTAGCAATAACTCCTTCAGAATTTAAAAATTCTAGCCCTTTATGGATAAGTATGTCTTTAGAATTTGCTCGCTTTAAAACTGCAGCTTCTACAATTCCTTTTGGTAATGCCGTTGGTACATCCTTCATAGAATGTACAGCAATATCAATTTTCCCAGTAAGCATGGCAACATCCAGAGTTTTTGTGAAAATCCCTGTAATGCCCATTTCATATAATGGCTGATCTAAGTTTAAATCGCCCGTAGATTTTACTGGAAGTAATTCTGTTTTGTGACCAAGTTCTTCAAGCGCGGCTTGAACGGTCTTTGCCTGCCAAAGTGCTAATTCACTATCGCGGGTACCAATTCTAATAACTTTACTCATTATATGGAATCTTCAAGTTGAAAGACCTTTTGGATAAGTTCCAAACTTTCATCTGAGGTGTTAGAATCATCTTTAAGGTGATTGGCAAAATGATTCATTATTTTTTGAATAATTCTATTGCTCACAATTTCTGCTTGCTCACTATTGAAATCGACTATTTTTTTGCTTTGGAAATCCAGTTCAGCATCTTTCATTGTTCTCAACTTCTTTTTCAAAGCTTTAATGGTGGGTGCAAATTTTCGCATTTCCAGCCATTTATTGAAATCGCCTTCAACTTCTTTAATAATCTCTTGTGCCTGCGGAATAAATTCCTTTCTTCTTTCCAAAGTAGCATCGGTCATTTGTGAAAGTTGATCTAAATGAACCACCGTCACATTTTCCATCCCAATAACATCTTCTGACACATTTTTAGGTATAGAAAGATCTAAGATTAGCAATTTCTTTTTAGCATAGATCAATTCCCTAGATATGGTAGGGTTTTGAGCTCCTGTTGCCACCACTAGAATATCTGTCTGGCGAATTTCCGATTGAAGATCGGCGTAATCTTTTACTTGTAAATTGAATTTTCCGGCAATCTTTTCGGCTTTATTCTTCGTTCTGTTGATAAGAGTAATATGACTGTTTTTGGAATGTTTCACCAAATTTTCGCAAGTATTCCTACCTATTTTTCCTGTTCCGAATAAAAGAATATTTTTATCGGTAACATTTTCAACTTCATTTAAAACATATTGAACTGAAGCAAAACTCACGGAAGTAGCACCGCTAGAAAGCTGTGTTTCGTTCTTAATTCGTTTGCTTGCTTGAATAACAGAATTTATAAGACGTTCCATAAAAGGATTAGCAATGCCAATCTTTTTAGATGCTATAAAGGCAAGCTTTAGCTGACTTATAATTTCAAAATCACCAAGGATTTGACTGTCTAAACCGGTTCCCACTTTAAACATATGTGAGATAGCTTCTCTGTTTTTATAAACAAAAGCTACTTTTTCGAACTCCTCCACAGTACCGTGAGTATGTTCACAAAGTAATTTGATTAGTTGATATGGGTGTTGTGCAAAACCATACAATTCTGTACGGTTACAAGTAGAAGTAACGATGAGACCGTCTATGCCTTCTATCTTGGCTTGTTGCAGTAAATTTAATTTTCCTTCTTCCGTAAGGCTGAAATGTCCTCTAATGTCGGCATCGGCTTTTTTATAGCTTAATCCAATTGTATAAAAGTGTTTCCCGCGAGAGATATGATAATTTTCCATGAACCTAATTAGGTATTCGATGGCAAAGGTAAATGATAGCTTATTTAAAAAGTAACGCTCAAAGTACTAAATATGTCGCTTGATGGGATTTATAGTTGGATGTATCGCTAATTGATGCAAATACTCTAAATTTGTAGTGATTTCAAATGTTATAGAATATTTAGTTTAGACTGATTCTAAATAAAAACCAAAATTTCTTATGATTTCTGAAGAAAAAAACATCGCTGAAGGGTTTGTAGATGAAACCAAAATTGAAGATGGTTTCTATATTTTAAAGTTCCAAAATGAAGAAAATCAGCCACAAAGAATTAGCAGAGAAATAGACAGTACCTACATTCAATTTCATTTTTGTGTAAAGGGAGACGGGAAATTTCTATTTAATAATAGCAGCTATGAATTGCCTTTAAAAGAGGAATATTCGTTGCTTCTATACAATCCTCAACGCGATTTGCCTCTAAATTTAGATCTGCATCCAAAGTCTTGGTTAATCTCGTTAGTGATCTCCATTAAGAAATTTCACTCGATGTTTTCTCAGGAAGCCAGTTATATTCCGTTTTTAAGTGACGAGAATAGCGATAAAAAATATTATAAAGATGGAGATATTACTCCTTCTATGGCCATTGTGCTAAATCAGTTGATGAACTTCAATTTAATGCCCTCCATAAAATCGCTTTACTTTAAAGCCAAGGCATATGAGCTGTTGAGTTTGTATTTTAATAGAACGGGAGATAATAGTGTAGAACAATGCCCTTTCTTAGTAGACGAAGAAAATGTGATGAAGATTAGAAGAGCTAAGGATATTGTAATCGCTCATATGGCAGAGCCACCTTCGCTTCAGGAGCTTTCTACAGAAATTGGATTAAGCTTAAAAAAACTGAAAGAAGGCTTCAAACAGATCTATGGAGATTCTGTTTATAGTTTCCTATTCGATTATAAGATGGAATATGCTAGAAAATTATTGGATTCTGGAGAATATAATGTAAATGAAGTTGGTTTAAAAGTGGGTTATAGCACAGCAAGTCATTTTATTGCTGCATTTAAAAAGAAATTTGGCACCACTCCTAAAAAGTATGTAATGTCTTTAGTGCTCCCAAACAATTCTTAATGTATTGATTTTTCTAATGATCACATTTATCAAAACAACCAAAGTATTGGTTGCATAAAGTTTAATAATTGTAATTTTATTTCTGAAAAAATTGCTGAAAACGAACAAACATGAGTAAAGGCGTACTTCTAGTAAATCTGGGTTCTCCAGATAGCACCGATCCAAAAGATGTAAAAAAATATTTAGGGGAATTTTTGATGGACGAACGTGTTATAGACGTTCCATTATGGGCAAGAACCTTGCTTGTTAAAGGGATAGTTTTAAACACACGTCCTAAACAATCTGCCGCTGCATATCAAAAAATTTGGTGGGATGAAGGTTCACCGTTAATTGTTTTATCTGAACGTTTAAAAGATAAGATAGATGAAAACACCTCTGTTCCTATTGTCTTGGCAATGCGTTACGGTACACCAAACATAAAATCCGGACTTCAGGAATTACATGATCAAGGTGTAGATGAGGTTTTAATTTTCCCATTGTATCCACAATTTGCAATGGCCACTACTGAAACTATTTTGGTATTGGCTGAAGAATTAAGAAAAGAATTTTTCCCGAATATGCAGTTTACATCTGTTCCCGCATTTTACAATCATCCAGATTATATTCGGGTTCTTGCTAATAGCGTTCAGGAAAAATTGAAAGATGTAGAATATCAACATATTTTATTTTCTTATCACGGAGTTCCAGAAAGACATATTCGTAAAAGCGATATAACTAAATCTCACTGCCAGATAGATGGCTCTTGCTGCAAAACTGCATCACCAGCACATCAATATTGCTATAGGCACCAATGTTTTGAAACCACAAGGTTGGTTGCAGAATATCTTCAGCTAAAAGAAAATACTTATAGCGTTTCTTTCCAATCCAGATTAGGTTTTGATCCATGGTTGCAACCTTATACAGATAGAACCATAGAAAGATTTGGAAAGCAAGGCATGAAGAATTTAGCTATTGTGACGCCAGCTTTTGTAAGTGATTGTTTAGAAACTTTAGAAGAAATTGCAATGGAAGGTGAAGAGATCTTCCACGAAGTTGGAGGTAAAAAATTTACCGTTGTTCCTTGTCTGAATACTCGCGAAGATTGGGTAAAGGTACTTTCCAGGTGGGTAGATGAATGGGCATTTTCCAACCCTGTTGAAGCATAATGGCTCATGTAAATTCAGCGGCTTTAGGTAAAGATCCTATTTGGAGACTTCTAATAAAACAGGCATTACCAGCTTCCATCGGGATTTTGGTAATGTCTTTGAACATTCTTGTAGATACTATATTTGTTGGAAACTGGATTGGTTCTATAGCAATTGCAGCCATTAATGTTGTGTTACCCGTTTCTTTCTTTATTGCAGCTCTTGGTATGGCGATAGGGATTGGTGGTTCTTCCATCATCTCCCGAGCCTTGGGAGCAGGAGATAATAAAAAAGCCTTAAAAACCTTTGGGAATCAGATTAGTCTTACTTTAATTTTAAGTATAGCCTTAGTTCTGGTTGGATTAACTTTTATGGATTCCATTATTCCTGCCTTTGGGGGGAAAGGAGACATCTTTGATCCCGCCAAAATCTATTATACCGTAGTTCTATATGGAGTGCCTTTCTTAGCGCTTTGTATGATGGGGAATAATGTGATTAGAGCAGAAGGGAAACCCAAATTTGCGATGATCGCAATGATCATTCCTTCCGTTTTTAACCTCATCTTAGATTATATTTTAATAAATATATTAGATATGGGTATGTTGGGAGCAGCCATTGCAACCAGTGTTTCTTATTTTTTCTGTTTTGCTTATGTAGTTTGGTTCTTTCTATCTAAAAACTCTGAATTAAAGATTAATTGGTCACATTTTGGTTTTAATCTACCTGTACTTTCAGAAATATCATCTTTAGGTTTTGTAACCTTGGCAAGACAAGCCGTTGTGAGCATTACCTATTTATTAATGAACAACATCCTTTTCGAGTTAGGGGGCGAAGATTCGGTTACGGTTTATGCAATTATAGGAAGGATGCTCATGTTCGCACTCTTCCCGGTTTTAGGAGTCACTCAAGGATTTCTTCCAATTGCAGGCTTTAATTTTGGCGCTGGTAATTGGGACCGGGTTAGAAAAACTATCAACACCGCCATTTTATATGCTTCAGTATTAGGTTTATTGGTGTTTTCAGGGATCATGACTTTTTCAGAAGATATTGTCCGCATATTTACAGATAATCCAAATGTGGTGAGAGATACACCAAGTGCTATGCGTTGGGTATTTGCCGCTACTCCAATTATTGCTTTACAGCTTATAGGTTCAGCATATTTTCAAGCTATAGGAAAAGCTATTCCAGCCTTATTGCTCACACTCTCGAGGCAAGGTTTTTTCTTTATTCCGTTAGTCCTCATCTTACCAATGTACTATGGAGAGATAGGAGTTTGGATCTCATTTCCCTTGGCCGACGTTCTTTCTACCCTCGTTACCGCCTATTTTTTGAACAGAGAAATCAGGTTGCGGTTAAAGCCCTCACTTTCTGAAAAGGTTACCTAGAAATTGGTATATTTAAAATTCTAATATATCAGCCATCTGATTCAACCAATTTTTAAATGAAAGCAATACTACTTAAACTTTTCATTCTCTTTTTTTTCTTCGGAATTTATACTGAAACCAACGCACAGCGAAAGAAAAAATCTGTAGCTACAGAAATAGATCAAGAAGCCTATGCTGCTTTGAAATTTAGATTGATCGGTCCATTTAGAGGTGGAAGATCTGCAGCAGTTACTGGGGTTCCTGGCGAACCTAATTTATTCTATTTTGGATCTACTGGTGGTGGAATTTGGCGTTCTACAGATGGCGCAAGAACATGGGAGAATATTTCAGACGGTTTTTTTGGAGGAAGTATAGGAGCAATAAGTGTTGCAAATAGTGATCATAATATAATCTTTGCGGGAGGTGGTGAAAAGACTTTAAGGGGTAATGTTTCTTCTGGTTCAGGTATCTGGAAATCTGTAGATGCAGGAAAAACTTGGGAATCTAAAGGTTTAGAAAATAGTAGACATATTCCAAGAATCTCTATTCATCCTACAAATCCAGAGATCGTTTATGCTGCGGTTTTGGGAAACATCTATAAGCCAACTGAGGAACGGGGAGTTTATAAAAGTATAGATGGCGGGACAACTTGGAAAAAGACACTTTTCGTAAATGACCAAGCTGGAGCAGTAGATCTTATTATGGATCCTAACAACCCGAGAATATTATATGCTTCTACTTGGAGAGTACAACGCACACCTTATAGTTTAAGTAGTGGTGGTGAAGGATCGGCACTTTGGAAAAGTACAGATAGTGGGGAAACTTGGAAAGAGATTTCTAAAAATAAGGGCTTCCCACAGGACACGCTGGGAATTATGGGAATAACAGTATCTCCAGTGAATTCTAATAGAGTGTGGGCAATTGTTGAAAATAAAGATAAGGGAGGAGTTTATAGAAGTGAAGATGCTGGTGAAACCTGGAAAAATATAAATAGCGATAGAGAATTAAGACAACGTGCTTGGTATTATACAAGGATCTACGCCGATCCAAAAGATGAAGATGTGGTATATGTTGTGAATGTATCTTATCATAAATCTAAAGATGGGGGAGAGAACTTTACTTCAGCAAGAGCACCACATGGAGATCATCATGATATGTGGATAGCGCCAGAAAACCCAGATAGAATTATTATGGGAGACGACGGAGGTGCGCAAGTAACATATGATGGTGGAGAGACATGGAGCACCTATCACAATCAACCAACAGGGCAATTCTATAGACTTACTACAGACAATCATTTTCCCTACAGGATTTATGCGGCACAACAGGATAATTCAACTATAAGAATAGATCACAGAAGTACAGATTATACTATTTCTGAAGAAAATTGGGAGGAAACTGCGGGAGGAGAATCTGCGCATATCGCAGTAGATCCAGAAAATGATAATATTGTTTATGGAGGAAGTTATGGCGGTTTTCTAACTCGAGTTAACCACGAAAAGAATACCCAACGCGCCATTAATGTGTGGCCTGATAATCCAATGGGTCATGGCGCAGAGGATATGAAATATAGATTCCAATGGAATTTTCCAATTATCTTTTCTAAGCATGATCCTAATAAATTATATACCTTCTCTAATCATGTTCATGTCACTACAAACGAAGGGCAGTCCTGGGAAACCATTAGTGAAGACCTTACTAGAAATGATTCAACAAAACTCGGTTCCAGTGGTGGCCCGATTACTCAAGATAACACCGGTGTAGAATATTATGGGACCATTTTTGCTGCGGAAGAATCTTCGCTTCAAGAAGGACTTATCTGGGTTGGTAGTGATGATGGATTAGTACATGTCACAAAAGATGGAGGTAAGAATTGGGAAAATGTAACTCCAAAAGGTCTTCCTAAATGGACGCAAATAAATTCCTTAGAAACAAGTGATCATGATGCGGGAACAGCATTTATTGCCGCAACAAGCTATAAATCTGGAGATTTTGCACCTTATCTTTACAAAACTATAGATTTTGGTAAAAGCTGGATCAAGATTACAACCGGAATTGGAACCGAGCATTTTACAAGAGTGATTCGTGAAGATCCAACTAACAAGAATATATTATATGCAGGGACAGAAGAGGGAATATATATTTCTTTTGATCAAGGAGCCAACTGGAAAGCGTTTCAGTTGAATTTGCCTATTGTTCCTATTACAGATCTAGCAATAAAAGAGGGTAATCTAATTGTGGCAACTCAAGGAAGAAGTATCTGGATCTTGGATGATTTAAGCGTATTACATCAAAATAAAGACGCTTCAACGAGTAAAACAGAGTCATTTTTGTTTCAGCCTAAACCAACCTATAGAATTGGTGGAGGAAGCAGAAGTAATTCTAAGACCGATGGAACAAATCATCCTAATGGTGTTGTAACTTATTTCAATATTAAAGAGCTCGATGATAAGCAGGATACTATTCATCTCACCTATTTTAATCAGGCTAATGACACTTTAAAATCCTTTGGAAACCAATCTAAAGAGGATAAACTAGTACTAGAGAAGGGTTCAAATATGTTTGTTTGGGACATGTATCAAAAAGGAGCAGAAAAACTAGACGGAATGATCTTGTGGTGGGCAGACCTTGAAGGACCAAGAATTCTTCCAGGAGAATACTCGGTAGAATTGAATGTAAATGGGGAGAAACAGCGTAGGACTTTTACTGTGCTTGCAAACCCAAATGCTGAATCAGATGCTACAGGACTTAAGGAACAATATGATTTTATAACAGATGTAAACACTACGGTAGACGAAGCTCATAAATCTATTAAGAAGATTAGAAAGATCACAGCTCAATTAAATTCATTTCAAACGCAATACAAAGGCAAGGCTGAGGTGAAGGATCTGGTTGAAAAAGCTAAAGAAATGGAAGATCGTTTTGGAGAGATTGAAAAAGCTTTATACCAAACACAAAATAAAAGTGGACAAGATCCTTTGAATTTCCCTATCAAGCTTACCAATAAACTAGCACATTTAAATTCATTGGTCGGGATGGACGATTTCCCTCCAACAGATCAAGATATTGCTGTTAAAAACGAATTAACTTCAGAAATAAAAAAGGAATTAAGTGCTTTCAATTTGTTGATAGATAAAGAAATTGAAGATTTCAACAGACAATTCAACGCGAAGAATCTTAATTATTTATTTTTGGATGCTCAATAAGATCAATGGAATATTACAATTACATTAAATCTCTTCATTTAATATTTATAATTACCTGGTTTGCGGGACTATTCTATATTCCGCGACTTTTTGTATATCATATTGAGGCTGCAGCAAAGCAGGAACCAGAATGCTCCATTTTAACAACGCAGCTAAAGTTAATGACTAAAAGGCTTTGGTATATTATCACTTGGCCTTCAGCAATTTTAGCAAGTATTTTCGCATTTTGGATGCTTTATTTAATGCCTGTTTGGGTTGAACAGGATTGGATGCAAGTAAAATTGGGATTTGTGGTGCTCTTGTATGCCTATCATTTTAAATGTCATCTCATATTTAAAGAGATGCAGAGCGATATTATAAAATGGACTTCTAACCAGATGCGTTTATGGAATGAGGGAACTACTTTGATCTTATTTTCAGTGATCTTTTTGGTGATCGTTCGTGATGCAATAAATTGGATTTATGGAGTGCTGGGAATATTTTTGTTAGCGGCCATGTTGATGCTTGTGATAAAAATATACAAGCGAATTCGTTCTAAGAATTCAGATGCTTAAGATGGTGTGATAATTGATTATTTGAGAATAACTACGCAAAATACTTTATGAAGCTTTTAAAATTATCTTTAAGAAACCGAATTTTCATCTCTATGATGTTATTGGTTTTAGGAGCTTCCATTCTTATTGCTGGAGTAACTGTTTTTCAATATAAACAGGAGTCTGAAGATTATCACCGGGAACGTCTTGAGAGAAAAGAACAGGCAATTCGTGAAAATATAAAATTTGTTTTAGAAGGAACTACTCATTTGGTAAGTACAGAGAATATGCCTGTAATACTTCAGCAAAACAATAAAATCTATGAGATCTCACAAGTTCATGATATGCAGCTTAATGTGTACGATCTTAATGGGAAACTACTTATAAAATCTAACGAATCTTTTTTTAGGGATACTACTAATGTGCAAATTCCTAAGCATATAATTAAGGAATTGGAGAATTCGAGGAGTAAGAGATATTTACAGCGGTCTCAAGTAAATGGACAGAAATTTCAGTCGTCTTATACGTATATCACAGACAATAAATTTAAGCCCTTGGCTATTTTATATCTTCCATATTTACAGGATGATGATCTTCTTCAGAAAGATTTAAATGATTTTTTGGTGAAATTAGGAGAGGTTTACCTTTTTATGTTTCTTATTGCAATTTTAATGTCTTATTTTCTCTCTAAATACATCACTAAATCCCTAAAAATTGTCTCCCAAAAGATCATTGAGACCCGCTTAGACAAACGCCTTCAGAAAATACAAATAGATAATGCTTCTGAAGAAATTTACGCGCTGGTCTCTGCTTATAATAGCATGATAGATGAGCTGGAGGAAAGTGCGGTTAAACTTGCTACAGGAGAACGGGAACAAGCCTGGCGGGAAATGGCAAAACAAGTGGCACACGAAATTAAAAACCCTTTAACGCCAATGCGCTTAACTGTGCAAAGTTTCCAAAGAAAATTTGATCCTGAAGATCCAGATGTGCATCATAAAGTAGATGAATATACAGATACTCTTATTCATCAAATTGATACTATGAGTGCGATAGCTTCTGCTTTCTCGAATTTCGCGAAAATGCCGGCACAACAAAATGAGATCCTGAATGTTCCAAAGATCGTTAAGCTGGCGTTGGATATTTTTAATGAAAATTATATAGTTTTTCATTCAGAAAAAGAAGAGATTTTAGCCAAATTTGATCGGACACAGCTGATTAGAGTGGTTACTAATTTGGTTAAAAATGCCACTCAAGCTTTGCAGGAGGAAGTGAATGCAAAAATTATGGTAGAAGTGTCTGAAGATGATTTGATGGTAATTATTCGTGTTTCAGATAATGGAATAGGAATTTCATCAGAGGATAAAGAAAAAGTATTTGAGCCTAAATTCACCACCAAATCTAGCGGAATGGGACTAGGACTTGCAATGGTTAAGAATATAGTAGAAACTTATCAGGGTGAAATCACTTTTATTTCAGAAAAAGAGAAAGGCACTATCTTTACCGTGAAGTTTCCGAAGCAAGCGATTTGAAAAATGGCATAATACTAGTGTATTTAATGAGATGCTGAAACGATTCCGATAGCTATCGGAACAGCATGACGACAATTTTAGAAAACAACACCGTCATCCTGAACTTGTTTCAGGGTCTAAATTCATATCCTTAGTTCTCAATATGACATTTAAAATTAATGCTGATAGAAATTAATTAGAAAGTTATAAATATCTAAAAACATATAAAATGAATTTTGAAAATATTTTAGTTGAAAATAATGAAGGAATCCTTCAAATTACAATAGATAGACCTACGAAGTTAAATGCTTTAAACAAGGCTACTATTGAAGAATTACACGTTGCTTTTGATGATGCAAATGAAGATGAAGATGTAAAAGTGATCATATTAACAGGGAGTGGCGAAAAAGCTTTCGTTGCCGGAGCAGATATTAGTGAATTTTCAGATTTTTCTCCGAAAGAAGGAAAAGAACTTGCCGCTGAAGGTCAGGCTAAATTATTCGATTTTGTTGCTAATTTCTCTAAGCCAGTAATTGCTGCCGTAAATGGTTTTGCACTCGGTGGCGGACTAGAACTTGCTATGGCGGCTCACTTTAGAGTTGCTAGTGATAATGCAAAAATGGGGCTTCCTGAAGTTTCTCTTGGCTTAGTTCCAGGTTATGGAGGTACGCAGCGTTTACCTCAATTAGTAGGGAAAGGACGTGCTATGGAGATGATTATGACTGCGGGAATGATTGATGCTAAGCAGGCTTTGCAGCACAATTTAGTAAATCACGTGGTTTCTCAGGAAGAATTAATTGATTTTGCTGAAAAACTAGCTGGTAAGATCATGCGAAATTCATTGGTTGCCATTAGTTCTGCCATCAAAGCAGTAAATGCAAATTTTGAAACTGGAGTAAATGGTTTTGAAACTGAAATAAATGAGTTTGGAGCCTGCTTTGGAACTGCCGACTTTAAAGAAGGAACCTCTGCGTTTTTAAACAAACGTAAAGCAGATTTCCCGGGGAATTAATCTATTGTTGAGGTTTTAATAAACTTTTATCTCCAACGATAATATTGTCATTCTGATCGAAATGCAATGGAGTGAAGAATCTCTAGGGTTCGAAAGAGGTTCTTATTCCAATGATCGAAATGAATGATGTTTCATAATTGTCAAACTGTCCCGATAGCTATCTGGATGTCGAAGTTTGTAGTTTATAGTCTATGTTTTCGTTAACAATTTTAATATGGAATATTTCCTTTTAAATGGAAATATTCCATATTTTTGTTTAATGTCTATAGAGCGAGATTATATAAAAGGAAGAGGAGCACAATTAAATGTTTCTAATAAGTTTGATGCACATAGTAATGAGTTGCGTTCAGATTTTTTGAACTATTGTGCGATAGAAGGAGATGAGGTTACCAACTCTAAAACGATTCTCATAGATACATTTCCTAAAACTATTGTAAATAAAGTGGTTAGTCCAGATGTTGGAATGGGGTATTCCTTAAATCCATATCAAGGATGTGAACATGGTTGTATTTATTGTTATGCACGCAATTCTCACGAGTATTGGGGTTTTAGTGCAGGATTAGATTTTGAACAGAAAATTCTGGTTAAACGAAATTCAGTAGAGCTTTTGGAAAAAAAATTGCAAAGTCCAAGATGGAAAGCAGTTCCCATTGTGCTTTCTGGAAATACAGATTGCTATCAGCCAACTGAGAAAAAACTGGAAATTACAAGGCAGCTACTAAAGACATTCTTGAAGTATAAGCATCCGGTAGGAATAATCACTAAAAATTCCTTGGTGCTTCGTGACCTTGATATTTTAAAAGAACTGGCAAAAGATAATTTGGTTCAGGTACATCTTTCCATCACCTCTTTAAATGAAGAAACTCGTAGAACCCTAGAGCCAAGAACAGCAACCATTAAAAAGAGATTGGAAACTTTAAAACAATTAGCCTCAAACAATATCCCTGTAAGTGTGATGATGGCGCCCATTATTCCGGGAATAAATAGTCATGAAATCCTGCCGCTTGTCAAAGCAATTGCTGAAAATGGCGCTCTAGGAGTTGGTTATACTATGGTTAGATTGAATGGTGCTATAGGGGGAATATTTACAGATTGGATCCAGAAAGCAATGCCAGACAGAGCGGAGAAAGTGCTTCATCAAATAGCCGAATGTCATGGAGGGAATTTAAATGATAGCGAATTCGGGAGAAGAATGAAGGGATCTGGGAATATTGCAGAACAAGTTTCTCAACAATTCAAGATCGCCCGAAAAAAATACTTATCGGGAAGAGTGATGCCTAAATTGAATTGTGAATTGCATGAACAATACAAAGATGGGTAGATGAAGCTTTTCTAAAAAGTTGCAATTAGAATCTATAACCTAGCTTCAAATTCCCATAAGGTATTACTTTAGAAGCTACTGATGGGCCTAGATCTATGCCTAAATTGAAACCATTTTTCCCGAAATAACTGATTCCTATTGGGTGATATCCCATAAAAACACCTGTTTTATCGCTAGTACCCCAAACATCATATGGTTCAGTGAAAATAAAAGATGTGGATAAGCCAACATGAAATAAGACTTTAGATTCTTTAATGTTCCAGGGATAATACTTAAAACCTGCGCCAACACTTGGGATACCCGCACCTATTTCTATACTCACTTTTTCTGATACAATTCGGTCATAGGTGATTCCAAGTAATGGAGTGCTACCTAAAAAATTAAAAGAAATAGCATTCCTACGCATTTCTTCTATACTTGAAGTTCTTTCCTGAGCTATGCTCGAAAATGAAATAAGGAAAAACGCAAAAATAAGAAGAAAATTATTTTTGGACATAATAATTGAGAATTCCTATATGGGAATTCTTTAGCAAGATATGTTAAAGGCCTTAATAAAATTAACAATATTCATAAAATCTGTTAAATATTTTAAGATTATTGCTCACTAACCAAATAGACAAAAACGGGAAAATGATCTGAATAGCCACCAGTGTATCCGCTATAATCATAACTTCTAAATGGATAACCACGAAACTGTCCATTTAAAGTAATTAGATAATGTGAATTAAAAATTCCAGCTTGATAAAATTGAAGTCCGCTACGACTACCTAATAAAGATTCAGAAACCAGTATCTGGTCAAATAGATTCCAGCTATCTCTATATGCTAAAGATCCTTTTCCTTGCTTTGCTAGATTTTCCATAGGATTGAACATTTCTTGAGCTACTATGGTTTCCCGATTATTGCTCGTTTTTAAAACCTTTTTAAAGCTCTTATTGAATGGATCGTCATTAAAATCACCCATTGTGATGATCTTAGCATAAGGGTCTTTTTTGTATAGAGAATCTATAATCTGTTTGTTTAAATGTGCAGCTTTCTCTCTTCTATAATTTGTTTTTGCCTCACCTCCACTTCGTGATGGCCAATGATTCACAATTATATTAATGGCTTCTCCATTTAACTTCCCAGAAACTACCAACTGGTCTCTTGTAAATACTCTTTTTGTAGGATCTTCTATTTCATAAAGCATCAATCTTCTAGACTGAGAATCGTCTAGAGTGAATAAGGATCTTTGATATAATAGTGCTACATCTACGCCACGCCGATCTGGAGAATCGTAATGAATTATTTGATAATTAAATTTCTCTAAAAGAGGATGACTTACAAGATCTTCAAGTACTTGTAAGTTTTCAATTTCACATAATCCTATGATCGCAGGGGCGGTTTTAGTATTGTCTAGACCAATTTCAGAAATCACTCTGGCAATGTTCTTTATTTTATCCTGATATTTTTCTAGAGTCCAAACATCTTTTCCTAGAGGTGTTCTATCATCATCAAAGGTTAAAGGATCATCTTCAGTATCAAAAAGGTTTTCGACATTGTAAAATGCTATTGTATTTATGTTATAATCTTTTCTTTCTTGGCCCAAGGAAATATGTGTAATTAATAAAGCTATAATTAGAGTAATTATAAGCATTCTCAGATTTATACAATTATAAGGAATCTGTTTCATTAATTTTAAAAGTTAAATTATAAGTGAATTTACATTTTTTATTAGCTTGAATTAATTAAAAGACTATCTTAATTGCTGAAATTGAGTGATTTATAATGAAAAGCACAAAGCTTTTATTATTTCTGATGCTTCTCGGCATCCTCAAGATTTCTGCTCAAAACACCGCCCTTACAGGTTCCGTAGTGGACGCCTTGTCTAATGATCCTATTGCAGGGGCTCGCCTGAAATTGGAGGGAACTGCGTATATTAAGGTTTCAAGTCCAGATGGTAGTTTTTCCTTTGATGACAGTTCTTTAGAATCTGCCGCTTACATCTTGGAAGTTTCAAAACCCGGATATACGGTTATGAGAATTCCAATAAATCTAATCAGCGGTCAGCTTAAACAGTTAGGTCAAATTCCAATTCAACTAGATCTTATGAAAGAACAAATTCAGTTGGCAACCATTAGTTTGTCAGAATCTGAATTAAGTGAAGATCAAGGAGGAACAGATAATATTGCGGGATTACTTCATGCTTCTAGAGATGTTTTTCTTAATGCTGCCGCATTCGATTTTAGTAGCACATTTTTTAAGCCTAGAGGATTAGGTAGTGAATATGGGACGGTTTCTATTAATGGCTTAGAGATGAATAAATTCTTCGATGGAAAACCACAATGGAGTAATTGGGGTGGACTAAATGACCTTCAACGAAATCAGATTTTCGCAAAAGGATTGCTACCTGGTGAAACTACATTTGGCGGACTAGCAGGAAACACCAATATTTTAATGAGGGCATCACAATATAGTAGAAATGCGAAAGTGTCTTATGCTGCTGCAAACAGAAGTTATAAGGGGAGGATTATGGCGACTTATAGCTCGGGAGAAAAACCTGGTGGCTGGTGGTATGCTTTAGGTCTCGCAAGGAGATTCGCCAGTGAGGCTTATATAGATGGAACTTTGTATGATGCAAACTCTTTTTTTATTTCCATAGAGAAAAAGTTGAATAATATTCATAGTATAAATTTCACTGGATTTTATACTCCGAATAGTCGGGGGAAATCCTCTGCAAACACTCAAGAGGTTTTTAACTTAAATGGCAGAAAGTATAATTCCTTCTGGGGGTTTCAAGATGGCGAGATTAGAAATAGCAGGATTAAGGAAGTAAGAGAGCCCATTTTGATGCTGAATCATTTTTGGAAGCTTTCAGAGAAAATAAAGTTAAATAATAATATCGCTTATCAATTTGGTTCCACAGGAAGCAGTCATTTCGATTTTGGTGGTACTCGGCTAGTAAATCAGAGTGATGAACAGCAAAGTTTTATTGGTGGAGGCAGTAATCCAGATCCTTCATATTATCAAAAATTGCCCAGTTATTTTTTAAGATTTTCTGATAATCAGAATTATGAAGCGGCTTATCGTGCTCAACGAGAGTTTCAAACTAATGGGCAAATAGATTGGCTGGATTTATATAAAGCTAATGCTTCATCTTTAATTAATGGCGGAAATGCAACTTATGTGATTGCTGAAGATAAGGTGCAAGATAAATTGTTTAGTGCGAATTCAATTTTAACGGCAAGTATTAATTCTTCATTATTAATAAACGCTAAGCTTAAATTTTCTCACTTAGACAGTGAAAACTTTTCAGAAGTAAAAGACCTTTTAGGAGGAACAGGATATCTAGATGTAGATTTCTTTTCTCAGGGTGATAGAGCCCAAAGTGATCTTTTAAATCCAAATAGAATTGCTCGGTTAGAAGAAAGATTTAAATATAACTTTAAGTGGAAAGCAACTTCTGCGGATGCATTTATTAATGCAATTATTAGAACCCAAAAGTGGGATTCTTACGCTGCGCTCAATTTATCTCAAACAAATTATCAACGCGAGGGCCTGTATAAAAACGGGAATTTTCCTGATAATTCTTTAGGAGATAGTGAAGCTTTAGAATTCACAGATTATGGTGTAAAAGCTGGAACCGTATGGAAAATTACAGGGAGACATTTGTTGGAGCTTAATGCTGCCTATTTAACAAAAGCTCCTGCTCTTAAAAACTCATTCTCTAACTCTAGACAAAATAATAATGTGGTAGATGGAATAAAAAGCGAACATATTTATTCTGCTGATGGGAGCTATATCTACCGGAGTTCCTTTTTGAAAGCTAGGCTAACGGGATATTTCACCCAGATAAATGATGCTACAGAAATATCATTTTATTATGCAGATGGTCTTTCTGGATTGGGAAGAAACAGTACAACAGCTTTTGTGCAGGAAGTTTTAACGGGGATAGACAAACAGCATTTTGGACTTGAAATGGGAGCGGAGGTACAAATTACATCCACTTTAAAGTTAAAGACTGCAATAGCGGTTGGGCAATTTATTTATAACAACAATCCAGACTTAAAGCTTACTTCCGACGATTTTATAGAAGCTCAGGATTATGGAGAATCAAAGTTAAAAAATTATAGAATTGCCGGAGGTCCGCAACGAGTTGGGCAAATTGGTTTTGAATATCGCGATCCAAATTACTGGTGGTTTGGGACAAGCCTCAACTATTTTTCTCATGCTTTTGCAGATGTTAGTCCGCTTGCGAGAACTGCCAATTTCGCTACAGATTCTGACGGCATGCCGCTTTTGAATTATGATGAGAATATCGCTCGAGACTTATTGAAACAAGAGCAATTTGATGATTACTTTTTACTGAATGCGGTGGGTGGGAAATCTTGGAGAATAAAGGATTATTACATCGGATTTTTTATGAGCATTAATAATATTTTGGATGAATTATATAAAACTGGAGGTTTTGAGCAATCCCGAAACGCAAATTTTAGAACCCTAAATTCAGATAGGGAAAGGGAACAACCGGTATTTGGATCTAAGTATTGGTATGGAACAGGCGCTTCCTATTATGGAAATGTATATATAAGATTTTAAAATTTAAACAGAAAGATGATGAAGAGAAAGAAAATTTTTAACTGTGTAAGTCTATTAATCATAGTTTTATTAGGCAATTCTTGTGTAAAAACTGATGATTTTGAAGTGCCAGTTATCAACGAAGTCGCTGACACCTTTGATGAGAACCTAACAAGTATTTCTGCGATCAAGGGAAATTATAATCCTCAAACCGCTGCTATTTATACATTTAAAAATACAGAAACAATTATCGAAGGTTTTGTAATTTCTAGTGATGAAGCTGGCAATTTTTATAAAAAAATAGTAATTCAAGATAAGGCTACAAACCCTACTTCTGGCATTCAGATTTTAGTAGATGAGACTTCTTTATTTGACACTTATGAGTTTGGTAGAAAGGTCTATATAAAATTGGAAGGTCTAAGCCTGTGGTTCAATAATGGAGTGTTTCAATTAGGAATTCAAAATAGAGGAGATGTAGTAGCGATTCCACAATCATTAATAGACGAGCATATTATTAGATCTTCCATTACTTCAGAAATTGAACCTATAAGTCTGGATATTTTAGATTTCTCTGAAGAATACAGGAATCTTTATATTCGTTTAGAAAATATTCAATTCAACAAAAACTTAGTTAGGGAAGACCAACGATTTACATTTGCGGCTGAGGTGACAGATAGGTTTGACGGAGAACGGCAAATAGAGAGCTGTGAGACAGGAAGCGCAAGTTTCTTAAGTACAAGCACCTTTTCAGATTTTAAATCCCTGTTGCTGCCTCAGTTTTCTGGAAGCATAGAAGGAGTTTTAAGTCGTAATTTTTATAATGATCATTTTGTTATGATTTTGAATTCTCCTGAAAATCTCCAATTTGCAGAGGATTCCAGATGTGATCCTAATTATTTGAACTGTGGAAACAATGAAACATTAGGTCCAAAAGTTTTATTTGAAGAGAATTTTGTAGGCATAAGCAATGAGAATCTTCTTGACGGAAGAGGCTGGACAAATATAAATGTTAATGGAGGAAACGAAAGATTTGAAGATGGAATTCTGAATAGCGATCGATATATTAGAATTTCTGCATATGGTACTTCTGAAAATCCTATGGAGGCTTGGTTAATTACTCCTGGAATTAATTTGAATTCCACCACAGCTGAAGTTTTGAGTTTTGATATGAAAGCCTCCTATGATAACGGAATTTTTCTTTCAGTTTTAATCACCAACAGTTTTACAGGAAATCTGCTAACCACAGAGTGGCAATTGCTAGATGCTAATATTCCGGTTGGGCCAAGCAATCAATTTGGCACTGCTTTTAGAAATTCTCAAATAGACATTTCTTGTTTGGAAGGAACTATTAATGTGGCCTTTAAATACCTAGGTGCCGCACCAGATAAAACAACGACTTACGATATTGATAATATTCGGATAACAGGAAATTGACATCAGGTCTTAATTCTAATGATTTCTCTTTAAATATTAAATTTAATTGTTAAAATTCAACCTAAATTTCTTTATTTGTTAATAGCTATCAAACAAGCTTGTAGCGGTCTATTTTAAAGGGCTTATCAAAAAAATATCAGTTTTTAGCCAAAATCTAAATCGTATAGACAATTGTTTGATTATTAATACTTTAATTATAATTTTTAACATAAATTTAAGAGTAATAAAAATGCTCTCTGTTAAAAACTTTGTTGAAAACGTTTGCTCATTTTCCAATGATAGTAAGGGCTAACAGCTTACATTTATAAAATGTTTTGAGACATTAAAAAAACCGAAGCTGGCACTCCGGTTTATAATAATCTGAATTCTAACTAAATCTTAAAAAATGGAGACAACCATTTGTTTATTATTGATCTATATGATCATCAGAGAATTGTAAAATTCTTATCAGAACCCGTTTACTGAAATAAGCGGGTTTTGTTATTAATAATAGCAAATATATATAATATGAAATTTGATTAAAAACTTCTAATAGAAATTAATTCAAATTTATAAACACAATTATCAACAACAACAACTAAAATTTAAATTCCAAAGTGAATAAATAAACCTTATTCCTCTTCTTGGTCTTCAGCAATTGTTTCGTATTCTGGATAAAGTAAGTTATTATAAGGGAATCTGGTAATATGAATTTCTCTTACAGTTTCATAAACTTTTTTTCTGAATTCTTCCATATTATCTTTATTCAATGCTGAAATAAACAATACGTTATCACCCATTCTATTCATCCAGGTACGTCTCCATTCTTCTAGAGAATAGTGTTCCTCATTATGTTCTGTAATAAGATCATCTTCTGCTATTTTTTCTTCAACAAAGGCATCTATCTTATTAAAAACCATGATCGTTGGTTTGTTATTACTCTTTATATCTGCCAATGTCTGATTTACAGATTCAATATGATCTTCGAAATTTGGATGGGAAATATCCACCACATGCAATAAAAGATCGGCTTCTCTCACTTCATCTAAAGTAGACTTAAAGGATTCTACTAATTGAGTTGGCAATTTTCTGATAAAACCTACCGTATCAGTTAGAAGAAAAGGCAAGTTCCGGATCACCACTTTTCTTACTGTAGTGTCTAGGGTTGCAAATAATTTATTTTCAGCAAAAACCTCACTTTTACTAATCACATTCATCAATGTAGATTTCCCCACATTCGTATAACCTACAAGCGCTACCCGAACCATCGCTCCGCGGTTTCCACGTTGTACACCCATTTGCTTATCAATGGTCTCCAATTTCTTTTTAAGCAAAGAAATTTTATCACGTACTATACGTCTATCTGTTTCAATCTCTGTTTCTCCAGGACCACGCATTCCAATACCACCACGCTGACGTTCCAAGTGAGTCCACATCCCGGCTAGTCTTGGCAGTAAATATTGGTATTGCGCTAGCTCTACCTGAGTTCTTGAATTACTAGTTTGAGCTCTTTGTGCAAAGATGTCTAATATCAGATTCGTTCTATCCAGAATCTTGCAATTAAGGATCTTTTCTATATTTTTTTGTTGTGCAGGAGAAAGTTCATCATCAAAAATGGCAGTTCCAACATTGTTAGCTTCAATAAAAACTCTAACATCTTCAATCTTTCCGGTTCCAATAAATGTTTTTGGATTCGGTTTTTCCATTTTCTGAGTAAAGCGCTTTAAAACCTCACCACCGGCGGTATATGTTAGAAATTCAAGTTCATCTAAATATTCATTTAGTTTATCTTCACTTTGCTTCTGGGTAACAACTCCAATTAGCACAGTTTTCTCGTAAGTTAAATCAGTCTTTTCTATCATAATCACAAAGTTACACAATAGATTGTAATCGGAATCTTAGAGAAGATTATTCAACAAAAATTTAACTATATGATTTTTTTTAAGGCTTATGAATGTCCTGAGCTGATTGTAATACCGAATACAGTGAGGAATCTCATATAAGTAATTAATATTATTGAGATCCATTGATAGGCTTATAGTGATAAGATTAAAATGAAGTTAATTAGAGCTGTCATTCTGAAGGAAGCGAAGTGGACTGAAGAATCTCATTAAAGAAGAATCAATTTAATCAAATAAACACCCGAATCTTGGGCTTACATAAATAATACAATTTAGTTTAGTGGAAGTCTAAAACCATATTAAACAAAAAAATCCAGAACATACAATGTTCCGGATCTTTAGATTATGAATTCACATTTCGACAGGCGCAATGTGACATATTTAGTTTGGATGTTTTCTAGAATTTATGATTGATTCCAAGTCCGAACACTTCTCTAATCTGAAAAGCACCTACGGTATTATCATCATAAATTGCTTGGAAGATTATATTAGCAGAAAGATATTTGTTGATGCTCATATTTACATTCAGCAAATAATCTATATCTACATTTCCGGGTTTATCCAAATAATTGGAATATAAGTTCAGGCTGTGTTCTGCAGTTACATTTTCTAACAAGAACATTTTGGCTTGAACGCCAACAGAAGCACCAAATTCAAATCTAGTAGATTTACCTTGGTCAACTCCAAAATAATCTCCATCTACATATTCTGGCATTGTGGTAAATTGATCATCAACAAAAATAAGCCTAGCCGTTGCGGGTGCCACATTTACACTTAAGTATTCATTGTATTTCCATAATAGTCCAGGTCCTGTTTGAAGGTATCCCGGAGACAGAAAATGTGTAGTTTCTGTTCTAATAGTTTGTCCAGTTTCTGCATCTTCACTAAACTCATACCCTTTGGTGAATTGAGATCTAAAATTAAGAAAGTAAGAATAGTACCATTTAGATTCTTGAATCTGTTTCCCTGCGATAGAGTTGAATTCTACTCTATCACTAGTTTTTCGGGCAAATTCATCATCCTTCAATTTAGTAAGACCATAATTGGCTAGAATTCGGTTATCCCAAGTAAAACCGTCCATTCTATAGTTAAAATCGTAATTCAAGGTTAGGTTTCCAGAAATGCTAGAAGTTCCTCCGCCTGTCCATTCCTTATTGAAAGCAGATTGATTAAATAATAATTGGATGTTACCTTCTTTATTCCATCCATTAGGTGGAACTTCTGTTGCTATAGCATCTTGAGCGTGTACATTAGATGCAGAAATCAATACTAATAATGCAAGTAAAAATCTTTTCATTCTATTAAGCTTATTTGTTTTTAAATAATGGCACAGAAGAACAGGCCTCCCCGTATAATATACTTTTAGCTACGGGTTGTAATTTTTCTATTAATAATAAATATGCATTTTTTGGTACTGGTTTGTGGGAACAACCTTTTACTATGATCGGTTTTCCTACTAAATCAGAGACATCTAGATCTTTTATGATCTCGGTATAAAGTACGGTTTCTAGCAATTCAAGATTCCCAGTAATCACTTTCTTAGCAAAAGGCTGTAAATGTGTGGCAAGTAACATATATGCCCAAGCGGGAATTATTGCATCTGTAGAACATAGCAAAGCAACATAAGTGTCTTGGTATTTACTCCAATCATGAGCCATTGCTTTTTCTCTAAACACAGTTTCGCGCAAAACTAAACCTTCAAGAAGCCAGTCTTTAATATCGAAAATCACACGCTCTCCTTGAGGATAGAAATCTTCCAGATTAAAAGTGACTAACTTACTATTGGCAACTCTATTAACTATTTCTGTAGACATAGATTATTTTAAAAATTTCGATTAAAGCTGAAAATTATTAAAGCATTCCAAGTTCCAGTTTTGCTTCTTCACTCATTAGATCCTGAGTCCAAGGTGGATCGAAAGTGATCTCAACCTCACAGTCTTTTACATCTTCTAAGGTCTTCACTTTATCTTCCACTTCTTTCGGCAAGCTTTCAGCAACCGGACAATTAGGTGTGGTTAAAGTCATTAAGATCTTTACGTCGTAATCTGTATTTACCATTACGTCGTAGATAAGCCCTAATTCGTAAATATCTACAGGTATTTCAGGATCATAAATAGATTTTAGAACACGTACTATTTTTTCGCCTAATTCCTGAGTGTTTATTTCTGTTTCCATCTTAATCTAATTGCGTTTGATATGCGATTGCATACATTTTTAATTGCTTTATCATACTAACTAAGCCATTAGCTCTGGTAGGTGAAAGGTGCTCTTTTAAACCTATTTCATCTATAAACTTATTGTCTGCTTCTAAAATGTCTGTAGGATGCTGGTTGGAATAGGCACGAATAAGGATAGCAACAATCCCTTTAGTTATTATAGCATCGCTATCTGCACTAAAAGCAAGTTTGTCACCAATTAAATCGGCATGTACCCAAACTTTACTTTGACAGCCTTTAATTAAATTCTCTTCAACTTTATATTTCTCTTCGATCAAAGGCAAGGATTTCCCTAACTCGATCATATATTCATATCGTTGCATCCAGTCGTCAAACATAGAAAACTCATCAACAATTTCTTCCTGTATTTCTTGTATTGTCATACCTGGTATTTTATGCAAAAGTACAATAACAAGATTTGCTATTCAACTGTTTCTCCCAATCTTAGTATAGCTTTAACCAATGATTTTAACTCTGAAGGCGGATTGCCGTGATCGAAAGAATTAGTCTTATAAACCTCATCCCCTTTTTTGATAGTTAGAATAGCATGAGCGGCTCCATCAAAAGTTCTTTTATCACTTGGTGGCTTTAGTTTACTAATATTAGAAACATCAATTTCTTTCATTTTCTCCAATAAATTTTCCCAATCTTTAGATGTCATTTTTTCTGAAGCCTTGATTTCGCCACCCATATTTCTAACAACCTTGATATCTTCTTTCGTCAAAGTGTAATTAGCTCTAGAGCCACGAGTCATGGTTTCATAAGTGAAGCTTATTTCTTTGTTCTGTTCATTGTTTTGAGAACAAGTTTCAGCCATTAGTATCGGGAATAGGAGTATGAATATAAGTTTCATAAGGGGAGATTTTAAAATGATGTGGTTAAAATTGAGGAGTTAAATTACGAAATCTATCAGGTATTTATAGAACTCCATTAAACTTTTTGATAAGGTCTTTACAGTACCTAGCAAAAATGGATAATCAAGAGCAATGTGATTTTTTGTAATTGGAGCTATTGAAGCATCATTTTAGCCTTTTTTATCGCGGAGATAAAAACATCTACTTCTTCAAAAGTGTTGTAAAAAGAGAAACTTGCACGCACAGTTCCTGGAATTTTAAAGAAATCCATAATTGGCTGAGCACAGTGATGACCAGTACGAACGGCAATACCTAATTTATCTACTATGGTGCCAATATCGTAAGGATGAAGCCCTTCAATATTAAAAGAAATTACTGCAGTTTTATCTTTTGAAGTCCCATAGATTTTTAAACCTTCAATTTCCAGAAGCTCTTTGGTTGCATATTCTAAAAGCATATGCTCATAAGAAGCAATGTTTTCAAAACCAATAGCATTCATATAATCTAGTGCAGCGCCAAAGGCAATTCCTCCGCAGATGTTTGGTGTTCCTGCTTCAAATTTATGTGGAAGTTCTGCATAGGTGGTTTTTTCGAAACTTACCGTGGCAATCATTTCACCACCACCTTGATAAGGAGGTAATTTGTTTAACCATTTTTCTTTACCGTATAACATTCCAACTCCTGTTGGACCACACATTTTATGTGCGGAAACTACATAAAAATCTACATCCAAAGCTTGTAGATCTGCTTTAATATGTGGTGCAGCTTGTGCACCATCTACTAGAATAGCAGCTCCAGCTTTATGTGTAGCTTCAATTATTTCTTCAATAGGGTTAACGGTACCAAGGGCGTTGGAAACATGGTTCACAAAAACCATTTTAGTTTTATCTGAAAGTAACTTGTGAAAAGCATCCATATCCAATTCCCCTTCCTGGGTCATTGGAATCACTTTTAAAACAGCGCCAGTTTTTTCACATAACATTTGCCAAGGCACAATATTAGAATGATGTTCTAATGCTGATACTATTATTTCGTCACCCGTGTTTAACTCTTGTGCAAATCCATTAGCCACTAAGTTAATACTATGCGTAGTTCCAGAAGTAAAGATGATCTCATGAGATTTAGCCACATTAAAGTGCTGCTGAATTTTCTTTCTAGCAGCTTCGTATTTATCTGTAGCTTCTTGAGAAAGGCTGTGTACTCCTCTGTGGATGTTAGCATTGTAATTAGAATAATAATCTACAATTACATCTATAACTTGTTGGGGAGTTTGTGAAGTCGCTGCATTATCTAAATATACCAAGGGATATCCATTAACCTTCCTTTTTAAGATTGGAAAATCTAAACGGATAGTTTCGATATCTAATGGCAATTTATCGGCAACAGCTTTCATAAAGATTCAATTTTTGTCTTAAGAAAATAACTTTTTAAAATTCAAGTTGTTAAAGATCGAAACCTAGCTTAACTCCTAACTTAAGTGCAATTTGATGTGTAATTCTCTTTTTGATCTCTGGAATCTTTACACTTTCCATAACATTATTAGCAAAAGCATACATTAAAAGAGCACGAGCTTCTTTTAACGGGATTCCTCTGGATCGCATATAAAACAAAGATTCTTCATCCAATTGTCCAATGGTACAACCATGACTACACTTTACATCATCTGCAAAGATCTCTAATTGAGGCTTCGAGTTTATTGTTGCCTTATCGTCCATCAAAATATTATTGTTAGACTGAAAAGCGTTAATCTTTTGTGCATCTCTATCTACTAATACCCTTCCGTTGAAAACCCCTACAGAATTATCGGCGAAAATGCCTTTATAATCTTGGTGGCTTTCACAATTAGGTGAAGTATGGTGTACCAGCGTATTATGATCTACATGTTGCTTCCCTTCAATAATAGTAATCCCCTTCAAAGTAGATTCAGAACGTTCTCCTTTTTGATAAAAATTTAAATTGTTTCGGGTTAATTTTCCACCGAAAGAGAAGGTATGCATAAAGCAATAGCTCTCATCTTTTTGCTCAATAAACGTATTATCAATTAATGAAGCAGAATCTCTATCATTCTGGATCTTATAATAATCTACAATTGCTCTCTTTTCAGCAAAAACCTCTGTTACAGAATTGGTAAAAACAGGATGATCTGTTAAACTCTGGTGTCTTTCTATAATCTGAACCTGAGAGTTTTCTCCAACTACAATAAGGTTTCTAGGTTGAACCAATAATGCCGATTCATTACCTGTAGAAAAATTGATTATTTGAATTGGCATATCTGCCGATTTATTATCGTGAATATGGATAAATGCTCCTTCTTTAGAAAACGCAGTGTTCAACGCATTTAATCCACTATTTTTTGGAACTATTTTATTAAAATAATTCTCTATTATAGGCTTGTATTTAGACTTGCTTAAAGCAGAAGACATTAAACAAACATCAATTTTATCGTGTGTAGTTTGCGATAAATGAGAAGAGTAAATCCCATCTATAAAGATCAATTTATAAGAATCGATATCATGAATTAGATATTTCTTGATATCCTTATAGTCTATAGCATCTTCCTTGTTCGGGAAAACGCTATAATCATGCTTTAGGACCGAATTTAAAGAAGTGTATTTCCAGGCTTCATCTTTTTTAGATGGAAAACCTAAAGTTTCAAATTCTTTAATGGCATCGCTTCTTAATTGATGTATGTCTGTATCTACATCAAAAGCTTCTTCAAAAGCCATAAATGAGGATACTAATTTATCTTTTAATTCCATTTTGTGCGTATCAAGTTTTCTGCCCAAGGGGCAGGTTTCAAGTTTCAAGTTTTAAACTTTACACCTTGAAAATCTTTTTTATTTAAATAGGATATGAAACTTGCAATTTTTCTGCTTAAACTTTCATAACCGCTCTTTAATTCTATGAACTTTTCTTCTTTAATATATTCCGAATCATATAATCTATATAATTGGGATCGGACTTCACCCGCAGAGCCTTTTGCTATAGATAGAAATTGTCTAAACTCCAAGTTTCCATCTCTTTCAAAACCTTCAGCAATATTATCCATTACAGAACCTGATGCTCCTTTTATTTGATCTCTTAATTTAAAATCTAATTTTAAATCGGTTGTTTTGGAAATTATAATTATCTCCTTTGCTAAATCACGTGCTGCATTCCAAATCTTCAAAATTTTTAATGGTAGCCATAATTTCAAAAATTTATGTTGATTTAAACCTTAAACCTTAAACCTTAAACCTTAAAAATGGCGAAACTCCTTTAAACCGATTTTTCTTGTTTCACCCAGTCATAACCTCTTTCTTCCAATTCGTAAGCCAACTCTTTATTACCAGATTTCACAATTTTTCCATCAACCATAACGTGAACAAAATCTGGAACTATATAATCCAATAAACGTTGGTAGTGCGTGATCAATAAAACTGCATTATCCTCGCTTCTCAATTTATTTACACCATTAGCAACAACTTTAAGAGCATCGATATCCAGACCGGAATCTGTTTCATCCAAAATTGCCAACTTAGGGTTTAACATTGCCATTTGGAAAATCTCATTTCTCTTCTTTTCACCACCTGAAAATCCTTGATTTAAAGAGCGAGATAAGAATTTGCGATCTATTTCCAATAATTCAGATTTATCACGAATCATTTTCAACATATCCTTTGCAGGCATATCTTCTAAACCTTGAGCCTTTCTATGCGCATTTAGAGATGCTTTCATGAAATTTGTTACTGAAACTCCTGGGATTTCTACAGGATATTGAAAGGATAAGAAAATACCTTTGTGAGCTCTTTCTTCGGGATCTAATTCTGAAAGATCTTCTCCTTCGAACAAGATCTCTCCACCCGTCATTGTATATTCCTCCTTACCAGCAATAACAGAAGAAAGCGTGCTCTTACCAGAACCATTAGGTCCCATTATAGCATGAACTTCCCCTGGATTGATTTCAAGATTTATTCCTTTAAGGATTTCTTTATCCTCTATGTTGGCCTGTAAATTCTTTATTTTAAGCATGTGTTTATTATATTTTTCCGAAAAAAATCGGATAAATTATTTATTCATTTTCTATAATGGGTTTCGCCATTATATCCACCACTTCAGTTATCTCAATTAATTTTGAATAGCCGGTAGCTTGTACATTATCTTTAACTTGTCCTTTAACTTTTATTGGAATAATGCTGTTTTCGCCTTTTTTGAAAGCATTTAAGCTATCATTCAGTTTGAAAGCAATAGAATCCATTTTCACTTGATAAACGAATTTATCACCTTTTAAAACCGCCATTTTTCCAACAGAGATAAAATCACCTTCGTATACCTGAATACTGTCCACTACTTTTTCAGTAATCTGCGTTTCTGGTTGCTTTTCAGGCTCATTATCACATGCTAGAGCAAGTGTTATAATGCTTATTATAAGTAAAAACTTCTTCATTCTTCAATTTATCCTACAGATCCTTCAAGGGATATTTCCAATAATTTTTGTGCCTCTACAGCAAATTCCATTGGTAAGTTGTTCAATACTTCCTTACTAAAACCATTCACGATAAGTGCAATAGCTTTCTCGGTAGATATCCCACGTTGATTGCAATAGAAAATTTGATCTTCACCAATTTTACTGGTAGTTGCTTCATGCTCTACTTGAGCAGTTTTGTTTTTTACTTCTATATAGGGGAAGGTATGCGCTCCACAGTCATTCCCCATTAAAAGGGAGTCACATTGGGAAAAATTTCGAGCATTATCTGCCCTACTATTTATCTGAACTAATCCTCGATAAGAATTCTGGGATTTCCCAGCAGAAATACCTTTCGAGATAATAGTACTTTTAGTATTCTTACCTAAATGGATCATTTTTGTTCCAGTATCGGCTTGCTGAAAATTGTTGGTTACAGCAATAGAATAAAACTCACCTATTGAATTATCTCCTTTTAGAATACAAGAAGGATACTTCCAAGTAACAGCAGATCCTGTCTCAACTTGTGTCCATGAGATCTTCGCGTTTTTTTCACAAATTCCACGTTTGGTCACAAAGTTATAAACTCCACCTTTTCCTTCTTTATTACCGGGAAACCAGTTTTGAACTGTAGAATATTTTATCTCTGCATCGTCTAAAGCAATAAGTTCCACAACCGCAGCGTGTAATTGATTTTCATCTCTGGAAGGGGCAGTGCATCCTTCTAGGTAACTTACATAACTCCCTTCATCTGCAACTAAAAGAGTTCTTTCAAATTGCCCAGTATTGGCTTGATTTATTCTGAAATAAGTTGAAAGTTCCATTGGGCATTTCACACCTTTTGGAATATAACAGAAAGAACCATCACTAAATACAGCTGAATTTAAAGCTGCATAAAAATTATCTTTCTGTGGAACCACAGTCCCAAGGTATTTTCTCACGAGTTCTGGATGTTCTTTAATCGCATCAGAAATACTCATAAAAATAATTCCCTTTTCTCCCAAGGTTTTCTTGAAAGTTGTAGCAACCGAAACTGAATCTACTACAATATCCATTGCAACATTGTTCATTTTCTTTTGCTCATCTACAGAGATCCCTAATTTTTTGTACATCGCTAATAGATCTGGATCTACATCGTCTAATGTTTTATTTGGGTCTACCGTTTGTGGGGCCGAATAATAGGAAATAGCTTGAAAATCTGGTTTCGTGTAATGTACATTTGCCCATTCTGGCTCTGTCATTGTTTGCCATATTCTAAATGCCTCCAATCTCCAATTGGTCATCCATTCTGGCTCCTCTTTTTTCTTTGAAATAGCCCGAACAATATCTTCATTTAAACCAATAGGAAATGTTTCCGATTTTAAATCGGTATAAAAGCCATACTCATACTCTTTGGTTTCAAGCTCCTTCTTTAAATCGTCTTCAGTATATGCCATAATTTTTTTCTAGTTTTAAGGTTAAAAAGTTTAAAAGTTAAAATGTAGATTTTAGGTATTTAATTAATCCACTTATCAGTTTTGAAACTTCACTAACTTTTAAATTTAACCTTTCAAATTCGTCGTTTGATACATATTTTAAATCAGTAGCAAGATATAATTGGGAACGAAATTCTCCTGAGGAGGCTTTTGCTATATATAAAAAACGTATAAATTCTTTCGTTGTTTCCCGTTCAAACCCTTCTGCAATATTAGATGTTATTGAAATACTTGCCCTCCTAATTTGATCCCTTAATCCATAATCTTTGGAAAAATCTCCGTGACCAGTAATCAAATAAAGTTCGGAATTTAATTCCCTTGCCTTTTGCCAGGCAATGATCTCTTCAAAGGAATTGAATTTTGCCATCCAAACTTTACAAACTTTAAAACATTTAAACTTTAATACTTTATTTATAGTGAAAAACTTTCACCACATCCACAGGTTCGTTGTGCGTTCGGATTATTGAAAACAAAACCCTTTCCGTTTAGTCCGCCAGAATATTCAAGAATTGTTCCCGCCAGATATAATACACTTTTCTTGTCGACAACAATTTTTACATCATTATCTGTAAAAAGCTTATCGCTTTCTTGTTGGGATTTATCAAACTTCAATTCGTAAGATAATCCGGAACAACCTCCACTTTTAACACCAACGCGTACAAAGTCTATAGATGCATTATAACCTTCATCGGTCATAAGCATTGAGATCCTTTTTTTTGCGTCTTCGCTTACCTTTATCATACTTAAAAGATTAGTCATAATTTGACTGCAAATATACATCAAATCAAGCGGTTTACCATAGCTGAGAGATTTGTTTTAAGAATAGAGATATAGGCAAGTCTAATGAGCTTTTTAGGTGTTTTTAGCTCAATAAATCAATAATATTCTAGCTTGCCAGATCCTATCTTAAAATCACAAATGCTATTAAAACAGTGATTTTTGAGAGAATATTCAGTTATTTTGCACATTCAAAAATTAAATGCACATGATAGAAGATAGTCAACAAAGTAGAACAAAACTTTCAGAATTGGGGGAATTTGGTTTAATAGACCTTTTAACTAAAAATCTTGAAAGTAAATTACCATCAACTATCAAAGGAATTGGAGATGATGCTGCTATATTAAATTTTGAAGGAAAACAAACTATTCTAACTACAGATTTGTTAGTAGAAGGGGTGCATTTTGATCTAGCTTATATGCCTCTAAAGCATTTAGGATATAAAGCGGTGATGGTTAATCTTTCTGATGTTTATGCTATGAATGGGGTAGCAACTCAAATTACTGTCGGGATTGCTTGTTCAAATAGGTTTCCAGTAGAAGCCTTGGAGGAGCTATATTCTGGTATAGAACTAGCGGCTAAAATGTATAATATAGACGTTGTTGGTGGCGATACCACTTCTTCAACGAAAGGTCTTTTAATTAGTATTACCGCAATAGGCGTAGCAGATAAAGAAGATGTAGTTTATAGAAGCGGTGCAAAGCCAAATGATTTATTAGTGGTTACTGGAGATCTTGGAGCAGCTTATATGGGATTGCAGATTTTAGAGCGTGAAAAAGAAGTTTTTAAAGTGAACCCTAATTCACAACCAGATCTTGATGCATATACTTATTTAATAGAAAGACAACTGAAGCCAGAAGCTAGAAGAGATATTTCAGGCTTACTTAAAGCTTTAGAGGTAAAACCTACGTCTATGATCGATATAAGTGATGGATTATCTTCTGAAATTATGCATTTGTGTAAAAACTCAAAAACTGGAGTTAACTTATTTGAAGATAAAATCCCATTAGATCCAGCAGTGATCTCGGTATGTGAGGAATTTGATATTGATAGCACCACAATTGCATTAAGTGGTGGAGAAGATTATGAATTATTATTCACGGTGGCTCAAACTGATTTCGAAAAGATCAAGGCGAATCCTAATTTTTCAATTATTGGTCATATGACAGAGGAAAATGAAGGAATGCATTTAGTGACCAGAAGTAATACCAAGATTCCATTGATTGCAAAAGGCTGGAATGCTATGGAAAACGATGCAGAAGATTAGGATGCGTTTGCGAACTGACGCTGTCTGCGTGCACTTCTTCTTTTATAAAAATTAGCTAAAAATTTATTAGTCTCTTTAAATTTCGGAGTTAACTTCGCCAGTAATCCATTTGCGGTATCTGTCATTTCAACTCCACATTTAGCGCATTGATATTCATGAATATGATCTGTAACATTTTTGGAAACTTTTAATTGATGTCCGAAGATGCTGCAATATGCTACTGCGAACGAAAATGATTTAGGGGATTTTGGTTTCATATAAGCTTATTTTCTTGATGGCAAATTTAAAAGTAATAAAAAAAAGTTAATTAACCGACGTAATACGTTAATTAATCGATAAAGTGCATAATTTTTTCTATTTCATTTTTATTTTCTATAAAGGATAAATGCCCGCCAGACAGGGGTAAAAAAATACAATTTGTCTTATTCGCAACTATTTCAGCATCACTAAATTTAAGTATGGGATCATTAACTCCAGCAATCATATATTTTGTGCCATTATACAAAGCTAATGTTGAAGTTTCGTCTGTACGAATTTTCATACCTTTTAAAGCTGCTATAATTCCTTCTTCGGAAAAATTTAAAGCTTCTTTTTTTAGTTTTTCCAGCTGCTCAGGAAATAATTCCCTGTTTTTAACACTCAGTAAATTCGAGATTGCCATACTTATATAAGAATTTTTGCTCTTTCTAATAATCTTAATAGCTCGATCTCTATTTTTTCTGCGTTCTTCATTATCTGATTCTGGTGTAGAATTCAGAAGCACAAGTCCTTTGGTTAGTATAGGGAATTTTTTGCAGAAAGCCAAACTTACATATCCACCCATAGAATGGCCAATAAAAGTAACTTCCTTTACTTCAAGTTTCTGCAAAATATATAATACAACCTCAGCCATTAATTCCATGCTATGGGTCTCCTTAAAATTTCCGGATTTTCCATGTCCGGGAAGGTCTATTGTGATCACCTGTCGCTTTTCCGAAAGTTTCTCAATAAAGGGATGCCAAATAGAACTACTCTCTAAAAATCCGTGTAAGAGAACTAAGGGATTTCCTGTTCCCTTAGAACTGTAAAAGAGCGGGGTATTTTTATATATTTGTATCATTTCTACAATATATTATAATAATTTAATTGGCAATATTAAACTCGCCTCTTCTAATTATAAAATCAAATAGGAGATTCACAGATAAATTCAATTAGATAATCCCATAAAAAATAGTTTAAATTCAATAAAGAAGGTTTAATAGTTGGCTTTGCGCTATTTGCATTATTCTTTGGGGCAGGTAATTTAATTTTACCTCCTTTTTTAGGTTTTTTAAACGGTTCCCAATGGTATCTCGTAGCTTTAGGATTTGTTATATCTGCCGTAGGACTGCCATTATTGGGCATTTTTGCGCACGCTAGATTACAGGGGAATATGTTCAATTTTGCTGAAAAGATCTCTCCCATCTTTAGTTTGATCTTCTGTTTACTTATCTATGTAATAGTTATTGCTTTGCCTAGTCCCAGAACTGCAGCAGTCACACATGAGATTGCTATAGCACCTTTCTTCGATATCTCTCCACTTACTACAAGTATTATTTATTTCTTATTGGTTTTTGTATTTGTAATTAAACGATCCACGGTTATAAATAACATTGGAAAGTTCTTGACGCCTGCTATTTTACTCTTGTTATTGGCAATTATTTTTTCAGGGTTTTTTACTGAATATGAGCCCATGGGAACCGATTTAGCAGAACTTCCGATACTTAGTGGCTTCTTTGAAGGATATCAAACTTTCGACGCAATTGCGGCCCTGGTGGTGGGAGGAGTTATAATCATCTCAGTAAAACTGGAAGGGTATAATTCTCCTGTAGAGATCCGCCAACTAATTACCACCGCGGCAATATTGTCTGGATTAGGATTATTGTTGGTGTATGGCGGACTCATATATAACGGGGCAATGGTAAATTCAGAATTTCCTCAGGATGTAACACGTACCGAATTACTGTCTGGAATTAGCCTCTTAAACCTAGGTAGTTTTGCTCAAATTTGTCTTGCAATTTTAGTTGCCTTAGCTTGTTTTACTACAGCAGTGGGAATTGTAACAGGAACTGCCGATTTTATGTCTGAACAAATCAAGCGCCCGCATGTTTATTCTATCACCGTTTTCTTGGCTTGTTTTCTAGGAGTTATTATTGGAGCACTATCTGTAAATGCTATTATTGAAATTGCGCTGCCAGTATTATTATTGGTTTATCCTTTAACTATAGTTTTAATTTTGTTGAATGTAATGCCGGCCAATTTTAGAACTAGATCAATAATGATGATGACAGTAATTGCAACAACACTTTTTAGCCTTCCAGATGCACTGAAATATGTAGTGTCTGAAGAATTGTTCTCGAACATCCAATTATATATTCCTTTATCTGAATTTGGATTTGGCTGGGTAATCCCGGCATCTATTGCATTTTTTGGAACTTATTTTTATGAGCATAGTATTTCGAATCGTTCACCTCAAACTGAGTAAACTTTAAACTTTGCGAAGACATCTCGACTCCGCTCGATGTGATTGGATAAATATAATTGAGCAATTGAAATTATGTGATTTGTCAACCTGAGCGGAGTCGAAGGGTCTCTGATAACTCTGAATAAGATTTTTAAAAAAAACAACCCTGCTAAAACCTACTATTCTAAAACTAGGCTTCGACAGGCTCAACCTGACAATTTCGTGTTTTTGTCATTCCAATTTAGAAAACTTTCAGGAGAAATCTCAATCAAAGGGATTCTGTATAAAAAAAGCCTGTTGAAAATAATTTCAACAGGCTTAATCTGATAATTCAGTATTTAAAAACTTTATGAGTTCATAAGATCTTCGATCTCATCAGCTTCAATAGGGATATTTCGCATTAAATTGAACGGTTCTCCTTTTTCTTGTATTACAAGATCATCTTCCAATCTAATTCCAAATCCTTCCGCAGGAATATAAATCCCTGGCTCCACCGTAAACACCTGGTTTGCTTGCATTGGCTCAGTTAAAATACCATAATCATGAGTATCTAAACCAATATGGTGAGAGGTCCCGTGCATGAAATATTTCTTATATGCTGGCCATTCTGGATCTTCATTTTTCACATCGGCTTTGTCTAATAATCCAAGACCTAATAATTCTGAGGTCATAAGTTTTCCAACTTCAACATGATAATCTGCCCAAATAGTTCCTGGAACCAACATTTTTTGAGCGTCGTTTTTTACTCTATTCACTGCATTGTAAACATCTTTTTGTCTGGCAGAGAACTTTCCTGAAACAGGAATTGTTCTAGACATATCACTGGAGTAATTTGCATATTCTGCTCCTGTGTCCAATAATATAAGATCTCCCGCTTTACATTGCTGATTGTTCTCTACATAATGTAGCACATTTGCGTTATTTCCACTGGCAATAATTGGAGTATATGCAAATCCTTGAGATCGATTGTACAAGAATTCGTGCATCATTTCTGCCTCAATTTGATATTCCCAAACCCCTGGTTTTACAAAGCCTAAAGTTCTGCGAAAACCTTTTTCAGTAATATCACAAGCTTTCTGCATTTGTTCCAATTCTATTGGGTCTTTTACAGATCTTAATCTTTGAAGGATTGGATTACTCTTAGCTACTTGATGTGCAGGATATTTTTGTTTACACCATTCAATAAATCTTGCTTCTCTGGTTTGAGTTTCCACATTTGCACGATAGTGCTCATTGGTGTTAAAATAGATGGTTTCAGATTGCGTCATGATCTCGAAAAACACTTTTTCGAATTCTTTCAACCAATACACAGTTTTGATACCACTGGTTTCAAAAGCTTTCTCCTTTGTCAACTTTTCACCCTCCCAAACAGCAATATGATCATTGGTTTCAGTTAGAAAAAGAATCTCTCTATGCTTTTTATTTGGAGCATCAGGAAATAAAACCAAAATACTTTTATCTTGGTCTACACCACTTAAGTAGAAAATATCACGAGCTTGCTGAAACGGCATCGTGCTATCTGCACTAATCGGGTAAATATCGTTAGAGTTAAAAACCGCCAAGCTATTAGGCTTCATTTTAGATATGAAGTTTTTGCGGTTCTTAGTATAAAGTGAATTGTCTATTAAATCGTATTTCATAAAATGTATTTAGATTTAGCTGAAGCAAGAAAAGATTTCCCGTCTGCACTTAAAAATTCAAATTTAAAAAAGATAAGTTCAAATGCTGTTAAACTAAGCGTAAAAGACTTGGCATTTCTTTAACATTTCGCTTATTCATAAAGACCTAACCTATTTCTTAGGGCTAAATTTTCCTCCTTCAATTTGTTTTGCCTATCTAGTAAATGTTTGATGGCTTCTAAACCTTCTAAATTAATATCTAGATCAAAATGTAAGCGCAACAGTTTTTCGAAGTTTGCCATGTTATCACAGTGCACATATTCTCTTTTTTCCACCGTAATCACTTCTATTAGACCACTATTATTTAAAGATCTTATAAAAGTGTGTTCTACGCTATAGCGTTCACAAAGTTCTTCGGTTGCAATTAATTCCTCTAAGTTCATGATCGTAATTTTTGTAATTCGGTGTACAGTTCCTTTTCTTTTGATGAAAGATCTGTTGGAACTTTAATGTTATATGTAATAAACAAATCTCCATAATCACTTTCCTTTTTATATTTAGTAAAACCCTTGCCTTTCAGTTTCACGCGCGTGCCATTTTGTGTTTCCGGTTTAATAGGTAGTTTAACTTTCCCGTTATAGGTGTCTATGGTAATTTCTCCTCCAAGTAGCGCCGTGTAAAAATCCAGATCTATATTGCTATATAAATTCTCTTTTTCTCTTTTGAATTTGGTGTTGTTCAATATTTTAAATGTGATAAAAAGATCACCTTTTGGTCCGCCTTGTGCTCCTGGACCACCATGTCCTGAAATCTTGATAGTTTGTTCATTTTCTACTCCTGCGGGAATTGTAAGCCTTAGGCTTTTTCCATTTACGGTAAGAGTTTGTTTATGGCTGGAATAAACGTCGGTTAGATTTAACTGAAGCTCTGCATTAAAATCCTGACCTTTAAACTGTGGGGATCTTCCTGTTCCTCGAGACCTTGCGCCACCTCCAAACATTGTTTCAAAGAAATCTGAGAAATTATCATCATCAAAACTACCAGAATAGGATTGTCCTTGTCCGCCGCCAAATCCACTTGGACCGCCTCTTTGTTGGCCTCTCTGTCTTTTTTGTTGCTCAAATTGATCTGCATGCTGCCAATCTTTCCCATATTCGTCAAATTTCTTTCGCTTTTCAGGATCGCTTAAAACTTCATTAGCCTCATTGATCTGCTGAAAACGTCTTTTGGAACTTTCATCATCTGGGTTTAAGTCTGGGTGATATTTTCGTGCAAGTCTTCTATATGCTTTTTTGACATCTGCTTTGGTTGCAGATTTGTCTAATTCTAATGTTTTGTAATAGTCTATAAATTCCATTGAAATAGTAGTAAGTATCGTGTTGTATTATGAGATACTGAAATTACTAAAAATGAAACATACAATCAGTTAAGTTTATCTAAAAAGCCGAAAGTGCTTTAAAATATTCTGAATTTCGAAAAGTGGGATCGCGTATTTAGACTTAGATTTAGAATATTAACGCAAGTGTTTGTTACAGATGGTTCAACAAATACTAAAGTACTTTGGTTTAGTTCTAAATTGGCATTGAAATACACCTTAAAGTTTGTGTGTAACTATTTTCAGATGTATTTTTGCTCTTAAAATTTCACAAAAATAATCAAACCAATGGGTGGATTACTTAAATCTTCAGTAGCAAAAAAGTTTGCTATGGCCTTATCGGGACTTTTCTTAGTCCTATTTTTAGCTCAACACTTTACTATTAATTTAACTTCGGTAATAAGCCCCGATACTTTTAATGAGATCTCTCACTTTATGGGGACTAATTTCTTAGTACAGGCAATTTTACAGCCCATACTTATTTTGGGTGTGATATTTCATTTTATTATGGGTTTTGTATTAGAAATTCAGAACAGAAATGCAAGAGTTAAGAGTTATGTAAAATATAACGGAAGTGCAAATTCTAGTTGGATGTCAAGAAATATGATCTATTCTGGAGCAGTTGTGTTGGCCTTTTTAGGACTTCACTTTTACGATTTTTGGGTTCCGGAATTAGTGCATAAATATATAGAGTCTCATCCGGCAGATGCCACAAGGTATTACGGAGAGTTAGTAGCAAAATTTGTAAGCCCTGTGAGAACTGGTTTATATGTAGTTTCATTTGTGTTTTTAATGCTACACTTACTACACGGCTTTTCTTCTTCTTTTCAATCTATGGGAATAAGAAATAAATATTCTGAAGGAATAAGAAAATTCACTGTTGGATACGCTATCATCATTCCATTAGGATTTATCTTTATAGCGCTGTTTCATTATTTTAATAACCTTTAAAAGGTAAGATTTATGTCAATTTTAGATTCAAAGATACCGAAAGGACCACTAGAAGATAAGTGGAGCAACTATAAGAATGATATTAACTTAGTTAACCCTGCCAATAAACGTAACATTGATGTTATTGTAATTGGAACAGGTTTAGCAGGAGGAAGTGCTGCGGCAACATTAGCAGAACTGGGATATAACGTAAAAACATTTTGCTATCAGGATTCTCCAAGACGAGCACACTCTATTGCAGCGCAAGGAGGAATTAATGCAGCTAAGAATTATCAGGGAGATGGAGATTCTAGTTATAGATTGTTTTACGATACTATAAAAGGTGGAGATTACAGGTCTAGAGAAGGAAATGTTTACCGACTTGCGGAAGTTTCTGGAAATATTATAGATCAATGTGTTGCTCAAGGAGTACCATTTGCAAGAGAATATGGTGGAATGTTAGATAACCGTTCTTTTGGAGGGGTATTGGTTTCACGTACTTTTTATGCAAAAGGTCAAACGGGACAACAATTATTGTTAGGTGCTTATTCGGCAATGAACCGCCAGATAAACCGTGGTAAAATTCAGGCTTTTAACCGTCATGAGATGATGGATGTAGTTCTTGTTGGTGGAAAGGCCCGAGGAATTATTGCTAGAGATATGGTAACCGGAGCAATCGAGCGTCATTCTGCTCACGCAGTAGTTTTAGCTTCAGGAGGATATGGAAATGTATTTTTCTTATCTACCAATGCAATGGGAAGTAACGTAATGGCTGCCTGGAGAGCGCACCGTAGAGGAGCATATTTCGCAAATCCATGTTACACACAAATTCACCCAACTTGTATTCCAGTTTCAGGAGATCATCAGTCCAAATTGACTTTGATGTCTGAGTCTCTTCGAAATGACGGTAGAATTTGGGTTCCGAAGAAATTAGAAGATGCAGAAGCAATTCGTGCTGGTAAGAAAAAGCCAACAGATCTTGCTGAAGAAGATAGAGATTATTACTTAGAGAGAAGATATCCTGCTTTTGGAAACTTAGTACCACGTGATGTAGCTTCTAGGGCTGCAAAAGAACGTTGTGATGCAGGTTTTGGAGTAAATAAAACAGGAGAAGCTGTTTACTTGGATTTTGCTAGTGCAATAGAGCGCTACGGAAAAGAGAAAGCATTTACTTCTGGTCATAAAAACCCTTCAAAAGAGGAAGTATATAAATTAGGAAAGGACGTTGTTGAGTCTAAATACGGAAACCTGTTCCAGATGTACGAGAAGATCGTAGATCAGAACCCATATAAAACTCCAATGATGATTTATCCTGCGGTTCACTATACTATGGGTGGACTTTGGGTAGACTATAACTTGCAAACTACCATTCCTGGGTGTTATGCCGCAGGAGAGGCGAACTTCTCTGATCACGGCGCAAACAGACTAGGGGCTTCAGCCTTAATGCAAGGTTTAGCAGATGGATATTTCGTGTTGCCTTATACTATTGGAGATTACCTATCTAAAGATATTAGAACTGGAAAGATCCCAACTGATACTTCAGAATTTGATTCTGCAGAAAAAGAGGTTACAGATAGAATAAATAAATTAATGAATGCTGGTGGACAACATTCTGTAGATTTTTACCATAAGAAATTAGGTAAAATTATGTGGAACAAATGTGGAATGTCTAGAAATGCTGTAGAGCTTAAAGAGGCTATTAATGAAATAGCTGAATTGCGTGAGGATTTCTGGAAGAATGTAAAGGTTCCTGGAACTGCAGATACTAAGAATGCTGAATTAGAAAAAGCAGGAAGAGTTGCAGATTTCCTTGAATTAGGAGAGCTTTTTGCAAAAGATGCATTACATAGAGAAGAATCTTGTGGTGGGCATTTTAGAGAAGAGTATCAGACTCCAGACGGGGAAGCGCTTAGAGATGACGAAAACTTTAAGTACGCAGCAGCTTGGGAGTACACTGGGAAACCAAGTGATGCAATTCTACATAAGGAAGAATTGATATTCGAAAACATTGAGTTGAAAACAAGAAGTTATAAATAGGTATTAAAAATTAATGGTTAATAGTTAGTGGGAAATTGAAATGGATAAGATAAAATCTTTTGAAGATCTCAATTGTTGGAAAACGGGAAGAGAATTAAGACAAGAGATTTCAACTTTAATTTTACAATTTCCAAGCTATGAAAAATTTGAATTAGTTTCTCAAATGAGAAGAGCTTCAAGATCTGTTACGCATAATAATGCTGAAGGGTATGGGAGATTTCATTATAAAGAGAACGCACAGTTTTGCAGAATTCTAGAGGGTCCTTATATGAGTTGTCAGATCAATTAATAACGGCACTAGACGAAGGTTATATAGAAGAAGAGTATTACAAAAAATTGAAGATAAAGGTTGTTGAATGTATTGCAATTTTGAATGAGTATATAAAGTATTTAATAAATGCAAATCAAACCAATAACATTTAACTTTTAATCAATTAACATTATAAGGTAATGAAGCTTACATTAAAAATATGGCGTCAAGAAAATGCCACAGCTAAAGGTAAAATGGTAGATTATACCATTGACGGAATAGACGGTGATATGTCTTTTCTTGAAATGTTAGATGTACTTAACGAGGAGTTGGTAAATAAAGGTGAGCAGCCAGTAGAATTTGATCACGATTGTCGTGAGGGAATTTGTGGTTCATGTTCATTACAAATTAACGGAGAACCACATGGTCCAGATAAGTTAATTACTACATGTCAATTGCACATGCGTACCTTTAAAGATGGAGATACTATTGTTATCGAACCTTTTAGAGCAAAAGCATTTCCTGTTATAAAAGACCTTATTGTAGACCGAACTGCCTTCGATAGAATTCAGCAGGCTTATGGGTATATTTCTGTAAACACCTCTGGAAACACTATAGATGCGAATACAATTCCTATTGAAAAGGAGAAAGCAGATGACTCTTTTAATGCTGCAACTTGTATTGGATGTGGAGCTTGTGTAGCTGCTTGTAAAAATGCAAGTGCTATGTTATTCACTTCTGCAAAAGTTAGTCAGTTTGCATTATTACCGCAAGGAGAAGTAGAAGCAGACAGACGTGTTTTAGCAATGGTAGAGCAAATGGATCAAGAAGGTTTTGGAAACTGTACGAATACTGGGGCATGTGAGATTGAATGTCCTAAGGGAATTTCACTGGAGAACATAGCAAGAATGAATAGAGAATATTTGAAAGCTAGCGTAAAGTAAGTTTTTAAAAACAGTTATAAAAAAATCCCGAAGTTTAGCTTCGGGATTTTTTATTTAATTCCTATTTCGTTGGGATCGTTTCATTCGTTCATTAATAAAGCTTCTTACAAACTCCGTTGTTATTCCGAAGGCTACATGTGCAATAAGTTCATTTGCCTGCATTTTAATTGGAATGTCTGTTGGTTTAGACTCTAATCCCATAAGCGGTAACGAAGTTTCATGGGTTGAAACCCAAGTAGTAGCGCCAAATATCACTCCATCTGCAATATTCATAACATCTTTGTCTTTTTTACCATATCCATAAGCGGCACCTATACTCGCTCCAAAAGGAAAATTCACTAATTGAGCTGCTAAAGCTTCATTTTCAACACTAATAGGTGTTCCTGTAATCTTTGTTGAGAGATCGTCCACAATCTTTAATTGTGCAGATTTCTGCTCTATCTTTCTAACCGGTAAGAATTCCTCAATCAAAGTTTTAACAGCTGTTCCGGCTAAACCACCAACAAATCCAGAAATTAGCCCTCTGGAAGTATTAGATAAATAAGTGTCCTTTTGTAAAAAAGCATCTAGATTCATAAGTGTTTCAATTTTAAGATAAAGCTATTTATATTCTCTTTTTCCGCCAACCTTTTAACACGTATTTAATAACGGTCAATTTATTTTTTATAATTTTACTAGACATGGAAAAATTAAAAATAGCGCTTATTCAGGCAGATCTTGTCTGGGAAAATATCAATAATAATCTGAAGCAATTTGAAGGAAAGATTTTAGAGGTAACTGCTGAAGTTGATCTATTTATACTGCCAGAAATGTTTAGTACTGGCTTCACTATGAATGCTGTAAAACTGGCTGAATCTTCAAATGGTATTACTCTAAAATGGATGAAGCGCATGGCTAAGGAAAAAAATGCTGCTCTTACAGGAAGTGTTATTACCAAGGATAATGATGAGTTTTATAACCGACTCTATTTCGTATTTCCAGATGGAACTTATAAACACTATGATAAACGTCACACCTTTACATTAGCAAAGGAGGATGAAACTTATAGCGCTGGTAAAGATCGATTGTTGATAGAGTTTAAGGGATGGAAAATTTGCCCATTAATATGTTATGATCTTCGATTTCCTGTGTGGGCTAGAAATACGGTAGACTACGATCTATTAATCTTTGTTGCCAATTGGCCAAAAACAAGGATTCTTGCTTGGGATGTGTTGTTGCAAGCAAGGGCTATAGAAAATGTGGCTTATTGTGTTGGAGTTAATAGAACAGGACTTGATGGAAATAAGTATGAATATATTGGACATTCTGCTATTTACGATGCTTTAGGTGCTCCATTGTGTAAATTGGAGGAAGGTGAATTTACTGAAATAGTAACCTTAGAAAAACATTCACTGCAAGAGACAAGAAACAAACTTAAATTTCTTCAGGATCGTGATAAATTTACTTTAAAATAAAGCTCTGGTTAATGTCCCAGTTTGGTCTTACCTCTAAAAGTTCAGGAAAATAAATGATCTCTTCCGGATTGGTTTTCAGTAAAAAATTACCAGTATCCCATTGTCCATTCGCATTTGTATCGTAGATCACTCTAATAAGATATTTGGCAGGAGGAATTAATTCAAAAGTAATATTACTTTGATCCTCAGATTTTTTCTCTTCTTTTATAACTCCTTTTTCATCTGTTAATTGAACTATAATAGGATAACTCTGTACATTCTTTAAGTTCAAACGCACATTTCCATAATCAGATAAAGCTTTGGTCTTTAAGGTTCTATAGATGGTATCATTTGTGGCGTTAAAAAAATCTGTAATCGCTCCTGGGAGTAATTGAATTTTGTACGTTTCATTTTCATTCTTCTCGAATGCAAGATGAATAGAATTCTCCAATTTCTTTAACTCCGAGGTAAATGCAACTTCAAGAGAATCTTTATTCAAGATCTTAATGAGGCTATCATCCTTAGCTGTTAAAGGAGTGTTTGCTTTTATGAGGAAATTTTTATTAAATTCTAAAGTTCCTGAAGGTTCTGTATTAATTACTAAACTATCACTCTTCATTTCAGAAATTCGTGCAATTAAACTGGTCGTGTCCTTTTGGGAATTAAATTTGAATCTTAAGCTATCTGTTTCTACTAAAGGTTTGTACCATAAGTATAAACTATCTTTATCTATCACTTTGGTAAAGCGATATTCAAAATCTGATGGCACTGTTGTAATAGGATCAATGGAAATACTGTCTAAGTTTGTTTTTCCTTTATATCCAACCAATATTTTTTGTTTCGCAACCTGCTTTGGTCGACCTGCTTCAAAGGCATTATTTTCTTTAAATAATTGTAAATTATAAGTTGTGTCTGCAGGTACTGTAATTGTCTCTTTTAAAAATGCTATTTTCTCTTTTCCGGGATTATATTTATAGTCGTTATTTAGATCTCTAATTGCAACTAAATGATATTTGCCTTCTTTAATATTGCTAAGTTCAAAACTTCTAAGGCTATCTAAGGTATTAGTAATGTATCTTGGTGGAGTAGTAAACACCAGCGAGTCATTGTAGGCTTTATCTGCATCGTACAACATTATAGAAATAAATGGATCTGCCTCTTTAAGTAGCGCATCAGAAACCGTTCCTACCACAGTTAAAGAATCTATATAATCTCCTGTAGAAAAAACATATTTAAAATATGGAAGAGGATTTCCTTCGTTATTATCAACTACACTATTCCCGAAATTTATAGCATAAGTTGTGTTTTTTCTTAAAGTATCATTTAATTTTATTCTAATGTATTTACTTGGAGAACCTAAAGGAGTTATCTCAGGCTTAATGGCCATTGGTGGCGAAATGATAATTTGTTTTTGCGCATCGTCCAATTTGATATATTCATCAAAATATATCCTGATCTCATCTTTATTGAATTGTGTTGAATAGTTTTCAGGAGTTGCTCTTAAGAATTTTGGAGGATCAAGGTCCAAATCCCCACCTTGGGGATTTCCTTTTTTTGCACATTGTACAAATGTTAGAGAAAGAAACATGATCAATAAACCTGAAAAATATTTTTTCATTTAAATCGAAATTTTAAGCAAAGAAACAATTATTTTTTGTTTTAGTCATGCTGTAAAAGCCATTGTGACAATGCTGATCTTTACATTTTCGGCTTCAAGCAGAACATCTGCACAGGCTTCTAAAGTAGCACCCGTAGTAATAAGATCATCTACCAGCAAGATATGTTTGTTTTTAATTTTTTCAGAATTAAATAAAACAAAGCTCTCCTCAGTATTTCCCCATCTTGCAAGTCTTGTTTTAAGTGTTTGGGTTGTAGAGAAAGAGGTTTTCAAAAGAACATCATCTATATAAAGAATATTTAGAGCTTTGGCGATCTCTTGTCCAAATCCTTCTACTTGATTAAATCCTCTTGCTTCAAGTTTCTTTTTGTGAAGCGGCACTGGGATCACAATATCTATGTCCTTATAAGAATTTATTTTGGCAAGTTCTGCTCCTATCCAGGCACCTATATAAGATCCAATTTCTCGATGACCTCTATATTTTAATCGATGTATTAATTTCTGAACACTTCCTTTCTTTTTGAAAACCAAAAGAGACGTAGCATTTTCAATAGGGACTCGCCCATAGAATACTTTTCTAACAGGATTCTCGTTATCCAAATGAAAATTAGTGATGGGCAGTTCATTTATACAGCTTGTGCAAAGAACGTTTTGATTTTTATGCAATTCAGTATCGCATATTTGGCAAATATTAGGATAAAATAAATTGATTAAATCTTGAAACATTAGTTAATGTATTGTAATTTCGCTAATTAAACCATTAATTTACAAACTAAATCACATTTATGATGACCGAAACAAAAAGTAATACGGCCCTTAAGATTTTAACAGGGATTTTGGCCGTTGCCCTAGTGGCGCTGGGTATTTATACGGTTAAATTTTATAATGAAGAAAAAGAAAACAAGGCTATACTTCAAAAGGAAAAAACTGTTATTGAAGATGAGTTGAATGATCTTATTGTTAAGTATGATGAAGCTATTGCAACCAATGAAGTGATGGACCAGGATATGGTAAATGCAAGAGAGCGTATTTCTAGATTGTTAGATTCTGTTAAAGATTCTGAAGCAAACCTTGTGTTGATCTCCAGATATAGACGAGAGATCGGGGCATTAAAAAGTGAAAAAGATAGATTATTTAGAGTGGTAGATAGTTTAAGCAATCAAACACGAATGATGGCATTGACCATAGACAGTACAAATACAGTATTGGCTCAGCGAGTACGTTTAGCAGATTCATTACAAGTGAATAACCAGAGTCTTTCTACAAAGGTAGATAAGGCTTCACAGTTAAAAATCACCTCTCTAAAAGGAGAAGGGGTTATAGTGAGGAATAGCGGGAAATTGATTGAGAATGATAAAACTCGTAGAATAGACCAAATAAGAACGTGTTTTACAATTAGTTCTAATGACCTTGCTCCTTCTGGAGAAAAAACTATGTATGTGCAAGTTTACAATCCAGATAACGAGTTAGTTGGAGATCAAATTGCCGTGAAACATGAAGGCGGGGTTATGATGTACAGTGCAACTTCTACGGTTTTTTATGAAAAGGAAGAATTAGATGTATGTATCCTTTCAAAAACTCAAGGAGATAAATTAGTAGACGGAGCTTATAAGGTTTATGTTTATGAAGGTTCCCAACTTATTGGTACTTCAACTTTCAACCTTAATTAATAAAAAAACAAATTTCACAAACCGCCTTGAGATTTATCAGGGCGGTTTTTTTATTTTTGTGATATGGCAAAACAAGAAGATTTATTTAAAAATGTAGTTTCCCATGCTAAAGAGTATGGATATATTTTCGCTTCTAGTGAAATATACGATGGATTAAGTGCTGTTTACGACTACGGTCAGAACGGAGCTGAATTAAAAAAGAACATAAAAGAGTACTGGTGGAAAAGTATGGTGCAATTGCATCAGAATATTGTGGGGATAGATGCTTCTATTCTTATGCACCCAAAAACATGGAAAGCCTCTGGTCACGTAGATGCTTTTACAGATCCTTTAATAGATAATAAAGATTCCAAAAAAAGATACCGTGCAGATGTTTTGGTAGAAGATTATGCTGAAAAATTAAACATCAAAGCATTAAAAGAGATAGCTAAGGCTAAGAAACGATTTGGAGATGCGTTTAATGAAGAAGAATTTGTTTCTACAAACCCGCGAGTGCTTGGATATTTAGCAGACAGAAAACGAATTTTAGAGCGATTGGCGAGTTCTTTAACTAAAGAAGATCTTGAAGATGTAAAGGCATTAATTGAAGAATTAGAAATTGCCGATCCCGATACAGGTTCCCGTAATTGGACGGAAGTTCGCCAGTTCAATTTGATGTTTGGTACTAAAATGGGTGCTTCTGCAGACACTTCTACCGATCTTTATTTGAGACCAGAAACTGCACAAGGGATTTTTGTGAACTTTGCAAATGTTCAGAAAACAGGAAGAATGAAAATTCCATTTGGAATTGCTCAAATTGGGAAGGCTTTCAGAAACGAAATAGTAGCAAGACAATTCATCTTTAGAATGCGAGAATTTGAACAAATGGAAATGCAATTTTTTGTGCGTCCAGGAGATGAGATGAAATGGTATGAGCACTGGAAAGAGCAACGTATTAAGTGGCATTATTCCCTTAATTTAGGTGAAGAGAATTATAGATTTCACGATCACGAGAAATTAGCGCATTATGCAAATGCCGCAGCAGATATAGAATTTAATTTCCCATTTGGATTTAAAGAATTGGAAGGAATTCATTCTAGAACAGATTTTGACCTTAAAGCGCATGAAGAATTCTCAGGGAAAAAACTTAGGTTTTTTGATCCAGAATTGAATGAGAATTATGTGCCTTATGTGATAGAAACATCTATAGGTCTAGATAGAATGTTCTTAGCAGTTCTTTCTTCATCTTTAAAAGAAGAAACACTAGAAGATGGTTCTTCTAGAACGGTATTAAAATTACCGGCAATTTTGGCACCAACAAAAGCAGCTATTTTACCGCTAGTTAAGAAAGATGGATTGCCAGAGTTAGCTCAAAAGATCATAGATGATCTTAAGTGGGATTTTAAAGTTCAGTATGACGAAAAAGATGCTATTGGTAGAAGATATAGAAGACAAGATGCTGCTGGAACACCGCTATGTATAACTGTAGATCATGATTCTTTAGAGGATAATTCGGTAACTATTAGATATAGGGATACAATGGAGCAGAAACGTGTTGCGATCTCTGAGTTGCCTAAACTGATAAATCAAGAAATCGATTTTAAACACTGGATGAAGGACTAATTTAAAGCTCCCTTTTTGTAAATAAAAGCGGCAATTAATATATTAATTGCCGCTTTTATTTATTTTATTTTTTATAAATGCCTATTTTTAAGTTTTAATAATAGGATGCTCTCCTTGTACGCTAATATGATTAAAACTATACGATATTTCATTTTACTCATTTTTCTCTTTTCATTACAGATTTCTGCGCAAAAAAGAGAAACATCCGGGCCGGTTTATATAGATTCTGCAATGGCAGTTCCAGTGTCTGCTATTTCTACAAGAAAAATGAAGGCGCCTTCTACAGAATATAAGTTAGTGAATCCAAGGAATAGAGGGATTAATAAAGTGGTTCCCGGTAAAGGTTTTCCAAAATCCCAAGATGCAGCACTTCAATCTAAAATGGGAAAACTGCCTTCCAAAGCTCCAATTTTATCTTTTGATGCGGCCATCACAAGGTCTACTCCTACAGATCCTACGGGGGCTGCCGGTCCAAATCATTATGTGAATGGCTATAATTCGGCTTTTTCTATTTTCGATAAATCAGGAAATCAAATTGTTGCTCCCGCCGATCTTTCTAGTATTGGAGGGGAATTTACAAACGAAAATTTAGGAGATCCAATTATACTTTATGATGAATTTGCAGATCGTTTTTTAATAACTCAGTTTAGTGATACACCAGAAAGTTTTTTAGTTGCAGTTTCACAAACTTCAGATCCTGTGAACGGTGGTTGGGATACTTATAGATTCCCCACAAACGGAGCATTACCAGATTATCCAAAAATTTCTGTATGGAGCGATGGGTATTATGTTACCACAAATAAAAATTCAAATACAGCAAGCACAAGTCAGGTGGTTTATGTTTTTGAACGTGATAAAATGTTAGCAGGGGAAAGTGCTAAAGTCATTTCATTTCCATTACCTGGTATTAGAACAAATGGATTTTACAGTCCAGCGGGATTTCATGCCATGGGAGGAGAACTACCGCCAAGAGGAAACTCTCCAATTGTATTTTTACAAGATGATGCCTGGGCTGGTGTTTCTGAAGATCATCTGAAATTATGGAATATCAATATAGATTGGAATTCACCAGCAAATTCTACTATTGCTGAATCTCAAGAATTAGGAACTAATAACGGAGTTACTCCTTTTATAGCAACATTTGATGGGGGTGCATTTTCAAATCTGGCTCAACCAGGAGATACTCCAGATGTAGATGTTTTACAAGCCACCATGATGTACATGACTCAGTATAGACGTTTTCCTACATATAACACTGCAGTAATGAATTTCGTGGTAGATGTAGATGCTACTGCGGCAGAGCACGCCGGAATTCGTTGGTATGAGCTTAGACAACCTTCTGATGGGGGACAATGGTCAGTTTTTCAGGAAGGAACATATGCGCCAGATAAAAGTGATAGATTCTCCGGAAGTATTGGAATGGATAAAAACGGGAATATTGGTTTAGGCTTTACGGTATTAGACGACAGTCCTGAAACTCCAATTTTTCCATCGATAAGATATACTGGAAGGTTTAATAATGATCCTAAAGGTCAGATGACTGTCAAGGAAGAAGTTATAATACAAGGTGTTAGCGCCGATCCTTCTTCAAGATACGGTGATTATGCTCATTTAACAGTAGATCCTGCAGACGATCTAACTTTTTGGCATAATGCAGAATATTTTGATAGTTCAGATAGAAAGAATAGAGTGGGCGTTTTTAAGCTTGCTCCCGATTTTACAAATGATGTGGGTATTGTTGCGTTGGTGACGCCTACAAATTCAACTTTAACTTCATCTGAAGTAGTAACTGTGACTATTCGAAATTTCGGAATCGCTTCTCAAACTAATATTCCTGTAAGTTATTCTGTAGATGGAGGAGCCGTTATTACTGAAACTTTTACAGGTACCGTTCCTGGAACAAGCTCTGTTGATTTTACGTTTTCAACAAATGCGAATCTTGGAACTATTGGCCAATCCTATACGTTCGTTGCTTCTACCAATTTAGGTACAGATGAGAACGAGAATAACGATACTCTTACAATAGAGGTTAAGAATTTATTTGCAAAAGATGTAGGGATTACCTCCATAGATTCTCCAAGAACAGGACTCAATTTAACCTCTACAGAAGATGTAACAGTTACCATCGAGAATTTTGGAGGAGAGCCACAATCCAATATTCCTGTTGCTTATAAAATTGAGAATAATAGAAAAATAAATGAAGTTTTTCAAGGAACAATTCCAGTAGGAGAGAATGCGGTTTATACCTTTTCTCAAAAAGCAAATCTTTCTAATTCTGGTAGATATAAAATTTATGCAGAAACTAATTTAGTAGAGGATCAGGATAATACCAATAATTCTAAAACAAAGTCTGTAGCTAACTTAAATTGTATTCCAGTAGGCTCAGACTGTACTAGTTTTGGAGATGGAATTAGTTATTTTCAGCTTGAAGATATTTTAAACGAGCGTATTCCTTGTACTAGTGGATATGCAGATTTTATTGGATTTTCTACCGATCTTGATCGTTCTCAAGGTTTATTTACGGTTACTGTTAAAACCCTTTTTGATAATCCACAAGACGAAAAATTTTCTATGTGGATAGATCTTAACGATAATGGAGCGTTTGATGACTCTGAAATTTTAATTTCTGCCGAGAATATTCCAACTGCCAATACTGCATTTTCTTTTGATTTCACATTACCAAAAGATGCAGCTTTAGGTCAGCACTTACTAAGGGTTCGAGCAGGAGACACTTCTTTTGGAGGAGATTTAAATAATCCTTGTAGCGTTATGGATTTTGGAACTACACATGATTATAGTGTTAGAATTGTAGATTCAACTTTAAATATTGATGATTTTCTTCTGAATGAAGCAAATCTTGAGATCATTGAACAAAGCGCAAATCCAAATGGCAGGGATGGTGTTTATAATATATTTCTAGAAACCCAATTTAACCAACCTTTGCGTATTACTGTTCATAATTTACTAGGACAAAAAATGCTTGAAAATCAAGTTAAAAATGTGAGCGGACAGGGATATGAATATGATATAGATATGTCTTACGCAGCAACCGGAGTTTATCTATTAAGAATTGGAACCAGAGATGTTGGAATTGTAAAAAGGTTCTTAGTTAAATAACTCCCTCACTATTCCATATTAAATCACATTAATTCTATCTTCAAAAAATTTGAGAGTATTTGCTATTCCTTTTTTTTGAGAAATTTTAAAATTCATGAAAATAATATCTTATAACGTCAACGGAATTAGAGCAGCCCTTAGAAAAGGATTTATAGAATGGTTAAATGCAGCAGATCCCGATGTTGTTTGTCTTCAAGAAATAAAAGCTTCTCCAGATCAATTAGATCTTAGTGTTTTTGAAGATGCCGGATATAAATATAATTACTGGTACCCAGCCCAAAAAAAAGGATATAGCGGAGTTGCTATTTTAAGCAAACATGAGCCAAAACATGTTGAATATGGCACAGGGATAGATTCTATGGATTTTGAGGGTCGAAATATTAGAGCAGATTTTGATGGTTTTTCAATAATGAGCCTATATCTTCCTTCAGGAACTAATATTAATAGATTGGAGTTTAAACTTCAGTTTATGGCCGGTTTTCAAGTATATATAGATAATTTAAAAATGCAAATCCCAAATTTAATTATTTGTGGTGATTATAATATTTGTCATGAAGCGGTAGATATACACGATCCTGTAAGATTAAAAAACACATCAGGATTCCTTCCTATAGAAAGAGAGTGGATAGATGGATTTATGAATAGTGGCTTTATAGACTCTTTTCGTCATCTTAATAAAGAAGCTGTAGATCAATACTCTTGGTGGAGCTACAGAGCTAACGCACGAGCGAATAATAAAGGCTGGCGTATAGATTATAATTTGATCTCTAAGCCAATGGAATCCAAGCTGAGGCGCGCTGTGATCCTTCAGGATGCTATGCATAGTGATCATTGCCCTGTATTACTTGAAATTGATTCTACTTATACTAATTAAAAATTATTAAATCTTCTTCAGAAAAAATTTAAACTCTCATTATGAAATATACAAATCTTCCAAATTCCGATATTAAAGTAAGTAAGATCTGTTTGGGATCTATGACGTGGGGTGAACAGAACACAGAGGAAGAGGGGCATGCTCAGATGGATTATGCATTAGAGCAAGGAGTGAATTTTATAGATACCGCTGAGATGTATTCCACTCCAGCAAGTAAAGAAACTCAGGGAAGTACAGAAAAAATTATAGGAACTTGGTTTCAGAAATCGGGTAATAGAGATAAAGTAGTATTAGCTACCAAAATTGCTGGTCCAGGAAAAGCCGTGGCTCATATTAGGCCTAATTTAGGTTTTTCTAAGGATGCTATGAATGATGCACTTTCCAATAGTTTAAAGCGATTAAAGACAGATTATATAGATCTGTATCAATTGCACTGGCCAGAGAGAAATTCTAATTTCTTCGGAAAGAGAGGGTTTATAAATGATCCATTTGAAGAATGGGAAGATAATTTTAAAGAGATCCTTTTCAATTTAAATGAATTTATTAAAGAAGGTAAGATTAGAAAGATCGGACTTTCTAATGAATCTCCATATGGAGTAATGCGATGCTTGGAAGAGGCTAGAAACGGAGCTCCGAAAATTAGTACAGTTCAGAATCCCTATAGTTTAATTAATAGAAAAGATGAAATAGGTTTAACTGAAATTTATCATAGAGAAGAGGTGGGCTTGTTTCCATATTCGCCATTAGGAATGGGTTCTCTTAGTGGTAAATATTTAAACGATAAAAACGCAAAAGGGAGGTTAACTCTTTTTCCTCAATACAATAGGTATGGAAATGCTCAAGCCGTAAAGGCTATTGAAAAGTATGTGAACATTGCTAAAGATCATCAGTTAAAACCTGCGCAAATGGCATTGGCATTTGTAAATATGCAACCCTTTGTAACCAGTAATATTATAGGCGCAACAACCCTAGATCAATTAAAAGAAAATATTGGAAGTATAGATTTAGAACTTTCAGATAAAATTATAGAGGAGATAAATGAGGTACACGAACAAATCCCTAATCCTGCTCCCTAATTTAGGGGGCTTGCTAGGGAAGAATGAAGAAAAGATGAATTCATAGAACTTGAGGCTTTGATATGATACCAATCAAGAGTTTTTCCTAAAATATGGATGGTGTCTCCTGTGGAAAGTTTCTGAATTATTTGAGAATTTTTTACTGAATTGGAGTTGCGTAGATTTGCAAGGTTATTAACTATTGCCAGCTGATTCTTCGGGAGAAAAGAGCTGTCTATGGGTTCCTTATTTTCATTCTGCTTAATAAAATAATAAGGATTAATTGCACCTCCATATCTGCGATAAATACCAAAATGTAAATGGGGAGCAGTAGTTCTGGCATTTCCTGTATTTCCCACAAAACCCAAGGTGTCTCCAGCTTTAACCTGATAATTTTTGATAGGAGCTACACTATCTAAATGTGCATAATATAAGGATTGTCCTCTTTTTGTATCTCGTAGCCAAACTTGTTTTCCTCCCAAACCTTTCTCTCCGCTAGAGGTGATTCTTCCATCCACAGTTGCTATTACAGGTGTCCCCCGACTAGCGAAAATATCAATTCCTTCATGAGATCGTTTGCCTCCATCTCGCTGAGCACCCCAAAAGCTTTGGGCATCCCGGTTTTTCCCACCTGCAACGGGAAAAAGATATACTGGAGATCTTTGTATTTCTATATTAAAAAATGAACTGGCATCAATTTCAGGCTGAATAACAACTTTGTAGAGATTGTCTTTTTCAATTTCAAATTGCAGTTCCGGTTTTCTGAAATCTGAACTTTTAATTTTTTTATAAGTTGAATTCTCCATCGAGAAAACGTCAATAAAAGTTAGGGATGAGGTAGAATCTTGCTTAATATTTACCGAAAGCAAGTCTCCGCGATGAAGTTCTATTAGATAAGTATAAACAGAAAAGCTTTTTGGGAAAAACTTACCAGATTCGTGATAAGGTAATTCAATAAAAATACTGTCATTTTGTAGCGACTTTTCTTTTTCTGTCTCCCAGATTGCAAATAGCTGGTCATTAATTTTTAAATCTCTTTGATATATTTCTCGTGCAGAGGGATTGCTAATTAAATCTTTGGCTTTGTTAATTTCAGAACAGCCTTCTAAAATTAGAATTAGTAATAAAAGCCATAAAACTCTACTCTTCATTATATCAATATTTGGACCTGTAAAAAGCAGTAATTATGCCAGATTATTCAAATAGATAGCTAACCACATCTTCAATTTTCGCTACTTTTTGTATTGTAATAGCATAGTTGGCTTTAGGAAGTTTAGTTTGTGTAGAGATCATAATACTAGAAAAACCTAGTTTCTCTGCTTCCATAATACGCTGCTCTGCTCTTGGTACCGGTCTTATTTCTCCTGCCAATCCAATTTCAGCAGCAAAACAAATATCTTTAGGAATCGCAATATCTTCATTAGATGATAGTATAGCCGCAATAACGGCAAGATCTATCGCAGGATCGTCTACACTAATCCCTCCGGTAACATTTAGAAAAACATCTTTTGCTCCTAATCTAAAACCCGCGCGTTTTTCCAGCACAGCCAGAAGCATGTTTAATCGTTTGGAATTGTAGCCGGTTGTAGAGCGCTGTGGTGTTCCATAAACGGCAGAGCTTACCAAAGCTTGAATTTCGATCATTAATGGCCTCATGCCTTCTAAGGTTGCAGAAATTGCAGTCCCGCTTAGGCCTTCATCATTTTTTGAAATCAATATTTCAGATGGATTGGAGACTTCTCGCAATCCACTCCCCAGCATTTCATAAATCCCCAACTCATGAGTAGATCCAAATCTATTTTTATTAGCTCTTAAAATTCTATAGACATGGTTTCTATCGCCTTCAAACTGTAAAACGGTATCTACCATGTGTTCTAAGACCTTTGGGCCTGCAATACTTCCCTCCTTGGTGATGTGCCCAATCAAAATTACAGGCACTCCTGATTCTTTTGCAAACTTTATTAATTCTGCTGTACATTCCCGAACTTGGGAGATGCTGCCAGGGGAACTTTCGATATAATCGCTATGTAAAGTTTGAATAGAATCTACAATTACAATTTCGGGTTGTAAAGCTTCAATCTGCTTAAATATATTCTGGGTTTTGGTTTCCGTAAGAATATAACAATTAGCAGGATTAGGATTTATGCGTTCTGCCCGCATTTTAATTTGTTGCTGACTTTCCTCTCCGGAAACATATAAGGTTTTATGGCTTAAATGAAGAGAGATCTGTAGCAATAAAGTGCTCTTTCCAATTCCTGGCTCTCCTCCTAATAACGTAAGTGATCCTGGCACTATTCCTCCGCCGAGAACTCTATTTAACTCTGAGTTATTGGTGTCTAACCTTGTTTCCGAAGAAACTTCTATTTCAGCAATTTTGAGAGGTTTAGAAACCTTTTTTGTCTCTCTAGTGGTAGGTGATTTCCAATCTATTTTATCTGGAGTTTGAATCACTTCTTCTACCAGTGTATTCCACTCTTTACAGGCAGAACATTGTCCCTGCCATTTGGAATGTTGTGTGCCACAATTCTGACAATAAAATGTGGTTTTTAGCTTCGCCATAATACAATTGAAATGAAAACCTGATTTGTTCTAATAAGCAGTTAATATCCGAAATCCTTCTTGATTTTATCTGCTTTTTCAAGCATGAAATCTGTTGTTAAAAAAGAAATAGATTCTTTTCCATAGCCATTTTGGTAATTACGCATTGCTTTTTTAGGATTCCCTGTTTCTTCTTCAAATCTAGCTTCAAAATAAGTTCCAAGCATGGTTTTTGGATAATGCTTATCTGCAAGTTTAGAGAGATCATGAAGCTCTTCCCATTTTTCAGTTTTTTCTATAGCATTATATACTGCCATAAAATCATTCAATCTTATTTGCTTATTAACATGAAATAAGGTTTGAATACTCTCATATTTTTCAACTAAATAATCATAGGAAGAAACCGATGTTTGTAATAATGTTCGATTATAGTCGAAAATGGAAATAGGTCTATAAACTTCGAAGATCTGCTCAATAGCTTTTGGAATGGCATTTCCGGCCAAAGTATAGTGAGATCCTTTTGGAAAATTATCGAAATTATATTTTACATTTTTGTTTTCTATATTTTTCAATTGATTATCAAAATTCAATATATCTTCTTTCAAAGAAGGAATATCTTCTTCAGCAGTAGCTAGATAGTACCAAATTTTACTTTCAGATTTGGTTAAAGCCGCTGAAACTCTGTCTGCCATTTCCGGTGCCAGATCTGGACTAATATTAATATAACCTTGAAAAAGCGGATTTTCTTTAAGCAGATAGTAATTAATGAAATTTGAGGTGTAATCATGTCCCATAATTACTCTAAAAGGCGCTGTGCGATACTGAGAGTCTAAATAGGTCATTAATTCCATACCTATAAATTCAAAGAATTTCGCCCCGGTTTCTGAAGGTAGAAAACGTTCTGTGTCATAAAAAGCATCTGAATCTCTAGAATTACTTTGATTGATTCCTACAACGATCATCTCTGGAATATCTTCCCAGTAGGAGTAGAAATCTACGTTTCCTGCTACAGGTTCAAACAAATAATCGCCATCTAAAACGATGAGGACAGGATAGGATTTCTCTTTATTTTTGTCGTAATTTCTAGGAAGTTGAATTTTTAATTCTCTCTCTTCTCCTAGCTTTGAGGACTTTAAAGATTTGTAAACGGTTTGTGCTGTAAATAGGTTAGGGGCAATAAACAGACAAATTAAAAGTAGTTTTTTATACATATATTAAGTTTAATTGTCATGCCCAATATAGGATTTTTATTTTTTACGATTATAAATGGGAAGAAACAAAAATGAAAGTCCTCCTACAATAATGATGAGCAAAGTTTGTGTTCCCCATGTGATCCATCCAAAGGCTTCTCCTCCCTGTTTGCTAATGCCAAAAAGCATAAGACTTGCTCCTATAGCTATAGGGTAAACCCCGATCCCGCCATTGGTGGCTGAAATTGCAAAGGAGCCTACAACAAAAGCCAATAATACTACTCCAAATGGTAGATTCGCAGTTTCTGGCACTGTAAATATTAATGAATAGAACATGCAGATATACATGATCCATATAAAAAAGGTATGAAAAAGGAAAGCTCCTTTCTGCTTCATTTTTAATATACTTCGCATTCCTTCTAAAAGTCCTTTTGCGAATTTTTTTATTTTTTTGAAAATGCCAATTTTAGAATTTCTAATCAATTTCAACACTAAAACGCCAACAGCTATAAGCCCAAGTAAGATTGCGAAAGTTAAAAATGGATTGATATTGTTATCTTCAAAATAAGATAAAAGATATTCTGTTTGAAGAATCATCGCAGCTGTAACTACAAGTAAAAGCATAATAAAGTCTGCAATTCTTTCAGAAATTATAGTTCCAAAGGCTTTTTCAAAAGGAATATTTTCATAACTGGAAATTGTAACACCTCTAAGTACTTCTCCTGATCTTGGGATCCCGAAATTTGCAAGGTAAGCTACCATCACAGCCATAAAACTGTTTGGAAATTTGGGTTTATAGCCTAAAGGTTCGAGAAGAAATTTCCATCTATAAGCTCTTGAAAGATGAGATAGAAGTCCACAAATTATAGAAATAAGAATAAAGATTGGATTTGCAGATCTAATGTTATTCAAGAGTTCCTCTCTTTCTAGAGGTGTAGAATTTCTAATTGAAAACCAGATCAAAAAAACTCCCAGCGAAAGCGGGAGTATGATCTTTAGAATTTTAATTGTGGTTTTCTTCAAGAATTAATTTAATAGATTGCTTTCTTCATTTGGGAAAACCAAAGCAGGTTTAAAAGTTTTTGCTTCTTCTAATTCCATTATGGCATAAGTAATAAGAATAAGGATATCTCCTTTTGCAACTCTTCTTGCAGCGGCTCCGTTTAGAGTGATCTCGCCGGAATTTCTTGGGCCAGGAATTGCGTAAGTTTCTATGCGTTCTCCGTTATTATTATTTACAATTTGAACTTTTTCGCCTTCAATAATGTTGGCAGCTTCCATAAGATCTTGATCTATGGTTATACTTCCAATGTAATTAAGATCTGCGCCGGTACATTTTACGCGATGGATTTTAGATTTTACTACGTGAATCAACATATAATTTTTTTAATAGTTTAAGGCTATATTATCTATAAGCCTAATGTCTTCAGAATATACCGCGATAAATGCACGAAATTTTTTATCGCCAATTTCCGTAGTTATTGGCTTTAAAGTTTCACTATCTGCAATTTCAAAATATTCCAATTTAAAATAGGGGTGAGCTTTAAACTCATTTTCAACCCATATTGCTATTTGATTTGCACTTTCTGTGCCAAATTTATCTTTAACTTTCAAGAGTGTTTCGTGTATAAAAGAAGCTTCAAGACGAATTTTTGGAGTTAGTCGTTCATTTCTAGAACTCCTTGCTAATCCGTTGTTTTCTCTATAAATTGGACAGCCTATTACTTCTACTCCAAGTTGGTAGCGCTTTACGAGCGTTTTTATTATTTGTAATTGTTGGAAATCTTTTTCCCCAAAAAAAGCTTTGTCTGGTTGTACGATTTCAAAAAGTTTTTTTACTACCGTTCCAACTCCGTCAAAATGTCCATTTCTAAATTTCCCCTCCATTTCATATTCCAAACCGTCAAATTGAAAATGTTCGGACACAATCTGCTTATTGTAAAGTTCAATTGCCGTTGGAGTGAAAATGATAAGATTAAGATCTAATTCTTCCAACTTTTTAACGTCAGAATCTAGTGTTCTAGGGTAATTATCTAGATCTGTAGTGTTATCAAACTGGGTTGGATTAATAAATATACTCACTACTACCACGTCGCAATCTGTAGCAGCTTGTCTAACTAAAGACAAGTGCCCATTGTGCAATGCGCCCATTGTAGGCACGAATCCTATACGGGAATCTTCGGATTTTAATTTAGAAATAACCTCTCTTAAGGCCGCTTTCTCTTTAATAATCTGCATTTTTTTATAAAATTAACAGCGTGCAAACTTAATATATTAAGGGCAAACTGCATAAAATTTTGTAATTTTGCGTGTTTTTTATTCGCAAAAGCAAAATATTTATGAAAGATAAGAGGATATTGTACGTATCATCTGAAGTTATACCTTACTTGCCCGAAACCGATATATCATCTATGTCTTTTGAAGCTGCCAGAATGGTAAATGGTTTAGGAGGACAAATTAGGATTTTTATGCCGCGTTATGGCAACATCAATGAAAGAAGGCATCAATTGCACGAAGTGATTAGATTGTCTGGAATGAATTTGGTGATTGATGATTTGGATATGCCGTTAATTATTAAGGTTGCATCTATTCCAAAAGAACGGATGCAGGTTTACTTTATAGATAACGAAGATTATTTCAAAAGAAAAGCAACACTTACAGATGAAGAAGGAAATTTATTTCCAGACAACGATGAGCGCGCAATTTTCTTTGCAAAAGGAGTAATAGAAACAGTTAAGAAATTAAATTGGGCTCCAGATATTATTCATGTCCATGGTTGGCTATCTTCCTTATTGCCATTATATCTAAGAAATTATTATGGAAACGAGCCATTATTTTCTGGCGCAAAAATTGTTACATCTGTATACAATCAAAGTTTCGATGAGTCGTTAGATACAAGCATGCACAAAAAAATTCTTTTTGATGGGTTGGATAATGATAATGTAAAACATTTGAAAAAACCAACTTATGTTAATTTGATGAAAACTGCAATAGATAACTCTGACGCAGTAATTATTGGAGGAGATGACATACCTGCAGAACTATCAAAATACTTAAAGAAATTGGAAAAACCTGTTTTGGATTATAAAACTCCTGAGGAATTTTCTACGGCATACCAAGATTTTTACAACACTCAAGTTTTATCGCAATAAGTAATTTATACCGAATGATATTTTTGAAAAGAGCACGCTTAGTTCCTTTAGCTTTGCTAATGGTTTTAGCATTTACCTCATGTGATAATGATTTTAATACCATTGGAGGAAGGCTTATTGGTCAATTTGATTCTATCCCTTTATACGAGGCTGGAATAATTGGTTATAGCAATAAGATTGGTCCAGTTCAAACTAATGGGCTTCCCGTAAATTCGTTAGGAGTTTATAATGACCCTGTTTATGGACAGCAAGTTTCGAGTGTTTTAACGCAGTTATCCTTAGGTACTACAAATCCTGAATTTGGAACGGATGCTGTTGTAGATAGTGTAGTACTAACATTACCTTATTTTAATACTGAACTAGAAGCGGGAGAAGATGGAAATGCTGTTTATCAATTAGATTCTCTTTTTGGGAATTCTCCTTATAAATTAACCATAAGTAGATCTAATTTTTTCATTAATAATTTTGATCCAGAAGCAGATTTTGCAAGTGTTCAAAAGTATTACTCAAATCAGGGTCCTGTTTTTGAAAATAGTTTAGTTGGTTCTCCTCTATATTCAAATGAAAGTTTTTTCCCATCAAATGCAGAAGTGGTGCATGGAGAATTTAATGATGAAAACGAAGTAGATACTATTTTTGATGCGCCTAGACTTCGAGTAAATTTACCTGTGCAATTCTTTCAAGAGAATATTATTGATAAGGTAGGGTCTTCTGAGCTTTTTAATAATAACAACTTCAGGAATTTTATTAGAGGAATTTATTTTAAAGCTGAGCCACTAAATGGTGATGGTAATTTGTTACTGCTTGATTTCAATAGCGCGACTAATGCAGATGCTGGAATTACTATTTATTATACTTCTCAAGTTACAGATGCTTCAGATTCTGATGGGGACGGTGATATTACAGAATTAATAGGACAGTCTTCTTCATATAAATTAAATTTCGGATCTAATACAGTAAATACATTTTCTCAAGAATTTCCAGCTGCAATTGCTTCAGAAATAAGTGGAGCTAATAAGGGAATAGGTGCGGAGAAATTATATTTAAAGGGAGGAGAAGGTACAGTTACAGTAATTAAGTTATTTGAAGATGAAGCAGAATTAGCTGAATTGAGAGCTAATAACTGGTTGATTAACGAGGCGAATTTGACCTTTTTTGTTGATCAAGATAGGGTTGATGGTGGAGATGCTGAGCCGGAAAATATTTACCTTTATAATTTAGAAACTTATCAACCAATTATTGATTATTATGTGTTTACTTCTACAGCTGCTACGCAAGATCCAAACCACGCTCCCGCACTTGAAAGAGAAGAGACGGGGGAAGGAATAAAATATAAGATTAGAATCACAGATCATATTATACAAATTTTAAATAATAATACTACCAATGTAAAATTGGGATTGGTGGTTATGCAGAACACCAATGTGGTTACAAATTCTGCCTTGAAAACTACAATAGATAGTATTGCAAGAGTTCCTAGTTCAGCTGTTATTTCTCCTGAAGGTACTGTGCTGCATGGGAACCTTTCTCCCGATGCGGACAAAAGATTGAAATTTAATATTTATTATACAGAAACAAACAATTAGATTATGTGTGGAATTGTCGGTTATATAGGGCATAGAGAAGCTTATCCTATAGTATTAAAAGGGCTACATAGATTAGAGTATAGAGGTTATGATAGTGCTGGTATTGCATTGTTTGATGGAAAAGAACTAAATCTTTGTAAGACAAAAGGTAAAGTTGCAGATCTTGAAGCAAAATTTAAGGCTACCACTTCTACGAGTGGTAATGTAGGAATTGGTCATACAAGATGGGCAACACATGGTGTTCCAAATGATGTGAATTCGCATCCACATTATTCTAATTCAGGGAACTTAGTTATAATTCATAATGGGATTATAGAAAATTATTCTTCGCTTAAAAAGGAATTAATAAAAAGAGGTTATACTTTTCAATCTGATACCGATACAGAAGTGTTGGTGAATCTTATTGAAGATGTAATGATCAATGAAAATGTAATGTTGGGGAAGGCAGTGCAAATTGCACTTAACCAAACCGTTGGGGCTTATGCAATCACCGTTTTTGACAAGAGAAAAGAGAACGAATTAGTAGTTGCTAGGTTAGGTAGTCCATTAGCTATTGGAATTGGTGAAAACGAATTCTTTATAGCATCAGACGCTTCTCCATTTATTGAGTTTACTAATAATGCTATTTATCTTGAAGATGGAGAAATGGCTGTAGTAAGACTTGGTAAAGAAATTAAAGTTAGGAAAATACAAGATGACTCTTTAGTAGATCCTTATGTTCAAGAATTGCAATTGAATTTAGAGCAGATTGAAAAAGGAGGTTACGATCACTTTATGCTTAAAGAGATCTATGAGCAGCCTAGTGCTATAACAGATACCTATAGAGGGCGAATGTTAGTTGATGAAGGCATCATTAGAATGGCTGGAGTAGATGATAATATCGAGCGCATTGCTAAGGCAAAAAGAATTTTAATTGTTGCGTGTGGAACTTCTTGGCATGCAGGACTGGTAGCAGAATATATTTTTGAAGATCTTGCTAGAATTCCTGTTGAAGTAGAATATGCATCTGAATTTAGATATAGAAATCCTGTTATTTACGAAAATGACGTAGTAATAGCTATATCCCAAAGTGGGGAAACTGCAGATACTATGGCTGCAATTAAATTAGCTAAAGAAAAAGGAGCTTTTGTATTTGGAGTTTGTAATGTTGTAGGTTCCTCAATATCTAGAGAAACTCATGCGGGAGCATATACTCATGCTGGTCCAGAAATAGGAGTTGCTTCAACAAAAGCATTTACTACTCAGATCACAGTACTTACTTTAATGGCTTTAAAATTAGCTAAATATAGAGGTACAATATCCGATTCAGATTTTAGACATCATTTACAGCAATTGGAGGCCATTCCTGCAAAGATCGCTAAGGTTCTAGAAACTACGAATGAGCATATTAAAGATATCGCTTTTAAATACAAAGAAGCTACAAATTGTCTTTATCTAGGTAGAGGTTATAATTTCCCAGTTGCTTTAGAAGGAGCCTTGAAATTAAAGGAGATTTCTTATATCCATGCTGAAGGATACCCTGCAGCAGAAATGAAACATGGTCCTATTGCATTGATTGATGAGCAAATGCCAGTTGTGGTTATAGCAACTAAAATGGGTCATTATGATAAAGTTGTAAGTAACATTCAGGAAATTAAATCCAGAAAAGGAAAAATAATTGGAATAGTTACTGAAGGTGATGAAGAAGTGAGAGATATTGCAGATTATGTAATTGAAATTCCAGATACAATAGAATCTCTAACTCCGCTGTTAACCACAATCCCTATGCAGCTGCTTTCTTACCATATTGCAGTGATGCTTGGTAAAAATGTAGATCAACCAAGAAATTTGGCTAAATCTGTTACAGTAGAATAATATTTAAAATACCTATAGTTTCTAAAATACCCTTCTCACACTGAGAAGGGTATTTTTTGTTGGGATATTTTTCAATACAACTTGCTGTGCGTATTGTTTTTAAGGTAATTTACTTCTGAAACGAAATTTTTAAAAAACTTGAAAAAAAGTTGTGCATTAGCTTATATGTTTTTATAAAGAAAAAACTATATTTGCAGCCTGAAAATAGGTTAAGATAAATTCATTTTTATCCAACTTATTTCAAAGATTTCAATATTAAACATAAAGAATTAGATAATGTCTAAAATCACAGGTAAAGTTGCACAAATTATAGGCCCTGTAGTTGATGTAGTTTTCAACGCAGATAACGCTGATTTGCCAAATATTTACGATTCCCTAGAAATTACCAGAAAAGATGGTTCTATTTTGGTTCTTGAAGTACAATCACATATTGGTGAAAATACTGTAAGAACTGTATCTATGGATTCTACAGATGGATTAAGTAGAGGTGTAGAAGTTGTTGCGACTGGAGCTCCAATTCAAATGCCAATAGGAAAAGAAGTTTATGGGCGTTTATTCAACGTGATCGGAGATCCTATTGATGGATTAGATGTTTTGCCAAAAGCAGGTGATGCTGGTTTGCCAATTCACCGTGATTCTCCAAAATTTGAAGACTTATCTGTTTCTACAGAAGTATTATATACAGGAATTAAAGTAATAGATCTAATTGAGCCTTATGCAAAAGGTGGTAAAATTGGTTTATTTGGTGGAGCCGGAGTAGGTAAAACCGTATTAATTCAAGAATTAATTAACAATATAGCAAAAGGGCACGGTGGACTTTCAGTATTTGCTGGAGTTGGAGAAAGAACTCGTGAAGGGAATGACCTTTTGAGAGAGATGTTGGAGTCTGGTATTATTAAATACGGAGACGAATTCATGCACTCTATGGAAGAAGGCGGATGGGATTTATCTAAAGTAGATAAAGCTGCTTTAAAAGAATCTAAAGCAACTTTCGTATTTGGACAAATGAATGAGCCACCAGGAGCACGTGCACGTGTTGCACTTTCTGGACTTACCATTGCTGAATATTTCCGTGATGGAGCAGGAGAAGGACAAGGGAAAGATGTACTTTTCTTCGTAGATAACATCTTCCGTTTTACACAGGCAGGATCTGAAGTATCTGCACTTCTTGGACGTATGCCGTCTGCGGTAGGATACCAACCAACATTAGCAACCGAAATGGGTGCGATGCAGGAACGTATTACTTCAACAAAAAATGGATCTATTACATCTGTGCAAGCGGTTTACGTACCTGCAGATGATTTAACAGATCCAGCACCAGCCACAACATTTGCTCACTTGGATGCTACAACAGTACTTTCTCGTAAAATTGCAGAGTTAGGTATTTACCCTGCAGTAGATCCTTTGGATTCTACTTCAAGAATTCTTACTGCTGAAATTTTAGGGGAAGAGCACTATAGATGTGCACAACGAGTAAAAGAATTGTTACAACGTTATAAAGAATTACAGGATATTATCGCTATTCTTGGGATGGAAGAACTTTCTGAAGAAGATAAGCAAGCGGTATATAGAGCAAGACGTGTACAACGTTTCTTGTCTCAGCCATTCCACGTTGCAGAACAGTTTACTGGTCTTAAAGGAGTTTTGGTAGATATTAAAGAAACTATCAAAGGGTTTAACATGATCATGGATGGGGAATTAGATAAATATCCTGAAGCTGCATTTAACCTTAAAGGTTCTATTGAAGAAGCTATTGAGGCTGGAGATAAAATGTTAGCTGAATCATAAACTAGTATTTAGATTTGAGATATTAGATTTGAGAGATCATTTTTCTAATTACTTAATACTAACTACTCAATACTAAAAAATATGTATTTAGAAATAGTTACTCCGGAAGCAGTTGTATTTGGTGCAGAAGTAGTATCGGTGAGAGTTCCCGGAATTGATGGCGAATTTCAGATGTTAAATCATCATGCTGCAATTGTTTCACTTTTAGTAGAAGGGGAAGTAAAGATAGATTTAGTATCGGCAAGTCCAGAAATGCTAAAAAGTCTTCCTTCAGCTTTCAGGAAAGAAGCTAACAATGTACTATTCTACCCAATTAAAGGTGGTGTGCTTGAAATGAAAGATAATAAAGCGATCGTATTGGCTGATTAATTAGCTGAAAAATTATATTTAAAAAGCCTGTTGAATTTCTACAGGCTTTTTTTTTGTTTTAGACTTTATTCACATTTTGACAGGCTCAATGTAACAGCAGAATGTCACCCTGAGCCTATTGAAGGATATGTAAATTAATTTTTATTTCGTGGCTAACCAAGCTTCTCTAGTTTTTACAGCTTTTTTATCTGCATTCTCATCGATGCTAATAGTATAGGTTGGATCTTTAGAAAGTGTAACCTTTGTCTTAGCTTCCTTCTTGTCTCTCGTATAAGAAATATTTAATTCAGTTCCTGGTTTGCTTTCTTTTAAGATGTTTTCCCAATCTTCCATGGAGGAAATAAGGCTTCCATTCACAGTAGTTATTTTATCTCCACTAGTTAAATTCGCTGTATATGCTGGACTAGCAATCTTTGGATTGCTTATTATTTGTACTAAACTGTCATTAATTTTCAGTGATGCTCCAAAATATCCTTTTTCAGCATCTTGCTTAAGGTTTAATCCTACCGATACAAAAAGCTCATTATACTTAGGCATTTCGCTTTTATAGATATAGTTTTCGAAGAATTTATCTGCAATTTCTGATCCTGCGTATTTTTTTAGACTTTCCTGAAGATTTTCAATTGTATAGGAAACCTCTGTTTTTCCGTAGGTATTCCAAACCTGCTTCATGAAATCGTCTAAATTCAAACCTTTACTTCTAAGTTCTAAATCTAATGCTAGTCCAAGAATGCTTCCGTAAGAATAATAAGATATAAAGGTATTTTCTCTATTTACAGGATCTACTGAAGTCGCTGCATCTACGAAAGGAGCTTGATAACTCATTTCAATTGGATTAAAAAATTGATGCGCTGGGGAATTCCAAACATAGTTGAAAGTCCCATTTAAGCTCTTCACATATTCTTCTTCAGTCAAAACTTTGGCTCTATGAAGAATGAGATTGGTGTAATAACTTGTGAAACCTTCTGCAAACCATAAAGATCCTGACATATTAGCCTTAGAAAAATTAAATGGCTCCAGATCGTTCGGTCTTATTCTTTCCACATTCCAAGAGTGAAAAAATTCATGAGAAACAGTACCTATATTTCCTTTCATTCCTCCATCCTTTAAACTTTCGGTGTCCGTTAAAATAGTACTATTTCTATGCTCCATTCCATCGCCAGATACATTAGGTAAATAGCAAGCTATAAAGGTGTATTCATCATAATCATAATCAGGTAATTCCCCAAAAACTTGCTTTTCTTGTTGTACAATTCGCTTTACCTGATCAAAATACTCATCCAATTCCGCATCAGTACCATCGTGATGTAATGCAAATCGGATATTTTTTCCATCCAATTTGAATTCCCTTAAGCTAAAATCACTTAATTCTGTGGGGCTATCCATAAAATAATAAAGATCTGGAGCCATATAGGTGTTTCCTTCAACTGGCTTAAGTTGCGAGGCAACCTTCCAATTTGAATTTTCGGGTGTGTTGAAAGTTATTTCTATGGGTCTATGATCAAGTTCTTCGGCATACATAAAAGTAGCAGGCATGTTTAGATGCGCATGGGTGTTATCTATTTGAGAATAGGTGCCATCTGCCCGATTCCCGAATAACGAATATTCAACATTTACGGTTCCATCATGTCCAGTTATATTCCAGGAATATGGATCTTTTCTGGTCACTTCCAATTGGTTCCCTTTACTATCTGTAGCCTTAAATGCATAGACATTTTTAGCAAATTCATGAATAGCATATCTTCCAGGAGAAGATCTACTCATGGAAACAACAAGTTCATGCGATTTTACATTTGGAAAGCTAGCTTTAATTTTAGCTTCGTGATGAATTGCATTATCAAAAGATATCTCATAAGTATTGGTTTGAGAGAATGAAACAGCAGAAATAAGCAATAGAAATAAAAATTTACGCATCGTGGTATAAGGTTTTAGGCTCTAAAATAAGCAATAACCTAAAGTCTACTATTAATCTTCATCGATATATTCCAGAATATCTCCAGGTTGACATTCCAGAACTTTGCAAATAGCTTCTAAGGTAGAAAATCTAACTGCTTTTGCTTTCCCAGTTTTAAGTATAGAAAGATTGGCGGTAGTAATATTTATAGCTTCAGCTAGCTCATTGCTCTTCATCCCTCTTTTATCTAAAACGGCATCTAAGTTTATAATTATAGCCATAATCTAAACGGTTAAATCGTTTTCTTGTTTTAGCATTCGGGCCTTATTAAAAATCTGAGATAGAAATATTAAAAATGTACCTATTGCAATTACAAACCAAAAGTCAAATAAGTCAAATTCTATTTCTAAACGGCTATTAAGTATTGCTTTTACAATCACTATAGATAATGCATCTAAAATGCTTGTAAAAATTATTAATTGACCAATTAAATTGAAGCTAGCGATCTGTAGCTTTGTGAATAACGGGCCATAAATTAGATTCTGTATTAGATTTTTAAATACATATAATATATAAATCCAAAGTGCGCCAGACAATAATCCATATGTTAGACAAGTATAAAGGGCGTTCTCCGATTTGATTTGAAATTCCTCAGCATCTCCCATAACTTCTAGAATTTCATCAGAATTAATGAATATAGCGTAAAGTAATATGCCCAATAGAAGTATCCACCCAATAACCAGCAAATAATAAGTTACACTGAAAATATTTTTAGTCCATTCTGAAGATCTCATACTTATTTATTATCGTTTTTCAATAACAAACCTACTAATTAATTATTGATAAACAATAATTAATTTTTTAATTTCAGGAGCATAGGGTTTATATTTATAGATTTAATTCTGTATAATGCTTTGTATTTTATATGGAACTAGTGTTCTTATTCCTCAATAATAACTATTATATTTGCGGAACACTGAATTTTGAAGTTGCCCATGCTTATAGCTATACTCTTAGGTTTTGTTTTTTCTCTTTTTCTGGTTTTTACTGGAAAATTTTTTAAAGGGAAATTTTCTATCCTTGCGGCAGGGATTCCATTAGCGCTATTTGTTTACTTTGCTCAATTCATTAGTAGAATTTCAAATGGAGAGGTAATTTCTCAATTCCATTCCTGGATTCCGGCTTTTGGTGTAAACCTTGGTTTTACTTTAGACGGACTTTCCCTCCTATTCTCATTAATGATTACCGGAATCGGATTTCTGGTATTTGTATATACATCAGCATATTTAAAAGGTCATAAATATTTAGACAGATTTTATGGATATTTGAGTATGTTCATGGCCGCTATGCTTGGCCTTGTGCTATCTGACAACCTGATTTCACTATTTGTTTTCTGGGAATTAACAAGTATCTCATCTTTTTTCCTGATTGGATTTAATAATACAAGTCGAGAATCTAGAAAATCTGCATTAATAGCATTAGCAATAACAGGGATTGGAGGTCTTTCGTTATTGGTAGGTTCATTATTTTTAGGATCAATTACTGGGACTTATAGCATTGCTGAAATGCTAACAATGAATCCTGAGATTGCTTCTAATCCTTATTATATTTTAGTAGTAGCTCTTATTTTTGGAGCAGGCTTCACTAAATCGGCACAATTCCCATTCCATTTCTGGTTACCAGGAGCAATGAAAGCACCAACTCCAGTATCTACCTATTTGCACTCCGCAACGATGGTAAAGGCGGGGATATATCTTCTAATGAGGTTAACTCCTGTTTTAGGAGATCATGAATTTTGGAATACAACTTTAATAATCGTTGGGGCTATCACTATGGTCTATTCTGCCATCCATACACTCTTTAGAACAGATCTTAAGGGAGTTCTGGCCTATTCAACGATATCTGCTTTAGGAATTTTAGTATTTTTAATTGGACAGGGTACTGTAGATGCACTTACTGCAGCGGCAGTATTTATAATTGTGCACGCTTTATATAAAGCAACACTTTTCTTGGTTACAGGTATAATAGATCATCAAACTGGGACAAGAGATACTACTGTTTTACGCGGATTAAGAAAAGTATTATTTCCAGTTGCTATAGCTGGGTTCTTAGCAGCACTTTCTAGTGCTGGTATACCTCCAACAATTGGATTTATAGGAAAAGAACTTACCTATGAATCTACATTGCATTTTGGTAATATGGCAATTTTATTGATGGTTTTAATTGTAATTACCAAGATATTATTGCTTTATGCTGGTTTTGTAGCGGGAATAAAACCCTTTACAGGATCGCTTCCTGAAAGGTTTGAGAAAACTAAAATGCCCAGCTTTCTAATGTGGCTTCCTCCAGTGATATTGGCCGTTGGATGTTTAGTGTTCGGGATTTTTCCCGGACTCATTGAAGGCTCTTTGGTGAAACCTATGGTTAGTTCTATGGGATTAGATGAAAGTGATATTCACTTAAAATTATTTCACGGTTTTAATGTTATTCTATTGCTAAGTGTAATCACTATAGCTTTAGGAACGGTGCTTTACTTTAAACTGAAGCCAACAAAAAAACTGGAAGCATGGATAGCTAAATTCGAAAAATTCTCCCCTCAAACGATCATCACTAATTCATGGGCTTTCTTTTTTAAGTTTTCTAATGGTTGGACCAATTTATTCCAGAATGGATATTTAAGAAATTATGTATCTACGATAATGATATTTCTTATTGCATTAACTGGCTATTCATTGTTTAGTAAAGCCAACTTTGCGGTAGATTTTAATTCCTTTTCACCTATTACTGTTTATGAAGCTGCAACTTCTATAGTAATGCTTATTGCAATTGGATATACTGTTTTTACAAGATCTAGATTGGCTGCGGTGGCATCCATGGGAATTATTGGTTATGCTATATGTATCTTATTCGTAATTTATAGTGCTCCAGATCTAGCAATGACTCAGTTTTCTATAGATACACTTACTGTGATCCTATTTGTACTAGTACTTTATAAATTACCGAAGTATCTCAAATTGTCAGATTATAAAATGAGGATTCGGGATGGTGTACTTTCAATAGCTTTTGGAACCATTATAACCTTGCTGATTTTAGAAGTTTTAGCTGAACCAAAAAGTAGTGAGGTAAGTGATTATTATGCAGCAAACGCATATATTCTTGCACATGGTAAAAATGTGGTAAATGTTATTTTAGTAGATTTTAGAGGATCAGATACTATGATAGAAATTTCGGTTTTGGCAATTGCTGCAATTGGAGTATTTGCATTATTAAAATTAAGATTGAAAAAATCTGATCAGCGTTAATTGAATCTGAAATAATTTAAAACGATTAAAGATGAAAACAATAATTTTAAGAACAGCCTCTACTTACCTTTTGCCGGTATTGCTGTTGTTTTCAATATTTATACTTCTAAGGGGTCATTATTCCCCAGGAGGTGGATTTGTAGGCGGATTAATAGCTTCTATTGCTTTTGTATTACATTCATTTGCTAGAGGCTTAGATAATACAAAAGATTTACTTAAAATACACCCGGGATTTTTAATGCCTGTAGGTCTAGCACTGGCCTTTTTGGCTGGTGTCACTCCTGTGATATTTTTCGATCAGCCATATATGACTGGATTATGGTATCCAGAACACTTACCTGTTTTAGGGTCTTTAGGTACCGCTTTGTTTTTTGACCTTGGTGTTTACTTGGTTGTTGTTGGCGTAACCTTAACTATAATTTTTACAATTTCAGAATCTGCTTAAACTATGGAAATACTTTTAGCGATAATGATCGGAGTTTTATACGCAGCAGGTATCTACATGATTCTACGTAGAAGTTTAGTGAAGTTAATTCTCGGAATTATTATTTTAGGTAATGGTGCAAATTTGCTCATTTTTCTACTTGGAAGAGTAGTAAAGGGAAGCCCTCCAATTATTCCTGCAGATTCCGATGTATTCCAATCTGTATACGCAGATCCTGTTCCACAAGCACTTATATTAACCGCAATTGTAATTAGTTTTGGATTGCAGTCTTTTGCTATTATTTTAATAAAAAGAGCTTTTAAGGTAGTAAAAACAGACGATTTAGATGAAATGAACGCAATAGATAAAGATTCATGACACAACAGTTAGTATTATATCCACTATTGCTTCAAATGTTTCTAAGCATCCTTTTGATGTTTTGTTGGAGAAAAATTTCATGGCAACGTGTAATCAGCATTGTTGGAAGCATCATTAATGTTGGGGTTTCTATCTGGTTATTTAGTTATATCTGGGAAAATGGAACTCAAATTGTAATGGCAGGGAACTGGAAACCTCCATTTGGAATTATATTTGTGGCAGATACACTTTCGGCTACACTAGTATTACTTACTGCAATTTCAGGACTTGCTGTATCCAGTTTCTCCTCGGCTTCCGTAGTTGCTGCACGTTTAAAATTTGGGTACTTTCCAATCTTTCATTTTCTGCTTTTAGGATTAAATGGAGCTTTTTTAACTGGAGATATATTCAACTTATATGTATGGTTTGAGATTATAATAATTTCCTCCTTTGTTCTAATTACTCTTGGGGGCGAAAAAGCACAATTAGAAGGTTCAGTAAAATATTTCACACTTAATATTTTGGCTTCCATGATCTTCCTTACTGCTATTGCAGTATTATATGGTCTTACAGGATCACTAAATATGGCAGATCTTGCTTTAAAAGTTGCAGCCATAGAGAACAGAGGTTTGGTTGAGATCACTGCGATACTATTTCTGGTCGCATTCGGCATCAAAGCAGCTGTATTCCCGCTTTATTTCTGGTTGCCAGACTCCTATCATACCCCGCCATCAGCAGTTGCTGCAATATTTGGAGGCTTACTAACTAAAGTTGGTGTCTATGCCCTAATTAGGGTGTTTACTTTAATATTTGTGGGGGATCATTTTATAGAAAATATTATTCTCATTATGGCCGTACTCACGCTGTTTAGTGGTGGTCTTGGAGCTTTGGTTCAGAATAATTTAAGAAAGGTGTTCTCCTATCTTATCATCTGTCATATTGGTTATATGATTGCAGGTTTAGGATTATTTACAGAAGTGGCTATAGCTGGAACGATATTCTATTTAATTCATGACATTATTGTAAAAACAAACCTTTTTATGGTTAGTGGATTGATATTTAGAATAAGAGGAACTAATAGCATTAGGAACTTAGGAGGATTGTATGCAGATTTTCCAAAGTTGAGTTTATTAATTGCGATCCCATTATTTTCATTGGTAGGAATTCCTCCTTTATCTGGATTCTGGCCAAAAATTTCATTGATAATTGCAGGATTCGAATCTGAAAGATGGTGGGTGGTAGCAGCGATTATTTTTGCAAGTTTAATTACACTTATAGTAATTGCGAAGGTTTGGGCAAGTGTGGTTTGGAAAGAAAAGAAAGAACTTCCTGTAAGATTGAATTTTAGATATTTTGATAAACTTAAAACCATCAGAAAGGCTCAAATGATTGCGCCTATGATATTTTTATCATTGGTATCTTTGTATATTGGATTTGGAGCTGAACATATACAACAAGTATCTTCTAGAGTCGCTGGAGAACTAATAGATAATGAGCAATATATTGAAGCGGTATTGGGAAAAGAGCAAATTATAGATCATGAAGAATAGATTTTTATCCAACATAATATTAATGGGTATTTGGGTAGCTCTTACGGGAGATTTCACCTTTGCCAATTATATATTTGGGTTTGCTTTTAGTTTTTTCACGATGAGAATGATCACCACAGGTTCAGGAAACGCAAAGTATTTCAAGATCTTGCCAAAAGTGCTTGCATTTATTTTCTTCTTTCTATATGAACTTATTAAGGCAAATGTGCAGGTAGCTTATGAAGTTATGACGCCTCACTACAACATGAGTCCGGGAATTGTGAAAATTCCGCTTTCAGCAAAAACAAATGTAGAGATCACACTTCTTGCTAATATGATAACTCTTACTCCCGGGACTTTAAGTCTGGATGTTTCAGATGATCGAAAGGTACTATATGTGCATTCTATGTATATAACCTCAAGAGAGAAATTTATAGATAGTATTAAGAACGGATTTGAAAAACGTATACTAGAGATATTAAGATGACATTACACGAGTTTATATTTTATATCGTAATTCCTATTCTATCGCTTTCGGTATTACTAATTATGTATAGGTTTTTAAAGGGTCCGAGTATTGTTGACAGGATCATAGCCTTAGATTTAATTATTACAACAGGAATTGGGTTTATTGGCGGTTACAGTATACTCACCAACAGACCATCTTTTTTAGATGTTGCAATGATCTTGGCTCTTATCGCATTTTTAGGTACTGTTGCATTTTCGTATTATATTCAAAAAAGAAACAAAAAATGACAGATATTTTAGTAGCAATATTTTCATTCTCCGGAGCTATTTTTATTCTGTTAGCAAGTATTGGGCTTATAAGAATGCCAGATTCTTACCTAAGAATATCTGTAACTACTAAAGCCGCTACCTTGGGGGTCGGTCTATTGCTTATAGCAGCTGCAATCCATTTTCAGGATTTTTCTATTACTACAAGAGTTTTAGCTATAATTCTTTTTATTCTCCTCACTGCCCCCATAAGTGGGCATTTAATTGGAAGAGCTAGTTATTTTTCTGGAGTAAAATTATGGAAACACTCTATAATGGACGATATGGAAGGGAAATATAATAAAGCAACTCAGGAATTAAAGAGTGAAGATGTTGAGGAATTAAAGAAGCGCGAAAAGAACGAAAAGGCCTTGGTTAAAAAAAAGCCTCTTAAATAATTTTTTTTCTTCTGAAGAATTTATAACAAAACACAACATTGAATAGTTTATTGTGAGAATCTCTAAACAAATCACTATCTACTTCAAATATTATAGATTTCTGAATGTTGTAATTTAGGTCGATGCAAAAATTCCCTTTAAAATTAGAGAAAAGCCTTGAAAACAGAAGGCATCAAAATGCTTTTAGAGAATTGGGATCTTCCAATAATTTATTAGATTTTGCGTCTAACGACTATTTGGGGTTTGCATTAAATCCTGAATTGTTTTCTAGGGCTCAGAGAATTTTGGAAGAATCCAAACTGCTTCAAAATGGTGCTACAGGCTCTAGATTACTTTCTGGGAATCATAAATTATATCCAATATCAGAAAAGCAAATCGCAGAATTTCACAATACCAAAGCTGCATTGATATTTAATTCTGGATACGATGCTAATATTGGTTTTTTCTCTGCCATTCCTCAAAGGGGGGATCTCATCCTTTATGATGAATTAGTGCATGCCTCTATCCGGGATGGGATTAAAATGAGCAATGCAAAAGCTTATAAATTCCGTCACAATGATCTTGAAGATCTTAAAAAAAGATTGAGTCTAGTTACTACAGAAGCAAATGCCGAAATATACGTAGTCACAGAATCTGTATTTTCTATGGATGGGGATAGTCCAGATCTAAAAGCTTTTTCAAATTTCGCAGAAGAAGAGGGTCTTCATATGGTAATAGATGAAGCCCATGCAGTAGGTGTTTTTGGCAAGAAAGGTAAAGGTCTAGTTCAGGCTTTAGGATTGGAGAAAATGGTTTTTGCTAGAATTATCACTTTTGGAAAAGCACTTGGAGTTCACGGCGCAGCAATTTTAGGAAGTGAATTACTGGCTCAGTATTTAGTGAATTTTTGCAGAAGTTTTATTTATACTACGGCGTTATCGCCACATTCAGTAGCTTCAATCCATGCAGCCTATCAATGTTTAGAGCAATTGGACGCTTCTAAAAATTCAGAATTAAAAAAACTTCAAGAAAATATCATATTTTTTAGATCTGAAATAGAAAGACTTAATCTTCAGCAGTACTTTATAAATAGCAATTCTGCGATACACTGTTGTATAGTTTCTGGGAATAATGAGGTTAAAAATATCGCGCATCAAATTCAAAATAAAGGTTTCAGTGTTAAACCTATTTTAAGTCCCACAATTACAAAGGGTAAAGAAAGGCTTCGGTTTTGTTTGCATAGTTGTAATTCAAAAGAGGAGATAAAGGATGTTCTTGAACTATTGGCTACTTTTATAAAATGAAAGAAACCTTTTCTAAAATAGCGGTATTTCAATACTCTTCAGAAGCTCAAATAATCAAATCTAGATTAGAGGCTGAAGGTATAGAGGTTTTTTTATACGACCAGTTTACGGTAGATACAGATCCTTTGGTGAGTAATGCAATTGGAGGAGTAAAACTAAAGGTTTGGCAAGAAGATGAAGATAAGGCCATGATAATCTTAAGATCTATCAGCGACTATTCTTTAGATAATAATGGGCATGAAATAGAATGTCCAGTTTGTGGTAGTCCAAAAGTGGAACTTTTCACCAATGTTAGAGGATTAAAATCTATGTTCTTTTTTCTTTTCTCATTTTTAACGACTGCTTTACCAATCTACACACGCTACGAATACAGGTGTGAAACCTGTAAACAAAAATTTAATTTAGATGAATAATACTTATTTTATAACTGGCATTGGGACAGATGTTGGTAAAACTATTACCGCTGCCATTATAACGGAATCTTTAAAGGCAGATTACTGGAAGCCAATTCAGGCTGGAGACTTGGAAAATAGTGATTCAAAAAAGGTTGAAAAGCTCATTTCTAATGATGAAACATTTTTCTATCCTGAAGGAGTAAAATTAAATTCTCCTATGAGTCCTCATGCAGCAGCAGAAATAGATGGAATTAATTTAATAGGGAAGAAGTTAAAGCGTCCAAAAACATCTAAACATCTTGTTATTGAAGGTGCTGGAGGATTATTAGTTCCAATAAATTTAAAAGAAACCATTGCAGATATTATGCTGCCTACAGATAAGATTATTCTTGTATCCAGACATTACTTAGGAAGTATCAATCATACTTTGCTTACTATTGAAGTTTTAAAAAGTAAAGGATTGAGCATTGCAGGAATCATTTTTAATGGAGATGAAAATGAGAGTACAGAAAAAGTAATTCTGGAAATGACAGGTATTAAATTTATTGGAAGAATTGATATCGAGCCTTATTTCGACCGAAATGTGATTAAGGAATATGCTAGTATTTTTCACGAAAATCTAAAGTCTCTTTAAAAATATAATATCCCTAAGTATTAAGAAATGACATTATCTGAAAGAGACAAAAAGCACCTTTGGCACCCTTTAACTCAGCATAAAACTTCTCCAGATACTCTGGCGATCGTGAAGGCTAAAGGAGTGAAATTATGGGATGAGAACGGGAAAGTATACATAGACGGGATTTCCAGTTGGTATACTGCTATGTACGGGCATTGTAATCCTTTTATTACCAATAAAGTTGCCGCGCAAATGCAGAAATTAGATCAGGTTGTATTTAGCGGATTTACCCATGAACCAGCGATCCAGCTTTCTGAAGAGTTAATTAAGATCTTACCTCCAAATCAAGAAAAGTTATTTTTTAGCGACAATGGCTCTACTTCTACAGAAATTGGGATCAAGATGGCCTTGCAATATCACTTTAACCTTGGTAACGATAGAAAAGTGATGCTGGCTTTTGAAGAAGGATTCCATGGAGATACGTTTGGGGCAATGTCAGTTTCTGGACTTTCAGTTTATAACGGGGCTTTTGAAGATCATTTTTTGGAAGTTGTTCGTATTCCTACTCCTAATGGTGAGAATAATAAAGAAGTTCTTCAGTTGTTAGACAATTTAATGAAAGTGAATGGCATTGCAGGATTTATATATGAACCACTTGTTCAAGGTGCCGCTGGAATGAAAATGCATGATGTAGAAGGATTAAATGATATCTTAAAAATTTGCCGAGAACATGAAATAATTACTGTTGCAGATGAAGTGATGACAGGTTTTGGTAAAACCGGAAAGAATTTCGCTTCAGAATATATGGACGAGCAGCCAGATATAATTTGCATGTCTAAAGCACTTACTGCAGGTTTGCTTCCCATGGCGATCACTTCTTGTTCTATGAATATCTATAAGGCTTTTTACGATAATGATATTGCAAAAGGTTTGTTTCATGGCCACACCTATACAGCAAATCCACTGTCTTGTACTGCTGCCTTGGCGGGTATAGAATTATTGAATTCAGAAGAAATTCAACAAAACATACAGAAAGTAATTCAAGCGCATTCTTGCTTTTTAGAAAAAATCAAAGATCATCCAAAAGTTACAAATCCGCGTCAGTTGGGTGTTATTCTTGCTTTTGAATTAATTGTGGAAATGGAGCGCTACGGTAATTTAAGAAATAAACTCTTTCAGCATTTTATGGGCAATGGAGTTTTTCTAAGGCCACTTGGCAATACCATATATATCTTGGCGCCTTATGTGATCTCGCAAGAAGAATTGCAAAAAGTGTATGATTCTATAATTTCTGCATTAGAGATATTTTAACTAATTTTTGAAATATATAAGCGATAATTATAGCTAATTTCGGTTAGTTATAATCGCTATATGATACATCCAGATACAGAAGTTAGATTTATTAGTGAAGAGATTGGTTACGGAATCGTAGCCACAAAGCTTATTCCTGAAGGCACGATCACGTGGGTTCAAGATGAGTTGGATCAAGTTTATACTCCGCTGCAGGTGGCAAAAATGCTGGCTTTTACTCAGGAGATGATAGATAAATTCAGCTTCAGGAATAATAAAGGAAACTATGTGTTGTGCTGGGATACTGCAAAATATGTAAATCACAGTTTTAATTCAAACTGTATTTCCACAGCATACGATTTTGAAATTGCTATTCGAGACATTCAACCTGGAGAAGAGTTAACAGATGATTATGGATATTTAAATGTGTCTGCTGCATTTAAAGCGAAGGATGAAGGAACTTACAGAACTACGGTATATCCAGATGACCTCTTGAATTTTCATAAAGATTGGGATGCTAAATTGGAACCTTCTTTTAAACGGATTACTCAAATTCCACAACCTTTAGAATCTTTATTGCCTCAAAGAGTTCAAATAATTATAAGGCAAATATTTAGAGGTGAAAAAAAGTTAGATTCTATATTGAAACTTTATTATTCTGAAAAAGTGAAGTAAAATTATGCGTAAGATTTTTCACCAATTTTAAGATAATAAACTAACAGAAATCTTTTCTAGGCCTTATTTTTGCTGAAAATTATATCAATTGAAACATCCTGTTTATATAAATTCTATCTCTTCTATATCTCCTCTAGGAACTTCACGAGAAGAAATTTGGAATAATTATAAAACTAATCAGCATTTTATTGAAAAACACGATTTTACTGGTAGGGAAGCTTTCGCAGCTAGGCTTTCATCAAAACAAACGGCAGAAATAGAGGATTTAAGAAATTCTGAATCCAGATTTAAAGGCCTAGATAAATCTGTGTTATATTCCATTTTTTCGGCTAGAATGGCACTTAAAGAAGCAGGCTGGGACAAAGGTGATTCTATTGGGATAAATATTGGAAGCTCCCGAGGTGCAACTCAGCTTTTCGAGAAACATCACGCAGAATTTATAAAGAAAGGGAAAGTAGAAGTCTTGGCATCTCCAAGTACCACTTTAGGAAATGTTTCCTCTTGGGTGGCGCAAGATTTAAGGGTGTCTGGCCCAGATATTTCACATAGTGTAACTTGTTCTACAGGCTTACATGCTGTTTTAAACGGCGTGGTTTGGCTTCAATCTGGTTTTGCAAATAAGTTTATGGTTGGCGGGAGTGAAGCTGCCTTAACCCCTTTTACGATCGCACAGATGAAAGCGATGAAGATCTATGCTACAAAAGATCTAAAATATCCTTGCCAGGCTTTAAATATGGAAAAAGATCACAATTCTATGGTACTGGGCGAGGCGGCAGGAGTGGCTTGTATTTCCAATAATGCTGAGAAAAGTATTGCCAAGATTACGGGGATTGGATATGCTACAGAAGAATTGAAACATTCGGTATCTATTTCAGCAAATGGAAAATGTTTTCAAAAGTCTATGAAAATGGCAATTGGAGATTTAGCAATGAGCGAGATTGATGCTGTGGTAATGCATGCGCCAGGAACTATTAAAGGCGATGAAGCAGAAATAAATGCAATAAAAGCAATTTTCGGAAATGAGCTTCCGGCCTTAACTTCTAATAAATGGAAGATAGGCCATACTTTTGGAGCCTCAGGGATATTGAGTATGGAGTTGGCTATTTTAATGCTTCAGCAGAATGAGTTTATACCGGTTCCATTTTCAGCAATAAGTAAAGCACCAAAAAAGTTAGAAAATATACTGGTAAATGCTGTCGGTTTTGGTGGGAATGCTGTTTCTATATTATTATCGAAAATTAAATAGCGATCAATAGAAAAAATTTAATTTTTAGAAGGGTGTCAGGTTGAGCGGAATCGAAACCTCCTTTTTAAACTAAGAGTTCTCGACTACGCTCGAACAGACAAGACCAGATGTTTTAACAACCGAAAATTAAATAGAATAAACAATAAACGTAATGAGTATTTATCTACTCACCTTTAAAAATTAATATATTCTGGCTTCTGGCTGGTTTCAACATAAAACTTTTATAAGTAAATATCCAAGAAAGCTTAGTTTTAGCTATTTTTGAATTCAAATACAATTTCATGACAATCAAACACGACTGGACCAAGGAAGAAATTCTTGAAATATATAACAAACCCTTTATGGATCTTCTTTACGAAGCAGCTTCTATACATAGAGAAAATCATGATCCAAATGTAGTTCAGGTTTCTACATTACTTTCCATTAAGACAGGAGGATGTCCAGAAGATTGTGGCTATTGCCCACAAGCTGCAAGATATCATACAGATATTGAAGGAAACGATCTTATGAGTGTGAATCAAGTGAAAGCACAAGCATTAAGAGCAAAAGCATCAGGAAGTTCTAGAGTTTGTATGGGTGCAGCATGGAGAAATGTAAAGGACGGAGAAGAATTTGATTCGGTTTTAGAAATGGTGAGAACCATTAATAAACTGGATATGGAAGTGTGTTGTACTTTAGGTATGATCACCGAAAATCAGGCACAGCGTTTAGCTGAAGCTGGTTTATATGCATATAATCATAATTTAGATTCTTCAGAAGAATATTATAAAGAAGTGATTTCTACTAGAGGTTATCAAGATAGACTGGATACTATTGGAAACGTTAGAAAAACCAATGTTACGGTTTGTAGTGGTGGAATTATTGGAATGGGTGAGTCTAATGACGATCGTGCCGGGATGTTAGTTGCTTTGTCAACCTTAAGCCCGCAGCCCGAATCTGTGCCAATAAATGCACTTGTGCCGGTTGAAGGAACTCCATTGGAAGAACAAGCGCCGGTTTCTATTTGGGATATGGTAAGAATGGTTGCTACAACTAGAATTGTAATGCCAGAAACTCAAGTAAGACTTTCTGCTGGAAGGACTCAAATGAGTAGAGAAGGACAAGCAATGTGCTTCTTTGCGGGTGCTAATTCCATTTTTGCAGGAGATAAATTATTAACTACTCCAAACCCAGATGTTGGTGAGGATATGGAGATGTTTAAAGCTTTAGGTCTTCTACCGCAAAAGCCATTCGTTAAAAAATCACAACCAGAAAGTGTGGCAGCTACCGAGTCTAAATACCAAAATCTAGGAGAAAAGCCTAAATGGTCTAGACCGGGTCATAAAATTGAAAGAAACCTCGAAGCTCAGGGTAAATCTAAAACCAGTTTATAATATCGTTTAATTTCTTTAGAATGTGCATCTCAACTTAAAACCCATACCACGCATTAAAGTAATAGATAAAGAAACTTTTTTAAAGGAGTATTTTATTCCGCAGCAACCTGTGGTAATGGAGAATTTAAGTGAAGATTGGCCTGCTTCAAAGAAATGGGATTTTGAATATTTCCGAAGAAAAGCTGGAGAGATTGTTGTATCACTTTATGACGGAACTCCGGCTAAAGGAAACGAAAAAAGTCATAAGCCTGCTAAGAAAATCAAGATGTCCGAATATATTGACATTTTAGAGGCTGGCCCAACAGATCTTAGGATGTTCTTTTTTAATTTGCTTCAGAATTGTCCAGAGCTATTAAAAGATTTTAAGTATCCAGAAATCGGAGTGAAGTTCTTTAAAAAACTACCTGTTTTATTTGTTGGAGGGGAGGGTGCAAAGGTTTTAATGCATTATGATATGGATCTTGCTAACAATTTTCATTTCAATTTTGCCGGAACTAAGAAGTTTATACTTTATCCGCCTTCAGAAACAAAATATCTTTACAAAGTTCCTTATTCTATTGTGAGCATGGAATCTATAGATATGGATAATCCAGATTTTGAAAAGTATCCTGCTTTGGCAAAAGCGAAAGGATTTGAAGTAGTTTTAAAACATGGAGACACCTTATTTATTCCAAGTAAGTGGTGGCATTTTGTAAAATATGAAACCCCTTGCTTATCTTTAACGCTTAGATCTTTACCATCGAGTCCTAAAAAAATATTAGAAGTTCTTTCTAATGTGATTTTAATTAGAAATTACGACAACTTAATGCGTAAGCTTAAAGGACAAAGTTGGATTGATTATAAAAATAGAAAAGCAATTGTGAATACCCAAAATAATGCAGGAATTTGACGATGAAAGGATGAAAGAAAGATTGCAATTAGCTGAAATCCCTAGGGTAGAGAATATTTCTAAGGCAGATTTTGTAGAGCAGTATGTAAAACCGCAAAAACCTGTGGTGATCGAGCATTTAATCGAAGATTGGCCAGCTTATAAAAAATGGTCGTTGGAATATATAGATGAAGTTGCTGGAGATAAAATAGTGCCGTTATATGATGATAGGCCAATTAGCTCTGAGTATAAATTCAATGAACCACATCTAACGATGAAAATGAGCGAGTATATCGCTTTGTTAAAATCTAAGCCTACAACGTATAGGATCTTTCTTTATCATTTAATGAAAGAAGTTCCTGTTTTACAGAACGATTTTAAATTTCCAGACATGGGACTTCGATTTTTGAAGCAACTACCTATGTTGTTTTTTGGAGGTGAAAACTCGAAGGTATTTATGCATTATGACATAGATTTTGCTAACATTCTCCATTTTCATTTCCACGGTAAAAAGCAATGCATCCTGTACCCTCCTTCACAGAGCAAGTATCTTTATAAAGTACCGCACGCTTTGATCTCTAGAGAGGATATAGATTATACAGATCCCGATTTTCAAAAGTTTCCTGCTTTAAAGGAAGCCCAGGGATATATTACCAACCTTAAGCATGGTGAAACTTTGTACATGCCAGAAGGCTATTGGCACCAAATGACCTATTTAACTCCTGGCTTCTCGATGAGTTTGAGAGCGACTTCAAGAAATATAACTAATTTTTCTAAGGCCGTTTATAACCTTGCATTTATGCGCTATTTTGACAATTATATGCGCAAATTACGAGGACAAAAGTGGATAGATTATAAAAACGAGCAGGCCATGATTAAAACTCATAAAAAGAATAATATTAAAACTTAAACTCTTCCAGAACCTCTATTATAATAGGAAATTCGTAGCCCTTTTGATGTAAAAAAGAAATCAATTTTTGTTTCTTTTTAAAGGAATTTGATTCTATTATAAGTGGAAATTTCTTCTCTGCTAGTTCTTTTAATGTCGAATAGTAATCTGAAGGATCTATCTCTGTAAATGCGATTTTTATAAGCGGTGCAGAGATCTCACGCTGTTTTAATTCTTGTTTTATTTTAATTCTTCCCCATTTTTTAATTCTGAATTTTCCACGCACAAAACTACAGGCAAAGCGTTCTTCGTTTAAAAAATTTTCCCGCATTAACTGGATCGTGATCTGTTCACAAGCTTCAGGGATCATCCTCATTTCCCTTAATTTTTCTTCAACTTCCTTTTGAGATCGATCACGGTAAGCACAAAACTGCATTAGCTTTATGGTAGCTTCTTTTATGGTATAGGATTTTTCGGAGGCGTTTGGCTTCATAGGAAGTAAAGGTAGAAATTCCTTTAAAAAATATTGGATTTTAATATTAGAAGTTAACTTAATAAGACTGTTGAAGAAGTAAAATCTTAAATATTACTATTTACTACAAAAGGATATTTAATACTTTATATTTGAAAATGATTCGGTTATTATTTCTCATTTTATTCATGCTATTTGCAAAGCCTTCTTTCTCGCAATTAGGATTTTGTGAAGGCAGTAAAGGCGATCCTATATTTCAAGAGAATTTTGGGAGTGGAACGGGTTACGGCTCCCCTTTGCCATTGGGAATTACCAGTTATAATTTTGTAACTCAAGATCCTCAGGATGGGGAATATACAGTTTCTACCGTTGTTGGTCGCCAGATTACCTCTTGGCATTCTTATTTCCCAAGTACAACACTTTCTGGCGGAAGAGCCTTAATTGTTAATGCTGGCTTTACTTCTGGACAATTTTATAAGACTAATATTTCAGGTCTTTGCGAAAATACTACCTATGAGTTTTCGGCTTATCTTATGAATATTTATAATTCTACAAGTGGTGCTTGTCCTAATGGTGATATTCCAGTTAATGTAAAATTTCAAATTTGGGATGAAACCGACACTGAACTTTTAAAAGAAGGAAGTACCGCTGCCATTACTGCATCTTCAAATCCTAAATGGGAACAATTTGCTTTGACTTTTAAAAGTGAAGCAGGACAAAATAAAGTTATTTTAAAGATTTTTAATAATGGAGAAGGTGGCTGCGGAAATGATCTTGCCATAGATGATATTATATTTAGGTCTTGTGGAGACCTAACTCGTATCAACACAAACGGAGCAACAAATGCTGGTCTAATAATTTGTGAGGAAGATTCTCCTATCACTAAAACCTTAGTTGCTACTCCAGATAATTCTGTATATCAAACCCACGCATATCAATGGCAAAAAAGTGTAAATGAGGAAGATTGGGTGAATATTCCTGGTGCAACTCAAAGTGAATACACAGTTGCAATGCTTTATAGCTCTAATTATTATAGAATTAAAGTGGCAGAAGATGTTGTTAATTTAAACAATAATCTTTGTAGTTCTTTTTCTGAATCCTTTTTTATTGAGATCATACAAAAGCCAGATGCCCCTATAAGTCAAGGGGATAAAACTATCTGTGCTGGAAGTGTGATTCCAATTTTAGAAGTTATAAGCATAGAAAATGTGAGTATCAATTGGTATAATGAGTCTGTTAATGGAAATTTATTACTCGAGAATTCTTTTAAATATCAACCTGAAACTGCAGGTGTTTTTTATGCTGAAGCAATAAATTCAGAATATGATTGCGAGCCGAGTACAAGAACACCAATTAGACTTATTATTAATGAGATTCCACTACTGGAAGACGAAGAGCTTCAACTTTGTCCAGATTCTGCCTTAGTATTAGATGCAAAAGTTGAAGGTTATACATATAGTTGGTCTACCGGAGAAAGCACCCAATCAATAAACATTGTTCAATCTGGTACTTATTCTGTAGAGGTAATCACAGATCAATCGTGTTCTTCAACTAAAACCTTTACAGTTGTCCCTGTAGATAATGCTGAAATATTAAGTGTTCAATCTGATGAAAATTCTATTTTAATTACTCCAACCAATACTGGTGCTTTCGAATACTCTCTTGATGGTATCAACTTTCAGACTTCAAATATGTTTTTAAATGTTAGAAGTGGAATATATACTGCTTTTATGCGTGATCTTAGCAGGTGTAAAACTGTTTCGATAGAATTCCCTCACATTGTTGTCTCCAAAATGATTTCACCCAACGGGGACGGTTATAATGATTCATTTAGTCTGAAAGGATTGGAATTTTTTCCTTCTTCAGAAATAATGATTTTTGATAGATATGGGAAGTTAATGATATCTGGTGATGGAGTTGATTTTTCATGGAACGGTACTCAAGGCGGTGTTAGTTTACCAGCTTCAGATTATTGGTATCATATAAAAATTAAAGGCTATGCAACTCTTACAGGTCATTTTTCATTGATGAGATGATAAGTTCTTTAAATTTTAGACATAAAAAAACCGCCTATCAAATAAATGATAGACGGTTTTCAAAATTTTAGTCTAAAACTTCCCCGTTTTTGTCGTGAAAGTGATATTCCATGTACGTGTAAGCGTCTCTTGGTAAAATTTTTACCCAGCGCTTATGGTCAAAAAACCATTGGGAGCGGGGTGATGGAAAGCCTCTTGTTAAAAAGGCTGCAATAAATGGATGCGCACTTAAGGTGATCTTTTTATGATTCTTCTTGATCAGCCTTTCTAAGTCGGTTTTAATTTTATCAATAACTATAATAGGAGCCTCAATCTCTCCTACTCCGTTCGGGTTTTCTTCACGGGTCTTGATGTTAGTTTCCGGCCTAACGCGTTGTCTTGTAATTTGTATTAACCCAAATTTACTTGGGGGTAATATTTTGTGTTTAGCACGATCATCGCTCATTTCTTCGCGTAAATGATCAAATAGTGCTTTTCTGTTTTCGGCCTTATTCATGTCTATAAAGTCAACCACAATAATTCCACCCATATCACGCAAACGTAATTGTCGGGCTATTTCTGTGGCGCTTATAAGGTTCACTTCTAAGGCGGTCTCTTCCTGGTTTTTAGCTTTATTGGAACGATTTCCACTATTCACATCTATAACGTGCATAGCTTCTGTATGTTCAATAATCAGGTAAGCTCCTTTGCTCATCGATACGGTGCGACCAAAGGAAGTTTTTATTTGTCTTTCGATACCGAATTTTTCAAAAATTGGAACATTGGACTGATACAGCTTAACTATAGATTCTTTATTTGTAGCAATTTCTGCCACATAATCTTTTAGTTGGCTATAAAGCTCTTCGTCATCTACCATAATAGAGGTAAAAGAATCGTTAAAGATATCTCTCAAAATGGAGGATGCCCTATTTAATTCTCCCAATACTTTGGAGGGGTGCGGTGCTTTATATAGCTTTTTACACATAGCTGTCCAGCGACTCATTAAATTTTGGAGATCTCTGTCTAGCTCTGCTACTTTTTTGCCTTCTGCTACGGTTCTAACAATTACACCAAAGCCTTTCGGCTTAATGCTTTTTACCAATCTTTTAAGGCGGTCTTTTTCTTCTTTGCTTTCAATTTTTTGAGAAACTGAAACTCTATTAGAAAAAGGCACCAACACAATATAACGTCCCGGTAAAGAAAGCTCTGAGCTTATTCTGGGACCTTTTGTGGAGATTGGTTCTTTCATTACTTGAACCAGTAACGACTGATTTGATTTTAAGACTTCAGCTACACTGCCGTCTTTATCAATATCATTTTCAAAAGTTAAATTCTGTAAAGAATAATCTTTTAATTTACCTGTGCTTACACGTTTTACGAATTTCAACAAAGTGAGGACTTGAGGTCCAAGATCATGATAGTGTAAAAAACCATCCTTTGTATAGCCAACATTTACAAATGCGGCATTTAATCCTGGAACAGCTTTCCTGATTTTGGCAATAAAAATATCACCTACAGCAAAGTTGCTATCGTCTTCTTCTTTGTTTAATTCGACTAGTTTTCCATCTTTAATTAAGGCAAAATCTATAGCAGAGGAACCTGATCTAATAATCAACTCTTTGTCCACTCTTTTAGATTTTTATCCCGGAAATCGGGATGGATTAAACAATAAATTTTCACAGGGTTTTTAAGCCTGAAGAAACCAGAATTTAAAGGGTATTCAAATTCGGTTTCAATTTCAAAGAACGTCTTTTACTAAAAAAAGTAGTGAGAACACTACTTTTTCTTATGGCGGTTAGCTCTACTTCTCTTTTTACGCTTGTGAGTAGCTACCTTATGTCTTTTTCTTTTTTTACCACTTGGCATAGTGTACTTTTTTTAAATTAATAATTATATACTTTCAAACTCCCTATTACAGGAATTATTCCTTTACTTCAACATTAGTCTTAACACCATCTACAAAAATACGAGCAGGTTTAAATGCTGGGATATTGTGTGCAGGGATTTTAATTGTAGTATTCTTAGAGATGTTTCTTCCAGTTTTTTCAGCTCTTGTCTTAATAACAAAACTTCCAAATCCTCTTAAGTAAACATTGTCTCCACTTTCTAAAGAAGTCTTTACTTCTTCCATAAATGTTTCAACAGTAGCTTGTACATCACCTTTTTCCATTCCTAACTTTTCGGAAATCTTCGCTACGATATCTGCTTTCGTCATTTTCGTACTATTTAAAATTATAATTGGGGTTCTTAATTTTCAAGGGGGCAAATATAAGAATTAAATCTCCAATATTTCAATCCTAATTCATTAAATAGTAACCAAATAAAGAATTATTATTGCAGCCAAACAATGACATTAATGATTTTTCATAAAATACTGATTAATTGGTACTTAGGCAATAAAAGAGATTTGCCATGGAGGAATACTAATGATCCTTATCGTATTTGGTTAAGCGAAATCATGCTACAGCAAACAAGAATTGAGCAAGGTTTACCATATTATATGAGCTTTACAAGCTCGTTTCCAACAGTTTTTGATCTTGCAAACGCCTCTCAAGACGAGGTTCTTAAGCTCTGGCAAGGTCTGGGGTATTATTCCAGAGCTAGAAATTTACATGAAACTGCAAAATTTGTGGCCTATGAACTAGAAGGTGTATTTCCAAAGAACTACAAGGATCTTTTGAAATTAAAGGGAATTGGAGATTATACGGCAAGTGCAATTTCTTCTATTTGTTATAATGAAGTTGCTCCTGTGGTAGATGGTAATGTATACCGGGTTTTGGCTAGATATTTTGATATTGATACTCCTATTAATAGTTCTGCTGGTATCAAAGAGTTTAAAGCCTTGGCTGCCGAGCTTATAGATGAAAAGAATCCTGCTACTTACAATCAGGCGATCATGGATTTTGGTGCTTTGCAATGTAAACCTCAGAATCCTCTTTGTGAAACTTGTCCGCTTTCTGATAGTTGTTTGGCTTTGAAAAACAATAAAATAGCGCTACTTCCTGTAAAGCTGAAGAAAGCAAAGGTTAAAAAGCGATACTTTAATTATATGGTTTTCCTTTCCGATGAAAATAAAACTCTTTTAGAGCAAAGGATAGGGAAAGGAATCTGGGAGGGATTGTATCAGTTTCCTTTATTGGAATCTACATCTTTAATAGATGCTGAAGCATTACTGGCAGAATCTAGCGTTTTCCTTGAAGGAGAAGGATTTGATCCGAAAATAACTTTATATAATGACACTCCTATAATTCATAAACTATCTCATCAGCATATTTATACACGATTTTGGATCGTAGAGAATACTAAATTAGGTGACATTGGAATTCCGTTGACCAAAATTAAAGAATATCCTGTTCCAGTTTTAATCGCCAATTTTATTAATGAGTTTGAGCTAAGTGAATATTAAATTCGGTTTTAATCATACTTGTTGGGAATATTGAAATTAATAAGAGGTAATACTGAATAAATTTCTTTATTTTTAAATTATATATTTTGCTAAATTTTAAATAAAACATAATGACGGGTACACTTAATAAAGTAATGTTAATTGGGCATACAGGGGACGATGTAAAAATGCATTATTTTGAAGGAGGAGGAGCAATTGGACGTTTTCCGTTAGCTACTAATGAGGTTTACACGAACAAATCTACCGGACAGAGAGTAGAGAATACCGAATGGCACAATATAGTTGTGAGAAATAAGGCAGCAGAAATCTGCGAGAAATACCTTAAAAAAGGAGATAAAGTTTATGTGGAAGGTAGATTGAAAAGCAGAAAATGGACAGATGATAAGGGAATTGAGCGTTATTCAGTTGAAATTCAATGTACAGATTTTACATTTTTGACTCCTAAAAACGAAACTACTCCAAATACGGCACAAAATTCCGCTTCAGCAAAACCAGTTTCCAATACTAAAAATGATACTTTTGCCAATCAAAATCAGGGCAATGAGGAAGAAGATGATTTACCTTTCTAAGTCTAACTAAAACATAAGCATTTGGATCCAGATCCTCCCAGTTTAATTTTATCATTTATCTCACTAGAATTTTCACAAGTACTAAGTCTTATTTTACTTGTTGTATTATTAATTTGCTCTGCACTTATATCTGGTGCAGAAGTGGCTTTTTTCTCTCTTACACCTTCAGATTTTCTAGGAGATAATGGCAAGAGAACTAATGCCCAAAAAATTGTAACTCGACTATTAGAAAAGCCGAAGAAATTGTTGGCAACCATCTTAGTCGCAAATAACACCATTAATATTGCCATCGTGCTGCTCTTTGATACAGTTACCGATGAGTTCTTTGGAAATATGAATGCTGTTTTCTTAGGCATAAATTTCAAATTCCTTATAGAGGTTGGAATTGTAACCTTCTTAATTTTGCTTTTTGGGGAGATCTTGCCAAAGGTATACGCTAGCAGAAATAATGTGAAATTCAGTAATTTAATGGCTTATCCATTAAATGTTCTGGACTTTCTAATTTCTCCACTTAGTACTCCTATGAGGGCTGTCACAATTTACATTCACGATAAACTAGGAAAGCAAAAAGGGTTTTTGAGTGTAGATCATCTTTCTCAGGCACTAGAAATGACCAGAGATGAAGATACTACGCATGAAGAACAGAAGATTTTAAGAGGTATTGTTTCTTTTGGAAATACAGACACTAAGCAGGTAATGAGGCCAAGAATGGATATTTTTGCCTTAAAGGAAACTCAAACTTATAAGGAAATAATTCCCGAAATTGTTGAAAATGGGTTTTCTCGAATCCCTGTTTATAAGGAAAACATAGACCAAGTAAGTGGGATTTTATATGTTAAAGATCTATTGCCTTTTTTAGATAAAAAAGACTTTGAATGGACTTCTCTTTTAAGAGAGCCATATTTTATACCTGAAAACAAAAAATTAGATGATCTCTTAAATGAGTTTAAGGATAAAAAGATTCATTTGGCAATTGTTGTAGATGAATATGGAGGAACTAGTGGTTTAGTTTCTTTAGAAGATATAATAGAAGAAATAGTTGGAGATATTAGCGATGAATTTGACGATGAAGACCTAGTATTTTCAAAGCTGGATGAAACAAATTTTATATTTGAAGGTAAGACTCCTCTAAAGGATTTTTATAAGATCATTAAATTGGAAGACTCTTCAAATTTTGAAGAAAATAAAGGGGAATCAGATACTCTTGCGGGATTTTTACTAGAAATTTCCGGAGGTTTTCCAAAGAGGAATGAAAAGATTTCTTTTCAGAATTATCACTTTACCATAGAGGTGATAGATGATAAGAGAATAAAGCAGATCAAATTAAGTATTGAGTCTGAGTTATCTTCAGAAGAATAGTCTAGAACTTTAAGTTTTCAAGATGATAAGAATAAGTATCCTGTTATTAATTCTCGTTGCTTTTGTATCGTGTAAAGACGAGGTGCTACCAAAGCCAAAAGCCTTTTTGAGTCTAGAATTTCCTCCTGCGGATTATGTGGAGACTAATTTAGACTGTCCATATAGCTTTGATTATAATTCAATAGCCAATATAATTAGTCCTAAAAGTTCTAAGCCTTGTTGGATTAATCTAAATTATCCTAAATTGAATGCCTCAATTTTTATTACCTATCAGGAGGTGAATAATAATTTAGATTCTCTTTTAATGGACTCCCAAAAATTACCTTTACAACATACTATTAAGGCAGATTATATAGAGGGAGATGTTTATATAAATCCAGAACATAAAGCTTACGGAATGTTTTATTCTATAGATGGTGATGCGGCTTCTCAAGCGCAGTTTTATGTTACAGACAGTATTCAGCATTTCATGACAGGTTCCCTTTATTTTAATCAGAAGCCTAATTTTGATTCCATTATGCCAGCCGCGTCCTATATTAAAGCTGATATCAAAAGACTTATGGAATCTATAAAATGGCAATAATTCTTATTTAAATATGATAAATCGTTAAGCTATTAACGTTTAAATAATAATTATGAAACAATAGTTGGCTTTTAGTTGAAGTCTTTGGTTTTTTTACCTAATTTGGTGAAAGCTAATTAAAAAACCACGATTATGAGGCACATCCAACTAACTAGTATTAAACTGATGCTTTTACTTTTTATATTTCCTGCGGCGATATTCGCCCAAGAAACTCTAACGGGTAAAACAATTAATTCTTCTACTAAAGAAGCAGTTCCTTTTGTAAATGTTATTCAAAAAGGAACTTCCAACGGAACAACTAGTGATTTAGACGGAAATTTTTCTATTTCTGTTAAATCCTTACCAGCAACCTTAGTTTTCTCATACTTAGGTTTCGAAACTCAAGAACGGGTAATTACGGAAAATTCACCAATTAATGTGAGTTTTATTGAAGCTGCAGCCGCGTTAGATGAGGTTGTAGTAACAGGACTTGCCACCTCCATTAAAAGGTCTAATTCTGCAAATGCTGTGGCCTCAATATCTGCAGAAGAATTAATAGGTACAACCACGCCTCCTACACTAGATGGCGCCTTGTACGGTAAATTTCCAGGAGCAATTGTAAGTGCTAATTCTGGTGCGCCGGGAGGAGGGCTTTCTGTTAAGTTAAGAGGAGCAACCTCTATTCAAGGAAACACGCAACCTTTATATATTATAGATGGTGTTTATGTAGATAACTCATCTATTGCTGCAGGACTAAATGCGGTTTCAGCTGCCTCAGCCGGAGGAAGTGCTTCTAATCAAGACAACCCTTCTAACAGAATTGCAGATATAAATCCAGAAGATATTGCCAATATCGAGATCTTAAAAGGTGCTTCTGCCGCTGCTATATATGGTAGTCGAGCAGCAGCAGGAGTGGTAATAATTACAACCAAAAGAGGTGTAGCTGGAGAAACTTCTTATAGGTTTTCTCAATCCTTAGGTTGGACAGAAGTTATTAATCTTCAAGGAGTAAGAGATTATAATGAAGAGCGAGTGAGAGAATCTTTTGGTGAAGCAGCAGTTCAGGATTTTGTAGACGCAAGAGATGAAAACAGGTTGGTAGATTATGAAGAAGAGTTGTTTGGAAACAAAGGATTACTTTCAATAACAAATTTCAGTACTAGCGGAGGTGGTGAAAAAACCAAATTCTTTGCTGGAGTAACTCATAATAGCGAAGATGGAATTGTAAATAATACTGGTTATGAGAAAATATCTTTTAGACTTAATTTAGATCACCGGGCTAACGATTTTATAAAGCTGGCATTAAGTACGAACTATATAAATTCTTCTTCAGATAGAGGATATTTTAATAATGATAATACAGGAACATCTGTAGGAGTTGCCTTAACAGGTACGGTGCCATGGTTACAGTTATTTCCAGATGAAAACGGAAATTATCCAGACAATCCTCTTGGATCGTCAAACATTTTGCAAACCCGAGATTTAGTCACTAATAATGAAAAAATTAATAGACTTATAATGGGAGGTTCTGCTAATATAGATTTATATAAGAACGACAAGTCTAATTTAGAATTGATTCTACGAGGAGGACTTGATTTTTACAATTTCAATACTATTGCATTTTTTCCTAAAGAGCTTCAATTTGAAAAACCTTCTAATGGTGGACAAAATGGAGTATCTGTACAAGGAAGTACACAAAATAAAAACTACAACCTTTCAGCATTTTTAGTACATAATTTCTTTACTGAAAGCAATATCAATTTTAGAACGCAAGCTGGTTTAACAAGGGAATACTTTGACAGAAATGGATATTTAATTACTGCCACAGATTTAGTAGCTTCCGAAACGAACGTAGATCAAGCAACTAATACAGGAGTAGATCAAAATAGGCTCAAACAAGAAGACGCAGGTTTCTTTGTGCAAGAAGAGGTTAATTTACAGGATAAAGTAATTGCAACTTTAGGTGTAAGAGGAGATAAATCTTCTAATAATGGAGATGCCAATAAATTAAATTACTATCCTAAAGCATCTGTAGCAATCAATTTTAATGAATTTGATTTTTGGAATACTAACTCAATATTGAATCAATTAAAATTAAGAGCAGCATATGGAGAAGCAGGTAACTTCCCTCCAATTGGAGCATTATTTACTTCTTATAACAGTTTTACAAATGTAGGGCTTGGAGGAGTAACACTTAAAGGAATTAGCTTAATAGGTACAAGGGGAAATCCAGATCTTCAGTCTGAAAGACAAAAAGAATTTGAAACAGGAATAGATTTTGGACTTTTTAATAGTAGGTTAACAGGATCTGTAACTTATTATATAAAAACTGTTGACGATCTTATCCTGAATGCCTCTAAAGAACCTTCTTCTGGTTTTACCACTGAATTTATTAATGCTGGTAGTCTTGAGAATAAAGGGGTGGAAATCGCTTTAAATGCTGCCATTTTTAGAGGAGAGGAATTTAATTGGGATTTTGGAATGAATTTCTTTAAAAATAAATCTGAAATTACAAAATTAGACGTGCCAGCCTTTAATGTTGGTGGTTTTGGAGCGACTTTAGGTACTTTTAGAATAGAAGAAGGAAGAAGTGCTACACAAATTGTGGGAATTGGGCCTAATCCAGGTTCCAATGGATTGCAAAAATTTGGAGATTCTGAACCAGATTTTCAGATGAGTTTCAACAATTCCCTTAGTTATAAAGGTTTTGATTTTAACTTTTTATGGCAATGGAAAAAAGGTGGGGATAATATTAACTTAACGGCACTTCTTACAGATTTGAGTGGAACAAGTCATGACTTCGATACAGTAGATCTTGATCCTGAAGGTTTAGTTGGTAACGGGCCTTATAGGGTTGGTCAGTTAGGTTCGTCAGCGGCGGTTTTTATTGAAGATGCAGGTTACCTAAGATTGAGAGAGGTTGGATTGTATTATACATTACCAGCGGAATTGACCGATACTTTTCTCAATGGAACTTTTGAGAGAATTAAATTAGGTCTTTCGGGTAATAATTTAATCAATATTTTCGATTATAACAGCTACGATCCAGAAGTTTCCAATTTTGGAGGCGGTGGTATTTTTAATGCCGTTGAGGTAACACCTTTTCCTTCCTCTAAGAGATATATGTTTAACGTAGCCTTTAACTTTTAAAAAAATATTTATATGAAAATTTTAAATAAAATATCAATTTTATTAGTTGCAGGAATACTTACTACTTCTTGCACTGTTAAGGAATTTTCAGATCTAAATGGTCCGGAAGTTGGCTCCTTGGTTGAAGATCTTTCTCGTGGTGATCTACAAGATCTTGTGGGAGGAGTTTTTTATAGTATGCGGCTTGGACTAGGAAATTATTATGACGATACAGGAGTTATTGGACGTGAGTTCTATAGATTCTCAAGTTCTGATCCTAGATTAACTGCCGATCTTTTAGGTCGTGAAAATGCAATTTTAGATAATAATACTTTTTATATTACCACTCCATGGGCAGCGAGATATAGAACAGTCAAAAATGTGAATATAATATTAGAGGCATTAGATAATTCTACAGCCGATTTTTCTGAAGGTGAATTAAATGCAACTAAAGGCTTTTTGAAAACAATAAAAGCCCACGAGTTGTTGATGAATTTAAATCTTACCGATCAAAATGGGATTAGAATAGATGTTAGTGATCCTGAAAATTTAGGACCTGTAGTTTCTAAATCTGAGGCCTTAACAGCAATAAGATCTCTCTTGGAAGATGGTGCATCAAATTTAGCGGCAGGAGGAGATTCATTTCCATTTAGCATGACTGGGGGTTTCGATGGATTTGACTCTCCAACAAGTTTTCTTGAGGTGAATAAAGGTTTATCTGCAAGAGTTGCAGCTTATCAAGAAGATTTTCCTGCGGTATTGAGCTTCTTGGAAGATTCCTTTTTAGATTTTAATGGAGATTTATACGAAGGAATTTACTATGTTTTTTCTGAAGATCAGAATGACTTAGTAAATCCAGTTTTTTTTCCAGAGAATGCCTCGGCAGCAGGCGTTAGAATTGTTCAGCCTGGCTTTATTGCAGATGCGGAAGCTGGTGATGATAGGGTTGAATCAAAAACTAGCTTAAGAGAGGAGACTATTACTTTTGATGGACTTACAGGTGATTATGATTTCTTGGTTTATAAATCAAGAACCGAGAGCATTCCAATTATTAGAAACGCAGAGCTTATATTGTTATATGCGGAAGCCAATATTTACTCTAATCCAGATGAGGCTGTAAAGGCCTTAAATATAATTAGGAATTCAGCTTCCCTTTCAGATTATACCGGAGCAAATACAGAAGCAGCACTAATTGAAGAAATGTTAATGCAAAGAAGGTATGAATTGTATGGTGAAGGCCATAGATGGATTGATGCCCGACGTTATGATATTTTAAATACCTTACCTATAGACAGGACTGGAGATGATGTGTTTACACAATTTCCTATTCCGCTTACAGAAAATCAGTAGACTATAAATAATAGAATTTTAAAAGGTCTGAATAATGAAGTTCTCATAATTCAGGCCTTTTCTTATTTTCCTATTAACCTGGATGGATTTTATATTACTTTCGCGGGCTATTAGTATATTTTATATCCTACAATATGCCCCTAAAAAATCTTAAATGGATCTATTTGTTTTTACTATCCTTAGTATGGGGGAGTTCCTTTATACTAATTAAAAAAGGCTTGATTGGCCTTAGTGCTTTACAATTGGGTTCCTTCAGGATAATTTTCGCTGCCTTGTTCTTGGTTCTAGTAGGCTTTAAAAGTATAAGCAGGCTTACTATTGTACAATGGAAATGGATTTCCATTTCAGCATTTATAGGTTCCTTCTTCCCGGTTTATCTTTTTGCTTTCGCAGAAACGGAGATTGATAGTGCAGTGGCTTCTATTTTAAATGGAACAACACCCTTAATGACCTTGATCTTCGGAGTGTTATTCTTTAAGATGGCTTTTACTCAAAATAAGGTGTTAGGAGTTGTCATTGGTTTAATTGGGACCTTAGGATTGATCTTTAGCGGGGCGCAAGTGAATCCAGACCAAAACTATCTCTACTCAGGTTTGGTGGTAATAGCAGCGGCTTGCTATGCATTTAATGTGAACATTATTAAGAGGTATATGCACGGTATTTCTGCATTAGGAATTACTGCTGGGAATTTCTTAGTCTTACTAATCCCTTCTTTTATTGTACTATTTCTAACAGGCTTTTCTTTTGAAAATATTCTGAATGATGAAGTTATATCTACCTCCATTATATACGTGCTTATTTTAGGGGTTATAGGGACTGGAATTGCGATGATTATTTTTAATAGACTGATACAGATCTCCGATCCTGTCTTTTCGACCTCTGTTACTTATACAATTCCATTAGTCGCGTTGGGATGGGGTTTTTTGGACGGAGAAGTTTTTAGTGTGTTTCAACTAATTTCTATGCTAATTATTTTATTGGGTGTTTTTCTAGTAAACAGATCGAAAAACTTATATACTAAAAACAAAAAAGCCGACCAATAATGGCCGGCTCTTTCAACATTAATAAAAAGATTATTCCATAAAATCTTCATCAGATACTCCTTCATTTACCTTTAAGGTTTGCACCTTAAAATCGAATGTTTGAGGTCCCATTGATTGAGAAATTGTAAATGGAAATTTAATTCCGCTTACTTCCTGGTAATCACTATACATAACAGGAACTTCCATTGTTTGATCTCCTTGAGATACTTTGCTTATAGACTTAACTTTTAATCCGCTTTCAACATCATAGTAAGCAGTTTTGTCTTCACTTAATGCTACAGCATAAGCATCTTTACCATCTACTGGTTCAATACCCATGATTTTTGCGTCTTTAGTGTTCAATTCTGGAAATGGATTAGCATCTGCTTTCGCTGCTATTAATTGCTTTTCTGTAAAAGGTATTTTTTGACCTTGAGCAACTGTAAATCCAGTTTCACCATTGTAAACTTGCTTACTTAGCACATTGCCGCTCATAGCGATTTTTTGAGACGACTTACCATTTGCAGTCTTTACTTCAAGATCTAATTTTTGACCTTGAATTTCTGCTTGAGCCACCATCATTACACTTTCTGCTTTAGAAACTGCTTCTTTTCCACCAATCGCTTTAATATAATTTGTAAAAATACTTTCAGCATTTACAGATGCGTCTACAGTTTTATTGAATTCTGGCTTATCAACTTTATTTCCTTCTTTATCAAAATAAACAACTGGAATTTTCTTTCCGTTATACTTTATTTTTTCTAAGTTTTCTACAACATCGCTTCCTTTACCAACAACTACAATTCTAGAGTTATCTGCAAGGAAATATTTCTTAGCAACTCGTTGTACATCTTCTGCGGTTACTGCATTAATGTTTTTCAAATAATCTTCGTAAAAGTCATCATCTAGATCTTCAGTTTCAACATCCAAAGCTAATCTTGCAATAGTAGCAGGCTGCTCTAAAGACAACACGAAATCTCCTGTATACTTGGCTTTTGCATTAGCTAGCTCACTATCAGAAACTTTTTCATTTCTTATTCTATAAACTTCATCTAAAAATGCAACTACAGAACTATCTGTTACAGCATTTCTAACACTTGCGCTTGCAACAAAAGTAGCAGCACTATATTTGTCATTTCCAGTTCTAGAATATGCTCCGTATGTATACCCCTTATCTTCTCTTAAATTAAGGAACAAACGAGCTTCTCCACCGCCTCCAAGAATTTTGTTAGCTACTAAAACAGCGAAATAATCTTTGTCTTTTTGTTTTAGATTAATAGTATTTACTAGAGCAATTTCACTTTGAACTGCATTCGCCATATCTACAAACTGAATTTCAGTTTGTTCTAAATTAGCAACTGTTGGCATCTTATATTCTGGTAGATCTTTCTTTTTCCAGCTGGAAAAGTTTTCTTTTACCATTTTCTTTATTTCATCCTCATCTACATCACCAACTATTACCAAATACGCATTTTGAGGAACAAAATAAGTGTTGTAAAAAGTTTGTGCATCTGCTAAAGTTAATTTCTCTACAGTAGATTGGGTAGCAAATTCTCCATAAGGATGATTTTTCCCATAAGCTAGGGCAGATCTTACTCTTCCTGCATTATACGCTACATTTTTCTCATTAGACTTTAAACCTTCAATCTCACGATCCTTTACTTTAGAGAATTCCTCTTCAGTGAATTTAGGGTTTATAGCTCCATCTGCCATAAGTCTTAATACTTCAGGGAAATATTTAGATAGAGTATTGGCATTTGCGCCACTAGAATAAAAATTAAGACTAGCTCCTAAAAAATCTACACGTTCATTAAAATCGTCCTTGGACATTTTTTGAGTTCCAGTTCCAAGTAATTGACCGGATAAGCTAGAAACTCCTGCTTTTCCATCTTCAAATATTGGCGGATTATCTAATCTTAAAGACATTGAAACCCTAGGTAATTTGTGGTTTTCAACCACCATTACTTTAAGGCCATTGTCTAAGGTAAAGCCTTCAGGTTCTTCTATGTTTATTTTTGGGGCTGGCCCTGCTTTTGGTTGCTTACTTCTGTCTATCTGTGCATTCGCACTAAAGGAAAGAAACAATAAGGCTGCAAAAGCTATTATATTATTTTTCATATTAATCGTTTTATAAATTTTATTGTTTTGCTTCTTCAGCTTTAGGTAGGTATTCAACAACAACTCGCTGATTAGGATTTAAATATTCGCTAGCCACTCTTTTAATATCTTCTCTGGTAATATTTCTATAAATATTAATTTCTTCGTTTATTAAATTGGTATCACCATATAATAAATAGCTAGAAGCTAAAGAATTTGCTATTCCAGCTACGCTAGAATTTGAATTTACATATCCATTCTCAGCTTTATTCTGAAGTTTTTGAAAATCTTTTTCTGAAATTAAATCAGTTCTAATTTTTGCAATTTCTTCTTCCATTTCAGTATTTAATGTCTCCAGAGAAGTTTCACCTTGTGGGATTGCAAATACTAAATACATTCCATAATCTTCTTGTTCTAAATTGAAGGCTTGAACCGCAAGTGCTTGTTTCTGCTCATCTACTAACTTTTTATAAAGTTTAGAACTATTACCATCACTTAAGTAATCTGAGATCATATTTAAAACATATGAATCCTTTTCAGTAAAAGCAGGTGTTCTATATCCTAGAACGGTAGCTGGCAATTGAATGTTTGCATCATAAGCCGTTGCATTAATTTGTTTCTTAATAGGCTCTTCTTTTGCATAATCTCTAGTTACAGCCTCACCTTTAGGAATTGGACCAAAATAATCTTCGATCATTTTCTTTGTTTTGGAAACATCTATATCTCCAGCAACTACTAAAACAGCATTGTTTGGAACATAGTATTTATCAAAGTATTGCTTAAACTCCTCTAGAGTAGAAGCGTCTAAATCTTTCATGTAGCCAATATTTGGATCTTTATATGGGTGATTCACAAACATATTTGATGAAACTGCCTGTAGTAAGTTTCCATAAGGTGAATTATCTACACGTAACCTTCTTTCTTCTTTTACAACTTCATTTTGAGTGTCTACTCCTTTTTGCTTAATAATAGGATGCATCATTCTTTCAGACTCCATCCAAAGTCCTAATTCCAGGTTGTTTGATGGGAAAACTTCATAATAATAAGTTCTATCATTAGAGGTGTTAGCATTATTACTTCCTCCGTTACTACTTACAATTTCAAACCATTTTCCATTTGGAATATTCTCTGTACCTTCAAATAATAAGTGCTCAAAGAAATGGGCGAAACCTGTTTTTCCGTTTTGTTGGTCTTTTCCACCAACGTGATACATTACTGAGGTTGTAACCACTGGTGCGGTATTGTCTTGATGCAAGACAACGTGAAGTCCGTTATCCAGATCATATTCTGTAAACTCAACTTCTTGTGCAAATCCGGTCGCTCCCAGAAGCAGCGCACAGGCTGATAATTTAATTTTGTTAATCATTTTTTAATGGTTTTATTAATGTGTGCTATAAGTATAACAAAATGCAATTTTGTTACGTTTAAAACTATAAATTAAGTTGTCTTATATTAATTTTAATAAAAAAACCTAAGTAATTGTTAAAATTAACAGGCTTTTAGAGAGAATGCTGCTTATTTTTCTCGAACTTTACTTTTATTGTAAAAGAACCGAATATGAAAAAGTTTAAAATTCCTATTAAATACGGGGTTGCAATTGCAGTAGGATTAATTGCCTACTTTTTAGTGCTATCTCTATTTGGTGCGCATAAAAATCCGTTTTTCAGTTTATTTAATGGGGTGATTATGGCTTTTGGAATGTATGAAGCTATTAAAAACTATAGGTTGGAAAAAGGTTCTAAATTTAAATATCAAAAAGGATTTATGACGGGCCTATTTACAGGTTTTAATGCAACCATAATCTTTACTATTTTCTTCGGAATTTATTCTACGGAAATAAATCCGGATTTCTTTAATGAGCTACTTACTATGTGGCGAAGCGATTACGATACAAGTGTGGGAATTATCTTATTTTTTGTTGCGGTAATGGGTTTTGCTACAACCTTTGTTCTTACTCTAGCATTTATGCAACTTTTTAAAGACTCTTGGAATACCATAGAGGCTAAAAAACACACTTTAGGAAATTAACCAAAGACTTTGTGAATTAATTATTTAGAAGTATATTTGCACCCGCTTGTGGAAATTTCACAGGTGATTTATTTTAAAATAATTAATTAATAAATACGCTATGTACGCAATTGTAGAGATAGCAGGGCAGCAATTTAAAGTTGCAAAAGACCAAAAAGTATTTGTAAACCGTTTAGCGGGAGAAGAAGGAGACAAAGTTTCTTTTGATAAAGTTCTTCTTTCAGGCGATGGTGACAATATTACTTTAGGCGCCCCAGCTATAAACGGAGCTTTGGTAGATGCTAAAATCACCAGACACGTTAAAGGAGACAAAGTTATTGTCTTTAAAAAGAAAAGAAGAAAAGGATACCGTGTAAAAAATGGTCACCGTCAATCCTTGACTGAAATTTCTATTGTTGGAATCACACTTCCAGGTGGAAAGAAATCTTCTTCTGAGAAATCAGAAACTAAAAAAGAAGATTCTAGTGATTTAAACAATAATACTGTAGCTGAATTGAGAGAAATGGCTAAGGAAAAAGGTGTTGAAGGGTATTCTTCAATGAAAAAAGCGGAATTGATCGCTGCCTTAAGTTAATTAATAGATTAAAAACGAAATAAGATGGCTCACAAAAAAGGTGTCGGTAGTTCTAAGAATGGTAGAGAATCAGAATCAAAACGCTTAGGTGTTAAGATTTTTGGTGGTCAAGCTGCCATTGCAGGAAATATCATCGTTAGACAAAGAGGTTATACACACAATCCAGGAGATAATGTGTATGGAGGGAAAGATCATACTTTACATGCTAGAGTTGATGGTCTTGTAAAATTCACAAAAAAGAGAAATAACAAATCTTACGTTTCTATAGAACCGTTTGAAGTATAGTTGATCTTTTGAATTTATATAAAAAGCCCTTTCTGGAAACAGAAAGGGCTTTTTTTTGTACTTTTAAATGTAAATGGATCCTTATGAATTTTATCACCATATTAAATACGCCTAATAATTTCCAGATAGCCATTGTGAAGAATTTGTTTGATCAGGAGAAAATTCAATACAGAATCCCTGATGAATTTGTAAATAGTGCGGCTGGAATTGGTGCTCTTGGAATTACTGGAATGAGAGTACAAGTAATAGAAGAAGATTTAATGAGAGCTAAAAAAATATTAGAAGGAGTAAGCATCCTTTAGCAATAGAATTGCCTTATAAAAGAAAAATAAAAGACCCCTTTCTATTTCTAGAAAGGGGTCTTTTAATTATATGCCAATGGCATTAGTATCTGTAATACTCAGGTTTAAATGGACCTTCTACAGTTACGCCAATATACTCTGCCTGTTCTGTTGATAATTCTGTTAGCTCTACACCAATTTTTTCTAAATGAAGTTTAGCAACTTTCTCATCTAAATGCTTAGGAAGCATATAAACTTCATTTTCGTAGTTACCAGCATTTTTCCAAAGCTCTATCTGTGCCAAAGTCTGGTTTGTAAATGAGTTACTCATTACAAAACTAGGGTGACCTGTTGCACAACCAAGATTTACCAATCTACCTTCAGCTAGTAAAATTATATCTTTTCCGTCGATGGTATATTTATCTACCTGTGGCTTAATAGTATCTTTAGTATCTCCGAAGTTATCATTTAACCAAGTAACTGCAATTTCATTATCAAAGTGGCCAATATTACAAACGATAGTTTTGTCTTTCATCATTTTAAAATGTTCACCTCTTACAATGTCTTTATTCCCTGTAGTGGTAATAACGATATCTGCTGTTGGAAGAATAGTTTCCAGTTTTTTAACTTCAAAACCGTCCATAGCAGCTTGTAAAGCACAAATAGGATCTATTTCTGTAACAGTTACAATAGAACCAGCTCCTTTAAAGGAAGCTGCAGTACCTTTTCCAACATCACCATACCCACAAACTACAACTCTTTTACCAGCTAGCATGATATCTGTAGCTCTACGTATAGCATCTACAGCGCTTTCTCTACATCCGTATTTGTTGTCGAATTTAGATTTTGTAACCGAATCGTTAATGTTAATAGCAGGCATTGGAAGCGTTCCATTCTTTACTCTCTCATATAATCTATGCACACCAGTAGTGGTTTCTTCTGAAAGACCTCTAACTCCATCTGCTAATTCAGGATATTTATCTAATACCATATTGGTAAGATCTCCACCATCATCCAAGATCATGTTAAGTGGTTTACGATCTTCTCCAAAAAATAAAGTTTGCTCTATACACCAGTTAAATTCTTCCTCATTCATGCCTTTCCAAGCATATACTGGAACTCCGGTAGCTGCAATAGCTGCTGCCGCCTGATCTTGAGTGGAAAAGATATTACAAGAACTCCAAGTAACTTCAGCTCCTAGAGCCTTAAGAGTTTCTATTAAAACTGCCGTTTGGATAGTCATGTGTAAACATCCAGCGATGCGCGCGCCTTTTAAGGGTTGTTCTGATCCAAATTCTTCACGAAGAGACATTAAACCTGGCATTTCAGCTTCAGCTAATTCTATTTCTTTTCTTCCCCAATCTGCAAGGGAAATATCTTTAACTTTATAGGCCGTATAAGGCACTGTTTTAGTCGACATATTATTATATTTGATTTTTAGCAATTTTTCAGTCGCAAAAGTACGTAATATCTAACAAAATTTCATGGCACTTTACAAAACAATAACAGTTGACGAAGGCACTAAAGTCCTCATTTGGAAGATCGAAGAATCTTTGGATTGGCTTAGGAAGGATGTAGAATTAACTGAAAATTGCCAATCTCGTGTGGAAGGTATGAAATCTGAAATCCATAAACGTGGATTCATGAGTATAAGACATTTGTTTGCTGAAATGGGCTATACAGATCATGATCTATATTATGACGAGAATGGAAAACCTCATTTAAAAGATGGGAAATGCATCTCTATTACACACTCTTTTAATTTTACGGCTATCATTATTTCTGAAAATGAAGTAGGGATAGATATTGAAAAACAAAGGAACAAAATATTAAAAATCGCTGAAAAATTCACTCCTTTAAAGGAGTATCATACGCTTGCAAATGAAGATGCCCTTATTAGAAAACTTACCATAGTTTGGGGAGGCAAAGAATCTATTTATAAATTATATTCTCAACCAGGCCTCGGGTTTTTACAACACATCAATATAGCCGATTTTGATTTCGATGATAAAAAAACTACTGGGAAAGTTTATTTTAAAGGGAAGGATTCTAATTATAATTTAGAATTTTTAGAATTTGAAGGATTTACCTGTGTTTATGCAAAGCTTTCTAAAGCTGCAGAAAAAAAATAAGTATGTACACAGCTACTATTTATGAAAATCTATCTCTTCTAAAAGATCTCGATCAAAAACAACTTACAGTTCTCATAGATCCCGACAAATTTGACGATTTTAAAGCAGACAAGTTCTTTAATGATCTTCCAAATGAGATCACTCATATCTTTGTTGGAGGTAGTACAGTTGAAGTAAATAAAACAGACAGAACAGTGTCTGCAATTAAAAAGTTTTCAGATTTACCTCTCATTATTTTTCCTGGAGACCATACTCAGATTACAGAAAAAGCCGATGGAATTCTTTTCTTATGCTTGTTGTCTGGCAGAAATCCGGAGTATTTAATAGAACAACAAATAAAATCTATAAGCAAACTAAAAAAATCCAATCTAGAGATTATTCCAACAGGCTATATTTTAATAGATGGAGGAAAGGAATGTGCGGTCCAAAGAATAAGCAAGACGAAGCCAATGCCCCAAAATAATGTGAAAGCTATTGTAAATACAGCCTTGGCAGGTCAATATTCTGGGAAGAAATTAATTTATTTGGAAGCAGGAAGTGGAGCAATTAATCATGTTTCCATAGAAATCATTAGGGAAGTGAAAATGGCAATTTCCATTCCTTTGATCGTGGGTGGCGGAATTAAGAACTCACATCAACTCAATGTTATTTATAATGCCGGTGCAGATATGGCAGTTATTGGTACTGCCTTTGAAAACGGGAATTTCTATTAACATGAAAACACATGTTATAAACCAATACTTTTAATGTGTTTTTCATTCAATATTATGTCTTTATAGATCTAAATAAAATTATAAGCATGGTAATGCTCCCGATGCTCATTAAAATATATTTAAATTTGAATATCATAAAAAAATATATTTCATGAAAATTTCCGTAGAACTTACTTTAACTCCTTTGCAGGACATTTATGAACCTGCAATCATAGATTTCATCAAGCAACTAAGAGCTTCTGGATTAACCGTTTTGGAAAATCCATTAAGTACTCAGGTGTATGGAGAATATGACAAGGTAATGGGAGTTTTAAATAAAGAAATGAAGACTGCATTAGAATCTGTAGAACGTGGCCTGCTTTATATTAAAATCGTAAAATCTGACAGAAGCGACTATGCAGCCGATTTTTGATTTCTTTTTTGGGCAGTACTATGAGTATCCAACCTTATTTATATATCTAGAAGTTATAGCGGTAATTTTTGGGTTTCTATCTGTTTGGTATTCAAAGCAGGAAAATATCTTGGTATATCCAACAGGGATTATAAGTACCCTTATTTTTGTATATCTCTTGTGGCAATGGGAGTTGTTGGGGGATATGATGATAAATGCTTACTATTTTACAATGAGTATTTACGGTTGGTATATTTGGACCAGAAAAGTGGATGCTACACATTTTACTCCGGTCACAAAAATGACTAAAAAGGAACATTTGTGGTCTGTTTTAATATTTATTGCCACTTTATTATTTGTTTTTGGAGTGTATGAGTATTTTGAAAAATGGAATAATTGGACTGCCTATATAGATGCTATTACCACCGCTGTGTTTTTTGTTGGAATGTGGTTAATGGCAAAAAAGAAAATAGAGAATTGGATTTTTTGGATCATTGGTGATATCATTTCAGTACCACTTTATTTTTATAAAGGCTTAACTTTAACCAGTTTTCAATATTTATTATTTACAATTATAGCCATTTTTGGTTATTACGCATGGAAGAAAAGCTTAAACAAAAACCTTCAGACTGTTTTAAAGTAGTATTGTTTGGACCGGAATCCACCGGGAAAACTACTATGGCAAAAAAACTTGCAACCCATTTTGAAACTGAGTGGGTTGCGGAATACATGAGAGAATATCTCCAGAAAAAATGGGATTCTACAAAAGAAGTCTGTGTCCCAGAAGATCTTGTGTCTATTGCTGAAGGCCAAATAGAAGGAGAGAATAAAAAAGCTAGAACAGCAAATAAAGTATTGTTTTGTGATACAGATCTTTTAGAATTAACCGTCTATTCCAAAGCTTATTATAATGAGTTTTGTAATCCTTCTATTCTTAAACATGCGTTAAACAATTGGTACGACCTTTACTTTTTAACTAATATTGATGTTCCTTGGATTCCCGACGATCTAAGAGACAAACCCTATGATAGGGAAGGAATGTTTAATAAATTTAAAAGCTCCCTACGCTTTCATAACAGACCTTTTGTTGAATTAAAAGGAAATGAGACCGAACGGTTTGAAACTGCGGTTTCAGCAATTAATGAATTATTAAAGTCAAAAAATTGAAATTTAGCCAGAAAGATATTGCCCAGATCCAAGATAAAGGACTTAGTTTAAAAGAGATAGAAGACCAAATCGCTATTTTTAAGCGAGGCAATAAACCTGTAAAGATATTATCTGCTGCAACCTTGGGACATGGTATAAGTGAGATAGATACCAAACAAGCTGATAAGTTCATTTGTATATTTGAAGATCTTAAACATAATCTTAAACTCCTAAATTTTATACCTGCATCTGGTGCTGCTACTAGAATGTTTAAAGAATTATATGTTTTTGTTGAAAATTTTGATCCTGAGAATGATTCTTTGCAAGAATATTTCAGAAGAAATGAAAGCGAAAATCTGGAGCAGTTTTTAAGTAATCTTCATAAGTTACCTTTCTATGAAGAAACTCTTTCTTCAGCAATTAAAAATTATCCGGATTTTGAGAATAGTTCCGAAGGCATTAAAAACTATTACCTAGTTAGATCAATGTTATTTGAGCCAGGACTGGAGCTCGGGAACTTTCCTAAAGGGCTGGTTCCATTTCATAAATATAAAGAGTTTACTGCTACAGCTTTCGAAGAGCATCTTTATGAAACTGTCACTTATGCTGAAAAAAATAATAAAGCCACGCTTCATTTTACCGTTTCCAAAGAACATCTAGATAAATTCAAAAATGAATATGATAAGATTAGGACTAGGGTAGAGGAACAAACGGGAGCTGCTTTTCAAATTGGATTTTCTTTCCAAGATCAAAATACAGATACTATTGCTGTAGATTCTTCTAATGAAATTTTTAGGACTTCCACTCAAGAAATGTTTTTTAGACCAGGAGGTCATGGAGCTTTAATAGAAAACCTTAATAATTTAGATGCCGATATTGTTTTTATCAAGAATATAGACAACCTAGTAATTGAGTCTAATAGAAAAGATGTAGCTTTTTACAAAAAAATGCTAGCAGGAAATTTATTAAAGATCCAGCAAGAATGTTTTTATTATCTGGAGATTTTAGATGCTCAGAATTTCACTGAGGTCAGCCTTAAGCAAATTATTGATTTTTCAAAGAATCAATTATCATTAAATTTTTTAAGTGGAGTTGAATCACTTTCTGAAGAAGAACAGATACATAAATTAAAGGAGCTAATAAATAGGCCTTTACGTGTATGTGGAATGGTTAAAAATGAAGGAGAACCTGGTGGCGGGCCATTTTTGGTGGAATTCGAAAATGGAGATTCTTCCCTTCAAATTATCGAAGGAGCACAGATTGATTCTAAGGATCCACAACAAAAAGAGATAGCACAAAATGCCACTCATTTTAATCCTGTAGATCTGGTTTGTGGATTAAAAAATTATAAAGGAGAGAAATTTGATCTTAACAATTTTGTAGATCCAGAGATGAGTTTTATTACCTCTAAAACAAAGGATGGAAAAGTCTTAAAAGCTTTGGAACTTCCGGGCTTATGGAATGGCGCTATGGCAAAATGGAATACTGTTTTTGTAGAGGTCCCTGTTTCCACCTTCAATCCTGTAAAAACAGTTGCAGATCTTTTAAAACCGACCCATCAGCCTAAATAAACTATGCCTGATATTGAGATACTATTTAATGAGGTTTCATTTAAAGCTGTTCGTAGTTCTGGCGCTGGGGGACAACATGTAAATAAAACATCATCTAAGGTGATTCTAACTTTTAATGTAGAACAATCTTTGGGTCTTTCAGAAGAGGAAAAGGCATTGTTAAGCAAAAAACTCCAAAACAGATTAACGCTGAACAATGAATTAATTCTAAATTGTAGTGAAACAAGAAGTCAGCATAAAAATAAAGAGCTGGTTCTTGAAAGGTTTAAGGAGATTATCGTGAGCGGACTTACAAAGCCTAAAAAGAGGAAGAAGACAAAACCAAGTAGAGCTTCGAAGTTTAAACGATTACGCAAAAAGAAAATGCATTCTGAAAAGAAAGGCAATAGACGAAAACCAGATCATTGAGATTCTCAACTAAACTGTGGAAAATATCCCCAACACAGTATTTGATATCTACACTTATCCCAATTTGGTATTTAACAGAAACATCCATAAAGTCAACATTAAAAGCCAATTACGTTAATTTTTACTAAAATGGTATAATTATTCGTTAAGGTTAAGCAGTAAAGTATTGTATTAACTTTAAATGATGATGATTATGAAAAAGTTAGGATTAACATTGGCAGCAATAGGATTATTTTTTACTACAGCACAAGCTCAGGTTGAAGGTGAAGTAGAAGCTGAGGGAGAGATAGAGGTAGTAGTTGCAGAAGATGAATTTGAGAAAATAGAAGTTTCGGCTTTACCAGAAGCCATTACAGCATCTATTCTAACTCAATTTCCAAATGCTATTACTACTGAAGCATATATGAAAAATGATGGTGAAGAGGTGATCTATAAAGTAGAACTGGATATTAATGGACAAATGAAAAAGGTCTATTTGGATACAGAAGGTAACTTGATAAAGCAAGAAGATAAGAAAGAGGAGTCTAACTAACCAACCAATCTTTCTTAATAAAAAGAGCTGACATTGTGGTCAGCTCTTTTTTTTGTTTTAGTATGTAGGTATTTAAAAGAACCATAATTCGTAAATTTGCGAAATATTAAATTACAGTCCAATTATGGTATCCATTCTTATAGTAGAAGACGATGTGGCATTTGCAACAATGTTAAAAACCTTTTTTGAAAAAAGAGGTTATAAGGTGGACACTTCTTTTTCTGCCGCAGAAGCTTTTAAAAAAATGAAGTCAAGCCCATTTGAAGTGATACTTACAGATGTGAGATTACCTGATAGTGATGGTTTAGAAGTGCTTTTTGAGGTTAAATCTAATTATCCTACAGCTCAGGTTATTGTGATGACCAACTATGCTGAAATAAATATGGCTGTAAAAGCCATGAAAAATGGAGCTTTTGATTATGTTTCAAAACCATTTAGACCAGAAGCTATATTACAAACTATTGAAAATGCTTTAAACCAGAAGAATTTAAATGGAACTATGAGTTCGCCGGAAGAGGTTCTTCCTAAGAAAAAGCGAAAAATAAAAGTTGCCGAATCTTCTTCAGAATTTGTGAAAGGAGTAAGTGATGCAGCAATCAAACTCAATGATTATATAGAACTCGTAGCGCCAACCAGCATGTCTGTATTGATTATGGGGGAAAGTGGAACTGGAAAGGAGCAGGTTGCGAAAAGCATACATGACAAAAGTAAAAGGAAAGGTGCCCCATTTATTGCAGTAGATTGTGGTGCTATTCCTAAAGAAATCGCCTCCAGTGAATTCTTTGGGCATGTAAAAGGATCTTTCACGGGTGCTATTCAGGATAAAACAGGACACTTTGAGGCCGCTAATGGTGGAACTTTATTTTTAGATGAAATTGGTAATTTAAGCTATGGATTACAAGTTCAATTATTACGCGCTTTGCAGGAACGAAAAATTAAACCTGTTGGGAGTAACCATGAAATAAAAGTGGATATTAGAGTTGTAACCGCTACAAATGAAGATTTAACCAAAGCTGTTAAAGAAGGAAATTTTAGAGAGGATCTTTACCACAGATTAAATGAATTTTCGATTAAAGTGCCTGCATTGCGTGAAAGACGAGAAGACCTTATGCTCTTTGCAGATTATTTTCTAGATCAAGCTAATGAAGATCTTGAGAAAGAAGTAGTTGGATTTAGTGATGAAGCTACCGAAGCTTTTAAAAATTACGGCTGGCCAGGAAATTTAAGGGAGCTTAAAAATATGGTGAAAAGAGCTGTGTTACTTACCCAAGCCAATATAATTCCTCTAAAAGTATTACCTCACGAAATCTCTGTTGCTAAAAGCAGCGATGAATCTTACGGTTTATTCAAGAATAAGAATGAAGAATCTTTGATCTTAGACGCATTGGAGAAAGCACAGGGGAATAAAAGTAAAGCCGCAAGACTTTTAGATATAGACAGAAAAACACTTTACAATAAACTAAAGCAGTACGATATTAAACTATAATTTCTCTCTCTAGTTTGGTTAAAAGCGCTTCAATTTCTGTAATCAATCCTTGAATTTTTTGAGCTTCAAAATATTCTGGCACTTCTTTTTCTAATTGCTCTAATTGAAAAACTATATTTCGAGTATTCAGCTGCTTATACATTGGTAACATTTTGTGGGCAATTGAGGTGATTTTGCTTTTGTTGTTATTTAATATCGCTTTGTTTATGTCTAAAAGATTTTTTCTACTAGCATCTACAAATACCTTCAAAATAGTATTTAAAGCATCTTTATCGTCTCCTGCAAACAATAAGATTTCCTTTAATGAAAATTCTTCTGAACTTTCCTCATTTTGACTTTTGATTCCGGAATTTGTCTCTAACTCTAAATTTAAAATATCTCCAATTTTTTGCAATAACTCTTGTGGTTTGTATGGTTTCAATAAACTTCCAGAGAAACCGGCATCTAGATAATCGTCACTGTTAAGAGTAGTTCTCCCTGAGGCTGCAATTACAGGTATGTGTTTTAATTTCTTTTTAGATTGAATGGCATTAAGTAATTCAAAACCATCCATACTTGGCATTTGAATATCTGTAAGAACTAGATCGTATTTTTTCTTTCCTAATTTTTCTAAAGCCTCTTTCCCATCTTGAGCTGTATCACAATTCATCCCAATAGACTTTATTAGCTCTCTGGAAAGCGCCAGTTGAGAAGATTCATCATCTACAGCGAGAATATTCTTTCCATACAAATGAGTATTGGAAACTGGTGATTCAGCAATGATCTTGAGGGAGTCTTTAAGTTTTATAACCGGGATTTTTACTGTAAACTCACTTCCTGTTCCTGGATCACTTTCTAAGGAAAGTTCCCCATTTAATAAATTAGTTATTCTTTTAGAAATAGCTAAACCAAGCCCAGTTCCACCGTATTTTTTTTCAATTTGGCGATGTTCTTGAGAAAACTCTTCGAAAATTTCTTGTTGTTTGTCTTTTGAAATCCCTAGACCAGTATCCTTAATTTTATAGGTTAAAATATAACTATCTTCAATTTGCTTTTCTAAACTTACAGAAACGGTCAAGCTTCCAGCTTCAGTAAACTTATAAGAGTTGTTAATTAGGTTAGAAAGTATTTGTTTGATTCTAAATGGATCACTTAAAACATTTACATCAGCGCTTTTTTCAGCATTAACAATTAATTCAAGATTTTTAGGGTCGTCTTCTGGGATAATATTGTAGAAAGTTTCTTCAAGTAAATTCTTAGCATTAAAAGGAAGTTTTTCTATCTGCATTTTCCCAGCATCTAGTTTAGAGAGATCTAAAAGGTCATTAACCAAATGGAGAATAAATTCTGAACTTTTCCGGAGGTGCCCTAAATAATGTTCCTGCTTATTGTTAAGAGGGGTTTTGCCAATTAATTCAGTATAACCTAGCACGGTATTAAGAGGAGATCTTAAGTCGTGTGTGATAGTAGCCATAAATTGCTCACGACGTAGCATTAAGGACTCTGTAAATGCTTTAGCATCTTCTAATTGAATTCTGTATCGCTGACTTCTGGAGACATCTCTAATAATAAGAAATAGAAAGAATAATACAATAAGCACACTCGTGCCACCCACAATTAAAAGTATTTGAGAAACTTCACTCAGCATCTCTTGTGACCTCCTTGCTCTATTAAATGTTGTAGCCCTTTCCTCTTGTTCTACAGATGCCAATAAATTTCTTAATTGGTCATTAAGGATAATATCATTGTCTAATAATTCATTTTCTTTATTGTTGATTATAGCTCTAAATTTCTGATTTTCACGCTCCAATTCATTTAGTACTTTTTTTACTGAAGCAACTAACGAGTCTGCACTTATGCTAGAAAGTTGTTCTTGATTTTCATCTTTGGAGAATTCTAATAACCTAATTAATACTCTTCGTTGATGAGGTTCTAAATTAGAGAATCGCTTATCGTAATTGTTATCTTTAAAAGAATCATCTACTTTTCCTAATTCCTGAATTACTTCTGTATAAAAACTCGTGTTCCTATCTCTGGATCGCAATTTTAATAATTCTTCTAAGTTCTGACTCTTTCGGGATAATAAGTTGGAAATACTATCCAATTCAATTTTCATAAGTGAATCTGCGTAGGTAGTCTTAAGGACATTGATACTTTCCTGAATGCCATCTATTTGCCCGGTATACCTATTAAGATCTGTAGTGTCTCCTGTTTGAATGAATTGCCGTCCCGTACTTTCAGTTTCATAAAGAGCAGTGGCTATCTCACTTACCAGCACTAATTGCTGATTATTTAGATCGTTGGATTGATTTATAGAAGAAAATTTAACCACTTGCGCATAGGTAAACCATACAGCAATAGCAGCAACCGCAGCTACCATTAGATACCCAATAATTACCTTAAAAGTGATGGAGCGCTTTGTGTTTTGCATTAGGAAATTATTGCTAAAATTACGCCAATTCTTTTAAATTTTGGTATTGATGTAGGAAATCAAAAAAACCTTATTACATTTGTCGCACATCTCAAAGGGGTGCTGTTTTAAGATTTATTTCTGAAGGATAGCTGAGATTATACCCAACGAACCTGGGCAGGTAATGCTGCCAAGGGAACCGATACTCGAAAGAGCATCAAAATTGTATAGACCCCCTTTATAGATCTTCAAGATAGATTTATTAAGGGTTTTTTTATACGCGAATTTTCGCACTAATTTTAAATCAAGAATAATTGCCCCTTTTATTCGTAACACTATTTAATGTAACGAATGAAAAATTTATTTTTATTACCTACAGTTCTTTTAATAACCGCTTTGGGTTATTCTCAACAAAACACTGACACGCTAAGAAAACCTGTGGAAACACTAGATGAGGTCTTAGTACAATCCATTAGGGTAGATGCAGATTCTCCCGTAACCCATTCCAATCTATCTAAGCAAGAGCTTGAAACTCGCAATTTAGGGCAGGATATTCCTTACCTACTAAATTATTTACCTTCTGTTGTTACCACATCAGATGCTGGTGCTGGTGTGGGTTATACCTATATTAGAGTGCGTGGGAGCGATGCTTCTCGAGTAAATGTTACCCTTAATGGAATTCCATTTAACGATTCTGAAAGTCAAGGCTCATTCTGGGTGAATTTGCCAGATTTTGCGTCTTCAGTTGAAAACCTACAATTGCAAAGAGGAGTAGGAACTTCTACAAATGGGTCTGGAGCTTTTGGAGCCAGCTTAAATTTACTATCTGATGCAGTTTCAGAAGAAGCTTATGCTGAGATCTCAAATTCTGTTGGTTCTTTTGGAACCAGAAAGCACAATGTGAAATTAAGCACTGGATTGATCAACGATCATATAGAGATGTCTGGAAGGTTGTCTAAAATAGTTTCAGATGGATATATAGATCGTGCCTCATCTGACCTTAAATCGTACTTTTTGCAAGCAGCATATGTAGATGATAATACCTTGATAAAAGCAATCAGCTTTGGTGGGCATGAAAAAACATATCAATCTTGGTTTGGGATCGATGGGGAAACTTTGGAGAATGACAGAACGTTCAATCCTGCGGGAATGTATACAGATGGCCAGGGAGATACTCAATTTTATGATAATGAAGTTGATGATTATAGGCAGGATCATTACCAACTCCATTGGAATCAACGTTTTAATAATAGTTGGTCTACTAATCTTGGTTTAAACTATACCAACGGAAGAGGATATTTCGAGCAATATAAGGAAGAAGAGGATTTTGAAGATTATAAATTTGCTCCTGTAGATATTGGTGGAGAAAGTATTAATACTACAGATCTTATTAGACGCAGATGGTTGGATAACGATTATTATGTAATAAATGCAAATGCTACTTACAAGAATTCTAAGTTGGAAGTCACTTCTGGAGCATTTTATAGCTTATATAAAGGAGACCATTATGGAGAAGTGATCTGGGCTAGATTTGCCAGTGATTCTGAAATTAGAGATAAGTATTATTTAAGTGATGCTACTAAAAATGAATTCACCGTATTCTCTAAAGCTACTTACAGACTGAATAATAAATGGCAATTTTTTATTGATCTTCAAGGGAGGTTTATAGATTATACTACAGGTGGGGTAACTTCTGACCTTGTAGATATAGATGTAGATAAAAACTTTGAATTCTTCAACCCAAAAGCAGGAATCACATATCAATTAAATCCAAGCAATCAGTTTTATGGGTACTACGGAAGAGCAAATAGAGAACCTACTAGAAACGATTTCGAAGAAGGAATTAGCACTGCGGAGAAATTAAATGACTTCGAATTAGGCTGGAGATATGATAAATCTAGTTTTAAACTGAATTCAAATCTTTATTTTATGGATTATAAAGATCAACTAGTTCTTTCTGGAGCTTTAAATGATGTTGGAGCTCCATTGAGAACTACAAGTGGGAATAGTTATAGACTAGGGATAGAAATTGATGCCGATTGGCGATTGTCTAGTAAATGGAGATTGATGCCGAACCTTGCTTTGAGCACTAACAAAAATAAAGATTTTGTTGCGTCGATAGATGGAGCTTTAGTAGATCTTGGAAATACCAGTATTTCATTTTCACCAGAAATTGTAGCTTCAAATATGTTTGTTTATTCGCATAAGGAGAATTTGCAAATAGGTTTGCTGTCTAAATTTGTAGGTGAACAGTATATGGGAAATATAGACAGTGAAGCTTCTATGTTAGATAGTTTCTTTGTGAATGATATTAATGTGGTATATGAACTAACAAATATTCCGATTTTTAAATCGATCGTATTTAATGCCTTAATAAACAATGTTTTAGATGTGAAATATGTATCTAACGGATATTTCTTTACCTATGATGACGATTTTTCTACACCTGGCGAAATTACTACCGTAGAGGGTGCGGGTTATTATCCGCAATCTGGGATTAATTTCTTGGCTGGAGCAACCTTAAAGTTTTAGAAATTGAAAATTGATTACCCATTTTATGTCAATAGCAACAAAATTTAAATAGTTTGATTTTTTGTCCCCCTGAGCGAAGTCGAAGACTTAAATACATCTCGACTTCGCTTGATGTGACTTTAAAAAATACTGCTCGAATTAAAGTGGATATAAAATAATAAAAATAGTTTAGTGAGGTAGGTTTTAATATTTAAAAGTGAAGCACAAAAAAAGTCGCCATTCTAATTGTAAGAATGGCGACTTTTATTTATTTGAAAATGCTTAATTAAATATTTCTAAAGTATTTCCATTTTTGCTTATTCTATAGGGTTTCATAGTGTACTGGCTACTTCCGTTGGTAAGCTCCCCCGTTAGAATATTATAACTGTTGCCATCATTACAATCACATTTAGCAATAACTCCCTGTACACGTAAAGTTGAACAATCGCTTAAAGGGTGGTTTGGATCGCTTAATTCAAAAGCAGTGAACTGAGTGTTATTAATATTATAAACAACTACCCCATTAATTCCCGTATTATAAGTAGAGTAACTGTTTCCAGGAAAATTTAGACCATTGTATTCCGGTAAGTCTAGATCTATGTTTAATCTAAAACTGAGATCAATTAAATTGGGATTATTTATTCTATCTTCACTGTTAGTACTACATGAATTAAAGACTAGAAGTAACATTAATAAACTACAAATTTTTCGAATCATTTTAGTTGAATTTTAGGCGTAAGAAATATATTGGTTTCAAAATTTAAATTTATTATATTTGTGTAGATAAATCCCGTCTTATGTGGGATTTTTTGTATTTATTAGCAAGATTTTGAAATTTAAACACATATAAAACAGGCCTGAATTAGGTTCTCCAAACCCTGTCACTTTTGGAGTTTGGAATTTATAAAAATCACGATATAGTTATAGGTAATGGGAATGTGAGGTTAATTCCTGTAACGACTATTGTTAAATGAGAAAATTATGAGCAACGTATCTTATTATACACTTGAAGGCTTAAAAAAGTTGAAAGATGAACTTAATCAATTAAGGGATATCGAACGTCCAAAAGCATCTCAAGCAATTGCTGAAGCTCGCGATAAGGGAGACTTAAGTGAGAATGCTGAATATGATGCTGCAAAAGAAGCGCAAGGATTATTAGAAATGAGAATTTCTAAAATGGAAGAAGTGGTTTCTAATGCACGAGTTATAGACGAATCTCAGTTGGATACTTCTAAGGCTTTGGTTCACTCTTTAGTTAAAATTAAAAATAAAACGAATGGGGCAGAAATGACCTATAAGTTGGTGGCTCAAAGTGAAGCAGATATTAAAACAGGTAAAATTTCTGTTGAATCGCCAATAGGAAAGGGTCTGTTAGGAAAACAAGTGGGTGATACTGCCGAGATTAGTGTTCCTAATGGCACAATGGAATTTGAAGTGCTTGAGATCTGGAGAGAATGATTCTAAAATTTAAATAACAAACATTTTAACCTTTTCTGTGGCTTGTAAGAAACGCCATGAAAAGGTTTTTTTAAATATAATAAACACTACAATAATTATGTCTTCAATTTTTTCTAAAATCATCAGCGGGGAGCTTCCCTCTTACAAGATAGCTGAAACTGACAAGTTTCTTGCTTTCTTAGATATTAATCCTAATGCAAAAGGACACACTTTATGTGTTCCGAAGGAAGAGGTGGATAAATTATTTGAATTAGATGACGAAACCTATGCAGGTTTAATGAAATTCTCTAAAAAAGTTGCAATGGCTTTAGAAGAGGCTGTCCCATGTAAACGAGTGGGAATGGCGGTAATTGGATTAGAAGTGCCTCATGTACATGTTCATTTAATTCCGCTTAATAAAATGAAAGATATGGACTTTGGCAACAAGTTGAATTTTACACATGAACAATTATCAAGATTGGCTGAAGAGATCAAAGAGAATTTATAATGGATTACTCAGATTATAAACTTAGTATAGACTTAAGAATAGACTGGAGTGATCTGGACATGTATAAGCATGTTAATAATCTTACGTTTATAAGGTTTATGCAAACCGGGAGGGCACTGTTCTGGGAAGCAACAGGTCTTACTAAAATTTATGAAGCTACACATAGAGGACCAATGGTGGTTTCTACTCATTGCGATTTCAAAAAATCCCTGTATTATCCAGGAACTGCTATTGTAAAAACAAAATTAGCATTTATTAAAAATAGCAGTTTTGGTCTTGAACATATTATTTTGAATGAAGATATGGAAATTTGTGCTGAGGGTCGTGATGTGGCGGTTTGCTTTGATTTTAATCTGAATAAAACTTATAGCATTCCAGATGATCTTAGGGAAATTATGAACGACTATTAAACTTTTTTAAGAGCTATTTGGAAAGTGGAACCCTTATTAATTTCACTTTCATATACTTTAATCTTTCCGTTATGATATTCTTCCACAATCCGTTTTGAAAGGGAAAGCCCAAGACCCCATCCTCTCTTTTTAGTAGTAAATCCAGGATTAAAAATAGTTTGATACTTACTTTTAGGAATTCCCTTCCCGCTATCTTTTATATAAATATAGACCCAATGTAGATCTTGCTTTATTTCTATATCCAGATTTCCTTTTCCCTTCATTGCATCAATAGCATTCCTAACCAAATTCTCTATAGTCCAACTAAATAGAGATTCATTTAAATTTACATAAATAGCGCTGTGTGGGGTAGAAAGTTTAAAGTTTATGAGTCTGGAACTTCTGGTAAATAAATAGTTGTAACTCTCTTTAACGGCAATAACTATATCTGTTTCAGAAAGTATAGGAGTAGAACCAATCTTAGAGAACCTATCAGTTATTGTTCTCAATCTTTCTATATCTTTTTCAATTTCAGAAATATAGGACTTATTAACATTTTCTTCTTTTAGAATCTCTGTCCATCCAATTAAAGATGACAATGGTGTGCCTATTTGGTGTGCGGTTTCTTTTGCCATTCCAGCCCATAATTTATTTTGCTCACTAGATTTTGTAGTGGTGTAAAAGAAGTAAACTACCCCTATAAAAAGAAATATAATTAGCAACAAGCCAATAGGATAATATTTGATCTTTGTAAGCAGTGGCGAATCTCCATAGTAAATTTTATGAATCTGATTTTTCCCAAGTACCATTTCTATCGGTTCATTTTCCGACTGTAAGTCGCTTAAATAATTATCTAGTTTCTTTTGGTTTCCCCTGGTTTCTATTGGAATATTAAGCCCATCTACAATTTCCCCCTTTTCATTTATCCATATGGTTGGAATAGTTGTATTCGTATTAAGAATTCTTAAAGTAAGATCAATATCTGTATCCCCGCTAGCTTTATCCAAAAATGCCTGAGCAGCGGTCCATAATTCCATTTTATCTCGCTCATCTTGTTTTAAACGTTCAAAAAATATGGAGGTGTTCCATAATATAAGCGCTACAATGAGTAGGGAAGAGATTATAATGAACCAACGTGAAAAGTTTCGTTCGTTTGTAAAATTCATGAAGCCTTATTTAGAAGGATTTAAATATAACCGTTTTCTGTTAATATTATTGTTGAAATACGGTTTTTCATTCCTAAGTCGATTCGTTACCTTTGTGAAAAATCACTGAATGCTATCTATAGATCCTAAGGAAATTAGTACGGGAAAAAGACATCAATATTTACTGGGTGCAGTTGGGCCAAGACCCATTGCATTTGCAAGTACATTAGATGAAAATGGCAGGCCAAATTTGTCTCCATTTAGTTTTTTTAATGTCTTTAGTGCTAACCCTCCAATCTTGATCTTTTCTCCTGCGCGAAGAGGTAGAGATAATACTGTGAAGCATACTTATTTGAATGCAAAAGCAACTCAGGAAGTGGTGATAAACGTTGTAGATTATAAGATCGTACAACAAATGTCACTTTCCAGCACAGAGTATCCAGAAGGGGTTAATGAATTTGAAAAGGCTGGCTTTACTATGTTGAAATCTGACGTAGTAAAACCTTTTAGAGTTGCAGAATCTCCTGTGCATTTTGAATGTAAGATCTTGGAAGTTCGAGAACTTGGAGAAGAAGGCGGAGCAGGGAATTTGGTGATCTGTGAAGTAGTGAAAATGCATTTTGATGAAGCTATTTTAGATGATGAAGGTTTTGTAGATCAGCACAAAATAGATCAGGTAGCGAGAATGGGTGGTAACTGGTATACAAGAGCGAATATGGGACTTTTTGAAGTGCCTAAACCCTTATCATCTCTTGGAATAGGAGTAGATCAAATTCCGCAGGAAATTAGAAATAGTAAATTTTTAACTGGGAATGACCTAGGTAAATTAGGGAATGTAGAGGTTTTACCTTCCGCAGAAGAAATAAGAGAATTTATAAATGAGGATAGCAATGCCTCGAGCTTGGTTAAATCTGGAGATCTTAAAAAGATCCAATTGCAAGCACAAGAATATTTAGAGAAAGAAGATCCGGCAAAAGCTTGGAAAATATTATTAGCAAAATTAAATTAAAATGGAAGTAGAAGGAAAAATAAAAATGATTGGTGAGACCCAAACATTTGGAAGTAACGGATTTAGAAAAAGAGAAGTTGTTGTGACAACAGAAGAGCAGTATCCACAGCATATCATGGTGGAGTTTGTACAAGATAAAACAGATCTTTTAAATAACTACCAAGTTGGGCAACCAGTAAAAATTGGAATCAATTTAAGAGGTCGTGAATGGGTGAATCCTCAGGGAGAAACTAAATATTTTAATTCTATTCAAGGTTGGAGAATAGAGAATTTGCAAGCTGCTAGTTCTGCTCCAGGGCAAACTCCTCCACCTACAGATCAATTTGAGCCTGCTCAAGATCTTAAAGATGAAGATTACGACGATTTACCTTTCTAAGGTCTAAGACCTCAGGAAAATCATATATTTAAAGCTTAGCCTCTTAATTTAAGATGCTAAGCTTTTCTTTTTATTTGCTGAATTGAAATCATCCATTAATTAGTATTCTAAAATTTTGAATTCTACTAAAATATATCAAAAATTTCCATCCGTGGAATTTGCGAACCCAGATGGGCTTTTGGCAATGGGAGGTGATCTTTCTGTGGAAAGGCTTTTAGATGCATATAATCACGGCATTTTTCCTTGGTATGATGCTTCAGAACCTATTCTTTGGTGGAGTCCAGATCCTAGAATGGTCTTGTTTCCCGAGAATTTAAAAGTCTCTAAGAGTATGAGGCAACTATTTAAAAAGGAATCTTTTCAGGTAACCTATAATCAAGATTTTAATGGCGTAATTGAAAATTGTGCTGTAATTAAACGTGCTGGGCAGAATGGCACGTGGATTACTCAAGAGATCAAAGACGCCTATTTAAAACTACATCATTTAGGAATAGTCCAATCTGTTGAAGTTTGGCAAAATAGTGAATTAGTGGGCGGACTTTATGGTATCTATTTGAAAGAGAAAAAAATATTTTGTGGCGAAAGTATGTTTGCCAAAGTGAGCAATGCTTCAAAATATGGGTTTATTACCTATGTAAATAAACTGAAGGAAGAAGGAGTTTCCCTAATAGATTGCCAAATTTATACCGAACATTTAAATAGTTTGGGAGCCTCTGAAATCCCTAGGAAAGAGTTTTTGAGTTTTTTGAAATAAGATCTTTAATAAATTTAAAACCCTCAATGAGGGATTAAATTCCAATCTCAATATAAATAGGTAGATGATCTGATCCGATGTTTTTCCCTGTTTCTCTTTCTAAAACGTAAAGTTCTCCTCCAATTAAACAATGATCTAAGGTAGTCCTTAATGGGTAAAAATCGGCTGGCCAAGTGGTTGCTATTCCGAATCCATTTCTAGAGTCAACTAAATTCGCATTAGCAAGTAGATCTTTAAAATGTGATGAAAAAGAAGAAGTGTTCAAATCTCCGATCAAAATAAAATTTCCTGAAAAATCGGCTCTTTTTTTAGCAATATCTTGTAATTGTTTATTTCTTGAATTAAACATTTCTGAACCAATAGGCGGCACCGGATGAGTAGCTAAAATGCTTAGTGGTCTATCGCCAAGTATCAAATCTGCTTTTATAGATGGCTTCGGGCTATTTTCAAAATAGACGATGGAAGAACTCATTTCGATTTTGCTAAATAAAGCAATTCCAAAATTGTCACTTCTCGGTTCTGCTTTGTAGAATGGATATGATTGAAAAACGCCATTTAATTTTCTTTCCCAATGAGGTGTCAATTCCATTAAAACCAAAACATCTGGGTCTTTCTCTTTAATTAACGCTAAAACTTTAGTGGTATCGGTATTTGAGGATAAAAGATTGATGGAAAGAATTTTCAATTCGTATTCAGAGTTTTCAGAAACATTCTCTGGAGAAATATATAAAGGTAGTATGTAAACTGCATTCCAAATGAAAAGAAAAATCAGAATTATTACAGGAACTACAACTCTCCGAAACCCAATCAAAATAAATAATATCAAAACAAATATTAATACAACTAAGTACTGAACCCTAAAATGGGACATTAGATCTATCCACCAGATATTAGGGAAAAGAGTTGGAAGTATTGTGAAGATCGAGATGCAGAAGGATAGGAAGAAAAGTAAATTACGTACGAATTTGGTTTTCATCTAGAATTCTCTGTTTATTATTTAAACTTCCTTATACCTAAAGCAATCCACTTCATGATCGTTTATCATACCTGTAGCTTGCATATGTGCATAAACAACTGTGGAACCAACGAATTTGAATCCGCGTTTTTTAAGATCTTTACTTAATGCGTCACTTATATGCGTTGTGGGCGGCGCTTTTTTATAATCTATCACACTATTTTTGACAGGCTTTCCATTTACAAATCCCCAAATATACTTACTGAAGCTTCCAAACTCTTGTTGAATTTCCATAAATAACTGCGCATTGGTCACAGTACTTCTAACTTTCAATTTATTCCGGATAATCCCAGCATTTTGTAACAACTCCTGAATTTTTTCTTCAGAATAATTGGCGATTATTGTATAATTGAAATTATCAAATGCTTTTCTAAAATTCTCTCTTTTCCGAAGAATCGTGATCCAGCTTAAACCCGCTTGAAAAGTTTCTAAAACCAAGAATTCAAAAATAGTTGCATCATCGTAAACTGGAACTCCCCATTCTTCGTCATGATACGCCTCATATAATGGATCACCCACACACCAACCACAACGTTTCTTATCGCTCATAGTGCTTAAGGCTTAAAATTATAAGTAATTGTGCCAGGTTGGGAAGAACGACCAGGTAACGCAGTAAAATAAGCCTGATTGGCGTATTCTTCAGCTTGATCTGTTAGGCACTCATTATTTGTGGTAGAACTACTTTTATTTACGCTAGTAGAAATTACCCTTCCGTCCTCGTTAACAGTGATATTAATTACCACTTTTCCAGATCTATCGCAGGTGTAAATAGGATTTGGAATCTCAATTGCTGTGCGACCTTTTAGAGAATATGAAATAGAACTATTGTCTATTCCACCTTTCTGAACAGATTTTATTTCTGAAGAATTATTCCCGTCAGATTGCTTTTTGGGTTCTTTTTTCTTTGCTGAAGCGAGACTGTAACTACCAACAGTATTAGAAGCATTTTCATCTGAAGATTCTAATTCGGCAGCACTATTTTTCTGAAAGATCTCATTTAATTGTTCGTTAAAATTAGCATCTCTTGATTCTTGATTTTGATTGAAGGCTTGATGAGTTTCTACATTCTCCCGAGCTTTCGCGGGCACAAGTTCTTCCGGTTCCTTTTCTTCTTCTGGAGCTTCTTCGACTTTAAAACTATCGAGATCCACCAATAGCTCTCGTTCTTTCTGAATATTATTGGAGAGACTTAAATTATATAAACTCAATAATAATACGGCAAAAAACAACAGCGTGATGATCAGGGCTTTATGTCTGTCAAAAAAATCCATAGAATTAAAACTTCGAAAAGGTGTAATTATTCTGCGATCAAGGTAGCAATTTTTCAAAAGATTCAAGATCTAAAGAATCCTCTACATTAAAAGTGCCAATTTTAGTTCTCCTTAAGGCTGAAAGATGCGCTCCAGAATTTAATGCTTTTCCAAAATCGAATGCAAGGCTTCTAATATAGGTTCCTTTACTACAAGCTATTCTAAAATCGACTTTAGGCATTTCAAAGTTTGTGATCTCGAATGCGGATACACTTACTTTTCTGGATGGAATTTCCACATCTTCACCATTTCTGGCATATTCATAAAGACGTTTCCCATCCTTCTTCAATGCTGAAAATACTGGTGGAACTTGTGAAATTTCCCCAAGGAAATTTTTAGTTGCCTCTTGAATATTTTCTTCAGAAATATGATCGATAGGAAAAGTTTGATCAATTTTTGTTTCGAGGTCATAAGAGGGTGTTGTACCTCCCAAAGTAAAAGTGCCGGTATATTCTTTTTCCTGTCCTTGTAATTCTTCTATTCGTTTGGTGAATTTCCCAGTGCAAATAATTAAAAGTCCAGATGCTAACGGATCTAATGTTCCTGCATGGCCGACTTTAATCTTTTTTATTTTGCAGCTTTGGCGAATAAGCCAACGCACCTTGTTTACCAATTGAAAAGAAGTCCATCCCAGTGGTTTGTCAAATAATAGTATTTGCCCTTCTTTAAATTCTTCCGGAGTGAAGATTTTAGTTTGCATATCCAAATCCTATTGCAATTATTCCAACGATCAAGCAATAAATTGCGAAATAAGATAATTTACTGTTCTTAACTAATTTTATCATCCAAGTACATGCAACAAGTCCCGCTAAGAATGCAGCTACAAAGCCAATTATTAAAATTGAGGAATCTGTAGTGCTTTCTGAAAGATCACCACTAAGGATGTCTTTAGCGATTTTCCCTAAGATCAATGGCACAACCATTAAAAAAGAAAATCTTGCAGCTTTTGCTTTATCATTTCCTAGTAAGACCGAAGTAGAGATCGTTGCCCCAGATCTCGAAATCCCTGGTAGAATTGCAATTGCCTGAGATATTCCTATTACAAAAGCATTGCGATAGCTTACAGGTTTTTCAGTGTTTTTGGCTTTATCTGCTAACCACAATAATAGTGCAGTTATAATCAGCATAAATCCAACCAACAGTAAATTCCCTCCAAATAATACTTCTAGTTCATCTTCAAATAGAATTCCCACCAATGCAGCTGGGATCATAGAGAGAATGATCTTTAAGGAAAACTGAGTTTCCTCGTTCCATTTAAATTGAAAAAGACCTTTAAAGATTTCTAAAATATCTTTCCTAAAAACTACAATGGTACTAAGTGCTGTTGCAAAATGCAATACTACTGTGAAGAGTAGAGATTCGCTAGGAATACTGTTATCTCCGAGGATGGCTTTTCCAAGTTCTAAATGCCCACTAGAAGAAACAGGTAGAAATTCGGTAAGTCCTTGAATGATCCCAAGGATTACTGCGTCAAATTCGTTCAAAGTAAATTATTTTTTGTTGGGATTCAATAATATGGCGTAAACTTCTATTCCAAAACCAATCAGTACCAAAGCAGGTGCTAATCTAATTCTTCGGAAATTATAAATATCTGGATTAAATACATTAGGATCGGTGCTACCACCTCCAGACATTAAGATAAAACCAAGGGCAATTACCGCTAATCCTACAAACATAAAGGTGTAATTCTTTTTTCCGAAAACAAAGTTCAGATCTTGTTTATGATATGGTTTTTTGTTTTTGTTCATCAATAATTTTTTAAAATTAACTCAACTTAGCCACGAATGCACGAATATCCTCTATAATAAAATTCGTTGATGCATTAGTTTATCTGCCTCAAAATTAGCTAAAATTGCCAGTTTATTTCCAGAGATCTTCAAATAGTTTAAACATTGGGCAGTATGCCTATCGTTTAAATTGGTTATGGATTTTATTTCTAGAATTATTTTATCATAAACAACAAAATCTGCAAAATAGTGATGTGGGAGAATAATATCTTTATAACTTATCTTATATTGTCTTTCTCTTTCAAAAGGAATACTTTTCAATTTCAATTCATACTGAATAGCATCTGAATAAACTGCTTCTAAAAATCCTCCTCCTAATTCATTATGGACATCAAATAAAACACCTAATAACTGATAGCTTTCTTCTTTGTACAGAATGTTTACCATTTTGAAGTTTTTAGTTGATTTTATTTGTAATCAGCAAAAAATTATTCGTGAATTCGTGGCAATTATATATTTTAATAATATAATTCATCTGTTTTGAGATTCAGGAATCTAGAGGTTGCGAAAAAGGTGCTTAACCAAGTAATGAGTGCTCCCATTAAAAATATTCCTACAAATAAAGCGGTTAATAATTTTTTATCGCTCAGTAACTCTAATTCAGGAAAGCTATTATTCAAATAATAAAGTACTCCAGCCATTCCAATTAGGGCTAATACCGCTCCAATAATTCCCAATTTTACACTTTGCCAGATAAATGGCCTACGAATAAAACTTTTAGTAGCTCCAACCATTTGCATGGTTTTAATAATGAACCTCTTAGAATATACTGCGAGTCTTATGGAGCTGTTTATTAATAGAACAGCGATAAAAGTGAAAATTCCACTTATAACTAAAATCCAGAAACTTATTTTTTTTACGTTGTCATTTAAAAGCGAGATCAAAGGTTTATCATAAACCACCTCATCTACATATCCCTTCGAGGTAAGATCTTCAGCAATTTTATCTATTTGTTCTGAAGACACATAATCTGCTTTCATATGGATATCTATAGAATTTTGTAGAGGGTTATAACCCAAGAATTCCATAAAATTTTCTCCTATTTCCTTGCTATGTTCTTCTGCCGCTTCTTCTTTAGAAACAAACACGCTGGACTTGGTATATTCTGCTAATGCCAAGCTCTTTTTTAACTGTTCTATCTCTACATCTTTCGCTGTATCTTTAAGATATACCGTAAGAGCGATCTGTTCTTTAAAATGATCGGCTACTTTCTTAGTGTTTAGTACCAAGAGACCTAAAAGACCTAATAAAAACAGCACTAGCGAAATACTTATAACTACAGAAAAATAAGACGAGATCAAACGGCGTTTTTGATACCTTTCAAAAGATGTACTCATATAGTAATTATAGATTTTGGTGTAAAAATAAGAAAGTTAATCATTCACTTTCTTTAAAACGTTCAAACTTTCCAAATTATTCTTATTAGATTAAATTAGACGAAAATTACAACTATGAGAATATTGATATATGGTGCAGGTGGAATTGGTGGGTATTTTGGGGGTAGATTAGCTCAATCAGGTAATTCGGTTAGTATTATTGCCCGTGGAAAACATTTGGAAGCAATTAAAAAGAATGGTTTAGAGGTAGAAAGCATCAATGGGGATTTTACAATCACCCCAAGCTTGGCCACAGATAATGTAAAAGAAGTGGAAACTCCCGAATTGATAATTTTAGGAGTGAAATCATGGCAAATCCCGGATGCAGCCAACGAGTTAAAATCTATCATCAATGAAAATTCGATGGTACTTCCGCTTCAAAATGGAGCGAGCAATGTTGAGAATTTGATGAAAGTTTTACCTGAAACTAATATTCTTGGAGGCCTATGTCATATTGTGAGTTTTATGTCGGCTCCAGGATTAATAAAACATGCTGGTATTGAGCCTAAAATCACTTTTGGAGAACTAGATAACTCGAAGTCCGCAAGAGTTCTGGAATTAGAAAAAGTCTTTTCCGAAGCAGAGATTACTAATATAATCCCAGAAGACATAACCTTGGAAGTTTGGAAGAAATTTTTATTTATAACCACCATAAGTGCTTTAGGCGGACTTACGCGAGTTAGTCTTGGAGAAATGAGAGAGAGTTCTTATTTGATGGATCTTATGAGGAAGACTGCCGAAGAAATTAAAATGATAGCAAATGCCAAAGGAATTGCTTTAAATGAAGAACACCTAAAAGCTACTTTTGAGGTAATAAATAAGCTAGATTCAAAAACAACTGCCTCTACACAACGTGATATTATGGAAGGGAAACCATCAGAATTGGAAAATTTTAATGGATATATCGTGAAGCAAGGAAATCGACTTGGCATTCCAACTCCAGTGAATCAATATATCTACGAATGTTTGCTACCAATGGAAAAGCAAGCAAGAATGCTGGCAGAATCTAGATAAAATAGGACTTATAAAGAAGTTTAAAATTGTAAATTTGCGCGCATTACAGTTAAATATTATTGCCTAATAAGAAAATATAGAGGATGAGTTACCATTTTAATGAAATTGAAGCCAAGTGGCAAAAATATTGGGCAGAGAACCAAACTTTTAAAGCGAAGAATAAAAGTGATCTGCCAAAATTCTATGTGTTGGATATGTTTCCTTATCCGTCTGGAGCAGGATTACACGTTGGTCATCCTCTAGGATATATAGCTAGCGATATTTATGCAAGATTCAAACGCCATAAAGGTTTTAACGTATTGCATCCTCAGGGATATGATAGTTTTGGATTGCCTGCAGAGCAATATGCCATTCAAACCGGTCAGCATCCTGCGATCACTACGGAAGATAATATTAAAAGGTACCGCCAACAATTGGATCAAATTGGGTTTTCATTCGATTGGAGTAGAGAAGTGCGCACCAGTGAATCAGATTATTATCGCTGGACACAATGGATCTTCATTCAGCTTTTTGATTCTTGGTACGATAAGGAAAATGATAAAGCTCAGCCAATCTCTATTTTGGAGACTATCTTTTTTGCTGAAGGGAATACAAATGTAAACGCTGTTTGTGATGAGGATGTGGAAGCTTTTTCTGCGGACGAATGGAATGCCTTTTCTTCTGAAGAAAAACAAAAGATCCTTTTAAAATATAGACTTACTTATTTAGCTGAAACCGAAGTGAACTGGTGCCCGGAATTGGGAACTGTGTTGGCTAATGATGAAATTGTGAATGGAGTTTCTGAACGTGGAGGATTTCCAGTAGTTCGAAAAAAGATGACACAGTGGAGTATGCGTATTTCAGCTTATGCTCAACGATTATTAGATGATTCTGAAGCTTTAGATTGGCCACAACCTCTTAAAGATTCTCAAACCAACTGGATTGGAAGATCTAAAGGGGCGCTTGTAAAGTTCCAGATCTTAAACTCATCCCATCCCCAACCCTTCCCAGAGGGAAGGGAGCCAAGATACCTTACAGGTGACCCTCAGATTTCCGGAGAACTTTTACATCGTGCTAAAGAAATGCGTAAAAAACCAACAGAAGGAGAAGCTATTTTATGGCAAAAATTAAAAGCAAAAAAACTGGATTCTAAATTTAGAAGACAACATCCAATTGATAGTTATATAGTTGATTTTGCGTGTCTTTCTAAAAAATTAATAATTGAAGTGGATGGAGAAATTCATCTTCAACAAAAAGAGAAAGATGGAGAGCGTGAACTTCAGCTAAATCAAAAGCTTGGATATAGAGTTTTAAGATTTACGAATCAGGAAGTGCTTGAAGATATTAATGAAGTAATAAATAAAATAGAGAATACGCTAAACTCCCTCTCTATTGGAGAGGGCTGGGGAGAGAATGAGACCAAAACTGACAATAAAAAACATATCTCCGTATTCACCACTCGCCCAGACACTATTTTTGGAGTTAGCTTTATGACGCTTGCTCCGGAACATGAATTGGTGCAGGAAATAACAACATCAGAACAAAAAGAAGCGGTAAACGCTTACATCGCAAAATCGGCTAAACGCAGCGAACGTGAGCGTATGGCAGATGTAAAGACCATAAGTGGTGAATTTACAGGTGCATACGCTATTCATCCACTAAGCGGGGAGAAAATTCCAGTTTGGATTGGAGATTATGTATTGGCAGGTTATGGAACAGGGGCAGTAATGTCGGTGCCATGTGGAGATCAGCGGGATTACGATTTCGCTAAGCATTTTGGATTGCCTATCCCTAATATCTTTGAGGGAATAGATATTTCTGAAGAGGCTTATGCTGAAAAAGATGGAACTAAGATCGCGAACAGTGATTTCTTAACTGGACTAGCTTATAAAGAAGCAACGCAAAAAGCAATTGAAGCCTTAGAAGCAGTGAATGCTGGAAAAGGAAAGATCAATTATAGATTGCGCGATGCCGTGTTTTCCAGACAGCGTTATTGGGGAGAGCCATTTCCTGTGTATTATGTTAATGGTTTACCGCAAATGATCGCAGAGGAACATTTGCCATTAAAATTACCAGAAGTGGAAAAATACCTGCCAACTGAAGAAGGGGAGCCGCCATTAGGTCGCGCTACAACTTGGGCATGGGATTCAAATAAAAATAAAATTGTATCTAACGAGATGCTGAAACAAGTTCAGCATGACGGAACTCAAAATGATGTCACCCCGAGCGGAGTCGAGGGGTCTTCAGGCAAAGGGATTTATCCTTTAGAACTAAACACAATGCCAGGTTGGGCTGGAAGTTCGTGGTATTTCTTTAGATATATGGATGCCGATAACGAGGAGATATTTGTTTCAGAAGAAGCTCAGAAATACTGGGAAAATGTAGATCTATATATTGGTGGGAGCGAGCATGCTACGGGACATTTACTATATTCCAGATTTTGGACGAAATTCTTATATGACCGCGGAATGGTTTCAGTTAAAGAACCTTTTAAAAAACTCATCAATCAAGGGATGATCCTTGGAATGAGTGCAATGGTTTATAGAATAGAAGGAGAAAACACCTTTATTTCTAAAGGATTAATAGAAGGTAAATCTGTTCAACCTATCCATGCAGATGTTTCTTTTATAAATTCATCTGACGAATTAGATGTGGAAGCCTTTAAAAGCTGGAGACCGGAATTTGCAGATGCTAAATTCATTCTAGAGAACGGAAAGTATGTAGTTGGAAGAGAAGTCGAAAAAATGTCTAAGTCCAAATACAATGTGGTAAGTCCAGACGAGATCTGTTCTCAATATGGTGCAGATACTTTGCGTATGTACGAAATGTTCTTGGGTCCATTAGAGCAAGCAAAACCTTGGAATACAGCCGGGATAACTGGAGTTCATAATTTCTTAAAGAAAATGTGGAAGCTTTATCATAACGATGAGGTGTTTGCTGTTTCAGAGGAAAAAGCTTCAGCCGATTCTATGAAGACTTTGCATAAGACCATTAAAAAGGTCACGGAAGATATAGAAGAGTTCAGTTTTAATACTTCGGTATCTACATTTATGATCTGTGTAAATGAGTTAACAGCTCAAAAATGCAATCAGCGTGAGCTCTTAGAGCCGTTAGCTATATTAATTGCCCCTTATGCGCCACATATTGCAGAAGAACTTTGGAGTAAATTAGGTCACGACTCTTCTATTACAACCGCAGAATACCCTGTTTACAAGGAAAGCTATTTAGTAGAAAGCAGCAAGGATTATCCCATTTCCTTTAATGGAAAAATGAGGTTTACTATGGAGTTGCCTTTAGAAATGGGTAGAGATGAAATTGAAAAAGCTGTGATGGCAGATGAGCGTACCCAAAAGCAATTGGATGGTAGAGCTCCTAAAAAGGTGATCGTTGTTCCAGGTAAGATCGTGAATATTGTGGGCTAGGTTTTAGCTTTTTAGCAGTTGTATTAATAAATGCCTTTAGTTATATTTGATATATGGAGTATCTTTTTATAGGACTTGCCGCAGGAGCCATTTTGGCCTATTTTTTATTTTCAAAACTAAATAGCCAAAAAAGTAAATCTAGAGCAGATGAACAGTCTATTATTTTGATGGATAAGATCAAAAGTGTGTGCAAGTTTATCTCTGTTGAAGGAGATTTTTCTGAGATCTACCATTACGAGAATCTTAAAGAGAAATATGTAAGCTTACTCTTAGGAAAGAAAAAAGCAATCATTCTTATCACCGCAAAAGCACATGTAGGTTTCGATCTTAGTAAAGTGAGGATGGATAGCGATATTGAGAATAAGAAAATCATCCTAACCAATTTCCCTAAGCCTGAGCTACTCACTGTAGAAACCGATTTTAAATATTACGATAAGCGTGAAGGTTGGGCTAATCCTTTTACTACTTCAGATCTTACCGATATTAGCAGAGATTCAAAAAAACATATTGTAGATAAGATCCCGCAAAGCGGATTGCTTGAAAAAGCAGAAAAAGAAGCTTTGGGAACTATTCTTTTGATGGAGAAAATCGTGGAAACCATAGGTTGGAAATTAGATTACACCGCCTTGGAAATGGCTTCTGAAGAGCCAGCGAAGATTTCGAAGTAGGTTTGCCGAACTATCCCGATAGTATAGAGATACCGAAGTATGCGGTTTAGTTAAAAAAGACTTCGACAAGCTCAGACCGACTTTTGTTAAAGGGAATATATTGATGGTATGTCAAATTGAGCCTGTAAAAGTTTGATTCTTATCAAAGTTTTTTCAATAAGCTCAACTGAAAAATGTTTAAAAACATCATTTCGAGCGGGATCGAGAAATCTCAGAATTTCTACATACCCTAAAAGAGCGAAATAATCTTAGAAATTATGGACATTGAAACATATAGAGATTATTGTCTGTCTAAAAAAGGAGTAACTGAGAGTTTACCCTTTGGGCCGGATAGTCTTGTGATTAAGATAATGGGAAAGATCTTTACAATTGCTTCTTTAGATGAGGTTCCTTTGCGAGTAAATCTAAAATGTGATCCAGAGAGGGCTATTAATCTTCGCGAGAAATATCCAGATAATATTTTGTCAGGATATCATATGAATAAAAAACACTGGAATACTTTGGTCTTGGATGGGAGTCTTCAAAAAACACTTATCTTCGAGCTCGTAGATCACTCCTATAATTTGGTCCATCAAGGTTTAACCAGAAAACTAAAAGAGGAGCTGGATTTACTATAATTATAGCTTTTAAATTTCATGACAGCATTCGATTTTTATACGCAAGAAAAGACAACCCAGAATAAGCATTTAAAAGAGGCCAACAAGCAATTGAATTTGTCTAGCATGTTGCGCCTAATCTTATTTCTAGGTACCGCTTTTGGTATCTATTACTTCTATCCAGATTGGAAGATTGCCGCTTTAATTGGAGTGGTAGGTTTTGGGATCTTTTTATTTCTGGTTTCGCGTCATTCAGATCTTAAGTACAAGCGCAATAAAATTGATGAACTTGTAAAACTCAATGAAACCGAATTGGAAGTTCTAAACAGAAATTTTTCTCATTTAGCAACCGGAAAAGAATTCGAAGATCATGATCATCCTTTTAGTCAAGATATAGATTTATTTGGAAAAGGATCTTTCTTCCAATATTTAAACAGAACTTCCTTAAAAGATGGAAAGAAAAAGTTAGCAGCTATTTTTACTGAAAACTCCATAGAAAATATTGAACAAAAGCAAGAAGCTATAAAGGAATTGGCTGAAAAAGCAACTTGGAGGCAGGAATTTTCTGCGGTTGCTAAGTTGGTTAAAACCGAAACTAATTCTTCTAATGTGCTAGCTTGGTTAGCCACTTACAAAACATTTGTTCCTAAATTTATGTTTTATCTAAGCTGGGTCTTTACGGCAATTTCGATATTACTAATAGCTGGGTATTATACCCAAATGGTTAATGGGTGGTTTGTCTTTGCCTGGTTTTTAGTAGGCTGGGGAATCACGGGGATCTATGTGAAGAAGATAAATGTGATGGCAAATAATGTGGGGAAAGTACAGGATACTTTTCATCAGTATTATCAGTTGTTAGGAATGATCGAGTCTGTTACTTTTAAATCGGAGATCTTAAAAGAGCAACAATTAGCTGTAAAAGCGGAAGCGACAAAAGCGTCTAAATTATTGAAATCGTTTTCCAAAGCCATCGATGCTTTAGATCAGCGAAATAACGCCATTTTCATCGCTATAGGCAACGGGTTTCTTTTGTGGGATCTAAGACAATCGGTACGACTTGAGAAATGGATCCTTGCTCATCATAAGAATGTAAAGAGCTGGTTCGAGGTGATCGAATTTATAGATGCTTATAACAGTCTTGGAAATTTCGCATTTAATCATGCATACTATAGTTTCCCTGAGATTCAAAAAGACCAGGCTATTATAAAGGCTGAAAAATTGGGACATCCATTATTAAATCCAGAAAAGAGAGTCGATAATGATATGCTTTTAGAGAATGAACATTTTATGATCATTACTGGAGCTAATATGGCAGGGAAAAGTACCTTTCTAAGAACCGTTTCACTTCACATAGTAATGGCAAATATTGGACTTCCTGTTTGTGCTGAAAAAAGTGAGTATACTCCAATCAAGTTAATCACAAGTATGAGAACCACAGATTCGCTGAGTGATGATGAGTCTTATTTCTTTTCAGAATTAAAGCGTTTACAGTATATCGTAAATGAAATTCAGGAAGATAAATACTTTATCATTTTAGATGAAATACTGAAGGGAACAAATAGCACAGATAAAGCGATTGGTTCCAGAAAATTTATTCAAAAATTGGTAAAATCTAAGTCCACAGGAATTATCGCTACCCATGATCTAAGTTTATGTGAGGTTGCAGATGAACTGAATCAAGTAGAAAATCACTATTTTGATGCAGAGATCGTAAATGACGAGTTGTTTTTCGATTATAAGTTTAAAGAGGGAGTTTGCCAGAATATGAATGCTTCTTTCCTTTTGAAGAAAATGAACATCGTAGACTAGGTCGCACTGCGGCTTTTTTAATTTTTAGTTTATGATGTTTTGGACTGACATATCGAGCGGAGTCGAGATATCGAAGCATCTCGACTCCGCTCGATGTGACCACGAAAACTTAATCACTTATTCCTCTATGAAGCACTTTTTCCAGCAACATAAAATGTCGCTTTTGCTTATTGCAACTACTGCGGTATTTTATTTTTCTCTTGCGTACCACTTGGAACGGTCTGATTTTATAAAACTTATCGGACTTTATTCGGGAGCATTTTATTTAAGTTGGAAGCTTTATACTATTGAAAAGGTAAACTTTTGGTTTCTTGCCGGTGCAATGCTGTTGTTTAGGTTGGTATTTATGGGTGCAATTCCTAACCTTTCTCAAGATTTCTATAGATTTATTTGGGATGGTAGAATGACAGCCGCAGGATTCAATCCATATTTATATTTGCCAGAAAATTTAATAGAATTGGGAACGGCTCCAATTGCTCAGGCCAAAGAATTGTTTGATGGAATGGGATCGCTTAATGCAAGTCATTATACTAATTACCCACCCTTAAATCAGTTATTATTTGCATTAGCAGGACTTGTTGCTGGGAAGAGCATACTAGGTTCTGTCATAGTTTTGAGGACGTTAATAATTGCCGCTGATATTGGGGTGTTGTACTTCGGAAGAAAACTACTGGTAAATCTTAAATTTCCGGAATCCAGAATATTTCTATATCTGCTGAATCCTTTTATAATTATAGAACTCACCGGAAATCTTCATTTTGAAGGGGTAATGGTTTTCTTTCTAGTTTGGAGTTTGTATTTACTTCAGCAAAAAAAATGGATAGGAAGTGCGGTTATTTTTGCTTGTTCTGTACTTCTGAAATTGGTTCCATTACTTTTCTTGCCAATTTTCTTTGGTTATTTTATTTATAAAAAAGAGAATATTCCAAACGCTGAGAACGGTGAAAAACTTGGGCTTACTAAATTATTTGGGTTTTATTCAATTATCGGGATTACAGTAATACTGGGGTTTTTACCCATTTTATCTTCGGAATTCATAGAAAATTTTCTGGCTACGATCGGCCTCTGGTTTCAGAAATTCGAATTTAATGCTAGCTTCTACTATATCGTACGATGGGTAGGATTTCAAGTTAAGGGTTATAATATTATAGAAACCGCAGGAAAAGCGCTCCCGTTGGTTACAATTGCGATATTGGTAGGCCTGTCGCTCATTAGAAAAAACAATTCACTTGAAAAGTTGATAACTGCGATGCTTTTTGGCTTTACAGCTTATTTATTTTTTTCTACTACGGTTCATCCGTGGTATCTGGCAATTCCTTTAATGCTTTCCATTTTCACAAACTATAAATATCTATATGTTTGGAGCTTTCTGGTGATCTTAAGTTATAGCGCATATACTGTAAACGGATTTCAAGAAAACCTCTGGCTGGTAGCTGTGGAATATTTAATTGTATTTGGGGTGTTAGGTTGGGAACTTTTCAGCAGAAAAAAATTAGAAAAGATTTAATTGTTGTTCTTTTTAATCAAGAATAAATTTCTAATATAAACCATAGATCCAAAAAAGTGGGCAGCTAATAAAACGGGATCTTTTCTGAAAATAGCATAAGTGAAAATAAGCGCAGAGCCACTAAGACTTAAGATCCAAAAGCCTTTAGGTAAGCTGGATTTATTGTGTTTTTCAGAATAGATCCATTGGTAAATAAATCGGCCGGTGTACACCAATTGCCCAATAATTCCCAAGATAATTAGCCAAAGAGCTATATTTTCATTCTGCAAAAAATCACTCCATTGTTTTTGACTATATAAAAGCAAATAGCCAGCAATTAGAACAGGAGCGAGAAATACCGTGATCTTGAAGATCAATCTGGAACTTTTCCATTCCTCTTGAAGCTTTAAGTTCCTGAAATAAACACCATAGATTAATATCTGGCCAATCATAATTGGTAGATCTTCTCTAAGATATCCATAAATAAAGAGTAGGATAGCGGCTAGCAGACTCAATTTCCAATAAAGAGTGGGAGTTTTTATTTTTTTAGCTTTTTCAGAAAGTAGCCATTGGGTGATCAATCTTGTAGAAAATAGCATTTGCGCAAAGAATCCTATCCCGTAAATAATCCAATCATTCCTCATTTAAAACTAATTAAATTTAAAAAGCTGCCAATCTATGAAGATTAGCAGCTTTTTAAATATTTTTCATCAAGATCTACATGTCTAATAAGTAGGCAAAAATAAGTGGAGCTACAATGGTAGCATCACTTTCTATGATAAATTTAGGAGTATTTATGTCTAATTTTCCCCAAGTGATCTTCTCATTAGGAACTGCTCCAGAATAAGAGCCATAACTAGTTGTAGAATCAGAGATCTGGCAGAAATAATTCCAGAAAGGAGTTTCTGTACGTTCCATATCTTGATATAACATTGGCACCACGCATATTGGGAAATCTCCCGCAATACCTCCACCAATCTGAAAGAAACCAATTCCTTCTTTAGAATTTTCTGTATACCAGTCAGCAAGAAAGGTCATATACTCAATTCCAGATTTCATTGTACTTGCTTTTAATTCGCCTTTTAAAACGTAAGAAGCAAAAATGTTTCCCATAGTGCTATCTTCCCATCCTGGAACAACCATAGGAAGATTTGCTTTTGCAGCAGCATACATCCAAGAATCCTTAATATCTATTTCATAGTACTCTTCTAAAACTCCAGAAAGTAAAAGCTTATACATGTATTCATGCGGGAAATAACGTTCTCCGGCAGCTTCAGCATCTTTCCAGATCTTCACGATATGTTCCTGGATTCTTCTGAATGCTTCCTCTTCTGGAATACAAGTATCTGTAACTCTATTCAAACCTTTTTCTAAAAGATCCCACTCATCTTGCGGGGTAAGATCTCTATAGTTAGGCACTCTTTTATAATGAGAATGCGCAACAAGATTCATTACATCTTCCTCTAAATTGGCCCCTGTGCAGGAAACTATTTGCAATTTTTCCTGACGGATCATCTCTGCAAATATTTTCCCTATTTCGGCAGTACTCATTGCACCAGCAAGAGAAACCAACATTTTAGAACCTTGTGCTAATTGTTTTTCGTATGCTTCAGCAGCGTCTACAAGAGCAGCGGCATTAAAATGTAAATAGTACTTTTTAATAAATTCTGAAATCGCTCCTTTACTCATCTTCGTCTTCGTCTGGGTTATGATTTAAATATTTGAACTTATAGCTCAACATTTTGTAATATAATTTTGCAGCAAGGAAATCTGAAGATTTATCCACATCGTTTGGACATAGCTCTACAATATCAAATCCTACTACATTTTTCTTTTTAAATATCATTTTAAGGAACTCCAAAGTTTCATACCAAAGTAATCCTCCTGGTTCAGGTGTTCCTGTAGATGGCATGATAGAAGGATCAAAAGCATCTAGATCTATCGTGATAAATACATTTGGCGTCATTTGTCCAATGGCATCCTCTGTCCAATTCTCGTAAAGATCATCACCAAAATAAACTTGATTTTCATCCATATGATCTAGTTCTGAAACATCCATAGATCGAATTCCTACCTGAACAAGGTTTGTAGTTTTACTCGCTTCGTGAAGCGCACAAGCATGATTGCATTTAGAACCTTCGTACTCTGGTCTTAGATCTGCATGAGCATCTAATTGCACAACGGTAAGATCTGGGAATGCTTCATTAAAGGCACGAATAGTACCGATACTTACAGAATGTTCTCCTCCAAAAATGGTTACAAATTTTTCTTGGTCGATATAATTTTTGGTAATTTTTTGAACTGCTTCAACCATTTTCTCTGGGGAAGAGTTTTCTGTTACCGGTGGAGCTAAGTAAATACCTTTTCTATAAACTTCTGAACGGGTTTCGATGTCGAAAAGTTCCATGTTCTCTGAAGCATCTAAAAAAGCATCTGGTCCTTTATCTGCGCCTTTTTGCCAGGAGCTTGTTCCATCATAAGGAACAGGGATTAATACCACTTGTGCATCATCTAAACGTGCATATTTTTCTGGTATCCCGGCGTAATTCTTTTTGCTCATTGCTTGTTTTTAAAAGTTTTAAGTTGACTCCCTCATTGAGGGTTTAATTTATTGAGGCTAGCCTCGAAATTTTAAAATTATTTCCATCCCAATAGCTATCGGGACAAACTTCATGGTCTTTCCCGAAGTTCTTGATTTATAATGGTTAAAGTTATAAATTTTTTTATATCTATTTATTTCTATCGTATCCTAATATATGTAATAGGTCTTCGGCATTCTGTTGTTCACTAAATACTTTAGTGGTTAAGGTGCCATCTTTTTCCTTGTCTATTAGAATATGCTTTGGTTGCGGAATAAGGCAGTGTTGTAATCCACCAAAACCACCAATACTTTCTTGATATGCTCCTGTATTAAAGAAACCTATATAAAGCGGCTTTTCCTTTTTATACTTCGGAAGGTAGATCGCGTTGGTATTTTGTTCAGAATTATAATAATCGTCACTATCACAAGTAAGTCCACCTAGTAAAATTCGCTCATATTCGTCATTCCATCTGTTAAGAGGTAACATTACAAATTTCTTGCTAATAGCCCAAGTGTCTGGAAGGGTTGTGATGAAAGATGAGTTAATCATGTTCCACTTTTCACGGTCATTTTGTTGTTTTTGATAAAGGATCTCATAAATAGCTCCTCCACTTTCACCAACTGTGAAAGATCCAAATTCTGTAAAGATATTTGGCACTTCTACCTCATATTCCTCACAAGTAAGTTTGATCTGATGGATGATTTCTGATACCATGTATTGGTAGTCATATTCAAAAGCAAGAGAATTTTTTATAGGAAATCCACCGCCAATGTTCAGACTATCCAAACTTGGACATACCTTTTTTAGATCTATATATACTTTTAAACACTTATTAAGCTCATTCCAGTAATAGGCTGTATCGCGAATTCCGGTGTTAATGAAAAAGTGAAGCATTTTAAGCTCTACCTGCGGGTTGTCTTTTATTTTCTTATTGAAAAAAGGAACAATGTTCTTGTATCCAATCCCTAATCTAGAAGTATAGAATTCGAATTTAGGTTCTTCTTCAGAGGCTATTCTAATTCCAATTTTGTAAGGATCATTTATTTTTTCTGATAAAAGATCAATTTCTTCGTAATTATCTATAATTGGAATACAATTCTTATGGCCTTCATTTAAAAGATCTGCAATATTGGTTATGTATTGGTCTCTTTTAAAGCCATTACATATAACATATGCATCTTTATGGAGTTTCCCTGACTTTTTTAATTTCTGAACTATATTTATATCAAACGCAGATGAGGTTTCAATATGAATATCATTGCTTAAAGCTTCGTTTAAAACATGTTCGAAATGAGAGCTTTTAGTACAGTAACAGTAATTATATTTTCCTTTATAATCATGTTCCTTAATTGCGTTCTTAAACCATTCTTTTGCTCTATTTATATTCTCCGATATCTTTGGAAGATAGGTAAACTTCAAAGGTGCACCGTATTGCTCTACCAATTTCATAAGATCTATACCATGAAATTGCAGCTCATTATCTTCTAGTTTAAATTCTTCTTGAGGAAAATAAAAAGTTTGCTCTATTAAATCGCGATATTTTGTGTTCAATGCTTTGTTTTAATTGTTTGTGAAAAATTAGGGATTAATTTATAGTGTCAAAAGGTTTGACTCGTAAATTATTGTTAAGATAAATTGAAGGGATGCGGCTAATTTTAAGCGCGCTAAGATATGTCGAACCTAGGTCTGAATTAAAAACCTGAAGCTCAGAGGCTTCATTTGAAAATAACATCAACGTTATCAATTGAGTTTCTTTAATTCTAAAATCTAAAAATCTCTACTTTACTTGTCTCTAAAAATGAACACATAAATTGCAATTCACTTATTAGTCAAGCAAATGTATAAAAAATGTTAGTTGAAATTACATTTTTTGATTTATACGTTAAAGCATTTTTATATTTATGATTTCTTGTTTGGTAAGAGTTCTGTAATTTCCTCTTGGAAGATCCTTTTTCGTTAGTCCACCAAAGGTAACTCTGTCTAGTTTTTCCACCTCAAAACCTAAGCTTTTAAAAAGACGTTGGATCACATGAGGTTTGATACTGTTAGTTTCTATTCCCAATTCGTTCTTAGGTCTATTGTCTATATAACTTACCTCTTGAACTTTTACTTTTCCATCTTCCAAAGTAACTCCTTCTTCTATCCTTTTTAATTCTTCAAAAGAAATAGGCTTGCTTAGCTCAACATGATAGATTTGTCTAATCCCGTTCTTTGGTTTTCCAAGTTGCTTTTCCAAAGTCCCGTCATTGGTAAATAATAAAAGACCAGTTGCTTGCCGGTCCAATTTTCCAACAGGAACCACTTTAGCTCTGGTCGCATTAGAAATTAGATCCATAACCGTTCTAGAACCTTTTTCTAAACTTCCAGTGGTGAAGAATCCTTTAGGTTTGTTTAATAAAATATATTCTGGTTTCTCAGGAGTTACACGTCTACCATCAAATTTCACTTCTTCAGTAGGTTTTACACGGTAGCCCATTTCTGTAACTATTTTATCATTTACAGTTACATTTCCTGCACCAATATAAATATCTGCATCTCTACGAGAACAAGCGCCAGAGTTTGAAATGTACTTATTAAGTCTTATTCCTTCTGGCTTAGGACCAGTTTTAGCGGCTGGTTTTACAGCAGCTTTAGGAGCGCTTTTTGGAGCAGGATCTTTCTTAACAGGAGCATTTCCTCTAGCCATAGATTTTTTCTTTGGCCCACCACCTTGTCTTCCACTAAACTTTTTTCCTGAAGAATTATCATTCCTACTCATAACGCTAATTTTTTGCAAAGATACTAGATATATCTTTCTATTTATATTTTAACACTTAAAGATTTGAATTCTTAAAAAACTCTATTAAAAACTTCCTTGTAGTCTATAAGCAGGATACTAAAAACTCCTGCAACAATGATTAATTTGAGTATATTATGTAATATTAAATATTGCCACTTGGCATTACTAAAATAAAGAAAAAGTAAAAAGAAAATAAGTAGAAGTAAAGAAGTATAAAAATAGTAATCCATTAAGCCCGTGTCGAATCTTGTGGTTAAAAGCAAGATGGGAATAACCGCGAGAACTGTGAGTACAGAAAGAAAAAATTTACTCCATTTCTCACCATATACTACTGGAATTGTTTTGTAATTCTGAATAAGATCTCCTTTTAAATTCTCCAGATCCTTTACCAGTTCTCGCATCGCGATCATGATGAATAGAAATGTAGCGTGTATAAAAATGACCGTTTCAAAATTCTTGTAATAAATAAATACTACAAAGAATGGGGTAATGGCTAAAATACTTGCCATAATATTACCAAGAAAAAGAATTTTCTTGATCCTGTGTGAGTATAACCAGATCGTGAAAATATAGATAGAAAAGAAAACCACCGCTCTAAAAGACACATAACTGGCAAAGAAGATTGCAGCAAAATTCAAAATAAAATACACCGAAAGTTTGGTGCGCTGACTAATAAGCCTATCCAGCATAGTCTTTTTTGGCCTGTTAATAAGGTCTTTTTCGCTGTCGTAAAAATTATTAATGATATATCCCGAAGCTATAACGGTAGCCGAAGAAAGTATTAAGAAAAATAAATTGGCATCAAAAAAAACATCTCTCAGGGGCAAGTCTGGGGCTAGTATGAATGCCGCTGTTAGGTATTGGGCAATTACAAGAATGAGAATGTTGTAGCCTCTCACCACCGAAAACAAACTCAACATCTTAAGCATTAAAAGTTTGTTCTTAGCTGCCGCCATGTAATTCAGTACGTTTTAGAAGTTGTAAACCACTTCTAAATTATAATCTTTTAATGATTTTTTAGCCTTTTCAATATCCTCAGTGAATCCTAAAATGTATCCACCGCCACCAGAACCACAAAGCTTTAAGTAATAATCGTTAGAATCTATTCCTTGTTTCCATAACTTATGGAATTGTGTAGGGATCATTGGTTTAAAGTTGTCTAGAACAACGTGAGAAAGCTTTTTAATATTGCCGAATAAAGACTTGATATCTCCTTGTAAAAAGTCATCTACACAAGCATCTGTATGTTTTACAAATTGATCTTTTACCATTTTTCTGAATGGCTCCTGCTTCATATTATCCATAAATATCTGCACCATTGGCGCAGTTTCACCTATAGAACCACTATCCAATAAAAAGACAGCACCTTTTCCATTCTCTGTTTGAGATGGAATTCCAGCAGGCTCAATATTATCTTTAGAGTTTATTAAAATAGGAATGCTTAAGTAACTATTTAAAGGATCTAGACCAGAAGATTTGCCATGGAAGAAAGATTCCATTTCTCCGAAGATCTTTTTCAGTTTTAATAATTTTTCTCTGGTTAGATTTTCTAGTACAGTGATTTTGCCTGAAGCGTATTCATCGTAGATCGCAGCAACCAAGGCACCACTACTTCCAACTCCGTATCCTTGTGGGATCGTCGAGTCAAAATACATACCTTTTGCGATATCTTTATTTAATTCTTCTAAATTAAAATGTACTAAAGAAGGATTAGAAATTTCTAATTCTCCTAAATATTTAGCAAAACGTTGAAGGCTTTTATTAGACTCTATTGCTTCTTCAGAAGGATTTTCATCCACCTTTAAAGCACCATTATAAAAATTGTATGGTATAGATAAACCTTTGGAATCCTTAATAATTCCGTATTCTCCGAAAAGCAAGATCTTAGAATAAAATAATGGTCCTTTCATAAGCATGTAAATAATCTGAATTCTAAACAATAGATTTCGAGGCAAATATAATCAATTAAAACTACAATTTTTTTGAACCTAAACCTACACTGTCAGATATAAATTGATTTTTTTCGCAATAGACAAGTAATTTATCCTCAATGAATTGAAAAATTTCTTTCTTATTCTTTTCTGGATATAAAACATGAACATTGGCACCCGCGTCTAGAGTAAAACAAACAGGTAATCCAGTAGCTTCTCTAAAAGCCCAAATTGCGTTAATGATTTCCAATGTATTTGGTTTCATTAATATGAAATAAGGATTGCTGCTCATCATCATTGCATGTAATGTTAGAGCTTCGCTCTCCACTATTTCAATAAAATTATTTAAGTCTCCTGTATTAAAAATATCTTTAAGAGCATCTAAATTTTTATGTGCTTGTTTAAAACGCTCTTCCGCAAAAGGATGATTGTGCATTAAGTTGTGTCCCACACTACTACTCACTTTTTTCTCTCCTTTATCTACCAATAAAATGGTATCCTGATAATTTTCAAAAACTTCATGAACTTCGTTGGAGTACTCTACACCATATAGATTTGAACTCTCAGCAATATTCACATGATCACCCCAAACTACTAATTTCCCTTTTACACTTCTGCATGCACTTCCTGAGCCTAAACGGGCAAGAAAAGATGCTTTTTTATAAAAATAATCTTCAGAAATACTTGGAGAAAGTTGTTTCTCTAAACTCATTACGCATAGAGCAAGAGCGCTCATGCCGCTTGCAGAAGATGCAATCCCGCTACTATGAGGAAAGGTGTTTTCAGAATTTATAATAAGGTGATACTCTTTTAAATAAGGGCAATATTTATCTATTCGTTCAAAAAAAGTATAAATTTTAGGTTTAAAATCTTCTTTCTTTTGACCTTCAAAATAAAAATCGAAATCAAAAACATCTCCTTTCTTCTCAGAATCTTTCCTGAGAGTAAATTCCAAACTTGTTACTGTTCTACAATTATTTAGTGTAAAGCTAATAGATGGATTTGCAGGAATTTGATTCTCTTTTTTACCCCAATATTTTACTAGAGCAATATTGCTAGGCGATTGCCAAGTAACTTTGCCATTATCAATTGTATCTCGTTTAGATTGCGGTATGAAATCTTGTTCTTGCATGCTCTCAAAATTTTACACAAATATACTTTTTTAGTTAACAGATAATAAGTCAGAATTTCAAATTATTCCCTATTTTAGGGTGCCAAACCAACTAAAAGATGACTTCTAAATTATTTTCAAGGGTATTTTTTGCTTTAGGCATATGCCTGTTCATAGGGTTTTTAGGGTCTCTTGCCACTCAAACAAGTATAGGAGATTGGTATATACAACTTAACAAACCTAGTTTCAATCCGCCAAATTGGATCTTTGGACCTGTTTGGGCTGTACTCTTTGTTTTAATGGGAATTGCTGCGGGGATAGTTTGGAATAAAGGCTTTTATCATAAATGGGTGCAAATAGCCCTTTATCATTTTGGATTTCAACTCTTGTTAAATGCATCTTGGTCCTTGCTTTTCTTTGGACTAAAAGAACCTTTTTGGGCATTAATAGATATTATAGCGCTTTTTATCGTACTGCTTTTTACTATTAAATGGTTTAAAATTGTAAGTAACACTGCAGCTTATTTGCTTATTCCTTACGCCATTTGGGTTGCTTTTGCAGCGATCCTGAATTTTGAGATCTGGAGATTAAATTTATAATATCTCTTTTACTCTGAAGTAGTCATTGCCTTTGCAGCTAAATATCCACCAGTCCACGCGTTTTGGAAATTAAACCCTCCTGTGATTGCATCTATATTTAAAACCTCTCCTGCAAAATATAAATTTTTCTGAAGCTTACTTTCAAAGGTCTTAAAGTTTACCTCATTAAGCTTAATTCCCCCGGCAGTTACAAATTCCTCCTTAAAAGTGCTTTTTCCATCTACAGAAAATTCAGATTTTGTAAGTTGCTCGCTAAGTGTGACTAATTGCTTTTTATTTATATCTGCCCAAATATCGGTTTCTGTTATTTCTGAAGCTACCACCAAGCTTTTCCATAAACGTTTTGGAAGTTCAAATTGAGCGTATTTTGAAAGCTGTTGCTTCGCATGTTTCAGTTTAAGTTCTAAAAGTTGCTCTAGAATTTCTTCTGAACTTTGATGTGCTAGCCAATTTACTTGAATTTTAAATTTATAACCAAGATCATTCAGTTCTCTGGCGCCCCATGCAGAAAGTTTTAAGATTGCCGGGCCACTTAAGCCCCAGTGGGTTATTAAGAGAGGACCTTCATCTTCCATATTTATTTCTGGAATTTTCACACTAGCAAATGTTGCAACTCCCGGAAGCTCTGTAATTCTTTCATCTTTTATGTTGAAGGTAAATAATGAAGGCACTGCAGTTTCCATTTGATGCCCTAAACCTTCCAATAGTTTCCATATTTTAGGATTACTTCCCGTAGCTACAAGAATTTTTTTTGCAGAAAAATCGCCATTATTCGTTTTTACAACCCATTGCTCATTTTCTAAAGTTATATCCTGAACAGAATGATTTTTTAAGATCTTGATGCCTAGTCGTTGAGTTTCAGAAAGAAAACAATCTATAATAGTTTCCGAAGAATCTGAAACAGGGAACATTCTCCCGTCTTCTTCAATTTTTAATTCAATTCCGCGTTCTTCAAACCAGGCGATCGTATCTCCCGTCATAAATGAATGAAAAGGTCCACGCAGCTCTTTTTCTCCTCTAGGATATTTTTTCACTAATTCGCTTGGAGTAAATTCTGCATGGGTTACATTACATCTTCCACCTCCAGAAATACGCACTTTGGTAAGCACTTCTTTCCCTCTTTCCAAAATTAATATTTTGGCAGTTGGAGCTAATTCAGCAGCGTTGATGGCGGTAAAGAATCCTGCGGCACCACCCCCGATAATAATGATATCATATTTCATTCAGAAAAATTTGAAAGCGCAAAGTTAGCAGATTTAAGAGTAGCGAATTATGCAAGTCTATCCGGGTAATCTGAAATTATTCCATCAACTCCAAAATCGATCATTCTGGCAATATCTTCCGGCTCGTTCACCGTCCAGACATTTACATTAAAACCTTCATTATGAGCATCTATAACACTTTGTCTGGTAATAATCCCAATAGATGGGTGAATAGCGGTGGCGTTTAAAACCTTGGCCCATTCCATTGCCTCTGCTACACTTGCTTTACTAAGAATGGCAATAAGAATATTGCTGTTTATCTTTTTTACTTCGAGCAATTCATTCTCTTGAAAAGAGGAAACCAAAATGCTAGAGTATTCCCAGCCTTTATCTATATATTTAGATATAATAGCGCAGGTACCTTTTGCCGTGTGTAAACCTTTAAGCTCTATATTTATAGAACATTTCCCTTCAATAAGATCTAAAACTTCAGTCAATAAAGGAATTTTATAGCCTCCTTTTAAAGTTAGTTGCTGAAGTTGCTCATAGGTTTTGGTAGTTATTTCTCCAAAACCATCACTCAACCGATCTAGGGTAAAATCGTGAAAAACCACTAATTCTCCTGATGCGCATATATGGACGTCTATTTCAATTCCGTCTATTCCCATTCCCAATGCAAGAGAGATACTTTCCAGAGTGTTTTCAGTTAAATGTCCTTTCGCACCGCGATGACCAATTTTATAGATAGGATTCATAATTCAAATATATATCTACTTGTTTAGAAAGTCTTACCATTACTTAACATTTTTTTTAATGCCTTGCTTTTTAACTTCACGGTTGAAATTAAAAGAGCGAGCTTATGGAAAAGACGAAGGATTTTAAAAATCAAGATCAGGAAAAACCTGGTTTTGAATATAAATTAGAACCTCAACCAGAGATCATTAGCAAAAATTATAGAGGAAGCGATAAACTTAAAAATAAAACGGCTTTAATAACTGGTGGAGATAGTGGAATTGGAAGAAGTGTAGCTGTTCACTTTGCTAGGGAAGGGGCAAATATTGCTATCGTGTATTTAAGTGAAGATGAGGATGCTTTGGAAACCAAAAAGTTGGTAGAGAAAGAAGGGCAGTCCTGTTTGATAATTGAGGGGGATTTAAAAGACGATAAATTTTGTAGATCTGTAGTTTCAAAATGTCTGGAAGAATATAAAAGTATAGATGTTCTTGTGAACAACGCAGCATTCCAAGACCCAAAAAACAAGATAGAAGATATTAGTACTGCACAACTGCATAAAACATTCGAAACAAATATCTATCCCTACTTTTATTTGGTAAAAGAAGCTATGAAACACTTAAAAAATGGAGCAACAATAATAAATACAACTTCGGTAACCGCATATAGAGGAAGTGAACATTTGTTAGATTATTCCAGTACAAAGGGAGCTATTGTAAGTTTTACAAGATCACTCTCTAAAATGTTAGCGAAGAAAGGCATTAGGGTAAATGCGGTGGCTCCAGGCCCTATCTGGACGCCATTGATCCCTTCTACTTTTAAAGATGTAACAGATTTTGGTAAAGATACTCCTATGGGAAGAGCGGGGCAGCCAAGTGAGGTGGCACCCGCATTTGTGTATCTTGCTTGTGAGGATAGCAGTTATGTTACAGGACAAGTAATACACGTGAATGGTGGAGAAGTTGTGGGGAGCTAATAGCCACTTTATCACTACAAAAATGGGAAATACATTAATCCAGATTTAGATAATTATAAATTAAACGATAACTTGAAATATAAAATTAGAATTACAAAAGATGGAAAAATGGTTTGAAGCATCGGGAACTTCACTGCTGGCAATTAGTATCACAGCAATTGGAATATATGTAGCGGTAATTTTATTTACCAGAATTGCCGGGAAACGCAGCTTTTCTAAGATGTCTAGTTTTGATTTTGCAATGACAGTTGCCATTGGGTCTATCCTCGCGAGTACTATATTGTCAAAATCAGTTAGCTTACTTCAAGGAGTTGTTGGCTTAGGAATGGTATATATCCTTCAGATCTTTGTTGCTATTTTAAGACGATCTTCTCACGTAGAGAAAATTATAGATAATAATCCACTAATGTTAATGGATGGAAAACAAATTCTGCACGAAAATCTAAAAAAAGCAAGAGTTACAGAGTCTGATCTTAGATCTAAATTAAGAGAGGCAAATGTATTAGAACTTTCACAAGTTAGAGCTGTGATATTCGAAGCTACGGGAGACATATCGGTTTTACATACTAAAGATGAAAATGTAGAGTTGGAAGATTGGATAATCCAGGGAGTTGTAAGATAAGTTAGAAGATGGAGAATGGACAGATATTTTAGGTTTAGCGGCTGGAATATGCACCACCGTATCAGTAGTTCCTCAAATTAAAAAGGCATGGAAAACTAAAAAGGTAGAAGATGTTTCTCCAGGGATGTTCAATATACTAATAATTGCTGTTTTTTTATGGGTTGTTTATGGAATTACTCAAAAAGATATGCCCATTATTGCTACTAATGGAGTCTCATTGGCACTTAACGGATTAATGCTATTTCTGATGTTAAGATATCGAAAAAAATGATCTACCAAATATTGTAAACCAAGGCCACACTTAATCCAAAGATAATATGTGCAACAATTAATTGGGAATAATATTCAACATCCCAATTTGTGTCTGGGGGATTCTTACTTAACAAAAACATCATTTTCCAGCCTAAAACACCTATAATTCCTGCTGCAAAACCCAATAGACCACCAGACAGAAAAGAGATGGGAATGATATCTAATTTCCAGATCAATCTAAATACTATTACGAACAACCATCCAATAAGATAATGTAATATCCAACCCGCACTGCTATTCTTTGAGAGCTCTATTCTAAAGAAGTCTGATCTTGATAATACAATATTTAGTAGCTCAGGCTCTCTAAATTGCCTGTTTCTTATATTGGAAATAATATAGCTAAAAGCTGTCATAAGTGAGGTTGCAACCAATCCTGCAACTAATAATCTTGTTATTTCCATAGCTTGTTAATCTTTATAAAAGTTAAACTAATTATTTCTTAAACGGCTTTTTAAATTATAATTGCGTCTGTAAATTTACTTTTTCAGAACAAAATAGCAAGAATTCGAAATTGGTATTTATAAACAATGCAAAAGCTAAATGCCTAAGTATAGATGCTGTCAATGAAGATAATTTAAAATTGTGTAACTGGCTATTTGCTTGGTTTTCGCCCGGATAATTAGTGAACGTAAGTTGTATTACGTACGCTTCACCTAAATTGGCAAACTGATAAATTTAGGGAGCTGGCCCTTAATAATATAGTAAGAGTTGAGATATTTTGAATAAATAACGAGAAGTTATAAATCAAATGCATTTGGACTTTTGGGAAAATAGTGATGAGAATTAATCCAATGTAAGAAAAGTTGGAGAAGAATAGAAATGTCCGTTTCTTTCAGAGAAAATGTAATACATGTATCAGCCAAAGAAATACAAGAAACAAGATCCTGAATATTTATTCGACTTTATAAATGAACATCCATTCGCTAGTTTTGTTTTGAAAGGAGAACGACTTATGGCAACTCACATCCCGGTTCTTATTGAAGGAAATTTTCAGAATTATAAATTATACGCGCATATAGCCAACCATAATGAACAACTTGAATTTTTAAAAGATGAGGTTGAGGCTTTAATGATCTTTCAAGGAGCTCATGGATATGTTTCCTCTTCTTGGTATCAAGATAAAGATATAAGCACTTGGGATTATTCAGCAGTGCATGTCAATGTTAAATTGAAATTGCAAACAAATGAAGAGCTACAAACTTCTTTACTGAATCTAGTACACAGGTTCGAAAAAAATCAGGCAAATCCATTATATTATAATGATATTCCAAAGCAAATGTTAGAGGATCATCTTCCTTTAATAACGGGATTTTGGGCCGAGCCAATTAAAATTGAAGGAGTAGCAAAACTGCATCAATCATATAATAAAAAGGATGTAGAATCTGTGATCACTCATTTAAATGAAGGAGATGCTTTGAGTAAAGAATTGAGTAAAAATATTAGAGAAGAAAATAATGGAAGTAATTAAAAAACAAACTGGAGCTGCATTTTCATTAAAGAAAGGTCAGAAATTAAGAGTTGTAGATCCTCAAGGAGAACAGGTGAGTGATATGGTTCTTTTTAATTCTGAAGATACTCGCGAGAAGATCTCTTCAGGAAAAACATTAGATTTTGAGGAAAGTATTCTTATTACAAAGGGAGATTTCCTGTGGAGTAATAGAAGTAGAAAAATGATGGAAATTTTAGAAGACACCAACGGAAGAAATGATTTTCTTTTAGCGCCTTGCAGCCCGGAGACTTTCCAGATTATGTATAAAAATCCAGAGTATCATCCAAGCTGTTTTGAGAACTTATATACCAATCTGGAAAAATTTGACATCCAGCCAGATGATGTGCCTACAGCCTTCAATATTTTTATGAATGTACAATTTGCTGCAGATGGAAAGTTGAGTGTGGATCCGCCTTTGAGTAAAGCAGGAGATTATGTATTATTTCAAGCTCAAATGGATTTAATTGTAGCATTGACGGCCTGTTCTGCAGAGGACAGCAATAACGGTAGTTTTAAACCTATTCATTATGAAATTTTAGAATAACTAGAATGTTCTCTCTCTACTTTACGTATTCTTCTTTCTGAATCTCATATTTAACATCTCGATAGCTAAAGAAAAGAAAACTGAAAAATAAATGTAGCCTTTAGGAACATGGTAGTGAGCACCTTCTACAATTAGCATTACGCCAATTAAAATAAGGAAAGACAAAGCTAAGATCTGGATTGTAGGATGCTTATTAACAAAATCTCCAACTGCCTTCGCAAAGACCATCATTACTATAATGGAGATCATCACGGCAATAATCATAAGTAATAATTGTTCCGTTAAACCAATTGCTGTTAATATAGAATCGAAGGAGAAAATAATATCTAATAATACTATTTGTACAATAGCACCACTAAAAGAACTCACTTTTTTTACTGTATGCTCATCTGTATGTCCTTCTACTTTATGATGTATCTCCAATGTGCTTTTAATCAATAAGAAAACTCCACCAGCAATTAAAATAAGATCTCTCCAGCTCAATTCAAATTCTCCTAATGTCAATACTGGTTTGGTAAGCCCAATAATCCAAGTAATACTTAGAAGCAAAAGAATCCGCATAATTAAAGCTGCGGAAAGTCCACCAACTCTTGCTCTTTTTTGTTGATGTTCGGGTAACTTACCTGCAACTAAGGAAATAAATATAATGTTATCTATCCCTAAAACAATCTCCATGAAGGTTAAGGTAAGAAGTGCTATCCATGCATCAGGCTGAAGGAATATTTCCATTTAAAAGTTCTATTAGTTGCTAAGAAGCACGAAAATTACTGAAATATTCTAAATCAAAATTCAGCCAAATATTAAAGAAACTATAAAAATTGAACTTATTTTTTTTGTAAAATCAAAGTTCAATTAGTGTAGACTAACCACTTTGGTAATCTTCCAATTAGCATCTATTTTTGCCCAGAAGATTACGAACTTTCCTATTTGAGAAGGAGTATCTGCACTTTCCTCATTATTTTTGAAAGTATGTTTTCCAAATTCTATTGCTCCAAAACCTTTTATTGTATACACTTCTATGCTACCAGAAACTAAATGCCTAGTTACTTTTCCGCAGATATTCTTTTCTGTAGCTTCTAAAATATCCTTTTTTGAAGTCATTAATCCACCCTGGTCATGGAAGAATTCTATGGAATCTGAATATATTTCTTCTTGCCTTTTCATATCACAGCGATTATAAGCATTAAAGAATTCTGCATCCATTGCAACAATTTCCTTATATAAATCTGTATTATCAGGAACATATTCCTTTGTAATATTTTCTTTTGAAGGCTGAAATGTAGAACAGGAAACTAACGTAGAACTAATGAGAAAAATGCATAATTTAAAAACGGATTTAGTACTCATGTTGTTTGATCTTTTAAAATTTGAAAACATCATTAATCCTTGATAGGAAACCAGATTTCTTCTTCAGAAGTTGGATCTTCATTTCTATACTTTTCACCCATCACAGCAAAATGCGGCCGATGGTCTAATTGAAATTCTGAATTTGGTAACCAATCTTGTAAGACACTTTTATATATAACTGAAGCTTCACTGCCTTTTCCTTTATATTTAAAAACCGCATATTTGCCAGCAGGAATAATTAGACTTTCCATTTCTGAAGGAATTCTATTGAAATTAGAAACCTCCACTGCAGCCCATTTTTCAAACTCTAATGTTGGATCAAAATCTTCAAAAAAGTTTGGCAGCTTATAAATTTCAATAGAGTATAAATTAGCATTTAAAGTGTTTAAAACTTCCTTTTTTCGGGGCATAAAACTTTTCCACAGACTTGGTGTCTGATTGCTGGAGAAGGACATGATTTTCCGTTTTCCAACTAGTTTTATTTGCGAGATATTCTCTATTCTTATTGGTTCTGGCATATACATTTAATAAAACTGCTTAGTCTTTACCATAATTGAGTTGAAGTCTTTCTTATTCAGCATTTTTAAATGCTAATGGAAGGTAAAATAGTTTCTGAAAATTATTTCATCTAATTTAATTTAAATCGAAGGAAATAAAGACGTGTTCAGATTATATTATTTAATCAAACTTTCTTTAACCGGTTTTCCTCTCCAAAATTCTGGAATCTCAAGGCCAAGTAAGTAAGCAATCGTAGCTCCTGTATCGTAGGTAACTATAGTGCTGTTCATTTTTCCTTGATTTGATATTCCTTTACCATAGGCAATCCATGGAATTTGTACTTCTTTCAAGGTTTTTCCGCCGTGGCTTTTTCTATCACCACCATGATCTGCAGTTATTATAATAATTGTTTCTTTTAGAAGACCTTTTTCCTCGATACTATTAATCATTTCACCAATAAGTTCATCAATTTTTTCAATTTCATTGTAATATTCAGGGGAATCGAAACCAAGTTTATGTCCTGTATGATCGGCATCATCTAAATGAATAAAAGTAAAAACTGGGTTTTCTTCAGTTATAAAGCTCGTAGCCTTTTCTACTGTTTTAGTGTCGGTTTCCCCGTTATAATCTAGTTCCACAAGTTCTCTTTCAAAAAGATTTCTAATTCCACCCCAAGTATAAATAGCTCCTGTTTTTTCTTTTGGTAACTGAGTGTCTATCAAACTAAAGATAGTAGGATAAATTCCGCTTTTTCCAAGATTTGCTGATGGTAATTCAGGTTCTCTGCTATCCCATTTGGTAAATCCATGCAACTCTGGACCAGAGCCCATAAGCATAGAAGCCCAATTTACGGCACTAGATGAAGGGAGCACCGATCTTGCTTCTAAGGAATAGCTTCCATTTTTCATCATTTTTCTGATGTTCGGAATTTTCGCTTTTTCGAATGCGTAGGCTCCAAAACCGTCAACCCCAATTAGGATCACGTGTTTTGCCTGCTGAATATTTTGTTCTTGAGAAATGACTGTTTGGGAACTGCTGCAGGAAATTAACGTAATTATTAAGCTGAGTATTGAAAATTGCTTCAGGAGATTTTTGAACATCAAGAAAATTTAAGTGATTGAATGTGTGCTAATTTAACCAATTTTGTTTTTAATTTAAAACCGAAGAGTTGTTGCTATATTGGCCAAAACGCATACCTGGAAAGAAAATTATTAAAAAGTTAAGAATTTTAGAGAAGCTAGATTTTTTAAATGCAATTTTCAACAGAGATATTTGGCTCTTCTTTCGGAAACCCACCATTTTGTTGGGAATTTATTTTTGAAAATAAATAAAAATGAATCAGTTTAATAAGTAAGTTTATACCTTAAAACTCTAATGTTTAAACATATATGACTTCAGTTAAATTTGTTTTGTTTTTATTCTTTTCTATAATTTCCCTTAAAGGGATGTGCCAAAAAGATACTTATTTGGTAAAGCTTCAGCCAAAGGAAAAATTATTAGTTTCAGATTTTTATATTTCCGAAGTTATAGATAACCGAATTTCAAAAAATGGAATTGGTGTAACACAAAAAGGCGCATTTAATAAGCAAGTAGTTGCCAACTTTATTGAAGATTTTGTACCACATTTACAAAACACATTTTACCTATTGCTTCCCCCTGCCGAAAATAAAGAAGAGCTTTCAGCAATTATACATAAACTCTATATTTCTGAAAGGACTACCACAATGACTGAAGTTGGCACTTGTGAGGTGGAAATTGAATTTTTAAAATCTATAGATGGAATTCAATACAGCTTAGGGAATTATGCTGCCAAAGTAGAAGGAAAAGGTCTAGACGTTTCCAATAAACATGACGAGAGGATTTTGGAAGCATTAACACAGATTATTAATGAAGTTTCTGTAGTAGTTGACCAGAGAGAGTTGAAGGACTTGCCAACGGCAAATCTTGAAGGAACTAATAAGAAATTAGATTTCTCTGAAGGCTTAAAAAAAGGATTGTATTACAATTTTAATGATCTTATAAGTAATTCCCCTAAAGATACTCTAGCATATAATGCCAAACTAATTGCCGAAACTAAGAAGTTCGAACATTATATGGTGTATTATCCAAATTCTAAAAAGCGAATTAAAAATCTTTTTGGATATTCAGATGGAGAAAGTATCTATCTAAATGTTTTTAAATATACTCTAGCTGAATATTTTATTAAATCTAAATTTTTTGGTAGGTACGTCTATTTTGAAGACCAGTATGATAATAAGAATGTTTCTGCAGCTTTTGGAATGGTAGGAACATTGGCATCAACTAAATTACGAGGTATTATATTAGACAGTCAAACAGGTATTATTACTGAGCTAACGGATAATATGATGGAAGCTTTGTTAGAGCAACAACCTCAGTTGTTACAAGAATATAAAGGTGGAGAACGGAAAATTGAAGATATTAGGGCTATTATTAAAAAGCTTAATGATACATTCAAAGAGAAGGAACTTTAAGAATATATTCGATTTTTAAAAAATTTAAGTTTTAAATTTAATTATCTTTTTAAGATCTCGATTCGGTTGAGGGTCCAAACTTTGAAATAAGAACTTCAAATTTGGGAGATGGATTTAAAAAAAAAACACATCTTTGAAAGCATATATATATACGGATTTAATAATTTGTAGGCTCTACCGTTAGGTGTTTTAAATAGCAATTATAGCTGCGTTTAGTTGTTTTCTGTATAATGTGATTTCATCATAAAAGTTGCTTCCTGCCTATTTATAAGTTTAGGATAACAATTGTAATTAAAATTTAATTATATTTAGGGACCCTGCACTTTTTATAATATTGATTTTTTGGAAATATTCTTTCTGAATAAAAAACCGCCATATGAAAAAACTGCTCCTCTGTTTCTCATTACTATTATTTTTGCAATCTTGTTGGTACACAAATCATGATGATGATGATGATTATCCTGGAATGAGAAGTAGTTATGAGCCCATAACTCAATCTCGAAATGATTTTGAAAAGAGTATTAGTATTTTAGGGGAACGCCCAGTAATTAACTCGGGTAAAATATATGTTAAAGATGATCTTATTTATTTAAATGAATTGGGAGAAGGCTTCCATATTATAGATAATTCCGATCCAACTCAGCCTAATCCGGTTGCTTTTTTGAAGATTCCATTGGCTACAGACCTGGCTATTAGGAACAATATTTTATATGTACATCATGCCGTAGATCTCGTTGCTTTTAGCTACTCGTTAAATTCAAATACCTTAAATATTGTACATAGGGAGCGAAATGTTTTTCCTGAATTACGATCCCCAGAAGGACTTGAACCCTCATTTTACAATGTTCCAGAAAATGAAATTGTAATAGGTTATCAACAACTAAACTAAGAAGATGAAAAAAATTATAATACTTTGTCTTTCCATTTTGATGATTGGTTGTGATGCTGAAGGTGATAATTCACTTCCCAACTCTGTAGACGGTTCTGGAGGATCCCTTGCGAGATTTTCATTAGTGGGTGATTATTTATATACGGTAGATGATCAATCTCTACGAATCTTTGATATTTCTAATCCTGAGCAACCAAATTTTATAGGTACTAAACAAATAGGTTTTGATATGGAAACTCTCTATTCTTTAGATGAATATTTATTTGTTGGTAGTCGCCTTGGAATGTTTATTTTTGATATTTCCGATCCGAAATTTCCGCTTCAGCTATCTAAAGTAGAACATGTACGCAGTTGCGATCCTGTGGTCTCTTCTGGCGATTATACCTATGTAACACTACATACTAATGCAGGTTGCGCCGGGAATGTTAATCAGTTAGAAATTTATAATACTCAAGATCTTTTAAGACCAGAACTATTAACAACAATTACTCTAGATCGTCCTATTGGTCTAGGTCTTTATGGAAATTATTTATTGGTTACGGATGAAAATGTAGTACGCATTTTTGATGTTACCAACCCAGCACAACCAGATCTTGTTGGTGGAATTGAAGAAGACGCCTTCGATCTTATTATTCGAAACAACGATTTATTTATTATTGGAGAAAAGTCACTAAGTCAATATTTGCTAAATCCAGAAGATATGGAGGATATAGTTTTTAAGAGTTCAATTGATTTTTAAATGCTGTTGAATGTAATATTTAAAAAATCTACGTTTTTGGAAAACATCTAAAAAGAAAAAAACCTTCGGATTTCTCTGAAGGTTTTTCTTTGTGCGGGCGGGGAGACTCGAACTCCCACACCTCGCGGCACCAGATCCTAAGTCTGGCGTGTCTACCAATTCCACCACGCCCGCATTTCCATTTTACAACACTTAGGACTCGTTATAAAAATGCTTACCTAGATAAGCGGCTGCAAATATACATAAATGTTTGAATATTCAAATAGTCCAACAAGAAAATATCAATTTATTACCTTTACCTGATTTCAAAATAAAAAGCATGAAGAATTTAGATAAATATGTTGAAGAAAATAAAGATCGGTTTATAGAAGAACTTATAGAATTACTTAAGATTCCTTCTGTAAGTGCAGACCCTGCCTATAAAAAGGATGTTTTGTATACTGCCGAGGCGGTAAAGAATGCTTTGAAAGAAGCAGGATGTGATTCAGTAGAAATTTGTGAAACTCCGGGATATCCAATCGTTTTTGGAGAAAAAATAATCGATAAAGATCTTCCAACAGTATTAGTTTACGGTCATTATGATGTGCAACCGGCAGATCCTATCGAACTTTGGGATAGTCCGCCATTTGAACCGGTAATTAAAAATACTAAGGTTCATCCTGAAGGAGCCATCTTTGCTCGTGGAGCTTGTGACGATAAAGGACAGATGTATATGCATGTAAAGGCCTTGGAGTATATGACCAAGACAGGGAGTCTTCCTTGTAATGTGAAATTCATGATAGAAGGAGAAGAAGAAGTTGGAAGTGAAAGTCTAGGTTGGTTTATAGAACGGAATAAAGAAAAGTTAGCCAACGATGTGATCTTGATCTCTGATACTGGAATGATCGCAAAAGACACACCTTCTATCACTACAGGATTACGCGGATTAAGTTATGTTGAAGTTGAACTTATTGGTCCAAATAGAGATCTGCACAGCGGATTGTACGGTGGAGCAGTTGCAAATCCTATTAATGTGCTAACAAAAATGATCGCTTCATTAACTGATGAAAACAATCATATCACCATTCCTGGATTCTATGATAAGGTAGAGGAGCTGAGCAAAGAAGAACGTGCGAAAATGGCAGAAGCGCCATTTTCTTTAGAAAAATATAAAGAAGCTTTAGATATCGAAGATGTTTATGGTGAAAAAGGATATTCTACTAATGAGCGTAATTCCATAAGACCTACATTAGATGTAAATGGTATTTGGGGTGGATATATAGGTGAAGGTGCTAAAACTGTAATTGCTAGTAAAGCTTTTGCTAAAATTAGTATGCGATTGGTACCGAATCAAGATTGGAAGGAGATCACAGAGTTATTCAAAAAACACTTTGAAAGTATTGCGCCTAAAGGAACTAGAGTATTAGTAAAACCTCATCATGGAGGACAAGCTTATGTTACGCCAATTGATACTGTAGAGTATCAGGCAGCGAGTAATGCTTATAAAGAATCGTTTGGGAAAGAACCAATTCCGCAACGAAGTGGAGGAAGTATCCCTATTGTGGCACTTTTCGAAAAGCAATTAAAAAGTAAGACTATTTTAATGGGCTTTGGATTGGATAGTGATGCTATTCACTCACCAAATGAACATTTTGGGATCTGGAACTATTTAAAAGGAATTAAGACGATTCCTTTATTCTACAAGCATTTTACAGAAATGACAAAGAAGTAAGAGTCACATTAATCTATTTATGTCAATCGGAGCTTTTCGAAGCTTTATTTTTGTTATAAAGCACATTTCGACAAGCTCAATGTGACAAGCCTATTTTTACAAATCTATTATAACAAAAAGGTCGATTCTTTAATTAGAATCGACCTTTTATTATTTAAATAATCTTCGCCATGCTCAGTTTGACATTTTACTGAAAATAATTTCCCGCAGATTGCACAGATTTACCCAGATTTATTTGCGTCTATCAGCCTGATCTGCGGAAATATTTTTTTGCTTTCACTTCGGAGTCAGAAGATCCCAACGTAACCTATAGTTTCTTCACATATTGGGTGATAAGAACAATTTGTTGGCCATCTACTCTGCCTTCAATATAATCGGCATTTTCATGATCTAGGGAAATTCGGCGTACTGCGGTTCCTTGTTTTGCAACCATACTACTTCCTTTTACCTTAAGATCTTTTATAAGTACCACGCTATCCCCAGCCTCTAAGATCACTCCATTGCTATCTCTGTGGACAATAGTTTTTGATGCAGGATCTGCAACTTCAGTAGCTTTTGCCCATTCTTTTACATCCTCTTCCATATACATCATATCCAAAAGATCTTGTGGCCAGCCTTCATTTTTAAGTTTGTTCAGCATTCTCCAAGCAACTACTTGTACAGCGGGAACCGTACTCCACATGCTATCATTTAAACATCTCCAATGATTAGCTTCAACTTTTTCAGGATCTTCAAGCTGTTCTTTACAAGTATTACATGCAAGAATTGCACTTTCGGCACCATTAGTTGGGCTTTCCGGCACTTCGTAGATCTGAGGGTCTTCAGTTGAACTACATAATTCACATTTTGATCCACTACGCTGAAATAATTCTTGTTCTACACTCATTGTTTTTATGTTTTGGAGGTAAAGGTAACCGATTCTTTAAAATACAGAAATGGAATATATCCATCCATTTTTTATTATAATAGCTATCTCGTCACCCTGAATTTATTTCAGGGTGTCATTTTATAGTATTGATTTATAGTGTTATGAGATTCTGAAACAAGTTCAGAATGACGTCTGTTTTTAGTTGATGTTATTTTACTAAGAAACAAAATAGAATTTTTCAGAAGTAAATAATCAGAAATAAAAGTTGCTCTATGTTTGTAGAACTAAATATTTCCTCTACATTTGTAGAGCAATCTAATAATTCAAATTAATATGCAATTATCAAATTCTGAAGAGCAACTCATGCAGATTCTCTGGAAACAGGAAAAAGCATTGATGAAGGATCTTATTGAAGCTTATCCAGAACCAAGGCCAGCAATTACTACGGTGGCGACTTTATTAAAAAGAATGCAGGATAAGAAATTTGTAGATTACACTCAACAGGGACGATCAAGAGAATATTTTCCTTTAGTTAGAAAAAAGGACTATTTCTCCAAACATGTAAATGGTTTAATAAAAAATTTCTTTAACGATTCTAGCTCTCAGTTTGCTTCTTTTTTTACCAAAGAGACAAATTTGAGCAAGACCGAATTGGAAGAACTTAGAAAAATTATAGATCAAGAAATTAAAAGTAAATAGTTATGGAAATGTATTTATTAAATTCCGCTGCCTGCTTAGCTATACTATTGCTTTTCTACAAGTTGGTTCTAGAAAATGAAACCATGCATCAGTTTAAAAGGTTTTATTTATTAGGTTCAGTTCTTATAGCCCTCATAATTCCCCTTATTACGTTTACAACTTATGTAGAGGCATCTACAGATTCTCTTCGGGAATTTTCTAGTTCTCCATTGATAATTTCTGAAACAGATACTTCGTCAGAACTAAATTGGGCCACTCTTCTGAGGATTATATACGGACTAGGAGTGGTGCTTTTTAGTATTAAATTTTCATCAAATTTGATTAGTTTAATTAGAAGAATTCAGCAAAACCTGAAGCTGAAAAGTAAAAGTTATGTCAATGTTCTTTTAAGTGATAAAGTAGTTCCACACACTTTTTTCAATTACTTATTCTTTAATAAGGAAGAGTTCATTAACAATCAAATTCCTTTAGAAGTTATAGTTCATGAAGAAGCGCATGCCAATCAATTACACAGCTTGGATATCTTATTCATGGAACTATTACAAATTATATTCTGGTTTAATCCCCTAATTTATTTGGCTAAAAATGCCATTAAATTAAATCATGAATTTCTAGCCGATCAATCGGTTATAAAAAATGGAATTGAAACCTCCATATATCAAAGAACCTTGTTGGCATTTTCATCAAATGCCCAATCAAGCAAGTTGGCAAATGCTTTTAATTATTCATCAATCAAAAAACGATTTACAGTTATGAAAACACACACATCCAAAAGAATGATCTGGAGCAAAGGACTCCTATTATTACCGCTATTAGCAATCTTGCTCTTCAGCTTTAGTTCAACAAAAGTTATTGAAAAAGAAGTGTCTAATGCTTATTCTGAAAGCTTAAAAACTGCTTTAAATAAAAAAATGATCTATCAGGATATTGCCACCAAAAAGATGGTGAAGGAATATAACACATTAGCAAAGAAATATAATTCTTTACCTAAATCTGAGCGTACAATTAGCCGAGAGGAATTAAGTAGAATGATTTATATTTTTGACCGAATGAATAAAAATCAACGAGATAGCTCTGAAAAATTCCCAGAAATAGTTGTTCCAAAGGATGCTCCAGCCCCACCAATGCCAACGATGGAGAATAATATACGTGGAGTGATTCCACCTCCACCACCGCCTGCACCTAGTGTGGAAGTTGAAATTCATGATATGGATGGGAATTCTGAAATGATGCCACCCCCGCCACCACCAGTTCCTTCTGTTCACATGAAAGAGCTAGCTGAAAAAGGAGCAATATTCTATTTTGAAGGCAAAGAAATCACAGGAAAAGAAGCGATTAAAGTTACTAGAGAATTTAAAAGTATAAACATTCAAGTGAGAGATATCAATTCTAAGAAACCAATTGTGAAGTTATCTAAAGACCCTATTGTAGTAGATTAAATACTATTTAAATAATTTAAAGGCTTCTCGACCATCGGGAGAGATCTCAAAGGAGCCGGATGCTTCAGGTAAATAAGAGATTTCTCAGTCGCCAAAAGCTCCTTCGAAATGATACTTTCATAAAGCAAAAAGGTTTGATTTATTTTATATGAAACTGCCAAGAGGTTCTTTTAATGAGGAACCTCTTTTTATTGTTGAATATTTTTTTTATGTTCAATATAGTTATCTACCAATTTTTCCATGATTGCTAGAGTAAGAGTGCCTTGTGAAAGGATGACCTCATGAAAGTCTCGGATATCGAAATTTGCTCCTAATTCCTTTTCGGCTTTTTTGCGTAACTCCCGAATCTTTAACTCTCCAATTTTATAAGAAACCGCTTGTCCTGGCCATGAAATATATCGATCTACTTCGGTATTGATCTCATGAAAAGAGAGTGCAGTATTAATTCTTAAATAGTCAACCGCTTGTTCTTTGGTCCAACCTAATGCATGAATTCCGGTATCTACTACCAATCTGCACGCCCGCCATTGTTCGTATGTGAGTTTACCAAACATCTCGTAAGGGGTTGTATAAATGCCCATTTCTTCTGCTAAGAATTCTGAATATAATCCCCAACCTTCTCCGTAGGCTGAAAGATAAAAGCGTCTTCTAAATTTAGGAATACTATCTCCTAATTCTGAGTTTAGTGAGATCTGTAAATGATGTCCTGGCACAGCCTCGTGAGCTGTAAGAGATGGTAGCACATAAAGAGGTCTGCTAGGTAGATCATACGTATTTACCCAATAATAGCCAGGCTGAGTGTCTTCTTGTGGAGAGATGTATCTTCCTGTAGTATATTTTGGTGCAATAGCATCGGGCACTGGTGAAACTCCATAAGGTTTACGCGGTAATTTCTTGAAGAACCTGGGTAATTCAGCATCTATCTTTTTGGAGATATTGCGAGCTTCTTTTAAAAGATCTTCTGGAGTTTTCGCATAGAACTGAGGATCGGTCCTTAAGAAGAGTATAAATTCTTCAAAGGAACCTTCAAAATCAACCTCCTTGATAATTTGCTTCATTTCAGTATTAATGCGCGCTACCTCTTTTAATCCAATATCATGGATCTCCTCTGCCGTTAAATTTAGAGTGGTGTAATAATTAAGTCTATTCTGATAAAATTCTCGCCCGTTAGGAATTTCTGAAACTCCTAAGCTAGTTCTAGTTTTAGGTAGATATTGCTTATCGAAGAATTTCTTGATCTTTTTAAATTCTGGCAATACCGATTGCTTTATCGCTTTTTCGGCAGCTTGTAAAATCGAATCTTTTTGGGTTTCAGATAAACCGGAAGGCAAATCTTTAAATGGAGAATAATAATAACTGTCCTTGTAATTTTTAAATAGTTGATCGTTATACGTGCTTTCATAACCTTCAAAGATCACTCTAGGTTGTGTGATTCCTAATTTTAAGCCTTCTCTGAGTAAAATAAGATGCTGATCTACATATTCCGGAATCGCATTTAATTTGTTGAGGTATGTTTTTACCTGAGAATAGTCTGCGAGTTGGGTGACATTATATGGTAAGCTTAAATGAAATCCTGCGTCTGATAGTAATGGATTCAGGTATAATTTATAATCAAAAGTATCTATTGTTTCCTGAAGTTTGTATTTTAAAAGCTCTAAAGAGATCATGTCTGTTTGGGACATTTCAGAAGCATTTAATAAATTTAGCTTTTTTAATTGTTCACTTGCAAAAAGTGATTCTCTTCGATAATGATCTTCTGAATAAAGTCCTAGTGGAAATTCTTTAACCTCATAACTTTTGTGGTCTTGAACTTGGTCTATGATCTTATGAAGTTCTTCGGATCTCTGCTGAGAAAAGAATGTTTGAAATGTGAAAAAACAAAAAAAGAGAGTAATTATTAATCTGAAGCCTTTCATATAGGGATATTAAATTATTCAGTCTTAAAGATAGAATATACTAATGAAAATAGAAAATCTAGACAAATCGCCCGTAAGCCTCAATTTCGCTAAACTTTCAGATATTTTTATTTCAAAAGCTTCAGTTTAATTCCCTAATATGCGATTTCCTAATTTCATGATCACCGCCTTAGCTTCTTCAGGGTTTCTAGGGACTTCTTCCACTATGAGTTTGCCCTTTTCTTGCTTTAAAAGATAACTAAACACAAATTTAGGATCTTCAGCTTCAGAATTAAAAGCACCGAAACGCAAATCGTTAAAGTAAAGTTTACCTTCCCTCTGTGATATAGTATACCAGCCTTGAGATATAGCAATTATTCGATCTAAATTATTTTCATCCTTATAAGAGTCGACTAAAAAATGATTTTTCGGAATACTTTTAAAAGTTATAGGCTGGGAATCGAAGAGAGAGTAATCTGCAATTAAATAAGCGTCTTCCAATTCTATATTTGCAGACCACATTATGGTGTTAAATGGGCTAGGCCTGGTTTGGATCTGCTTATATGTAATATTTTGTTCTTCTAAAGCGTTTGTAAACTTATAATAAGTAATTCCTTTTAAGCCGATTGTACACAGCATGTAAGCACTACTTATAATAAGCCCAAGATTATTATATTTCTTTCTTTTAATAGATCCGCGTTTAGATCTCATTGCGAGAATTACGAAGATTAGAAAAGGAAAGGTATAAAGAGGGTCTATAACAAAGATATTCTTGTATGCGAGTCTTAGGTCCAATGGCCAAAATAGCTGCGTTCCCCAAGTTGTATGAGCATCTAACAACGGATGCGTCAAAAACCCCCAAAACATTAACCATGACCAATCTTTCCAGCTTACTCCAGTTTTCCTTTCTAACTTAGAAATAAGCCAGCCAAAGATTGGAGCGAAAAGAATTGAAAATACTATGGAATGTGTAAATCCTCTGTGGATCTCAATAGCACTAAGTGTATCAGTGAAAAGTGGTGCGAATGAATCTAGATCTGGAATAGTTCCGGCAATTGCGCCGTAGAGCATCGCTTTATTTCCAACCTTTTTTCCTAAAACGGCTTCTCCAATTGCTGCTCCTAGTACTATCTGCGTAAGTGAATCCATCTAAAATATTAAACTTTGGAGAGTAAAGATTTAAATACAACATAACCAAAACCAGCAAAAAGCATTAAGTGAAATATAATTAGTCCAAAGTCTTCCAGCACAAACGCACTATAAATAGCAAATCCAAAGTAGAGCCAAAGTAAGCCTTCTACAATGGTGCTTAAAGATAGATTTCTGGATAAATATTTGTTGCCTTTCCAAGAATCTTTTAGATTATTAATATTGAATTTTGGGGTACGAATAAAGTCACTCTTTTTTCCGAAATGGCCTTCTAATACTGCAAGCGAGTTATGCACAGAAAATCCCATTGCGATGGAGAAAAAGGTTAAGAACATTCCTATAAATTTAAAAAAACTGCCAATGCCTTTTCCGTGGATCTTGGCATAGGTAACCCAATAACAGATAAAGAAAATAAGCGTGCTTATTGCAAAAAAAGCTATTACATTAAAATAGCTGCTAAACTGCGGATTTGTATTTTTAATATAAAGAACAGGAACGCTTAAAATGGCTAATAATAGTATCAATAAGAACATACTGGAGTTTAGTAAATGAAAAAATCCGTGGAATTTTGTTCCTGCACTTAGTGTTTTGTCAAATAGCAATTTTGAGTAGTTCTTCTGAAAATTCTCTGCCGCCCCTTTATTCCATCTAAATTGTTGAGATCTTGCAGCGCTGATAACTACGGGTAATTCAGCGGGGGTTTCTACGTTTTCCAAATATTTAAATTTCCACTTCTTCATTTGCGCCCGGTAACTTAGATCTAGATCTTCAGTAAGTGTATCTCCACTCCAGTTGCCAGCATCCATAATGCATTCTTTTCGCCATATTCCGGCAGTACCATTAAAATTGATGAAATGCTTTCCGAAATTTCTGCCGACTTGTTCCAGAATAAAATGAAAGTCCAGTGCGAAGGCCTGAATTTTAGTTAGTAGGGAATAATCTCTGTTAATATGCCCCCATCTAGTTTGTACCACTCCAATATTTGGATCTTTAAAATAAGGCACTGTTTGAAGCAGCCAATCTGACTTAGGCATAAAATCTGAATCGAAGATCGCTATGAATTCTCCTTTTGCAATTTTAAGACCTTCTTTTAAAGCTCCGGCTTTAAAGCCCGTTCTATCTATTCTAGTAATATGCTGTATGTCTAATCCTTTCTTCTGAAGTTTTTGAATTTGTTCAGCAGTTGTGGCTATAGTTTCATCTGTAGAGTCATCTAGAACCTGTATTTCCAACTTGTTTGTGGGATAATCTATTTTCGAAATATTTTCAAGCAACCTTTCTACCACATACATTTCATTGTAAAGAGGCAGTTGAATAGTAACTGTAGGAATTTCTTCAGGATTGGAAAAATTATATTTTGCACTGTTGTCGTTCTTCTTTTTGGATCTTAGATAATTTATTAGCAAACTCAATTGAGAAAGGCTGTATAATAAAATAAGCAAGAGTGCGAGTGTGTAAATTAATATAATCGCGAAATCCATTATTTAAAACTGTATTTAAAAATCCAAGTCAATATTTTAATCCCTGCAAAGATAGCCCCTTTAATAGTTCCTGAAACTTTTGAGACACCAATCCTGTTTTTATAATGCACGGGCACTTCTATATACGAAAATTTTTGCTTTATGGCTTTTAATTGCATTTCTACCGTCCAGCCATAAGTCTTGTCCTGCATATTCAATTGTAGTAATTTATCATACTTAATAGCTCTAAAAGGTCCAAGATCTGTAAAATTAGCATTGAAAAATAATTTCATGAGGGAAGTTGCAAGCCAATTTCCAAATCGCTGTGGCAAAGTCATCGAACCATTTTCTCGCCATCTTCTAACACGAGATCCAATTACGATATCTATATTATCTTCAATTATTGGAGCAATAATCTGTGTCAATTCCGCAGGGTAATCGCTGTAATCACCATCCAGAAAAACAATGATACCTGGCTTTTCCAATTTTTTAGAAATATAATCCATGCCTTTTAAGCAAGCATAGCCGTATCCTTTTCTGGCTTCAAGTAAAACGGTAGCTCCGGCAATTTCAGCAACTTCTGCAGTGCGGTCTGTAGAGTTATTACTAATTACTATAATCTCTGAAACGATTTCTGGTATTTCTTGAATTACTTTACCAATAGAAGCTTCTTCATTAAAAGCAGGGATAATAACTACAATAGGATTATTCATTTAAAATCGTACTTCGGGATTGTCATTCTTAAATTTAATCAACGAGGTCCATTCCCCTATTTTATTATTGTGAAGGTACTTTTCAGCTTTTTTCAACTGGTTATTTTTATAAATTAAGGCATAACCTTCCTTCAATCCATTATGAAATTTTACTTTTTCAATATTATCACCTTCGTAAAACACCCACCAACCATTTTCTAACCCATTATCAAATGTGCCTTCTTTTAATAAGGATCCATCTTTGGAATAGGAAAACCAATATTGATTAGATTTTCCGCGAAGATAATGCCCTTTTTCAGAAACAGACTTATTAGAATAGTAATAGATCCAATAATTTTCTTTTAATCCATCTTGCTGCCAGCCCTCGGCCTTTAAAACACCTGAATCATAATATTCTTTGATATAAATCTTTTTTTCAACCTGTTTAGTTTTAATAATAAAAGTGAAAAACAGTATTGAAAACAACAATAATTTATAGATCATTTTAAAATTGTTAATTATGAAGACGTAAAAAAAACGAAAACTAACATTTTGTCAAATTGCTAGTCCTCAATTATTTTGATTAGAACTAATTACAAATTGGATTATTTATGTTCTTTCTAATATATCAGCAAATGAATTTTCTTTTCATTTTTCTGCTCTAACCTACGTTGTTATTAGCCTAATGGTTTTTAAATCGTCTTTGATTTTATTTTTTTAAAAAACGTGTTTTTTAAAACCAAACATTTTTTCTCACGTATATAGGAGTGTAATTAACAATCAAAATATTTCAAAAATGAAAATTAAAATGAATTTTATAACAAGTTTATGCTTGTTTTTTCCTGCCATTTTGTTGGCTCAAAGCCCTGTAAGCGGATTTATGAAAAATAAAGGGGAGGGCGCTGCAGTAGTTTCTTACTCTTATGAGAAATATGACAAAGTGTTTTTGGTTCCAGCAGAGATAGACGGAGTGCCAGTTTTTAATGAGGTTTCGGTTTCCAGTATTTCTTTATATGGTGAATTTGGTATTACAGATAATTTTGATGTAGTCGTAAATGTTCCCTACATAAAGGCTAAAGGAAGCGCAAGTGAACAGGTATTGGCAAATAATGGTTTCGAGAATGAAAGAAAAGGTATCCAAGATTTTCAAATCTTCGGTAAATACAGATTTAAATCTTTCGGTTTCGAAAAAAGCAAATTGGATTTAATAGGTGCCTTAGGTCTTCAAACTCCACTTGGAGATTATAAAGCTAATGAAGGAATTCAATCTATTGTCGCAATAGGAAACCAATCTACAAGTTTTACCGCTATGGGAATTGCAATGTTCAAAACAAATGCAGGAGTTTTCACAAGTGGACAATTGGGTTATAGCATAAGAGGAAATGACGTTCCAAATGCCTTGTTAAGCGAACTTAAAATTGGGTATGCAGCTTCTAAATTTTATGTAGATGCGTTTATCGCAAATCAATTATCAGATAAAAAAGGAACAGATATCTTACAAGAGGGTTTTACAGGATTCTTCCCTGAAACTCGAGTAAACTCTACAAGAATTGGGTTGAATGCTTATGTTCCAATATATAGTGGAATTGGCTTAACTGGAGGTGTAAATTCATATATCGCAGGGCGTAATTTAGGTAAGGCTACAGGTTTTTACGGTGGTTTAGCTTATTCTTTCTAATTAATTATTCTTAAAAAACATTAAATGATAAATAAAAATATACTTTCAAAAATGTTGCTTGCTGTTGTGGCAACTTTCACCTTAGTTTCTTGTGAAACAGAATCAAATTACGAAGAAGAAGTTCCTTCTATAGCAAATATTGCAGTTTCTAACGCCGGTTTTAGTGTGCTGGAAGCAGCCGCTGTACAAGGTGGAGTTGCTGTGGTTCTTAGTAATAACAACCCAAATGATGCCTCTGGGGACTACACCGTTTTTGCACCTACTAATGATGCTTTTGCAAGACTAGGTTTAAATGAAGAAACTTTAGGAGTGTTACAAACGCCATTTTTAACTAATACCTTGTTGTATCACGTTTCTAACGGAAACCTTTTAGGAAATGCTATTTATGGAGGAGGATCTTCTACTTCAGTTTTAGGATTGGATAGAAGATTTATTGAACGTGGAAATGATACCTTTATTAACGGATCAAAAATTCTTGCAACTAATATTAATGCAAGTAATGGGACTGTGCATGTAATAGATAAGGTAATGATCGCTACAGGAGTAGATATCGTACAATCTGCTATTGCATTACAGAGTTCTCAAGTATTCACTTCTCCAGAATTATCCTTTCTAGTAGAAGCGGTAATTTATGCAGATCTTGCTGGGGCATTAACTGCTTCTGCTGGAAGCCCTTCTTTTACAGTATTTGCTCCAACAGACCAAGCATTTAAAGATCTTGGAACTGCATTGGGATTAACTTTTACAGTACCTGCAGATATAAGACAACTACCTAAGGATCTTGTTGCAACTGTATTGTTAAACCATGTAATAGGAAACAACGGAAAATTTACTAGTGAATTAAATGCAGGAACTGTAACTCCTTTAGGTGGTGAGGATCTTACTTTAGGAGCGTTTACAAATGGAACCTTAACAGTTACTGGAGCAGGAAATGCTCAAGCTGCCAATATGGTTATTCCAGATGTACAAACAACTAATGGTATTGTACATGTTATTGATAGAGTATTATTGCCGAATTTGAATTAAGCTAATTTGCTAAGTGAAAAGCCGCCTAAGATAATTAATATCGAAGGCGGCTTTTTTATTTTCTTTTTTTAAATGAATCAGCAATTATTTCTGATTCAATAGATCCATTAGATCTACATCGTTTCCTAGTAAGATTTCATTTGCATTTATTCTTCCATTCATAGAGTCGTTTTCTAATTTTAGCACTCCTCTTGGACAAACAGCAGAACAAATTCCGCAGCCAACACAGCTTGATCTTACTATGTTTTCTCCTTTTTGTGCATAGGCTCTTACATCTATTCCCATTTCACAGTAGGTAGAACAGTTCCCACAAGAAATGCATTGCCCCCCGTTAGTTGTAATTCTAAATCTTGAAAACAGTCTTTGTTGAAAACCTAAGATAGCGGCCATAGGACAGCCAAATCTACACCATACTCTATTTCCAAAAATAGGATAGAAACCGGTTCCAATAACACCGCTAAAAATAGCCCCTATCAAAACTCCATAAGTGGATCTTAAAGCTTCAGCTTCAAAAAGAAAAACTTTTCCATCTCCACTTAAAAAGTGAAAACCAATAAGTGATAGAATAATTGCTAAATAGCCAATTGCCCCAAATTTCGCGTCTTTTTGAAATTCATTTCTTTTAAAAATCATTACTAATGCGAAAACAGCAGTTAATAACACTGCAACTCCAATTAGGAAAGAGGTTCTGTTCAACCAGTATTTTCCATCTTCACCTAAATAAGAATAGATTACCGCAGTAGTCATAAGAGTTACAAAAACCACAACACTATGTACCACCCAACGCTCGATTTTCCAAGCAGATTGAGTTTTATCACTTAATTGTCTAAACGAATCTCCAGCAGTTTCGGCGAGTCCACCACAACCACAAACCCAGGAGCAATACCAACGTTTACCGTATTTATAAGTAAGAATTGGGGTGATCACAAAAATGGAAACGACTCCAAATATTAGCATTGCTATCCCTATATCTCCAGCGTTTATCATAGAATCTACTCGATATTGTTCGAAGTTATAATAGTTAAGAGGCCAGATATTTTTAAGATCATAATATGGCAACGAGAAATTCTCACTATTAAGTCGCTGCATAAATTCTGGAATTAGAAAAGCGAAACTCAGTTGAAAGAACATCACCGAAAAGGTTCGCAAACGCTCATATTTATTATGACGGTATTTCCAAATAAATTTTACTCCGAAGGTCAGGATTGCTATAGTATAAAGTGTTCCGTAGACAAACCATTGACTAGCGGGGTTGCCGCTTAATAGGTTACTTAAAGGATCGAAAAGCGAAATAACCCCAGTATTCTCTCCTTCGGCATTTAATCCTAACAGCTCTGGATAAAAATAGAGAACAATATAAAAACCGGTTAATATTAAGCCGGTGATCCAGCCTAATACTCCTCTGTTAGTAATAGATTTAAACCAAATATGGTCGTTTTTTATTCCCTCGGTTTTATTTGCATATGTAGCCTGTGCAAACCAGATTACTCCAATTCCTATTGCAGCAAGAGAGGTGTACAACCAAATTGCTTTGTTAGGAAAGTTCATGTTGAAAGCCGCTAGAGCTAAAATAAATAAGCCAGAAACCCCTAAGAATGTGGCTAATTTTTGAGGAATATTTAAAGAGCTTGATGCATCACCGGTCAAGGATAGATTGTTTTCCATAATTTGGATAAGTTTTTTAAGTATTAATTGGCAACGGGTTGTTGTTGGATAAAGCTTTTATAAATTTCAGTTTCGAATGTTTTATAAAACTCAGGATCAAAATTGGCCTGTTTTAAATTTTCTATCACAAAATCTACAGATTTTTCTTCCGTAAGCCATTTGTCAAATGTTTCGTGTCGCATTCTAATTCCGAAGGTATTTATACCTACAAATTTTCTGCTTCCTTCTTGATAATTTATGGTGATGCATTTTCGGCCATCCTGATGCTTCCAATGAAAATGAGCTTCCCCATCGCGTGGTTCAGGAAAAACCCAACCATAAGTTTGATATTCTACATCAAAGAACTTAGCACTGTTAAACCAATGTCCGGGTTTGTATTCCATTGGGTTTCCGCAAATGGTTTGAGCCACTACTTCTCCCATCATTCTGCCGGTGTACCAAACTGCTTCTATAGGTCTTCTTTCTCCTATGGCTTCATGTTGCTCAGCACAATCTCCAATAGCAAAGATGTTTTTAAAATTTGTTTGAAGTGATCTATTAACTTTTACGCCTCTACCTAATTCAATTCCAGACTCCTTCAGAAAATTGATGTTCGGAGAAACTCCAGCAGTAAGTCCTACAAGATCACATTCTATCTCTTCTCCAGTTTCTTCTATGATTATGCTTTTTACTCGACCATTTTCGTCGGAAACTATTTCTTTTAAATTTGAATTTAACCTAAGATCTATATGATGCTCTAAAATATGATTGTTGATGATATCTGATTCCCCGGGAGGAAGCACCACATTCCAAAAACTGGATTCCCTAACTAAAAAGGTAACGGGTATATTCCTTGTGCTAAGCATTTCTGCCATTTCAGAACCTATAAGTCCACCTCCCACAATTACTGCCCTTTTACATTTTTTGGTGTTTTCTTCTAAAAGTTCGAGATCCTGTTTGGTAACCATTCCTTGAACACCCTCAAGATCCTGGCCTTTCCAGCCAAATTTGTTGTAATTGGAACCCGTGGCAATAATTAAAGTATCATACTCCATTGTTTCTCCTGAAGAAAAAGTAAGCTGATTAATCTCTGGTTGCACCTGAGATACGAATGCGTTTTTAAGTTCTATTCTGTTCTTCTCCCAAAACCAATCTTCATAAGGTTTTAAGTGATTCCATTTCATATGCCCCATATAAACATACATAAGAGCAGTGCGGGAAAAGAAATGGTCGCTTTCTGAAGAAATTACTGTGATCCTTTTGTCAGATTCTTTTCTTATGTGTCTGGCGGCGGTAATTCCAGAAATTCCATTACCTATAATGACAACATGCTCCATATAATTCCTTATTTTTAGAAGATTGGTAACAATCGGGTTAGTAATTTTTGTAAAATTCGACTTACAACTAATTCGATTGGTCGAAGCTTTACACGAAACCTTTTATAAATTTTAAAAATGAAACAATTTTCTTTACTAATAATTCTAATTTCCACTTTTTCATTTGCTCAGGAAACTTCAAAATTCTTCGATGCTTCAGATATATTTTTTAAGCAATATGTAAGTAATGGCAAGGTAAAGTACGCAGAAATAAAGCAGAATCCCAACGATTTGTTTGAATTGTTAAGCTTTGCGAAACGGGTAAAAGTATCTACTGAAGACCCAGATGTTTATAAAGCTTTTTGGATAAATGCCTATAATATTGGAGTGATAAATGGTATTGTAAAACAATTCCCTGTTAAATCCCCAATGGATATTGAAGGCTTCTTTAATGCCAAAACACATAGTTTAGGGCAAAAATCAGTGACTCTAGATGATATTGAAAAGAAATTTTTATTAGGAAATTACCCTGAAGAAGCTAGATTTCATTTCGTGCTAGTTTGTGCTGCAAAAGGATGTCCTCCAATAATTGCTGAAGCTTATAGACCAGAAACTTTGGAAAAACAATTACAGCAACAAACTGTAAAGGCAATGAATGCTTCAGATTTTGTAAAGATTCAAAAAGATAAAGTATTATTTTCTGAACTTATGAAATGGTATCAAAAAGATTTTACTTCAGAAAACAGTAACCTTATAGATTTCGCAAATAGATTCAGAAAAACTCCGATTCCAGCCAATCTAAAAATCGATTTTTATACATATAATTGGGAATTAAATAGTTTTTAAAATCGTCTAATATTCATGCAAAAAACACTTTTTAATTCTAGATTTACTTTTTTGATTATTTTAATATCAGTTTTAACCTCCTGTCGGGGTCAAAATTCTGAAGTTAAATTGAATGGTGTTAGTCTCGTTGCTTCTAGAGAACCGGTTTCAGAATCTCACATAAAACCTATTTTAGAGGTAAATGCAAATGCAGTGGCTGTTATGCCATTTGCTTTTTTAGAAAATTTATCAAGCCCAGATTTAAAATTCAATACCGAAAGACAATGGGAGGGAGAGCGAGTAGATGGTGCTCGTAAAACTACTCAGTTATTACATTCTAAAGGACTAAAAGTGATGATGAAACCTCAAATTTGGATTAGGAGAGGAGAATTTACCGGTAACATTAATATGATTTCTGAAGAGGATTGGAAAAAATTTGAAACATCTTACGAAGAATTTATTATGCTCTATGCTAAAATGGCTGCTGAAGAAAATGTGGAGATTTTATGTTTAGGCACGGAGTTATTTGCATTTGCTAACGAGAGAACCGTGTTCTGGGAGCAGCTTATAGTTAAAATTCGGGATATTTATAAAGGCAAACTTACCTATGCCGAAAACTGGGATAAAGTAGAAAGGGTTGCTTTTTGGAACAAATTAGATTTCATTGGGGTAGATGCTTATTTTCCACTTAGTGAAGGGAAATCTCCAACTATAGTAGAGTTAAGAAAGTCTTGGAAACCTCATAAAATTCAATTACAAAACCTTTCTTCTAAAGTCGATAAAAAAGTACTTTTCACAGAATATGGATATAGAAATACAGATTATGCTACTCGTGAACCATGGGATTCTTCCAGAGAGGAAACTTCGGTGAATAATGAATTGCAATCTAATGCTTTGATGGCTTTATATCAGGAGTTTTGGAGAGAAGAGTGGTTCTCTGGTGGATTTCTTTGGAAATGGTTCCACAATCATGAGAAAGCTGGAGGACTGGATGACAATCAATTTACTCCCCAAAATAAACCCGCACTAAATGTTGTAAAAGGATTTTATGGAGAAATGATCACGGATTAATTTTACGCTTATAATATTGGTGTAATTCTTCTGGAGAAGCTCCCATTATTCTTTTTAAGTAAATATTTGCAAAACAAAATTGTAACTTCCAAATCCCAATTTCTTCGTATTTTCTTGCTGAAGTAGTTATAGACTCTGGAATTACTTTAAAAGCATTTTTCATGTAAAGTCTTCCAATAAATTCATTGTCTTCATACACCACAAAAGTCTCGTTAAATCCTTTAATATCTATAAATAAATTTCTAGTAATAAATAGGGATTGATCGCCACCTCTGCAGGCTTTATGATTAAATTTAGTGAGCCACCCCATTAAATTTAGCCACCAGTGATCCATATCGAAGCGCATTTGAAAGCAACCAGCTACATTACCAGATTCTATTTCATCTACAATTAATTTATCAAAATTAAGAGGTGGGTAACTGTCGGCATGCAAAAAATAAAGCACCTCAAATTTTGCGTTTTTAGCCCCAGTATTCATTTGTTTTGCTCGTCCTTTTTCTGAAGAAAAAAAAGAAACTCCAGGATAGTTTTTAAGTATCTCCGGAGTTTTATCTGTGCTTCCCCCATCTACAACAATTATTTCATTGTTAGAAAAGGTAGAATTATTTTTAAGATGATCGAGCAGCCCTAAAATTCCGGTTTCTTCGTTAAAAACAGGGATAATAATGCTGATCATTTTATTTTTGTTCGTTAAGATTCCAGTTATAATCTTTGTAAGTTACTGAAGTCCCTTTATCTATTTTAACATCAGAATAGTTGTTTATGTAATCTATAACAGTCATCTCGCCATCAGTAAAATCTTTTTTATACCAATCGAAGATAGAGGATAATTTCGCAGAATTTTTTGAGATCTCATTTTTATCGGAATTAATAAACTCCTTAGTGACTCTATCCAATTGCTCATTAATTTTAGCTGCCGTGTATGCTTCATTAAGTAATTTTGGACAAGAAATAGATGCGCAATTAATTGCAAAATGTATTCTAGGTTCGTTCATTTTTCTTAAAATGCTATTCTCAATACCACCAAGAGAAATTTCAACATCACCAATAGTTACAATATCTTTTGTCCAATTTCCATCGATATCCTTAATGCTTTTTGTTGGATAATTATTCAGAATAAGATCTACGGTGTATGCATTATAAATATTGATATAATAAGCCAATTGTTCTTGTACAGACCAGTCTTTGGTCGGTTTCATTTTCGCAAGTTTAGAGAGGTATGCATTTAATTGCTCCCTATCTTTCATGAAACCTTTGTAATCTACCATTCCATCTTTAGAAACATGCTTTTTAAGCAAGCTATTCCATTCACTGTGGTCTACATTTACTTCAGAATTTGCAGTGGTAGAAGGTAAATCATCTGAAACTTCATTTGTTGGCAAGCCTTTACTAGACAAGCCTGCTGAAGAAATTAAGTTACAACTGTTTAAAAATAATGCAGTTATTACTGCTACATATAAGGATGATTTTTTCATGGTATTTGTTTAAATAATAATTATAATATTCTTGGTCCTGCTGAACTCGTTTCAGCATCTAATTAGGACAAATTTAAACCAGTCATAGTTCTAACAACAACCACCACCATCATAGTGAAAGGTAGATTCGCTAAAGTAGATATCATCTCTTCCCAAACTTTGTAATGCTGCTGCAGTTTTATCGCAAATTGCCAAAGGCTGATTTTTAAGAAGGATATGCCCTAATTTATCATCAAAAAACGGTTCATCTCCGTAGTAAATGGCCGCTTTTCCAGTAAAGATACATGGCCCGTCTTCTGGCATTGGATCTTTAATAGCTGCTACTTCTATAGATTCTATATAGATCAACTCTTCTGTTGGGTAGTTTTTAGGATCAAGAATTCTGTAAGGTTTTCTAGCTCTAATTTCGATGGTTCCAAAACCAGCATCAGTAAGTGCTTTTACATATTCTGCAATTGGCAAACTTCCGCTTAAACACAAAGCTCTCAATCTAGAGTCGTTTCTTAATTCATCATTCATTGGCTGCTCGCAAGTAGGATCGCTCATTACCAATTTCCCATGAGGTTTCAAAACTCTGTACATTTCTTCAATAGCTTTTTTAAGATCTTCAGCCTTAAAAATATTGAATAAACAGTTTTGCGCTGCAACTTCTACCGTGTTATCTTCTACAGGTAAATTAAGAGCATCTCCCTTTTTTAAGGTTACAAAATCGCTTTTAAACCAAGGATTAGCAGCTTCTGCTTCTACAAAATTCTTACGAGAAGCTTCCAACATTTCGTCTACCATGTCTATCCCGATTACACCACCTTTTTCACGGTTGAAGTATGCGAATTGAAGTAATTCCATTCCGCCTCCAACACCTACATAAAGCATTTTTGGGTTATTAGAAAGATCTCTTGCGTGAACAGTACTCCCGCAACCATAGTTCATTTCCTGCATAATTTTGGGAATTTTCAAACCAGGAAGCTCCCAAATAGGATTTGTAGTACAGCATAAACCAACATCTGGAGTTAAGGCTGCTTCTTTATAAACATCGTATGTAGTATCTAAATAACTCATTTTTCTCTGTATTAATGTGATCTTATGTGCTAAGTGGTAATTAATCTCTTATAATTACATACCTAGAGGCTTTTAATTAATTCTTTAAATAATAAGATCATATCTGGCTCTGCTTTTTCAGCCATCGCGATGATCTCACTTATATCTACGGGTTTTAGGTCGTCTGGGTTTCCTTCATCTGTAATTACTGAAATTGCTGAAACCGGAATATTTAAATGATTCGCTACAATTACTTCTGGGACTGTACTCATTCCTACGGCATCTGCTCCTATGATTTTTAAGTAGCGATATTCTGCTCTGGTTTCTAGTTGAGGTCCAAGAACTGAAGCATACACCCCTTTATGAAGTTTTATAGAATAATCTTTTGCAATTTTTTCTATAGTTGCATTCATTTTAGCATCGTAAGGCGCGCTCATATCTACAAAGCGCTCACCCAGTTTTTCAACACCTTTAAAAGCTAAAGGAGAGCCTCCTTGAAGATTAATATGATCATCTATCAACATTAATTCCCCTTTTTTGAAGTCTAGATTTATAGATCCCGAAGCATTAGAAACCAATAATTTTTTAACTCCTAAAAGTTGCATTACCCTTACTGGAAAAGTCACATCTTGTAATGTGTAGCCCTCATATAGATGAAAGCGACCTTGCATTATAATTACTTTTTTTCCTTCTAAATTTCCATAGATCAATTTTCCTTTATGAAATTCTACGGTAGCAGTAGGAAAATGAGGGATATGGTTATAGCTAACTTCAGCTAATATTTCTATCTCATTTGGGAGCTTCCCTAATCCGGTTCCTAAAATCACTCCAATCTCGGGAGCATCAAAACCTTTATTTATTAAATAGTCTGTTGTTTCTTGTATTTGATTTATCATATTTTTTATCAAAAAAATTGCTGAAAAGCTATATGTTCTTTTATGTCGCTAAAATAATCTACATCATTTTTTACTTCTAAAAGAACTGTGCTCTCATTGTTTAGATCCTGTAAAGTATCTTTTAATACGGTATTGGTTCCCCATTCCTTATTAGCAAATATAGCAGGTTTCAATTTACGCATTCCTAATAAATAATAACCACCATCCTCTGCAGGACCTATAGCAAAATCAGTTGAGTCTAGTTTTTTGAAGGCTTCCATTAATTCTTCAGCAGTGATATCGTACATATCACTCCCAATAATTATAATATTAGAAAAACCATTTTTAAAGCCGGTTGCAAATGCATGTTCCATTCTCTCTCCAAGACCTGCTCCTACTTGTTGCTTCTTCTTATAAATGGATGGATCCCAAATATCGTTCTCATGAATCTTTTCTGAATAATAAACTTCTTTTGTGATAGGCAAATTTTCTGTAATCGAAACCGTATGATCTAATAAGAATTTGTAGATATCTAAAGCAGTTTGATCTCCCACATCTTTTGCAAGTCTGGTTTTTACCTTACCTAATTCAGGATTTCGCGTAAAAATGAGAAGTAAATTTTTTGGATTCAAATTCATTAGAATTTTAAAGAATTATAGTTTGTAAACCTTTTCACCTTTGCTCAAATATTTTGACCAATGCTTAGAAAAGGCATGGATCTTTTGAGTTTCGTTTAGGGAAGAATCGTAAACTTGGTAGCCTTTGTTCACCCATTCAAAGATTCCGCCATAAAGATTTTTGATGTTGGTGTACCCAGCCTCCTTTAGTTTTTCTGAAATAGTTTCAGATCTAATTCCTAAGGAGCAATAAACCACAATGGGAGCATTTTTATCTTCAATTTTAGAAGTAACTCTTTCAGCTAAAAAATCATTATAACCCACAAAAATTGAATTTTTAAGATGACTTACTTCAAATTCTTCAACTTCCCTTGCATCTAATATGTAAACATTTTCATTTGTACTTTGCATTTTTAATTCTTCAACAGAAATATAGGGAATGCTATGAGAATTGTATTTAGACAATAATTTGTCTAAAGATTCCTGAGCATTAACTATTCCAAATTGAAGAATAAAAAAAAGTAAAAATCCTTGTTTTAGGTTCATGTTATTTGAATTAAATCTTATTCTGTAACCGTTCCTTGACAGCTACTTCCTGCACCGGCAGTACAACCATAGCAATGTTGAGAAATAATTATATTTCTATCGTTTAAAAGATCTTCATTATAGTCTCTAATATGTTGAACTTTGCTGTCCACCTTTAAACCTAACATCTGATTGAAATCGCAATCGTACAACCAACCATCCCAACTAATAGAAATTGTATTGGTGCACATTACATTCTCTACGGCAACTGGATTATAAGCCTCTACCAAAGCATACATATAATCTTCATAATTTTCTGAAGCAATTAAATATTCCAAAAATCTACTGATAGGAAGATTGGTAATTGCAAAAAGACTGTTGAAGTCTATATTAAAATCTTCTTTTAAAGCGACCTTAAAATCCTGTTCTAATGCTTGTTGATTGGTAGGCAAAAAAGCACCAGATGGATTATAGACTAGGTCTAATTTTAAACCTGTTCCTTCTTGTGCATAACCAACAGCGTTAAGCATTTGCAATGCTTTAATGGATTTATCGAAAACACCCTCTCCACGTTGCTTATCTGTCTTATCTCTTTTATAAAAAGGAAGCGATGATGCAACATGCACTTTATGCTTTTTGAAAAATTCTGGCAGATCGTGATATTTCTTGTTTGCAAGAATAATGGTAAGATTAGATCTTACAATAAAATCTTTGATACCAGCCTTGGATGCTTCTTCTACAAACCACCGAAAGTTCGGATTCATCTCTGGAGCCCCGCCTGTAAGATCTAATGTGTGAGCACCAGTATTTCTAATTACCTCAAGACATTGTTCCATTGTTTCCATGGTCATGATTTCTTTACGATCTGGACCTGCATCTACATGGCAGTGTGAACAAACTTGGTTGCACATATAACCCAAGTTAAGCTGAAGAATTTCCAGCTTCTTAGGTTTCAAAGGGAAGTGATTTGTTTCGGCGATTTTATCTTTAAACAAAGGCAATTCTCCTTTTTTGAAGATTCCATTGCTCAAAAATTTTAATTGATTGGCAGGGTTTGACAGATCGTTTTCTCTTGCTGCCAAAGATTTTAATAAAGCCATATATTTTAATTCAGTAATTTAATTTGTCAACAGATAGGGTAATCCAAAAATTCATTTTTCTCTATGTAATTAAGGTGAAAATCTTATCACATGCTTAGTTTATCATATTTATTCATCATTTGAACTCCATGAACCAATGTCGCCCCGCTTTTAATGGCAGCTCCAACATGCACAGCTTCCATCATTTCTTTCTTATCTATACCACGTTGCAAACCATCTTTGGTGTAAGCATCAATACAATATGGACACTGTACCACATGGGAAACGGCAAGAGCGATTAAAGATTTTTCACGAGCAGAAAGTGCTCCTTCTTCAAAAACTTTTCCATAATAATCAAAAAATTTAGTGCCCAACTCTTCATTCCATTCGGTAATATTTCCAAATTTTCTTAAGTCAGCAGGATCATAATAGGTCTTAGACATAGTAGTGTTTTATTACATGGTTCTTTAATCGTAATGACTACGATATACTTACGTGTTTTAAACAAATAAGGTTTCAAAATAATCTTATAAAAGAACTAAATCCTCAGTGAAATCAAGAATTATTCTTTATTCTCCAAAATTTCATTGGGATTTCGAGTGTTCTGGATTAAGTGCCTTAAATATATAATCTATTCTTTAAACCGCTTGTTTAAATGTTGTGGAACAAGATATTTAAAAAATTAATGGAAAGAAAAATTATGAAATAAGATTGTGAAGTAATTATGACCTAATAACAGTTAATTGGAATTTATAAGAAAATTCAATGGTTTTTACGAATTAAAAATATCGTGACAAAAACAACAAGTAAAACTTCAAATGCTAATAAGATAAATACTGTAGTCATAACATAGTTATTGGTGAGTTCTAAAGCAATAATAAATAAAGGGTAAAGTTGGGGGTTTTGAGAATGAGGAATGGACGTTTTTAGAAATATACTTAACGCTTATCGTACAAAATTTTAACTTTTTTTAACATTATTATGTTTCAGACTAATAATCTTGCCAATAACGTTATTCGCATTAATCTTGCGTTTATTTGTTAATTGCAGTGTATTATCTTAATCGATGACTTATTTTTGATTGCTTTTAAAGTTACAATACGTTTACCTTAAGGTTAAAGTTTATTTAAAATAGAAATTTATCCTTATAATTAGAACATTTTTTTATGAAAATTGCAGTTAAGACCTTACCGGTTAATGAGATTATTAAGGATATTTCAGATTTTTTAAATGTCCCGTTAGATAATGATGGAGGGGAACAGGTTTTAAATATTCCCAAAGAACTAGGGGAAGGAACCGTACATGCTTCAAGTTTTGATTCTGGTATTGGGGTGATATCGTATAACTGTAAATTTTATGAGGATGTAGAAATTCATTTTACATTAAATAGTATACATCCCTTAAAGTTCATTTTCTGTTCAGAAGGTTCTGTGTCACATTCTTTTCAAGATGCTGAAGAAGTAAATAATATTAATGCTTATCAAAACATTATTGTTTCCAGCAGTGGTTATATTGGACACGTGCTATACTTTAAAGCGAATGTGCAAACCCATGTATCTAGTTTAGAAATTATACGAGCTACATTTTCTCATAGATCCAATTATAATTTCCAAGACCTAGACGATACTTTAAAAACTCTCTTTAAGGATGAGGTTTCTAAAAATCAATTTTTTTATCAAGGGAACTATAGTATAAAAGCTGCAGATCTTATGGATCAGATGAATAGCAAAGAACATACAGGTTTTCTAAGATCTCTGTTTCTTGAAGGGAAATCTTTTCAGATGTTAGTTGTGCAAATTGCGCAATATCAAGATGATGAAGCTGAAGATAAATTACCAAAAATCTTACGTAAATCAGATATTCATAAAGTAGACTATGTTGCAAAAAGAATAGCTGGAGATCTTAGTAGTAATCTAACAGTAGAGAATCTAGCAAAAGAAGCTGGAACAAATGTAAATAAGCTGCAAGAGGGTTTTAAATATGTGTATGATCTTACTGTAAATAAATACATTCAGAATATTAAGTTGGAAGCGGCTAAGGATATGCTAATGAATTCTGAAAAAAATATATCGGAAATTGTTCTTGCCATTGGTTTGAATAACAGGAGCTATTTTTCTAAAATATTCAAGGAAAAATATGGAGTGAATCCTAAATACTTTTTGAAATCTTTGAAGAGTGATGTTTGAGAATGAATGTTCTATTTAAAAGATATATATTTAGAGGATAAAATATAACTTAAAACTTATACACTAGCCTCGCATGAGCCCTACAAAAGGTTCTATTACTTCTAATTATTTCAGACTTTCTCGGCCAATCCTGGCAGGTATATTTTCGTGCGTCTTCCTTTTCCTTCTTGGATCATATTTGCTCTATCAGAGATATCAAATTATTCGCGAATCTGTAGAACGGGATATGATTAATGTAATGAACCGTGTAGAGCAGAATATCAATAGTTCCTTGAAGGATAGTTATTCTGTTGCCTTAAGCATGGGTTTATTAATAAATGATAATGGAGAGATTATTGGTTTTGAAGAAACTGCTCCGTCATTATTACAACAATTTCCAGTTATTGATGCTATACAGATGGTTCCTGGAGGGGTAATACAAAAAGTATTCCCTTACGAGGAAAATAAAACAGTTATAGGTTATGATATTTTAACAGATTCTAAAACTATAGACGAGGCGCTAAAAGCTATAGAAACAAGAAAAATGTATTTTGCAGGCCCAATGCCCCTTAAGCAGGGAGGAACAGCCGTAGTTGGAAGGCTGCCTGTATTTAAGAATAATAAATTTTGGGGATTTTCTGCGGTGATTATAAAGCTTGAAAGTTTACTGGAACAGGCTCAATTAAAGGAACTAAGTGGAGATAAGTATATTTTTCAGTTCTCTAAGGAAAATGCGGTCACTAAGAAAGAAGAATTTTTTCTTAAGAATGATTTGGACATAGAATATAATATCTCGGAATCTATTATTTTTCCAGACGGAGATTGGGAAATTTATATAGGTTTAAAAGATCCTAAATCCTCTTTTTATGAATTTATTCCTTTAGCCTTTTTTATTTTGTTTATTGCAAGTTGGTTAGGTTGGATGGTTTTCATACTATTTAAACAACCAGCTCGACTTCAAAAATTAGTTAATTCTCAAGCCGGAGAATTGGCGAATAGTGAATTAAAATTTCGAACAATTTTTAATCAAGCAGCTATTGGGATGGTACGTGTAGAAACTGCCACTGGAAGATTTTTAGAAACCAATAGAAGATTTAGAGAGCTAAGTGGCTACAGTGATGAGGAGTTGAATAGTATGGATTTTAGGGATGTTTCGCATCCTTCTGATGTTGATAATAATACCTCCTTAATGAGGCAACTTTTAGATGGGGAGATTCATGAATATAGTCTAGAGAAAAGATTAATCCAGAAGGGTGGGAATGTAGTATGGATTACACTTTCTGTGTCCCCGCTTTGGAAAAGGGGTTTTTCGGGTAATACACATATCGCAACTATAGAAGATATTACCAAAAGAGTTGCTGCCCAAGAAGAACTAACTCATAAAGAAAAAAGATACAGGGCATTAGTTGAAAATGGTGCTGAAGTTGTAACGATATTTTCAAAGGAAGGCTGGACTTTGTATTCCTCTCCTTCGGTTGAGAAGCTTTCGGGATATTCAGAAACTGAAATTAAATCGGTTAATCTACAATCTTTAGTGTATCCAGATGATTTAAAAATATTTCAACAGCAGATGCAGGCTGCTATTCAAAATCCCAAAAGACCAATTCCGGGTGAACCAATAAGATTGATGAATAAAGCAGGAGAATGGAGGTGGGCAGAATCTACAATCACCAATTTATTAGATGATCCAAATATAGATGGGATTGTAGGGAATTTTAGAGACATAAGTGATAAGAAAGAGGCTGAAATCAATTTGAATAGATCTTATCAAACCGTTATGGAACAAAACAGAAGGCTTTTGAATTTCTCTTATATTGTTTCCCATAATTTAAGGTCTCATTCCAGTAATATTCAGGCAATTTTGAGTTTGTATAATACTACTATTCTTGAAGATGAAAAAAACAACTATATCGGTCTGCTTTCAAAAGTTGGGGGTGCTTTAAATCACACTTTAAATGACTTAAACGAAGTGGTATCAATAAGTACCAATTTGGACCTGACAATAGAGCCACTACAAATCAATGATTTTTTAGATAAAACAATAGATCTTTTAGAATTACAAATTAATGAAAAAGGGGCTATAATAAAGAGGGATGTGCCAAATGAAATGATGGTTAAATTTAATCCCGCTTATTTAGAAAGTGTGCTTTTAAATTTTCTTACTAATGCAATTAGATACCGGGAGCAGAAAAGAAAATTGGTAATTTCAATTGTTGGTTATAAAGATACTGAAAACTGGGTTTTAGAAATCAAAGATAATGGAGTTGGTATAGATTTGGAGCGGCATGGTGATAAGATTTTTGGGTTGTACAAAACCTTTACCCAAAGACCAAATTCTCGAGGAGTTGGTTTGTTTATTACCCGCAATCAAATAGAAGCAATGGGAGGCAGCGTAGGAGTGGAAAGTAAAGTGGGAGCAGGTACGGTTTTTAAAATACATTTTAAATGAGAGAAAGCATTTGTGTAATAGATGATGACCAGATTTATCAACTTATTATAAAAAAGGTGGTTGAGCGTACCGAGGAATTTGAATCTGTCTGTTTTTATAGTGATGGATTGGATGCTTTTGAAGATTTTAAGTCGCCAAAATACCAACTTCCAGAAATTATTCTGCTAGATATAAATATGCCCCAAATGGATGGTTGGCAGTTTTTAGATTGTCTTATTAGCTCCAAACCTGATTTTGATAAAGAAACAGCGATATATATTGTTTCCTCCTCCATTGCTTATTCTGATATAACTAAAGCTGAATCTTACACACAAGTCTCTGGGTTTTTAAGTAAGCCTTTAAGTGTAGATAAATTGAAGGAAATTGCGAGTAAACATCGAAAATAGACTTTTGGGCTCTGTTCTCAAAACCACTTTATTTTTTATTGCGTTATGTAATCGCTTTTTTTTAAAAGCAAAACAGCCAACATAGGAACTGTATTGGAAATGTTTTTTTTATTTTTCATCTTCTCATCAAATCGTTCTAGAAGGATAGCTACCTGTCCAAATGCAGTCGCATAACTTTAATTTGAATATCCAATCCTTAGCCGCTTTGGCAAAATTATTTTTAAATGATGGGATTTGTGTTATAGTGTCTTTGTTCTAAGTTTCTCAGAATAAATAATATAGAAGTAGTACATAGTGTATAAATTAAAAAAACCCCAAGACAAAAGTCAAGGGGTTTTTAAGGTGGTGCCTCCAGGAATCGAACCAGGGACACAAGGATTTTCAGTCCTTTGCTCTACCAACTGAGCTAAGGCACCAGTTGCTTTAAAACTTGTAATAAGCCTTTCAAGCGGGTGCAAATATAATTTCATTTTTATTAACCCACAAAGGAAATTTTAAAAAAATGCTTTTGTAACTTCGCTTTTTCAATTTTAATCTATGAATTTAGTGATAGATATAGGGAATACGCTGGTGAAAATGGCTGTATTTCAGGAAGATGAGTTGATCGTAAAGAAAACCTCGCTCAAACAAAATTTTTTTAAAAATCTTGCAGAATTAGATCAAAAATATCCAGATATCAAGGATGTTTTGGTCTCTTCAGTATCAAAAACACCTTCCAAGTGGTTACAAAAACTCCAAGAAGATTATAAAATGTATGTTTTGGATAAGGAGCTTCCGCAGGTGTTCTCAAATTTATATGCAACTCCTAAAACTTTGGGGAACGATAGAATTGCATTGGTATCTGCTGCCAGTAAGTTATATCCTTCTCAAAACGTTTTAGTCATAGATGCTGGAACATGTGTGACATTTGATGTTATAAATAGCGAAAACGAGTATCTAGGTGGTGCTATTTCTCCTGGATTGCAAATGCGATATAAAGCAATGAATACGTTTACAGAGAATTTGCCGTTATTAGAGCCAGAGCAAGTTGTAAATCTTATTGGAAATACAACAATTAACAGCATGCATTCTGGTGCGATTATTGGAATTACCGCAGAAATTGATGGGGTGATTTCAATGTATAGCTCTCAATTTAAAGATTTAACAATAATTTTGACAGGTGGAGACTCACAATTTTTGTGTAAACGATTAAAAAATAGCATCTTTGCGAACTCAAATTTCCTCCTTGAAGGGTTGAATTACATTTTAGAATTTAATAAATCTCAATGATTAAACGATTTATAATAATCGTGGCCTTATTAACTACGGTTGCATCGGCTGCACAAGAAGGAACATCATCCCCTTATTCATTTTACGGAATTGGCCTTACGAAGTTCAAAGGTACTGTAGAGAATCAGTCTATGGGGGGAATTCGTATGTTCTCAGATAGTATCCATTTAAACTTGAGAAACCCAGGTTCCTATGGGAGACTTAAATTAACCACTTTTACAGTTGGTGGAAGTCACCAGAGCACCGCTTTAAAAACAGATGATGAGAGTGAATCTAGTAGGACTACTTCATTAGACTATTTAGCAATAGGTCTTCCTACTGGTAGGTTGAATTTTGGAGTTGGTTTAGTTCCATTCACTTCTGTAGGTTATAGAATTTTGGAAACTAATGAAGAAACTTCAAATAGGTTTACTGGTCGTGGAGGAATGAATAAGGTATTTCTAACAGCAGGTTATGCTGTAAATGATAATTTAAGTCTTGGAGTAGATGTAAATTATAATTTCGGGAATATTCAAAATAATTTTACAACTTTTCAGAGTGGTATTGAGTTGGGTTCTCGACAGATTAATAGAACAGATCTTCGTGGTTTCAATTTAAATTTCGGTTTGGACTACCAAAGGAAATTAAACAACAATCTTAAGCTTTATACAGTTGCTACGTATGCTCCACAAATGGATATTACCGCCGAAAAGATGAGTAATGTTGCTACAATTTCTTTTGGAAGTGATGGCAGTGAGTTTGTTATGGACGAAAATGATCAAACTTTTCCTAAAGGCGACCTATCTTTACCATCGGAACTGACACTTGGTGCGGGACTTGGTACCAACAACAAATGGTTCTTGGGAGCAGAGTATAGTAGAATATCGGCAAGTGATTATAATTTTAATTCTGGAAACTCTTTTGCTGAAGTGCAATATGATAATGCCTCTCAATATAGACTAGGTGGATTTTATATTCCAGAATATAATTCTTTAACAAGTTATTTTAGCAGAGTGGTTTATCGTGCAGGTTTGCGTTTTGAAGAAACGGGTCTAAACCTTAGTGATGAGGGGATAAATGAGTTTGGCATATCTTTTGGAGTAGGATTACCAGCAGGACGAAACTTTACAAATGCAAACGTAGGAATTGAGTATGGACAGCGCGGTACAACAAATTCCGGTTTAATACAGGAGAACTTTTTTAAACTTTCAATAAGTTTGTCATTAAACGATAAATGGTTCGTACAACGCAAATTTGATTAACCACTATAAAAACAAGAAAAATGAAAACTAAAATTATATTACTATTATCTGGAGTGCTTTTAAGCTCTGGTTTGGTTAACGCTCAATCTAATGTAGACTGTGCTACAAAAGCAGCACTTGCATACGATGATGCAAAAGCACAAAGATACGAGCAGGCATATGCTCCTTTAATGGAAGTGAAAGAAAAATGTCCTACCTATAGTCTGGCAACATTTCAATATTTAGACCGTGTCCTAAAGGATAAAATGGCTAAAGCTGAAGGTACAGATAAAACTGCCTTGGTTCAAGAGACTATAGATCTTATGAACGATCGTTTAAAGTATTTCCCTGCTAAAACTAGTGCAGGCGAAGTGCAAGGTGATGTTGCAATGCTTAAGTATGATAATGGAATAGGAACTAAGAAAGAGCAGTTTGAAGCTTTTGATGCAGCTTTTAAAGCAGACAAAGAAAGTTTTACAAGCGCTAGAGCATTATACGCTTATTTCTCTTTGTTAGTAGATCTTCAGGATGAAGGAACAAAAACACTAGAAGATGTTTTTGAAAACTACGATGAAGTAATTTCTAAAGTAGAAGAAGAAGAAAATAAAATGGCAGAATTTCTTGCACCGCTTTTAGTTAAGTTGGATGCAGGTGAAGAATTATCTGCAAAGGAAAAGGTTCTTGTTAGTAATTCTGAAATTAACCTTAAAGCCTATAGTACTGTAAAAAGTAGTATTAACGGGAAATTGGGTCAAAGAGCAGATTGTGATAACTTAATTCCTTTATACAATAAGGATTTTGCTGAAAGAAAAACAGACGTTGCTTGGTTAAAGATCGCTTCTGGAAGATTGTCTGCTAAAGATTGTACTGAAGATCCTATCTTCTTTAAATTATCTGAAGCATTGCATACAGCTGAACCTTCTGCAAAATCTGCCCTTTATTTAGGACAATTGGCAGAAGCTAAAGGAGATGCTTCTCAAGCTTTAAAATACTATAATGAGTCTGCAGAATTGGAAACAAATCCTTCAGATAAGTCTAGAGTATATATGAAGTTGGCAGATGGATATAAGAGAAAGGGTAGTTTTGGTCAAGCAAAAACATATTACAATAAAGCACTTTCTGCTAAACCATCTGCAGGTAGAGCATATTTACAAATTGCAGATATGATTGCAAAAAGCGCAAATAACTGTGGAGCTACAACTTTTGACAAGAGAGCTGTATATTGGTTAGCTGCAGATTATGCTTCTAGAGCAGGTCGTGTAGATCCATCTTTAAGTAGTGTTGCAAATCAAACGGTAGCTGCTTATAAAGGTAGAGCACCACAAAAAGCTGATATTTTTCAGGCTGGAAAAGAAGGTCAAAGTGTGAGAATTGGATGTTGGATTGGAGAAACAGTAAGAGTACCTTCATTGTAAATCAATGATCACATATAATAAAATAATTTCAGGCATTGTCACGGCTATCACCGTGACAATGCTTTTTTCATGTGAAGGTAATTTAAACCGAGTTAGAGCTCTGGATTTGCCAGATGAGAATCCGCAAGCTATAGGTGTGGGGCTAAATTTAAAATATACAGATTCTGGACGCGTTGTGGCTACTCTAAAAAGTCCGAAAATGCTGGATTTTACAAATATGGAATTTCCATATAGAGAGTTTCCGGATGGAGTACAAGTAGAATTTTTTGACGAAAACAAGAAGAAGAGTATTGTTACTGCTAAATATGGGATTATATATGACGAAACTGGACTTATAGATCTTCAGGATAATGTGGTTCTGGTTACCAGTGATAGTACTAGATTAAGGGCAGACCAACTGTTTTGGGATCAAAAAGCAGGATGGATATTTACAGATAAACCGAATACAATTCTGTTTGCAAATGGTGCTCGGAATGATGGTGAAGGTTTTGATTCCGATTTAAATTTTACTAATTTTCGTTCCCGTACTAACGTGGGAATTCAAATAATAGAAGAAAAAAAAGAATGATGAAGTTTTTTAAATATTTTGAATATGCATACTTATTCATGGCAGCATTTTTTCTTTTCGAAGCTTTCAGGATATGGAATGAGGAGCGCAATCGCGCATACCTTTTTATTTTCTTTGTAGTTATTGCCATCTTTATGTTTTTTTTTAAAAGACGTTTTAGGCAGAAACTGGAAAATGACAAGCATTAACTACTATGGAAGTTGAAATTCTAATTATTGTATGTTGTCTTATTCTTTCCGCCTTTTTCTCTGGAATGGAAATAGCATACATTTCTTCCAATAAGATCTTTATTGAAATTGAAAAGAGGCAGTCGGGTGTTCTTGCTAATGTCCTTACAAAATTAACCAAAAAGCCTTCAAAATTTATTGCTACCATGTTGGTGGGAAATAATATTGCGCTGGTGGTTTATGGTTTTTATATGGGAGATCTAATCATGGCTTTATTGCTGGGTCTCTTGCCATCGGAAAGTGGTTTTATAACTGCTATGGTAACAGATTTTAGCTTACTTACTCAAACTATAATTTCTACCCTTGTTATATTATTTACCGCAGAATTTCTTCCAAAGGTCTTCTTTCAAATTTATGCTAATTCGTTCTTGAAGATTTTTGCAATCCCTGCTTATTTATTCTATTTCTTGTTCAGTTTTGTGTCATCATTTATAATTTGGATCTCAGACGTTATTTTAAAGCGTTTCTTTAAGACTGAAGGAGATGAGGTGCAGTTAGCCTTCAGCAAATTAGAACTAGGTAATTTTATAAGCGAGCAATTAGAAACGGTGGAGTCTGATGACGAAGTGGATTCAGAAATACAGATCTTTCAGAATGCCTTGGAGTTTTCAGATATTAAATCACGTGAGGTAATGGTGCCAAGAACAGAAATTGTTGCGGTAGACCAAAGTGTAGAACCTAAAGATCTTGTGAAAATATTTACTGAAACTGGTTTGTCTAAAATTCTTGTCTATAATGAAACAATAGATGATATCATTGGATACATTCACTCATTTGAGCTTTTCAAAAAACCAAAAACCCTTAAATCTATTCTTCTTCCTGTAGTTTATGCTCCCGAAACAATGTGGGTTAAAGATGTGCTAAGTATTTTAATTAAGAAGAGGAAAAGTATAGCAGTGGTTATAGATGAATATGGTGGAACTAGTGGGATGATCACTATTGAAGATATAGTAGAAGAATTATTTGGAGAAATTGAGGATGAACATGATTCTGTAATACTTATTGAAGAGAAACTTGGTGAGGAACATTTTAAGTTTTCAGCAAGACTGGAGGTGGATTATTTAAATGAAACTTACAAATTGGATATCCCTGAAGGTGAGAATTATGAAACTCTTGGAGGTTTTATTACCAATCATACAGAGGAAATTCCTCAAATAGATGAAGATGTTAAGATCAATAACTATCACTTTAAGATCCTTGATGCCACTAACACTAAAATTGAATTGGTAGAACTTCAACTAAAAGACAAAACCTAAATAATTAATTACGTTAATATTTTGCAAATATTAAGTTTTATAATTAGGTTAAAAACACTATTTTCGCCCACTATATTAGATAAATAACAACTACAAATGGCAGTATTAAATAAAATTAGACAACGGTCTGTTTTCCTTATCGTAATTATTGCATTGGCATTATTCTCATTCGTTCTTGCCGATGTGATTCGTAATGGAGGCTTAAGCTCTCAAAAATCACAAAATGTGGTAGCAACTGTTAATGGAGAAGAGATAAGTAGAGAAGATTTTGCCAGACAGGTAGATGCTTACCAACAAAACATGGGACCTAATGCGACGACTTCTCAGGTTGTAAATCAGGTTTGGGATTTAAAACTTCGTGAAGTTGTTTTACAAGAAGAGTTTGAAAAGCTTGGAATTAATGTTGGAGAAGCTCAGGTTAGACAATTGCTTCGTCTTCAATTAGCTCAAAATCCAAACTTCGTGAATGAAGTTGGGATGTTCGATGAAAATAAATTACAGGAATATGTAGCTAATTTAAAAGCTACTTCTCCTCAAGCATATGATCAATGGGTTGCTTATGAGAATTCTATTGCAGAGAATGCAAAAGAGAATGTCTACTATAATATGGTTAGAGCCGGAATTGGAGCTACCTTATTAGAAGGAGAGCAAGCTTACAGAATGGAAAATGACAACATAGATCTTAAATTTGTACAATTGCCATATTCTAGTATTCCAGATACTGAAGTTAGTGTTTCTAAAGATGAGATTAAAGACTATGTTAAGAAGCATTCAGAAAGATTTCAAGTAGAAAAAAGTAGAGATATGCAATTTGTGTATTTTCCGGAAGAAGCATCATCAGAAGATGATTCTGAATCAAAAGCAGTAGTTGCCGGAGTTCTTAATAATAGAGTGGAATTTAATTCATCTTCTAATGAGAATGATACTATACCAAGTTTTTCAGAAGCTAGTGATGTGGAAGCATATGTTAATCAAAATTCAGATATTCAATATCAAGACAGAATTTTATTTAAGAATGATCTTAAAGGGTCTTTCGTAGACCAAGTGTTTAATTTGAACGAAGGTGAAACTTACGGGCCATATAAAGAGGATGGATATTGGAAAGTAACTAAAATGGTAGAAGCTGTTCAAATAGCAGATTCTGCAAAAGCTAGTCATATCATGATCTCTTGGAAAGGTTTGCCAACAGCAGCTGAAACTTTAAGAACAAAAGAAGAAGCAAAAATTCTAGCAGATAGTTTAGCTGGAGTTTTAAGAAAAGACAAATCTAGTTTTGAGGCTTTAGCTTCTGAATATTCAGCAGATATGGCTTCAAAGGATAAGGCAGGAGATCTTGGATTTTTTAGACCTGGTTCTATGATCAAGAGCTTTAATGACTATGTTTTCAGTAATAATAAGGGAAGTATTGGAGTAGTAGAATCTGAGTTTGGATACCATGTTATTTCTATAGAAGATAAAACAGCTGAAGAGCGCGGAGTTAAACTTGCAACTATTGCAAGAGAGATCGAGCCTTCAGAAAAGTCCCTGAATAATCTTTATACTAAGGTTACAAAGTTTGAGATAGCAGCTAAAGAAAAGGATAAAGATTTTGCTGAAGTAGCAAAAACTGATAATTACGAAGTTAAAACAGTAAAAGGTATTAAGGTTCTTGAGGAGAATATCCCAGGAGTTGGTGCACAAAGAAGAATTGTACAGTGGTCTTTTGAAGAGGACGTAAAAGCAGGAGATATTAAACGATTTGAAGTTCCTGGAGGATATGTTGTAGCACAGGTTACTGCTGTTAAGAAAAAAGGCGTTATGTCTGCAGAAGAAGCTTCAGCAACAGTATCTCCAATTTTATTGAAGGAGAAAAAGGCTATTCTTTTAAAAGAGAAAGCTAATGGAGCATCTTTAGCAGAGATCGCGAAAAATAATAGCGTAAGTGTTCAATCGGCAAGTGCCATCAACCTTAATAATCCAACATTAGCAGGAGCAGGAAATGAGCCAGAAGTTGTTGGAGCTGCATTTTCTTTAAAGCCAGGAGCGGTAAGTAAGCCTATCTCTGGAGATAAAGGAGTTTATGTAGTAGAAATGGTAGCAATGAACGCAGCACCAAAAATGGACTCGTATAAGAGTTTTGCTATGAGAGAAGCTTCGCAAAGGAGACAAGCAGTGGTTTCTAGAGTTTTCCAAGCATTAAAGGAAAACGCAGATATCGAGGATAACAGAGCTCGTTTCTACTAGAGATTAAATAACATATTTTTAAAAAAGCCCTTGACAATGTTAAGGGCTTTTTTTTGCTTAAAATTTCTTCTATCAGATTCAAACCAATAAAGCCTCGTCATTTCGACAAGGGAGGAATCTAATTCGAAAAGGCATTGGCCTAATTTGATTTATTATATTTAAAATAATAATGCGGGACTAATCAAATATTTTATCTAAGGATTTTTAGAAAACAAAAGCCTTAGATTCTTAGTTAGAACTAAATCAACAAAAACATACTTTTTTGATATTTAGCTCTAAAATAATGGCGCGTTGTTTGATGAATATTCAAAGGATTAACCAAAATCTTATGAAATTACTTTTACTCTTGTTTTCCTTACTACTTTTCACTTCCTGTATTCCACTGAAAGTTGCTCCTAAGATAAAAGAAGACAAACTTATAGTTGCCAAAAAATTTAAAAGTACACTTCCCAAAAAGCATTCTTATGTGTTTGAGGATCCTAAAGATGCAAATGAATTTTATAATTATATCAACACTAAGTATGAGTTGAATCATGAGAATGTCCAAAACAATGTGCCAGTTTTAATTAATGGGTATCAATATTTTCTAACATTTCATGAAGTTGAGAGAGTTACAAAAACAGTAAACCTAATTCCGCTGGTTGTGGACGCAAGTCTGGATTCAAAAGGATATTCTCCAATATTGGAAGATGTGCATTCTACTCGGACTGGAAATTGGTATATCGTTCTAACGGTATCTGATTCTAAATTGAATGATTGTTTAGATCCAAACTATGGAGATAGAGAAGTGATTATAGAGTATCTTAAAAAGGAAAGACTGGAGTATCTAGCAACAACAAATTATTTTGACGCGCTATTTAGAAAGTAAAGCCTTGTAAAATGATATAAGCCAAATTTACAATGCCATCTCAGTAAATGGAATAATGGTATTGTAACCTTTTTTTGTAAAATAATCCTTAGCATCCTCTTTGCCTGTTGCCAATACGAAATCTCCTCCCCATCCTCCAAGGCTTTTAACAGCCCCACTAAAATCTGGAAAAAGCTCTGATTGCACTTTAGGAGTGTTGATTATTTGAGAAATGATTGTTTCGTGAATTTTTATTAATAATTCAAATTCCTTTAATGATCCACATGTTAGAAACTGGCTGGTTAACCCTGATATTTTTGAAATGTTATTTTGTAGATCTGCCTTTGATTGTGCTCTATAATGTTGGATAGACTCTCTACTATTCTGTTTCTGGTTAAGATGTACAAAAAATAACTCATCTTTGAAAACTGGGTCGAATGATACATTCAGAATATTGCTTATCTCATTGGATAGCTCATACGTAAATGCATTGTTGTGTTGTGCGGCTGCAATATCATATCCACTACCTCCAAAAGTTAATGCTAATAATTTATATGCATCTATTTTAAACCACTGGGCTATATTATTGATCAAAGTGGAAGAGGTGCCAAGGCCCCAGTTCTTCGGGAAATCAAGATTAGTAGTTACCTTAAGCCCATTTGCTTCCTGAAGCAGGTCAGGGTTTAATGAATGTGCTGTTTGTAGTATTTTTAAGAGATTTGCTTCTTCCGAATCTGTTTTTGACGAAGATGAAGTATTTGGTTTTGACACTATTTCATCAATCTCAAAAAAAAGATCTAGCCAAATTTCATTTTTATTATTATAAGCTTTCCAATACAATCCGCTTCTGGAGGCCTTTTCCACAGTTAAACTCTGACCGAATTTTGTAGGTAGCGCTAATGAGATAGCTCCATCTAAAACAACATATTCTCCAGTTATCAATAATTTCCCGTTACTTCTAAAAGTGGTCATAAATGCAAACGCTTAATTTCTGATTTGTTCTAATTGTTCTGCAACGTTACTATGCGTAACCGTATGTTTCTTGAAGTAATGGATAAGTTCTTCCTTTTCAGTTGGTGTTGCATTTTGCGAATTTAGAATATTCATTAAATGCATTTTCATATGCCCTTGTTGTATACCATTTGTTACTAGGGATTTCACAGCTGCAAAATTCTGAGCCAAACCTGCTACGGCCACGATCTCCATCAATTCTCTGGCAGAAGGCTTTTGAAGAATCTCTAATGCTACTTTTACCAGTGGATGAAGATTAGTGAGTCCGCCAACCGTTCCTAAAGCGAGAGGGATCTCCATCCAGAATTTAAAAACACCGTTTTCTAAACTTGCATGCGTTAAGCTGGTATAAGAACCGTCTTTACATGCATAAGCATGGATTCCTGCTTCTACTGCTCTAAAATCGTTTCCTGTTGCTAATACCACGGCATCAATCCCATTCATGATTCCTTTATTGTGAGTAACTGCACGATAAGGTTCAACTTCAGCAATCTTGATTGCTGTTAGAAATTTTTCAGCAAATACCTCATGAGAAATATCTTTGTCTTCATATAATTCTGAAACGGGGCAAGACACTTCAACTCTAACTAAACATTCTGGTACGTAATTAGAAAGTATGCTCATAATCACTTCCAGATGCTTCTCTGCATCATTGAAACTTTCAAAATTATTAGCTTCCGTTTTTAGAGTATCGGCAAATTTTTCTAAACAAGAGTTTATAAAATTGGCACCCATAGAATCCTTAGTTTCAAAAGTGCAGTGCAATTGATAATAACCATCTAGCAAATTTGTTTTGTCTAGAAGCTCGATATCTAAAACACCTCCGCCACGCTTGCGCATGTTCTTGGTAATATCACTAACAGAATCTAAAAGTGATTCTTTAGTTTCACTAAAGAATTTCTCTAATTTCTCTTTATCACCTTTATAAATAAAATGTACCTGGCCATTTTTTGTAGTATTTAAAACTTCCACTTTAAATCCTCCTCTTGTTTGCCAAAATTTCGCCGCTTTACTAGCAGCTGCGATCACAGAACTTTCTTCGGTAGTCATTGGAATTGCTAATAGCTCTCCATTTATTAAAAAATTAGGAGCTATCCCAAATGGTAAATAAAAATTGCTCAGCGTATTTTCTGTGAATTCCTCATGAAGTTGTTGAACTGCATCATCATGGTTCCAATATTGTTTTAAAACTTTTTTAGAATTTTCGGAATTTTGTAGGTATGTTTTTAGCAACCAGTCAATTTTTTCTTCCTTTTTCAATTTAGAAAAACCGGTAATGGGTGTGATCATTTGATAATAGATTTATACAACAAAGATACAATTACTGCTCTTATTCAGTAAAAATGTGATATTAGATTTAAAGGAAGGAACTTTTGATGAGTTTCTACACTTAACATACTATTAGTATTTAACACCCAAAAACGGCTTTTTTTGCTGAATTTTTAGTAAACTTGGCCTACAAAAATTATTTAATACATTTATGAGAATACCAAAATTTGTCCTTACCCTATTTTTGGTGGGAACTTCTACGATTTTTGCACAAGAAAAACAAGTAACCCTAGAAGATATATGGAGCGGAACCTTTAGCCAGGAACGACTTGAATCTTTGAAATCTTTAAATAATGGGACAGAATATATCGTTCTTAATCAAGATAGAGAAGCGGGATCTTCTAGTATAGATATTTACGATTATAAGACTGGAGAGAAAAAAGGAAGTCTTTTAAGTAGTTCAGATCTTACTGAGCTCTCGAGATTTCAATCTTATGAGCTTAGTGCAGACGAAAATATGGTTTTATTGGCTACAGAGGTAGATCAAATTTATCGTCATTCATCTAAAGGGATCTTTTATTTCTACGATGTAAAATCTAAAAAATTAAAAAAGTTAAGTGAAAACAAAGTTCAGGAACCAACATTTTCTCCAGATAATTCTAAAATAGCTTTTGTTTTTGAAAACAATCTTTTTGTAAAAGATTTGGCTTCTGGTAAAGAAACTCAGATCACTAAGGATGGGAAAAAGAATGAAGTTATCAATGGAATTACCGACTGGGTTTATGAAGAAGAATTTGCTTTCGTTAGAGGATTCGATTGGAATGCAGATGGCACGAAAGTGGCTTTTTTAAGATTTGATGAAATTGAAGTTCCAGAATTTTCTATGGATATAATCGGAAAAGATTTATATCCCACAGCATCTACTTTTAAATATCCTAAAGCAGGAGAAGCAAATGCTCTTGTCTCTTTGCATATGTATGATGTAGCTACTGCAAAAACAAGAGATATCAATTTAGGAGAATATGAAGATTTTTATATTCCAAGAATTAAATGGACTAATAATCCTGATCTGTTAAGTGTACAAGTTCTTAACCGCCATCAGAATAATTTGGATCTTATTTTTGTTAATGCTAAAACAAACGAGGCGAAAATCGTTTTAAACGAGAAAGATACTGCCTACGTTGATGTAACAGATAATTTAACCTTTTTAGCTGATAACAGTTTTATCTGGACCAGCGAGAAAGACGGATACAATCATATTTATCACTATGATAAAAATGGAAAGCTTCTAAATAGAATTACCAAAGGAGATTGGGAAGTAACTAATTACTACGGTTTCAATCCTAAATCTAAGAGAATCTATTTTCAGAGTACAGAAAATGGAAGTGTAAACAGAGATGTGTATTCAATTAATATAGATGGTTCTAAAATAACACGCTTAACTGAAAAGACAGGTACAAATACTGCAGATTTTAGTGCAGATTTCACCTATTTTATTAATACCTATACGAGTACAACTACCCCAAACGAATATACTCTTCATAATTCAAAGTCGGGGAAATTGGTTAGAAAGATCAAAGATAATTCAGAATTGCTTGAATTGGAAAAGGCTTTTAATTTTTCGCCTAAGGAATTGTCTACCATAGAAATTAATGGAAATCAATTGAATATGTGGACTATTAAACCTTCAGATTTTGATTCCTCAAAGAAATACCCACTATTCATGTATCAGTATTCTGGGCCTGGGTCTCAAACCGTTTCAAATTCTTATGCAGGTTCTAATGACTACTGGTATCAAATGCTCGCTGATCATGGATATATTGTGGTTTCAGTAGACGGAAGAGGTACTGGATTTAAAGGAGCTGCTTTCAAAAAAGTAACTCAAAATGAATTGGGTAAATTTGAGTTAGAAGATCAAATTGCAGCAGCCAAGAAATTAGGAGAGCTGGAATATATAGATTCAGAAAGAATAGGAATCTGGGGATGGAGCTATGGTGGCTTTATGTCTACAAACGCGATTTTAAAAGGAAACGACGTATTTAAAATGGCAATTGCTGTTGCACCGGTTTCAAGTTGGAGGTTCTATGATTCGATCTATACAGAACGATATATGACGACTCCGCAGGAAAATGCTAGTGGGTACGATGAGAATTCTCCAATAAATCACGTAGAAAAATTGAAAGGAAATTACCTTTTAGTTCACGGTTCTGGAGATGATAACGTACATGTTCAAAACTCTATGAGATTGATTGAAGCATTGGTACAAGCTAACAAGCAATTTGATTGGGCGATCTATCCAGACAGGAATCATGGCATCTATGGCGGAAATACAAGATTACATTTGTACACTAAGATGACTAACTTTATTAAAGAAAATTTATAAAAATCATACTCATAAATTAATAATTATATAATGGCAAATACTGCACCTCCTGCAAATCAAAAGGAATTATTCGGACATCCTATAGGATTGTATATTTTATTCTTCACAGAAATGTGGGAACGATTTTCCTATTATGGAATGCGCGCAATTCTTGTGCTTTATCTTGTAAGTGCAACAACTGGTGGTAATGCTGGTTTAGGTTGGACTTCTACAGAAGCGCTTGCGCTTTACGGTTGGTACACAATGTTGGTGTATGTTGTTTCTATTCCTGGAGGTATTTTAGCCGATAAGGTTTTTGGTCAGAAGAAGGCAGTTTTAATTGGTGGTATTATTTTGGTTTGTGGTCACGGAATCCTTGCGGTAGAGGAAATGTGGGCGTTTTATACTGGTCTTGGTTTAATTATAGCTGGGGTTGGTTTATTAAAGCCGAACATTTCTACTATGGTAGGTGGCCTTTATAGAGAGGGTGATATTAGACGTGATAAAGGTTTTACCATTTTCTACATTGGTATTAACCTTGGAGCTTTTCTTTCCAGTTTAATCGTAGGTTATGTAGGAGAAAATATTGGATGGCATTATGGCTTTGGACTTGCAGGGATTGCAATGGCATTAGGTCTTATAGTATATCTTTGGGGTCAAAAATATCTGACTAATGTTGGTAACCTTCTTTCTAAAGTTGAAAGAAATGAAGGAGCTTCATTAGGTGACTTATTTGGTGATCTACTAAAATCTCCTACGCAGTTAATCATCTCGATTATCTTATTAGGAGCATCTATTTATGGTTGGATATCTTGGGGATTTGGATGGGGACTTTTATTTATATTCTTAACGCTAGTAGTAGCAATGATGCTCATGGTTTATAAAGACCTTACCACTCAGGTAATGAAGGATAGGTATGTGGTTATGCTACTTTCTTTTACTTTGGTAATTGTTTTCTGGGGGGCTTTCGAGCAAGCCGGTGGTTTAATGAATATTTATGCCTTAGATAAGACAGACAGAATTTTACCTTTTAGCTTACCCTTAATAGGAAATGAAGTACCTGCTTCCTTTTTTCAATCTCTAAATGCTTTATTTATAATATTGTTTGGTGTGATCGTCGCTAATTTTTGGGCAAAGCGAAAACTTAAAAACAAAGAAGCTTCTTCCATTTTCAAAATGGCAACAGGGGTAATTATTATGGGGCTTGGGTTTGTATTTATGGCCGCTGCATCTAAAGAATATGCATCTAATGGAGCTGCAGCAATGTATTGGCTTGTATTAGCATACTTACTTCATACTATTGGAGAACTTTGTTCTTCCCCAGTTGCATTATCATTCATTACTAAACTTGCGCCAGTGAGATATGCCTCCTTGATGATGGGGGTTTATTTTGCAGCTACTGGTTTAGGAAATAAAGTTGCAGGGGTGATAGGTGAATTTTCACAAGGAGAACCTACAAGTGTAGAATTAATTGCAAGTAGCGGAGAATTAACTCCGTTCTTAAATGCCAAAGATAGTATCCTAGAAAACAGGAAGAATTTTGAGATTAAAACTAAAATATATCCAGAAAATGGAGAGTTTAAAGCAATAGATCTCAATACGAATGAGTCGGTTTTAGACTTAGTGAAATTTGAAAATGAGAATGGGGAAAGTGAGATCGTAAATCTTTTAAATGAAGAGAACGTAACTAAAGAGAACCCTTACATTGCTGTTTTTAGCTTCAGAAATAACGATGAGGAATTAACAAATGAAGAATTAGATTATTCTGGAATTGTAATAATTGATGAAGTTCAAACACAAACCGAATTTAAAACCTTCGTAGGAATAACTATTTTTACCGTACTCTTTGCGTCACTTGTGTTATTGATGCTAAAACCTCTTAAGAGATTGACTCATGGAGCAGAAGATACTGAAAAAGAAATACCAGAACAGGAGCAGTATGATCTTGGTGAAAAAGATTTTAATTAAGTATTCTCATGGCTGTAGATAAAGCATCCTCTGATAATTTTTTTAAGTCTAATGTAATAGGACATCCATCTGGATTATTTGTTTTGTTCTTCACTGAAATGTGGGAGCGTTTCTCTTATTATGGAATGCGTGCACTATTGGTGCTTTTTTTGACATCAGCTTTATTTAATGAGGGTTGGGCCTGGCCACGAGAGCATGCACTTGCGTTATATGGAACCTATACTTCTTTGGTGTATTTGACACCTATTTTAGGAGGATTCCTGGCAGATAAATATCTTGGCTACCGGAATGCGGTCGTAATTGGTGCTTTTCTAATGACTGTGGGTCATGCAAGTATGGCATTGGATACTGAATTTATGTTATATGTGGGTTTATTCTTTTTAATATTAGGGAATGGATTCTTTAAGCCTAACATGACTTCTATTATCTCTCATATGTACGAAGGTTATGAAGAAAAGAAGGATGGAGCATTCACCATTTATTATATGGGTGTTAATGCAGGAGCTTTCTTAGGAATCTTGCTATGTGGTTATGTAGGTGAACAAATTGGATGGCATTGGGGCTTTGGTCTTGCAGGGATCTTTATGTTCTTAGGTCTATTACAGTTTTATTTTGCTCAAAATATTTTTGGTGAAGTAGGTAAGAAACCCGTTAAGGGAGCAGAAGAGGTAAGCATAGATAAAACTGTAGATAAGTTAAATCCATTTACATTATTTGATAAAGCATTTATAATAATAAGTGCGGTAATAGGTTTGGTTTGGATTATTAACGATCCGATGTCTAAAATTGGAGGCACTAACGTATTTGATTTTACCGTGGCAGGGATGGACGGGTCTAATTTTATGATCTTATTCGCTCTTATTATTTTTATAATACTTTTGGTTTCCAGAATTATTAGGTACAGCCCAATAGTTCGTGATAAAATGATTGCTGTTTCCATCTTTGCCTTTTTTACTGTTTTCTTTTGGGCAGCTTTTGAACAAGCTGGTGGTTCTATGACGATTTTTGCAGGAGATTATACAGACAGAGTGCTGGATGGAGGATCTGCAAATATCTTTAGAGTTGTAAATACCTTGATCACGATTATTCCATTAGGAATAATTACTTGGGTGCTCTTTAAACTTTTTCAACAGACTTTTAAAAAGTATGCATTATCAAATGTGTTTTTAGGAACTAGTTTTCTAATTATATGGGTGCTTGTTGGATTTATGCTTTACAACCAATATCTTCAAGAAAACCCTGAAGTTCCGGCATCTTGGTTTAGTGTGCTTAATTCATTATTCATAATAATCTTTGCGCCATTATTCTCTAAATTATGGGAAAGTAAATACAATCCTTCTGTAGCAGTTAAATATGGCGCAGGATTGATCTTGTTAGGAGTAGGGTTTTTATCTTTGGCATATGGTGCCTATGGAATCCCATCTGGTGCTAAAGTAGCAGCAGTAAGTATGATTTGGTTGGTTTTTGCATATTTCTTCCATACCATGGGAGAATTATGTTTGTCTCCAGTAGGATTATCTTATTTGAGTAAGTTGGTTCCAGGAAGAATGATCGCATTTATGTTTGGAATCTGGTATCTGGCAATCGCTATAGGTAATAAATTAGCAGGAACAACTGGAGGGATGATCGATGCCATTACAAAGGAATATTCATTATCCACCTTTTTCTTATTATTTTTTGCAATTCCTGCAGCAGCAGGTGTTCTTATTATAATGTTACATCCATTACTTAAAAAGTTAATGCACGGGATTAAGTAGAATATTTTGAGATTCTTCATTTATTAATTAATTTTAATAGGATGAAATTTTAATTCGGAATGATATTTGAAAAAGTGTAGAAAAATATTAAACATGAAATTATTAGTTACGGGTTTACTTTTCTTATTAAGTTTTACCGCTATTCAAGCTCAGGAAATCAAATGGATGAGCATGAATGAAGCCTTGAAAGCACAGGAGAAACAACCAAAAAAGATCCTAATGGATGCGTATACAACCTGGTGTGGGCCTTGTAAGTTGATGGATAAGAATACTTTTACCAATAAAGATGTGGTGAATTATGTAAACAAGCATTTCTATCCCGTTAAGTTTGATGCAGAAGGGACAGAAGAAGTGTTATATAAAGATTTTAATTATACCAATCCTAACCATGATCCTAAAAGAAAAGGTAGGAATAGTCAGCATTTTTTAGCGAATGCTTTAAAAATTACTGGATACCCTAGTTTGGTATTTTTTGATGAAAAATCTAATGTTATTGCTCCAATTGTTGGGTATAGAACTCCAGAGCAATTAGAGATCTTTCTTAAGATGATCGCCAATAACGATTATAAGAAATTAACCTCTGCAGATGCTTGGGGTAAATATGAAAAAGAGTTCAAAGGAACTTTTAAAGATTAAGTGTTAGTTAGTTTCCTTCAGTAGATATTACTGATTTTATAATAAAAGCTCCCTTTTCGCCAGTTGCGTGAAAAGGGAGCTTTTTGTTTAGAGCAGATTGTTTCCACTTTTCAATTAGGTTTTTATAGTTACTACCGTCAGCGATTATCTGTTCAGGTTTCAACTTTAAAATAAGCCGCTCAAGATTTAATTTAGGAGAATTTGTAAGCAAAACAAGTTTCGGGTTAAAATTTGGTAGATCATAAATCCCCAAACTATCCACCACTAAAATGTCTTTTCCAGAGAATGAATATATATTTTCAATATTAAAGATAGTATCAATTTTTATCTTATTTCCAATTTCATAATCCTTTATAAAAGAGGGTTTTTCTTTGATATTGCTAGTGTAATAATCAATCGTATTTTGTTGAGTGATAGCAATATCTGTTTGTCTGGCTCTATGAAAAATCACGAGTTCATTATTGGGCTTTTCATACTTCTCAAAAATGAAAACCAGTTGTATAAGTATGATGCTACTAAATAATAGGAGAATGTTTTTAAAGTCATATTTCTTCAGAAGAAAAGAAATAGAGATTAGAAACAATGAGAATACCACACATAGCACCAATGAAAATGAAATGTCTTTGATTAAAAATATTTCTTTTGAAGCTATATAGGCTACAAAATTATTTAAGGCTGAAATCATCCAGGCGTAAGTTTTGGACAATATTATTGGGTCAAATCCGATGAGAATAATTAAAATTAATATAATACCTACAGCCAAGATCAATCCCATAAATGGTAAAATAAGAATATTGGTTAAGAGGAATAAACCTGGGAATTGATGGAAATAATATAAACTTAAAGGTAATACCCCAATTTGTGCAGCCAAGGTTACCGAAACTATTTTCCATAGGTATCTAAAAATTTTATTTTCGGTATTTATTATTTTCATAATTGAAGGTTGAAAAACCACAATCGCGAAAACTGCTGAATAGCTTAACTGAAATCCGACCTGAAATAGGTAAGATGGATTAATGAGCAGAAGAATTAATAGGGAGGCGAATAGAGTGTTTATAATACTGGTTCTTCTGTTTAGTTGCATTCCAATAGCAACGAAGGAGAACATGCTTACAGCGCGCACTACAGAAGGTGAAAGACCCGCGATTAATGCAAATCCCCAGAGCGAAATTAATAAGAACATTGTTTTAACAAATTTCCCATATTTCCATCTATCCATGAATTTTAAAACCCAATTTAATAGGATTAAAATGATCCCTACATGCAACCCAGAAACCGCTAGGATATGGATAACTCCAGCAGCAGCATAGTTCTGCTGAATCTCGGAGGATAGTTCTTGTCTCTGGCCTAATAATAATGCCTGAATAACAGATAGTTCATCTTTTTTAAAATCTTGTTTTTTAAGATTGACTATTATATGATTTCTTAATTTCCCAGCATAAGATCTTAGTGATATTGGAGAATTATTTAATATTTCAAACTGAAGATTAGATATGTTGAGTTGCTTGTAAACTCCCAAAACCTTCATATAACGACTGTAATTGAATTGATGTGGATTTAAGTTTTCTTGAATGTTTTCAAATTGTTTAAGTGTGACAATACGTTGGCCAATCTTAAGCTTAGGGGACAAACTGTCTTTAGATATATTTAAAAGTAATTTCCCTTCAGCATAGTTTGAATTCAATTCAATAAGCTTCAAAATATATCTATCTTGATATTTCCCGGGTTTCAATATTTCAATCACTTCTGCAACAATAAGAGAGGGGTCTTCTTTTAATTCAGTGTCAAAAGAATTAATAATGTGATCTAGGTTGTTTTTTGGAAGTTGAGAATAGGAGGTAAGAAATCCTAGATATAGAAAGACACAGAAGGTCAACACGCCGAAAAGCGGATTTTGAAGAAAACTCCTTTTTGCTAAATAAAAGGAAATTATGAAGCATATAAAAAGTATAGCTCCAGTAATTAAAAGTATAACTGAAGAAAATTCTACATAAAAGCCCAATAGTATCCCGACTATTAGAAAAAATGTAAGCTTAATAAGAGTAAAATTATACAACCTTCAGAAAGTCTTAGTTACTCTTGAAGATAGTAAATAATTAGATCACTCGCCTGGCCATGACAAAATGATCAAACCAGTAATTATCTGCTAAAGAAGAAATTATAACGCCTTTGGAAGTTGAAGAGTGGATAAATAAGATATGTCCAGGTTGAATTTCTACCACCAAGCCTACATGATTTATCACTTTTTTATTCTTATTGGTCTCAAAAAATAAAAGATCACCAATATTTACATCTACAAGAGATAATCGCTCACCTTCTAAAGACATTGCTCTAGAGGTCCTTGGTAGTTCTATGTCTTCTTCTAAAAAAGAGGTGAAGACAAGGCCAGAACAATCCATGCCTTTTTCTGTGGTTCCGCCAAATTTATATTTTGTGCCCTCGAATTTTAGCGCAGTTGATGTAATATTGTAAACTCTATTGTCTTTTGGTTTCTCTGATGCAGAAGCTGTATGGAGCTTGTTTTCTGGAGACTTATGGTAGATTATGACTTCATTTGCATTTAAATTTTGCTGAACTACTGCTCTTTTAGATTTAGAGGCACCACAACTGCTTAGTAATAAAGCGACTAGGCTAAAAAACACATAGTAAGATAATCTACTCATATAAAAACGCTATTTCTTAATACTCTTATAAATTAGTTGTGCAGTCTTTTCACTAGCTCCGGCACCCCCTAACTTTCTTTCTAACTCAAAGTAGGCTTCAAATATTGTATTCCTATTCTCTGGATCTAATATTTTATTCAATTCACTTTTTAATTTTTTCGGATTAAAGTCATTCTGAATTAATTCTGTCACCACTTCTTTATCCATAATTAAATTAACCAGCGAAATATAGTCTAAATCTACTACCCTTTTTGCGATTTGATAAGAAATTGTACTTCCCTTGTAACAAACTACTTCTGGCACCTTGAGTAAGGCGGTTTCTAAAGTTGCTGTCCCAGATGTTACGAGGGCTGCCGTAGAAAGGCTTAAAACATCGTAGGTTTTGTTCATGACTAAATGAACATTTTTCTTTTTTATAAAAGGTTTATAGAACTCTGGGTCTTGGCTGGGAGCTCCTGCAATAACAAATTGATATTCCTTGAAATCATCTGTAATACTTAACATGGTTTCTAACATCTTGGAAATCTCTTGTTTTCGACTTCCTGGCAGCAATGCGATAATAGGTCTTTTGTCTAGTTGATATTTTTTTCTGAATTGATCTGGAACAACCAATTCCTTTTTAGCGATTGCGTCTAAAAGCGGATGTCCTACAAAATGTACCGGGAACTGATGCTTTTCTTCATAAAATTCCTTTTCAAAGGGAAGAATTACATACATTTCATTTACATCTCTCTTTATTGCAGAAATTCTATTTTCTTTCCACGCCCAAATCTGTGGAGAAATATAATATTGTGTAGAAATATTTAGCTCTTTTGCCCATTTAGCAATTCGCATATTAAAGCCTGGATAGTCTATAAAAATTATAGTGTCTGGTTTATAATCTAGAATATCATTTTTACAGATCTTAATATTCTTTAGTATGGTTCTTAGATTAGCTATCACTTCTATAAAACCCATAAAGGCTAATTCCCTATAGTGCTTTACCAAAGTTCCCCCCGCTTCTTGCATAAGGTCTCCACCCCAAAATCTAAATTCTGCCTGTGGATCTACCTTTTTTAAAGCCAGCATTAAATTGGAAGCATGTAAATCTCCAGATGCTTCACCTGCAATAAGGTAGTATTTCATATTAAGGAATTTTAAGTGTTGAAAGTTATCAAATAAATTTGGTAACTGCTATCACAACGGCCATAAGTACAGTTGCTAAGAGTACGCCTCTGGCTTTGTAGATCTGATTCTTTTTTATGAAAACAAAAAAAGGAAAAAAGTTTAAGATCGCTCCAAGGGCTATAATTTTCCCTAAATAATCGTTCTGAAGAGCATTTTGAAGTGTAGCTTCCAAATCCATATTTGAAAACAGGAGAATGTAAAGGAAGATTCCGGCAGCGTTGGCTAATAATCCAATTAGAAAACCAATAAGGACATGTTTTTTAATCATTTAGTCCCCAGTCATTAAGATCATTAATATAATGATGTGCAGTAAGGTCAAATTGAACCGGGACTACAGATACGTAACCATTTTCTAAAGCCCATTCATCAGTATCCATCCCACTATCTTCATTCACAAATTTACCGGTAAGCCAGTAATAATCTCTTCCCTGCGGACTTGTTCTTTTGTCAAACTCTTCAACCCAATAGGCTTTTGCTTGCCTACATATTTTAATTCCTTTAATTTCCTTTTCCTTCAACTTAGGTAAATTCACATTTAAAACCACACCTTTTGCAAGTCCGTTTTTGAGAACTTTTCGTGTAATTGCTTTTATAAATTTCTTAGTAGGCTCAAAATCTGCGCTTAATGAGTAATCTAATAATGAAAATCCTATTGCAGGTATTCCTTCAATACCAGCTTCAACAGCCGCACTCATAGTTCCAGAGTAAATGACATTAATAGAAGAGTTAGACCCATGATTAATCCCGCTCACACAAAGATCTGGTTTACGGTGTAGAATTTCCTGAGTAGCAATTTTCACACAATCGGCTGGTGTCCCAGAGCAACTATATTCTTTATGTGTATATTTTTTGTTTAATTTAATCTCATCACAGTAAAGGGTGTCTGTAATAGTGATTGCATGGCCCATTGCACTTTGTGGCCTATCTGGAGCTACAACAATCACATCTCCTAATTCTTTCATCACCTCAATTAAAGCACGAATTCCCGGTGCGGTAATTCCATCATCATTTGTAACTAAAATAAGCGGTTTCTCTTGAGACATACGTAAATATTTTAAGGGTGCTAAAATAATAATTCTCAAAGGAAAGCTTATCTTAGTGGTCTAACAAATTAATTGTGCAAATGATGAGTGTTGGCACAATTATTAGTACATATAGATTGATATTCAATGATGAAATATATTCGCTTTATGAAAAGGAACTATAAATTTTTGGTGTTGGTTTTGCTTATGGCAGCCGCATCGTGCAGTTTTACTACAAAATCATTCAATGACCCAAATAAGGATAAATTATTAATTGATCTTATTACCTATGTTCTAGAAAAGGGACATTATGATGCTAAGACCATAGATGATGGTTTTTCAAAAGAGGTTTATAAGGATTATTTAGATGCTATAGATCCATTAAAGCGATTTTTCTATGAGGAAGATGTAAAGGAATTTGTTGTTTATCAAGATAAGATAGATGATCAAATAAGAGGTAAAGATCTCACTTTTTTCAATTTAACTCATGATAGGTTATTGGAAAGAATGAAAGAGGTGAGAGGAATATATAAAGAGATATTAGCAGAGCCTTTCGATTTTTCTGAAGATGAAGATATAAATACTAATTATGAGGAGATAGATTATATTTCTTCCAGAGCAGAATTGAAGGAACGTTGGAGAAAACAATTGAAATTTAGCACGTTGGCTAATTATTATAATAGTAAGGAAGATCAGGAAAAGGCTTTAGAGAAAGATTCTTCTTTAAAAGTGAAATCAGATGTTGAGCTAGAGAAGGAAGCTAGGGAAGCTATACTTACCTCTATGGATGAATACTTTGATTTCAGTGAAGAATTAGAGCGTAAAGATTATTTTTCAGTATATATTAATGCTATCGTAGAGGAATTTGATCCTCATACATTCTACTTTGCCCCGCAAGATAAAGATAGATTTGACATTGCAATGTCTGGGAAACTAGAAGGAATTGGAGCAAGACTTCAGAAGAAAAGCGACAACATTACCATCATGGAAGTGATCTCTGGCGGTCCAGCATGGTTAAGTGATAAATTAAGTGAAGGGGATATTATCTTAAAAGTAAAACAAGAAGATGAAGTAAATCCTGTGAGTATTGTGGGTATGCGTTTAGACGATGCGGTGAATCTTATAAAAGGCCCGAAAGATTCTAAAGTAACTTTGACAGTTAAGAAAAAGATGATGGGTAATATTGAAGATATTACCATTACAAGAGATATTGTAGAATTAGAAGAGACATATGCGAAATCTGCTTTAGTGAATAAGAACGGAAAAGAATTCGGACTTATAAACTTGCCTAAATTCTATTTTGACATGGAGAATTATGCAGACAGAAATGCTGCTTCAGATGTTGAGAAGGAAATTATAAGATTGAAAAAAGCAGGAATGGAAGGTCTTGTTTTAGATCTTAGAAACAATGGTGGTGGATCACTTAAAACAGTTGTTGATATTGCTGGATTGTTTATTGAAAAAGGTCCTGTGGTACAAGTGAAAAGCAAAGGTGTAGGACAAGAGATCTTGGAAGATACAGATCCTAGCATTCTATGGGATGGTCCTTTAGTAATATTAGTGAATGAGTTATCAGCTTCAGCTTCAGAAATTCTTGCAGCTGCAATGCAAGATTACAAAAGAGCAATTATTATTGGAAGTAAACAAACTTATGGAAAGGGTACAGTTCAAAATGTAATAGATCTTAATCAGACTGTAAGAAGTAATGAATATGGTGATCTTGGAGCCTTAAAATTAACTACTCAGAAGTTCTACAGAGTTAACGGTGGTTCAACCCAATTAGAAGGTGTTAAAAGTGATGTTGTTGTTCCAGATAGATATAGCTTCATAGACATTGGAGAGAAAGATTATGAAAATCCATTGCCTTGGGATCAAATAAAAGCAGCTAAATATAAAATCTGGGATGGATATATAGATTTTGAAGATGCTATTAAGAATAGTAACAAAAGAATGTCTAATAACGCTCAATTGAATCTTATTGCTGAAAATGCTAAGTGGGTAAAAGATCAAAGAGATGAAGAAACTTATCCTTTAAACTATACGGCTTATCAGAATCATAGATTGCTTACAGAAGAAGATGCTAAGAGATTTGATGCTATATCAGACTATACTTCCAATTTATCTTATGAGTCTCTTCCTTATGAAGTTGAATTGTACTCTACTGATACTATTTTGAAAGAAAAGAGAGATAGATGGCATACAAGTTTAACTAGTGATGTTTATATAGAAGAAGCTATTAATGTTTTGGAAGATATTAAGATTAATAACATTAAGAGATCTAAAGTAGCCACAATAAAGAATTAAAAATTTTATAAGAGTCTGTTTAAAGAACTGCATTCATCAAAATAGTTAAGATAGTAATCTGAATTATTTCAATATCTAAATCTAATTAGTTGAGATCCTGAAATAATTCTTAGTGCAATTCGAATACCATGATGTAAAAGCAAATCTTTTAATCAGGCTCTTTATTATTTCTGCATTTTTCCTATAAATTTCCTATGAAGAGAAAATATATTTATCCTGTTATTATACTCCTTGTTGCTTTGCTATTGGTTTTAGTAGAACGATGTAATTAAACACATTCATTCTAAATGCCTTGAATGATCTCGTTGGTGATTTACGATGATTTTTTGGTTGAAAAACTAAACCTGAAAAACTAAAAACACTATAAGTAATTAAAAGGCCAATCTTTCAGAATCTAATTTTACAAAGATAAAGAGTAGGATAGTAAAGCCCCATAAGCCGGAGCCTCCATAACTAAAGAAAGGAAGTGGGATTCCAACTGTTGGAAAGATCCCTGTTACCATTCCTATATTTACTAGAAAGTGAACAAAGATAATTCCCACTAAGCTGTATCCATAAACCCTATTAAATGTGGATTTCTGCCGCTCAGCAAGAAATAATAATCGAAGGAGTAGGAATATAAATAAAAGGACCACGACAGAAGTGCCTAGAAATCCCCATTCCTCACCAACGGTACTAAAAATATAATCGGTGTCTTGTTCTGGTACGAATTTTCCTTTGGTTTGCGTTCCTTCTGTCCAGCCTTTCCCTATCCAGCCGCCACTCCCAATAGCAATCTCACTCTGATTAGTGTTATATCCAATTCCCTTAGCATCTGTTTCTTTTCCTAGAACTATATTAAAACGATCCCTGTGGCGTTGCTCAAATACATTCTGAAAGATATAATCTACAGAATAAGAGAGTGCAATCGCACCTACAATAATTCCCATTAAAACAAGAGGACTTGGGCGTCTCTTCTTTTTCTGAAGCAAACTTAGTAAGCTAATAATAATGACCGCTATTGCTACATACAATGGCCCAAGAACCAAGGTTAATATGAAAATAGCTATTCCCGCAAATCCTAAAAACAAGTAAATTCCAGATAGCCCTTCTCTGTATAGAGGGAAGAGAAAAGCCGCGTATACCATAGCGCTTCCTGCATCTGGTTGTGGTAAAATAATTAGAGCAGGTAAAACGATGATAAAAAACGCTTTCAACTGATGTGAAAATAATTTTATATTTGTCTGAATGTCCCCCAGATAATTTGCGAGTGCCAGTGTAGTCGCAACTTTAGCGAATTCTGCAGGTTGGATGCTCACTCCGCCAAATCCATACCAAGAAGTAGCTCCATTAATGGTTTTTCCAAAGACAAATAGCCCTAGAATTGAAAGTAGAGATATTATATAAAACACACTCGAAAACTTCATATAGAATTTCGCCTCTATAGATAATATAATAATGATCATGAACAAACCCAGAATCATCCAAAGAGCTTGTTTTCCGTATATCTCATCGAAATCAAAAATCCCAGAAGGAGAATCTCCTAAGGAAGCTGAATAAATATTCATCCACCCAAAGCTTATAAGAAGGAGGTAAATTAAGATAGTAACCCAATCAAAACTAATTGTGCCTTTCGCCATTATTTATTAATTGAGAAAGGTTCTCCACTCAGTGGTTTTAAATATTCATCCTCTAAACTATGAGTAAGCACCCAAGTTTCCATATCTTTTCTAGATATGGTTTTCTTAAGATATTTCTCTATCATTAAACTGGCAATTCTTCCAGCATATCTACCTCCCCAATATCCATTTTCAACAAATACTGCAATTGCAATTTTCGGATTATCCACAGGTGCAAATGCTATAAAAATTGAATGATCTGTAAGCTGGGTTCTTTTACCATTTATTTTAGTGAAATTCTCTGCAGTTCCAGTTTTTCCAGCTATTTCTATTCCTGGAATCTGTAGTGCAGAAGCAGTACCAACTTTATAAACTTGGTGCATTCCTTCAATAACCGGTATAAAATGCTCACTATCTATAGTAGTAAAGTGTTTTTTAGTATAATCTGGGTCGGAGATTGGTTCTCCTTCAATACTTTTTAGAATATGCGGTGTATAAAACCAACCCTTATTAGCAATTGTTGCGGTCATATTAGCTAATTGTATAGGAGTCATTAATACTTCTCCCTGTCCAATAGCATTAGAAATTGTTGCTGTTGCAAACCACTTGTAAGTAGGGTATTCGTATATTTTGTTATAGTATTCGGATGTAGGGATCTTTCCAGATCTTCCAGCTGGTAAATCATACCCTAAAAATTGTCCAAGACCAAAACTATTTAAATGCTTAGCCCAGGTATCTACACCTTCCTGCGGGGTAGGGTATTTTTCTATGATCCTTCTATAAACATTGGCAAAATAGGCATTACAAGACTGGGCAATACCCGGAATCATATCTAACGGACTTGCATGAGCGTGACAACCTAATTTTCTACCCCGACCATAAACATAACCTCTGTTACAAGAAAACTTATCATGAACATCTACAACCCCTTCTTGAAGAGCGATAAGGGCATTGATAGTTTTAAATGGGGACCCTGGAGGATATTCTGCTAATAAACCTCTATCGTATAATGGTTTTGCAATTGTGTCGTAATATAATTTTGTGAAATTTGCAGATCGTTGTCTTCCCATTAGGAGGGCAGGATCATAACTCGGCGCTGTAATAAGTGATAAAATTTCACCAGTAGCTGGTTCTATCGCTACAATTCCACCACGTTTATTCTCCATCAATTTTTCACCGTATGCTTGTAACATTCCATCTATAGAGATATTAACGTCTTTTCCCTTTTTTGGTAATGTATCAAAAATGCCTTCTTTAAAAGGGCCAATATCTCTGTTAAATCTATCCTTTTGAATATACTTTACTCCTTTGATACCTCTAAGCAATTCTTCATATTGACCTTCAACCCCTTGTTTTCCTATTAAATCTCCAGAAATATAATAAGGATTATTATCAATTATTTTATTATTTACTTCAGCGATATAACCTAGAACATTAGAGCCATTATCGGTTTGATAATCTCGTAAAGATCGCTTCTGAATATAGAAACCTGGGTATTTTCGCATTTTTTCCTGAAGATAAGCATACTCAGATTTTGTAAGCTGAGGTACTATGATCGATGGAAGTCTAGGCGAATATATTTTTGCTTTATCTAGTTTCTTTGAAAGTTCCTCTGGAGTAAGTTTTAAGATGGTGCAAAATTCAGCAGTATCAAATGGCTTTACATTTCTTGGTATCGCCATCACATCATACGACGGCTGGTTAGAAACTAATAACTCCCCATTTCTATCGAAAATGTATCCTCGTTGAGGATAATCATAAACCACCTTTATTGCGTTATCTTCACTTAAACGTGCAAAAGATTCATCCACAATTTGCAAATAGAATAATCGGCCTAGAAAAATAAAACCAGTAGTAATAATTATAATATACAGCAGCAGCCTTCTCATCGTCTTTTCGGTTTAAATAATGTCAAACTAATCAAGACTAAAAGTATAGTGAAAATACTTGTGAAAAATGTCTTTTGAAGTATTAAATATATGTGTGAGAAGCTGAACATTTCCAGAATAAATAGCAATAGATTGTGAAGCACCACCACAAGAATAATATAACTTAGTCGGGCTCCATATGGTGTGTTGGATAATTTTACTGTTTGGTAATCGTAACTGATTCCGAATGAGAACCGTAATATTATTGGCCGTATATATGCTATAAATACACATGCTGCCGCATGTATCCCTCCGCTATCCTCAAAAGTATCTATACTTAGTCCTAATAAAAAAGCCACAATCATGAATAAACCTTGTGGAGTATTAAAAGGATATACAATTAAAAACAGGATATATAGATACGGATTTATGAAACCCGAAAAATTGATGTTATTAAGAAGTAACACTTGTAATAAAACCAAGACCACAAACCGGATGCTATTTGAAATAATTGTATTAGTCATCTATTTCCTCCAGTTCTTTTATTTCTTTTCTGTCTTTATTTACAATTACATAGACATGACCAATATTGGTCATATCATTAAACAATTTAATGTCTATAGTGTAATAACTTCCATTTTCATCTAATTCAAAACCTACTATATTCCCAACAGGAATACCTCGTGGGAAAATTAATGACTTCCCTCCGGTAATAATCGTATCTCCTTTTTTAATAGGAGCTAATCTAGGAACATCCGTTAACTGAACAATGTTAGGATCCTTACCATTCCATACCAAAGAACCAAAATGATTGGTCTTTTTAAGTTGAGCATTTATCTTGGAGTCACTGTTTAAAATAGAGATCACTCTAGAATAATTTTTAGACGCGTTGTCTATTATCCCTACTATCCCTTGGCTGGTAACTACGCCAGACTCAGGAATTATATTATCTTTTCTTCCTTTATCTAATGTGATATAATTATCTACTTTAGAGTAATTATTGTTTATAACACGAGCAGTTCTAAATTCATAAATACCTTCGTAGACAGTAGAATCTATAAAAGTGTCATTAAATAAAGTATCTGGAATATTAGAGAGTTTGTTCCGTAATAAATTATTCTCTTCCAGAAGGCGTTCATTATATTCTTCTAGATAGAAATAAGATTGAATGCTATTGGCTTTTTTATAAATACCACCTGTTATAAAATTGGCAGAACTTATAAATTTACTTTTATGAAATGAGTGAGATTGTATAGTCAAAAATAAAGATAGACCAAACAGCAACAGAAATAAAATGTTATTCTTATTGCGGATAAGAAAATTGAAAATCTGCTGCATTGGTTAATCCTACTTTATCAATATTCCTTTGTAACGGCTTAAGTTTTTAAGGCATATTCCAGTTCCTCGTACTACCGCTCTTAGTGGATCTTCTGCAATATATACAGGAAGATCTGTTTTTAAGGACAAACGTTTATCTAAACCTCTTAACATAGATCCTCCCCCTGCAAGATAGATCCCGGTATTGTAGATATCAGCGGCTAATTCTGGTGGGGTCTGAGATAAAGTTTCCATCACCGCATCTTCTATTCTTAAAATAGATTTATCTAATGCTTTTGCGATTTCTCTATAAGATATTTGAACTTGTTTCGGTTTTCCAGTAAGTAGATCTCTACCTTGAACACTCATTTCCTCTGGTGGAATCTCAAGATCTTCAGTAGCAGCACCTATTTGAATTTTAATTTTTTCAGCAGTACGCTCACCAACATATAAATTATGTTGCGTGCGCATATAATAAACAATGTCATTAGTAAAAACATCTCCTGCAATTTTCACAGATTTATCGCAAACGATTCCTCCAAGAGCGATCACTGCAATTTCTGTAGTACCACCTCCTATATCCACGATCATGTTTCCTTTTGGTTGCATAATATCTATCCCAATACCAATTGCAGCTGCCATTGGTTCATGAATAAGATAAACCTCTTTTCCATTAACACGTTCTGCACTTTCTTTTACGGCTCTCATTTCCACTTCTGTAATTCCAGAAGGGATACAAATAACCATTCTAAGTGCTGGAGTGAACATCTTTTTCTTTAATGCCGGGATCTCTTTGATAAACATACTTATCATTTTTTCACTGGCATCAAAATCGGCAATTACTCCGTCTTTTAATGGGCGAATAGTTTTGATGTTCTCATGGGTTTTCCCTTGCATCATTGCCGCTTCCTTTCCAACGGCAATAATTTTACCCGTTGTCCTGTCTCTGGCTACAATAGATGGACTATCTACTACTACTTTATCGTTGTGAATTACCAACGTATTGGCAGTTCCTAAATCTATTGCTATTTCTTCAATGAGAAAATCAAAAAATCCCATAATTCTTTTGTTGAGGTTAGGTAAATGTACTGAAATTAATGTTTAAAATGGCGAGTACCAGTCATTACCATTGCCATATTATGTTGGTTGCAATAATCGATACTTAATTGATCTTTTATAGAGCCTCCAGGCTGAATTACTGCTGTAATTCCTGCATTATCTGCAATCTCTACACAATCTGGAAAGGGGAAAAAAGCATCACTTGCCATTACAGATCCTTTAAGATCGAAATTAAATGACTTTGCTTTTTCAATACTATGCGTTAAAGCGTCTACTCTGGATGTCTGCCCAGTACCACTTGCCAGTAATTGTTTGTTTTTTGCTAGAACGATTGTGTTAGATTTTGTGTGTTTGCAAATTTTAGATGCAAAAATCATATCATTTAACTCATTAGAGCTAGGTTTATTGTTTGTTACTTCCGTTAAATCTGCTTTAGAATCTGTCTTAAGATCCTTATCTTGAACCAAGACCCCATTTAAGCAAGTTCTAACTAGTTTTTGAGGCAATTCTTGTTCTTTCTGAATTAGAATAATTCTGTTCTTTTTCCCTTTTAAAGCTACTAGTGCTTCTGAAGAAAAAGAAGGAGCAATCACCACTTCACAAAATAACTGATGAATTTCTTCTGCAGTAGCTTTATCAATTTCAGTATTGCTAATTAATACTCCACCAAAAGCAGACACAGGATCTCCCGCTAAAGCATCGTTATAAGCTTCTAAAATAGTATCTCTTTGCGCTAACCCGCAAGCGTTATTATGTTTTAAAATAGCAAATGTTGGATCGTCATTTTTAAATTCGTTCATCAAATTTACAGCAGCATCTACATCTAATAAATTATTGTACGAAAGTTCTTTTCCATGTAATTGATCAAAAATAGCTTCAAAATCTCCAAAGAAAGTCCCTTTTTGATGTGGATTCTCACCATATCTTAATTCTTTTCCTTTGTTGAAACTTTGTTTGAACGTATCGTCTTCAGAGTTAAAAAAGTTAAAAATAGCAGTATCATAATGAGAAGATACCTGGAAAGATTTTCCAGCAAATTTCTTTCTGTCCTCTAAAGAAGTTTCTCCTTTATTTACTGAAAGTAATTCTAAAAACTCTGAATAATCATCTACAGAAGAAACACAAAGCACATCCTTAAAATTCTTAGCTGCTGCTCTAATAAGAGAAATTCCTCCAATGTCTATTTTTTCAATGATATCTGTTTCAGAAGCTCCAGAAGCTACCGTTTTTTCAAATGGATAAAGATCCACAATCACAATGTCTAATTGAGGGATTTCATACTCCTTCATTTCTGCAACATCACTTTCATTATCCTGCCTGTTAAGAATCCCGCCAAAAACTTTTGGGTGTAAAGTTTTAACTCGACCTCCTAAGATAGAAGGATAAGAAGTTAGATCTTCTACAGGAATAACAGTGATCCCAAGATCTTTAATGAATTTTTCTGTACCACCAGTAGAATAAATAGTGATTCCCAGTTCATCCATTTTCTTAACTATGGGTGCTAATCCGTCTTTACTGAATACCGAAATTAAAGCAGATTTCGCCGTTTTTAGATTGCTCATTGTGTTGTGTTTGTTAAGCTTGCAAAAGTAATTAAATCGCTATTAATTATAAAGTTCTAGAGTTTTATTTCTTAAAATAAATGTAACGAAAATATACACTAGGCGTCTTATCTTTAATCTATGCAAAAACACCAGTTTTTTCTATGCTAATATATCTAAGGCTATTAACAGAAAGTTTTAATTTCGCTGTCAGTGCGTTAAGAAACAATAAATTACGCACCTTTCTTTCCTTGTTGGGGGTAACCATTGGTATATTTTCCATTATTGCGGTTCTTGCCGCAGTAGATTCCTTACAGCGAGAAATTAAGGGAAGTTTAAGCTCTCTGGATAACAGCACTATCATTGTAATGCGTTTTAATTTCGGGCCTTCAGAGATCCCTCGTTGGAAAAGAGAACAATTCCCAGATGTTTCTTATGATGAATATCAATACTTGGAAAAAAATCTACCGGATGTGGAAGCGATAGATTACGCTTTGAATGTTGGGAGAGAAACTATAAAATTTGAAGAAAAAACTGTTTCTCAAGTAGAAATTGGAGCTGTTACCCATAATTATTATCAAATTGAAGCGCTACAACTTGCAGAAGGACGATTTTTTAATGAGGCAGAATCTGTAAGTGGAACTCATGTAATAATTTTGGGTCATGAGATTGCTCAAAATCTTTTTGGAGAAAGTGCTCCTTTAGGAAAGCAAATTAGAATGTACGGCCAAAGATTTACGGTAATTGGCGTGCTTAAGAAAGAAGGAGCAGGATTGTTTGGTGGTTCTAAGGATACATCAGCTTTCTTACCTGTAAATGTGATTAGACGTATTTATGGAGATAATAACAAAGCTGCTTTTCCGCAAATAATTATAAAACCAGATGAAGGAGTAGATAATGCTGAATTTATCGCGGTATTAACTCAGAAACTACGTAATTATAGGGCATTAAAGCCAGACGAAATCAGTAATTTCTTTGTGAATCAGTTGCAAGGTTTTGCCGACCTTATAGATAATATTACTGGGCAACTTAATTTAATGGGATTGGTTATTAGTGGGTTCTCCTTACTAGTTGGTGGCTTTGGGATAGCAAACATCATGTTTGTAAGTGTAAAAGAACGAACCAATTTAATAGGAATTCAAAAATCCTTAGGAGCTAAGAATAAGTTTATTTTGTTTCAGTTCTTATTTGAAGCAGTAATCCTTGCGATAATTGGAGGTTTAATAGGGGTGTTCCTAGTATGGATAGTTTCGCTATTGGCCTCTCAATTCACTGGAGATTTTGAATTTATTTTATCCCCATGGAATATGTTTATAGGCACAATGGTTTCAGCAGTTATTGGATTGATCTCAGGAATAATACCTGCAATCGCTGCTTCTAAATTGGATCCTGTTGAGGCTATTAGAACTGGAATGTAATATATAACTCAAGGTCTAGAGTTTCGAGTTCAAAATTCAAAGCAATAATTTTCCTTAAACCTCAAACTTGAAACCTCAAACTTGAAACTTTAAACACGTTATCCTAAGATCTTCGCGATTTCCTCGTTTACAAACTCTAAGAATAATTCATCCTCTTTAGAAAATGGATCTGCGGTATGAGAGTCTATATCTATTTGCCCAATGTTTTCTCCATTAACAAATAAAGGCACAACAATCTCTGCTTTCACGTAAATACTACAAGCAATATAATTGTCTTGAGCTTTAACATCTGGCACCACAAAATTTTTGTTAGTAACAGCTACTTGTCCGCAAATTCCTTTTCCAAAAGGAATAATTAGGTGATCTGTAGGTTCTCCAGCAAAAGCTCTTAATTTAAGTTCGTTCTTATCTCCATTTTTAAAATAGAATCCTACCCAATCGTAATAAGAAATATTTTTCTCTAATAATTCGCAAATTTCTGTAAGTCTGTGATCTACAGATAGATTTTTAGATTCTATAATAGAAAGAACCTCAGATTTTAATTTTTGAAAAGACATGCTGCTAATTTTTGTTCAAAAGTATTAAAAAGTATTAGTACAGTCCCCTATGTATTTTCTATAAATTTGTTAAAATCAAGTTTTTAATTGCTTCAATTATTTAAAAAATATAGATCGGTTTTACAATTCATTCTCATTTTTATGGGAAGCTATTTTATATTTTCGATTTTATATAGTGGATATCTTTCCTTTTCTGAAAATTCTAAATACTATCCCGACTTTTTTACACATTTAGTAGCCTTACAAAGTGAATCTGTAATAGAATCTTTTGGATATTCTTCAAAAATAATGATCCATCCAGATGAGGCATCACTCAAATTATACGTTAATAAAATTTTTCTTGCAAGAATCGTAGAAGGATGTAATTCTATAAGCATCATTATATTATTCATATCCTTTATACTTTCTTTTTTCGCCAAGTTCAAAATAAGCTTACTTTTTATTTTATCAGGTTCGGTGCTTATTTACATCGCAAATATTTTAAGAATTGTTATCTTGGCTATAGGTATTTATGAGTATCCACAATACACAACTTTTTTGCACACAATTGTTTTTCCGCTTATAATTTACGGTACCGTATTTATTTTATGGGTTTTTTGGGTTCGATTATTTTCTAAAAATACAGTAGATGAAAAAGCGGTATAAAATTATTATGATCTCCTTCCTAGTTATCTTGCTAGCAATGGTACGCTTTTTTGAGAATCAATTATTTTATGATCCCTTGTTAGAATTTTATGAGGCAGATTATTTACATAACTCCTTTCCATACTTCGAGACTGGTAAATTGTTTGCTAATGTTCTTTTAAGATATTTAATCAATACAATTATATCATTAGGGATTTTATATGTAACTTTTTTTGATAAGAATATTTTAGAATTCTCTGTTTATCTATATTCTATCTTTTTTGTAATCTGTTTTACCGCGTTCGTTTTCTTGATTTTTGAAATAGAAAGTGAAAACTTTTTAGCTCTTTTTTATGTCAGAAGATTTTTAATACATCCAATCCTTGTTTTGATTTTAATGCCAGCATTCTATTATTACAGGCGGAAAAATGTCCATGAAATTAAAAGTTAATCCTGAAAACTTATAAGTTACCTCTTCAATTTTATTTTAGCTTTGCATGTAATGTTATATCCTATGCTTACTGATATAGAGTGAAGTATATTCTTTTTAACAATTATTGTTTATATTTGCTTATAATGAAAAAAGGTGTTCAGAAATATTCTTCTTTGATTCTTGCGCTATTAGTGCTGGTTTCCACTTTTTCCTTTACTATAGAAAAACATTTTTGTGGAGATTTATTGGTAGATCAAGCTGTTTTTTCTAAAGTTAAAGATTGTGGGATGAGTTCCCATAATATGGATAGTATGATGAATTCTGGTATGCTCTCAGACTCTTGTTGTACCAATACACATGTTGCAATAGACGGTCAAGATGAATTAAAGATTTCTTTTGATAATTTGAATCTGGATCAGCAGGTTTTTATTGCAGCCTTTTCAGTTTCCTTTATTGAACTTTTTGAAAATTCTCTAGAACAAGTAATTCCTTTTAAAGATTATTCTCCACCCATACTGGTCACAGATATCCATTTGATGGACCAGGTATTCCTTATCTGATTTTAAATAATTTTTATTGAACTAACTGCCAATAAGCAGTGGGTTTAAGCTATGTCGTAGTCTGATTTCTCATCATTCTTCTTCGACCAAAAACTTAGTTTTTTGAAATTTATTTAAATAGAATTCATGTTTAACAAACTCATAAAATATTTCCTGTATAATCGACTGGTAACCATAATGTTACTTGTGTTTTTTGTCGGTTGGGGATTAGTAACTGCTCCCTTTGATTGGGATACAGGATTTTTACCTAAAGATTCTGTCCCGGTAGATGCGATTCCAGATATTGGTGAGAACCAGCAAATCGTTTTTACAGATTGGCCAGGCCGCTCCCCGCAAGATATCGAAGATCAGATCACGTATCCTATGACTACCACTTTGCTAGGTATTTCTGGAGTAAAGTCTATTAGAAGTACCTCCATGTTTGGTTTTTCTATAGTGTATGTGATTTTTGAAGAGGATGTAGAATTTTACTGGTCTAGAACCCGGGTTCTGGAAAAATTGAATTCCCTACCAGCGGACCTTTTACCGGATGGTGTACAGCCAACATTGGGTCCAGATGCCACCGGGTTAGGACAAGTCTATTGGTATACATTGGAAGGTCGTGACCCACAAGGTAATGTTACTGGTGGATGGGATCTAAATGAATTAAGATCCATTCAGGATTATTATGTGAAGTTAGGATTAAGTGGAACATCTGGTGTTTCTGAAGTCGCTTCGGTAGGTGGTTTTGTACAGGAATATCAAATAGATGTAAATCCTGATGCCTTAAAGGCCTATAACATAGGGATAGATCAGGTGATGATGGCTGTCAAAAATTCCAACAGGGATATTGGCGCCAAAACCTTAGAGATAAACAAGGTGGAATATCTGGTTCGCGGACTTGGATATATCGAATCTGTAGAAGATATCGAGAATTCTGTTGTAATGGCTACAGATAATAAGCCAGTTCTAATAAAAGATCTTGGGGTAGTACACTTAGGGCCCGCAGAACGTCGTGGGATACTCGATAAAGGAGGAGCCGAAGTAGTTGGGGGGGTGGTAGTAGCTAGATATGGCTCAAATCCGCTTCAGGTTATTAAGAACACCAAGGAGAAAATTAAGGAGATCTCTGCTGGCTTACCACAAAAGACACTGGCAGATGGAACTGTAAGTAAGCTTACAATTGTTCCATTTTATGATAGAACCCAATTAATTGGTGAAACTATCGGGACTTTAGAGAGTGCGCTTTCCCATGAAATTTTAATAAGTATAATCGTAATTATTGTACTTGTTCTTAACCTTAGAGCTTCTTTACTTATTTCAAGTTTATTGCCGGTGGCGGTACTTGTAACCTTTATTGCAATGCGATATTTTGGTGTAGATGCCAATGTGGTTGCATTATCTGGAATCGCAATTGCTATAGGGGTCATGGTAGATGTCGGGATTGTATTTGTAGAAAATATTATCAGGCATCTGGAAATGAAAAAGAATGAAGGGGCGAAGGACGAAAAATTATTGAGTATAATATATAATGCTACTATGGAGGTTGCTCCAGCAGTAACAACAGCTTTGGCTACAACGATCGTAAGTTTTCTTCCAGTATTCTTTATGGAACATGCCGAGGGAAAATTATTTAGACCCTTAGCTTTTACAAAGACTTTTGCCTTAGGGGCTGCCTTTTTAATCGGGATGTTAATTTTGCCGATGCTTTCTTATTTCGCGTTTAATATTCGAATCCAAAAAGAACGTGTAGCAAGGATTTGGAATATTGTGCTAATTGTAGCGGGATTATTTTTAGCCATCTACTTTAGTTTTTGGCTTCCATTAGCTCTTGTTTTAATTGGTGTAATAAAATTATTAGAGCACAAAAATCCGGAGTTCTTAGGGAAACATTCCTCTCTAATTACGATCATCGTTATTCTTGGTGTTACCTTATTCTTTCTTACAGAAGAATGGGTGCCTCTGGGTCACCAAAGCTCACTTTTTTCCAATTATATTTTTGTAATTGTACTCTTAGCGGTTACCCTTGTGATCCTCATGGGAATAGTTAAATTTTATAAGCCTATTTTAAATTGGTGTTTGTTGCATAAAGGAACTTTTTTACTCCTTCCATTAATTACAATCTTCTTTGGAGTATTAATTTGGTTAGGCTTTCCTAAAATTTTCGCACCAGTAGGCGATGGGTTTAATAAAATAGGCTGGAATATAAGATCAACTTCTGGATGGAGCGGTATGGCGCATACATTTCCGGGAGTAGGAAAAGAATTCATGCCATCTTTGAACGAAGGAAGCTTTTTACTAATGCCTACTTCTATGCCTCACGCTGGAGTTGAGGCCTCCAAAAAAACCTTACAACAACTGGATATAGCGATTACAGATATCCCGGAAGTTGAAGTTGTGGTTGGAAAATTAGGAAGGATAGAAAGCGCTTTAGACCCTGCCCCTATTTCCATGTACGAGAACATCATAAATTACAAGTCTGAATATGCTTTGGATGGAGATGGAGATCCTATAGCTTTTAGAGTAGATGATGATCGAAGGTATATTCTAAAATCGGGAGATTCATTAACTAATGAACAAGCACTGGAGCAACGTGTATCGATTGAGGATTTAATAGAAGATGAGGATGGTGACTATTATAGAAACTGGAGATCTCATATAAAAAGTCCGGATGATATTTGGAATGAGATCGTAAATCGAACTAATATTCCGGGAGTTACTTCTGCCCCTAAACTTCAGCCTATAGAAACCCGATTGGTGATGCTGCAAACTGGGATGCGTGCACCTATGGGAATTAAAGTTTATGGGCCAGACCTTCAAACAATTCAAGAATTCGGATTGGAGCTGGAAGATCTTTTAAAGCAAGTTCCATCTGTTAAAGCCGAAGCAGTTTTTGCTGATAGAACAGTTGGTAAACCATATTTAGAAATAGATATAGACAGAATTGCAATTGGGAGATATGGCTTAACTATAGAAGAGGTTCAGCAAACTTTGGAAACTGCGATTGGGGGGATGGAAATTACCACCACAGTAGAAGGTAGAGAGCGCTATGATGTAAGAGTGCGTTATCCAAGAGAATTAAGGGACGATCCAGAGAGTATTAAAAAAATATTAGTGCCTACAAAATCCGGGGCTCAAATTCCGTTAGGGGAATTAGCCGATCTTACATACACCCGAGGACCTCAAATGATAAAGAGTGAAGACACCTTCTTGGTGGGATATGTTCTTTTTGATAAAAGAGATGGATATGCTGAGGTAAACGTGGTAGATGATGCTAACAAATTCATCAAGGAGAAAATAGATTCTGGAGCTTTGATAGTTCCATCGGGGATTAGTTATAAGTTTTCTGGGAATTATGAAAATCAGGTACGAGCGGTAAAACGTTTAGCTATTGTAATTCCAATAAGTTTGGTAATAATTTTCTTGTTATTGTATTTTCAATTCAAGACCATAATTGCCTCTACAATCCACTTTTCAGGAGTATTTGTAGCCTTTGCAGGTGGGTTTATAATGATCTGGTTATATGGGCAAGGATGGTTTATGGACTTCTCGGTTTCAGGAATGAATATGAGAGACCTGTTCCAAATGCATGATATCAATTTGAGTGTTGCTGTATGGGTAGGTTTTATTGCCTTATTCGGTATTGCTACAGATGATGGAGTTCTTATGGGAACTTATATTCATCAGGTTTTTGAAAAAAGAAATCCTCAAACAGTAAAAGCGGTGAGAGCTGCGGTGATGGAAGCTGGACTTAAGAGAGTTCGTCCTGCAATGATGACAACTGCGGTAACGATTATTGCATTATTTCCGGTATTAACTTCTACCGGTAAAGGTTCCGATATTATGGTGCCTATGGCAATTCCGATTGTTGGAGGTATGATCATTCAGATCATGACCATTTTTGTAGTGCCGGTATTACAAGCCTATTGGAGAGAATCAGTAGTAAAGAAGAATCCGCCTAAAGAATCATTACTTGAGGCTAAAGAATTATAGAACATGAAAAATATAAAAATATATACCCTTTGTTTTTCTGTGCTCATGATATTGGGAATTCAGAATATGAAAGCCCAGGAATCGCTGGAAGAATACTTGGAAATTGCGGTAAATAACAACCCGAAATTAAAATCGGAATATGCCCAGTTTGAAGCGGCGATGAGAAAATCGCCACAGGTTTCCAGCCTGCCAGATCCTACTCTAACAATGAGTGGGTTAGGGAGAATGGTAGAGACCAGAGTGGGGGCGCAAGAAGCTAGGTTTAATATCATGCAAATGTTCCCTTGGTTTGGAACTTTAAAAGCACGTGAAAATGCTGCAAATTTAATGGCAGAGGCTAAATTTCAATCTTATTTAAATTCTCAAAACGAATTAATTTTTGAAGTTAAATCTGCCTATGCCGAGCTATATAATTTGTCTGAAGTGATCAAGATCAAAGAGGAAAATTTAGGCATTCTGGATTCTTATAGAGAATTAGCTTTAAGCAGATTCAAAAGTGGCGGGGGCGCCATGGTGAATGTTATAAAAGTAGATATAGACAGAGATGGATCTTCTACAGAGATTGAGCTACTAAAAGATCAAAAAAAACCCTTAGAAGTTAGATTTAATTTATTGCTCAACCGTGAAGCAACTTCAGCAGTTATAATAAAAGACACTTTGAATGTTTCAACCGTTTTGGAAGAGGGTAATTATGAAGAGCAACTTCAAAATCATCCTATGATAACGGGACTAAAAAAGCAGAAAGAATCATATATAGCACAAGAGATTGTGGCTGAAAAGGAGGGCTTACCTAACATTGGCTTGGGAGTAGATTATTCTATTATTTCAAAGAGAACAGATTCTAACCCTGAAGGAAATGGGATGGATGCCTTTATGCCAATGGTTTCAGTGAGCTTGCCAATTTTCAGAAAAAAATATAAAGCAGCTAAAGAAGAGGCTAAATTCATGGCTGTAAGTATGGAGAATGAAATACAGGACGTTAAGAACGAACTGGTCTCTACTTTAGAAATGACCTTATATGAATTGAAAAAATCTAAACGTCTTATAGAGTTATATAACAAGCAGCTACAAAGTTCTTCCCAAGCAAATAAACTTTATGTTTCCTCATTTAGCAATGCTACCGGGGATTTTGAAGAGGTGCTGCGAATTAATCAGGATATTTTAATGTTGCAAACTCAAAAGATAGAGGCTATAAAAGACGGATTTATTGCAAATGCAAAATTAAAATATTTGCTTTTTGAAACTCAAAATAAATATTACAAATAATAGCATCCATAAATATAAAATCATGGAAAATAAAAAGATAATTATAATTGTAATCGCCACTCTAATAGTAGGAGCTGGCTTAGGTTGGTTACTAAAACCTTCCAGTGCAGCATCGGAAAATGTGGCTATGGAATCTGCTGAAGGACATGATCATGAAGGAGATTCTGTAGCGGAAATTTGGACTTGTTCTATGCACCCACAGATAAGACAATCGGAACCGGGAGCATGTCCAATATGCGGAATGGACCTAATTCCCTTAAAAACGGAAGACGCCGGAGGCGATCCCGATAGCTACCAGATGAGTGAAAATGCTATTAAGTTAGCAAACATTACTTCAGAAATAGTGGGAACGGGAAGTGCATCAAAAGAATTAAGACTGAATGGAAAAGTTCAAGTAGACGAAAGAAATTCCTATTCCCAATCTACCCATATTCCCGGGAGAATAGAGCAGCTCTCAATTAATTTCACGGGTGAAAAAGTAAGCAGGGGACAAACCTTGGCTATGGTGTATTCTCCGGAATTGGTTAATGCTCAAGAGGAATTATTACAGGCAGCAAGCATTAAAGCTAGTCAGCCGGAATTATTTGAAGCAGCAAAAGAGAAATTAAGAAATTGGAAAATAGGGAATTCCCAGATCGACCGTATCCTGGCAAATGGTAAAGCTATCCAGCGATTTCCAATTGGAGCAGATGTAAACGGTATTGTTACTGAAAAAATAGTGGAATTGGGAGACTATGTAGAACGCGGAATGCCACTTTACGAAATCTCTGATCTTTCTAAAGTTTGGGTGCTTTTTGATCTTTATGAAAGTGAATTGGCGTGGGTTAAGGAAGGGAGTAAGGTTAAGTATACTGTGAATTCTATACCAGGAGAAACCTTCGAAGGAACTATAAGTTTTGTGGATCCTATTATTAACTCCCAAACCAGAGTTGCATCGGCAAGAATAGAGGTAAATAATAAGGACGGAAGATTAAAACCAGAAATGTTTGTTTCGGGAATAGTGAAAAATGAAGGTTCTAAAACGGACACTCAGGAAATTGTAATTCCGAAGTCGGCAGTGTTATGGACAGGAACCAGATCTGTGGTTTATATGAAAGAAATTGTAAATGGAAGATCAAGTTTTAAATTAAGGGAAATAGTTTTAGGCCCGGGTTTAGGGGATTCTTATATAGTTAAGGAAGGACTAACCTCTGGGGAGGAAATTGTTACTAACGGTACTTTTACAGTAGATGCTGCTGTTCAGCTTTCAGGGAGACCAAGTATGATGAGTCCTAAATCGGAATCAACAACAAAAACATCAGATTCTTTTGTGAAAGTTGCTATTTCAGAAAATGAAAAACAGGAATTTGAGGGTATTTTGACTAATTACCTAAAGATTAAAGACGCACTTGTAGAAGACGATTATTCTTCAGCAAAAAAGTTGAATTCCAAAGTTAATGATCAGATAAATAACATTAACAAATCTCAATTTAATAATGAGGCAGGGAAGATCTGGGAAAGTTTTCAGAAAGAATTGCTAGCCTCTACAAATACAATGGCAACTGCTAAGGATATTAAAGAGATGAGAAACAATTTTGATGAGTTTTCTGAAACTATGATTGGTATGGTTAAAACGTTTCAATTAACGAGTAAAGAGCTTTATGTGTTGCACTGTCCTATGGTAGATAGCAATAAGGGATCCGATTGGTTGAGTGCTTCTTCAGAAATAAAGAACCCTTTTTACGGGAGTGCTATGTTAACCTGCGGGGAATTAAAATCTACAATTAAATGAAAAAATGCTGTCAAGTAGATGATCCGAAACCAAAATCGAAATTTAAAAAATGGAGTGTCAGATTGATTTATGGAATAGTTTCATTCACCTTAATATTCTTAGCCCTAAAACAAGTATTAAACTTTTAAAAATAGAATCATGAAAAAAACAATTTTAACAAGCTTTATAGCCATAATTAGTTTAGCTGCGTTTTCACAAAATGAGCATGCAAATCATAATATAAATGCTGAAACTAAACAAGATTCCACCACACCTAAAAAAGTATTGAGTCCGCACACCAGTGCAATGGCTATGGTAGGAGACGCACATGTGCACATAGATTATTCTTCTCCAAGTGTCAGAAATAGGATGGTTTTTGGAGGTTTGGTTGGCTATAATACAGTTTGGCAAGCTGGAGCTCATAAAGCAACTTGGATAGAAACCAACAAAAATTTGAAGATAGGCGGTAAAACTTTACCTGCCGGGAAATATGGATTTTTCTTAGTTCCCGGAAAAAAAGAGTGGAAAGTAATGTTCAATTCTAAATGGGATCAGCATGGTAAGGATGAATATAGTGAAGCAGAGGATGTTTTAGTTACAAGTGTAGTTGTAAAGACGCTAGATATTACTCAAGAAGTACTTACCTATAAGGTTAATGATAATAAGAACAACAAAGGTGTGATCTCTTTAGCTTGGGAAAATTCTAAAATTGAGATTCCGTTCGAGGTTCTGGTATCTAAAAAATAAATCAACATAAAATTTAAGAGTAAAAACATTTTAATAAAAATAGATCATGAAAAATATAATTAAAAAGATAAGCCTAGTACTTGTTTTAAGCATTGCCTTTGTGGGATGTAAAAATTCGCAAGAAGAAAATAAGGATCAAATGACACTTGAAGAAGCTCCTGCAACACAGGAGAAAAAAGAGATTTTAGCCTCAAATTATCAGTTAGGGGATCATATTCCTAACGAATTGGTTTGTATGGTAAATAACGCCTATATGGGAACCCCACAAATCCAGGTTCCAGTAGGTGGGAAAACTTATTATGGTTGTTGCGATATGTGCGTAGGTAAATTGAATAATGATGAAAATGCCAGAATGGGGCAAGACCCATTGAGTGGTAAAATGATAGATAAATCTCAAGCTTATATAATTCTTTCTAATGAGGATGGAGCAGTTGCTTATTTTGAATCTGAGGATTCTTATAAGAAGTATAAAAATCAACTGTAAGAATGCAGTAATAAACTGCTAGTTCAATTTCAATAATTTAATTTCAAATTATCATGACTAAAGAATTCTTCATCAAAAATATGGTTTGCGATCGATGCATCAAGGTGGTAAGAAATGAATTGACTGCTGAAGGCATGCATGTTTTGGAGGTTTTTTTAGGAAGGGTAATAATAGAATCGGAAGATGAGGTTTTAGATAAGCAGAAATTGAACAAGGTTTTGGATGCAAATGGGTTTTCACTAATAGGCAGTCCCGATGCAGTAATTTCTGAAGCGGTTAAAATTGAATTGATCACACTATTAAATAAGGTACCACTTAATATTGGAGGAAAACTCTCAGACTTGCTTTCAGCAAAATTGAATTCTGACTACTCTAAAATTAGCAAGATTTTTTCGATTACTGAAAAGATTACCATTGAGAAGTATTTTATAAAGTTAAAGATTGAGAAAGTAAAGGAATTAATCCAATCTCAGGAACATAACTTTACAGAGATAAGTCAGTTGTTGGATTATAATAATATGAATTATTTATCCCGTCAATTTAAAAGTGAAACAGGTATGAGTTTAACGGAATACAAGGGTTTAAATGAAGATTTTAGGAATTCTTTAGACCAAATTGTAAAAAATATTCCTAAAATGTTAACAACAAGAGTCCTAGCTATACTATAATTTTGCAGTCAACCAAAAACTAATCAAATGAAAACCAAAATTTTAAGTCTCAGTATGGTCTCTTTAATCGCTATTGGTTTTACATCTTGTGGTGAAGATGTGAAAAAGCAGACTGTGGAAATTAATACTCCGAAAGAAATAAAAAAATCGGAAAAAAAGACAGCAGATGTGGCTGATCAAGATTTTATTGATGGAATGACAGGAAAAGTTTGGCATAACTATCTGGAAATTAAAATGGCACTTACCAATGCTGATGCTGGTACTGTTAAAGATGTTGCAGGTGAAATGGCTGAAGCCTTTTCAGAGGAACGTGCAGAAATGAAATCTTTAGCAAAGGAAATGGCAGTTACAGATGATATTGAAAAGCAGCGCGCATTATTCGCTCAATTTACTGATAAGGCAGGACCTATGTTTGAAGATGCTTTATCTGGGGGAACTATTTATAAAAAGTTCTGCCCAATGGCTTTTAATAATAAGGGAGCATATTGGTATGCAGATGTAGAAGGGATCTCTAACCCTTATTTTGGATCTAAAATGCCTAATTGTGGGTCAATTAGCAAAACCATCAAAAAATAAAATCATCTTGTACTAACTATAAAATCAGAAAAAATGAATTCAGAAGAAAAAAATCATAAGGAAATGAGTGGAAATTACGGAAAGTTTTTCTTGATGCTTGGTTTATCATTTGTTGCCATGTATATCACAATGTACTTGAACACCTATGAGTGGGACCATGTCTATTTTAGTCTTACAAGATTTTATATGAGTAGTATGGGTATTGCTGCCATGGCTGTAATTATGTTATCTCTCATGCTAAATATGTATAAAAACAAGAAAAAGAACATGGCAATTTTTGTCGGAAGCTTTTTACTATTTGTTAGTGCGTTAGGACTTGTAAGAGCACAGGCCCCAATTATTGGGGATGTGCTTTGGATGAAAGCCATGATTCCCCATCACTCCATTGCCATTTTAGTAAGTGAGCGGGCAGATATACAAGACCCAGAGGTTAAAAAACTAGCTGAGGAAATTATTGAAGCTCAAGCTAGGGAAATAGCTCAAATGAAAAAGATGCTATATAGATTAGAAAATGCTGAGAAATAATAAGGAAAATGCCCAAATCTATAATTTGGGCATTTTTTTAACTCACAGAATACCATAGAAAAATAATGAGGTCAATTTGATCTCAGCTATTGATTGAATAAAGAAATTATGAAAAAGAAATATTATTTAAATTTTATAGTTCTGCTTTTTGTAGGCGTGCTGGGTTTTTCTCAAAATCCAGAAGCTAGAGAAGGGAATCCTGATAATTTGCCAGAGCACGAGTACACTTTGACCCTTAAAGAGGAAATGGTGAATAAGGCAGGTAAAGATGTAATGGGGATGACGGTTAATGGAGGCATTCCAGGACCTATTCTCAATTTTAAAGAAGGAGAATATGCTGTTATTTACGTAAAAAATGATATGAGTGTAGAGACTTCTATTCACTGGCATGGAATGATCTTGCCTAATTTCTTTGATGGAGTGCCCTATTTAACAACCCCGCCTATAGAACCTGGACATACTTTTAAATATGAATTTCCTATAAACCAATCTGGTACCTATTGGTATCATTCTCATACAATGTTACAAGAACAAAGTGGTGTATTTGGATCAATTGTAATTCAACCTAAGGAAAAAACATTGGATTATGATAAAGAGTTAGTATTAATGCTTTCAGACTGGACCAATGAGAAGCCTAAGAATGTTCTTAGAAATCTTAAAAGAGGGAATGAGTGGTATAGCATGAAAAAGGGAACTTCTACGCCTTTAAACCAAGTAATTGCTCGTGGTGCCTTAGGTGCCCAAGTTGATTTTTGGAGACAAAGAATGGAAGGAGCAGATATCGCTGATGTGTATTACCCAGCTTTTTTAATTAATGGGGAAGAGAAAGTCGAGTATCCTGAATTTAAAGCGGGGGAAAAAGTACGATTAAGAATTATAGATGGTTCTGCCTCTACTTCTTTTTGGATGACATTTGGTGGTGAAACCCCAACTTTAATCTCTGCAGATGGATTAGATGTAGTTCCAGTTAAGAAAAATAAAACTTTTATTGGGGTCGCAGAAACTTACGATTTTATAGTGGAGATCCCTCAAGATGGGAAAATTGAATTCAGAATTACAGCACAAGATGGATCTGGAACAGCTTCATCCTTTTTAGGATCCGGGAAAATTTTAGAAGCATTAGATGTTCCTAGGCCAGATAAAATTGCGATGATGCAAAAAATGGCAAAGATGAAAATGAAAATGGGCGCTCCTGCATTAAAGGCTAATCCTGGGAAAGATGAGCGATATGAGATGAAAGAGAAATACGGCATGCAGATGGACGGTATGCAAATGGACGGTATGCAGATGGATGGCATGAATCATTCTAAAGAGTTTATGAACAAAATGAACGATGTGAAACCAGCTCTTCAACATAAAAAACCGAAAGACACCGTTCAGCATAATACAAAACATGTAGAACTGCCAAGTATTTCTAAGCCCATGGATGATATGGATCATACCATGATGAGGAAAGATACTATGAATATGGATCACTCTAAAATGGAAATGAAGAAAGGTACCATGTTGATGGACCACTCCAAAATGGATCACACTAATATGGAGATGAAGAAGGATACCATGATGATGGATCATTCTAAGATGGAAATGAAGAAGGATACCATGATGATGGACCATTCCAAAATGGATATGGAAGATTCATCAAAAATGGATATGAGTAACGATAGGAAAAAGGGCGGTATGCAAGGAATGGAGATGTTTTCAGAATATAATTATGATTATTTGAAATCACCTGAAAAAACCACGTACGATAAAGATTTTCCTGTAAATGAGATCCTATTAAATCTTACAGGGAACATGAACAGATATATCTGGAGTATGAATGGAGTGCCACTTTCAGAAACCGATAAGATTAAAATTAAAGGTGGAGAGGTTACTAGAATTACTTTGAACAACTTGACTATGATGCATCATCCAATGCACTTGCATGGGCATTTCTTTAGAGTAATTAATGAAAACGGAGAATACTCACCACTAAAACATACGGTAAATGTGCCTCCAATGAAGGAGATCACTATAGAATTTTATGGAGATGAATATGGAGATTGGTTCTTTCATTGTCATATCCTATATCACATGATGGGAGGTATGGCAAGAGTAATTAGCTATGATACCCCTAGAGATGAGCGTTTAAAAGAGCATCCTGTTTCAAAATTAGTGGACGAAACAGATATGTGGTATTCATGGGGAATAGTAGATGCCGCTTCTCATATGACAGAATTAAATTTGGTAACTTCTAATATTCGAAATCAATTTAATGTAACCGCAGAATATGGTTGGAATAAAAATTTGGAAGCTGAAGTAAGTTATGAGCGTTACTTATTTGACTATTTACGGGTTTTTGGTGGGGTGAATATAGAAAATGAAATGGAAGATAGTCTAGAGGAGCTAAATACAACTGCAATAGCCGGAATTAGATATTTAACACCTTACCTATTTAATTTAGATGTTAGAATTGATAGTGAACTACGTCCGCAAATAAGTTTAAGTAGAGAAATAATGATATTTCCAAGAACGGCCATTTTTGGAGTATATGAATATCAAGCAGATTTTGGTTGGGTAAATGATTTACCTGCCGGTGATAATTTTGAAAAAGAAGTGACTTGGAGCGCTGGGATGGAATATTTCTTATCTAGAAATTTCTCTTTAATGGGAAGTTATGATAATAGGTTTGGTGCCGGTGGAGGACTATCAATAAGATTTTAATTTAATTACAAATAAAAAAACATGAACATGAATTATTATTTTAATAAAACAGTAAAAGGAAATTTTGAAGATATAATAGATAAAGTTTCCAAAGAATTAGAGAAAGAAGGATTCGGTGTTTTAACCGATATAGATCTTAAGGCAACTTTTAAAAAGAAGCTCGATGTAGATTTTCAGAATTACAGAATTTTGGGGGCATGTAATGCGCCTTATGCTCATAAAGCATTAGCTGCAGAAGATAAGGTAGGAACTATGCTGCCATGTAATGTGATTGTTCAGCAACTCGATGACAATTCCATTGAAATTGCAGCAGTTAATCCTATAGCTTCGATGCAAGCCATTAACAATTCAGAATTAAAGGAAATAGCTGATGAAATTTCAGAAAAATTAAAAAAGGTTATCAATAATATTTAAAATAAACAGGATGAAAAATATAAAATCAATACTAAGCGTAATGCTTATCACAATCCTAACTTTCACAGTAACTTCATGTCGAGATACCAAGAAAGAGGATGATAATGGGATGGATCATGACGATATGGAGATGGAACATGATGATATGGATATGAATGACTCCTCAATGAATTCAGCCGAAAATAAGGGAATGACTCAAGACAAATCGGCATCAGATGCTATTGTTACAAACTATTTAGAAATAAAAAATGCCTTGGTTGCAGATAATACCGAAGCTGCTGCATCTTCAGGAGGAAAACTAGTAAGTGTTTTTGAAGCATTTGAGGTTTCTAATTATTCAGAAGCAGAACAAAAAGAACTTAAGGAGATTATAGAAAACGCTAAGGAGCAAGCAGAACATATTGCAGATAGCCCAGTGGACCACCAAAGAGAGCATTTTGAAATTTTAAGTAAAGACGTGGTAGATCTTATTGCAATTACTGGAACGAATAAAACTTTGTATCAAGATTTTTGCCCTATGTATAATGACGGGAAAGGTGCTATTTGGTTAAGTGAAATCAAAGAGATTAAAAATCCTTTCTATGGAAGCAAAATGCTTACTTGTGGAACTATGCAAAAAGAGATCTAAGTGATCAAAATCTTAAAAGTAATAGCCACCATTGCTTTGACTGCGCTCATCGGAATTCAATTTATTCCAACTTCGCGTAATCAAAGTGATGTTGTACCTGTTACCGATTTTATTAATAATTATAATCCGCCAAAAGAAGTAGCCAGTATTTTGCGAACTTCTTGTTACGATTGTCATAGTAACAATACAAATTATCCTTGGTATAACAAGATCCAACCTGTAGCTTGGTATCTAGAAGATCACGTAAGCCACGGAAAAGAAGAATTCAACTTTAGTGAATTTGGAGACTATTCAGATAGACGTAAAAAGAGTAAACTAAAATCTTTATTAAGGCAAGTAGAACAAGATGAAATGCCATTAGATCCTTACACTTTAATTCATAGTGATGCGAAGATTTCGGAATCTGAAAAAGAATTGTTACTTGGATGGGTGAATAAAGTACTTGAAAGTATTTAGAATACAGGATTACTAAAGTCCTTAAGGGGAAGTAAATAGCTTATTGTTTAATTAGTTAGTTAATTGTAAATTTTCTTTTCATTTAAGGGCTTTTTATTTAATTGAATGCATTTTTTAATTGCATTATACGAAAATGTATTTCTAGTAATTACACAAAATTGTTTTGAACATTTTAGTAGTATAGATAATATAAAAGATGAAGTAAATGCCAATATTTTAATTTAAGATTTCAAATTGATGAGTGAAAATGCTTAATTATCGCAGTTTTTAATAGGTAAATTATTAAGTTTGAAGACCATCAATTAATCTAATTTAATAAAAAATGAAAATTTTAAAAATTCTGGCCATAGTTGCCCTAATAGCATTAATAGTAATTCAATTTTTTCCTAAAAAATATAATCAGTCTGAAACAATTCCTGCTTCAGATTTTATTGCGTCATATAATCCGCCAAAGGAAGTTGAATCTATATTACGGGCTTCTTGTTATAATTGCCATAGCAACAATACTGAATATCCTTGGTACAACAAGATTCAGCCAGTAAATTGGTATTTGGCAGACCATGTAGATGAAGGTAAAAGTGAACTTAATTTTAGCGATTTTGGTAACTACTCTCAAAAGAGAAAAGTCCATAAACTTGAAGAAGCTATAAAAGAGGTGAAAAATGATAAGATGCCTTTAGAGGAATATGTCTGGTTGCACCAAGATGCAGGTTTATCTGATGTGGAAAAGAAAACGCTAATGGATTGGTTAGGGACATTGGAGGCCGTTGATCAAATAAATTAAACTATTTAAATATACAGGTTGAGCCAGTTTTAAAATTCTCATAATCTTAGAAAAGGAAGGTTACGGAATCAAGGTTTTAAAGAGATTGTCAATCGGGTGGGTCATTTAACAAGAGAATTGAAACATCGAGAAAAAGAACAGCATTTTAAATTTGGCACTTATTTCGTGACAGGAAATGGCTTAAAAATTCTGTAATTATTAATTAAATTATAATAATATGAAAAATGTATTTCGATTATCAATGGTAGCACTTCTAAGTTTAATTACTATTAGCTGTGGAACTACGCAAACGGCAGCTGAGGCATTAGTAGAAAATGACTTTAGGAATGATGTTTACAAGGAAATAGTAAATGATGAAGCTAAATTTATGGAATTTTTGAACGTAGCTCATGCTAGCAAGGAGGCAGATTCTTGGTTAATGAAAGACCATATGCAAATGATGGAAAATGGGAAAATGATGGAGGTTATGAAAGCGAATCCAGAGATGCAGGAAAAAATGAAGAAAATGATGCAGGAAAAAATGGAGAAGGATCCTGAAATGCAAAAGAAGATGATGGAAAAAATGAAATCTAAAATGATGGAGGATCCAACCATGAAAGAAGCAATGATGGAAAATATGCATGCTGAAATGAAGGCTAATCCAGAAATGGCTGAAAAGATGATGGAGAAAATGATCAACTTCTTTCATGAAAACCCAGAAATGATGGAGAAAATGCAAGCTAAAATGAAAGCCCATCAAGCTGAAATGGAAAAACAACAAAAAGCCGATAAAAAGAAAAAACAGTAATTAAAAGTCAAACTCCTAAAGAGCGAACTTGATTTTAAGTTACTATGAGCATTACTATAAATGAAGTATTCTGGGATGTTTTGCCAGAATACTTCATTTATTATAACTAATTAATTCTGATAAAAAATAATTGGCATTTTACCAATTTCTTGCTTGTTCTATAATTCCAAGAATTAAAAGCATAAATATTAAGTAGTATTTAATGATTAACAGACACACAGCTAAAAAAATTAGAAAGACACACCGCTACCTGGGTTTATTTATTGGAATTCAGTTTCTAATGTGGACCATTAGTGGACTCTATTTTAGTTGGACAGATTTAGATGAAATTCATGGAGATCAGTTTCTTAGGGCAAAAGTAGAAAAGGCAACTTTTAGTGATCTATTGAGTCCATCTGAACTCAAGCTAAATTCAAAAATAGCATCGTTAGAATTAATACAGATTGGTGAAAAACCATTTTATTGGATAAACAATACGATACTTTTTGACGCCACGGATGGAACAAAAATTGAAGGAATATCGCAGAAGGATGCTTTGGCAGTTGCAAGTCAGCATGTTTTAAACGAGCTTGAAGTTCTGAATATCGAGAAAATTAGCAATACAGATAATCACCATGAATATCGTGGAAAGCCTTTGCCTGCATATGTGATTTCTTATAATTCTTCTGATAACATAAAAGCATATGTTGCCGTAGAAAATGGTAAATTTGAAAGTATTAGACATCGAGATTGGCGATGGTTCGATTTTTTATGGATGACTCATACTATGGACTATGACGGTCGGGATGATTTTAATAATATAATTCTGAGAGCCTTCTCCTTATTAGGTTTATTAACTGTTTTGAGCGGGTTTACCCTGTGGTATACTTCATCACCGAGTATTAGAAAGATTTTAAATAGAAAAAAAAAGAAAAATAAATGAAAAAGCAAATTAGAAATGTATTCATGATTGCTGCATTAGTAGCAAGTTTTGGATTTTATTCTTGTGGAGAGAACAAGAATAAAAATGAAGAAACAACCACAGTAATGGATGAAGAAATGAATTCTGAAGAGAAAACAGATTCTACAGATATAATAAATGTCGAGGAAGTGATAAATGTTCAGTTTAAAGAAACTACCACTCAATCTGTTTTCAAACATTATATCGGGATTAAATCTGCATTAGTGGCATCAAATAATGCAGAAGCACAGCAGCACGCAACTATGTTACTGGAAAGTTTAAAAGAAATTGAGGCTGAGCAGACCTTATTAAATGCTACTATGCAATTAGTTGAAGCAACAGACATAAATAAGCAAAGAGAAGCTTTCTCAAAAATCACAAAAGAGATGGAAGGGGTTATTACCGGCGCTATTTCTTCTGGAGAGATTTATAAGCAGTTTTGTCCAATGGCTTTTGAAGGAAAAGGGGACTATTGGTACTCTACATCTTCAGAAATAAGAAACCCGTATTTTGGTGATAAAATGCTAAAATGTGGTAGGGTAGAAGAAGTGATAAATTAATAGTATTCACAGAAGTCAAAGCCTATCACTTCAGCATATTCAATTTATGAAGTTGAATAGATAGGCTTTGCTTTTTTTGGGAATTCAATATTTCAATAATTTGAATAATAAGGAGTTACATATTAAAAATATGGTTTGTGATCGTTGTATAATCTCAGTACGAGAGATATTACAGCGCAATAATATTGTGTTCTTAAATATTTCATTGGGAACTATCGAACTTCAAAGTGATATGGATCCTGATCAGATAGAGGAGCTTCAAAATGAATTTAAACAAGTGGGTTTTGAGATACTTTCAGAAAAAAATGAGCGTATCGTTAAGCAGATTAAGGCGATCATTTTAAAAGAAATTTTTGATGCCGACTCTAATTCACATCAGAACTTGTCTGTTACATTAAAAGAAAACCTCCATTTTGATTATAGCCATTTGAGTTCTATATTTTCTAAAACTGAAGGGAAAAGTATTCAAACTTATCAAAATGAACTCAAGATAGAGCGCATAAAAGAATTACTGGAATATGATGAACTCAGTATTTCAGAAATTGCAGATAAATTAGGATTTGGAAGTGCCGCCTATCTTTCTACTCAATTCAAAAAGATTACAGGAACTACTCCTTCTAAATATAAGATTTCTAAAAAAAACCGAAATACACTAGATACTTTTTAATTCAAATTTTTTAAAAAATCATTTTGAGTGATGGCTTATCTTCTAATTGTAATTGGAACGATCATATATGTAAGTATTGTATTAGATATTCTAAAAACAACTCTTTCAATGCAGGGTGGTGGATGGCTAACAAGCAATTTTTCTCATTTGTTTTGGAAACTAATGCTAAAGTTGTCCGGTAGAAACGGGAAATCTAAATTACTTGCTCGGGCGGGATTCTACCTTTTAATTCTAATTATTTTAATTTGGGTGTCTTCTCTTGCGCTCAGTTTGTTTTTATTATTACAATCTGATATAGATTCTGTTGTAAACTCTGCTAAAATACCCGCATCAGCTTTAGAAAAATTATATTATTCCGGGTATATACTTTCCACTTTAGGAATTGGAGATTTCACACCCTCAAACAATCTGTGGCGTATTATTACCGATCTATACTCATTTACGGGGCTTATTTTAATAACGATGTCCGTCACCTATTTTATTCCAGTTTTATCTGCTATAATTAAACAAAGAAAACTTGGTATAAATTTGAGTAGCCTGGGAAATAGCCCCCAAGAAATTATCTTGAATGCTTGGAATGGGATAGACTATGATTTTTTTAAATTACAGCTTCTAACTCTGTCTGACGCACTCTTGGAGCACAATCAAAACCATAGAGCATATCCAGTAATTCACTTTTTTCATAATAACGATAAAGAACATTCAGTAGTATTACAAATTGCACGTTTACATGAGGCTATTTGTATACTGGAGAAGTGTTTGAGTCCGGAGTGTTCTATACCTAAGCAGGAAATTTCTTCTATAAAAACTGCCCTTAATAATTATATAAATGTGGTTCGAGAAGTATCTAATATCAATTTTATTAATAGTTCGCCAATTACGCCAGATTTAAATATGCTGAAAGAAAAAAATATGCTAAGGTCCAACTTAAATGGTTTCGATTTTTCTGAGACTGTACAGGAAGATAGACAGTTCTTTTTAACTTTAGTAGTTAATGACGGGTGGGAATGGAAAGATGTATTTTAAGAATGATTGGCAATAAATACATATAGGGTTTATAAAGTTATTCTAAAGTTCACATAGTAAGTCTTCTAGGGCTTAGTAAAAGCCATATTATCGTAAAATCTTACCATAATTTTAAAAGTCTTTATTGTTTCTATTAGGTAACTTTGGGTGAACCTTAAAACCAAAGTTATGAGAAATGAGAAAATGATACATGCGCTTGGGAACTGTATAAACAAGTGCAACTACTGCGGAGATGCTTGTTTAGATGAGGAAAATGTAAAGATGATGGTTACTTGCATCCGAACAGACAAAGTTTGCGCAGAAGTATGCAGTACTTTAAATCAATTATTAGCCACGGATTATAAAGATGTAGATGATCTTATAAAATATTGCATTAAGGTATGTAATGCATGTGCAGACGAGTGTGAAAAACATGAGCATGATCACTGTAAGGAATGTGCACAAGCTTGTAGAGAATGTGCACGTGTATGCGAAGCGCATTTGGCTTAAATATCAATAATTAATATCATTAAAAACCCGGATCATTCTGGGTTTTTCTAATTCTGAATAAATGAAACATAGCTATACTATCTCTGGAATGACTTGTAATGGGTGCAGAGCTCATGTGGAAAAAATCTTACAAAAAGTTGAAGGTGTAATAGATGCATCGGTAAATCTTGAAAAAGCTGAAGCAGAAATTGAAATGGATTCTCATATTAAATTGAGTCAATTTCAAAAAGCTTTAAAAGAAGACGGGGGAGGTTATGAGATACATGAACCTGGAAAAACTATGACTCATACATATAATATTACGGGAATGACTTGTAATGGCTGTAGAACACATGTAGAGAAAGTTTTAAATGCTGTAGAGGGAGTTTCTAAAGCAACGGTAAATTTAGAAAACAAGGAAGCCATTATAGAAATGGAATCTTATATTAAGATTCAGAAATTTCAGCAGGAATTAGAGAAAGAAGGAGGAACTTATCAAATATATAGTCATGGAAAAGCGCCAAAATCAGAAGAAAACGGATCTTCCAAAGCTTTAGAAAATGGGAACGGAACCTTTTATTGTCCTATGCACTGTGAAGGTGATAAAACTTATGATAAACATGGGGACTGCCCTGTGTGTGGGATGGACCTTGTGGAAGAAATGAGTTTAAAATCTTCTGCCACCCAGTATACATGTCCAATGCATCCGGAAATCGTTGAAGATGAGCCAGGAGATTGCCCAATTTGTGGGATGGATCTTGTTCCTATGGAAGCAGATGTTTCTGCAGAAGCAAAAACGTATCAAAAGCTTCTCAAAAAATTTAAGATTGCGGTACTGTTTACAGTACCAATCTTTCTGATCGCGATGTCTGAAATGATTCCTGGGAACCCGCTTTATGACTGGCTAGATATGAAAACCTGGAACTGGATCCAGTTGGGTCTTTCTATTCCTGTGGTATTCTATGCAACCTGGATGTTCTTTGAAAGGGCATATAGATCTATAATCACATGGAACCTTAATATGTTCACCTTGATAGGAATAGGTGCGGGTGTGGCTTGGGTGTTTAGTGTTTTTGGATTACTATTTCCAGATCTTTTTCCAGATCAGTTTAAAACAGAAATGGGTACTGTTCATGTTTACTTTGAAGCGGCTACAGTTATTTTAACACTAGTTCTTTTGGGTCAGCTTTTAGAAGCAAGAGCGCATAGTAGAACAAATGGAGCCATAAAAGAACTTTTAAAGCTTGCTCCTAATAAGGCCTATAAGATTGTTGATGGAGTAGAACAAGAAGTGCCTACAGATCAAATTATGGTGGGCGATCTTTTACGTGTAAAACCGGGTGATAAGATCCCAGTAGACGGTACGATAGAAAAAGGACAAAGTAGTTTAGATGAGTCTATGATTACCGGCGAGCCAATTCCAGTAGATAAAATTGTGGGTGATAAAGTGAGTTCAGGGACTATCAATGGGAACCAAAGCTTTACCATGATAGCCGAGAAAGTTGGAAATGAAACTTTACTGGCTCAAATTATAAAGATGGTGAATGATGCTAGTAGATCTCAAGCTCCAATTCAAAAACTAGCCGATAAGATCTCCGGTTATTTTGTTCCAATTGTAGTATTAATTTCTGTAATAACTTTTGTTATCTGGGCTATTTATGGGCCAGAACCAGTTTATGCTTATGCAATGATTAACGCGATAGCAGTTTTGATAATAGCATGCCCTTGTGCTTTAGGATTGGCTACACCAATGTCTGTAATGGTAGGTGTTGGGAAAGGAGCTCAAAATGGGGTGTTAATAAAAAATGCGGAGGCTTTGGAGCAAATGAACAAGATAGAAGTACTTATAATAGATAAAACGGGAACTATTACTGAAGGGAAACCTTCTGTAGAAAAAGTGGTCGCCTTATCTTCTACTTATTCTGAAGATGAGGTACTCAAGTATATAAGTTCTGTAAATGCATTGAGCGAGCATCCACTTGCTCAAGCCACAGTAAATTATTCTAAGGAGAAAAAGCTAAACTTAGTGGAAGCTTCCAATTTCAATTCGGTCACTGGAAAGGGAGTGACTGGAGAAATAGAAGGAAAGAAGGTAGCAATTGGGAATGAAAAATTAATGATAGACTCTAAAGCTAAAATCACTCCAGAATTTAAGAGTCAGGTTGAAAGCGAGCAGGAGCAAGGAAAAACTGTTTCTTATGTTGCTGTAAGTAATGAAATTGTGGGATATATAACCATTACAGATCCTATTAAGAAAACTAGCGCTCAAGCTATTAAGGAGTTAATGGATGATGGTATAAAAGTAATAATGCTTACTGGAGATAATGAAAAAACAGCAAAAGCAGTTGCAGATCAGTTACATCTTTCCGGATATAAAGCAGGGATGCTTCCAGAAGATAAATTGAATGAAGTAAAACGTCTTCAAGAAGAAGGCAAGTTAGTGGCTATGGCAGGTGATGGAATTAATGATGCTCCTGCTCTAGCACAATCTAATGTGGGTATCGCAATGGGTACAGGAACAGATGTAGCTATTGAAAGCGCAAAGATTACCTTAGTAAAAGGTGATTTACAAGGTGTTGTAAAGGCTAAAAATTTAAGTGATAAAGTAATGACAAATATTAAACAGAATTTGTTTTTTGCTCTTATCTATAACACGGTTGGAGTGCCAATAGCTGCGGGAGTTCTTTACCCAGTATTTGGTTTATTATTATCTCCAATGATCGCTGCCTTAGCAATGAGTTTTAGCTCGGTTTCTGTAATTGGTAATGCATTAAGATTGAAAAATGTTAAGCTAGATTGAGAGATATAAATTATAAAAAAAGGCGGGATGTATTAGACATCCCGCCTTTTTGATTTTTACCTAAAAAAAAATTAGCCTCTTCTTTGCTTATTACCCCTTTTCCTGTTTTCACCACCTCTTTTATTAAGATCATCTTTCTTCATCATATGATGTTTTTTAGAAGCATGTTTCTTCGTCATATATTTCCATTTCTTGAACTGATCTTCATTTAAGATCTTTTTCATCTTTTCTTGCTGTGCCAGCTGCACGTCTAAACGACCGTTCATTATTTTAAAACGATCCTTTTCTGCTTTCGCATCGTCTTTCATCGCCTTGTGCTCTGCCATCATCTTATCATGTTCTTTTGCATTTTCAGTAAAAAGCTTTTTAAGATCGTTTTGTTGAGACTGATTTAGATCTAATTTTAATGCCATCTTTTTAGACATTAACGTTGCTCTTTGCTCGCCAGTCATTTCAGGCGTCTCTTTATGATGTTTTCTTTCCTGTATTTGATCTTTTTGAGCAAAGGTTGCCATAGAGAATAACATCATTGCTATAATTCCTAAGTTTTTCATTTTTTAAAAGTTTTTATATTCACTTATAAGACTGGAATTATTTCTTTTGGTTTAATGTAGACTTAATAAGTATCTATTAAATAGAGTATTCTATATATGTTTCTCAGTAATTGAACATAAAAATTCTTTTAAAGCTTTAGTATATAAATCCCGAGGATATCAATAAAAAACCTGTAGCGGAAGGGCTGACAGGTTGTAGTATTTACACTAAACAACTATTAACTTTTAGTAATAGGGTTTAGAATTAAATCTATTCTCTTAAAAGAATCTAAACGATGAAATTTATTAAGTTGATTTTTAGTTCTGTTAACAGCACTCGTAACGTCAAGTTGTTGCGTAACTATAATTTTGCGAACTACAGATGGTATTTAACTTTGATACACATCTATAAAACTTCTGGTAAATTGAGAAATATATCATGATCTGAGATCATAGTATAATTGAAAAAGCCACTGTAGGGAAGTGGCTTTAAGGGTAGATATAACCTAGATTAGAAATTCTCCATTTATATCTAGTACTTCTTAGACTTCCAGATTATAAAAAGGTTTAAATCATTTAAAATTTTTTTAGAATTAAAAACCCACTAAAATAAATTAGTGGGTTCTAAACAATGAAAGCAATTTTTAATATTTGCAATCGGCTTTTTATTTTGTCAATGGTTTTGTGAATTAATTACAAGATAAACAATAAAAAAATTAATTGTTTATCGAAATCCTCGAATAATTAAGATTATTGTTTATTTGAATCATCGTCATAATCTTTTTTCTTCACTTTCATGTCATCTCCCTTCATTTTAGCCTTATCATGGTGCATCTTTGTTTTCTCGTCATGCATCATCTTCATTTCTTCTTTATGCATAGATTCCCATTTTGTATATTGATTTTCATTAAGAATTTCTCTCACTTCTTCTTTGAAATCATCCTGAATTTTCATTTTTTGCTTATGCATTTCGGCTTTTTCTTTAGACATATCTTCAGCATCTTCATTGGCCATTTCTTCTTTATGTTCAGACTTTAATTCTTTCATGGCTTCCCATCTTTTTAATTGAGCTCTTTTTAAATCTGCTTTCTGTTCAGTATTCAAATTAAATTTTGTTGCCATTTTATCAGAATACATAGTCGCATCTTCATCATGAGACATCGTTTTCATATGTTTCATTTCTTTGTGCTTCATATGATCCTTGTCTTTATCCTTCTGATCATTTTCTACTTGTGCAAAAGTTGTAAAAGAGAACATTATCATCATTATAAATAAACTTATATTTTTCATAATACAAAATTTAATAGTTAAACATTTAAAAATAAGCAATGTAGCTGTTTGTAATTATTATTTAACATAAAAAAGCTATCGTTGTTAAAACGATAGCTTTAATTCTTAACGTTTAAAAGGTATTAACCTTTAGCGATCGGATTCAAGATTAAATCGATCCTTTTTAAAGCATCTTGTAAATGATATCTCGTTAATCTATCGTTAGATCTATTTACAGAATTTTTAATGTTTCCTTGAAGGGTTACTAATTCTCCTCTAACAATAGGTCTAATATCACTGTTAGCTACATCTACATTACTTCTGGATAATCTACTTCTATAGCGAGCTGGAATTGGAGTTTGCTCTTCAGTCATTAAATATTCCATTCGTTGCAGGTAAGCTCTCTGTAAATTTCTTCTATAAAGATCTATAGAATTACCTCTATTCAACTCACTCCAAACCCCTGTTCTAAGATCAGTCATCATACTTAACAATGAATATGCATCTCTTCCATTGATATCAGAATTTTCCATAAGCCTTGCCATCCTTCCGAAGTCTAATAAGTTATTCATGCTTCTTTCTTGAAATCCACGAACTCTTTCTAAGTTTCCATCAAATTCAACTTTATTAAAGATCTCTTGATCTATTAGCCATTCTGGAGTTGTGAATAATTCCTTCTGAAGAAAAGCCATAGCTTCTTTTTGTTTTGCAGTTGAAACATGTGTGTAAACAGCACCTTCTTGATCGTAAGTCTTGTAGTTTTGATAAACACCACCAATATTAGCAGTAACATGTCCCATATAGCGGTTATATTGGCTAAGAACCTGTTCGTAAAGATCATTAAGATCTTCATAGTCTTTCCCATCTTCTGCAGTCCACTCTATAAGGTTTGGAACAATTCTTTTGAGATTTGCAATTCCGTATTGGCTTGCAAGAACAGCATCGTCGCCAAGATCTTCAGTTTGAGAACTAGGATCTATTACTCCGCTTTGTTGACTTCCGAAGCGATACATTGGGTCATTCTGATGTTTTAAGATCCAAGAATCTAAAGTCTGCTTTTCTTCAGTTGCAGATTTATCTAATAGAGGTTTGTAACCCCAGGCAATTGCATATTTATCGTAAGTTCCTATTTCTGGCATTAGTGCTACATCTCCATCTCCCGGTTGGGCAACATAGTTAAAACGAGCATAATCCATTATAGAAGGAGCAGTTCCGTACTTTTTTGTAAACTCTGGATCTCTAAGGTCTTCTACAGAATAGGCAACACTACTTCCCATGTTATGAGGCAATCCTAATGTATGTCCTACTTCGTGAGAAGAAACAAATCTTATTAATCTTCCCATTACTTCATCCTTGAATTGTACTCCACGAGCATCTTCATTGATAGCCGCAGTTTGTACAAAGAACCAATTTCTTAGCAAGGTCATAACATTATGATACCAGTTGATATCAGATTCTAATATCTCACCAGAACGAGGATCACTCACGTGTGGACCATTTGCATTAGGAATTGGAGATGCCAAATATCTAACTACAGAGTATCTTGCATCTTCAGGACTCCAGTCTGGATCTTCTTCCTTAGTAGGCGCATCTTTAGCTATAATAGCATTTTTAAAACCAGCTGCTTCAAAAGCTACTTGCCAGTCTTCGATACCTTGTTTAATAAACGGCACCCATTGTTTAGGAGTCGCTCTATCTATATAATAAATGATCTGTTTTTTTGGTTCTACTAATTCTCCATTCTTGAATTTCTCTAGATCTTCATCTTTAACTTCCAATCTCCATCTGTCGAGATATTTAATAGTTTTGCTTTTTTGAGCATCCAAACCATAATCTACTTGACCTCTTGCAAACCATCCAACACGCTGATCGAAATATCTACGCTTCATAGGAACTTTTGGTAACAAGATCATAGAATTACTAAATTCTAAAGAAATAGACCCTGTACTCTCATTAGAAGGAGCATTTGATGCATTGTAAGTTTTTACGTGACGAACTTCAATATTTTCAGGAAAACTCTTAATTGTATCTACGTAAGATCTTGCATCGTCTAAACGAGAAACCTTGTATTCTTTTCTATCTCTGTCTGGCAATCCTAAAGCCATTACATCTTTTGAATAAAGATCTGTAACGTCTATTACATAGTTCTGGCTTAGTGAGTCTTTGTGGAAAGCTTTGATGGGAAAAGCTTGTAATATAGGTTCAAAGTTAGAATTAGCCACGGCTTCATGAACTGGTAAAGAATCTGCCGCAAAAACCTCATGAGATACCACTCTTAACAGGATCTGGTTACTCTTCTTTTCCCATTTATGAACTTGTGTATCCTGCTTACCTCCTCCAAAACCAATCCCGTTTGCGGTTTTAGCAATTCTGGTAACAGTAAGCATTTCACGATTTAAAAGACTGTCTGGAATTTCGTAAAAATAATTTTCGTCTACTTTGTGAACAGTAAATAAACCTTTGTCAGATTTAGCATCTTTAGTGATAACCTTGTCATAAGGTTTAACACCATTTTTGTCTTTGGATTCCGATTTTGCTGTTGCTTGTGCCGTCGCCTTCTTTTCTTTAGGCTGAAAAACGGCACAACCGGAAACAGAAATTGACAAGGCTATTAATAATAGCTTGTGGGAGAACTGTTTGGTCATGTAAAAAGTTTTAGTTGAATAATTCTTTGAATATAAGACGTAGCTTTCGTTTAGTGAAACTAAAAACGAAAAAAGGCTACCTCTTGGTAGCCTTTAGACTGAATTATTATAAAAGGGTTTAATTTATTCAGAAATAAACTTAAAATTTAACATTTAGAACCATTTTTCAACTTCTTCTAATTGAAGGGCAGGTATAGATAATTTATTCTTTTTTCTTAACCCATTTAATTTTTGGTGTACTTGAGTTGCCTTGTTTTCTTTAAGTTTTGAAACACTCATAAATTCATTCATCACTACTTCTACCCAATCCTGTGGCACTCCTATTTTGATAAAATCTTCTGGTTTTGGAGCAGCTGCTTTCTTTTCTGGTTTCATTTGAGGGAAGAAAAGTACTTCTTGGATAGATTGGTTATTAGTTAGAAACATAATCAACCTATCCATTCCAATACCCATTCCAGATGTTGGAGGCATTCCGTATTCTAAAGCGCGTAAAAAATCGTAATCTATAACGCCAGTCGCTTCATCGTCACCTTTTTTAGCCAATTCCATCTGATGCTCAAAGCGTTCACGTTGATCTATAGGATCATTTAATTCAGAATAAGCATTCGCTATTTCTTTTCCACACACCATTAACTCAAAACGCTCCGTTAACTCAGGATTGTCTCTATGCTCTTTACAAAGCGGACTCATTTCTTTTGGATAGTCTATAATATAGGTTGGCTGAATATAATTACCCTCACATTTTTCACCAAATATTTCATCGATAAGCTTGCCTTTACCCATGGTGTCATCAACATCAACTCCCATGTTTTTGGCAGCTTCTCTTATTTCAGATTCACTCTTTCCGGTAATATCAAAATCAGTAAAATGCTTAATAGAATCTGCCATGGTCACTCGTGCATACGGAGCTTTAAAATCTATTTCGTGTTTCCCGAAAGTAGCTTTTGTAGTTCCATTTACGGCTATAGCACAATGCTCTAAAAGTCGTTCGCAAAATTCCATCATCCAATTGTAATCTTTGTATGCTACATAGATTTCCATGGCTGTAAACTCTGGATTATGCGTTCTGTCCATTCCCTCATTTCTGAAGTTTTTAGAGAACTCATAAACTCCATCAAATCCACCAACGATCAATCTTTTTAGATACAATTCGTTCGCAATTCTCATATATAGAGGCATGTCCAATGCATTATGATGTGTCATAAATGGTCTTGCCGCAGCTCCACCAGGAATTGGCTGAAGCACTGGAGTTTCAACTTCAAAATAACCAGCCTCATTAAAGAAATTACGCATGGCATTAAAAAGCTTAGTTCTCTTCACAAAAACTTCTTTCACTTTTGGATTTACAACAAGATCTGCATAGCGTTGTCTATATCGCTGTTCTGGATCATTAAATTCATCAAAAACATTACCCTCTTTGTCTGTTTTAGGAAGTGGGAGTGGACGTAATGACTTACTTAGTAAAGAAAATTCTTTTACCATGATAGTTTTTTCACCTACTTGTGTGGTGAAAAGCTCTCCGTGGATCCCTATAAAATCACCTATATCAAGTAATTTTTTATATACGTCGTTGTATTTACTTTTATCTTCATCAGGACAAATTTCATCTCTGTTGAAGTATACCTGGATCTTCCCCTCAGAATCCTGGATCTCTGCAAAAGATGCTTTTCCTTGAATTCGTCTGGACATTAATCGACCTGCAACTACTACCTTTTTACCTTCTTCGAATTTAGATTTGATCTTTGCGGTAGTATGATCTACCGGAAATAGATCTGCCGGATAAGGATTGATGCCTAATTTTCTAAGAGAAGCTAATTTTTCTCTTCTTACAATTTCTTGTTCAGATAGCTGCATGTTGTTTTTTAATTTGTGTCTTATCTTCAGGGATAAGAAGTTGCAAATATAATCACATTCAATTAACTAGTCAATTTCAAATTCATAGGATTTAGAAAGAATAATCGCAAGAATTTTTCAGCTAGTTTTAATTGGTATCTTTGTGCCTTCAAATTATAAATGAAGGATAAATGAGTGTTTGGAGAGTAGTTCTATCAGTGTTGTTTCCCCCATTGGCGGTATACGACAAAGGTTGTGGTTCAATTTTAATTGTGCTAATTCTAACATTACTGGGTTGGATTCCAGGGGTGATTGCTGCTTTAATCATTTTAAATAACAGGAAATGATGAACAAATTGGTAGAAGTTCAAAATCTTGGGTTAAAAGATTACAAGGAAACTTGGGAGTATCAAGAGCAGTTATTTCAATCTATTGTAGATTTAAAGATTAGAAATAGGAGAGAAGAACTTTCTCTAGAAACACATAATTATTTATTATTGGTGGAACATCCGCACGTCTACACCATGGGTAAAAGTGGTGATCTCGATCATTTATTACTTACTGATGCTCAACTTGAAGAGAAGAATGCCAAATATTATAAAATAAATCGTGGTGGAGATATTACGTATCACGGCCCTGGGCAATTGGTGGGATATCCAATTTTAGATCTGGATAATTTTTTTACAGATATTCATAAATACCTTCGGTTTTTAGAAGAAGTGATCATCCTCACTTTAAAGGATTACGGATTGAAGCCAGATAGAAGTCTTGGTGAAACCGGGGTTTGGTTAGATGTGGGAACTCCGTTTGCTAGAAAGATCTGTGCAATGGGTGTTCGTGCCAGCCGCTGGGTGACTATGCATGGTTTCGCGCTGAATATAAATGCAGATCTTGGATATTTCGATAATATTGTTCCCTGCGGAATTCGTGGAAAAACAGTGACCTCTCTAAATGTAGAGTTAGGAGTAAGAAAAGTTGATCTTGCTGAAGTAGAGCAAAAACTTCTACATCATTTCTCTACTGTGTTTGAGGCAGAGCTTAAAATGTCCAATTAATTATTATTTATTAAATGCTGTTAGCAAACTGCTACTAGTTAAATTGCCATTCCCATTGTAGTCTTCTTGCTTTACCATTCCAATTCCTTTGGAAAGCCATTGTTTAGCAGTGCCACTTTTGGTTATTCCCATTTTAAATTCTGAAGTATACGTAATTACCACACATTCAAAAGTCCCCGCTGGTGTTTTAATTGTTTCTTCTCCAGTAACACTTCGATTGATCATAGCCACATTCATTTTCATATTCATTCCGCCCATATTCATGGTCATTTCCATATTGGAATCAGGAAGTTGGTCGCCTACATTTAAATTATTCGGAATTTCAATATTATTCCCTGTGATCTCAAGCTCCATGTCCTTGTATTGCTCTATTAATTGTGGGCTCATCATAGACCTAAAATCTATGGATATTTTATCTCCTTTGCAACTTACCTCGTAATTCGATGTGGCTATTAATTTTCCTTTTTCATCTTTTACAGTAGAAGTAATTTCAGCTATTTTTATTCCGTTATTATTACTCACCTTTTTAATTTCGTAATCCACAACAGCAACAGGTCTATCTTTCTTGTCGTAGGATGTGATTTGTGAAGTAATGCCTTCTTCCATGGCAAAATAACTGTTACAATCTTGCGCGTTTACAATGAAACTGCATGCTACGATCAGGCAGATAAATGAAAAAGTTCTCATAATACTAAGTTTAGTTATTACTTAATTAGTTGTTTGAGGGGGTGGGGATGTCTTGGGGAACCTAAAAATCTTCAGGATATGTTCAATAAATTGAAGTAATTTGTCAAATTTTTTTGTCAGGTAATTATGCTTAAATCGCTAATAATCAATATTTTAATTATGATAAATTTAAGCTAAATCATCAAAATCGGCACTATTTTTTATGATTATTTGAGTTTAAAAATTATAGAGTATAACTTCATTTCCTTCTCCCACAATTAAAGCGGTTTTGGAAACTCCTTTATTAGTGCTAGTTATTCCTGAAAGACCAATACCATAAGTCGGGAAATTTGGAAGCAATTCTCCCTTATCATTAAAGAGGTATACTTTTTTTGCCTGAGTGTCTGCTATAGAAATATAGCTTTTCCCATTAAGCCTATAAATTGATGGGGCGGAATAAAGCCCGTAGTCTAACTCAATTTCTTTATTATTTATATTTAATTTATTATCAGAGAGCAGCACCAATAGATTTTCATAAGCGATAATTTTCAAATCATTACTTCCCTTTGCTTGTTCTTTGCTTATTTTTCCCTTAGAATCAATTTTTAATAACTTGCCGTCTTCAGCTAGAGAAACAAAATTGTTTTTATTTTCAAACCAAGCATTTTCAGAAAAATCTATATCTCCTTTTACTGCAATTCGCTCTTTTCCTTGTCTACTTAATATATGTAGTTTCCCATTCTTTTCTGGAACTACTATGTAATCCTTATTTTTTATTCTGAAGTGTTTTGGTGGTTGAATTATATCAGAAGTAGCACCTTTAAAATCGAAGCCATTTACAGTTTCACCTCTGGAATCATACATAAGAAGTTTATTCTTTTGTGTGATCACAAATCTATAGTTCCTGTTATTGTCATAGTCGAAAATAGCAAGTGGCTGTGTAATAAGATCGTTAAATTTTAAAGGGAAACCTCGGCTTTCTTTTCCCTTAGCATCTAACACGTAAAATTTATTTAAGGTGGCAAACGCAAGCTCTTGAACACCATTTTTATTGATATCTATTTGTTGGAACTCCCCTAATATTTTGCTCTCTAATTGTATCTTCCATAGGGTTTTTCCTTGATTAGAAACTGCGTGTAGCACATTATTAATATCTTGAAATACAATGGCAGATTTATTATTAGAAGTAGTATACAAAAACGGATTGCCTGAGATGATTTCAGGCAAACTGATAGTGACTGTTTTTTTAATTTCTGAATTTTTTCCAGAGCTTGCTTTTCCAATGCTCCCATGTATATGAGAAAAACCGTCACTTGTTACAAACTGAAGGGCAGAATAACTGAAATCATCAGTAAAATTTTCAGAAAAGGAATTGGAAATTTGAAAGGCTATGGAAGTATAAGTTTTATCCTTATTGAAGTTTGGTGTACTTACAATTAATAACGAAGAAGATTCAGCGAGATCTCCTTGGAGAGCGAGGAATGCTTCGTTTTTTGAATACGTACTATTATTTTGAAAATTGCTAATTATCAATTCTAATGTTTTCTGATCTTTAGAATAGACTAGGAAGTTTTCAATAAATGCATATTTGCTAAACCCTTCTACATGGATAATTGGTTCTAAGAATTTTAAATAATTATTTTCAGAGATAGAATAGATAGAAACTCCGCGATAGTCAGTTATTAATGCATCAGAAGCTGGTAAGGCTTCTTTTGCCAATTGAGCGTCAGTTGTATTTAAAGCTATAGCAATATTTTTTCCTAAATAAATCTCACCTGCTTCTTTCGTGAAGTTCAATAGATTATTGTCATTTATAACGAGACTGTCTTTCTTAAACTTTTTCAGATTAAATTCTAAATTCTTGAAATCTTTATAAGTGAAGGAATAGAAACCTTCAGCAGAAATGGGAACAATGTTCTGAAGTTCATTTTTTTGATGTTGAACATTTTTAAAAATATCCAAAAGATTTATTGAATCTGTACTAGAAACAGCAATTCCGTTAAATCTCATTTTTTCAGAAGACAGGTCAAGATCTACAACACTCCATTCTGAAATAGGTGTGGTTATAAACGTATTAGCAGTACTATTAAGTTGTGATTCAAATTTATTTTTTGAATGTTTTATAAAGATTGAAGTTTTATCTAAGGATGTTGAGGCAATTGCTTTTTTAAAAGATTCAGTCCGGGCATCATTAGATTGGGAATGATTTATAGCTTCAATTAGTAAAGATTTAGAGGAGCTGGCCAGTAAGGTGTTATTTATAAAGACAGAATAAGTTATATTATTATCTATTGTGATCTTCTTATAGTCCAGATCCTTTGTAGAAATACTTTCAATAGAGAAATTTGGATGCTTGTGAAGCAGTAAGGTATCTTTTTTAGCTTCGGCAATTACGAGATAATTATAGGAAGAAGAATCTTTTCTAGAATAAACAATCAAGGACTTCGTAGGCTCAATAAGCTTAGCATATCCCGTAAGGCCTGAAACATTAAACTTGGATTCTAAAGTATTTTTATTGAAAAGATCAGAGCTATCTAGTTGCGAGATAAAAAAAGGAATATCATTTGAAGATATAATATAGGAGGAGTTCTCTGGAACAAAGTCAAATAGGTCAGAGGTGTTGTTTTGAGCTTGCTCACAAGAGATTAAAGTAAAAACAACCCATAAGGCTGTCAATAATTTGTTCATATAAAAGAGATTTTCACAAAAGTACTAAGTTACAGCTCTAATTTTAACTGATCGGGTAGCAATTTAAAACTTAATCTATGATATTTTGTAATACCATATTTTCTAATTGCCGCTCGGTGTTCTTTTGTGGGATAGCCTTTATTCTGTTTCCAGTTATACATTGGGAATTCTTCATGAATTAAATTCATAAACTCATCTCTATATGTTTTTGCCAGAATGGATGCTGCGGCAATATTTAAATATTTGCCATCTCCTTTTATAATACATAGATGCGGTATATTATTATAGTTCTTAAACCTATTTCCATCTACCAGTATGTGATCTGGAATAGTATTCATGTTATTTATTGCTTGGTGCATTCCTAAAATAGAGGCATTTAAAATATTAATTTTATCGATCTCTGCATTAAAAACATGGGAAACACCAAATGACACCGCTTTCTCCTGAATAATTTTTTTTAAAATATTTCTCTTATTTGATTTAACGATCTTGGAATCATTTAAAAAAGAATTTTTAAACTTCTTAGGCAGAATAACACTTGCAGCGGTGACAGGACCCGCAAGGCAGCCTCTTCCAGCCTCGTCAGTTCCACATTCTAAGCCGGATTGTTTATGAGAATTTAATAACATTTTGCAAATTTTACATTTATTTCTAAGAACTCCACGCAACCTTCTTATAAATATTGCATCTAAGAAATAGCGTAGTGTTAAGATTTTAACACATCAAGACTTCAAATAATATTGTTTTATTCAATATTTATTAGGATTTTTGGCGCTGGCTAATTCAAATTAACATAATAATGGAAAAAAGATTAAATGGAATTCTAACGCTATTTTTAGCGTTTGTGGTGCAATTAACCTTTGCACAAGACAAAACCGTGACAGGTACTGTTACGGATGGAGATGGAATAACACTTCCGGGTGTAAATGTAATCGTGCAGGGTACAAATAAAGGTACCCAAACCGATTTTGATGGTAATTATACCATACAAACCTCTTCAGGACAAATCCTAGTATTTAGTTACATAGGATTTGCTAACCAAAAAATTACTGTGGGAACAAGTAATAATGTTAACGTAAGTCTAGCAGTAGATGCTTCAGCATTAGATGAAGTTATCGTTGTAGGGTATGGAACTGCTACCAAACAATCATTTGCGGGAACGGCAACAACTATCGATGCTGAAAAGCTTGAGGTAAAAGCTGTTTCAAATATCTCACAAGCACTTGCGGGTGAGGTTGCGGGGGTAAATGTTATTAATACATCTGGGCAACCGGGTACTACTTCTACAATTAGAATTAGAGGTTTTGGATCGGTAAATGGAAACCGTGATCCTCTTTATGTTGTTGATGGTGTTCCATTTACTACGGGTAGTGGCCAACTTAACTCGATTAACCCTTCAGATATTAAAACTACAACTGTACTTAAAGATGCATCTGCAACTGCAATTTATGGTTCTAGGGGTGCAAATGGAGTAATTTTGATTACAACTAAATCTGGTTCTAGTACAGGTGATGATTATATTGAAGTTGATGTAAGAACAGGTGTTAACGCTCAAATTATACCTCGTTACGATGTAATTCGTTCTCCTGAAACTTATACTGAGTTAGTATATGAAGGAATTAAGAATCGCGGGTTTATTAACGGAGTTGCAAACCCTGCAGATTATGCAGCAGGATTACTTTTTTCTGATAATTACATTCCAGTTGGATATAATCTTTTTAATGTTGCTAACGGTGCAGAATTAATAGATCCTGAAACAGGAAGAATTCGTGAAGGTGTTACGAGAAAGTATACTCCAGAAAGCTATATAGATGAAGCTTTTAATTCAGCTATTAGAACTGAAGCAAATGTTCGTTTTGGTGGTGGAGATGAAAAAACTACTTATTTTGCTTCTTTTGGATATCTTAATGATGATGGTTATGCAATAAACACAGGGTATGACAGATATACTACTCGTTTAAATGTTAGCTCTAAAGTTAAAGAATGGTTAAAAGTTGGAGCTAATATTGGTTATGCTTATTCTGAAAGTTTAAATAATGGGCAGACGGTAGGTTCTGAGAACGTATTTGAATTTGCAGATAAAACTGCACCAATTTTTGGTGTGTTTCTAAGAGATGAAAATGGTGAATTGGTTCCAGATCCTATTTTTGGAGGTAATCAAATAGATTACGGAAGTTCTTCAGGATTTAGAACTAGACCACAGTCTGATAACTTAAATCCAATTGGATCTGCTTTATATGATTTTGATGGAACAGAAAGAAATGAACTAAACGGTAGTTTTTCATTAGATTTTGATATTACTCAAGATTTAAAATTCGAAACTAGGTTTGGTGCTCAATACTCTATAGATAGAAGAACCGATGTTCAAAACCCATTCTATGGTACTGCTGTAGGAGATGGAGGAACTATATTTAAGCAAGACAATGAAAGATTAACTACAAACTTCCTTCAGTTGTTACGTTATAGCAAACAGTTTGGAGATCATACTATTGAAGTTTTGGCTGCTCACGAATCAAATGATTTCGAAAGAAATTATAATGATGCTTATAAAACAAAAGCGGTGGCTTCGGATATTTATGAGTTAAATAATTATGTTGTTTCACCTAGTCCTGATTCCGGATATAATGAGGGTAGAGCTATTGAATCTTACTTTAGTCAGATCAATTACGATTTCTTAGATAAATATTACTTAACGGGATCTGTACGTCGTGATGGTTCTTCTAGGTTTGTTAATGAGAAATGGGGAACTTTCGGTTCTGTAGGAGCAGCATGGATTGTTTCTAATGAGGACTTTCTATATAATAATGATATAGTTAGTTTCCTTAAATTAAAAGCATCTTATGGGGTGTTAGGTGATGAAGCTCAGACGGATGCTAATGGTAACCCTGTGTATTATCCTGGTTATGACACATTCAATATCAACAACCTTAATGATGGTATTTCACTTTCTGCAAGAGACAATGGAAACCCAGATTTAACTTGGGAAACTTCAAAAATGTTTCAGGTAGGTACTGAGTTTAGTTTAGGACAGTGGTTAGATGGTTCTGTGGATTATTACGTTAAAAACACTACAGACCAAATCTTTAATAGAAGAGTTGGACCATCTCAAGGAATTGCCATTATAACTGTTAATGATGGAGATTTAAGAAACACTGGTTTAGAATTTAACTTAACTGGTCATGTATTTAAATCAGAAGATTTTAATTTGAACCTAAACATAAACGGTGAAATTCTTACCAATGAAATCACTAGAATGCCTATAGACCCTTCTACAGGTGAAGAAAGAATATTAGATCCACAAGGTGTTTTTGCTTATTCTGAAGGTCGTTCAATTTTCGACATTTATGTAAGAGAATATGCAGGTGTAGATCCATCTAATGGAGCTCCACTTTGGTACCAATACTTTAATGATGCAAATGGTAACGGCTTGTTAGATAATGGGGAAGAAGGAATTTCTACTTTAACTCCTTATTTAGCAGCAAATCCAGATGCTGTGATCGCAAGAACTATTACTAGAACCTATGCAAATGCTACAGATAAGTATATTGATAAATCTTCTATTCCAGATGTAAGAGGTGGTTTTAGATTGGGAGGAAACTACAAGAACTTTAATTTCTCTTCTCAGTTTATTTATAGTCTTGGAGGGTATTCATATGATGGTCAATATGCTGAGTTAATGAGTGATCGTTTTGGTGCCGTAGGTAATAACTACCATACAGATATCCTTAATAGATGGCAAAATCCAGGAGATATTACTAGTGTGCCTGCACTTACTGACAACAGAATAGTGAATGGAACATCTACTTCAGATCGTTTTGTGACAAGTACAGACTATCTTGCACTTAATAATGTGTTGTTAGGATATACTTTGAATGAAGAAAAGTTAGGTAATAGTGGAATAGATTATGTAAATTTATTCGTGTCTGGAGATAACTTATTTGCTAAGACCGCCAGAGATGGTTTTCTTCCAAATACTACTGAAACGGGTAACTCAGGACGACGTTTATATGCACCACTTACCACTTTTACAATGGGTGTAAGAGTTAAATTCTAAAAAAAAACGAAAATGAAAAATTTATTAAAACTAACAGGTGTTGCTGCAATACTGCTCTTTGGAGTAAGTTGTAGTGAAGACTACCTAGAAAAGCAGCCATCTGAGTTTCTAACAGCAGACCAGGTTGAAGAGGCTGCGAAAACTAATCCCGCAGTACTTGAAGGTACTTTGGCAGGTATTTATTCATTGATGTTCGAATCTGGATCAGGAGGAACTACAAGCCATACAGATTTCGGTCAGAAAGCATACGATATCTTTGGAGATATGTTATCTGGAGATGCAGCTCTTTCTGTGAGTTCATTTGGATGGTACCGTGCCGACATTACAGAATTTCAGGCACCGCTTGATTTCACAAGACAAACAAATTATCAGCCTTGGAGATACTACTATCGTATTATTAGATCTACAAACGTTGTAATTGCTGGACTTGGAGGAAATGATGTAACGCCAGAATTAGAGGCTAATAAGTACATCATGGGACAAGCAAAAGCTTTAAGAGCTCATTCATATTTTTATTTGACACAATACTACCAGAATGCTTACGATCCTGCACAGGAAATTCTTCCTATCTATCTTGATCCGGCAGATGAAAATGGCCCTAAAGTGGCAGCTTCTGTTATATACGATCAGATAGAAAAGGATTTAAACGATGCAATTACCTTACTTGATGGTTTTGGTCGTACGGCTAAAAATCAAGTTAATCAAGATGTAGCAAAGGGTATTTTAGCATATGTTCACGCTGCTAAAGGAGAATGGCAAGAAGTTAAAACACTTACCAATGATGTAATTACTTCCGGGGCTTACTCAATTGTTAGTAGAACTGAAGCAGTTAGAATGATGCATGACGGTCCGGATACAGAGCCTTACGGTGGTGGATTTAATGATGCTAATACTTCAGGTTGGATGTGGGGTGTAGATATTACTTCAGATTCGGGTGTTGGTTTGTTATCCTGGTGGGGACAAATGGACTACTTTTCTTATAGTTATGCAGGATTTGGAGATAACAAAGCTATAGATGCGGGTCTTTATGCGCAATTTAAAGAGGGTGATATAAGAAAAAATCAATTTAATCAAACTACTACTAGTTCAAACTACTTACAACCTTTTAATAAATTTTTTGAGGAGGCAAGACAACCAAGGGGATCATCTCAGGTTATTACTTCAGATTTAATTTATATGAGAGTTGCTGAAATGTACCTTCTTAATGCTGAAGCGAATGCAAATTTAGGAATGGATTTGGAAGCTCAAACTTCTTTGAAAGCACTTTTAGATCTACGTGTGGATGACTCATCTTATATTGATGGTCTCTCTGGTGCTGCGCTTGTTAGTGAAGTATATCTTCAAACAAGGCTTGAATTATGGGGTGAAGGAAAAAGTTATTTAGCTTTAAAGAGAAATAAAGGGACTGTAGTAAGAGGATCTAATCATCTTTCTTTTGTAGGGGAATCTATTCGTTTTGATGATGAAAGATTGACTTTTGAGATTCCTGAAGCGGAAATTTTATTTAACCCTTTCGTTAGTACTCAAAATAACTAATCGATCTTAAAAACTATTAAAATGATAAAACACTTTTTAAAATTATTCGTAGTTCTATTATCACTCGGGCTTGTTACAAGTTGTGATTATGATGATGAGATTGCAAACCCTGAATATGTAAGCTTACAATTTTCTCCTACTGCAGGGGAGAATGTAGGAGTGGAAGTAGGTGGTTCCACCAATTATGATGTAAAAGTTTATTCTGCAAATATTAAGAATGAAGACAGAACTTTTAACGTTGTGGTTCTTCCAACTACAACTCTTGGCGCTAGTGGTTATACTGTTCCTGGAACAGTTACTATACCAGGTGGTACTAACGAGGGAACTCTTAGTATTTCTGTTTCAGATGTTGGCTTAGGAGTTGCTGGAAAAAGCCTTTTCCTTGGATTAGAAGCAGATCCTAGTTTTACTGCTGGGTCTCCTGTAAGATTAAATGTTGCTAGAGTATGTCCTGGAAAGGAATTCGTAGTAAATCTTACTTTAGACGCTTATCCAAGTGAAACTGGTTGGGAGTTAATTGACTCTGATGGTGTTACTGTTCTTAAAGTAACAACTGCTACTGCAACAAGATCTTTATGTATTGCTTCTGGTACTTATACCTTTATCCTTACGGATTCTTATGGTGATGGTATTGCAGATGGAGGAGCTACATTAACGTATGCAGGTGAAGTACTTGCTACTTTAAGTGGAGATTTTGGAACTGAAACTAGCGTTGAAGTTACTTTCTAATTTTGTAACATTAATTATAATTATGAAAGGTGGTTTGATTTATTTCAAATCACCTTTTTTTTGTTTTTATACTTATGAGAATTAAAATATTAATATTTTTAGTGGGCTTTGGTTTTTATTCCTGCCAAAGCGATGATGATTTTCAGCCTACCATTGTAGAAGAGGAAGAAGAGGAAGTGATTGTAATAGATACTGTTGCTACAGATATTGCCGGTAATGTGATAGTTTTTAAACAAGATAAAATACAAGATGGATATGTTTTAGTAAATGATGCTAGTAACAATAGAGTGTATATGATGGAGAAGAAGGAGTCAGAAATTCTATATGAATGGAATCTTCCTTCAGGTATTGGAAATGATGCAGAATTACTGGAAAACGGAAATCTATTAGTTGCATTAACGGTAGAGGATCCAGCTTACACCTTTGGAGGTTTTGGCGGTAGGTTTGCTATAATCGCTCCTTCTGGAGAATTGCTCTGGGATTATACGTACTCCAATGATGTTAATTTAGCGCATCATGATGTAGAAATGTTACCAAATGGGAATGTTTTGTTTGTGGCCTGGGAGAAAAAAACCGAAGAAGATTTAACCTCAATTGGTTATACGGGTGAATTTACGACAGTTTACGCTGAAAAGATTATTGAGATCGATCCCATTTCAAACCAAATTGTTTGGCAATGGAATGTATGGGACCATCTAGTGCAAGATGTAGATAATCTTTTGGATAATTATGGTGTCATTTCAGATTTTCCTGAAAAGGTTAATATAAATTATGAGGACCCATTAAAGGAAGGGAATTACAATGGTGATATTTTTCATGCCAATGCTTTAGAATATGATGCAGCGAATGATCTTATTTATCTAAGTGTAAACTATTTTAGTGAAGTCTGGGTAATTGATCATAGCACAACTCAATTAGAGGTGTTTACTTCTAGTGGTGGAAATTATGAAAAAGGTGGCGATCTAGTTTACCGCTTTGGTAACCCAGAGGCTTACAATAATGTAGGCGAAAGAATGTTTTTCCATAACCACAATCCAAACTTAGTTCCCGGCGGAAATTCTTTATTGGTGTTTTCGAATGGACTTCTAGCACTGGATCCACACTCGACTGTCTATGAACTGGAAATTCCTGCTAAATTTGACTTAAAAGCTAATAAAGAGAATAAATTAGAGGTTAAATGGAGTTTTAGTGATCCAGATCTGTTTTCGCCAAAAGTATCTGGAGCTTACAGGTTACCTAACGGGAATACTTTAATTACTCAAGGTAATTTTGGGTTTTGGGAGGTTACTGAAACTAAAGAAGTAGTTTGGAGATTCGAGGGACAAGGTTTTTTTTGGCGTGGATATCCTTATCAAAAGACTAGCAATGGAATTATCAATCTGGGACTGTAAAGTTTATTATAAAATTAGCCACCCTAGTTGGGTGGTTTTTTTGTTTCAACAAACTACAGTTACCTTGATAGAATTATTATATTTTTGGTCTACATTTAAATTTTCATGAGAAAACTTATTATTTTATTTTTTTTAATTTTTTCTATCAGTTCATTCGGGCAAAGAAAACTTGGATTTGGCAGTGGTGGATCTCAAGAAGACAATAATGTTAGTAATACAATAAAAAAAGATACGGTTCCAAAACCACCCATTGCAGCATATAAAATATTTACCGTTTCAGGAGATTCTACCTTTGTAGATACTACATTAACAATACAAAAAGATTACAAATTCAATTATCTAAGAAAAGATAATTTTGAATTAGTCCCTTTCGCCAATGTTGGGCAAACCTATAATAAGCTTGCTCATGATTTCAGTAAGAGCGATCTAATCCCAGATTTAGGAGCCAGAGCGAGGCATTATAACTTTATGGAAGTAGAGGATATCAATTATTTCAAAGTTCCCACTCCACTTACCGAGCTCTATTTTAAAACCGTGCCAGAGCAAGGTCAAACCTTAGATGCCTTCTTTACCATTAATACATCAGAAAGATTAAATTTCTCTGTAGCATATAAAGGTTTACGTTCCTTAGGTAAATATCAAAATGTATTAACGAGTACGGGGAACTTTAGAGCTACACTCAATTACGCAACGCTAAGTAATAAATACAGGCTTAAAACTCATTTCGTTTCTCAAGATCTGCTAAACCAAGAGAATGGTGGGCTAACAGATCAGGCTTTAGACCAATATATTGGAAAAGAAACAGAGTTTGATGATAGATCTATCTTAGAAGTTAAATTTGAGAATGCAGAAAACATTTTATATGGAAAGCGGTTCTTCCTGGCTCAGGAATATGATCTTGCAAACGGAAAAAATAATAGACTTACCATTAATCATGAATTAGACTTTAGTGATAAGAAGTACATTTTTAAACAAGACGCGCCAGTCGAAATTTTTGGAACTTCTTTTAAAACCACTGATCTTAGGGATAGGGTGAAGCTAAGAAATATAAGTAATATTGCTGGAGTTACATATGCAAACACTACTCTTGGGAAACTGAAAATAAAAGCAGGGCTTACAAACTATAACTACGGCTACAATTCCGTTTTTGTTTTAGAGGATCAAACTATTACCAACAGAATTATAGGAGAGAATTACGCGGCAGGAGCAGAGTATACTAAAAACTTTGGACCTTTAAAGATGTATGGAGACTTTATGGTTAATGTAGCTGGGGATTTTAGTGGTCATAATTTCTTGGCTGGGGCAAATTATTTTATTAATAAGAATAACCAAGTTACAGCTGAACTTAGAAGTAATGAGAGTGCCCCTAATTTCAATTTTCAGCTCTATCAAAGTGATTACATTAATTACAACTGGCAAACAGATTTTGAAAACACCACCACTCAAAGTTTATCTGTGAAATTGGAATCTGCTAATTTGGCGAATGTAGATGCTAGTTTTACCCGAATAACAAATTATGCATATTTCTCCTCTAATGATCCTGGCTATACTAAACCTTTTCAGGATAATGAGGACATCAACTATTTTAAGTTGAAAGCAAGTAAGGAGTTTCATTACGGTAAATTCGCGTTGGATAATACCGTGATGTATCAAAAGGTGATTAATGGGGAAGATGTTTTAAATATCCCAGATTTCACAACGCGGAATACACTTTATTATAGCGACCACTGGTTTAAACGAGCGCTTTATTTACAAACCGGCTTTACATTAAAGTATTTCTCTAGCTACCAAATGGATGGTTACGATCCTGTATTGGCAGAATTCTATGTTCAAAACGAACAAGAATTTGGAGCCTTCCCGGTTGTAGATTTCTTTTTCAATGCAAAGGTTAAGCAAACAAGGATCTTTTTTAAGCTAGAACATCTAAACTCTTTAATAAACAGTAATAATAATTTCGCTGCTCCAGAACATCCCTATCGAGATTTCTTGGTGAGATTTGGTCTTGTCTGGGATTTCTTTCTTTAATTTTTTTTGTTTTTCTTGGGCGTTTCTCCTCGCGAAACTCAGGGCCGGGCTTTCCGCTTGTAGTCCCAATTGCACGAAGTTTCATTGGGTGCTACCGCTTCAATCCCTAACGCACCGTCACTGACGGTCTTATTATTTGAACAAAATGGAATCTCCATAAAAAATAATTCAGTAGTAACTCACGTAATATTAAAGCATTAAGAAAAGATTAAAATTATTTTAAGAAATACTTGATTAAAAGCTTGTGGTAAAGAAAAAAGACGGTGTATATTTGCACCCGCTAAGGAATGAGCCATAGGGTTCATGAGATAGCGAAGTTCTTTGATTGACGCGGGATTAGGAGGGTTTTAGAGGTTAAAATTTAACTAAAAAAACTTCAAAATAAGTTTGCGGGATAGAAATTAAAGATGGTATATTTGCAGCCGCGTTTAGCGGTAGTATAAGTTCTTGATTAGTGAGATTATAATGTAAGATTTAAGGATGAAAGTTTTTAAAAATTTATCTAAAAAAAACTTCAATTAGTTTTGTTTGGTAAATAAAAAACATTGTATATTTGCAGCCGCTTTGAGCGGTAGTAAAAGTTCACGATTAGTTATTGAAAAGAAATCCCGAGGTTGGGTAGTTATAGAGAAGGTTCAACTCCTTTTATTTCCACAATAAGTTCCT
>NZ_APHJ01000020.1 GCF_000403785.1 Gillisia sp. CAL575
ATGCAGGTAACGTTCAAATCGTAATCGGCAAATCAGATGCTGCCATCACGGTAACAGGTTACACTGGCACATACGATGCATTAGCACATGGTGCAACTGGATCAGCTCTAGGTGTAGCAGGGGAAACGTTGACAGGATTGAATCTTGGCGCTAGCTTCACCAATGTTCCAGGCGGTACAGCCAATTGGACATTCACCGGAGGGGCAAACTATACTAATCAAAGCGGAACTGCAGCGATTGTAATCAACAAAGCTCCAATTACCATCACAGCTAAAAATGCATCTAAATATTGCGGTCAGACCATTACTTTCACCGGTCTAGAATTTACCCATGTAGGATTGGTAAATGGAGATGCTGTAAGTTCGGCAACTATAACATCCAATGGTGCTATTCCATCAGCAAGCACGACAGGTTCACCTTACGCGATAAATATATCGGCAGCTGTAGGTACAGGGTTGAGTAATTATAATATTTCTTATATCTCTGGTGAGTTAACAGTGAAAACGGTTACGTTAGATGTCACTAATGCTCAAATGCCAAGAAGCATAAATGAGGATGTAAGTATAACGATTGTAGTAAAAGATGGGACAATGCCACTTAATGGAGTTGTTGTCACTCTAAATGTGTTAGGTTTTGGTTCACCAACAGCAACCTCTGTAAATGGTGTAGCAACATTCAATCTTAGCAAACTAGAAGCGAATCTTTATCCGGTAACAGCTTTGGCAGGTGGATGCTCTGCAACTGATGTTGTATTCCTTCCAGTTTATGACCCAGCAGGAGGATTTGTAACCGGTGGTGGTTGGATAGATTCGCCAGTTGGTGCGATGACTGGTATTAAGGCGGATGTTGTAGGAAAAGCGAACTTCGGTTTCAATGCTAAATACAAGACAGGAAAGAACAACACCAATGAGGTAGATGGAAATACAAACTTCCAATTTAAAGCAGGAGACCTACACTTCTCAAGTGCCATGCTTGACAATATGCAACTGGTAATTTCAGGAGCTAAGGCAACTTATACCGGTACGGGAACCGTGAATGGGGTAGGAAACCATAAATTTAGAGTAATAGCTATTGATGGTCAAGTATCCGGAGGTGGTGGAACTGATAAGTTCAGAATTATGATATGGGACAACAATTCTTCCAGTTCGCTTCTATACGATAACAAACGTGGTGTCTCCGAAGTTTCAGACGATGCAACTATTATTGGTGGTGGCTCCATAGTGATTCACAAACCAAAAGGTAAAGCTCAGGAAATTGTGACTAAAGGAACTCCAGTTATCATGCAAGACCTGCAGCCTGAGATATTAGAAACACTAGCAGTATCACCTAATCCTGTGATCAGCGCTTCAACAATACGTTTCAGCCTTAAGGAAGATGCTATTGTAACACTTAGACTCTTTGACTATTCTGGAAGAATGTTAGAAAGCTTATATACAGGTACAGTTAAAGCAATGGAGAATTACGATGTAGATTTCCAAAGAAGAAATTTAATGAGCGGAATTTATATTATAAAGATTACAACTGCTACTGGACACTCCTATGAAAAGAGAATTATAGTAGATTAATTAACTAATCAAATTATCATGATTATATGCCTCAACTTAAAAACTGAGGCATTTTTTTTTTTTGATATTATTAGGAAGCTTCGTTAAACCTTCTATAAAATGATTTAAGGTTTAAGGGATTAGGGTAAATTTATCATCTATATAAAAATACTTAGCCTATGACATCCTATTATAATAAGTTCGAAATTCAATCTGCTATGAAAGTTATAGTAGCCGATTATTTAAAAGAATGTATTGAATGTGAAGAATTATCTGAAGACTTTAGAGATCTAATTAAGTATAATTTTTTAGCAAAATATGTCTCTTTTAATAAGGAACAGAAAACAATAGAAATTGGTATCGAAGACACTAATACAAACAATTCTCATTATCCAATAATACAGATTTTCACTTTTCCAATTGAAAGATCTAATAAATGGTTAAAAGATTCTTTTAATTATCAAAATGACGATTTAGCTTTTTATGGAAAATTATTAAATAGAAGAAAATATAGTTATAGGGATGCTGAAGTGGTGGTATTATAAAATAAATTAAAGCAATTAAAAAAGGAGAGGAACTTGAATTTAAGTTCCTCTCCTTTTTTTGCTCACTAAAAGGTAAAATTCGTAATTCGTTAGTAAATTATTTTCCTTCCGGACCGTTTGCATATATTGCATCGACTTGTCCCGAAGTTTGTTATTTGTTTTTCGCAATGTCGTCAAGGATCATCTTTGCATGAATCCTAGAGTTTTCTATAAACCACTTATGAGTTTCCATTCCACCACAAATAACTCCTGCAAGATAAATTCCTGGTATATTAGTTTCCATTGTGTTTTCATTATATGTTGGAATTCTTTTTTCATCTTCAGAAAGAGATATTCCCATAGATTTTAAAAAATCAAAATTTGGACGATATCCAGTAAGTAATATTACAAAATCGTTTTCCTGTCTTATTTCTCCGTCTGCTGTGTTAATAAGAACATCCTTTTCTGTGATCTCCTTTAACTCTGAAGAGAAATAAGCTCTAATACTTCCTTCTTCTATACGATTAATTATATCTGGTCTCACCCAATATTTTACTCGTTCTCCAATAGCATCTTCCCGAACTATCATTGTAACATCCCCGCCCTTACGATAAATTTCTAATGCAGCATCTACTGCAGAATTACTAGCGCCTACAACTATTGTTTTTTGAGTTGCAAAGTAATGTGGGTCATTATAGTAATGTGAGACTTTTGGGAGGTTTTCTCCTTCTATACTTAAATAATTTGGAATATCATAAAATCCCGTAGCTACAATCACATTTTTGGCAGTATACTCAGCTTTAGTGGTCGTTACCTTATGAAGTTTGTTATCCAAAGTTTCTACAGAACTCACTTTTTCAAATAAATGAATATTCAATTCATTGGAAGTAGTGATCCTTCTATAATATTCTAAGGCCTCGGCTTTATGTGGCTTTGGATTAGTGCTTATAAAAGGTATGTTGTCTAATTCTAATTTTTCAGAAGTAGAGAAAAAGGTCATATTAGTAGGGTAGTGGTAAATAGAATTTACTAAACATCCCTTTTCTAAAATAACATAGCTTAACTCACGTTTTTTTGCTTCCAAGGCACAAGCAATTCCAATTGGACCTCCACCAATTATAATAATATCGAATTCTTTAGTTTGAATTTGCAATTTCTTTAAGTCCTTTTATTGTTTCTATTTGATTAGAAGCTTTGAAAACATAGCTTCCAGCCACCAAAACATCTGCTCCGGCTTTGGTAAGTTGAGCTGCATTTTTATCTGTTACTCCTCCATCTACCTCAATTAGTGTATGAGCACCTGCATTCTCAATGATCGATTTTAACTGTTTTACTTTATTATAAGTGTTTTCAATAAAACTCTGACCACCAAAGCCGGGGTTAACGCTCATTACGAGCACTAAGTCGATATCTTTAATGATATCTTTCAATAAATCTACATTAGTATGAGGATTTAGAGCAACACCAGCTTTCATTCCTTCCGCTTTAATCGCCTGTATTGTTCTGTGAAGATGAGTACAAGCTTCATAGTGTACAGTAAGAATATCAGAGCCCAATTCAGCAAATTCCTTGATATATCTATCTGGATCTACGATCATTAAATGTACATCTATAGTCTTCTTAGCATGTTTAGAAATAGCTTTTAAAACTGGCATCCCATAAGAAATGTTTGGTACAAAAACACCATCCATAATATCTATATGAAACCAATCGGCTTCACTTATATTGATCATTTCTAGGTCTCTTTGTAAATTCCCAAAGTCGGCTGCTAATACAGATGGGGCAATAAGTTTTGTGCTCATAAGTTGTTATGTGTCTTTATAGTGCACACAAAAATAACAAGAAAATAGGTTTAGCTCTTTCTAAATAGGTAAAAATACCTTTAATATATTTTCTACGGCTTTTTGAGCAGTCTTGTCCAAAACTTTAATATGATTTAAATAATGTTGAAATTTCTCTGGTTCGTAATCTGATTGATCAGAAACACAATCGGAAACATATCCGTCATAGGCATCTTTGTGGATGTCTTTTCCAAAAATCTGCATAATATTGTGATGTCGGTCATCTTCCTGGATAGTCTCAAACAATTCAGTAATTGTTTTTTTCTCACCCTCTATAATCTGGAAGAAATTGCCTTCTGAAAATAATAAAAGACCAGTTATATCATTTTTGTTGTTCCATGTATTGCTTGAACTTAAAATATTTTGAATTTCTTCATCTTTTAAGTTATTGGAAGCTGTGCTTACATATACTATAGCATATCTCATAATTCTAGGTTTCATTCAAATTTTAAAAGAATAATTTAGGGATTTAAAATCTGGGTGATTGTAGGAATATGTTATAATTTTCTAAAAAAATCATTATAATTTAATATAAAAATCTGTCTTTTCAGTTTATTCATCACAAAATAAAATGATAATTATACCATAGTTTTGAGATTATAATGTTTTTTAGATTATGGGTATTTTATTTCAATTATGTTTTTATAATAATGTTTCTAGAATCCTTTTTTTATATTTTAATAAATACTTGGTGCAATTATTTAACAGACGTAAATAATATGGATTATATAGATATGATTCCTTTGGCAAAACTATTTAAAATATATCGCACAGAACTTTGAATTTTAGGATTCAATTTTTCTATTTGAGAAAAATACAAATCTATATCAGACTGAAAACGAGAATCGAGAGTAATAAAATCTGATTGATAAGTGTCAAATTGAGTAATAGAAACTTCTTTTTCGAAAATCACCATGATGTTTTGATGATTTTTGTTATTTCTTATATTTACAAAAAGAGATTTTACTATCTCCATATTGCCCTCAAGGACCTGAAAAAAGTTTCCATCAGAATATAACAATATTCCTGTAATATTATTTTCATTATTGCAGTCCCGGCTGAAGTTTAAAATGCTTTTAATTTCGTATTCTGTAAGATTTGGGTATGCGCTGCTTACATAGCAAATAGCATAATGCATAATTTGGCTTTATTGGTTAAGTATTGTAAAAGAATAATTTAATTACCAGCCTATAAGAAAGTTAATAGTATAATTTATAGAATATAAGTATAAATCATAAAATGAAAAGACCCCGGTCATCACTCCGGGGTCATTCATCAATCAAAAAACGAACAGTTATCCCGATAAGAATCGGGTATACTGTTGTCATCTTTAAGGGAATATTATCCCAAGTATGTTTTTAAGATCTTACTTCTAGAAGTATGCTTTAATCTTCTAATCGCTTTTTCTTTTATCTGTCTAACTCTCTCACGAGTAAGATCGAAAGTTTCTCCAATTTCTTCTAATGTCATAGGGTGTTGGTCACCAAGACCAAAGTACAATCTAATAACATCGGCTTCCCGCGGAGTAAGCGTTTCTAAAGCGCGTTCTATTTCTGTTCTTAGAGATTCATGCAATAATTCTCTGTCTGGATTTGGAGACTCACCAGAACGCAATACATCGTACAAGTTAGAGTCTTCACCTTCTACCAAAGGAGCATCCATAGATACGTGACGTCCAGAATTTTTCATGGATTCCTTCACGTCATTAATTGTCATATCCAATTCCTTTGCAATTTCTTCAGCACTTGGTGGGCGCTCATGAGATTGTTCAAGAAAAGCAAATGTTTTATTGATCTTGTTTATAGATCCAATTTTATTCAATGGCAAACGTACAATACGAGATTGCTCTGCCAATGCTTGTAGGATAGATTGTCTAATCCACCAAACTGCATAAGAGATAAATTTAAAACCACGAGTTTCATCAAAACGTTTCGCAGCTTTAATCAACCCTAAATTTCCTTCGTTTATAAGATCGGGAAGAGTTAATCCCTGATTTTGATATTGCTTTGCTACCGAAACAACAAAACGCAAGTTCGCTTTTGTCAATTTCTCTAGTGCACGGTCATCACCCGCTTTAATTTTTTGTGCTAATTCTACCTCTTCTTCAGCAGTAATTAGGTCTACTTTACCAATTTCTTGCAAATACTTATCTAGCGAAGCGGTTTCTCTGTTAGTTACCTGCTTCGTAATTTTAAGTTGTCTCATCTATCTTCTCCCTGGATTTTTAATTATGAATAGCTCTTGTATTAAGTTATACGTAAGAGTTCCTAAAAATGTTACAAAAGTCCTGCTAAATATTTTTTTAGCGTTCCCCTTCGATCCATAAAAATGGATTTCAGGGTCGGGCTTTCCGCTCCAAGTCCTCGCTCTCTATGGTCGCTGTGGGCTTTTTGCTGCAATCCCTAACGCAATAAAACTTATTTTGAAATTAGCACAAAAAAAAAGGCCGATTTTTCAATCGACCTCTTAAATATGACTTTTAATAACTTAGTCTCTATTTTCTCTAGGCTTGCGATCTCTATCATCACGGCCTCTGGAATCTCTAGATCCTCTGTTATCACGACCTCTGTCGTTTCTATCATTTTCTCTTGGCTTAGGTGCAACATAACCTTCTGGCTTGTCCATCAATGCCTTACGAGAAACTTTATCTTTTCGCGTACGTTTGTCTAGGCCAAAGTATTTTACATCAAACACATCGCCCATGTTTACTACATCGCTTACGTTTTCTGTACGTTCCCAAGCTAATTCAGATACGTGTAATAACACCTCGTTTCCTGGAGCATCTAAATATTCTACAACAGCGCCAAAATCTAACATCTTGATTACTTTTACTTCATATACAGATCCCACTTCTGGTTTAAACGTGATAGAATCAATTTTGGCTAATACCTTATCGATTCCTTCTTGTCCTGTTCCTAAGATTTCAACAATACCTTCTTCAGTTACTGGATCTTCGTTAATAACGATAGTACATCCAGTTTCTTTTTGAAGTTCTTGTATCACTTTTCCTCCTGGTCCAATTAACGCACCAATAAATTCGTTTTTAATACGAACAGAAACCATTTTAGGAGCATATTCTTTTACATCTGCTCTAGGGGTAGCGATTGTTTCAGTTATTTTATCCAAAATGTGTAAACGACCTTCTCTAGCTTGTTTCAAAGCACTTACAAGAATTTCGTAACGCAATCCTTTTACTTTAATATCCATCTGGCAAGCGGTAATTCCATCTGCCGTTCCAGTTACTTTAAAGTCCATATCTCCCAAGTGATCTTCATCACCTAGAATATCAGATAATACAGCAAACTTTCCAGATTCTGCATCAGAAATTAATCCCATTGCAATACCAGAAACTGGCTTTTTCATCTGGATTCCTGCGTCCATCATAGCCATTGTTCCAGCACAAACAGTTGCCATAGAAGAAGAACCGTTAGATTCTAAAACTTCAGAAACTACACGTACCGTGTAAGGACAATCATCTGGTACCATTCCTTTTAATCCGCGTTGAGCCAAGTTACCGTGACCAACTTCTCTACGAGAGGTTCCACGAATAGGTCTTGCTTCACCTGTACAGAAAGGAGGGAAATTATAATGAAGGTAGAAATTCTCTTCTCCTTCATAAGATGGCATATCAATTTTATTTGCGTCTCTAGAAGTACCTAAAGTTACTGTAGCTAAAGCCTGAGTTTCTCCACGTGTGAAGATTGCAGAACCGTGTACAGAAGGCAAATAATCAATCTCACACCAAATAGGACGAATATCAACAGTCTGACGACCATCAAGACGAAGTCCTTCGTTTAAAGTAAGATCTCTAATTGCAGCTTTTTCAGCAGAACGGTAATATTTAGAAACTAAACCACCATAATCTGCCATCTCTTCTTCAGAGAAAGTTGCTTTAATGTCTTCTTTTATTTGACTGAAAGCTGCACTACGTTCATGCTTTGCTGAACCAGCTTTTGCTATAGCATATACTTTATCGTATGCCATATCGTGAACTTTCTTCTTAAGATCTGCATCTTCTCTTTCTGCTGGGTACTCACGCACTTCTTTTCTTCCAACAGCATCTGCTAATCTTAATTGAGCAGCACATTGCACTTTAATATGCTCATGAGCAAACTTGATAGCGTCTGCCATTTCTTCTTCAGAAATCTCATCCATTTCACCTTCAACCATCATCACAGAATCTGCAGAAGCTCCAATCATCATATCGATGTCAGATTCTTCTAATTGTGCTCTTGTTGGGTTGATTACGAATTCACCATTAACACGTCCTACTCTTGCTTCCGAGATAGCACATTCAAATGGGAAATCAGATAACTGAATTGCTGCAGAAGCGGCAAGTCCTGCCATAGCATCTGGCATAACATCATCATCGTGAGACATTAACTGGATCATCACCTGAGTTTCAGAGTGGTAATCTTTAGGGAATAGGGGACGTAAAACACGATCCACTAAACGCATTGTTAAAACTTCACCATCACTAGGGCGTGCTTCTCTTTTGAAGAAACCACCTGGGTAACGTCCTGCGGCTGCAAATTTTTCACGGTAATCTACCGTTAATGGTAAGAAATCTAGATCTTTTTGTTCGTAGTTAGAAACTACAGTACAAAGCATCATACATTTTCCAGACTGAACCACTACGGATCCGTGTGCCTGTTTTGCTAATTTTCCGGTTTCGATAGAAATTTCTCTACCGTCCCCAAGATCGATAACCTCTTTAAAAACTTTTGGTATCATATTGTTTTTTTTCAATTCCAATTTGCATAAATACAAATTGTGTGTTATACAATGGTCTTCGTCTTTCTGGACGAACAAGTTGTGTTGTTGTGTGGTTGTTGTGTGACCAATGAAAAACTACTCTTCGACTTTACTAAGAGTAAAAATTTTAAAATAATTCTAAAGACAGTGAGAAGTTATATTAATACGAATAAAAAAAAGGGAGCATATAGCTCCCTTGAAAATTATTTTCTTAATCCTAATTCTTTTACGATAGCACGGTATCTTAAGATATCTTTCTTCATTAAATAATCAAGTAGATTTCTTCTTTTCCCTACCAATCTTACAAGAGATCGCTCAGTGTTATAATCTTTACGATTTGTTTTTAAATGTCCAGAAAGGTGTGAAATACGTTGTGTAAACAATGCGATTTGACCTTCTGCGGATCCAGTGTTTGTAGCACTATTTCCATGTTTTTTAAAAAGCTCTTGCTTTTCTTCCTTAGTTAAATACATTCCAATATTAATTTTAATGATTTTTATGTACAGACAGTATTTCTGTCAAGGCGCAAATATACTATATTTTTATTAAAGGTAATACGTGTGAAATCTTTTATTATCAGGCTAAATAAATTCTTTAAAACCCTTCTTTTAGCTTCTAACTGGCTGATTTAAAATCAAGTCCAAATATAAATTCACCTTGTCTTTTAATTCCGATCTGGGGGTTATAAAGTCTAAAAATCCATGATCTTTCAAATATTCTGCAGTCTGAAAATCCTTTGGAAGATCTTGCCCTGTAGTATCTTTTACAATCCTTGGTCCAGCAAATCCTATTAGCGCTCCAGGTTCAGAAATATTGATATCTCCTAACATTGCGAAAGAAGCTGTAGTTCCTCCCGTAGTTGGATCTGTACATAGAGAAATATATGGAATATTAGCATCTGCTAATTGTGCTAATTTTACAGATGTTTTAGCCATTTGCATTAAAGATAACGCAGCTTCCATCATTCTTGCACCTCCAGATTTCGAAATGATCATAAATGGAATATTATTTATCAAAGCGTGATTTGCTGCCCTGGCAATTTTTTCACCTACTACAGATCCCATAGACCCGCCAATAAAACTAAAGTCCATACAGGCAATTACTAAATCATTTCCTTTCGACTTTCCAACCGCGGTTCTTACAGCATCTGTAAGTCCTGTTTTTTCTTGCGCAGCTTTTAATCTCTCGGTATATTTTTTAGTATCTGTAAATGTTAATGGATCTTTAGATTCTATATTCTTATCAAGCTCTTTAAATTTGTTGTCATCAAAAAGAATTTTAAAATATTCTTTACTACCAATTCTAACATGATATCCATCTTCGGGACTTACATAAAAATTTTTCTCCAATTGCTCTGCATCTACAATCTTCCCTGTTGGAGATTTATACCATAATCCTTTTGGTACATCCTTCTTATCTTCAGTGGCAGTCTGAATTCCTTTTTGTGTTCTTTTAAACCAAGCCATAATCTATATTATAATTAAAAGCCTGAAATAATTATTAATTATTTCAGGCTCCATTTTATTAAAGTGTATTTACGTTATTTAGATCTTCAAAGGCCTTTTTAAGTCTATTCTTAAAAGTAACTTCACCAGCACGTAACCAAACTCTAGGGTCGTAATATTTTTTATTAGGTACATCTGCACCTTCTGGATTTCCTATTTGAGCTTTCAAAAAATCCTTGTTATCTCCCATATAATCACGAATTCCTTCTGCATAAGCATATTGAAGGTCTGTGTCTATATTCATTTTTATAACTCCGTAACCAATAGCTTCTCTAATCTCTTCAACAGTAGAACCGCTTCCACCATGGAATACAAAATCAATATGATTTTCTTCAAGTCCAAGTTTTTTACTTAAAAATTCCTGGGAATTCTTTAAGATTTTTGGAGTTAATTTTACATTCCCTGGCTTGTAAACTCCATGTACATTTCCAAAGGCTGCAGCAATAGTAAATTGGTCACTAACTTTGCTTAATTCCTCAAAAGCATAAGCGACTTCCTCTGGTTGTGTGTATAATTTGGAATCATCTACATCTGTATTATCTACTCCATCTTCTTCACCACCAGTGATACCTAATTCGATCTCTAAGGTCATTCCCATTTTACTCATTCTCTCTAAGTAAGTCTTGCAGATCTCGATATTTTCTTCTAAAGATTCTTCAGAAAGATCTATCATATGAGAGCTGTATAGGGGTTTACCATGCTCCTTGTAAAATTTTTCACCAGCATCTAATAAACCATCTATCCAAGGCAATAATTTTTTAGCACAGTGATCTGTATGTAAGATCACGGTTGCTCCATAGGCCTTAGCAAGCTCATGAATATGCAAAGCACCTGCAACACCTCCAGCTATTGCTGCTTTTTGATTTTCATTAGAAAGTCCTTTTCCTGCATTAAACTGTGAGCCACCATTCGAAAACTGAATGATAACCGGAGAGTTTAGATCTGCAGCAGTTTCCAAAACAGCATTCACAGTGCTAGAACCTACCACATTTACTGCTGGAAGAGCAAATCCTTTTTCTTTTGCATACTTAAAAATTTCCTGTACTTCCTTTCCAGTGGCAACCCCTGGTTTTATATTATGACTCATGTTTATTATTTTAAGTTAAGATTTACAAAAATAAGAAAATTAGTTTGTTTAGAACGGATAATTGATACCTACGTTATAAACAGCATTGGAGAGATTATAATCTTTGAACCATCTAGCACCCAGAGATCTTGATGGGTCATAAGTTTTAAGACCAACATCGAATCTCAATACAAAAAAATTGAAATCGTACCTTAGGCCAGCTCCAGAACCAATAGCTATATCTTGAAGATCTGAGAGTGAAGTAAAAGTAGCTGCAGGATCTTCTACAATATCCAGCACATTCCAAATATTCCCAACATCTATAAAGAATGCAGAGTTTAAGGCTCCAAAAAGATTATATCTATACTCTGCATTAAAGGCCAACTTTAAATTAGCTTCATTAAATTCATTCTTTCCTCCAGTACTGCCAGGACCTAAATCATAGGCTTGCCAAGCTCTGTTGTCATTTGGGCCTCCTGCAAAGAAACTTCTGATAAACGGGATGCTATTAGCATTACCATATGGAATAGCAACCCCTGAAAATGCTCTTATTGCGAAAATGTTTTTATTTCCCCAATTCCAGTGTTTTATATAATCTATTTCAGTTTTAACATATTGAGAGTAATTTACCCCTAAAACATCATATCTCCCTTGATCATCTTTTTTTGCTCCAGTTAGACTTGAAAAAGCAGCTAGAAAATTTCCAGCAGTTTCAATCTTAAACCGAAATCTAGAGAAATCATCGTCATATAAATTTTCTTTATTATTACTTACATAAGTGAAATTTGATCCAAAAATCAAATTATTCTCTGTTAACCTGTCTTTACGCTCATTGATGTTGTCAATAACTTGACGCTGGTCTTCGGAAATGCCAGATGTATTTGGATTGCTGTTAATAACATCGGTTATAAAACCTTCAGCTCCTGTAGGGATAATTAGTTCTCCAACTTCATTAATGTAATTTGGATTGGTAATTACATCTCCAGATTGTACTATTTCATTTAAATTATTATATGAATTCTGGTATACATTAAAGTAATTGTCTGTATTTAAATTTCGAACATACTGGATGTTTAAAAGATCTAGTCTATGTGAAAGTATTTTAGATGGATTCCACTTGTAATTTAAAATACCATTTAAGTTCTGTTTATCTAATCCAATATTATTCTGTGTGCTTATCCCTAGACTTAATGTTGTAAACGGGGACATGTACTTAGGGATAAATTTTTCAGTGTTAAATGGCATAAAAATCCGAGGGAAAATAAGTTTAATGTCGGCCCCAATCTCAGAAATATTAAAGAGTTGATCTTGTGAACTTCCTCTAGCAGCATCGGAGGAAGATCCAACACTTCCTCTGGCGGAAATCTCAAAATTTTCTGCACCCTTAAATACGTTCCTAATTAATAACGAACCTCCAAAGCCGACCCCAAAATCCTGAATATTACTCTGAGAAATATCAAAATCAAACCCTAAAGAATATTTAGGCTGCGGACTTAAAAAAATATTTGCTATTAAATCTGTATTGGTACTATCTGTTGGATCTAATGAGTATTCTATGTTGGGATATTTAAACACTCGTAGAGAACTCATTCTATTATAAGTACGAGTTCTATCTGTATCTTTAAAAATTTCTCCCGGTTTTATGAAAATAGCATCTGTAATAGCACGAGGCTTATATTCCAGCTCATCAAAGCTATAAATATTATATCCTTTATAAACGGCACTATCTGTTACAGGTTTATAGCGATTGTTAAAAGTGTAGTCTGTAAACACATTTACCTTACTTATTTTATGTATTTTAAAAGGGATCCTCGCTGTGGTATCTCCTTGAGTGACTTGTCTGTTATTAATTATTACAGTGGCATTTACTTTATGGTTAGTATCAACCGTATCAGCCTCAAAACTTATATATTCTTGATCGAAATAGTAAACACCATTATTTCTGAATAATCTGGACAATCGATCTCTTTCCGCATTAAAATCCAAAGTTTTATACTGCACTCCCGAAGTGATCAAAGAGCTGGCTGAATATGCATTATAAATTGAATCTATCACTACCGAACCTATTCGTTGATTAATGGAATCTACAATATATGGCTCATAGGAAGTAACAAAATAATCTATTTCTCCTCTCTTATTGTCCTGAGGTTTTATGTCATATTCTATTTCAGCATCAAACCATCCATTATTAAAATACCATGCCTGAAGTCTGTTTTTGGATTTTTTTGTTAATTCTTCATTTATAATTACAGGTTCTTCCCCGGTTTTTTTGATCCACTTATTTAGGTCTATATAGGATTCTTCAATTTTATATACCTGTTTTTGAGAATAAATATTTTCTAATCTCTTTATTCTATTGGGTTTTTTATGAAGCCAATTTTGAAAAACTGAATCGGGATCTGGTTTTGCAAGATTATAAAAATGAAGTCTTAAGGGTGTGCCTAATAGCTTTGCATTGGGTTCTTGGTATACTTGATTGTATATTCTAGATTCCTTAATTTTTTCACCATTTAGAAAAATGGTATTTTCCGTAAGTAGTAATTCGTCGTTTTTAACTCTTTTAACAGCATCGCACGAAATGAAAAATGCCAAGGTTAAAAATAATAACGATATTTTTGCGGGATAGCGTTTCAATAAAGCTGAATTAAGGATTCAAAAATACATTAATTGCATGGTTAGCAAAAGCCAAATTAAGTTAATAACTAGTCTTGAGCAAAAAAAACATCGAACCAAAATGGGGTTGTTTGTTGTTGAAGGAAAAAAGGGGATAGAGGAAGTTTTAGAATCAAATTTTGAATTGCATTCACTATTTACTTCACAAGATATTTTTAATGCTTCTCCAGAACAAACACATCTAATTTCTGAGGTGGAATTAAATAAAATAAGCCGATTAAAAACTGCACAGATAGGTTTGGCTTTATTTAAAATTCCAATTTCTTCTAAGATAGAAATAGAAGGGATTACAATCGCATTGGATGGGATAAGGGATCCAGGAAATTTAGGGACTATAATTAGACTTTGTGATTGGTTTGGAGTTGAAACCTTGTTATGTTCTTTAGATACTGTAGATTGTTACAATTCTAAAGTTGTGCAAGCAAGTATGGGCAGTATCACAAGAGTTAACATAAATTATATAGACTTAGCATTTTTTTTAAAGGAAAACAATTCGCATCTTAAAGTTGGGACTTTTCTTGAGGGTCAGGATTTATATTCTTCAGAATTTCCTAAAGACGCTATACTTATCTTAGGAAATGAAGCTAACGGTATTTCTCATGATATTGAAATATTAGTGGAGAAGAAGATTAATATTCCTCAATTCAGTAATGCAAATAACACGGAGAGTTTAAATGTGGCAACGGCAACAGCTATTTTGTTAAGTGAATTTAGGCGGAAAGAAAATTATTGAAAAGTAAAATTTAAAAACACCCCTCTTGTTCTCATTTGCTCAATATTTCCAGTATATAAACTTCCGGGATCCGCATCTCTAATTAATTCATCGTTTATAGCAAATACGCCTCTTAAAGATGGAGAAAATTTGAAATAAGGTAAATAAAGATCTAAGCCTACACCAACTTCATAATAAAAGGTAGTAGTTTTCATTCTAAACTGGCCTACACTATTATCATCGGGATTTTTTTCGTTACTAGATAAATTTAATGAGGTAGAGGCTCCTGCAACTACAAATGGTCTAAAATTATTAAGTCTATCCGCTGAAAATTTAATGAGTAGCGGAATGTGAACATAAGTTGAATTGATCTCTCGGAACGTATTTTGATCAGCTTTAAGCGCTTGAAAATTTCTAGTATTGAAGCTAACTCCGGGCTCTAATCTAAGATCAAAATTGTTATTCAATTTTAAGCTTCCTACAAGACCAACATTAAAACCTATAGTTGTTTCTACATTAAAATCTTTCCCTAAAAGTGGACTTGGATTATAATTTTTATAATCAAAATCAAAATCGTAGGTATTAAAACCTAAATAATATCCCCAAGACCAACGTTTGTTGTCAATGTTTTCTTGATTAATAATACTTTCTCCTGAAAATATTTGAGCATTCGCTTGAGAACAGATCAAACAAAGCCCTATAATGGCAACAAAATTTTTCATATGGTTATTTAGAAGCTGTGTAAATGGTTGCAACACCAAATGTTTGAGGCTTATCTTCTATATCTATAAACCCGATTTTACTTAAAATATTGTTGAACTTTGCTCCATATGGAAAAACTGCTGCGCTTTCACTTAAATATGAGTATGCAACTTTATCTTTCGAAAATAATTTTCCAATTACTGGTAACAGTTTTGTGGAATAAAATTTATAACCTTGTTTGTAGGGAAATTTGGTAGGAACAGAAGTTTCCAAAACTACAAAAATTCCTTTAGGTTTTAAAACTCTATATATTTCTGAAAGTCCAATTTCTAAATTTTCAAAATTTCTAACCCCAAATGCGACAGTTATCGCATCAAATGTTTCGCTTTCAAATGGTAGCGCTTCAGAATCTGCTTTAACCATTTTTATTTTTTCAGAAAGATTTTTTGCTCCAATTTTTTTTCTTCCTACGTTAAGCATCCCTTCAGAAATATCTAAACCAATAATTTCTTTAGCGCCTGTTTCAACTAAATTAATAGCCAAATCTCCAGTTCCAGTTGCAATATCCAGAATATTATCTGGATTTTTTGTCTTTACTAAATCCACAACCTTTTTACGCCATTTAATATCTATTCCAAATGAAATAACACGATTAAGTCCGTCGTAATTTTTAGAGATATTATCAAACATTTGAGTTACCTGCTCTTTTTTATTAAGCGAAGAATCTTTGTAGGGCGTTACTTTTTTATTCATTGGAAAAATTTGATCCAAAGATAGGGGATATCAAATAAAAGAGTTCATAAGATTGTATAATTATTAAGATACTACCTAAATTCAGTTGTATAAAATAACTTATCTTTGATTTTCCATTTAACTGGAATACAAGTATGAAGATTATTATTGCAGGTGCAGGAGAAGTTGGATTTCATTTGGCAAAACTCCTTTCCTACGAATCGCAAGATATTACCCTTATAGATAATAACAGGAATAATTTAGTATATGCAGATACTCATCTGGATATCCGTACTTTAAAGGGAGATGCTACTTCAATTCATATTCTTAAGGAGGCTCAGGTTAAAAATGTAGATCTTGTAATTAGCGTGACTTCTAGCGAAGCTACGAATATTACAGTTTGCGTTTTGGCAAAACAACTTGGAGCTAAACGCACGATCGCCCGTATTTCTAATACTGAGTTTTTAGATTATAAAGAGGAAATTGGGTTTGATAAATTTGGAATAGATGAACTTATTTCGCCAGAAGCACTCGCAGCTCGTGAGATCGCTTTGTTATTAAATCAATCTGCTTTTGATGATAGTTATGAATTTGAAGATGGGGCATTAACTATGATAGGCCTTAGCCTTTCTAGAACTGCTACTTTTGTAGGTAAAACAGTTAAGGAAGCCGCAAAAATTTTCCCGCAACTTCATTTTGTACCAATTGCCATACAACGATTTGGTACTCAATATACACTTATACCAAGGGGAGATACTCAGTTTAAGGAAGGGGATCAGGTTTATTTTATTACAGTTGATAGTGGGGTAGATGAGCTTTATAAGCTTACGGGCAAGGTGAAGCAAACTATTAAAAATGTAATGATACTTGGTGGAAGCAAAATAGGGAAGAAAACAGCTTCAGATCTATGCCGAAATAATTTCAATGTAAAGTTAATTGAAAATGATCGTGAAAAAGCTTTTGACCTTGCAGATGAGCTGCCCAATACCCTAGTTATAAATAGCGATGGAAGGAATGTAGAGCTTTTAGAAGAAGAAAATATTCATGATATGGATGCTTTTATTGCTGTAACAGGTAATTCCGAAACTAATATTATGTCTTGTCTTGTTGCCAAATCGAAGAGTGTTAAAAAGACTATTGCTTTGGTAGAAAACATGGATTATTTTCAATTAAGCCATTCTATTGGGATAGATACACTTATTAATAAAAAACTTTTAGCGGCAAATAATATTTTCAGGTTTATTAGAAAAGGAGAAGTGGTTGCAATGACCAAGCTCAATAATATGAATGCTGAATTATTAGAATTTATTGTGAAGCAAACTTCTGAAGTGTGCGATAAAAAAATAAAAGATTTAGATTTCCCTAGATCAGCAATTATAGGAGGGATTATTCGTGATGGTGAAGGAATTATTGCTTTAGGAGATTTTATGATTCGCGCTGGCGATAGAATTGTAGTATGTTGCTTACCTAGATCTATAAATAAAGTTGAAAAACTCTTTCTGTAATGCCTAAAATGAATTATAAAATCATCTCGCACATTATGGGCTTACTCCTTTTGTGTAATGGTGGGTTTATGCTATTGGCAGTAATTGTAAGTTGGTATTACGAGGATGGAGTTACCATGCAAATCTCGTCGGCAGCGTTACTCACTATGTTCATAGGAACTGTTTTAATGTTTTTTACAAGAGGGCATAGAAAGGAAATCAAGAAAAGAGAAGGTTATATTGTTGTGACTTTTGGATGGATTTTCATGGCATTGAGTGGATCGCTTCCCTATTTATTTTCTGAAGCTATACCAGATTTTACGAATGCTTTTTTCGAAACAATGTCTGGTTATACTACCACAGGTGCTACGATCATTAAAGATATTGAATCTATTCCAAAAGGAATTTTATTTTGGAGAAGTCTTACACATTGGATTGGTGGAATGGGGATTATTGTTTTAGCTATTGCGATCCTTCCCTTATTAGGGATAGGAGGGATGCAGCTTTTCTCTGCGGAAGCACCAGGTCCTAGTGCAGATAAATTAAAGCCACGTATTACAGACACAGCTAAGAGATTATGGCTTATCTATTTCTTATATACCTTAGCTGAAACAATATTACTTAAAGTAGCTGGTATGAGCTTCTTTGATGCAGTGAATCATTCTTTAAGCACGCTATCTACTGGAGGGTTTTCAACTAAAAATGCAAGTCTTGCATATTGGAACGATCAGCCTATAATTCAATATATTATTATAGTATTTATGTTCTTGGCGGGTTCTAATTTTGTTTTAAGCTATTTCAGTTTTAAAGGGAAGTTTCAGAAAGTCCTGCATGATGATGAGTTTAAATGGTACTGTATCTTCATCGCAACATTTACCTTAATCGCTTCGTTAATTATTTATTATCAGGCAGATGTTTCCTTGTCTTCTATATCTCATCCAATGGTCTGGGGTGAGGGAGAGAGTGCGTTTAGGCATGCCTTGTTTCAGGTGCTAACAGTTATAACCACTACAGGATTTATTAGTGCAGATTATACTTTGTGGACTCCATTTTTAACAGTAATGTTCTTTGGGTTAATGTTTTTAGGTGGTTCTGCAGGATCTACGGCTGGAGGTGTGAAGGTGATGCGTCACTTAATTTTAATAAGAAATGGGGTTACAGAATTTAAGCGCAGCTTGCACCCAAATGCAATATTACCGGTTCGTTACAATAAAAGATCTATTAAACAAGAGATTGTATTTAATATCCTAGGATTTTTTATCCTTTATATGTTATCTTTTATAATTGGCGCTTTGGTCTTTGCTTTTATGGGAATAGATTTTATGACGGCAATTGGAGGTGCAGCTTCTTCTTTAGGAAATATTGGCCCTGCACTTGGCGGACTTGGACCTGTAAATAATTATGATATATTACCAGCTGCGGGAAAGTGGTGGTCAGCCTTTTTGATGCTTATTGGTAGACTAGAATTATTTACGGTATTAATAATATTAACTCCGTTTTTCTGGAGAAATAGATAAAAACAAAAGAAATAACACACAAAAAAAAGCTCCATATTTCTATGGAGCTTTTTCGTTAATAGTAAGTTTAGTATTAAGAAACAGCTAGTTTTATTCTCTTTAAAGCCTCTTTAATTTGATCTTCATTTGCAGCATAAGAGAATCTAATGCAATTTGGATTTCCGAATGCATCTCCTGTTACTGTTGCTACTAATGCTTCTTCTAGCAAAAACATTGAGAAGTCTGTAGCGTTATCTATTTGATGTCCCTTCAATTTTTTTCCGAAGAAAAATGAGATATCTGGAAATACATAGAAAGCACCTTCTGGTTCTGTAGTCTTAAATCCTTCAATTTCATCCAACAAGGAAATTATTAATTTACGGCGCTCCTTGAAAGTATCTACCATAAATTTGATCTTACTTACTGGAGCTTCTAGTGCAGTAATTACCGCTCGTTGTGCAATACAATTAGCGCCACTAGTAATTTGACCCTGCATTTTATTACAGGCTCTGGCAATCCATTCTGGAGCACCCATATATCCTATTCTCCAACCTGTCATGGCAAAGGCCTTAGATACCCCATTTATGGTGATTACGCGGTCATACATATCAGGAAATGCAGCCATAGATGCATGTTCGCCTACAAAATTTATATGCTCATAAATTTCATCGCTCAAAATAATAATGTCTGGATAATCGACTAAAACATCTGCTAAAGCTCTTAATTCATTTTTACTATATACCATCCCGCTTGGATTGCAAGGAGAGCTATACCAGATCATTTTTGTTTTAGGAGTAATTGAATCTCTTAACTGTTGTGGTGTAATTTTAAAATTGTTTTCAACAGTGGTTGGTACTTCAACAGGAACACCTTCTGCTAATTTTACTATTTCTGCATAACTTACCCAATAAGGGCAAGGCAATAACACCTCATCTCCTGGATTAAGTAATACCAAAGCAGCATTTGCTAAAGATTGCTTAGCACCAGTAGAAACAACAATTTGAGAGCGGTTATATGTAAGCGAGTTATCTCTTTTGAATTTAGTTATAATAGCATCTTTTAACTCTACATAACCATCTACCGGAGTATAGCTGTTATAATTATCATTTATTGCTTGAATCGCGGCATCTTTAATGAAATCTGGTGTATTGAAATCAGGCTCACCGAGACTTAAACCAATTATATCTTTCCCTTCTTCTCTTAGCTCTCTGGTTTTAGCTGCCATAGCCAAGGTTTGAGAAGTTGCCAAATTATTAATACGATCAGATAAGTGTTTTTGCATAAAATAAAAGATTAAAATTTTTAAGCAGAAACAGGTTTAGCACCCATTTCTTTTAGATATTTGAAGTGAGCAGCAATAGCTCCTCGGGTAGTCTTAAATTCGTTATAAGGTAAATTACATTCCCTTGCAGTTTGTTTTACAATTTCTGCAATTTTTGTGTAATGAATATGGCTAATGTTTGGAAAGATGTGATGTTCTACCTGATGATTGAGTCCGCCTGTAAACCAATTGACCAATCTATTATTAGTAGCAAAATTTACGGTTGTGAATAATTGATGGATCGCCCATGTGTTTTTCATAGAGCCAGTTTCGTCTGGTAAAGGCATTTCGGTTTCTTTTACAACATGTGCTAATTGAAATACAATGCTTAAGATAAGACCTGCGGTATAATGCATCACAAAAAAACCAATTAAGATTTTCCACCAAGCGATAGATACAAAAAGCATAGGAACTACGATCCAGACAGCTACGTATATTAACTTAGTGATGGCTATGATGCTCCACTGTTTAGTTGGTGTTGGCATCTTTCCATAAGAAAGTTTTCTAGCCAAATAATTTTTAGTCTGTTTAAAATCTGTAGTCAGCGCCCAGTTAAACGTTAGTAGGCCATAAAGAAATACTGAATAGTAATGCTGAAATTTATGAATTTTATGCCACTTGGAATGTTTGGAGAAGCGTATAACTCTTCCAGCGTCTAAATCTTCATCGTGTCCATGAATATTTGTATATGTATGATGTAAAACATTATGCTGTACCTGCCAATTATATACATTTCCGGCAAGAACGTAAATTGTTCCCCCCATAAAATTGTTAATCCATTTTTTAGAGGAATAAGATCCGTGATTTCCATCATGCATTACATTCATTCCCACTCCTGCCATTCCTGCTCCCATTATAATTGTAAGAACTAACATCCACCATTGGGAGATGTCTAAACTTAAAATTAAAAAGTAAGGCGCTAGGAATAAAGAAAACATTACAATAGTCTTTAAATGAAGTTTCCAATTTCCTGTTTTAGAAATATTATTATCCTTAAAATAAGCGTTTACACGTTTATTTAGGGTTTTAAAAAATTTCACTGAATCTACTCGTGAAAATTTAATTTGATTTTTATCTATTGCCATTTTATTTAACTCTAATTCCAAAGGTAAAACATTCTGCAATGAGCATGCCTTAATTGTAGAAAATTAACGTGATAATTTTAATTACTTTTGCATCCTAAAATATAAAACCTTGGATTTAATAAAAAAATACTTTCCAGATCTAACACCTCATCAATTGGACCAATTTCAATCTATGCAGGCATTATATAAGGATTGGAACCTTAAGATAAATGTAGTTTCAAGAAAGGATATTGAAGAGTTATACCTTAGACATGTACTTCATTCTCTTGGAATTGCAAAAATTCAAAAATTTAATCCAAGCTCAAAAATTTTAGATGTGGGAACAGGTGGAGGTTTTCCTGGGATTCCATTGGCTATTCTTTTTCCTGAATCTCAGTTTCATTTGGTAGATTCTATTGGAAAAAAAATAAAAGTAGTGGATGAAGTAGTGGAAGGTTTACAACTAAAGAATGTGAAAACCACTAATTCCCGAGTTGAAGAAATTAAAGGAGAATTCGATTTTATTGTAAGTAGGGCAGTAGCTGTTATGCCTTCTTTTGTTGCTTGGGTAAAAGGTAAAACGGCCAAGACTAGCAGTCATGATTTGAAAAACGGAATTTTATATTTGAAGGGTGGAGATTTATCTGAAGAATTAAAAACCTATAAAACTGCAAGTATTTATGATCTAACAGATTATTTTGAAGAAGAATTTTTTGAAACAAAAAAGGTGGTTCATCTGCCATTAAAATATAAATAACAGTTCTAATACTTGTTAATTAAAAGAGTCTAGTTTTTATTTAAACCTAGACTCTTTTGGTTTTAAAACTACTATTTCAAACTATCTCATTAACATGATGTTTTTAGAAATTTCTCCTTTTTCCGAATACATTTTTACTAGGTATACAGCCATAGGAAATTCTTTAACTCCTAATGTGATCATTTTTTTATTTTCTATTTTCTCATATTCCTGAATTTTTTGACCCAAAATATTATAAATAACCACCTTTTGGATTGCTAGATTGCTAGGGTTAATAATAGCCAATTCACGGTTTGTAGTCATATAAACAATATCCAGACCTGAATCGAGATCAACCAAATCTTCTGGATCTATAGAACCTTCTTCCTCAACATCAGGATTTGATTCATCTCCAGTTTCCTCTTCTTCATTGTCGGTTTCTTCTTCTGCCTCTTCAGCATCATCATCTTTTTTCTCGAATACTATTTGAAAACGTTCATAATATGCACCAGGTTCCAAGGTAATTTTGAATTCAGATTCTCTCAAATCATGATATAACTTCGTATCAAGATCCTTTAAATAGATTGTGGTATTATCTGGAATATTCTCAAGTTTATTAATTTCAAACTTAGCTTCTCCTGCTTTAGAAATATATACTCCGATAGGTAAAACCTGATCTGGATCAAAATTCGAAACACCCTGAATAACGTATTCATAATTATTAATCAACCAAAAGAAATCCTCCTCATTGTAATCATTCAAAGGAGCATCATAACCTAAATCGTAGCCATTAGTGGCATTTGAATTGGCACCTACTAAAATTTGTCTATGATAACCTAGAGGAGAGGAGAAATCTAACCTGATTTTTGGATCGGGGGTAGCTTCTTTTTGATTATTTAAAGTTTTTTCAGGACTTAAAAAGTGAGATGTAGAAGTTTTCTCATTTATAAATATTCTCTGACTGTTTTTAAATTTAATTGTACCACCATTACCAGAAATATCACCACGAATGCTATCTATAGCTGTATTAATAAAGAACCCCTGTCCTACAGGGATATATTGTCCAGGTTTATAACCAGCAGAGTTATTATTATTAAGCGAGCTACTATTTATTCTGTCATCTGTAGCAATTGCCTTAACACCATCAATTAAGTTATAAGTGGCATAACCTCCAACATATTCACTTAAATTATGATTATTGTTTTCACCTCCAAAATGATCCCAAAAATACAACGCGCCATTAAAAACATTATCAGTATTAGTAGCTCCATTTACGTTGTTTTTATTTAAATTATCTAAAATGAATTTTTTTGCATCTAGAGCTGATGGATATGGATTACCTATCATGTAGTTCTGATTTTCGAAAACCTCTAATGAAATGTCTCCATTATTAGGTTTACCTCTAAAAACGTAATTTTGCTTATCTGTATTTTTCGACTCTCCGGATGTTCCTTTCATAGTATATCCCTCTCCAACATTAAGTTTTCCTGTACTACCAATCAATTCATAATCACTATACTCGTCTGCTTTACCTTTAAATTTATAAATCCATCTGTTGCTTATCTTCCTTGGAACTGTAAGTGCAAAGTCTGCAAAATCTACACCATCTCCAAAATTTATTATTTTTGGTGATGAACTAATTGTACCATCTAGTAAAACAGATTTTACTGTGTACGTAGAATTTAATTTGTTTTCAACAGGCACTACTGGGGAACTCCAATAATTGTAATTGAAACTACGTGCAGTTCCTTGCTGATCTCTTTCGATATAACCTTTACTTGTTTCATTATAAATACTTTCATAGGTTTGGGTTGAAGAATATCGCTTTTGAACTAATTGCGATTCACCTTCTAAATCAATTATACCATTTAGGAATAAATAATGAGTAATCCATAATCCTTGACCGGTACCAGTCCCATTTGATATATCGGTAACGCCATCCATAGTTAATTTTCCGGATTCAGATAATAAACCTAATAAAGTAATATTTCTCCCTCCAGAGTTAATATTCTTATTATCTGTAAGTTTTACAATATTCCAGTCAATTGGTGATTTATAATTCGCTGGATGATTTGGATCAACATCAAGAATATCTTTACCTACACCATTACTGTTTGGGATATCCCATACATTTGGTTGTGCCCAAGTAGCAGATGTGTTCCACTTACCACTGTTAACTGAAATGTATGGTAGTGGAGCGGTTTGGGGTTGAGCAGTTGTAATATTTTTTAATTCACCTTTAATAGAATCTACACTTGAATTTAAATAACCACATCCTATTGATTCCATTTGGTAATAACCTAATAAGTTAGACCAAGATAATCCAGTAATATCAAGCTCAAGAACGTCTCCTTGAACCTTTCCTGCAGAAATAGGACTGGTCTTTATTTTTTGGTTCATCATTTGACGTATTTGATCTGCAGACAGAGTTACATTCCAAATTTTCGCTTCATCCATCCATCCATTGTAGAAATTTAATGGTTTATTAAATACCCCAGTATCCATAGCACCCATTATAGCATTATATTCGTTCGTACTAGGAGAACCACCACCGATTAATTTTAAATAAATTCCATCTATATATAATTTATATTCGCCCGATTCAGAATGAGTTATTGCAATATGATACCAGCGATTTGTACTTATTTTATATGGAGATGAACTAATGCTGCCCGACTTATCCCAATTAAATAAAACTTCTCCGCTGCCGTTAATGCTTAAATCATAACCTTTAGCATTACCGGAATAATTAGCATCTCTTTTCGAAAATAAAGTTTGATTGCTGTTAATCAATTCAGGTTTCACCCACATTTCGAGACTAAATGATCCACTAAGATTGTAATTATCACTAAAATCTACAAAATTATCTTCACCATCAAAGTCAACTTTATCACAATCAGTAATTATTACTTTTATTTTGCTAGCACAACCGTTAACCGTCCAAGTTAAATTATAGGTTCCTGCACTAGCAATGAAACTTGCATTTGGATCGTTAATGTTACTTAAAGTTTCGGTTAAACAAGAGGTCGATTCTCCTTCTCTAGCCCATGTCCAAGTCCCGATATCTCCTGTTCCGGGATCATCACAATTTTTGCAGTCTTGCGGAGCATCAGGAGGATATGAATCTTTTGCTATATTCTCATTAGCAGTTTTGCTATTGTCATAAGCATTTAATTGAACTTTATTTCTACCACATTCTTCAGCAGAATATATTATATCTGAACCGGCAAATGATGAACTCACAGAAATTTCAATTAAATCCGTCCCTTCATTATCATAGGTTCGGCATCCTTTAATAAGCGCGGTACCTCCATATGAATGCACACCAGGAGAGCGTGGAGTAAATTTTATTGGTAATTCTGTATTACCTCTCACAATAGGATCTTCATCAGGATCTCCAATACCATCTGTCAACTCAATACCTGTTTCAACAAATATTTCTTTATTTATAAAAATATTATCCAATGCCCAAACACTACTTCCACTGGTTCCAACAAATGTCCATTTAATCCTTACTTTACTTACATCTCTTCCATCAAAAAACTGGGCTAATGATATAGATGTATTATCTGTATTAAAATTATAGTTTAAGTTGTCAGATCCAGCATATGATTCTGCCAGACCTGCATCATACCAATTTTTGTTTCCAGTGTTTGCGGCGTGTAAATTATACAAATCCATATATTTCTCTCCACCGTCAAAGGAAATTTCAATAATGGCAACATCATTATTCACTAAATTATATGCCTGATCAAAATTAAGGGTTGCGGACTTAGCATCGGAAAAATCCGTGATTGGACTTTCTAAAGTAGTAGGGTTTTTACCGTCGTAAATAATATCTCCCTTCCTATCTTTTTCAAAAAAATCCCCTTGAGCTATAGCAAATTTTCCTTCTTTACTATCATACCTTATACCTCCAAAAGGATGATCATTAGTTCCAGACCAATTTTTTGCAGCTGCTGAATTTCCTCCAGCAGTGAAGTTTCTAATTTCACCATCAACAAGCCAAGAATCCCGATCTTGAGTATTTAATTGCCCTTGATTAAAATCACCTGGAGCATTATCTGGAAGAGCTGGTTGAGTAGCAGTATAATTACTTTTTGCATTTATACTCACTTCCTCACCTAGGCAATATTTATTATTCGGATGATCTACAATAGTAACAGTTGGAGCTTCTCCTGCTGGTAGTGCTCTAATAAAGAAGCTGTCTGAATATTCAGTACAAGTTCCTGATCGAATTAAAGCTCTATAATAAGTAGACTCCAGGCCACCAACCGGAAATGTTGCTGTTAAAGTATTGCTAGAATTAGATATAACATTCCATGATCCATCATTTACAGCAAATTTTTCCCATGAAATAATAGTTCCCTCTTGTCCGCTTACAGCTAGACTTACAGTAACAGCTTGTCCACAAGATGAAATGTCAATTTGATCTAAAAATTCTACTTCTTGAAATACACCTTTGATAGTTCCGCCGTTTATAGCAACTTGATTAAGTTGAATTTCCTGTGGTTGGGTAGAAATGTTTCCTTTACTATCTATAAATTCCCAATTAATAGTTTTTGTTCCATAGAAGGAATATGGAAAAGTGAAAGTAGAACTCAATGTGCCTATAATTGTGCCTTCACAATTATCTGTTGCGGTTGGTCTTTCTAAATCGGAAATACTTGTAATTTGACATCCTGTTATAGTTTTCCTCTGTAAATTAGGCTTATCGGGATCAGGAGCTTCTGTATCACTTATAATTACTTTCTGTTCAACTGCTGTAGTGTTGTTTCCTGATTTATCAGTAAAAATCCAAAAAATTGAGCCTGATTCGGTAATTGTTAAATCTACCCCTGTAGTTCCTGTTACAACTTCATCACAATTGTCTGTAGTTGTTGGAGGCACCACCGTGAGCGAACATTGCGAAATTAAATCCGGTAAAGTAGGTGTTATAGGGTTTTGAGTATCATTAACAATAACTGTAAAACTACAAGTTGTTATGTTCGATGATGAATCAGTAACAGACCATGTGATAATAGTGCCGTTTGATACCATAGCGCCTTCCAAGGTTGAACTTGAATTGAAATCATTTATTACAGATTGAATTGAACAATTATCTGAGGTTGCAGTTGGATTAAATTCTGTTCCAAGTACAGTATAATAGCATTCATCTAAATCAGATGATCGGACCTGATCACCTATACAATTAATTGTTGGGTTTTGAGAGTCTACCACCGTTACGGTTTGTAAAGATGTTGCAGTTTGTCCTGCACCATCGGTAACTGTCCATGTTACCGAATTAGTCCCTAAAATAAGAGTAGCAGGTGTAGCCAATATACTTGCCACAGAACAATTATCTGAAGCTCCAGGTTTTGTAAGTTGGGTACTAGCGTAGTCACATTTCCCTGCATCTGCATTCACACTAATTGGTGCTAATGTTGTAATAGTAGGATTTTCTGAATCTACCACCGTTACTGTTTGCGATGACGTTGCTTTTCTTCCTGCTCCATCAGTTACGGTCCACGTCACTGTATTGGGACCTAAATTTAAAGAAGTTGGAGAAGCCATAACGATAGCCACAGAACAATTATCAACGGCACTTGGTTTTGTTAATTGAGAACTTGCATAAGTACAAGTTCCTGCATCAGCATTTACATCAATCGCCGATAAGATGGTTATTGTAGGATCTTGGGCATCCACCACGGTTATCATCTGCGTAGAAGTTTTTGTTCTTCCTGCTCCATCGGTTACGGTCCAAGTTACTGTATTGGGACCTAGAGCTAAAGAAGTTGGAGTAGCCACAATACTAGCCACAGAACAATTATCAGCGGCACTTGGTTTTGTTAGTTGAGAACTTGCATAAGTGCACGTTCCTGCATCAGCATTTACGTCAATCGCCGTTAAGGTAGCTATAGTTGGATCTTGGGCATCAACAACAGTTACTGTTTGGGTCGAAGTTGCTTTTCTACCTGCACCATCGGTTACCGTCCAGGTTACCGTGTTTGCTCCTAAAACTAAACTAGTTGGCGAAGCTATAACACTTGCTATTGAACAATTATCGGCGGCACTAGGTTTTGTTAGTTGGGAACTTGCGTATGTACAAGTTCCAGAGTCCGCATTAACGTTAATAACGGGAAGAGTCGTAATTGTTGGATTCTGTGAATCAACCACTGTTACTGTTTGCGAAGATGTTGCTTTTCTACCTGCACCATCGGTTACCGTCCAGGTTACCGTATTTGCTCCCAGAACTAAACTAGTTGGCGAAGCAATCACACTTGCTATTGAACAATTATCGGCAGCACTAGGTTTTGTTAGTTGGGAACTTGCGTATGTACAAATTCCAGAGTCTGCATTAACGTTAATAGCGGCAAGAGTCGTAATTGTTGGATCCTGTGCATCAACAACCGTTACTGTTTGCGAAGACGTTGCTTTTCTACCTGCACCATCGGTTACCGTCCATGTTACCGTATTTGCTCCCAAAACTAAACTAGTTGGCGAAGCAATCACACTTACTACAGAGCAATTATCTGAAGCTGTTGGTTTTGTAAGTTGTGTGCTATTGTAAGTACAAGTTCCAGAGTCTGCATTAACATTAATAGCGGCAAGCGTCGTAATTGTTGGATTATCATTGTCTCCAATAATTATTTTTATCCTATAAGGATCACTTTTATCACTGGAATTACTGCTGCTACTAGTGTAGAAAGTAGCTTCGTAAGTTCCGAAAGGTGCATTCGTTGGAACATTAATATTTAAACTCCCTGCGTCAGATCGAAAGGTGTGATCTTTACTAACATCTGAAAACCCAACATTCTTAGCAGCCTGATCAAATATTACAGAATATTTATTGGGATTGTTGCTCGTTGCTGTATATGATAGTGTAACACTGGTTGTTCCTTTGCAAATTATTGGTATTGCAGATAAATTAATAGTAGGTTTTGCAAAAACTATAGATTTGGTGACCTCTTCAGTTTTATAATGTGATTCTTTAAATGTGGCTAATACAGAATGATTGAAATCTAATGGTTCTATTTCTTTAGATTCAAAAAACATATAACAAACACCTTCAGTAGTAGAAGAAAAGTTATCTGAATTTGAATATTCGGAAGCTTGTAAAGTGTTAGAAGTAGCAAACAATAAGAATATTATTAAGCAGATTCTAACCAATAGAGTAATTTTTCCCATGCAAAAATTGTTACAATTGTTTCCAAATGTACGTAGTTTACATGAAAAAAGTTTTGATAAAGAGCAAAAAATTTAGGTAAAACGCATAAATACTGTGATTTAGCTAATTTTTATTGTCAGAATTATGAGGATTGTAAGAATTTCTATATTAATTTTTCATAATAACTTTTTGTGTTATAGTTTGATTTTGAGTCTTTAGTTTAACGATGTAAACTCCAGATGGATAGCTTTTAATAGCAATTCTCGCTTCTTTCACATTTCCAATAGAGGTGTGATCTTCTAAGAGTTTTCCGTTTAGATCGTATAGATAAAGGTGGGAAATTAAAATTTCATCCTTATTTAAAATTTGTAATTCATTATCTCTATAATTATGTTTTAATGATAGAACAAAATCCTTAGGTATTTCGGTAACAACTGGGATAGTATCCACAGGTGTTACAGGCTGTACCTCTTTAAAAAAAATCAATTCAAATCTATCTACAACATAACCCGGCTTCATAAGTGTTTCATAAGCAACTTCTTTTATATCGTGTATGCTATCATTCCATTTATCATGAATGTATACCTCTTTATCTTCTGGTAAGTTCTCCCAAGATTGCAAACCGATACTTACCGGACCCTCTTCATCTATCATCATTCCTATAGGCAGTATTTGTTCTTTATCAAAATGCGAAACTCCTTGAATTACGAATTCATGGTCCTTTATAAGCCAAAACATATCTTCTACATTATATTCATTGAGAGGTGCATCATAACCAAGATCAAAACCGTTGGTTGCATTTGGATTTAATCCTACAAGAAGTTCTCTCCGGTATCCTTTAGGTGAGTGGAAATTAATTCTAATTTTTCCTAATGCTTCGGCCTCTTTATTAGTTTTTTTAGATTTCTCGGGTGCTAAAAATTGAGAGCTACCAACCGCTTCCCTTGCGAAAACTCTCTGGCTATTTTTGAACAATACATCTCCTCCTGCAATATTGGTCACCCCGGATAGTGATGGATCAGGCATAGTATTTATAAAAAAGCCCTGCCCAACAGGGATATATTGCCCAGGAGTTTTACTGGCAACATCATCTGTATTGCTATTAATTCTATCGTCCATCGCGATGGCCTTTACTCCGCCAATTAAATTATAGGTTGCGTATCCACCTACATATTCACTTAATATATGAGTCTTTCCTGCAAAATGATCCCAGAAATATACAGCTCCGGTAAATATGTTCTGAGTATTTAATCCACCACTATCTTTAATATTATCTAAAATAAATTTTTTCGCATCAATCGCAGACGGGTAGGGGTTTCCTAAAAGATAATTCTGATCTAGTCCTATGTTCAACGTAATGGTACCATTGTTAGGTTTTCCTTTATAAACATAATTTTGTCTATCTGTAATAGCTGCATCACCAGAAGTCCCTTTCATCGTGTAGCCCTCTCCTAATTTTAGAACACCGCTACTTCCAATATGTTTCCACTCAGAATATTCATCTGCTGTTCCCTTAAATTTCCATATCCAATAATTACTTATCATTCTAGGATTGGAATATTGTCCATCTGCAAAGGTTACTCCATTACCGAAAAGTATGTTTTTTGGTGCAGAGGATATAGTTCCATCCAGCATCACTTCAGAAATTTTATAAGTTGTGTTTTTTGTACCTTGATTCACTACAGGAGAAGACCAATAATTATAATTATAACTACTTGCCGTTCCTTGCTGATCGCGTTTAATAAAACCAGTACTGTTTGGCGCTAAAATACTTCCTTCTGTCTGGACTAATTGAGATTCTCCTACTAAGTCTATACTTCCATTTAGATCTAAATAATGAGTAATAGTGAGTCCTTGACCAGAGTTGTTTTCGTTTAATGTTTGATTTGGATTTGCCATTTTAAGCTCACCTATTTGAGATAGTAATCCCAGCATGTAGATATCTTTACCACCCGAGGTAATATTATGCGCTATTTGCGCAATATTCCAATTTATTGGTTCCCCATTAATTCCTAAACTATTAGGAGCATCCCATACATCTGGACGTTGCCAAGTGTTTTTATTTCTCCATTGACCAGTAGCTTTAGAAATGTAAGGTAATGGAGCGGAATTTTCTTGAGTTGTCTCGATATTCTTTAATTGCCCATCAACTTTAACTGTTGCTTTATCGGGGGTAAGTCCAGCAATAAGCTCATTTCCTATAAGTTGATAATAACCTGATAGATCTGTATATGGCAGATCTCCAGGAACAACTAATGGTAATACTGTTCCTTTAACCGGACTTACATTTACTTCTAAACGCTGATTCATCATAAATCTCAATTGATCTTCTTGTAATGCAGTTTTCCAGATTCGCACTTCTTCTATCCAACCATGAAAATAATTTACAGGGTTTTCAGGTTTGTTACCTCTGTAAATTGCACCAATTAAGAAAGGACTAACCGTAGCCTTAGGATTTGCAGCATCTCCATTACCTACTTTAATCCCATCTACATACAACTTAACTTTAGAATAAGTGAAGATCACAGCAACATGATACCACCTTTGGTTATCTAATTTATACGAAGATGTTACAGTAGAATTCCCCCATTTAAATGTTGGCGAACCACTATTTATTGAAAGATCATATCCGCCAGCAGAAATGTTTTGTGAATCTCTTTTTGAAAGTATAGTACGTTGGCCGTTAACTGAATTTAATTTAACCCAGGCTTCAATAGTAAAGTTATCTGAATCTAAGTTATAATTGTCTCCCATGCTAATATGGTCATCTATACCATCAAAATCTAACGTACTACAATCAGCAGTAAAAGAAATAATCATTTCATCACTAGTTGTACAGGTATTGGTTTCGTTTGCAATAGTCCATTTTAAAGTATAACTACCAGTTGTTCCAGTAAAATAAGATTGAGCATTATTCGGATCAAGAATTTGTCCTCCGCTTCCAGAAACAATTGTCCATATTCCTGTTCCTTCGGTAGGAATATTCCCAGTAAGGTTAGTGCTATTAAATCCGCAACTAAAATTTTGATCTTCACCGGCAATTGCCAGTGTGATTTGAGCTGGTTCTACTATGGTCACAGTTTCAATAGCTTGACATCCATTTTTATCAATTACCGTAACTGTATATTCACCATCTATTAAAGTTGTAGCATTGGCTGTTGTTTGTTCATTTGCATCATTCCATAAATAAGTATAATAAGATTCACCAGTTTCAGATATAAATGGAGTTCCTCCAGAAGCTGTTACTTTTGCTTCTCCTGTTTCTCCGAAGCAAATAGGATTTGTAAAACTTAGAGATAATTTAATTGGTGAAAGTGGTTGATTAATAGTTACAGGATCTGCTTGAAAAATCGTTCCCTCATAATCTTTTACCCAAACCGTATGACTTCCTGCATTAAGATCTAAAAATTCATTACTAGGTTGATATCCGGAGCTTGCATTTGTTATGCTGTACTGATATGGTCCTTGACCTCCATTTGCTCTCACTGTAACAATTCCAGTGTTAGATCCATTACATAATAATTCATTAGGTGCGGCTCTGGCATAAAGAGGTGTAATTACAACTTCGTTATTATTTGTAGAGTAACATTTAGGTTTAGGTCCCTGCCCGCATTTCCATTTAATATTGTTAGAAAAAGTCATATATACGTTTTCTATTGTTAGTAGATCACCACATTGCCAATCCAGTTGAATTGTTTGCACTTTTTGGGGAATTGCTTGTTGTTCATAAAAGCATAGACCTTTATTTACGTGAGTGAAAGTTCCATCTGCATGCTCTACAGAAAATATATATTCTATATACATGGAGTAACGATCCGAATTGGTAGGAAGATCGAAATACAAGAATTTTGGTTGTCCATCTCCACAACTTGAAGCTGTCACTTTATTTCCACTTGCATCTGCCATATAAAAAGTATTGATTCCAAAATCATTGGAACCACAATCATCCTTAAAACATTCCCCAACATATTGAACTATAGACTCAGTTTTGCTTATTCCAGTAGCGTCAGTTACCGTTACTGTAATAGTTCTATTTCCTGTAGAAGAATAGTTTACAGTATGAGATCCCGGGCCAGTTGCCGTTGCTGGCGTTGCGCCATTACCAAAATTCCATGAATAGGTGTAGGGGCCAATACCGCCGATTGCAGTGCGATCTTCTACTTCAAAATATGAAGTTCTAATTACATCTTCGTCTTCTGGGCAAATAGATGTTGGGATAACTGGAGCTTTTATAGCTTCAATTATAATTAGTTCAATTGTATTAAAACATCCATTTCTATCTGTTGCTGTTACCACATACTTACCAGCAGCTAAATCTGTTGCAGTCTTGGTAGTTTGAAGTACATTGGTTTCATTTAATTTTCTCCAAGCATATGTAAAACCTGGAGTTCCTCCAGTTGCATTTGCAGTGGCAGTTCCTGTTGAGGTTCCATAAGAAGTTGTTCTCGTTGTTGTACCTTGAAGACTAACTTCTGTTGTTGGTTGAGAAATAATTGTGTTCGCACTTAACGTAGTCTCGCAGGTTGGATAATCCCTATCTCTAATTTTAACGGAGTAAGTCCCAGCGGGAAGTGAAGTGAATTGGGGGTCAGTTTTCCATGTGGATTCATTAATGCTATATTCATATGCTCCATGCCCCCCAGTTGTATTATTAATTGTTATTATTCCATCTGCTCCATTATAACAGCTAACGTTAGTTATTACTATGGACGCATTTAGTACTTCTGGAGTAGTTACTACAACATCAGACTGCGTTGCACATCCTTTGCTATCTTTAATGAAAATTGTGTAATTACCTTCTGCAACATCAGTAAAATTTCCAGTAGAATTGAAATTAGTATTATCTATTGAATATAAATAACCCCCATTACCGCCAGATACCGTACCTGCAGTTATAGTTCCATCATAATTTAGCGAACATGAAGCATCAGTTGAAGATGCAGGAGTTGAAGTTAGCGGATCTGGCTCATAGATTTCTAAAATTTCTTCTATTTTACATCCGTTTAAATCGCGAACTGTTAAAGTATAGGTTCCTGCATAGAGAACCTCAAACGTGGTTTCAGATCCAAAGTGTACTCCGTCAATAGAATATTGATAGCCTGTGGTACCACCTCTAACTGCTCCTGCGGTGACAGTGGCATTAGACGCTCCATTACAACTAATATCTGTTTTAGTTGCTGGTTCCATTTCTAAGATCTGAGGACCTGTTAAGGTAACCGTTTCTGTAGCGATACAACCTTTAGAATCTTGAACGGTAATAGTATGGGTACCAACATTTAGCTCCTTAAACGTATTATTAGAGGTGAAATTAATCCCATCTAAAGAATATTCATATTCCCCATTTCCGCCGCTAACTAGACCTGCAATTATTTCGCCATCTCCAGAGTCATAACATTTAACATGGAAAAGTTCTGCAGGTTCCATGATTAGGGTTGAAGGTTCAGCTATTTCAATATTTTCAGAAGTTGAGCACCCTTTGGTATCTCTAACACTAAGAGTATATATTCCTCCGGAAAGCCCCGTGAACGTACCATTGTTTTGAAATGTGGTTCCATTAATGGAATATTCATAACTACCATTACCACCAGATACTACTCCAGCAGTAATGCTACCATCCGCAGCTCCTGCACAACCTACAACCTTAACAGTAGCAGCTTGCATGCTTAGTATAATAGGCTCTGTAACTTCAACAGCTTCAGTTGTAGTACATCCGTTAATATCTTTTACAGTTATGGTATAATTACCTGCGGCAAGATTAGGAAACTTATTATGTGATTGAAAGTTGGTTCCATTAATAGAATATTCATAGCCGTTATTTCCTCCAGATACAAGCCCTGCTTCTATAGCTCCATCCTCTGCGCCAAAACAAGATGCGGAAGTGATAATTGCAGATTGCATGTTGAGAACAGATGGTTGAGTGATTGTAAGATTTTCGGTAACAAAACAAGCTTTTGAATCTCTTGCAGTTATTATGTAGTTACTGGCAGGTAAATCAGAAAATATTTTACTGGACTGGAAGTTAACCCCATCTATTGAATATTCATAGCCAGAATTACCTCCAGAAACAGTTCCTACCGAAATTATTCCGTCTGATCTTCCATTGCAACTCGTTGGAGTAATGGAAGCTGAGGTCATAGAAAGAGTAGCAGGTTCGGTAATTGTAATGTTTTCTATGGCTGTACACCCTTTAGAGTCTTTGACAGTTAAAATATAATCGTCAGCATTTAGGCCAGAGAAAATATTGCTAGTTATAAAGTTAGTTCCATCTATTGAATATTCATAGCCAGAATTACCTCCAGAAACAGTTCCTGCCGTAATTGTTCCATCTGATCCATTTTTACAAGAAACAGGAGTAGTTGAGGATGAACTCATTGTTAATAACGATGGTTCAGAAACAGTAATATTCCCAAATATTTTACAGTTATTCCCGTCTTTTACAGTGGTGGTATAAGTTCCTGCGGTGAGATTATTAAATGTTCTCGCAGGTTTAAAATTAACTCCATCTATAGAGTAGGAATATGAACCACTTCCACCAGCTGCACTTCCAATTGTGATAGAACCATTACTCTCTCCCTTACAACTAACAGCTACAAAACTAGAATTTTGCATCGATAATTGGGTAGGTTGGGTTAAGGTGGTACTTATAGAAGTTCTACAACTATTCCCATCTCTAATTGTAATTGTATAATTCCCAGCGTTTAAATTATTAAAAATGTTACTACTCTGAAAATTGATACCATTTATAGAGTATTCATAATTATTATCTCCTCCCGAAACCGAACCTACAGTAATTATTCCATCATTATTATTAAAGCAAGAGATATTAGTTTTAGATGGGGGATTTGTGCTAATAGGAGTGGGACTATTTATAGTAAAGGTTTTGGAAGCTGTCAATCCAAGAGCATCTGTAACGTTTATAGTATAACTACCTGCCGTTAAATTAGTTCTGTTTTTAGAGGTGTTGGAATCGCTCCATAAATGGGTGTAGGGAGATGTACCGCCATTAATGGTGATTGTTATTGATGCATTATTGACGCTGTTACAATTTAATTCTGAAATATTTCCAGTAATTGTAATTGTCTCACTAGTGTTGAAAGCATTCGAAGTTGTGAAAAAGGAAGTACCTAAATAGAATAAAATCAATAATGAGGCTCTTCCCATCAAAGTAATTTTTCCCATGAGACAATTATTTTAACAGAATTTATGTAAAACTACATTAAATTATCTGTTATTTAAGGTTGAAATACCTTATTAATCGATGAAGAGCATTAAAATTTAACTTTAATTGAAAATATTAAATTATATCGTAGGAAAATTCATATAAAGTCAAACATTATTTTTTTTAAGCCATCTTTTCAGATTAAAATTTAAATATCTATTTACCTCACTGAATTATAATTGTTTATCGACTTTAGATTTGTAATAGAGAAATTAATTTTAAAAATTATTAATTCAACATTTTACACTACAGATTAGATAAAAATTCACTTAGTTGAATAAAAAAATGGAAAGCAGTCTAACTGTATTGCAATGGTTAATTATTTAATCTTGGGATTGTTCAAATCTAAAATGAGTATTTTGGGAAATTGTGATTTCTTATAGTATGATATCTCTGGGTGACAGTTTTTTATTCAGAATAATAATTTTATAGATAAGCTGAGCTAACAAAAATCTAAAAGTTTTTTGTTAGCTCAGCTTATCTACTTTGTTCTCTAATAAAACCTCATTAAGAAGTGTATTTACATAAATATATACGGCAAGTTTATAAATGAGGCATAAATTTCTGAATTAGAAATGCAAGTGTCTTGAATTTAAATAATTATAGAACGTGGATTAATATTATGAGTTCCTTTTTTGATTCGTTTTCATCAATATGAAAAGCGCCACAACTATTTTCATTTTTTGATAATTATTTTTCTTGTAATAACCTCTGTATCAGTATGCATTTTTAAGATATAAATTCCTTCACTATAATTAGAAACCTTAAGTCTAATCTCCGCTTCTGATGGTACCTCATCAAATACTTCTAGTAATTTCCCGTTAAGATCGAATAAATGAATCACAGAAATATTAAGTTCTTTAGGATTTAATACCATCATTTCATTAGCTGAATAGGAGTGTAGAAGACTTATCTCTGAAAAATCGTCTATTACGGGTTCTTCCACGACAATTGGATCTGGATCTGGTGTAGATAGTTCTTTATAGAAAATTAACTGGAATCTATCCGTAATTTCACCTGGTTTTGAAGTTGAGGTATATGGCCCAGATCTTAAATCATGAATAGTATCTAAAACAATATCTTTTAAATAGATGGTGTGATCGGCGTTCATATTTTCGAGAGTATCAATTTTAATTTTAAATTCACCCTCTTTTTCAATTCTCACACCAATAGGTAATATCTGATCTTTTCCAAAATCTGGAACTCCTTGAATTACTAAGAAATTACCCTCCTGTACCCAATACATATCCTCCAAATTATATTCGATCATAGGGGCATCATAACCTAGATCAAAACCATTTGTGGTATTAGGGTTTGCACCAACTAGTAGTTGTCTAACATAACCTTTGGGAGATTTAAAAGAAATTCTGATTTTAGAGGTTGTGCTCTTAGCTTCTTCTTTTCCGGATTTAACAACAATTTCCGGTTTTAAGAAAATTGAGTTTCCCGAAGTTTCTCTGGCAAATACACGTTGACTATTTTTAAATATAAGATTACCTGGGCTTATAGTAAAGGGTTTACCACCGGTAAATTGCTCATCTGTACCCGAATTAACAAAGAAGCCTTGGCCTACAGGAATAAATTGGGTTGGAGTCTTACTGCCTTCATTTTCGTTTGCGTTTATACGTTCATCACTGGAAATTGCTTGCAAACCACCAATTAAATTAAGTGTGGCATATCCCCCAATATATTCTCTTAATATATGAGTAGCTCCAGAGAAATGGTCCCAAAAATAAATTACTCCATTAAAGAGATTCTTAGTATTCGTTGCTCCATTAACTGTGTTTTTATCTAAATTATCTAAAATGAATTCTTCAGAATCAACTGCAGAAGGATATGGATTTCCTACTAAATAATTTTGATCTGGGATGCTTGTTAGCGTAATATCACCATTATGAGGTTTTCCTTTAAAACCATAGTTTTGAGAGTGCGAATAATCTGTAGTTCCAGTAAAAATTGTTCCTTTCATAGTATGTCCCTCTCCAGTGTTCAAAGAGCCGGTTTTGCCTATAAAAATCCAAGAATCATAATCGTCTGCAGGGCCATGAAATCTCCATAACCAGTAAGGGCAGGTATTCATAGTTGTGTTATCTGCGCCATAAGGATTAGAATCTGCTGTGAAAACTAAGGGTTTTACTGTTCCAGTTACAGCGTTATCCCAGCCATAATTCATTACCTCTCCAGGAAGGTATGGTGAATTATTCGGACTTAATTGTGCACTAACTGGTGAGGACCAGTAATTATAATTGAAACTCATTACTTTACCTTGCTGATCACGTTTTAACCAGCCTTTGCTAGTTTCTGCCAATATGCTACCTTGATCTTGCAATAACTGAGATTCGCCAACCAAATCGATATTTCCGTCTAATAAGAGGTAATTAGTAACCCTTAACATTTGACCAGGATTATTTTCGTTTTTAGTCCCAGGACCAGCAATTTCGATACGTTTGTCTAAAGTTTCAGATTTTAGACCTAGAACGGTTATATCTCTATCTCCAGATTGAATATTATGATTGGTTCTAACAATATTCCAATCTATTGGAGTTTTATAAGTTTCAGTATGACTTGGATCTGTATCCATTACATCTTTAGCTATTCCTGATGAATTTGGGAAATCCCAAACAGTTGGACGGAGCCAAGTGGTAAGAGTTTTCCATTCCCCGGGATTTGCAGAAATATAAGGCAGAGGAGCGGTGTTTTCCTGATGTGTTGTCATATTATATAACCTTCCCGGGGTAATAATAGATAGTGATATATCTGGTGTGAAGCCGTTTAAAGGCATCAAGCTACCATCGAAGGTTTCTAAGTTTAGAGGATCCGGGATTTTTGATATAAGTGGATAATACCCTTCCAAATCACTGTATAAGAGTGCACCCGGAACTGGCATAGGAATCTCTTTCCCCATATTTGTAGCATTCTGTAAATGTTGATTCATCATAAAATGAATTTGTTCTACAGTAAGCGATTTTTTCCATATTCTAACTTCTTCAATCCATCCTGAAAAATAATTTTCTGCTTTTTTCGTGGTATTATTCCACCTAGCTCCAATTAATGTTTTATTTCCACCTATTCCTGTGCCAGCATTCCCAACTTGTATACCATCTATATATAATTTTCCATTAGTAACTGCTAAATGGTACCATCTGGTATTTGGTATTATTGTGGTTGGTAGATCTTGCATTTTAATTTCAAAACCTGCCCCAGAAATAATTGTTCCCATGGAACTTTTAGGTCTAATCCAAGCTTCGATACTTTTAGAATTTAAACTTCCACCATAAGTATTACCCAAATCTACATAATCATCAATTCCGTCAAAATCCAATGTAGTACAATCTTGAAACTGTACAGGAGTTGGCGTTAAAACAGGAGGGCAACCATTATTCTGAACAACTTTACCTCTTTGGGTTACATCAAAATAATCAACTGGATAGACCGCTGTGGAAGTAAGTTTCCAGGTAAAAGTAAATTCCCCTGAATTGTTTGCTTCAAATTGGGCATTCGGGTTATTTTTAGGAATTAATATGCTATTACTATCAGAATTAACCAAGGTATAAGTAGTAGGGTCTGCAACCACTCCGGATTTGGTGATTACCCATTCCCCAATATAGAAATCTTTGGTAGGATAAGTTAAAACATTTCCTCCAAATGCACCTGAAGCATTCGCTGTTAAGTTTACAGTGTAATTTCCGCAGGTACCGGCAACAGCGCTAATTGTTGTTGTATAACGGTCATAAACAAAAACTCTGATTGTTTTGGAACTTTCTAAGCTACTACAATTATTTCCACTCGAATCTAAATTTAATTGAGTTTTCACTTCAAAAACATTCCATCCTATTAATTTTGGTTCCCATTGTTCCGAACTATTATTACCTATAAATACCCCTTCAGGTTTTGAAGGATCGCTATAATCTCTCCATTCCAGGATTATATCCTGTGGCCCTTCCGGAACTTTAATATTATCTAAAGCCCATATATCTCCGTCTCGTTTACCTTCATATTTAAATCGAATGCGTAAATTACCTCTTCCCAAATAGTTGCCCAAGTCAATGGACATTTGGTTTACTCCTGGAGTTCCTTCTCCAAAACGATCATAATTTCCGCTACTTAATGGACCTGTCTTGGTATAAAGTATAGGTTCTGATGTATAACTCGCTCCCCCGTTAGTTGAAATTTCAATTTTTATAGTAGCCCCACTGGTTAAATTGAATGCCTGATCAAAAGTTAAAATTGCTTCATCTAAACCACTCAAGGCAAATACAGGTGTTTCAAATGTAGATGGATTATTACCAGAAACAATTGCAAAACCTTTATTACCAGAATTTCCAAGTTTAGTATCCCATCTTTGGTCAGTAATTGCATTGGTAGTGATATTGGCTGTAGCAAAGTCATGAGGATTTGTCCTTAACCACTTATCTGGCCTGCGGTTATCTGCACTAGATTCAAAATTATAATCGGAATTTCCATTTTTATCAGTAATTCTCCATCCTTTATTGGTAATAGAAGAATTGTCAAAAGCACCTCCTTCAAATTTTCCGAAGTCTTCACCATACCCAGTACTGGAACTTAAGGTTACCTCTTCACCTTTACAAACCACAGCCGGATCTACTTTAACAGGAGCTGGTTTGATGTTCGCTGGTATTACACTTAAGATGGCAGTTTGAGATAGGGCATTTGGAATACAAGAACCACTTGCTATTTCTACTTGAAATACTATCGATTCAGTTACTCCTAATGCATAAATTTGAGCAGCAGATAACGAAGTTCCGCTTGTTTGAATTGTAGTAAAGTCTGGGTTTGAAGCCTTTCTGTATTTCCATGCTACAACTGTTCCTGCTGTTACGCCTGATAGTGATATTGCAGATAAACTATTACTTGACGCTGGACTTACACAAGACAAATAGATACGTTCATTGTTTTTTGAAAAAAGTAATTTTCCTCCCACCGGAACGGGGTCAACCGTAACAACATGTGCGGTAGTTTTTGGACCGTTACATCCAGCTGCACTGGCGGTTATGATTGTTGTTCCGCTCCATCCTGCCGCATAGGTTACAGCTCCTGTAGCTGCAACAATTGTATTTCCACCCGCTAAACTTGCTGCATCCAGACTGTAAGTAATTCCTGTTGAGTTAGTTGCTGTGGTTGTGGTGGTTACTGATCCCGCTCCCTGGCAACGGGTTGAAGTTGTCGGTGAAAATGCACTGATTGTTACTGTTGGTGTTACAGTTACTACATGCGTGGTAGTTTTTGGACCATTACATCCGGCTGCACTGGCAGTTATGGTTGTTGTTCCGCTCCAACCTGCTGAATAGGTTACAGCACCTGTAGCTGCAACAATCGTATTTCCACCGGTTAAACTTGCTGCGTCCAGACTATAAGTAATTCCTGTTGAGTTAGTTGCTGTGGTTGCAGTGGTCACTGATCCCGCTCCCTGGCATCGGGTTGAAGTTGCCGGAGAAAATGCATTGATGGTTACTGTTGGAGTTACCGTAACCACATGAGTGGTAGTTTTTGGCCCGTTACATCCCGCAGCGCTGGCAGTTATGGTTGTTGTTCCGCTCCAACCTGCTGCATAGGTTACAACACCTGTAGCTGCAACAATCGTATTTCCACCAGTTAAACTTGCTGCGTCCAGACTATAAGTAATTCCTGTTGAGTTAGTTGCTGTGGTTGTGGTGGTCACTGATCCCGCTCCCTGGCATCGGGTTGAAGTTGCCGGAGAAAATGCATTGATGGATACTGATGGTCTTACCGTTACCACATGTGTGGTCGTTGCCGGGCCGTTACATCCGGCTGCACTGGCTGTGATGGTTGTTGTTCCGCCCCATCCTGCTGCATAGGTTACAGCTCCTGTGGAAGAGTTAATACTATTCCCTGAGAAGGCTGCTGTGGTGGCATCTAAACTATAGGTGATTCCAGTTGAATTGTTTGCTGTGGTTGTAGTAGTTACTGTTCCTGCTCCCTGACAACGGGTTGAAGTTGTCGGTGAAAATGCATTGATGGTTATTGTTGGTGTTACCGTTACTACATGTGTGGTCGTTACCGGGCCGTTACATCCCGCTGCACTGGCGGTTATAGTTGTTGTTCCGCTCCATCCTGCTACATAGGTTACAGCCCCTGTAGCTGCAACAATCGTATTTCCACCAGTTACACTTGCTGCATCCAGACTGTAAGTGATTCCTGTTGAGTTGGTTGCTGTGGTTGTGGTAGTCACTGATCCCGCTCCCTGGCAACGGGCTGAAGTTGCCGGAGAAAAAGCACTGATTGTTACTGTTGGAGTTACCGTTACCACATGTGTGGTCGTTGCCGGACCGTTACATCCGGCTGCACTGGCTGTGATGGTTGTTGTTCCGTTCCATCCTGCTGCATAGGTTACAGCCCCTGTAGCTGCAACAATCGTATTTCCACCGGTTACACTTGCCGCATCCAGACTGTAAGTAATTCCTGTTGAGTTAGTTGCTGTGGTTGTGGTGGTCACTGACCCCGCTCCCTGGCATCGGGTTGAAGTTGCCGGAGAAAAAGCATTGATTGTTACTGATGGTGTTACCGTTACCACATGAGTGGTAGTTGCCGGACCGTTACATCCGGCAGCACTGGCGGTTATGGTTGTTGTTCCGCTCCAACCTGCTGCATAGGTTACAGCCCCTGTAGCTGCAACAATCGTATTACCTCCAGTTAAACTTGCTGCATCCAGACTGTAAGTAATTCCTGTTGAGTTAGTTGCTGTGGTTGTGGTGGTCACTGACCCCGCTCCCTGGCATCGGGTTGAAGTTG
>NZ_APHJ01000021.1 GCF_000403785.1 Gillisia sp. CAL575
CCAATCGATAAGAGCGGAGATCCTTTTTCAACTTTATCCTGACCTGGAAAAAGCTTACAAATTGTGCCAAAACCTATCTTGGATATTCAACAAAACAAGGGATAAAACCACGGCACTTATAAGATTAGCAAAGTGGGACGAAAAGGTAAGGCAGGCAGCATTTAATAGCTTCAATACAATTGCTAGAACAATGTCAATACATTACAAGAACATCCTTAACTACTTCGACAACCGAAGCACAAATGCTTCAGCAGAATCATTCAATGCAAAAATAAAAGCTTTTAGAGCGCAATTCAGAGGCGTTAGAAACATAGATTTTTTCCTCTATAGGCTTACAACAATTATTGCTTAATTCTAAAATCCCACAAGTTTTAGACTTGATCCATGTTGTACCTATGTTGTAACCAGTAGAAACGAAAAAACCCTCTCAGTTTCCTGAAAGGGTTTTCCTAGTAGCGGGAACTGGACTCGAACCAGTGACCTTCGGGTTATGAGCTTGAATATGTGAGTACACGAATTAACACAATCACCTTTAAAACCAACTGTTTATAAGACTTCTAATTTTATATGATATCAAATAAATACATCTAAAATCAAATTATTCTGTACTTATTCTGTACTAGGTAATTTTTAATTTGATTACTTTTATATATTAAAGTAATTTATTATGGCAAGTATAAAAATTGTTTTGAGAAAAAATATGATACGAAAAGATAATACGATCCCACTTGCTATTCGTATAAGTGAAAACTATAAAACCAATTATAAGTGGCTTGGTCAATATGTACTTGAAAAAGACTGGGACAAAAATGCTGGTAAAGCAAAAAGAACACACCCCAATTCAAAGAAGCTAAATAATTTCCTATTGAAAAAACTTACTGAAGCTAATGATATTTATTTCGATTCCAAGAAAGAACTCACGACAAAACAAGTCAAGCAAAAACTGAAGGGTGCAGGAGGTTCTAAATCGTTTTTTGCTGTTGCTTCAGATAGAATAAAAAACAAATATGAGCGTGGCACATTTTCCGTAACAAAATCAGAATTATCAATTCTTTACAACCTAGAAGAATTTTTAAATTTAAACGCGGCGAAGGAAAAAGTAGTTAGTATTCGAGAAATAAAGGAGCGTAGAAAAAAGCGAATAAGTAAAGGACGAAAAGGCGAACATTCATTTTTGGATTCCGTAGAGGAATTCAAAAAAAATAAGTCCTTAAAGTTTCAAGATATCAATGAGTCTTTCATCGACAATTTCAAGGACTTCTGTTTAGTCTTTCTTGGACAAAAAACACGTACGGTTACCAATCAACTTATCTTCATTCGTACTATATTTAACAAAGCGATCCAAATTGGAGTTGTTGATTCAAAGTACTACCCTTTTGGTGGAGAAAAAGAAAAGATTCGTATTGGTTCCAGTCATAAAATTGGTCTTACTTCCAATGAAATCGAAAAAATAGAATTCTTAAAATTAGAACCAAATACTTCCATTTGGCATACCAAAAACGTGTGGCTAATTGCGTTTTACTTTGCAGGCATTAGAATTTCCGATGCTGTCCAATTAAGATGGTCAGACTTTAAAGACGATAGACTCCTTTATATAATGCACAAAAATGAAAAGCCCGTTAGTTTGAAAACACCTAGTAAAGCAATTACAATATTGAACCAGTATAAAAATCTTAAAGCTGAAAATAATGGTTATGTATTTCCTTTTCTTAGCACTGCAGAGATAAATAATAATGAAGAGGTATTTAAAAAAACTAGAAATGCAACCAAACTATTTAATAAGTACTTGAAGCGCATCGCCACAGAGTGTAACATCGATAAAAATCTTTCAAATCATATTGCACGCCATAGTTTCGGAAATATTGCAGGAGATCGTATCCATCCACTAATGCTTCAAAAACTTTATCGACATAGTGACTTAAAAACTACTTTAAATTATCAAGCAAATTTTATCCATAAGGATGCCGACGATGCTTTGGACAGTGTAATAAATTTCTAAAAATGGATAAATCTGATCTGTCTTTTGAATTAATAGCTTCAATGAATTTCATCCATAATCAGTTATAGAGGTAAGTTGTTAGTTAGACATTATTTGATTGTGATATACCTTTTCCTTTAAGACCATTGTTTGGGAAGCACATATTTGAGGAGGTAAAAAATTTATTAAAAATAGGCTCTTGATGGATTATAACAATTCTTTTTTCACAAGATCATAATAAGAATCACTTACCGGGATTCTAAGTTCAGAAAGCAGAAGATCCCGTCTTTTTAAGCCAGTTAACTTATTCTTATTTATGATAGATGATTTATGTACCCGCATAAAATTATTGGGTAGAGTTCGATCCAGTTATTTTAGCTATTGGACATATTTATCTTATGAATTTGATTAATATTCATTTATTATTATTGTGAGAAAAGCCAAATAACAGCTACTTAAAAATTTAAGCCCCATATCTACCATAACTAACTTGCGCGTGGATCCTGTGCTGTTTTTATAGCGTACGGGAAGTTAAGCGTAAATAAAAACAGCATAGGGCGCAAACTACTTATGACGCATTAGTTACAGTAAAAAATGACGCTTTTACTGGGGTTTCCAATCCAATTACTGTAAAATTAGGATAATTTGCGTCAAGGTCAATTGTCATGACAATGCTTATTTTTCTCTTCCAACCACTGAATAAAATCATCTTCAATCTCCGGGTTTTTTAATAAATATTCTTGATATTTTTCATTGTTGGTTTCCGTGAAAATTTGATAAAGTTCAAACTTATCGTTTTGCCTTGCAATTAAGGAATATCCAAAATAACCCAAGAGACTTAATGAAATTATGCCCAGTGAACAAACTAGGATCAGTAGATAATTCGGAATGATCCGTGCGTGTTTTAACTTCTTATCTATATTCTTGAGAACTTCATCTTTTAGACTATTTTCTTGCTTCTGTTTCTCTAAGAAACTATTCAAATTCTTATCCAAGGCTTCGGTGCCAATTGGGATACTCAAGTCGCATAGCTGCTTTGAAAGCTGTTCAAGTTTTAATATAGCAACCTTAAAGTCCTCCATCTCATCGGTCATGAGCTCCATAATTTCGTCTAGCTTTTTCATCTTTTTAATACTTTAAAATCCTATTCCCACATCTAGGCTTTTTTTAATTACTTGTTTCACTAAGCCTTTGGCAATACTTGCTGCCATATTACCGCTTAGTTGAACTGTTTTATCCATTAGTTTTAAACTGTTTGGCACTTCTTTCATTCTTGATATTCCTGAATTTTGTGTAATCTCTCCAATGAGTTTACCTCCAGTCATAGATCGGTGTACCTCACTTCCCTTCAAATTCACTCCCTTATATTCAAACCGAAAGCCTTGCAACTGATTGGATTTATTGATGCAAGGAATCACTGTTACCTGATGTGCTTTCATTTTATTAATATATTCATCAAGTGATTTCGGTCTGGCTTCCAGAACTCGATCATTGATCTGTTTTATTACAAATCGCTGCGGATTTAGTTCCTGTAGTTTTTCTTGTTGCACTTCCCGCACTCTGGTAAGGCCTAACTCTTTTGCTACGTTGTCGGCAGCTAGCTGACTTCGTTTTCCAATGAAACTATCATTGTATGCCTTTCCATCAAAGCCAATCCGATTGGTATATATATGAACGTGAGTATGTTCTTTATCTCTGTGAACAAATCCTATTGACTGGTTGTTTTGCAGGCTCATCTCCTTTAAAAACTTTTTAGAAATTTCTTCCAAGTCTTTTACGCTTAAGTTTTTTCCATCTTCAATGGTGGGACTTAGTATAAAACTGAGGGTGTTATTAATACATCGCTCATTTTGAGACTGGATGATCTTAAACTCTTCGGTGATCTCTTCCGGCGTATCCCCGGCCAGATATTCCTTCAGTACTACTTCCGCATCCTTTTCTTGGTTCCATCCGTATCCAATAGAGGCTCCAGTTCTTGCTATAGAATGTCCCTTGCCAATCATTTCTTGAAGTTTTTTAAATGGGATCTAATTTCTTCCGCTAATTCTTGTACTTCTTTGGCAAGTCTTGGATTCCCCTTTTTAAACATATTGCTGATCCGGCTGAAGTTGTTTTTGTATTGAATCAAGAGTTGATAAGATTCTAACTGTTCTTGAGTAATTCGCTCCACCATATTTATTTTGAATGCCGTAGCACGCAGATATTCAGAAAGGGAAATTCCAGCCCTGGCCGCTCTTTTTTTGAGCAACTTTTTCTCGTAGATCGAGCAGCGTATCTGGATGTATTCCCGTTTCATCTTTTCTTTTAAAATCTTTGCAACCTCCGGGAGCAAAGCAAGATTGTCATGACAATGACACATCTTGCTTTGCTTCTCCAAATGAAATTCTCCCTTTGGGCGTTCACCGGATTTTTTTAATTTTGTTAGTCAATTCTTTTTCTTTTCTAATTGAGATCAGTTGCTCATTCAAATCTTTATAACTGATATAGCATTCGCTTTTATCTTCCACATGGATATATCGATTAGTTACTTCTTTAGAATGGATTCTTCCCGACTCATCACGATCCAAATACAAATCAACATCCTTATAATTTTCAAACAATTCCGACATTGGTTCTAAAAAAGAGAGCGAGTTTAGAACAATCACATCGGAGCTTTCTAGTTGATTTGGATATAACTCAGCCATGGATAACAAATCAAACATGCCCTCCATAATTATCAAACGATCTGCATTGTTTTTTAAATAAGTATAACTCTTTGGGGAACTACAGATCTTAAAATATTTATTCCGAAGTTCCCAACCATCTTTGTGATTCTGAAGACCGATGGAGAAATATGACTTATCCTTTATTTGGTAGGTAACTTCCTTGCAGTATAGTTGCGCTGTTTTTATCGAAATCATTCTAGCCTTTAAATATTGTTTTAAAGCCAAATGTTGGATGGGTTTCGCTTCCATAACTTCAATTGTCGGAGGATTTTCCTTTTTTAAAATGGGCTGCTGAAAAAAAAAGAAGTCCTTTTCTTTACTTAATAATTCTAGTGCTTCTTTAACCGAACACTTTTTAATAGCTACGATCAAATCCAGCCCATTTCCGCCCCTTCCTGTTCCATGGTCATACCATTTGTTCAAAACCAAAGAAACTTTGAAAGAGGCCTGCGTTTCTGACCGAAGGGGACTCAGAAACCAGGCTTCTTTCTCCGTTGCCCTGCTCGGAAAGTGCCCGAAGCTGGCCAGCGTTTTTACGATGGAAAGATTTCGGGCTCTTTCGCAGGTTATTCTTTTTGAACTCATAGTCTCTTATTTTATCATTTATATTTTTTCTTTCAGTAGCATTTTTTTTGAGTGGAATTGTGCTTATTTGTTAGGCTCCTTCTTCTTTAATTATTTGTCATCATTTTATTTTTGATGACACTTTGATGACAGTTTGATGACAGCTGTATCTCTTACTATCACTGGTCTTAGAGTATTCTGTCATCAAATCATCAAAAAAAGAAAGAATTTAAAAGTGTTTACTCCAAAAACAGCTTTGATTTTGATGAAATGATGACAGCGCCCCGAACCCCCTCTAAAATCAAGGGTTTCCGTGTCATCATTTTGTCATCAAATCATCATTTTCCTTTTTATTTCTCGGATTCAATCTGAGTTTTGATCTTCAAAATGCTCCAGGAGGAACTTTTTATTTATAGTGAAATAGCGTCCTTTGCCATCTGAAAGATTTGTGCTGCCATCTCCCCAGAGCGTAAACTTTTGATAGCGGTTCGAGTTCGGACTACTTTCAAGCTTCCAGTCTTTCTTTAAAATTTTCCGGATCTGGGTTAAATCTGTCCGCAACCTTGTTTTGCTCAAAGCATTTAAAACATCCAAGGGACAGCACTTGATTTCTTCGAGATCGTGATTTTCCATCACCATCAGAAGAATACTGGCTAGCTCCTTCTCCACCCTGTTTCGATTGTTCTGAACCAGTTTGGTTAGGGCCGGGGTTTCAATTTGTTTGGGTGTAAACCACATTCGGGTTTGATGGGGACTATGTAAGTTTCGATTTTGAAGAAAATAGAGAAAGGCTGGAATTTCCTTTTCTAGGCATTCTAAGAATCCAGTGTGTTCCTTTTTAACCGAAGGAACTTTCAACACCCAGAATCGTGTTTCATGATGATCTATTTTTATAAAGTTCTCTTCGTTGTTACTGCAAAGGATGAACTTCCCAAAGAATTCTACTTCTCGCTTGTCCACTCCCTTTTTCTCCAGTTTGTTGTAGTTGGTCGTGCTTAAATACTTTATGCGTTCCGTGAGCTCTTCTTTATTGAACAGGACTTCATCGATACAGATCAGCAATTTATTCGCCCAATCGGCATTGAACTGACTGCTAAAGCTATCATTGGTAAGGTAGGTCAGGTTGTTTTCAAAGATTTGCTTGAGCCATTTCAAAAAAGTGCTTTTACCAGTGGAGCGTTCCCGGGATACCAGACAAAGAATAGGTAGTATTTGAATTGGTTTGGTATATAGGAGTTGGAGATAATCCAAACCTAGTTCATAGTGATCTCCAAAAATATGTTTTACAAACTCTAAAGATTTAGGACAAATTCCCTCAGTGATCCTATGACTTAGTGGGGAGTAAGTATTGTAAAAGTTGTTATAAGTGGATTGAAAATTTAGATGATTTGGAATACAAGTAAAGCCATCGAATTTTGGAATACTGGCTAGAAATGTTTTTCCATGGTCTTGGCGAATGGTTTCAATATTCCAAGAAACCAGAAGTTCATTTACCTGTCCGGCAATGGTGGGTGCTTCAACTATTTTGTAATAACTGACCCCTACGCGTATATATGAATTTTCATTTTGCATCTCAGCTAGGATGATGTCAACCTAAAACGATTCTTTAAAATCACATTTATTTATTGAAAAGTAAAACCGTTCTGACAATTCATCAATTAAAGATAGTTAAAATCAGTTTTAATTGAATATTATTTATAAATAATTAAATTTGATTAAGAATAGTGTAGTTTAATATCAAATAAGAACTATTTACAAATTTTAACACATCAAATGATATCAATTGGTTGAATTTAATTTTTTGTTGTTTCTGGAGATATATATAAAAACGGTAGAAAGAGTGTAATGATTGAAAAATAAGCTAGCATTCGAGAAGGATTCACTTGAAAAAATACATTTATATTAATGAGTCCCTACTATATTTTAAAGCAATCTATTTAATATGATACGCATGTATCTGAACTTATAAATTATCTTCTTCACATGGATTTATTTTAAAAACAAAACAGCTTAAAGCCATACACAGTTACAATTCGAACCAGCCAAGGCTCTAAAATAATCTTGAAGACTTAAATATTAAACGTAATATTGCAATTAAATAATAAATAAAATGGGTTTAGCCAAAACAGAAATGTTTACCGACCAACAAAATGAAATTGCTCTTTTTGCAAAAGTTTTTGGGCATCCAGCGAGAGTTTCTATTTTACAACATTTGTTTAAAACTGACTCTTGTGTTTGTGGAGATTTAGTGAACGAAATTGGATTGGCTCAACCTACAATTTCTCAACACCTAAAGGAACTTAAACATTTAGGTTTAATAAAAGGAAATGTGGAGGGAACAAGTGTTTGTTACTGCATTCATAAAGAAAATTGGACAGCAATGAAAACTGTAATGTCCGAATTTCTTAATCAAGACCTAACTGAAAAAGAAGATTGCTGTTAAAAAAATTTGAATCGATTAATCGTATAATCGCAATAAACAAATAATTAATATGATAACAACCAAAACAGAGCTGTTTAAAGAAATAGAAAATCTAATCAAGAATTTAAAACCCGAAATAATTTCAGATGAACGTAAAGCAGTTTTACAACCGCTAACTGATTTTATTCAGTCAAAAGTTTCAAGTGGTCAGGAAATTCGAATTAATTTTATCTGTACTCACAATTCACGAAGAAGCCATTTATCACAAGTTTGGGCACAAACTATGGCTTACTATTTTAATATTAAAAATGTTTTTTGTTATTCAGGTGGTACAGAGGCAACAGCACTTTTTCTAATAGTTGCAGAAACTTTGCATAAGTCAGGCTTTGAAGTCAAAACAATTTCAGAAGGTAGCAACCCTATTTACAGTATTAAATATGCTGATAATGAACATCCTATTGTTGGATTTTCAAAAAAATTAGATGACGATTTTAACCCAAAGTCCGAATTTGCCGCAATTATGACTTGCTCACAAGCTGATGGTGGTTGTCCATTTATTGCAGGTGCCGAAAAACGTATTCCAATAACTTTTGATGACCCAAAAGCATTTGACAACATGCCAAAACAAGCAGAAAAATACAATGAAAGAAGTTTGCAAATTGCAACCGAATTATTATACGTTTTCTCTCAAATAAACTCATAAAAAAATGGCGACAAAAAAATTAAGTTTTCTTGATAGAAATCTAACATTATGGATATTTGTTGCAATGGCTATTGGAGTTGGACTTGGATATTTTATACCAACATTCCCTAATATTATAAACTCATTTAGTAACGGAACAACAAATATTCCGATTGCAATCGGTTTGATTTTAATGATGTATCCACCTTTAGCAAAAGTCAGTTATGCTTTGTTGCCAAAGGTTTTTAGAAATACAAAAATCCTTTCTATTTCGCTTATTTTAAATTGGATAATTGGTCCCGTTTTAATGTTTGTTTTAGCAATTACATTTTTACGTGATTATCCCGAATATATGGTCGGATTAATTTTAATTGGTTTAGCACGCTGTATTGCAATGGTTTTAGTGTGGAATGACCTCGCAGAAGGAAGTAGTGAATATGGAGCTGGTTTGGTTGCTTTAAATAGTATTTTTCAAGTGTTTGCCTACAGTTTTTATGCGTGGATTTTTATAACGGTTCTTCCTCCCTATTTTGGTTTTGATGGTGCTATTGTAGATATTTCCATTGGAACAATTGCAGAAAGCGTAGCAATTTATTTAGGGATTCCATTTGTGATGGGAATATTGAGCAGACTAATTTTGGTAAAACTAAAAGGCGAAAAATGGTACACACAAAAATTCATTCCGACAATTTCGCCTATGACATTAATTGCCTTATTATTTACAATAGTGGTTATGTTCTCGCTGAAAGGAGAATTAATTGTGGAAATCCCAATGGACGTTCTGATTATTGCGGTTCCTTTACTCATCTATTTTAGCTTAATGTTTATCATTGGATTTTTCATTACAAGAGCAACAGGAGCAGAATATGATAAAACAGCAGCAGTGGCTTTTACAGCAGCAGGAAATAATTTTGAATTAGCTATTGCAGTTGCTATTGCAGTCTTCGGATTGAATTCGGGACAAGCATTTGCAGGAGTAATTGGTCCTTTAGTTGAAGTTCCTGCATTGATTTTATTGGTTCGAGTTTCCTTTTGGTTGCGGAAAAAGTATTACGGAATAGCCAACGCTTAAAGCCATACACATTCGTAATTCACACCAGCCAACGCTACACCAAAAATTGCAAAAGAGTATGTCATTGCTAACGCTGAAAACAAAAAAAAGCCAGTGGGTAACATCGGTTACGCGCAAATAGCGGCATTCTGGTGAAAAGTGCTATTTTAGACTGCAACTAACAAACAACAAAGCCTACAAGGTGCCGTTGCTACTATCACTATTAGGGGTGAACAAATTTGTCAAACTTTCTGAATACTAAATTTTATATAGTTTATATTCAGCTACTTACCTCTAAAGATTTCGAAATACACAATAAACTCATCGCCACATGGTAATAAAAATATATATTTTATTCATCGTTTACCTTTTACGGAAATAAGCTTACTGGCACTCAATCCAACTTTTGGCCTCTTCCTTTTGGTCTATATTGAAGTACTTAATTTCGGCGTTGGTAAAAGGCTTCATAAATTGGGTTATCCAATCCTGCCATTGCTTGTTTCCTACCATTGCTATTTTTTCATAGTCTCTGGCGTGGGCCGTATCCATTTTGAGGTCTTCCCATAAACCAGGCAAGTCTCAACCAGTAAAATTGTCCATTTCAAAATACCAACGAACCTTCATTCCCTTGTCCAGTATAGCGTGAATAAGTGGATGGATTTTTTCTATGTCTTCTTTTCTCAATTTGCCCGAAGCTTTTGTGGCAACAATATTTTTTTCTTTTAACTCGATTATTTGTAACATTTCATATAGTTTTTAATTAATTATTATCCTTCTAAATCGTAAAACCATTCTTCAGCCATTACAATCGCTTCTGCGATAGCTTTTTTCTCTGAGTAATTCTTCTCATTAACTAATTTCCTGGCAATTTCCAGTGCCTTTTCTTTAACTCGTGAGTCAAGAGAATCAAGGTCGGTCTTAAAATCTTCGAACATCCAATCCATATATTTTTGTTTAATGATTGAACAATTCCTTTTCCTTTTCAGGATCTATGTTTTCCTTTGATTTTTTATCCAAAAAATAATCCAGTACAATACCCACGATTATGGCAACTGCAAATGCCGCATATACTTGCCAATTGAATTGAATTATTAAGGATAGACTTATGAGTATCGCCAAAATGGGTAAAATAGGCACTCTTCCTATAGCTAAAGGAACTTTAAAAGGTCGTTCTTGCTTAGGTGATTTAAACCGTAGTACAATAAGTGCAATATTCACGGCTACAAATACAAGCAAAGCACCTAAAGAGGACATACCTGCTACAATTTTAATATCGCCCAGGAGTAAAAACCCAGCAACTGAGGCCATAACCACGAGGGTTGTAACCCAAGGAACCTTTTGGGCATTTGTTTTGGTCATAAACTTTGGTAGCTCTCCAACACTTGCCATTCCAAAAAGCAACCTGCTTATGGAAATAATACCACTAAAGGCAGCATTGGCTGTGGCAAAAAGTGCAGCAATTGCTAATACGATAGGCAACCAACTGTTTAAGTTAGATGCCGCAAGTGATAATGGCGAATCCACTCCTGCCAAAGCAGAAGGATCTGCGATATTTAAAACCGTAAATGCAATAAACAAGTAAATGATTGTGGTAATAACCATAGTTAGTAAAAAAGCACGAGGAATTGTCTTTCCAGGATTTTTAACTTCCGAACCCAAGGCTGCCATATGTTCAAAACCTGTATATATAAAGAATAATGTTGCCGTAGCCGCCAAAGTTCCAGAAATTGATTCTACTTTAAAAAACTCTGCCTTGGGTGGGCCAGTTTCCATAAGTCCAAACACTATCAAAAGTAACAATCCCAACAGTTGAATGCTGACCATAATAATATTTGCGGTAGATGATTTTTTAATGCCAGTAATACTTACCAAGGAGAGCAATATTAAAATTCCATAACTAATCAAAAGAGCGGGTACACTAAAAAATGTATTGAAATATCCTGCAAAAGCCAACAGTACTGCTGCAATTGTAGCCGAGCTATGAAAAGCAATTGTCCACCCAGTGAGAAATGAGGGTATATCCACCTTTGGAAAAGCTTTTCTTACAAATATGAATTCCGCTCCAGCATTGGGGTAGGTAGAGGATAATTCGGCATAAGACATTGCCGAAACACTTGCAGCAATGGCTGCGAATATGAAACTCAACCATAGGTCGGTACCTGCCTGTCCTGCTGCAGCCCCTATAACCGTATAAATTCCAGCTCCCACGATAGTACCTACACCGTAAAAGGTCAACCGAAGAGTTCCCAAAGATTTTTTTAATTCTGACATAATAATTCCTATTTAATATTCATTTCAGACTAACTTAAATTTCTATTCTTCATTTCAAATTTTACTTTCCCAAAATTCACAGCTTCTTCTTTTAAAAAATCTAATACTCTCGTAAAATATTTATCACAGGGAGGCCGGCAATAATAGCAAGAAATGCCGTACCTGCGGCCAGACACATAATTACTACCACTACCAAAAAATTCATTTTCTTATGCATTTTTTACATATCCCTTTCAATACCAGATTCACATCAGTAGTTTTATAGCTATCCGGTAAGCTTTCCTTTGATATTTTATTAGGCAAACAGATCGTTTTCCTACAATCGGTACAATGAAAGTGCATATGTAAATCTGTACCGTATTTACCCGTGGTGTTTTCATCAGAAACTGCATATTTCGCAATGGCTGTTCCATCGTCGATTTGATGCACCATACGCTTTTCCTCAAAAAGCTTTATCGCCCTATAAAATGTGGTTTTATTAGCTGTTTTATTTTTTTCGCTCTTGATGACAAAGACCTTTTGCATTTCATTCAAGGTTAGGGCATAGGTTTTCCTTTTGAGGTATTTGTAAATCTTCAACCTCATTTCTGTGGGCCGTATTTCTTTGGTTAATAATACTTTTTCAATCTTTGTCATTCTTCCTGGGTTTCAAAAAATAAACACTTCAATTGCCATTATATAACTATGATTTTTTATAAGCTAAGAGCCGTAATGCATTGAATACTACCAGTAGGGTTGAACCTTCATGTATTACAACGGCAATACCGATATTGGCCCAACCGAATATAGTAGCTGGAATAAGCAGGGACACAATACCAAGGCTTACCCAAAGATTTTGCTTTATGATTGCCTTTGCTTTTCTGCTCAACCCAATGGCAAAGGGCAAAGTTTCCAATTTGTCTGCCATCAGCGCAATGTCCGCAGTTTCGAGAGCGACATCGCTGCCCGCTGCTCCCATTGCGATTCCCACAGTACTGTTTGCCATTGCAGGGGCATCGTTTACTCCATCTCCTATCATAGCAACTTTGGATTCCTGTTCTTTTAATTTTTTGATAGCCTCTACCTTTTCTTCGGGCAATAAACTACCCCAGGCATCGGTCAACCCAATTTCTTTCGCTACTGCATCGGCTACTTTTTGGTTGTCTCCGGTTAGCATTATCATCCGTTTAATACCTAGCTCTTTCAATTTGATTAAAGTAGCTTTTGCTGACTCACGAGGGGTGTCCATTAGGGCGATGATTCCTATAAACTCTTTATTTTTTCTTATAAGCATGGTTGTGTTACCGCCACCTTCAAGTTCTCTTACCTTCCCCGTTATATTATCAGAAGGTTTGTTATCATCTAGATCTTGATACAGATCGAGATTTCCAACATATATTTCATCCTTTCCTAAGGATGCTTTAATACCTTTTCCCAAAACAGCTTCTAAGTTGGAAGCTTCGGGTATTTCCTTTCCATTAAGGATCTCCTTCCCATCTCGAACCACTGCTTTTGCCAGAGGATGGTCACTTAGGCTTTCTACTGCAACTGCTATTTTTAGAAGCTCTTCTTCGCTCAAATTACCTAAAGCTACTATCTGAGTAAGTTTAGGTTTCCCTTCAGTTAGGGTGCCGGTTTTGTCAAATGCCAAAGCCGTCAATTCTCCTAAATCCTCCAAAGGCCTACCTCCTTTGATAAGCACTCCACCCTTTGCCGCTCGTGCTACGCCGCTCAAAACAGCACTCGGTGTGGAAATTGCCAGTGCACAAGGACTTGCAGCAACCAATACTGCCATAGCCCTGTAGAAGCTTGCACTAAATGGCTCATCGATCACCAAAAAAGCAAAAAGTAAAATACCTACGAGGATAAGTACAGAAGGCACAAAGTACTTTTCAAACTTATCGGTAAGCAACTGAGTCGGGGATTTTTGTGTTTGTGCCTCGTTGACCAGTTTGACCAATCGCGACAGGGTAGAATCTTTTGCTTCCTTGATGACTTTTACTTCAAGCGTGTTATTACCGTTGATAGTTCCAGCAAAAACACGGTTTTCATCTTTAATCTCATCATCCTGAGAATACTCCTTGCTTGTGTCTTCTACGGGAAATTTATCCACTGGCACGCTTTCTCCTGTAATTGGGGCTTGGTTGACACTACTTTTTCCATTTACCACAACACCATCGGCAGATATTTTGCTATTGGGTTTGACAACAATAATATCACCAATACTCAATTTTTCAATCCCCACTTCTTCGGTCTTGCCACCCTTTTTCAACAAGGCCGTTTTTGGTGCGAGATCGGCAAGTGCCGCAATGGATTTTCTGGCCTTGTTCATTGCATAATGTTCAAGTGCGTGTCCCAAACTAAAAAGAAACAATAAAAGCGCACCTTCAGCCCATTCACCCAAAATGGCGGCTCCAATAGCGGCGACCAACATTAAAAAGTCAATCTCAAAGCCCCCTTTTGCCACTGTTTCAATGGCTTCTTTGGCCGTAAAGTAGCCTCCAAAGAAATACGCTCCTATATACAGGGAGAGGCTGACCCAATCTGGGATGGAATCCACATACGAGAGCCCAAAACCTATTCCGAGAAGCGCACCGCAGATAATGGAAAAAATAAGCTCGGTGTTCTTTCCGAAAATCCCCCCGTGTTCGTGGGAATGCTCTTCGCCGGCGCCGTGACTTTCTCCTTCTTTGTGTTTGTGATTTGCATCCCCAGTTTGTTCTCTGTCTTTAGAGTTGTCAATGGGCTGTCTTCTGTTAAAACCATTTTCGTCAGCAGACGAGCTCTTTTTAATTTTGAGAGTATCCTTTTTGAGTCTTTCGGAGATATGGTCAAAACTTGTTTCCTTTTTGTTGTATTCCAGACGTATCATACCCGCAGCATTAACCGAGGCTTCCAAAACCCCCTTAATTCCCAAAAGATTCTTTTCAATGGTTCGTGCTTGACGTGTATGCCTAATTCCCTTCACTTCTATAAGTAGATGACCATACTTTTCAGTGATTTTTGCACCTGTTTGTTCTGCCATAGATTGAATACGATCTATAGAGATAACATCCGGATCATAATGAAAACAAAGCTGAGGTGTAGCGTCTGCTTTTTCATCGGCAATATGTACCTTTTCGATACCATCTTTCTCCTCCAATTTACTAATAAGTCTTTCCACGCAAGTGTCCTTTTCATTGGGCACTTGGGGAAGTATGACTGGTATTTCAATTTTTAGTTTTTCCATTTTGATCAAGTTATTTTTAATTCATACCGTATTCTTCTAAGAATCATTCTTTCCTTAGGATAAGTTGTGCAATTTGAATTTCAATGACATCTCCCAGTCCGGGTATAGTCCAGATATACAGAAAGTTGATTGCTTTCCACCTTAATAGGTTCATATTCATTATTGGCTATAATCATTATATGCCCTTCCTGAGTCCTGTAAATAGTTTGGGCCTGAATGCTTAAAGCAGCAAAAAAAATAAATATTACTGAATTTATTGTTTTCATAATTTTAAATTTAATATAATCTAAAATTTTCATACGTATACAGCTCACATTTCGTTATATAAAAGAAAACAGAGGTACACTAATGCGGATCAGTTTTCTTTATTTAACCATTTTTTAGCATCGTCTTTTTCTTCGACCTTAAAAAATTTTATATGCGCCCTGGTAAACAGCATCAAAACTTCCGTAAATTGCTCTTGCCATTCAACACTTCCTACCAAAGCCACTTTTATTAAATGTTCTTCATTGGGAAGTTCAAGTTCAATGCCTTTCCAATACATACTTGCCTTCCAACCTTCAAAATTTTTCATCTCTATGTACCACTTAACCTCTTGATGAGCCATTATATGTTCTGTTAAGACCGGTATCAGGTTTTCATAATCCTTGATATCTAGTTTATTTTGAGCCACCATATATACTGTGCTTTGTTTTTTAAAAATTGAGATCATTTCAATAATATTTAAAAATCCATATCTTAGTTTAAATTATTACTGCATTTCCCACATATACCTTTTACCACTAGATTGATATCTTCAGTGATATAGCCTTCGGGCAAATTAATATGCGGGATTTTATGCTCTGTCAAGCAAACCGTTTCCTCACAGTTATTGCAATGAAAATGTAGATGTAGGTCATTGCCGACCTCACATTCTGCTTCACATAGAGCGTACTTTATAACTCCAGTTCCATCTTGGATTTGATGTACAATTCCTTTTTCTTCAAATGTTTTCATAGTTCTAAAAAGAGTACTCCTTTCAGAAATTTTAAAATCCTTTTCCAAATCACCTAGACTTATGGCCACCTTCAATTCTGCCAGTCGCTTGTAGGTCATCAAGCGCATTGCAGTAGGCCTTATTCCCCTACTTTCCAATAATTGAATTATTTTTTCCATTTACTATAAAGAGTTTATAGGTCGTATCTTTTTAATGAATCGCCTGTTTTTATTTGAAAGGCATCCTCTATATTAGATAGATAAATAATACCGTCTCCAGGCTCTTCGGTTTTTCCATTGGCCATTATTATTTCAATAGCAGCTTGAGCTTCTTCATTTTGGCACACCAACTCTATTTTTACTACGGGACTATCGGTTACATGAAAATCAAGTGAGGGTCTTGCTCCCTTTGCTTTGAATGCTCCTGTACCTTCAGATTGTGACAGGGTCATACTTTTAAAGCCGTTTTCACTTAAGGCTTCAATCACTCTTTGAATCCTATTTGGTTTTACGAATGCTTTAACTTCTTTCATATTATAAATTTTTAATAGATTTTGAACCGAGCCTGTTTTTCAATTTTTAACTAACTAATTAAGACGATAAACAAACCCGGAATCAAAATCCTTGATGATTATTGTATTAATGACCGTGTTCCAGTTCTCCTTTGACCATTTCAGAAGAAAGGGTATAGGCCCCACTTGTTACTATTTTAACATTTTTGGCAATTTCTGCTGGAAGGTTTACTTCTACAAAACCAAGATCGTTCAAGCCAGTACTAACAGGAATCCTCTTAAACTTCATCCTATTTTCTTCTGGCGCTTCATCCTCATCTACAATAAAAATGTAGGATTGTTCTCCTTCTTTTACAATAGCTTCTTCTGGTACTGCATAACCAGATTTTTCTCCCTGAACGATCCTTCCCTCCACGTACATTCCTGGCAATAAATTCTTGTCTTTATTTTCGATATCTGCTAATATCTCTATTGCCTTTGGATCACTCTCGAAGGTCTTACCTATAGAGCGTACAGTAGCTTTTAAAAGTGCATCAGGTCTTGAGGTGGTAGAAAAATAGATCTGCTGGCCTTCCTTTATGTGTTTTATGTCTTTTTCGTACACCTTAAAATTCACATAGATTTTTGAATTATCACTTATCGAAAACATTGTGGACTGAGGAGCCACATAGTCCCCAAGACTTACCATCACTTCTCCCACATATCCGCTTAAAGGAGTGGTAATGGGTATTGCGGAAAAGATTTCGCCTTGGGCTACCTTGTCTGAATTAATACCCAACAAACGCAACCTTGATCTTAAACCATTTACACTGGAGGTTGTTGAACGATATTGAGATTGCGCCATTTGGAACTCCTTACCCGAGGAAACCCCTTTATCATACAAGGTTTGCTTACGTTCATAATCCTGTTTTAAGAATACTAGCTCATCGTTTTTTTCTTGAAACTCTTGTTGCATTGCTATAATATCTGGATGTTCTATATATGCAAGCACCTGTCCTTTTCTAACATTATCACCAGGAACCACTTTTATGGAGCTTACATTACCACCAACAAACGGACTTATGTTCGCTTTGTCCTGTGGGAACAGTTCCAGCATTCCCGTTACCTTGATGTTATTCCCAAGATTCCTTTCTTCCAAAGTTTTGGTTTCCAAACCAATGGTCTCCACTTGTTGTTTGGTAAGTTCTACCACGCCTTCTTCTCCTTCTTCTTCCTCATTGTGCCCACTTTCCTCGTTCCCTATTGTTTTTGAAGTTGCGTTTTCTTCGTTAAGAGCCAATTCAGAATCGGGTTTGTCGTTACAGCCTATCAACAAGAGCGTTAATAAAACCGTAGTAATTATTGCTATATTTTTCATTTTACTTTCCTTTTTTAGGTTTATAAATTGCCCAATTGATATTGTAACTCAATGGCTTGTTGGTTATACTGATTGATAAATTGTAAATGGTTCTGCTTTATCCGAATGGCACTATTCAGGATCGTGATATAGTTTACATAATCTATTTCACCTTCCTTTGAAGCGAGTTCTGCTGTAGATATTTGTTCTTCTGCCAAAAGCAATGCTCCTTCCTGATAGTAATTCAAGGTTTTTTGAGTTTTTTCCAAGGATTTTAAAAGTTGTGAAACCCTGCTTTCGGTAACCGCTTTTTGCTCTAAGTATTGATTTTCGGCAACCCTCGCATCTGCCTTAGCGGCCTTGACCCTTGATTTTTGTGGTAAGAACCAAAGCGGGATACTAATACCGGCCTGATAGGAGTTAAAACCAGATATGTCATCAACGACTTGCCTTCCATAGGAAAGGTTGAACTTGGGTAAAAACTGTGATTTTTCCACACCAATATTTGCCTTGCTTACTTCAGCATTTTGCATTGAATACTGTAATAATGGATTGTCAGCTACGGATGCCGAATCAAGCACTGCCATATAATTCATCGTTTCGTAAGGCAATCCTACTGTTTCGATTTCTTGATCAATTCCCAAATATTGCTTTAAGGCTCTTTTGGCAATTTCAATATTGTCATAGGCCTGTTGTCTTAATACTTGTATTTGTTGATATTCGGAGGAGGCTGCAATAAATTCCAGTTTTCCGGTTTCACCAGTGTCATACCGCAATTGGGATGCAGTCCTAAAATCGGCATAAACGCTGTCCAATTGTTCGGCAAAACGCAATTGTGCCTTGTTATAATTAATTTGGTCATACGCTTGCATCACATTGCGCACCAACTGTTGCTCATTTAAGGCATAGAACTTTTCTCCCAATTGAACCCTTTCCTTATAAAACTTGGATTTGGAAAAGCCCGAAAGCAAATCGATATTTCCTTGTTGAAACCCTATTGTGGTCTGCACCCCAGGAAGTCCATTGCCAACTTCTTCCTTTCCCGTGAACACTTGGGTGTTTCCCAAATCGAAACTAGTGCCCTTCATAGCCTGCTCCCGTTCAATAAATGCCCGACTTTCCTTTAATGAAGGATAATTCTTTTTGGCCATATTAATAGCTTCCTCCATAGTTATGATTTGGGCTAGAGTCGTTTCTTGTGCATTCGCAGTATTTGAAGACAAAAATCCTCCCAAGCCTAAAAGCACGACAATAACGGTAGTTCTTTTATTGATATAGCTTACATCGTCACCATTATCTTTTTTCTCTTTTCGTGCTTCAAGCCAATAATAAAGAACAGGAAGGACAACAAGTGTTAAAAATGTTGCTGTTATCAATCCACCAATTACCACCGTTGCCAATGGTCGCTGTACTTCTGCACCACCTGATGTGGAAACCGCCATTGGGATAAAGCCCATTATAGCAGCAGTTGCGGTTAAGAGAATAGGGCGAAGCCGTTCGTGTGTTGCCTCATAAATTCTATCTTTAATATTTGTCATTCCTTTTTCTTTTAGTTCATTGAATTTATTAATAAGAACCAGCCCATTTAAGACTGCTACCCCAAAGAGTACAATGAACCCAACACCTGCAGAAATACTGAATGGCATTCCACGAATCCAGAGGGCAAATACTCCACCTATTGCGGCAAGAGGAACGGCCATATATATCATAATGGACTGCGAAAATGAACCAAGGGCAAAATATAACAGTATAAATATGAGTGCCAAGGCAATAGGCACCACGATCATCAACCGGTCGGTCGCGCGTTGTAGATTCTCAAAAGAACCTCCGTAGGTTACGTAGTATCCAGGTGGAAGCTTTACTTCTGCATCGAGTTTTTGTTGAATTTCCTCAACCATCGATTTCACGTCACGACCTCTAACATTGACCCCCACAGAAATACGCCTATAAGTATTATCTCTCGATATCTGCATAGGTCCAGGTTTATAACTAATCTCCGCTACCTCTTTTAAAGGAACTTGGTTACCACTGGGCAAATCGATATAAAGATTTTTTAAGCTATTGATGTCTTGCCGGTATTCTTGTGCCAGGCGGATAACCACATCAAATCGTTTTTCACCTTCAAAAATTACTCCTGCTTTTTCTCCAGAAAAAGCTGCGCTTACGTAATCATTGAGTTTATCAACAGTAACTCCATATTGTGCCATTTTTGCCCTGTTGTAGTTCACCGTAATCTGCGGTAGACCACTTGTAGCCTCCACATTAAGATCTACGGCCCCGGGAACTGTTCTGATAACTGCAGCAATTTCTTGGATCTTATCTGACAGTACTCCCATATCTTCACCATATAATTTTATGGCAACATCTTCACGAACTCCTGTCAATAATTCATTGAAGCGGAGCTCTACGGGTTGTGTAAACACAAAGTTAACCCCAGGAATGACTGAAATTTTTTCTCGAATTTTCTCAATTAATCCCTCTTTGGTTTCCGCAGTTGTCCACTTGCTCTTGTCCTTTTCCAGAATGATATAGCTATCGGCTATATCCATAGGCATTGGGTCTGTTGGAATTTCTGCTACACCAATACGCGAAATCATTGTTTTAACTTCCGGAAATTCTTTTATGATGTTTTGAAGCTTTTTGGAAGCTTCTATAGATTCTGTAAGACTGCTACCTGGCTTAATAAGAGCTTGCATCGCAATATCACCTTCATCAAATTTTGGAATAAATTCACCACCCATATTGCTGAATATAAAACCAGCAATCAATAATAAAGCAACTGCTCCAATAACAACACCTGCTCTAAACCTTAGCGAGAAAGATAATAAAGGCTTATATGCTTTATTGAGCCCACTCATAATTCGATCGCTGAATCTATCTATTGTATTTTCAAATTTTGCAAACCAACCATCTTGATTTTTGGAAGGTTTTAGAAATAGTGCAGAAATCATCGGTACATAGGTCAAACAAAGTATTATAGCTCCTAAAACTGCAAAACCAAAAGTAAAGGCCATTGGTCTGAACATTTTTCCTTCAACCCCCGTTAAAAATAATATAGGAGTAAATACAATAAGAATAATTAATTGACCAAAGAATGCGGAATTCATCATTGTACTTGCCGACTCGTATGCTATCTCATCCATTTCAGCTTGATTCATAACTGCCTTGGATTTTTTGATCCTTTGATGAATATGGAACACCATACCCTCCACAATAATTACCGCACCATCTACGATGATCCCAAAATCAATAGCACCTAAAGACATTAAATTTGCCCAAACCCCAAATTGTTTCATTAATATAAAAGCAAATAATAGAGAAAGTGGAATTACCGAGGCGGTTATCAAGCCTCCACGAAAACTTCCTAAAAGTAAAATCAAAACAAATATTACGATTAACGAACCTTCTATTAAATTTTTTTCTACCGTACTTGTTGTACGACCTATCAAATCACTTCTATCCAAGAAAGCTTCGATATACACCCCTTCAGGTAAAGACTTCTGAATTTCCTTGATACGGGTTTTTACGTTTTCAATAACTTCGCCTGGGCTTTCACCTTTAAGCATAAGAATTTGCCCCCCAACGCTTTCCTTTCCATCCTGAGTAAATGCACCATAGCGTACTTGATTTCCGAATCCTACTTTTTCAGCTAGATCCCGTACTAAAACAGGTGTGCCATTTTGAGTGGTTACCACGGTATTTTCCAAATCTTCAAGACTTCTGGCTAATCCTTCACCCCGAATAAAGTTGGCCTGATGGTTTTTCTCTATATAGGCACCTCCAGTGTTTGCATTATTATTCTTTAATGCTTCAAAGACCTCACCCATAGTGACACCAAAACTTTTAAGTCTGTCTGGGTTAATAGCGACTTCATATTGTTTTACAAATCCTCCCGCTGCATTTACTTCCACAACGCCTGGAACCAATGCCATTTGTCGTTTTACAATCCAGTCTTGAATGGTTCGGAGTTCCATGGCGTCATATTGCCCTTCATAATCCTTTTCTACTTTTAGCGAGTATTGGTAAATTTCTCCAAGCCCAGTTGTAATTGGCGCCATAAAAGGCGTACCGAAACCTTCAGGAATTTCTTCGCTTACCGCAGTCAGCTTTTCCTGAACCAGTTGTCTGGGAAGATAGGTTCCCGCATCATCTTCAAAAACGATGGTTACCACAGAAAGTCCAAAACGAGATACGGAACGTAGCTCGATCACATCGGGAAGGTTGGCCATTGCAAGCTCTACAGGATATGTCACAAATTGCTCAATATCTTCAGTCCCAAGGTTGGGAGCTGTGGTAATTACTTGTACTTGATTATTTGTAATGTCTGGAACTGAGCCCAGATTTATAGTGGCCATCGACCAAATACCGGTACCGATAAGTGCTACTATTAAAAGACCCACAACAAATTTATTGTTGATGGAAAATGAAATGATTTTATTAATCATGTAATGAGATTTAATTCAGTTAAAATTTTCGAAATGATTGTTAGCAATCGCGAAATCATACGAAACAGGAATTAACCCTATGAGTAGGTTAAAAGAGGATATAGCTATCCTAAAAAAAAACTGAATTAAACTTTAGGTGGTTGGAAAAGAGATTCCAGATATCTGGAATTTAATTGAAAATTATAGAAATTATACTCATTTTGTGACTCGGAGAATATCGGACTAATTGATGTTGGTCGAAAAGGGGACAAGAATACGAAATGCAAACAACATTGATGATTTGTATGCACAGGCGCATTTTCGTGGTCCGGATCTGGATGGTGGTTATCCAATTTGCCATCATCTTTTATGTAATCTTGATAAACGTAATCGATAAATGAATATCCATCATCTTCTTTATGGTCTTGATAATGAGCAATAAAATGAGATATTTCTTCTATCTGCTCACAAACTTCCATATTGGCCGCTATTCCTTGAAAAAAGAATAGAAACGACATTGATATGGAAACGAGTATTTTCATAAAGTTTTACAAAGATAATTTAATTGTAGTGCACAGGTTATGCAAAAATTGATGGAATTACATTTACAAAATAAAAGACAAACAAACTTTGAGATAAAAATCCTTGTTGTAACGAATAAAAAATGAAAATAATGAGAAAACTACGAAGTTATATTAGATCTGAAATAGTCAAAATCGTTGATTTCTATACTACACATCAAAAATTCATAGAATTGAGGGACAAAAAGAATGATTTAGCATCAATTAGAATGACGATTTGAAAAGAACAATATTCTGTACTTATTCTGTACTGGATAGAAACAAGAAAGGCTCCACATTTCTGTGAAGCCTTGTCTTTCCTAGTAGCGGGAACTGGACTCGAACCAGTGACCTTCGGGTTATGAGCCCGACGAGCTACCTACTGCTCTATCCCGCGATATATCGTGAATTCAAAATGTCAATTTATTCGATCTTTCAGCTCCTCATAATCCCTCATTGCTGCGCTATCGGATGGCAAATATACAATGCTTTTCTACTTATCCAAAGCTTTTTTAAAAAAATATTTTGGAATTTAATTAATCTGCTCTAAGCTGATTTTTATCTTCAAAGGCAACACCTGAGCCTCCATTAGCAAGTGTTTGATATTCATTGTTTTCTGATCTTAAATTAACTCTATTATTATAAAAAGCAAAAAACATTTCTTATTAAAATTTGTTATTATAATTGAAAGCAAATCCAAAAAAATTTAAATTCTAATTCTAAATTCATCAAATAGCTATGAGATCTAGATATAGATAGTTCAAAAATCTATGAAATTCCAAAACTCTAGGTTTTTTAAGTAAAACTACCTATCCAAGATAATCGTGCTTGCTTTGAGAAACCCAGGTTATTGCATCTAATCTTTCGCTGAGTTCATAAGTCTTAATTTCAGATTGTATAACAAGATCTGTAATATTCATTACCGATCTTAGCCAAGATTGATTTGTAACTACTGCTACTTTGTGTATATACTGAGAATTGTCATATTTAAATTTTAATTCCTCCATTAAAGACATGAATGGAATATGATTCCCTTCTAATACTTCACAAAAAAAATTGATATGTCCAAATTCTTCAATTTTACTCAGTACAATATTGTGAATTTCTCCTAAGAATTCCTCTGTAATATTCTGATCTATCATTACTCCCACTACATGATTAGCCAATTGAAATGATGATACCATAAGTTGTAAGGTTTAGAATATTATTAATGTTTATAAATTTAACATTTTAATCAACTATAACTTACTTATTATCAATCTTTAATTATTGTTCTATATTTCTAGCATCAAATTGTTGCAGTTCATTATTTTCAAATCCAACTTCTATCTCGATAGGATTACAACATATTTCGCAATCTTCTACATAAGTTTGATGAGTTACAGAGCTATCCAATAACATAGTGATACTCTCCCAACAATACGGACATTGAAATTCGTGTTCTAACATCTAAAAAAATTTTAATTAAAAGTTATAAAATCCAAAATTTTGGATCAAAATCACTAGTCAATATTTAAAAAAAAATAAATTCCTGAGACTTCTGATAGCCTTCTAAATGGATAATTGAATTCTCAATAAGATATTAAAAATTTACATTTAGAAGCTGTCCCGTTAATTGTAAAACCTGAAGTTCCGAAAATTTAGCATCGTATTTAGCTAAGTTCTTGTTAGTTCTAGCATTAAGCAAATTAATTTGGGCCTGGCGGAATTCTATAGAAGATATTTGCCCAAGCTTGAACTGCTCTTGAGACCTATTAAAATTATCCTCGTTTGTTAAAACGTTCTTTTCTTGGACTTCGTAGATATACCTTTTGTTTTGGTAATTGCCCAAAGAATTTGCTACATCCCGTTGCACTTCTAAAATTATCTGCTCTTTTAAAAATTGCTGGTTTTCTAACCTTATTTTGGTGTTCTTTACGTTGGTGATGGTACTTCCACCGTCAAAAAGACTCCAGCTTAGATTTAAACCAGCTGAATATCCTTTTGTAGTATTGGTTTGAACAAATGATGTTGAAGGAAGATCACTATTGTTCCACCCGTAAGATCCAGTTAGACCAACAGTGGGTAAATAACCAGATTTACTAACCTTGATGTCGTAGTCAGATATTAATAAGCTACTCTCTATTTGTAACAAGCTAACATTATTCAAATTTGATGTCTTAATAAAGTCTTCAATTTTAATTTCAGACAGGAAGTTTATACTCGTATCAATAGCAATATCTCTAAGCTCGGTTTCTGGCTCATTTAAAATCACCAGCAGATCTCTTTTTGTGTTTTCTAGCTGCTGCTGGGTGTTTAATAATGCAATGCTGTCATTATTCACATCTACTTCTGCATTCAATATTCCTAATCTTGAAGTTTGCCCGTAGTCAAATTGATATTGGGCTCTTATAATTCGCTGTTTAGAGATCTCCAAGGTTTCCTTTAAAACTCCTACATTTTCGGTTAGCCTAGCCACCTCAAAATAGACACTTAGCAATTCTAAAATGGTGTTTTCAATGGTTTCTCTTGCCTCTAGTTCAGTTAACTTATATTGCTCTTTTAATTGTTTGTAATTATAAAGCCTTCCTAAACCATCAAATAAGGCGTAATTTAAATTAAGGGAAGCATTATAACGCTTAGTCTCGGCTCCTTTTAAACTCTGTGCATCTCCTTCTTGAAATTGAGCTTCAATATTCTCTATATTATAATTCGTTCCAGCGTTTGCAGTTATAGTTGGCAAATATCCAGAATTTAAAATTCCTTGATTATTATCGGCAATTTCAATTAAATTTTGAGAACGCTGAATCCCATAATTGGAGTTCAATGTTTTTGTAATAGCCTCATCTTTAGTAAGCACGGTAGTTTGCGCAAAACTGTTTCCGCAGAGAAAGATTAAAAAAAGTATTAGGGAATTATTAATGTGCTTCATGAACTTCTTTTTCTTTTTGTTCTTTAATAGCTCTTTCTACAGCTTCATTATCAACTTTTTTACCTGTAGCCAACCAAATAGTTCCTACTTTAATGTTGTTACTAATGGAAAGAAATAAGGGTAATAAAAGCAATGTAAGTACTGTGGCTATCCCAATTCCATAAGCTATAGAAATTGCCATAGGTTTTAAGAACTGTGCTTGTCTACTCTTTTCGAATATTAATGGAGCTAATCCTGCGATTGTAGTTATTGAAGTTAAAAATATAGCTCGAAATCTAGCGCGCCCAGCTTCATATAGTGCCTTTTCAAACTTCATCCCTTCTACCAAAAAGCTATTGAATTTACCAATAAATACCAATCCATCATTCACCATGATTCCAATTAAAGCTATTATTCCCAATGCTGAAAGTACATTAATTGGGAAACCATGTATCCAATGTCCCCAAGCGATTCCAATAATACTAAAAGGAATCATTAGCATAAGTAATAAAGGCTGACTGTAACTTCTAAAAGTAAATGCAATAGTTGCATATATTAGGAAGAGTACAATAGGTAAAACTTTATTTGCAGAACTAGTAAGTTTATCGGCCTCTCGGTTTTGTCCTTCATAAGAAACAGATAAGGATGGGTATTGTGAAAGTAGATCTGGCATTATGTTATCCTGAATATCTTGTAAAATATCTGTAGCAGAGCCGTTAGGATCTTCCATATCTGCAGATACTCGTATCTCTCTTTTTCCCTCCAAATGGCTTATAGACTCGGTTCCTCTAACAATTTCATAAGTAGCTATTTCTCTGAATGGAACCCGATTTCCTGAAGGTGTTATTAGCCTATAATCATCTAATTGAGTGATAGATGATCTCGCCTCCAGATCATAGCGAACCCAAACTCTAATTTCATCTTGTCCACGCTGGAAACGTTGTGCTTGAGCCCCAAAAAAAGCATTTCTAATTTGCCTCATAACATTGTTAAGATCTAATCCCAATGCGTATGCGTTATTCTTCAACGTGATATCAATTTCCTTAATTCCTTTTGGATCGCTATCTGTAACATCTTTTAACAAGGAGTTATTTTCTAAAATAGCTTTGAGCTCTTCCTTTGCAGCTTCCAATTCAGAAATGTTATTTCCTAATAATGATACAGAAACCGGACTTCCTCCAAAATTCCCTCCAGAACCAAAAGTGAGGCTTTCCACACCAAACACAGGGCCAACTTCCTCTCTAATAGAATTAGTTATCTCTGGAGAACCAAAATCTCTCTCTTCTCCAGGCAATAAATTAACTTGAAGGGAAGCCTTGTTATTTCCTGGCCCAACTTGCTTAATAATATTTTCAACTACTTGCTTGTCTCCAGATTGCTTCTCAGAATATTCCTTATTTACTCTCCATGCAGCTGCTTCTACCATACTAATAATAGAATCTGTCTTAGCAGGATTTGTTCCTTCTGCCATTAAAAGGTCTATAGAAACTCTGTCACTGGCAATACTTGGAAATAAGGTAACTCTTATCCAACCTCCACCAATTGCGCCTATGGTGAGAATTAGAAACACCAATAAGATAGAAAAACTTAATACCTGCTGGTTTAAAACAAATTTTAGAGCAGGGCTGTAAATTTTATCTCTTAAATAAGACATTATTTTATCTCCAGTCCTGTTGAAACCCCTTAGCTTATCAAAAACTTTGGCCATTCCTTTCTTCTCCTCGGTTGCATTTTCTGAATCTCTCCTAAGAGCTTTTGAATGTGCAATATGGGCAGGTAAGATTATTAAAGCTTCCACTAAAGAAACAGTTAATGTAAGTATAACCACTGTTGAAACTTCCCCAAAAAACTCTCCAATCCTGCTATCTAGAAACAAGAAGGTTCCAAAAGCAAGCACCGTAGTGATGATTGCTGAAATAATTGGAGGCACCACTTCCATGGTTCCATCTATCGCAGCCTTCACAGGAGTCTTCCCCATTTCATAATGCTGATAGATGTTTTCTGAAATAACAATACCATCATCCACTAAGATCCCGATTACGATAATCATCCCAAAAAGAGAAAGAACATTAATAGTTACTCCGAATTGTTGAGCAAAAATGAACATTCCCAAGAATGCTACTGGCAACCCAAAAGCTACCCAAAATGCCAGTCTGGTGTTTAGGAAAAATGATAAAAAGAAAAGCACTAATAAAATCCCTATAAAACCATTTTCTAATAACAACATTGTCCGCTGATTTAGAGTAATGGAAGAATCACTTACTACATCCAAACGAACGTTAGTATTCTTTTCATTAAAATTTTCAACATATTCCCGAACCTTTTCTGCGGTAGATACAAGATCTTCGCTATTGGTATTACTTATCTGAATATTTACTGAATTGTTTCCATTAAAATAGGAAGCATTCGGAGTTTCAGAAAAACGATCTCTAATTACTGCAATATCTCCCAAACGAACAGTCTGCCCAGAAGTACTAGCTCTCACTACTAAATTGTTTAAGGCATCGCCGTAATAAGACCTATTATTAGCTCGTATTAAATAATCTTCTGCATTGGTTTTTATGGTTCCTCCAGTAGAAAGTATATTGGCATTTGCTACTGTTGCAGCCACTTCTTCGAAAGAAAGGTTGTAAGCCAAAAGATCATCCTGGCTTACCGCTATCTCTATTTCTTCATCAGGATATCCTGAAATACTAATTTGAGAAATTCCATCTATCGCCCGAAGATCATTTTCTATCTGCTGACTTATTTCTTTCAAAGTTGTAAGGGGAATATTTTCTCCGCTCACCGAAAAACTAATGGTAGGTCTAATTTCTTCCCTTTTAGCCACCACCAGAGGCTCCATTCCTGTTGGGAAATTAGGCACCCTATCTACTGCATTTTTAACTTCGGCTAATAAGGCATCAATATTTTCCCCTTTTTCAATCTCTACAGTGATAGATCCGCCGCTTTCACGGGCAGTAGAAGTAACTCGATCTATACCTACCAAGCCTTTCAAATTATCCTCGATCTTAAGTATAATTCCTTCTTCTATTTCTTCTGGAGAAGAACCTGGATAAGCAACATTTATAGTAATGATTTTAGAGTCTACCAAAGGAAAAAAAGAAGACTTCATATTAAAAACTCCAATCAATCCGAAGATTACAAAAGCGAAGATCAAAACATTTACTGCAACCTCATACTTTATAAAATAACTAATTATTTTTCTCACAACTAGTTATTTTTAGCTAGATTAGAATCTTCACTTATTTCAACCGGCATGCCTACAAATGCTCCCGGTACCGGCGCTGAAATTAATTTTGCACCATTTTCCAAACCTGTGATTACCACAGATTCAGATGAAAAATGAACGGCATCTATTTCTACTAACTGTAGCGTATTGTCTTCTACAACAAAGACTTTATTTTGATCTACTAATAGATTTCTTGCGATAGATAAGGCATTTTCAACATTTCTTGCTTCCAAATTAGCTTCCAGATACATTCCTTCTTTAACTTTAGAATCTTTGATTTTTATAAAAACCTGAACTGTCTGAGAGTTTGCATCTATCTTACTGTTAACCCTGCTTACTTCTCCTTGAAATTGCTGAGTTCCTTCTAGATTTTTAAGAGCAACTCTCTCCCCTACCTTTAGTAAGTCACTAAAGGATTTTCTCACCGCAACCTCTAATTCATATTCTGAAGGATCTATAAATTCCCCAAGTTTTTGACCAGGCCTTACCAAAGATCCTTCCGTAACGGTAGCTTCCGTAAGCACACCATTATAAGGTGCGACAATAGTAAATTTATTAAGTCTGGTTTCTTGATTTTTAATATTATAATATCCCGAAACAATACCTCTCCCGGAAATAAAATAATTCTCTTGGTCTGAAGAAGATTTTGGAAGTGGAGCTAAACTTTTATTAACATCAAAGTTATTTAAATAAGCTTCCCATTTTGGATAAACATCTGGATAATCTAGCCTAAGATCTGGCATTACAGAAGCTATCTTATTATATAATTCACTTTTGGAGGCTCGAACATTCGAAGCATATTCTGCAGCATCAATTCTCAAGAGCATTTGTCCTCTAGAGTATTCTTGTCCGGGTCTAAAAGGTTTCGAACTGCTTCTGAATATACCTTCTACTTCAGAAAAAATGGAGGTTTTTCGTAAAGCAGTAACGGTACCATTTGCAGGAATCACAATAGGAACCGTCCCATTATTAACCATTTGAACATAAACCGTTTTTACTACTTTTTTAGCTGGAGGTCTCTCTATTGTATTACTATCTATAATTGCTTTGGCTACAAAAACAGCACCTATAACAAGAACTACTCCTAGGATGGAAAGGATTATTTTACGCATTATTGACTTTAAATTATACCTTAGACTAACAAAAGTATAAAGCGTTTAATCAACAATCCTTTTAATTATGCTAAAAGTGCAATTTCTTTTATGCTGATGTAATGATTTTGAGTTTCAGAAGATTATTTCGACTTCGCTTCAACAGTTCAAAAATGATTATTTTGAGCTAATCCTTAGAAATTGTCGAAAGCACTAATCAAGATAAAACAAACTATATCTAAACCACTATTTATAGACATAAAAACGGAAAAGCTACCTCAAAAAAATTAAGATATCACCTCTAGCTCCTCTTGCAATTGTTCCCAAGATTTCATTAGCTGCTCAACTTCCTTTTTCTTTTTCTTATAATTTTCAAGAAAATGTGGTTTAGCGGTAGCAGCTTTGTAATTTGTGGCCATCTCATGGTCCAAGGTTTTTATTTCCTTTTCCAGTTTATTAATCTTGGCTTCAGTATTACTTAATTTATTCTGAAGAGATTTGAATTTTTTCTGATCGTTATAAGATTGCTTAGAATTAGAATTGTTAGATACCTCTTTTTGAACTTTATCTCGTTTTTCAATAGCACGCATGTTTTCAACATTGCGTTGATCTAGATAAAAATCTATATCTCCTAAATATTCTTTAATCTTTTTATCCTTGAACTCATAAACAGAATGAGTTAAATTCTGAAGGAAATCTCTATCGTGAGAAACAATTATTAAGGTACCTTCAAAGCTTTTAAGCGCCTCTTTTAGTACGTTTTTAGATTTAATGTCTAAGTGATTGGTTGGCTCATCCATAATAAGCACATTAAAGGGCTGCAGCAACAACTTACAAAGCGCAAGTCTATTTCGTTCTCCCCCAGACAATACTTTGACCTTCTTACTTACCTCGTCTCCTCTAAAAAGGAACGATCCCAACATATCTCTTACTTTACTCCTGGTAGACTCTGTAGCAGCGTCTATCATAGTGTCAAGAACAGTCTTTTCACCATCCAGCTCATCTGCCTGATTCTGCGCGAAATATCCTAACTGTACATTATGTCCAAGTTTTAATTTTCCAGTATGACCAATTTCACCAACTATAACTTTAGCCAGGGTGGTTTTACCTTGTCCGTTTTGTCCAACAAAAGCGATCTTACTGCTTCTTTCTATAAGCAGATCTATATCTTCTAATATTTGAACTGGACCATAAGCTTTACCAATTCCCTCTGTCTCAACTACAATTTTCCCTGGTTGTAAAGAGATTGGAAAACGCAAATTCATTACCGCATTATCATCTTCATCAACCTCTATTCGATCTACCTTATCTAACTTCTTAATTAAGGATTGAGCCATAGATGCTTTGGAAGCTTTAGCACGGAATTTCTCTATCAATTTTTCGGTTTGCTCAATTTGTTTCGCCTGGTTTTTTTGAGAAGCCAATTGTTGCTCTCTCAATTCCTGACGAAGAACTAAATATTGCGAATATGGTTTCTTATAATCGTAGATCTTCCCAAGAGAGATTTCAATGGTTCTATTGGTAACATTATCTAAAAACATCTTATCGTGAGATACAATAATCACACATCCAGGATAATTAGTTAAAAACGATTCTAACCAGATTATAGATTCGATATCCAAGTGGTTCGTTGGCTCATCCAGTAATAAAATATCATTACTTTGTAATAAAAGTTTGGCCAATTCTATACGCATTCTCCAACCTCCAGAGAAAGTATCGGTAAGTTTATCAAATTTATCACGCTCAAAACCAAGGCCAATAAGTACTTTTTCGGTTTCCCCTTGGTAGTTATATCCACCAATAATTTCATATTGATGAGTGATTTCACTAAGATCTTGTATTATTTGGGTGTATTCATCACTTTCGTAATCAGTTCTAGTAGCTAACTGCTCATTGATAAAATCGATCTTTTTCTCCATCTGCTTGATCTCAACAAAGGCTTGTTGTGCCTCTTGGATCACAGTACGACCTTGAATAAAATCTATGTCTTGTTTTAAGAAACCAATTTTAAGCTCCTTGTCTTTAGCTATTTGCCCTGTATCTGCCTCTTGTTCCCCTGAAAGGATTTTAAGCATTGTAGACTTTCCCGCACCGTTCTTACCAATAAGTCCTACGCGATCTCCCGCGCCAAGTCTAAAGGTAATTTCATCAAATAAACTCTCGCCTCCGAATGAAATAGATAAATTATGAATGTTAAGCATTATTTTACTCTAAATTTTTTGCAAAGATGCCTATTTTTGCTTTACTAAAAAAATAGAAATGCAATTCTTAAAAGGTTCAAAATCATATAGTATACTAACAGGCACTTGTCCCGTGTGTCAGAAAGAAAGTATGTACGTAGATTCCAACCCTTATAAGCTGCAAAATATTTTAAAAATGCATGAAAGATGTTCGCATTGCGGGACAAAATATAAAATAGAACCTTCTTTTTTCTTTGGGGCAATGTATGTAAGCTATGCCTTAGGAGTTGCCGTTTCTGTTGCAGCTTTTATAATAGCACATGTATTTCTTGGAGGAGAACTCATGACCACATTTATTGCCATTACATTAAGCTTAATTGTATTAATGCCAATAATACTTAGGCTTTCCAGAAATATATGGATAAATATGTTTTTAAATTATAACGAAGCTGTTTGATATAATTTAGCAAATCTGCGAATGTCTATTTCTTCGGAAAGAGGTATTGAATCTTCTATGTTACTAATTAATTCTGAAGCAACCGTAGGTCCAATAAGGACTCCTCTGCTGCCAAAACCATTGCAACAATACATATTGTCATATTCAGGATGTTGACCTACTAACGGCTTTCTATCGTTAGTAGCAGGACGAATCCCCGCAACTTGATCCACCACTTCAAAATCACATTTTAAAAATCCATTTAATTTCTCTAGCAAATAGTTTTTCCCATCTTCAGTTGGTTCCTTAGATTTATCCCAATTATTATATGTTGCACCAACTTTATAAAGATCGTTTCCTAGAGGAATAATAAAAACCGAAGATTTTACGGCAACTTCCAACTTTAAGCCTTCAGCTTTAATAATAAGATATTCTCCTTTATTCCCATTTAAAGGCAAATAATTGAAATATGGATTCTTTTTTAATCCGAAGCCATCGCAAAATATAATCTTTTTAGCTTTCCAGTTTTTATAAGTATAATGATCTTCATTTATTTTTAAATGATCAAAATCGAAGGTCTCTTGCTGAAACGAATTTATTTCAGCTAAATAATCACGATATTTTTCTAGTAGGATCTCTGTATTTATTACTCCGGTTTCTTTAACAAGTCCAAATGAATGCGATGAGGGAATATGTGGATTAATTGTCGAAACTAATTTCTCATCCAAAAATCTACTTAAATAAGGCTTATCCATTGCAGAAAACCAGTTATTTTGTTCTTCAATAGAATGGAATCTTCTATAAATGGGTAAAGCTTGGACTAAATTGATATTTAATTTTTTCTCTAAGGAACCATAAAAAGAAAGGGCAATATCTAATTGTTCATTTGCGTTCCATGCCAGTGTAAATCTCTTTAATATAACTGGATTATAAATTCCCCCTGCGACTGTAGAAGAAGATTGGGAGTTATCATCAAACACAAGGATCTTTTTGTCTTTAGCAAGTAACTTTTCAGAAATAGCAATCCCACTCAAACCAGAACCTACAATTATATAATCTAACATAGTTTACAGAATCTACTACATAAGGCAAGCTCACAACAAAAAAGACACCAAAACTAATTTGAAATCAAAGAGATTCGCGGGAAACTAAACCCTATGTGAGGGATTAAAAAACGCCCCGGAATTTCCGGAGCGCTTAGTTTACTTAAAAATTGAAACTTAGTAGTTCCACATATCTGATTCAAAATTCCGGATTTGTTCTTTAATCCTTTCAGATTCTAATAATTGCATAAAAGCATTCTCAGCAATATATTCATCTACTTCACGATCACCTTGTACATTATCCTCTTTATAGATCACAGCATTAAATCTTCTCGCATTCAGCAAATGATCAAATGTTATAGATTGAGCGGTATTGCTTCCATTAAAAGCATTATTATCAAATAAAACTTCACGAGCATCTGGAAACCAAACCCAAAATAATTCAACTAAATCTGGTGTCTCATCATCAATGAAATTTACATCTGGAGCAACTGGAGCAATTCCTAATATTCTATATTTCAACTCAGCCATACGCTTATCGAAATACCACATTCCACGAATATGATATTCTGCAATGTCTGCTGAAGTTATATCTCTTCTATCAATGAACTGCTGATCTATTTCTTCTCCGGCATTATACTGTTCAACCCCAAGATCTGTAGTATCTACCTTAGAGATAGCCGCACTAATATCGCTCAAAGTTCTCTTTTCATTAAAGTAAGAATCTGCATAGATATTCTTGATCTTTCCAGATTTTATCCCTGTCATTAGAACATCATATAGTGATCTTCTATTAGAACCAATATTATTGGTATCTATAGGATAATACATAGGGAAGTTAACGCGTTCATCTAGATCTATGATCTCCCATGTATTTTTAGACCACAAGACATCCCTATCATCTACAAAACCATAAGGCAATGGTTTGCTTTCTTTCTTCACCGCTTTCTCCCCCTCAGATAACTGTCCAATTTGATCTGGAGAGGTCGCATTTAGCATATTCGCCTGTCCCATTACCGAACCGGTAATAAGCAATCCAAATACACCAATCATAATCTGATTCCACTTCATTATAATGAATTTATTAGTTTGTTAACTCCACAAATACTGGAGATACTTTCTTAAGTTTATATCCGCTATTGGTAGCTAATTGCGCCTCAATATCGAATATTTGTACCGTCTCACCTCTTCCTGCACGTCTTAATGCCGCTTTAGAAGAAGCGTCCAATCTACCGCCATTAACTTTAATGGTAGGCTGACCTGACACTTTAAAACTGAACCCTGTTACTCTTAATCCTAACTCAAAATCAAAATCTGGTAAAATTGCACCAACTTCTGAAATCTCTAAACTGTTACGTTGCATTTTAACTGCACCATCTTCCCCACGAATGGTTCCAACAGGTCTAGGGATATCTTTAACTCTAAAGCTCTTTTTATCTGAAACCGTCTCACCACCAGGAAGTTTACCACTCACACTAATAGTTACTTCTCTGGCTTGTAATGTTGTAACATCCATTACATATTTACCTGCACCTCCAGCTGGACTAAGTCCAGGAGCATTTGCAGTTACACTCCCTACTCCAGGAATGGAAATAGTCATAGGGTTTTGAACTCCACGATATACCACATTCATTTTATCTGCTGAAATTACTGCAGAATTTGGTTTTGGGATTACAGCATAAGAGCTAGAAATAGGAATTTTCACAACAGAATCACCCTCCTTAAACTGAATCTCACCTTTAATCTCTTGCTCACCAACATTCCCTGCAGGGAAATCAAGAACAACTTGTCCGGCTTGAGAGCTTTCAACTTTCTTGCCATTAACTACAACATTGTCAAACTTTAACGTATTATCTACTCTTCCTAAAACTACTTTTCCCTTAAAGTTTTCACCACTAAAGAATGCTGTTTTAGAAGGTACAACAATAGCTTCATAATTAGTTAAAGAAACTTCACTCTGTAATTGTCCAGATAACATTGCTGAAAGAATTTCACTTTCTGTAGACTTAACGTCTGCTTGTGTTTGTGTAAGTTGAGTAATAGAAGCCACTAAAGGAAAACCTTCATAACGATATTTTAACCATTCTACATTAGCACCATCTACCTTAACAGATTCAGTTGAGAATTCTGTTTGCACATTTTGTATTATTTTTTCGAATCCTTTTTCGCTACCAATAATAGATACAACGCCATTTTTATAACTGGCCATTTTATCTAAGAATTCTTGACCTTTTGGGCTAATTCTACCGCTTTGAAAAAACATTTCATCCAACTCATTGGATTTATCCATTTCCTCATATTCAGTCTTATCATTTACATTAGCTAAAAGATCAGATTTTAAAGTTTCTAAATAAGAGTTAAAATCTTCAGACAAAACATGAATTTTATCTGCTTTTTCTTTTAAAGGAGCATACTTTGCAGGCTGTTCGCCCACTTTCTCTTCCAATCCTGCTAAGAACGCATTGTTCCTTTGAGCGGTTGTGGTATTAGACTCTGCTAATTTTTCATTCATTAATCCAAAAGCGGTAAGTACCTCTTTAGACATATTTAAAGCCAACATTGCAATGAAAACCAAGTACATTAGGTTAATCATCTTCTGTCTTGGTGATTGTTTTCCAGACGCCATGTATAATTATTTTAGTTTTTTATTAGATCAATTCTAGTCATTACAACTAAATAATTATGCTCTTCCATTCACATTCATTGCAGTAAGCATACCACCATAAACTCCATTTAATGAAGATAGGTTCTCTGCCATAGAACTCATTTGATCTTTTAATTTAACTGCATTTTGTGCAACTTCTTCATTAACCTCCGCTTGTCTAGCAGCAGATTCTACTTGCACTTTATATAAGTTGTTCAATGTTTCCATTTGAGCTGCAGCCACACCTAATTCTTCACTGTATTTTCTTTGAGAAACCATAGAATCAACGGTAGGTGCAATTCCTTTAGCTGCTCCTTCAAAATTACGAATGCTAGTTCCAAGGCTTTCCATTAGATTAGCATCAATCTTAGCTTCTTTCAACATAACATCTAACTTCTTAGATAGAGATGCTTCAGTTTCTTTATCATCTTCAATTAAAGCATTGTGTCTTGCAGCTGCAGAACCTCCATTTAATTCTGGATATACTAAAGCCCAATCAAGATCATCATCTACAGGCTCAAATGCGGAGATCGCAAATACAATAGCTTCAGTAATTAATCCAATAATCAGCATTAAATTTCCAAAAGGCCAGTGCATAATTTTAAAAAGAGCTCCGATAATTACTACCGCGGCTCCAAGGCCATACACCATATTCATGAATTTCATTCTATTCTTTGACTTTGCCATAACAGTTGATTGAGTTGTCTTGTTGGTTATTATTAATTTGGGTTCTTATTCTTTTTTATTAATTTTTTGGAGATTGGTTTAAAGTAACATCTGTTCCAAGATAATCTTGTACTGTTCTAAAACCAATATAACTTCTCGCTGTATCTGAGTATTCATAATCTCTTGTGCTTACTTGTAGGAAATAAGCAACATCTTTCCAAGATCCGCCTCTTACTACCTTTCGCATATCGTTTTCATCATTTACGGTAGGATTCATAGAAGACATATATTCATAAGCAGCTGGATCGTAAGAAGAATTTACCCATTCTGCTACATTTCCTGCCATATTATATAAATTATAATCATTTGGTTCATAAGATTTTGCCTCCACAGTATACAAAGCTTGATCTGCCGCATAATCCCCTCTTAAAGGTTTGAAGTTAGCCATAAAACAACCTCTGTCATTTTTAGCATATGGCCCACCCCATGGAAAGGTTGCAGATTGTAAACCTCCTCTTGCAGCATATTCCCATTCTGCTTCAGTTGGCAATCTATAGAAAGGAACATCGTGATCTCCTTTAGATTTTCTGTATGAATTATGGTACAATGTTCTCCACTGAGTAAAAGCTTTAGCTTGCTTCCAGCTAACCCCAACTACAGGGTAATCATCAAAGGCGGTATGCCAATAATAATCGTTATGCATAGGTTCGTTGTAAGAATAATTGAAATCTTTGATCCAAACAGTTGTATCCGGATACACATTCACTTCTTCAGTAACTATAAAATCACTTCTCTTTTGAGTTTTTGTCCTTGCCGCTTTCTGAATATCCATCCAACGGTATTTGAATTTCAACTTTTTAACGTCTATAGTTCTTTGTCCGTTATAAGATTCTTCCAAAGGAATATACATAGAATCCATTACACGAGTATATGCTTCATCTGGATAATCTCTAGTATCCCAGATAATATCGATATCTTTATTCAGCTTTCTTCCTTGATAATCTTCAGAAAATTGAGTGTAGTTATCGTACATATATTTCTCATATACGGTCATATCTTCCTCGTTAGAATCTAGAAACGCATATTCTCCTATACCATCTTGATCTCCGGTTGCACCTTCAAAATCTGCTTCAATAGCAAGATTCATTCTAACTATAGAATCACGCACCCAATTGGTGAATTGTCTATATTCAGTATTAGTAATTTCTGTTTCGTCCATATAAAAAGAACGCACTGTAACCGTTTTAGTTGGCGCATTTTTCGCATCGGCGATATCGTCATCTGCCTTACCCATAATGAATGCACCACCTGGTATTAACGTCATTCCAAAAGGTTTCTCCGGATTCCATCTCTTACCTTGCGCACCTACAAGTTGCCCACGATCACCACTGTTACAGCTCGCAAGCATAGTAATTACAGCAATAAGCGAAAATAATTTCTTCATAATATCTCTCTGGTTATGACATATTTGATTTAGGTAGTAAACCTATCCAAATAAATTTTAAAAAACAATACTTTTTGCAAAAATACAGTAATATATGAATATGCTACCAAAATTTTAAACTTCGTTCTTCCTTTTGGTCTTATACCATCTCTCTGGAATAACTTGATTGCAAGCCTCTAAGTAATCCTCATGGTTGCAAGGTAATAACGTATGCCTTTTAAGTTTAGTATTAGAATTTGAAATAAAAGGTATCTCTATCCACCATCTACCGGTTCTGGGACTTTTAAAAAATACTAGAATCTCATCTTCTATTGGCACTTGGTATTTAGTGAAATCCTTTTTAGCCGTAAGAGTGTTCTCATTAGATCTGTAATTAACTCCTTCTATAAAATACCAGATCATCTGAGCTATTAACATGTTGCCGGTTTCAGAATAATTAGAAGTATACTCATAGATCCCAAAGGAAGAAACTTTATCGCTTATTCCGGCATAACGCGATAGGGCACAAATTTCCTTTCCATCAAATCCGTTAGGGGAATTGTTTGGGGAACTATTAATTGAAGACGCATTCACAGCATTAAGATCTATGCCAACTAAATTTGCATCTCTCATTACTGGCTCAACAATTTTTATATTATTTGAAACCTCACCTAGCCTAAAAGCATCAAAGAACAAACGTTCCATCAAACCAATTTCCTCCTGGGAGTTATAATATGTTTGATAGCCTACATTAGAATAATTAAATAAATTATAAGGCTTATTCACTACTATTTTACCAATATAGGATTTACTACTTATTGGCTTTTCTGCATCTCCTAGATCAAATCTCGAATCTACATTAACAAGATTGACCATTTGCTCCACAAAATCGTATGCTCTATATTGTGCGTAAATTAAATCTTGACTTCCACCTAAAATTATTGGAATAATATTTTTCTTGAGTAGCTGTTTTACTAAGCTCTGCAATGCAAAATAAGTATCTTCTACAGTCTCTCCTTTATCTATAGAACCAAGATCCGCAATATTTAAATCCCAGTTTCCCGGATACAGGCTATAAATAGATCTTCTTATTTTATTGAAATTAAGAAACTCATCTTCATAACCATCTGCTAATCTATTTTCATTTACTGAAACTATTGCAATCTGAACATTTTCAAGATCAGGAATTCCTGAGGCTTGAGTATGAACCAGTAATTGGCTTCCTAAATTATGTGATTTTGCCGAAACAATTTCTTCAAATAATTCTTGCTCTACAGGTCTTAAAAATTCAAAATCCATCAATTACTTCTTTTTGGGAGCTGGTTTCTTTTTAGCGGCAGGTTTCTTTGCTGGCGCCTTTTTCTTAGCAGCAGCTTTCTTTTTCGCAGGTTTCTTCTTAGTATTCTTTTCTATAATTTCCTGCACCTCAACTAGAGTTAGTTTAGTTGCATCTACAGTTTTAGGCAATTCGATCTTGGTTTTTCCCTTTATGATATTAGAGCGTCCCCATCGTGCTTTTTCTACACGAATCCCTTCTTCTTCCCAATTATGTAGCACCTTATCTATTTCCTTCTGAATCTTATCTGCAATAAGCTCTTCTATATTGGCGTTGGTTAAATTATCAAAGTCGTATTTCTTATTTACATTGATGAATATATTATTCCACTTTAAAAATGGTCCAAATCTACCAACTCCTTTTTGCACAGGAAGCTCATTGTAAAAATATATTGGAGCATCTGCTTTTTCTTTCGCTTCAATAAGCTCTAAAGCACGTTCCATATCTACACTCATAGGATCTTCCCCTTTATCTAAGGAAACGAATTTCCCCGCATATTTTACATAGGGTCCAAATCTTCCGTTATTTACCTCAACTGGCTTTCCTTCCCACTCTCCTATTTCTTTCGGAAGTTGGAAAAGATCCATAGCTTCTTCATAAGTGATAGAATCTAAAGACTGATTCGGCGTTAATCCCGCAAATCTTGGTTTTTCCTCATCTTCTACAGATCCAATTTGCACCATCGGCCCAAATTTCCCTAAACGTACACTTACAGGTTTTCCAGACTCAGGATCTTTCCCTAAAACCCGTTCCCCTACTTCTCTATCTGCATTTGCTGCAACATCTAATACTTGAGGATGAAATTCAGAATAAAAGTCTCTCAACATTTTAGTCCATTCCTCGTTTCCTTCAGCTATATCATCAAAACTCTGCTCTACTTTCGCCGTAAAGTTATAATCTAAAATATTAGAAAAGTGCATCACTAAAAAGTCATTCACAACCTGACCAACTGCTGTAGGAACTAACTTTCCTTTATCACTTCCAATATTTTCAGTTAATTCCTGTTCACTGAACTTATCATTTTTCAAGCTTAACTGCGCATATTTTCGCTCAACACCATCTACAGTTCCTTTTTCTACATAATTACGATTCTGGATGGTAGAAATAGTAGGCGCGTAGGTGGAAGGTCTTCCTATCCCTAATTCCTCTAATTTCTTAACCAAAGAAGCTTCCGTATATCTATAAGGAGGCCTTGTAAATCTCTCTGTAGCGGTGATATAATTATTGTCCAATTTCTCATTTACTCGTAAAGCAGGAAGCATTCCTTCTTGCTCTTCATCTTCATCATCACTTCCTTCTAAATACACTTTTAAGAAACCTTCAAATTTCAAAACCTCACCATTAGCGGTGAATTGCTTATCGTGCTTGTCAGCTTCAATCTTCACGTTTGTACGCTCTAACTGTGCATCACTCATTTGAGAAGCGATAGCTCTTTTCCAGATCAATTCATACAAACGCTCTTGATCGCGATCTGCATTTACTGTATGATTCTCAAAATTTGTTGGCCTAATCGCTTCGTGAGCCTCTTGTGCTCCTTTAGATTTTCCTTTAAATTGTCTTGTTTTGCTGAATTTCTCCCCGTATGCTTTCAGAATTTCATCTTTTGCACCTTTTCGGGCATCATCAGATAAATTTACAGAATCTGTTCTCATATAAGTAATATGGCCCGCTTCGTATAAACGTTGCGCCATAGTCATAGTTTTACTTACTGAAAAATACAACTTTCTTGATGCCTCTTGCTGAAGCGTAGAAGTTGTAAATGGCGGTGCTGGAGATTTTTTAGCGGGCTTAGTAGTAAGATCTGCTACTTTAAAATTAGCCTGCTGATTCTCTAAAAGAAACTTTTCTGCTTCTTCCTTAGTATCAAAATTACGAGGCAATTTTGCTTTTAAAGTTTTTCCTTCTTCTGTAGTAAACTCTGCATCTATTCTATAAGACGCCTCTGCATTGAAATCGTTGATCTCTCGTTCTCTTTCTACTATTAAACGTACAGATACAGATTGCACCCTTCCCGCAGAAAGCCCACCTTTCACTTTTCTCCATAACACAGGAGAAAGCTCATATCCCACTAATCTATCCAATACTCTTCTTGCCTGTTGAGCATTTACGAGATCATAATTAATATCTCGCGGATTTTCTATAGCTTTTAAGATCGCTGTTTTGGTGATCTCGTGAAACACTATTCTTTTAGTTCTATCTTTATCTAGTTTAAGCTCTTCGGCTAAATGCCATGCGATTGCCTCTCCCTCTCGATCCTCATCACTTGCTAACCAAACCATTTCAGCAATCTTTGCCTGCTTCTTTAATTTGCTAACTACATCTTTCTTATCCTTAGATACTATATATTTAGGTTTAAAATCCCCTTCTGTATCCACTCCCAATTCTTTGGTAGGTAAGTCTGCAATATGCCCAAAGCTGGACATTACAGTAAAATCCTTCCCTAAAAATTTTTCGATGGTTTTGGCTTTGGCCGGAGACTCTACAATCACTAAATTCTTTGCCATAAATCTTTTTTTCTAGTTGCAAAAGTAGGGCAATTTTTAAATATGACTTACATCTTTATTAAAATCGCATAAAAATGTGGTTGTTTGATCTTCAAAATTATTTCAATGAGAGGTATTGACCTGTCTTTTTAAGGGTGCAATAAAATAGGGAGATTGTAAAGCATTAAACCCATTATTCAGATTTAAAAAACTAAGATTCCGCACAAAAAATCTAAAGTTTCAATGCGAAAAATTGTTTTTATCTTTATTCTGATCTAAAGAAAATCAGTCTAAACTATAAGTATTGATTAATGTTATTGCACCTCCTTTATAACTGTACTGGCTAAGGACGTTATCTCCTATCATGATCAAAGCATTTTCCATCGGAATAACATCATAAGCATTCAATTCCTTAAAATGATCAGTCATTTCTAATTCGGGAGAATTCGAGGTATCATAGATTTTTAATCCAAATTCCCCATCACATACAAAAAGGCGATCATCTTTAACTCCAAGCCCGTAGGGACTTTCCATTTCATAAATCTGAAGACTTTGAGGGTTCTTTTTATCTGAAATATCAATTATTTCCAGCTGACTAAATTCCTGTCCGCAAAGATTTCCGCCTCGAATAGTTACATACGCCAAATCATCCTTTACCACAACTGGGTCACATCCATAAATATGTTGAATATCTGAAGCATAGACAGGTTTAGCCGGATTTTCAATATCATATATATACAAACCTGTGGCGCTGCCTAGGTATAAATAGCCTTCATTATTAAAGATTGTCTCAATTTGCCATCCTACCTGTTCTTGGCTTGTAATGGTGGGAGTTGTAGGATTACTAATATCAAAAACAGATAAATTATATTCTCCTACCACATATAAAAAATTATCTGATATATTAAATCTCGCCATGGAACCTCCTGTACCAGAACCATCAAATTCAGAAAAATTTGGTTGGGGTTGTTCATTAGTAATATATGTTGGCACCTCCCTTTCTCTCGTTTCAATAGTATAACCTATCACAATATTATTATCCCAGTCAAAATTCGAAAAATCATACTCCTGCACATTTTCTGTAGGTCGTAAAAGTTCATCCTCAAAAACTTCTTCTACTCGGTCTTTCAGTTTAAAATTATTAAGATCGCTAATATCAAATATAACCAGATCCATTTTGGAATTGGCATATAAAAGATCATCCTTAATAGCAATATCTGTGTTTCCTGGAATGTTCAAAAATTTTAATTTAACAGGAGAAAAATTAGAATTATCAAGAATATGCACCCCTTTCCCATTATCATTTACAAAAATGTAATTTTCATACACATAAATTTTACCAGATTGCTTAATCGCTTTAGGACTATCTATAGAAATTGAAGCTCTAAAATCGGCTTTAGACTGAACAATTGGAATTGCGACACTATACTCTTCCATTGCAATTTTATCTTTTTCACAAGAGAGAAAAATCGCCAAAAACACTGCTAATACCGAATAAGTAAATTTTTTCATACTATTCCAACTTTATGGTTTCATATGTAGGGATATAAAATAAAGATAAAAAAAATATCTGTCACTTTGTCATAACCGCAGTAAAACATATCTTTGCAAGCTAAATTACCTATAAGGACACGATTGACATATGGAGAAGATCATAGATGAGAAATTACAGGGAAATACCCTGGTTAGAGAGCCGAAAGCCGATAATACACGAAAGTTATTCATTGAGAGCTATGGTTGCGCAATGAATTTTAGCGACAGTGAGATTGTAGCATCCATACTTCAAAAAGAGGGATTTAATACCACACAAAATCTTGAAGATGCAGACTTAGTTTTAGTAAACACCTGCTCTATTAGAGATAAAGCTGAACAAACTGTAAGAAAGCGTTTACAAAAATACAATGCTGTAAAAAGAATAAACCCAAAGATGAAGGTTGGTGTTCTTGGATGTATGGCCGAGCGTTTAAAAAGCAAATTTTTAGAAGAAGAAAAGATCGTAGATCTCGTAGTGGGACCAGATGCTTATAAAGATCTTCCTAATCTTATTAGTGAAGTTGAAGAAGGAAGAAATGCAGTGAACGTAATTCTTTCTAAAGATGAAACTTATGGGGATATTTCTCCCGTAAGATTACAAAGTAATGGAGTCTCTGCTTTGGTTTCTATTACCAGAGGTTGTGATAATATGTGTACTTTCTGCGTAGTTCCTTTTACGAGAGGTCGTGAGAGAAGTAGGGATCCACAGAGTATCATAGAAGAAGTTAATGATCTCGCCAGTAAAGGTTTTAAAGAAATTACGCTTCTGGGCCAGAATGTAGATAGTTACTTATGGTATGGCGGTGGACTTAAAAAAGATTTTAAGAATGCTTCTGAAATAGAAAAAGCAACGGCAACTAATTTTGCCACATTACTAAAAATTGTTGCTGAAGCACATCCTAAATTACGTATTCGTTTTTCTACATCTAATCCGCAGGATATGACGATGGATGTGGTAGATATGATGGTGAAATATCAAAATATTTGTAAACACATTCATTTACCTGTCCAAAGTGGAAGTGACGCTGTCTTAGAAAGAATGAACAGACTGCATACAAGAGAAGAATATTTTACACTTATAGATAATATAAGAAAGAGAATTCCAGATTGTGCTATTTCTCAAGATATGATCGCAGGATTTTGTGGTGAGACAGAGGAAGATCATCAGGACACCTTATCTTTAATGGAACATGTAAAATACGATTTTGGATATATGTACTCTTATTCTGAAAGACCTGGAACATTAGGTGCTAAGAAATTTGAAGATGATGTTCCTGAAGACATAAAACAAAGAAGGCTTGCAGAAATTGTAAAACTTCAGCGCGAACATTCCCTTCTTAGAACACAAGGGTATATTGGAAAAACAGTAGAAATACTAATTGAAAGAGAGTCAAAAAAATCTGATAAGCAATGGAGTGGTAGAACTACTTATAATGCAGTTGCAGTTTTTGACAAAGAAGACTATAAAATTGGAGATTTCGTTAATATTGAAATTACCGACTGTACCAGCGGAACCCTTATTGGTAAACCTGTTGGATATAGCATCCATAACTAGTGACTCGCCAATAAAAAATTATATAAATTTAAAGTTGTAATCTGGTGTAAGCCATTAAGCAATAGTTAAGAAATATATGGAATCAGTTCAAGCAATAAAACAGCGATTTGAGATCATAGGGAACGATCAAGTATTAAATCGTGCAGTAGAAAAAGCTATTCAGGTAGCTCCTACAGATATTTCTGTTTTGGTTACAGGAGAAAGTGGTGTGGGAAAAGAAAGCATTCCTAAAATAATACACTCCTTATCTCATAGAAAACATGGTAAATATATCGCTGTAAACTGTGGAGCAATCCCAGAAGGAACTATAGACAGTGAATTGTTTGGTCACGAAAAAGGAGCCTTTACAGGAGCAACAGCAACCCGAAATGGTTATTTTGAGGTTGCAGATGGCGGAACCATTTTTTTAGATGAAGTAGGAGAACTTCCATTAACCACTCAGGTAAGATTACTTAGAGTTTTAGAAAATGGGGAATTTATAAAAGTAGGATCTTCTAAAGTTCAGAAAACAAATGTTAGAATAGTAGCAGCGACAAACCTAAACATGTTTGAAGCTATTAAAAAAGAAAAATTTAGAGAAGATCTTTATTATAGATTAAGCACGGTAGAAATTAATCTACCTCCTCTAAGAGATAGAAAAGATGACATCCATTTATTATTTAGAAAATTTGCAGCAGATTTTGCCATTAAATATAAGATGCCTACAATTAGGTTAGAAGATGATGCCGTAGAGTTACTTCAGAAATATCAATGGGGAGGAAATATTCGCCAATTACGAAATGTAGCCGAGCAAATTTCTGTCCTAGAACAGGAAAGAAGCATTAACGGTGCTAAGATTAAGGGTTATCTTCCAAATATTGGAAGCAATTTACCAGCTGTTATTTCAGAAAAAAAGAAAGAAAGCGATTTTAGCAATGAGCGAGAGATTTTATATAAGGTGCTTTTTGATATGAAAAGTGACTTGAATGATCTAAAAAAACTCACTATGAAATTGATGGAAAGCGGGAATCTTAAAGACGCAAAAGATGAACATGAAGGATTGATCCAAAAAATATATGGCGAAGATGATGATGAGCAGGACATAGAAGATTTAAATGATGAGGAGCTTAACATTTTACAAATCCCTCAAAATTCTTCTAAAGAAAAAGAAGATAAATATTACTTTGCTGAAGAAATTGAAGAGGAAGAAACTCTTTCTTTACAGGATAAGGAATTAGAACTGATCAAAAAATCTTTAGAAAGACATGCTGGGAAAAGAAAAAGTGCGGCTGAAGAATTAGGGATTAGTGAGCGAACATTATATAGGAAGATTAAGCAATATGATCTCTAGTTTGAGGTTTCAGGTTTCAGGTTTCAGGTTTCAGGTTTCAGGTTTCAGGTTTCAGGTTTCTAAAAAGTATTTAAATTATAATATTGAATGAAAAAAATTGGTTTTATTTTAAGTTGCTTATTGGTTCTTAGCTTTCAATCCTGTGGTCTCTATTCTTTTACAGGGGCAGATACGGGTGCAGCTAAAACTTTTCAAGTTAATTATTTTCAGAATACATCAGACATTGTTGAACCAGGCATAGATAGAGCCTTTACTTTGCAACTTCAGGATCTTATTCAAGGGCAAACCAACTTAAGTCTAACTAATTCTGGAGGAGACCTTATTTATGAGGGAGAAATAATAGATTATTATGTTGCCCCAATTACAGCAACAGCACAGAATACCGCTGCACAAAACAGACTTACCATTGCTGTGAACCTAAGATATTATAATACATTGCAGCCAGAAAAGGATATAGAAAGGAGATTTTCATTTTATTATGATTATGCTGCAAATGCCCAATTAACCGGATCTACTCTAGATACTGCCATAGAAGAGATCTATTCTAGAATTACTCAAGATATCTTTAATGCAACGCTTACAAATTGGTAATGAATTCTAAAGAATTAACTTCCTTATTTGCAAATTCTGCTTCTGTTAAAAATTCAGAAATAGCAGTATTGGAACCTATTCTAGAGAAATTTCCTTTTTTTCAGGCTGCTAGAGCAACTTATCTCAAAGGATTATATTCTCAAAATAGTCCTCGTTATAATTCTGAATTAAAAAGGACTGCCGCACATACTTTAGACAGAAGTGTCTTGTTCGATTTTATTACTTCGGCAAATTTTCTTCAAGATAAAGTAGCCTTGCAAATTAAAAATCAGGAAGAGAACTTAAGAAATATTACAGTTTTTGAACCTGAAGAAGTTTTTGGAACAAAGAGTCTTGCGATAAACGAAGCTATTAAGATGAAGCAAATAGAATCGGACCAAGTAATGGATCCCTTTTTATTTGAAAAATTAAATGAACAAACTTCCTCAGAGACCCCAAAGGAAAACATTCCTGAAGCGCCTTCTATAAAAATTGGAAAACCATTAGAATTCAATACTGAGGAATCTCATTCATTTTCAGAATGGTTAAGTTTAACTAGAGCATCACCAATAGAAAGGAATACCTCTAAGCAAAAATTAAATTCTCCTTTAAGATCAAGAAAATCGCAACTTATAGATAATTTTATTTCTAAAAGCCCGAAGATAAAACCTAATAAACCTGCTAGTAATTCCAATATAGCACTGGATAGAACCGTCCCTCCAGAGGCATTAATGACAGAAACTTTGGCTAGGGTTTATTTAGAACAAAAGAACTATAAAAAAGCAATTCAAGCTTTCAAGATTTTAAGTTTGAAAAATCCCGAAAAAAGTGGTTTCTTTGCAGACCAAATTCGGGCAATTAAGAAATTACAAGAAAATAATACAGGAAAAGAATGAGCACATTCACTATTTTTTTAGCATTGATAATAATTGTAGCATTTTTGCTAGTAGTAGTAATTATGGTACAAAATCCTAAAGGTGGCGGACTTTCATCTTCATTTGGAGGTGGCGGAGGTCAGCAAATTGGAGGAGTAAAGAAAACAGGAGACTTTTTAGATAAAAGTACATGGACACTTGCTACTTTAATGCTTGCGCTAATCTTACTTTCTAACATTCCAGTAATGGACGGAAGCGGGATCTCTGAGTCTAGAGTAATTGATAATGATGGTACTATAGAAAATACAGTTCCAGAAGCTACTCAGACTCCAGTTCAAACAGAACAGGTGCCAGAGCAGGAATAAGAACATCTTACTATATAATATACAATGCCAGCTTGTCATAAGCTGGCATTTTTTGTTTCATAATGTCAGGATATATGTCGTGGCATAATTTTGGTCATTTAGGCTCTGTACAAAATGAATTAATTAACTAAAATACATTACATAATGGCTTTAAAAATTAAACCTCTTTCAGATAGAGTACTTATCGAGCCAGCTGCTGCAGAAACTAAAACAGCATCTGGAATTTATATTCCTGAAACCGCAAAAGAAAAACCACAAAAAGGGAAAGTAGTTGCCGTTGGAAAAGGAACTAAAAAACATGACATGACTGTTAAGGTTGGTGATGAAGTGCTTTATGGTAAATATACTGGTACTGAACTAAAATTGGAAGGGAAGGATTATCTTATCATGAGAGAAGATGATATTCTTGCAATAGTGTAAACTCTTACACATTTAAAATGCAGTCTGCATTTTAAATTAAGAATCTATAAATTATTAACTACAAAGAATCTCGCTTTTATGCCTAGCATAAAACAGAAGTGAAATTCTCAAAAAACTAAAAAGAATGGCAAAAGATATTAAATTTAATCTTGAAGCCCGCGACGGAATAAAGCGCGGAGTAGATGCATTAGCAAATGCTGTAAAAGTTACTTTAGGACCTAAAGGTCGTAATGTAATTATTGGAAAATCTTTTGGAGCACCTATGGTGACCAAAGATGGGGTAAGTGTTGCTAAAGAAATAGAATTAGATAATGCTCTAGAGAATATGGGAGCTCAAATGGTTAAGGAAGTTGCTTCTAAAACCAATGATCTTGCTGGGGATGGTACTACTACCGCTACAGTTCTTGCACAAGCTATAGTAGCTGAAGGTCTTAAGAACGTTGCTGCAGGTGCAAATCCAATGGATCTTAAAAGAGGGATTGATAGCGCTGTTTTAGCAATTACAGAAGACCTTGCAAAACAAGCAAAAGAAGTTGGAAATTCTTCAGAAAAAATAAAACAAGTTGCATCTATCTCTGCTAATAACGATGATCATATTGGTGAACTTATAGCACAAGCTTTCCAGAAAGTTGGAAAAGATGGTGTGATCACTGTAGAAGAAGCTAAAGGAACTGAAACTCATGTAGATGTTGTTGAAGGAATGCAATTCGACAGAGGATACCTTTCTCCTTACTTTGTTACAAACAGTGAGAAAATGACAGCAGATCTTGAAGATCCATATATATTATTATATGACAAAAAGATCTCTTCTATGAAAGACTTACTTCCTATATTGGAACCGGTAGCTCAATCTGGAAAACCTTTATTGATCATCGCTGAAGATGTAGATGGAGAAGCACTTGCTACTTTAGTTGTAAACAAACTTCGTGGGTCTTTAAAGATTGCTGCTGTGAAAGCTCCAGGATTTGGAGATAGAAGAAAAGCAATGTTGGAAGACATCGCAATTCTTACTGGTGGTACTGTAATTTCTGAAGAAAGAGGATTCTCTTTAGAGAATGCTACTTTAGATATGTTAGGAACTGCTGAGAAAGTTGCTATAGATAAAGACAATACAACTTTAGTAAATGGAGCCGGTGATAACGCAACAATTAAGGAGCGTGTTCAACAGATCAAAGCTCAGATAGAATCTACTACTTCAGATTACGATAAAGAGAAACTTCAAGAACGTTTAGCTAAATTGGCTGGTGGAGTTGCTGTACTTTATGTAGGTGCTGCTTCAGAAGTTGAAATGAAAGAGAAAAAAGACCGTGTAGACGATGCATTAAATGCAACACGTGCAGCCATTGAAGAAGGTATTGTTGCTGGTGGTGGTGTTGCTTTAGTTAGAGCCAAAAAAGTTCTTGAGAGCTTAAAAGGTGATAATGCAGACCAAATGACTGGTATTCAAATCGTGAATAAAGCGATTGAATCTCCTTTACGTACAATTGTTGAAAATGCTGGTGGTGAAGGTGCCGTAGTGATCAACAAAGTATTAGAAGGTAAAAAAGATTTTGGTTATGATGCCAAAACCGATACTTATGTAGATATGCTAAAAGCTGGTATTATAGATCCTAAAAAAGTAACGAGAATTGCATTGGAAAATGCGGCTTCTGTTGCTGGAATGATCTTAACTACCGAATGTGCTTTAGTAGATATTAAAGAAGATAACGCTGGTGGCGGAATGCCAGGCGGAATGGGTGGAGGTATGCCCGGAATGATGTAGCAGGCAGCGCCTGCAGGCTAAAATTAAAACCCTCGCTTCAATTTGAAGCGGGGGTTTTTTATGTTTATTCAATTAAAATTTGTCTTTGAAAAGACTAAGCGAATTAATTCCTTAGTCTAGAATTAAAAAGCTGAAGATAGCCCTTCTTTAAAATGATCCCAGTCTGATAAAATTTGACTTACAACCACAAAAACTATAATGAATACTAAGATCATTTTCCAGTTCCATTGTTTTTTGTTTGTTTCTTCCATGACTTCGATTTAAAACCAAAGATATAAAAAAGCCATCTGTATTTTTTACAGATGGCTTTTCTTAAAATTATAATTCCTGATTAAGAAACTGCTTTGAGCTTACTTATAGTAGATTTATTCAATTTATCTTCTGCATATTCTCTGGTAACTAATAGTTCTGTTTCATCTCCTTCCGGCATTTCAAACATAGCATCAGTTAAAATTGCTTCACATAAGGATCTTAGCCCTCTTGCTCCCAACTTATATTCAACTGCCTTGCCAACTATATAATTAAGAGCGTCCTCAGTAATTTCAAAAGAAATATCATCTATCTCAAACAACTTTTGATATTGCTTGATAATGGCATTTTTAGGCTCTGTAAGAATTGCTCTTAAGGTTTCCTCATCTAAAGGATCCATATAAGTAAGAGCTGGCAAACGCCCGATAATTTCAGGTATCAATCCATAATCTTTAAGATCCTTAGGGATAATATATTTTAAAAGATTAGTTCGTTCTATTTTATCCTCACTCTGTGATGCACTAAATCCAACAGCCTGCATATTTAAACGCTTACTGATGTTTCTTTCAATACCATCAAAAGCTCCACCGGCAATAAATAAGATATTTTCAGTGTCTACCTCAATAAATTTCTGATCCGGATGCTTTCTTCCTCCTTTTGGCGGAACGTTCACAGTAGTTCCTTCTAATAACTTCAATAAAGCTTGCTGAACACCTTCCCCAGAAACATCTCTGGTAATAGATGGATTATCACTTTTACGAGCGATCTTATCTATTTCATCTATAAAAACAATTCCGCGTTGTGCTTTCTCTACGTCATAGTCTGCTGCCTGAAGCAACTTAGTTAAAATACCTTCTACATCTTCACCAACATATCCTGCTTCTGTAAGCACTGTAGCATCTACAATAGCCAATGGAACATTCAACATTTTAGAGATGGTTTTAGCCATAAGGGTTTTCCCTGTTCCGGTCTCCCCTACCATAATGATATTACTCTTTTGGATCTCTATATCATCGTCACTTTTTGGTTGTAATAATCTTTTATAGTGATTATAAACAGCCACAGACATTACTTTCTTAGTAGCTTCTTGCCCTATGATATATTCGTCTAAAAATGCTTTTATAACCTTCGGCTTGCTTAACATCAAATCTGATGACAACTCCTTTGCGCCTCCTTGTTTTGATTCTTCTAAAACTATCCCATGAGCCTGCTCGATACATTTATCACAAATGTGTGCATCTAAACCTGCAATCAGGAGATCAGTCTCTGGTTTTTTCCTTCCACAAAAGGAACATTCTAAATCATCTTTCGCCATTTCTTACAATTTCAATATTTTAAATACTGCAATCAGAATATATGAAATATCCTGGCGGTATCCTAAATCATTCTATTTATCGCGGGTTAAAACCTCATCTATCATCCCGTACTCCTTCGCGCGATCTGCTTTCATCCAAAAGTCTCTATCGCTATCTTCTTCAATTTTCTCGTAAGATTGCCCACTATGTTTAGCAATAATATCATACAATTCCTTTTTCAAGCTAAGAATCTCACGTGCTGTAATTTCTATATCACTCGCTTGACCTTGTGCTCCACCTAAAGGTTGGTGTATCATCACTCTGGAATGAGGTAATCCACTACGCTTTCCTTTTGCACCTGCACATAATAACACTGCTCCCATAGAAGCTGCCATTCCTGTGCATATAGTTGCTACTTCAGGCTTAATAAATTGCATGGTATCATAGATCCCTAATCCTGCATATACACTACCTCCTGGAGAGTTAATATATATCTGGATATCCTTAGAAGCATCTGTACTTTCTAAAAACAATAGTTGCGCTTGAATAATATTAGCGATCTGATCGTTGATGCCAGTTCCTAAAAAGATGATCCTATCCATCATTAATCTTGAAAAAACGTCCATTGCAACAGCATTCATCTGGCGCTCTTCAATAATATTTGGGGTCATCCCCATTGGGTTCATACTAGTGATAATCTTATCGTAATAATTCCCGTTGATACCATGATCTTTTATGGCATATTTTTCGAATTCTTTTCCGTAATCCATAGCTTATTATATTCTCTATTTAAGTAAATAAGGCGTTATAACCATTGGTTTAACGCCTTAAAGATATGTATAAAATTTTAAGAAAGTCTACTTGTAGATCTCTTTAACAAAGTCTTCGTAAGTAACCTCTTTTTCTTTTAAACTGATATTTTCTTTATAGAATCCTAAGAGTTTTTCGTTCATCAATTGTTCAGATAAACGCTTAATCTCATCTTGGTTTGATAAAACACGTGCAGCGATATCATCCAATTCCTTTTCTGAAGGATCCATTTGACCAAATTGAGCCATTTGCTCTTTAATTCTAGCGGTAGTGAATTCTTTAAGATCTTCAAATTTAACTTCCAACTTGTTTTCTCGGATTAATTTCCCTTCAATCAATTGAAATCTTAAACCTTGCTCGCTCTTTATAAACTCTTCTTTAGCTTCTTCTTCACTTAATGGCTTCTCTCCTACTGTGCGAATCCATTTCTGAAGGAATTCCTTTGGAAGATCAAACTTATTATTTTCTATTAAAGCTTCAGTAACATCATTTAATAATTGCTGATCTCCTTGCTGCTGAAATTGTTTTGCAGCATCTTCCTTGATCTTTCCTTTAAGATCTTCTACATTCTTCACTTCTGAATTTGGAAAAAGCTTATCGAACAACTCCTGATTTAACTCAGCAGATTCCTGATGATTTATTTCAGTTACCGTAAGAGTTACATCCACATCTAAATCATGAATTCTATCATGCTCTACATTTAAAACTTTTTCTAATTGATGATCATCTTCAAAAAGACCTTTAGTTTTTAAAGTAATTACATCCCCTTTTTTTGCTCCAACTAATTTATTGATATTCTTTTTCCCCTTTAACTGGTCTAAAGAAATAGTCCCTTCATTATCTATATTTTCTTCTTCATTTACAAGAGTTCCAGCTACAACATCCCCTTCTTCAGCAACTTCTTTAGAAATCAATTTCCCATATTGTTTCTGGATATTGGTGATCTGATTATTGATCATCTCTTCTCCTGCCACAATATTGTAATGAGTGATTGGTTTTTTGGTCTTTAAATTCACATCGAATTGTGGAGTTAATCCTAATTCAAATTCAAAACTGTAATTATCCTGATCCCAGTTAAAGTTCTCTTTTTCCTTTGGTAATGGATTCCCAAGAACATCTAGCTTCTCTTCAGTTAAATATTTATTTAAAGCTTCTTGTAATAATTTATTTACCTCATCTACCAATACAGCCTGACCGTATTGCTTCTTCACCATCCCCATTGGGACATGACCTTTTCTAAATCCAGGTATATTTGCGGTCTTTTTGTAATCTTTTAAGATCTTGTCTACTTTTTCACTGTAGTCGTCTTTCGCGATATCTACTTTTACTATCGCATTCAATTCGTCAATATTCTCTCTAGTAATATTCATTGTAACGTATTATAAAAATTGGTGTGCAAAAGTACACATTTTTCGATTGTTCACAAAGTTTCAAATTGCTGAATTACAGCATTCTCTAATCTGATCCCAGCACAGAATATAAAATAGTTTGTAGAAGAGATAACAGCAAGCTAAATATAAGGGCAATTAAAAAGCCATCTACTCCAAACCCGCTCACAAACGCATCTGCCAATAAGATTATAACGGCATTAATTACCAGCAAAAATAAACCTAAAGTAATCACGGTCACTGGCAATGTTAATAATACCAGAATTGGCTTCACAATCATATTAAGAATAGCTAAAACTAATGCAACAATAATTGCAGTAACATATCCAGCAACTGTTACACCAGGCAAGAATTTTGCAAGTAAAACTACCGCAACTGCGGTTAAAAGAATGCGTATTAGAAATTTCATCTCTTTGTTTTTTTGGTTAATTATCTAACAAAAATGCAAAAAAAACGCCGGAATAAATCCGGCGTCTTGGTTTTTGTGATTTAATTAATATCATCTATTCTTTTGAAAGTTGAATGTTATTATGAAATACTATTGAACATCATTACTTAACGTTACAGTTCCATAAGCTCCTATATTTACTTTTGGAACTGTAGAATTGTAAGTAGCGTTTATAGCATCTATAATAGTGTTAGCTACCAATGCATAACCTCTAGGAGTTGGATGTACCCCATCTAGAGAAAAAGCTCCACCTGTTACAAATTGCGAAGTTAGCATTCCTGCATCATAAGGAATACCGCCATTTGCAACCTGATCGAGTGTAACTTTCACATCTACAAATGCTAATCCATTCGCTTGAGCCAAAGCTTTTATAGTTGCATTATAGCTAGCTTGCGCAGTAGAAATTGCAGTTAACTCATCTTTATCTAAAGCATCTTTATCATCTACGCCACTTACAGCAGCTAATACCAATTGAGCTTGTTCTGGCGTAGGTTGACCTCCTGTTTGAAGTAATCCTAGTACTTGCATAACTTCTGGAGTTAAAACAACAGAACCATATCCTTGAGCCAAAGCTGCTTGATCTATAGTAAGAACTAATAATTCTTCTTCAGTCATTTGTCTAAATCCTAATGGATTAGTTTGAGAAACTGGCACATCAATTAAAAATCTGTTTGGACCAGCACTAAACGTTAGTGCATACTGAGCCGCAACAGCTTGAGCTGTTGCTGCATCTAAACCTTGTTGAATCGCTCCTTGAGCAAAAATACCTGCTACTGCTTGAAAAAATCCAGTTAAATTCGCCGCTGTTGCTGCATCTAATACCAACGCGTTATTAGGAACCGTAGTGAAAAACGGAATTGAAGTAACATTTGGTATATTAACTAAAGCACCATCTGCACCTGTTCCTACCATTGTACTTACAATTGTAGAATATGCTGAAGCAAAAACTTGTGGATCTGTAATATCATTAGGTCCATAAGTAGATGGATCTAAATTCCCTGTCTGGTCTACACCAACTCCACCTGAAGTAGCAAAACTTAAAATATCATTATTCCCGATGAACACAGAGAAAAAAGTTGGATTCTGTGCAGCAGCATCTGCTAAAACTGTTGAGCTAGGGGTAGATGCAAATCTCACAAAATATGGATTTGCAGATCCCACAGGTACTCCAGAAATATCTCCATAATTAGGAGTTATTAAATGAAAACTTTTAGCTCCAGGAACTCCCATATTACTAAAAGGTCCAGATAAAACATTTGTAATATCTGTGGTTGGTTGCATTCCTGTATAAATTCTTGGAGCGGGCGCCCCATCTGTTCCAAAAGCTAATACTCTTCTATTATTTGTAATTTGATTTCCAGCCAATAATAAACCTCCAGCGTTATCATTTACTAAAGGCTGAGTGAAAGATTGGATTTCTTGTACTTTGGCAAATTGCTGCGCCATAATATTAGGATAGGAATTTTCCTGTCCTGTTAAGTAAAGTGCTCCATCTGCATAACCCGCAGTAAGCGAATTTCCTAATGCAACATAATTTGAGAAATCTGTTTCTCCATTAGAATAAAATCCAGCTTCATCTACAGGCTTGTCTAATTCCGGCTCACAAGAAATAACTCCTAATGCCAGAAATGGTAAATATTTTATATAATTTTTCATTTTAATATCTGGTTTACTATTATAATTTATAAGTTATTCCAATTCCTGGTACAAACGCGCTAGACTTGTAAGTTCCTCCAAATGGAACAGCCTGACCGTTTTCTAAATAAGAATCATAAGAAGCATTCACCTCTTTAAATCTAGAATATAAGAAGGATGCATCTATAGCAAAATGATCATTTACATTTACAGAAAGACCAGCTGTGAAGTTGTTAGAATCATTACGAGGAGTTTCTGGAGCAAAGAATCCTTCTTGAACTGGAGATTCATCAAAATAATATCCAGCTCTTAAAGTAAACATATCATTTGTCTCGTATTGAAGACCAAATCTATACACTGAAGAATCTTCATACATCCTAAGGTTCTTAGAATCTGGAATACTAGGATTTGCAAAGTCTATATCTAAAGACTTGTAAACACTCCAAAATGTCATATTATAATCAAATGCAAACAACCATTTATCACAGAATTCATAAGAAAGACCTACAGTAAGTTCTGCAGGCAAAGGAAGCTCAGCATCAAATCTGGTATCTGCAAATGGGGTTGCAGGAGAATTTGGAATATTTTCAAAATCTGCTTCGCCATCTTTAGCTTCCAAAATAATTTCAGATCTATAATTAAATCCAATTCTTAAATTATCAGCTGGAGAGAACATTGCACTTGCAGACCATCCCCAGTTAGAAACACCTGATGCATCCACAGTTACTTCAGATCTATTTCCATCGATATCAGACAACGTTCTGTTTAAATTTCTATTGAAATTAACACTTCCAGTAACATAGATAGGACCACCTCCGACACTAAAATATTGATTTAGCTTGAAAGATAATAATGGCTGAATGTATATTGCGGCAAGGTCTATGTTATTAACAAGATGTGAACCTGCCCAATCGTCTTCCCATTCTACAGAGCTTCCATAAGGAGTGTAAACGCTTAAACCTGCAGTTAACCAATCGGTTACCTTATAAGATGCATATAAATATAATGGAGTTCCTACAGGACTATTTGTCCTTGCTACATCTCCTGTTTGTTCATTTTGATAGACTACATCTGAGAACACACCAAACCCACCGACAGATATGTTTATTTTATTCTCTAAATAGACTAATCCCGCTGGATTAAAAAATCCTAGCTCTGCACTGTTTACCACCGCTACTCCGGTATGTCCCATTGCTAAGGCACGCTGTCCCTGCAAACTTACACGATACCCTCCCGCATAGGTTACTGCGGTAGCCAACATGAAAACCGCAAGAAATAATAGTTTTTTCATAATTAAATTTGAGTTAATTTTTTATTTTTTGGATGCTCCAAGATTAGCAAAAATTATAAATTACGCAAGGAATTGACGGAATTTATTATGCATACATAATAATACCACTAAAGTTTAAATGAAATCTGTTACAATCGTAAAAAAATCAGCAATTTTCTCAGCATGCACCCAATGCCCCGCACCTTCTATGGTTTGAATTGTAGCGTTTGGAAAATGCTTTTTTATCAAAGGTTTATCCTCTTCAGTGATATATCCCGACTTTCCTCCACGAATAAATAGACTTGGCCCAGAAAAAGTGATATTATCAGATAGCGCATTTCCTATTTCTTCTCCAGATTTACTTAACACATCTAAATTCAGTCTTAGAGAAAGCTTCTCTTTAGTTTTCCAATATAAATTCTTTAGAAGAAAAAGTCGAGTTCCTTTATCTGGTACAAACTTGGCCAAAAAATCTTCTGCATCTCCTCTGGAGGTTATTTTTTCATTATCTAAAGCTTCTAAACCCTGCAATATTTCCTGATGATGTGGCGGGTAATATTTGGGAGAAATATCAACTATTATAAGTTTTTTTATCAGCTCTGGAAAATCACCTGCAACTTGCATGGCAACTTTACCGCCCATAGAATGACCCAATAAAATGATATTCTTTAAATTGTTATCTTCACAATAATCTTTAACGTCCTGAGACATAACCTCATAATTCATTTCTGAAGTATGAGGGCTTCTACCATGATTTCGTTGATCTATTAAATGAACCTGAAATCCCTTTTCTGCAAACTTACTTCCAAGAGTTTTCCAATTATCACTCATTCCTAAAAATCCGTGAAGAATTAAAAATGGAGTACCTTCACCTATAACGCTTGCATTTAGTTTCATCATCCTTTCAATAAATTTAAATATCTTTTAATAGTCGTTTCCAAACCAAAATATAAAGATTCTGTTATTAAGGCATGGCCAATAGACACTTCTAATAAACCTGGAACTTCTTGTTTAAAATATTGAATATTCTCTAAAGAAAGATCATGACCTGCATTTAAACCAAGATCTAATTCAATAGCTTTATTAGCACAATCTGTATATATTTTTACTGCATTTTTATTTCCTTTGCTGAATTGTTCTGCGTAAGCTTCAGTATACAATTCTATTCTATCTGCTCCAGTATTTGCTGCATGTTCAACCATACTTAGATTAGGATCTACAAAAATGGAAGTTCTAATATCATTCCTTTTGAATTCTGATATAACTTCTTTCAAAAAATCCTTATGCTTAATAGTATCCCAACCGGAATTTGAAGTAATAGCATCTATAGCATCTGGCACTAATGTCACCTGAGCGGGTTTCGCTTTTAGAACCATGTCTACAAATTGGGGAATAGGATTTCCTTCAATATTGAACTCTGTTGTTATCACAGGTTTAAGATCAAAAACATCTTGATATCTAATATGTCTCTCATCTGGCCTTGGATGAACTGTAATTCCTTGGGCTCCGAAAGACTCTATATCTTTTGTAAATTGAACTAAATCTGGAACATTACCACCTCTAGCATTTCTTAGTGTGGCAATTTTATTGATATTTACACTTAAATGGGTCATTATATTTGGCTTTGAATTAACAAAAATACAAAGATGAGGATGCCCTATTGAATATAATTTTAATTAATTTGCATTAAAATGAAGAGGAATTATGAGTATTGAAAGTTATATCGTTAATGACATGGAAATCTGCCAGATCACTGAAAAAATCGGGGATCTAAAGAAAAAATTCAATGAACTCACCTATTCCCATATGCCTGTTGGAAATGACGGCGTTTACTTGGGAAGTATCTCTGAAAATGATGTGAGATGTTTTGATGCCGAAAAGACTCTTGCGGATTATCAATATGCTTTAGAAGGATTTTACGCTCGAGAATCGGATAACTGGTTAGACACCTTAGAGACATTTGCTCAAAATCAGGCTAATATTGTACCGGTTTTAGATTCAGAAAATCAATACTTAGGCTATGTAGAATTGAGCGACATTCTGCACCAGTTTAACGAAACTCCATTTCTTAACGAGCCTGGCGGAATAGTTGTCTTAGAAAAAGGTAGTTTAGATTATTCTTTTAGTGAAATAGGACAGATCATAGAATCTCAAAATGCCCGAATTTCTGGAATGTTTGTTTCTTCACAAGAGAATGATCTTACTCAGATCACGGTTAAAGTAAACGCCTCTGGCTTAAATGAAATATTACAAACGCTAAGAAGATATGGATACACAATAATTTCTGACCATCAGGAAGATCTATATACCAACAATTTAAAAGAGCGCTCCAGATATTTGGACAAATACCTTAATATATAATAATGAAAGTAGGGATTTATGGTCAGTTTTATCACAAAGATTCTGGCATTTATATTAAAGAACTTTTTGATATTCTAGATCATGAAAATATCGAAGTGTCGATTGAAAAAAACTTTCTAAACCTTATTCATGAACATAAAATATTAAACAAGGATTATAAGCATTTCAGCACATTTAAAGAGCTTGATGATACTTACGATCTATTTTTTAGTATTGGTGGAGATGGAACTATATTAAAATCTATCAATTATATTCAGAATCTTAATATTCCGATTTTGGGCATCAATACTGGAAGACTAGGTTTTCTTGCCACCATTCAGAAGGAAGAAATAAAGAGAAGTATTTCATCTATTCTTCATAAAAAATATGAGATCTCAGAACGAACGGTACTTTGCATAGAAACTAATCCTTCAAGCGAAGAAATTGGTGAAACGAATTATGCTTTGAATGAAATAGCGGTAAGCAGAAAAAACACAACCTCTATGATCACTGTAGAAACTTGGTTAAATGATAAATATTTAACTTCTTATTGGGCAGATGGCTTAATAGTTTCTACACCTACAGGATCTACTGGTTATTCCCTAAGTTGTGGTGGCCCGGTAATTGTACCAGATACTAAAGCCTTAGTAATAACCCCAATTGCGCCACATAATTTAAACGCAAGACCATTAGTAATAAAAGATGATACCGAAATAAAACTCAAAATATCTGGTAGAGAAGACTTTTTTCTAGTATCTATGGATTCCCGAATTGCAACCCTGAGCAATGCAACAGAGATTAGCATTAAAATTGCACCCTTCACAATTAGCATGGTAGAAATAGAAAAAGACAGTTTTCTTGAAACACTTAGAAAAAAGCTTTTATGGGGCGAGGATAAACGCAACTAAACAATAAAAGCTTCCAATATTTGTTTATAAACATATACTAAAATGCCCAAATTATTGCTGGGTAAACAATATTACTATATTTGCAAACTTTTAAAAACCTATGAGGCACCTGTTATTACTACTTATTTTGTTTGCATTTTTTCAGTCTTCTGTTGCTCAAACCTTCGAAGTAGGACCATTTATTGGAGGCGCAAACTATATTGGAGATGTGGGAAAATCATCTTATATCAACCCCACTACTCTTGTAGGTGGAGGGATAGTGAAATGGAACAGGAGCGACCGGCATAGTCTTAGATTTAGTTTGTTATATGCCGAAATTCAAGCAGATGATTCAAAATCTAATGAAGTTAGAAGACAACAAAGGGGTTATAGTTTTACAAATCATATCGCCGAGGCTTCTTTAGGATTAGAATTTAATTTTTATACTTTTGATCTTCATGATGCCGTACCACAAAGCACTCCATATCTATATACTGGGGTATCTTATTTTAATTCTAACCATCAATATTTAAGCGCGGATCTCCCAAATTCAGGAACTTTAGAGCCTCAAGGGGACAATTGGAGTTTTGCAATTCCTGTAATTTTTGGATATAAGCAGACCATAACTCCAAAGATAATTGGAGCCTTTGAAATTGGGGTTAGATATAGCTTTACAGATAATATTGACGGGAGTAATCCTCAAGAATTATTAGGAAGAAGAGATCCTCCTAGAGAATTTGGGAACACAAATACTAAAGACTGGTATGTATTTTCCGGCGTAAGCTTTACCTTTACATTTGGAAAAAAACCATGTTACTGTAATATATAGGATGTTCAAAGAAAAAATTAACCCAGAAAGTTTACCCAAACACATCTCTATTATTATGGATGGAAATGGTAGATGGGCAAAGCAAAAAGGATTTTTACGCGCACTTGGACATGAAGAAGGCACAAAGGCCGTTCGTGATGTTGTAGAAGGATCTGCTGAATTAGGTATTGAAAATCTTACATTATATGCTTTTTCTACTGAAAATTGGAATCGTCCAAAATTGGAGGTAGATACTCTTATGCGACTATTGGTTACCTCGCTTAAGAAAGAAATAAAGACTCTTATCAAAAATGACATTAAGCTAAATGCGATAGGAAATCTTGACACATTACCCAAAAAGGCACAAAAAGAGCTTAATGAAGTTATCGAGAAGACCAAAAATAATAATAGAATGATCCTAACTTTAGCTTTAAGCTATGGTTCTAGAGAAGAATTGATTCATGCAGTTAAGGATATTAGTCAAAAAGTAAAAAATGAGGAATTATCTTTAGATGCTATTGATGAATCAATTATAAATCAGCATCTTTACACCCAAAATTTACCAGACGTAGATTTACTGATTCGTACTAGTGGCGAACAACGAATAAGTAACTTTTTATTATGGCAAATAGCATACGCAGAATTATATTTTAGCAAGATTTTATGGCCGGATTTTCGTAGAGAAGATTTATATGAGGCCATTTATAATTATCAAACGAGAGAACGAAGATTTGGAAAAACCAGTGAGCAGATTAGTTAATACAAACATGTCAAAAAAGTTTTTAAGCCTTTTGGCATTTTGTTTTTTGTATACCCTATCATTTCAGGCACAAGATTTACCGCTAGGTGGAGGAAGTAAATATACAATAGGAAAGATTGAAGTAACAGGAACAGTTAGTTATAACGAACAAACTGTAGTAGCCTATACAGGCTTAAAATCTGGTGATGAAATTTTTATTCCTGGCGATAAAATTAGTAAGGTCCTTAAGAAATTATGGGATCTTGGTCTATTTAGTGATATTAATTTTTACGTTACCAATATAGAGGGAAATGTTGCAGATCTTGAACTTGAAATTCAGGAAGTTCCAGCTTTAGCAGAAGTGAGAATTCAAGGAATAAAGAAGAAATCCACTCAGGAGGAACTAATAAAAGAGAATTCTTTAACTCCGGGTTCAAAGGTTACAGAAAATCTTACCACTACAACTAAGAACTTCATAGAGAACAAGTATAAAAAAGAAGGCTATTTTAATACCAAAGTAGTTATTAGTACTACACCAATTGTAGACACTACTGGTACCAACAAGGTTAACATGGTCGTTAATGTAGATCAAGGTGAGAAAGTTAAGGTTGGAGACATTGAATTTATTGGTAACGATGAGCTGAGTGATGCCAAACTTAAAGGTGCAATGAGCAACACTAAAGAGAAGAATTTCTTTAGAGTATGGAAAAGATCTAAGTTCAATTTTGATGATTTTGAAGCAGATAAGGTTGGAATCATAAACAAGTATAAAGAAAACGGATTTAGAGATGCAAGAATAGTATCTGACACTCTATTAATTAAAGACCCTAAGACCGTTGCATTACAACTTCAGGTAGAAGAAGGAAACAAACATTATATTGGAAATATAGATTTCGTTGGAAATGTGGTGTATTCAGATGACCTATTAACAAGATTTCTTGGTATTAGCAAAGGGGATGTTTACAATGGGGTTTTGTTAGAAAAAAGAATCTCAGATCCATCCAAGCCGGATTCTCAGGACATCGCAAATCAATACAAAAACAACGGTTATTTATTTGCTCAAATAAATACCGTAGAAACTAAAGTTTATAATGACACTATAGATTTTGAAATAAGAATTGTAGAAGGAAAAGAAGCGTACTTCAATAAAATTAGCGTTGTTGGTAATACAAAAACGAAAGATCATGTAGTCTATCGTGAATTACGCACTAAACCAGGTCAAAAATATAGTCAAGAAAACGTAGTTAGAACTATTAGAGAGATAGGTCAGCTTGGATTCTTTGATGCAGAAAACGTGCAGCCAAACTTTCTAAATGTAGATCCTAACAGTGGAACTTTAGATATGGAATACGCTGTTGTAGAGGCTGGAGCAAGCCAAATAGAACTACAAGGTGGTTATGGTGGTGGTGGTTTTATTGGAACTTTAGGTCTATCTTTTAATAACTTCTCTATAGCAGGGATACTTGACAAAGATGCTTATCAACCAATTCCAATGGGAGATGGTCAGAAATTATCTTTAAGAGCACAAGCAAGTATTTATTATCAAACCTACAGTCTATCTTTTGTAGAACCATGGCTAGGTGGTAAAAAACCAAAGAGTTTATCTACATCTTTTTCTTATACTAGACAGTTCCTTTATGACCCAACAAGAGGGAAAGCAGATAAGTCTAGAAGTTTTGATATTCTGGGGGTAAATGTTGGTCTTGCTAAGAGATTACAGTGGCCAGATGATTACTTTACATTATCTCAATCTGTAGGTTTCCAGAGATATGATTTAAATAATTATAACACTGGATTATTCACTTTTGGAGATGGTTTTTCTAACAACCTTACTTATACCATTGGATTAAGCAGAAATAGTAAAGGAATAAATCCAATATTCCCAACTGTAGGTTCAGAGTTTAATTTTATAGCAAAATTTACTCCCCCTTATTCACTTTGGAATGGAACAGATTATAATGATCTTGAGAACCAAAGAGAATTTCAATTAGAAGATGATAATGGAAATCTTTTAAATTCAGATGGATTAAGGCTAAGAGAAGGAGATTTGCCTGTGGGTGATCAATCCAAAATAGATCAGGAAAAATTTAAATGGTTAGAGTTTTACAAAATAAAATTTGATGCTGCATGGTACACCACCCTATTTAATTTAGGACCTAAAGGACCTCTAGTATTGAAAACAGCTGTAGAATATGGTTTCTTAGGTGCTTACAATAATGATCGTGGAATTCCACCTTTCGAGCGTTTCTATCTAGGTGGAAATGGAATGGGAACTTACAGTTTAGATGGAAGAGAAAGTATCGCTCTAAGAGGTTACCCAGATCAATCCCTAGTGCCTTTAGATAGAACAAGTTTAAGCCAGGCTAGTAATGTAGATGGAGCAACTATCTATAACAAGTATTCCTTAGAATTAAGATACCCAATAACTCTAAAACCCGCCGCATCTATTTACGGTTTAATGTTCATAGAAGGTGGAGCATCTTATGATAATTTTAGAGACTTTAATCCATTCCAACTAAACAGATCTGCCGGTGCAGGGTTAAGGGTTTTTATGCCTCAATTTGGATTATTGGGAATTGACTTTGGATATGGTTTTGACCCTGTTCCTGGAGGATCATCACCAAATGGTTGGGAAACTCACTTTATAATCGGACAGCAATTCTAGGTTTGGCACGATTATTTCTAATAGCACTACTATGAAACGTCAAGTTTTTATTCTACTAGTTTTTTTAGCAGGATTTCAGCCATTAGTTCAGGCTCAGAAACCTAACAGAATCGCTTATATAGATATGGAATTTATCTTGGCAAACGTTCCTGAATATAATGAAGCTTCAGCTCAACTGGAAGAACGAGTTCAACAATGGAAAATGGAGTTGGACAGAGATCTAAAAAAAGTGGAAGCAATGCAAATTGCTCTGGAACAAGAAAGACCTTTATTAACTAAGGAGCTTATTGAAGAAAGAGAAGCTACTATCGCTTTTGAAGAATCTAAAATTTCAGAATATCAACAAAAACGTTTTGGATCTAATGGAGATTTTTTACTTCAGAAGAAACAATTGATAAAGCCAATCCAAGATCAGGTATTTAATGCGATCCAGGAAATAGGCACTCAAAGAAATTACGACTATATTTTTGACAGAACATCTAATGTTGGTATGGTTTTTTCAGCAGAAAAACATAATATTAGTGATCAGGTTTTAAGGATAATTACTAGAGCTTCTAAAAGAGAACAATTGAGTTCTAGAGGTGAGATTGCTGAAATGGAGATCGAAGAGAATCGTACTGTTGAGGAAGATGTGGAAATTGAAGAGAAAGCACAAGCAGTAAAAGAAGTTCAAGATGAACGTGAAGCTTTAATTGAAGCTAGAAAACAAGAAAAAGATTCGATTAGAGCTGTGAAGCAAAGAGAATTTGACGAGAGAAGAGCTAAGATATTAGAAGATAGACAACGTAAGAAAGATTCTATAGATGATGTTCGGAAACGAAAAATTGAAGACATGAAAACTAAAGATAACGATTAATAAATAACGCAAACCTTTAACACTTAACAATTAATACATTAAAAATGAAACAATTCAGAACCCTTTTTATAGCAGTAGCTTTAATAATCGGAGCAACAGCTTTTACAAATGCACAATCCAAGGTTGCTCACGTAGCATCTCAAGAACTAGTTGAAACTATGCCAGCTTACAAAGAAGCAATGAGTCAATTAGAAAAATTACAAAAAACTTACGATGCTGAGATCAGAGATATGATGACTGAAGCACAAAAAACAATGCAACGTTACGAATCTGAAGCTGCTACTAAGACAGAAGAAGAAAACGGAAAAAGAGCTCAAGAATTACAAGGAACTCAAAGAAGAATCCAAGAACACGGACAAAAAGCACAACAAGATCTTCAGAAAAAAGAACTTGACCTTTTAAAGCCTGTTTATGAGAAAGCTCGTGTTGCAATCCAAAAAGTTGCAAGAGCTAAAGGATACGATTACGTTCTAGACTCTTCTAACGGAGCTGGTGTGATCATGGCAGATGGTTTTAATTTAATGCCAGATGTGAAGAAAGAATTAGGAATGTAATATTTTCTAAATAATAATTCATAAAACTGCGCTTCCTTGAAGCGCAGTTTTTATTTTTGTACCAATGAGTAATTCTAATCCCATTGGTTTTTTTGATTCTGGCGTAGGTGGTACTTCCATTTGGAAGGAAGTAATACAACTATTACCAAATGAGAACAGCATCTATCTCTCAGATAGTATAAATGCTCCGTATGGAGAAAAGACAGTTCAAGAAATTATCGCTTTAAGTAAAAAAAATACTGAAAAGCTTATAGCCATGGGTTGTAAAATTATTGTTGTTGCCTGCAACACTGCCACCACTAATGCCATCCAAATTTTAAGAACTACTTATTCCCTCCCAATAATTGGTATAGAACCAGCAATTAAGCCTGCAGCTTTAAAATCTCAAACAAAATCTATTGGGATACTTGCTACAAAAGGAACACTTTCTAGCAAGCTTTTCTCTAAAACCTCTGAGTTATACTCCAAAAACATAAATATTATAGAGGTGGTTGGAAATGGATTGGTAAGCCTAATTGAACAAGGCAAACAGGATTCTGCTGAAACTAAAGAACTTTTGTCCAAACTTCTAAAACCAATGTTGATTGCTAAAGTGGATTACCTTGTTTTAGGTTGCAGCCACTACCCCTATTTACTTCCAGCTTTAAAAGAGATCTTACCTGCAGAGGTTAGCATAATAGATTCTGGTGAAGCCGTGGCAAGACAAACTAAAAAAGTGCTTTTAGAGAACGATCTCATGAATAATTCTATTGATAAACCTAAACACTTGCTTTTTAGCAATGCAAACCCAAAGGTATTAGCAAAGCTTGTAAATGGTGAAGCTGCAGAACTTAGTGAAGTTTCTTATCTGGAATTTTAATTGATAGCCGGGCACTTACAATCATATCTTCCTCGATCTCTACCAAAATCATAGCCTAAGGTAATTTGATGAAATCCGCTGTTACTTAGAACGATCGAGTTAAGTTGATGTGAATAAGTATAGGCGAAAAGGAATTTTTTGTATTCTAACCCAATAAACGGAGTTACATATTGTAGTTGTTGATTTTCGATTTTTGAACCGTCCGTAGTATATTCTGCACCTTCAAAACTTCGTCTATAAGAAACACCTCCAAAAATATCACCAAAATCTAAAGTTTTATAAGCCTTTAAGTTGGCATCCAATGATTTTTCTGAAGTTTGCTCTCTAAGCTGAAATAAGAGTGATGGCTCAAAACTCCATTCACTATTATCCTTAGTATACACATAACCTGTAGAAAACAAATATTTACGCTGATTGTTAGGCACTGCATCAGAATAGAATAAATCTCTACTTACTGGAAGTATGTTTTTGGCAGTGGCATGTGCGAAAAAATCTAAATAATAATAAGAAATTCCAACATCCATATTGGCATAGATATCTGAAGGATTTCCTCCACCAATTAGTGGATCGAAGTCTGTGAATCCAGATTGATCCAGACTGTGTTGTATAACGCCGAGGCTTATCCCGAAAGAAAACTGATTAAGATCCAATTCACTTCGAGACAGCAATAGGTGATAAGCCAAAGTCGCATAAGCACCTTGTTTAGAGTAGTTTCCATTCTTATCGTTGAACGCAATTGCTCCAATCCCTATTTTCTCCCCTACTCTCCCATTAACACTTAAAGTTTGTAAACTTGGCGCGTCTTTCACGTCAAACCACTGTTGTCTAGCAGTAAGTCTAATTTTATTAAAGTTTGCGGCTCCCGCCATTGAGGGATGTAGTAAATATAGGTTGTCTGTTAAATAATCTGAATAGGTTGGTATTACCTCTTGTGCTTTAGAGGAAGTAGCAACAAAGAATGACAAGAAAAAACTAAAGTAAAGACATAATTTCATTAAAATAAATCATTTTAAAAGCACTTATAGCTTTATGATTTCAGAATATAGAGATATAGGTTAAGACTATACGCTCAACCAGAATAACAATTGTAAATATAGAGATTACCGAACTTTGTTTTAGTAATTTTGCAACAAAATATTGAAGATGAATAAATATACTATTAATATAGAGCCTACATCAAATCCGGCGATCGTTAAGTTTGAAACAAATCAGTTTTTAACAAGACATGAAAGTTTTGAATTTGGAAACATTGAGGAAGCACAAAAATCCCCATTGGCACAGCAATTATTTCATTTACCTTTTGTAAAGACTGTTTTTATAGCTCAGAATTTTATTGCTATAGAAAAATATAATATCATTGAATGGGCAGATGTACAAGAAGAAGTTTCAGAGCAATTATTGGATTTTTTAAATAATGATGGAGTTATATTAAAAACTGAGGACAATACAACTTCAACTTCAAAAAAAGTACCTGTAACTGTTTACGCTGAAACTACTCCAAATCCATCGGTAATGAGATTTGTAGCGAACAAAAAATTAGTGATCGCTCCTACTGAATTCAAAAATATAGATGCGACTGCAAATGCACCTATTGCAAGAGAATTATTCAATTTTCCATTCGTAAAAGAAATTTTTATAGATGAGAATTATATTTCTATCAATAAGTACGATATCGCAAACTGGGATGAGATCGCAATGGAGTTGCGTGAATTTATCACTAAGTACATTCAAGATGGGAAAGACATCGTTCTAAAAGAGACTTTAAAAACTCCTGCTGAAGCGGACCAAGGTTCAGAACAAACAAACCCATCTGTATCAACGGAAAATCTGGATCCTGTCTCCAAGCAAGTGATAGACATTTTAGAAGAATATATAAAACCCGCAGTAGCAAGTGATGGTGGAAATATAATGTTCGATTCTTATAATGAAGAAACCAAAACCGTAAAAGTTGTATTACAAGGCGCTTGTAGTGGATGCCCATCTTCTACTGCTACTTTAAAAAATGGAATTGAAACCATGATGCGTGATATGCTAGCAGGCAAAGTAGAATATGTTGAAGCAGTGAACGGATAATATTTTCATTCTCTAATCAAGGATTTTCATTTAACAAAGCTTTATAAACAAGATCTACATAATTTAGTAACTTAGGTAGGTATTTAGTAATAATCTATTTAAAAGAAATATTATGCCAATAATTAAAGTGATTGAAGTAATGGCAACCTCAAGCGATGGTTGGGAAGACGCAGCAAAAAATGCTGTAAAGCATGCAGCAAAAACAGTAAAAAATATTAAATCTGTTTATATAAAAGATCAGAGCGCACGAGTACAAGGTGAAAATCTAACCGAATATCGTGTCAACGTGAAAATCTCCTTTGAAGTGAGCTAAAGTTTTCTTTCAAAAAAAATAGTAGAGCTAATAACAAGTAATTTTAATTGCCTTTTGGACTGAAATACTTGTTATTAGCTCTGTTTGTTTTAAACAATTCTTTTATTTCATTATATTATTCTTTATGAAATCAGAAAAGCATACCAACTCCCTTAGCCAAGAAAGCAGCCCTTATCTTTTACAACATGCCCACAATCCTGTAAACTGGCATCCTTGGGGGTCTAAGATCCTGGAGAAAGCTCTAGCAGACAATAAACTAATCATTATTAGTGTGGGTTATGCAGCTTGCCATTGGTGTCATGTTATGGAACATGAGAGTTTTGAAGATGAAGATGTTGCAGAGATCATGAATTCCAATTACTATAATGTTAAAGTAGACAGAGAAGAACGTCCAGATGTAGACATGGTGTACATGAGCGCTGTACAAATAATGACGGGCAGCGGCGGTTGGCCTATGAATATTGTGGCCTTACCAGATGGACGACCAGTTTGGGGTGGTACCTATTTTAAGAAAGAAGCTTGGAAAAGTTCCCTATTACAAATTGCAAGACTTTATAAAGAGGAACCTGACAAACTACTTGAATATGCAGATAAATTGAATGAAGGACTCATTAGCATGCAGCTTATACCACAGTCCTCTGATTCAGAAAATGAGATATCTTTAGATTTTATCTCAGAAAAATTAGAACAGAATTTTGATTGGAGATATGGAGGAACAAAACAGGTTCCCAAGTTCGTAATTCCTTCTAATTTTGAGTTTTTACTTAAATATGCTCAACTATATAAGAAGGAAAAAGTTGAAGAATTTGTAAAATTGAGTCTCACCAAAATTTCCTTTGGTGGAATTTACGATCATATAGAAGGAGGTTTTTCAAGATATTCTGTAGACGAAAAATGGCATATTCCTCATTTTGAGAAAATGTTGTACGATAATGCTCAAATGGTGAGTTTGTATAGTAAAGCTTATGCATTAACCAATATAGATTGGTATAAAGAAGTGGTGGGGCAAAGCTTAGAGTTCATCAAGAACAATCTCACGACTAAAGAAGGTTCTTTTTACTCTTCGTTAGATGCAGACAGCATAAATAAAAAGGGACAACTTAAAGAGGGGGCCTTTTATACCTGGGAAATAGATGAATTAAAAGAACTTTTAAATGAAGAGTTTTCCGTTTTTAAAGAATACTACAATGTCAATTCTTATGGAAAATGGGAAAACAATGAGTATGTTTTAATAAGAAACCAAGAAGATGCTACTTTTTTAGAAGAACATAAATTAAATTCGGCTGAATTTAGAAAGATGAAAGACGATTGGACTACCACTCTTTCTTCAAAAAGGAATACTCGAGAAAAACCAAGATTAGACGATAAGCAATTAACCTCCTGGAATGCTTTAATGCTCTCCGGTTATGTGGATGCTTATAAGATTACCCATAATGAAGATTATTTAGCAATCGCGCTTAAAAACGCTTCCTTTATCAAGAAGCACCTATGTAAGTCCGAAGGAAATCTTCAGCGCTCTTTTAAAAATGGAGAAAGCTCTATTAATGGCTATTTGGAAGATTATGCGCTTTTAATTGAAGCTTGCATTAAGCTATATGAAGTTAGCTTCGATTTTGAGTGGCTTAATTTTTCAAAAGACCTCCTAGATTATTGTATTCAAAATTACCATGATCCAAAAACGGGTCTATTTTATTTTACATCTAAAAAAGACCAGCCGCTTATTACTAGAAACTATGAACTTTCAGATAATGTGATTCCAGCTTCAAATTCTGTAATGGCTCAAAATCTATTCAAACTTTCTAAATATTTTGGGGAGGAAGATTTTCTGACTATTTCAGAAAAAATGCTAACTGCGGTGACACCTCAGCTAGAAGATTATCCACAAGGTTATTCCAATTGGCTTTCTTTAAAACTTAATTTCAGTCATAGTTTTTATGAAGTTGTAATTATGGGACCTAATGCAAAAGACTTATTAGCAAAACTCAACAAGGAGTATCTTCCGAATATTCTAATTGCAGGTTCAACTGTGGAGAACAATAGTTCTCCCCTATTCCAACATCGATTTAAAAAAGACGAAAATCTTATTTACGTATGTTCCAATGGAGCTTGCCAACTTCCTGTAAAAACAATAACTTCAGCATTAGAGTTAATAAAATAGATTTAACAATACTTAAACAGCAAAAATTATTAATTCCACAACAAATACCTTTTTTTTGCAAAAAATTTAAAGTCACATGAAATACTTAGACAACTGGGAAAAATACGCTACAGAATACACCGATAAATTTATCGACTTTCTACCAAGTCTTCTTTTTGCGCTTTTCTTATTAATTTTTGGATTATGGGTGATAAATATATTCGTGAAATATATTCGTAAGTATTTTGATAAGAAAGATTATGATCCAACATTAGAGAACTTTGCTGTAACCCTTACAAACTGGACATTAAAGATAATTCTATTTATTTTGGTAATCACTAAATTAGGTGTAGAAACCACCTCTTTAGTTGCGATTATTGGTGCTGCAGGCTTAGCAATAGGTCTTGCATTACAAGGTTCTTTATCTAATTTTGCCGGGGGTGTACTTATTATTGTCTTAAAACCATTTAAGGTTGGAGACTTTATTGAAGCTCAAGGCGTATCTGGAACAGTAAAAGAAACCACTTTGTTTTATACTAAATTAACAACTTTTGGAAACCAATTAGCAGTGATCCCAAATGGGCAGCTCACCAACGATAATATCATAAATTATACTGTAGAAGGTAAGAGAAAAGATGCAATTACTATTGGTATTTCCTATGATAGCGATATTAAACTAGCAAAGGATATCTTAATAAATCTTATGGCAGAACAAGAACAAATTTTCACAGATCCTGCGCCACAGGTTGTTGTAACAGAATTAGCAGATAGTGCTGTAAATCTATCCTTGCGTTTTTGGGCTTTAAATGAAGATTTTTGGAATTGTCACTGGTACACCATTGAAGAAGCTAAAACGAGATTAGAAGCTGCAGGAGTTGGAATTCCGTTCCCACAAAGAGATGTTCATTTCTATAATCATTCTGAAAATATTAGGGAAGAGAATAATAAAGACAACAAAGAAGACAATAGAAAAGAAAATAAGGAAGTGGAAAATAGTGAAGATAATGAGGAAGGTTATAAAGAAAATAACTAGAAGTTAACCCACCATAAAATCCTTTAAATAATAGGGTTCAAAATAAGCGACATCTTCAAAGTCGCTTTTTTTGTGCTTTATATTCGCCAAATCTACCATTTGTGAGGAAGAAGGTAATTTACCTTCAATATATTGCGCATTGGGATGTTCACAGATTTTTTTAAACTTCTCTACCCCGCTTCCAATAAAGTAGACAACCTGTTCATCCAGATATTCCTTGTAAGAGTCTACATCTAATATTTTAGCAGAAGTTTCTTCAATCTGATTTTTATCCTTATCGAATACAGCAGTATAAACCTCCATACGACGAGCATCCATCATAGGAATAATAGTTCCCTCATTTTCAACCTGATTGGCTAAGGAAGTAAGCGTTGCTACAGAAATTAACGGGAGGTCTAATGAAAAACATAAACCCTTAGCGGCAGAAACGCCAATTCTTAATCCAGTATATGATCCTGGGCCTTTACTTACAGCAATTGCGTCCAGATCTGAAAGCGCTAAATTATTCTCTGCAAGAATTTCCTTTATAAAAATATGAAGCCTTTCTGCATGAGAGTAGCTAGAATCATAATCTTCTTTTAAGGCAAGTAACTTTCCGTTCACACCAATTGCAACAGAGCAATTAGTGGAAGCGGTTTCTATACAAAGTATGGTAGACAATTTTATTTTATTTATTCTGTAGGTTTTTCCTCTTTAAGCAAAATTACATCATCTCCAGATTTTAAAGATTTTGTAACTGTATTATAAGGCCCGGTTATCACAGTTTCGCCAGATTTTAAACCTGAAAGAATTTCGATATTTCTATCGTCCTGGATCCCGGTCTTAACTACACGCAATTTAGCCTTATCTCCGACTTTTACAAAGACAGTTTCAAATTTTTGATCCAAGTTTTCTTTAAGTTCCTCATTCTTGGCTGAAGATTTTGCTGTAGTAGTATCATTTTTAATAACAATAGCACTAATGGGCACTCCAATTACATTGCTTTTTCTACGAGTAATAATATCTACAGTCGCGGTCATTCCTGGTCTAAACGGGGAATAATTTTCCTTCTTACCATCTAAAAGATCTTGGTAAGAAGACTCTAATATTCTAACTTTTACTTTAAAATTGGTAACCTGATCTGCAGTTAAGCCCTGGATCGCAGAATTAGAAATTTCTGTAACCACCCCTTTAAATTCTCTTTTTAAATAAGCATCAACTTCTACTTTAGTGCTATCTCCAACAGAGACCTTTACAATATCATTTTCATTAACGTCTACTTCTACTTCCATTTTAGAAAGATTGGCAACACGCATAATTTCGGTACCAGCCATTTGTTGAGTTCCAACCACTCGTTCCCCTAATTCTACATCTAACTTAGAGATCGTTCCACGCATTGGTGCGTAAATAGTTGTTCTCGCAAGGTTATCTGTGGCCTCAGTAACTGTTGCTGCAGCACTTTGCATACTATAATAACTTGCATTTTTAGAGGCTTCAGAACGCTCGTAAGCAGCTACTATTTGATCCCATTCAGCTTTAGAAATTATTCCTTTATCAAATAAGGTTTTATTTCTATCATAATTAGATTTCGCTTCTTTTAAGCTTGCTTCAGATTGTGCAAAATTTGCTCGTACATTCTGAAGTCCTGCTCTGGAACGTTGCAAACTAGATTGATAAATATCTGGATTAACTCGGGCTAAAAGATCACCCTTTTCTACCATCTGTCCTTCTACAATTGGAAGATCTATAATTTCTCCAGACACTTCAGAAGAAAGCTTTACTTCGATCTCTGGTTGAATTTTTCCAGTGGCCGAAACAGTTTCAATTATTTCTAAAGGTTCAATCTTTGTGATCTCCACCTCCTTAAAGTTTCCTGAAGCGCCAAACCAACCAGCTTTTTTACCTACTACAAGGACCACTATTAATAAAACTGCAATTACACCAATAATTATAAGTGTTTTTTTCTTCATGATTTAAAATTTAAGATCGGTTACTGGGATTCCAAAATATAACTCGATCACTTTTAATTTGAATATATAATCGTATTTAGTTCGCAATAATTCTGTTTGCGCATTTTCTAATCTCACTTTAGATTGACTAAAATCGAAGGCATTAGTTAATCCTACATCAAAACGTTCTGTAGCATATAAATAGGCTTGGTCTTGCGCATCTAAAGCAGACTGTGCAGCCTCAAAAGCCTTTAATGCACCCTGAGCATCCACATAAGCCTGATACACATTTGCCTCCAGGTCTAACTCTGCTTGTTCCAAACGAAACTCTGCTCTTTCTACATTTATCATATTTCGCTTCACCTGATTTCTAGTAGCAAAACCATTTAATATTGGAATACTAAGTTGAAGCCCATAAGAAGTTCCATCATTTTCATACAGTTGTTGTGTGAAATCTCTGTTGAAAGCATCATTATCTGCATAACGTGTATTATAATTATAGAAAGCTGAAAGCGTTGGATAATAGGCACCTTTTGAAATTTGCACATCTTTCTCTGCAATCAACTTTTGCTCTTCAGCAATTTTAATTTCATAGCGCTCCTCTTTAGCTTTCTCGATAAGTTCATAAGGAGAATTCACTAAAATTTCATTTTCTACCACATCATAATCAGTTTCTACGATATCGAAATTTTGATAATCCTTGATCAACAATAATTGAGCAAGGCTAATTAGTGAAATTTGTATATTGTTTTCAGCAACTATAATTCGTTGTTGCTCATTAGCAGCAGTAGCCTGAATTTCTAAAAGATCTCCTTTTGGTAAAACTCCTGCCTCTACAAGATCTTGAGTTCTTTTTAATTGATCGCTAGTAATGCCACTTTGTGACTTTAATACTTCTAAATTTTGCTTATTGAATAAAACCTGCAAATATGAATTAGCAACAAAAAGAGCAATATCATCCTTCATTTGTTCTAATGAATATTGACTAGCAAGTTTAGAAAGCTTAGCTCTCTCAAACTGTCTTAAATTTCTAAGACCATCAAAAAGTGTCAACGAGGTGGAAGCTCCTCCCGAAAGGGAAGTAAACCTTGTGTTTTCAAACCTGTTATTAGTTGGATTGATACTTAAACCTCCATTACTAGATGCAGATACTTGTGCATTTAAAGATGGAATAAAATTCCCTATGGCGTCTAATCGTTCTATTTCTGCAGATTCTACATCTAGAGCCGACTGCTTAATAGATATATTATTTTCTAAAGCATAAGCTACGCATTCTTGCAATGTCCATTTTTTAGTTTGCGCAGTTAGCCCTGCGGAAATCAAAAAAAGACAAGCCAGTAAAATTGATTTTTTCATAATTAAGATTGTGAAGGATTGGTCTAAGAAATTAGAAAGTTGTTACACTAAAAATGAAACTAGTTATTGTTCATGGCCTGAACTGCTTTGATCTGGTTCCATACCTTGATCTTGTCGTTCTCTGAAATTCCTTTTAAAACCTGAACATAAATACCATCACTCACTCCAAGTTCGATATCTTTCTTTGTGAATTCCTGATCGCCAGTCATTACTTCTACAAATGGTTTTTGGGTCTTTGGATCAAACTGAACCAAAGCTTCTTTGATTGCCAAAGCATCTACTACTTTAGCCAGAATAATAGAGGCGTTTGCACTTAAACCCGCTCTAATAAATGTGGTATCTGCTTTATTAAGAGTTCCTTTTATATTAAATTGAATTGCTCCATTCTCACTGATTCCTTTAGGTGCGATATAATCTAAAATCGCATCAAATTTTTTGTTCTCTATTGCTCCAATGGTAATTTCTAATGGAAGATTTTCTTTAATCTTACCAACTTCACTTTCATCTACTTTTCCTTCAAAGATCATATTATTAACATCTGCTAAGGTGGCTAATGTTGTTCCGTCATTAAAATTGTTGCTTTCAATCACTTGGTTTCCTTCTTTTACTGGAACATCTAACACCATTCCATCTATCGTAGATCTAATAAGCGTATTTGCAGAGCTTCCTAAACCACTTGTTGTTCCGGTTCTTACAATCTCATAATTCTGCTGCGCCGACCGGTAATTCTGAAGTGATCTTTGGTAAGCAACTTGTGCATTGTCCCAATCGTTTGTAGAGATCACCCCTTTATCAAAAAGTGATTTTTGACGATCATATAATTTTTTCTCAGTATCTAAATTGATCTTAGCAGTTGCTACTCCATCTTTTCCACTTTGCAAAGAGGACACATTTGGGATCACTCTTATTTTCGCAATAAGGTCGCCAGATTTTATAGCATCTCCAGCTTCAATATAGATCTCGTCTATAATCCCAGAAATGTTTGGTTTAATTAGCACCTCTTCCTTAGGAACGATGCTTCCTGTAGCTACAGTTTTCTTTACAATATCTTGCTTGCTCGGAGTTTCGGTCTCATAAACCACCGGATCCTCCTGATTTTTTTGAAATAAATAATACAAAGCACCAACGAATGAAATCGCGATAACTATTAGAATTATTACTGTAACTACTTTTTTCATTTTAAAATGGTATTAATCAATTTGTTGTTATTCTGTTCTTAAAGCGTCTACGGGCTGGATCTTAATAGCATTTTGCGCTGGAATTAACCCTGCCAAAAGACCAGATATTATTAAAATACTAAGTGCAATAAATACTACTCCAAGATCTACACTTGGGTTGGCAAACATCATTTCTGAAGTATCTACGCCATCCAACTGCATATTCACCAGTGCTATTATTCCAGTTGCTAAAGCGATCCCACACATTCCGGAAATGATGGTAAGAAAAATAGATTCCATTAAAATTTGACCTCTTATATCCCAAGGCGTAGCTCCTAATGCTCTGCGAACTCCAATTTCATTGGTACGTTCTTTTACAACGATAAGCATGATATTAGAAATACCAATAATCCCAGATAATAAAACCAAGATGCCTACAAAATAGGCCACTGCTTTTAAGGCTACGAATAAACCATTAATCTTGCTGAATTCCTGAAAAAGATCAAAATTACCAATAGCTCTATCATCTTCTGGATGGATAGTATGTCTAGCCTTTATAACATCGAATATTTGAGTTTTTAAATCGGTGATAGAATATCCATCTTCTGCAGTTATAGACATCCAACCTACGGTTTCTCCCATATTAAATGCTTGAGAAAAAGCGGTGAATGGGACATAGATCTGTTTTTGATTCTCTTCTGGGTTTCCGTTATTCCCCTTTTTCTTATAGGTCCCAATCACCATAAAGTTTACTCCGTTAACCTTAATATAAGAGCCAATAATTTCTTCCCCGGGATCATACATATCATTGATCACTCCTGCACCAAGAATCGCAACTTTTCTACTTTGTTCTATATCGGAATAATTTACAAACCGTCCCGAAGTAATATCCATAGGTTCTTGTTTAATCACCTCTGGATAATCTCCATAAACGTTAAAAGCTCCGCTTTTTAGCCCTCGAACTACATTATTGGCTCCTCCAAAACCACCTAACTGATTTCTAGGAGACACATATTTTAAATTTGGTACATTTTGCTTTATTGCGGCGACGTCACTTATTTTAAAATTGTAACGCCTCCCTTTTGGTAATCCCTTGTAAGGTTTAGATGGGGTTTGTGCCCACATAAACATTGAATTGGTTGCGATGCCACCAAAGCCTTGCTTAACACCGTTCTCCAAGCCCTTCCCTGCGGCTAAAAGAATAACCAATATGAAGATTCCCCAAAGCACACCGAAGGCAGTAAGGAGGGTTCTAAACCAATTCGAGGTTAAGGCTTCTAATATTTCGCTCCATTTATCTCTACTAAACATATTATTCGTCTCTTAAAGCGATTATAGGTTTGATTCTGGCAGCTCGCCACGCTGGAAAAAATCCGGCTATAGCTCCAGCTAATACCAAAATAAATACGGTAGTTAATGCTACATTAAAATTTACAGATGGATTGGCAATATATTCCGTTTCAATAAGGGGTCCAACAAATTCCAAAAGAGCTAAACTCGTAATGAGTCCAATAAAACCTGAAATAGTTGTAACAAAAATAGATTCATGAAGGATCATCCCTATAATGCTAAGCGGTTGGGCACCCAAAGCTTTTCTAATTCCAATTTCTTTAGTACGCTCTTTAACAATAATGAGCATAATATTACTTACCCCCACAATTCCCGCTATAATGGTGCAGATACCAACTCCCCAGAAAAAGATCTTGATCATTTTATTAAGATCATAGAATCGTTTCATATTCTCTAAGCTATTATTTACAGTGATAGCCCGAGTATCATCTGGCGCAACAGAGTGTTTCTCTTTTAAATAAGTTACTAGTTCCTCAGAAAATTTTTCAGACTCTGCTAATGCTTGTTCAAAATTTTCTCTTTTTGGAAGTGTAAAAGCAAGGTTTCTTACATCATTCCCTCCATTAAATACTTTTTGAGCGGTAGAGATTGGTATAAACACACGTGACTCTTCTCGTTCTCCTCCTGGATCTGAAAACACTCCAATAACTTTAAAATTAATATTAGAGATCTGCACATATTTTCCAATTACATCTTCTCCATTCTTAAACAAATCGTTCTTAACCTTATTCCCAAGAACAACCACTTTTTCTACGTTATCATTATCTTTATAATTAACAAAACGTCCTAGAGTCATGTCGGCATTTTCCAAGAATTGAAAATCAGGCCAAACTCCCTCTACTCTATAATTCCCAGACTCTTTCTTGTAATTCACAAGTCCACTCCAGATTCTAAAAACAGAAGATTTATACTCTAGCTGATCCGCATATTTATTTACAGTGTGATTATAATCATCATTTTTTAAAGTGATCTGTCTCCCTGGATTTAAACCCTTATATTCTTTAGAAGTAACATTGGTCCATACAGATAACATGTTAGAAGCATCTCGTTCAAATTCATTTGAGATTCCATTTTGCATCCCCTGCCCAATTCCTAATAGAATTACCAATATAAAGATTCCCGATGCTACAGAAAGCCCGGTTAGAAACGTACGCAATTTGTTTTTGCTTATCGTTTCAAATATCTCTTGCCATCTTTCTAGATCAAACATTACTTAATGCTCTTACTTGGTTCACTTTAGAATCGTCTATGATCACTCCATCCTTTAAGTTCACAATCCTTTTAGTCATTTCTGCAATATCATGCTCATGAGTAACAATTAGAATTGTTCTTCCTTCATCATTTATTCCCTGAATTAAATCCATAACTTCATAAGAAGTTTTGGTATCTAAGGCTCCAGTAGGTTCATCTGCTAATAATACTTTTGGATTAGATGCTAAAGCTCGTGCAATAGCTACACGCTGTTTTTGTCCTCCAGAAAGTTCGTTAGGTAAGTGTCCGGCCCAATCTGCCAGACCAACTTTTTCAAGATAGCTCATCGCTATTTCTACACGCTCTTTATGTTTTATTCCTTGATAGTATAACGGTAAAGCCACATTATCTAAGGCATTTTTGTAAGATATGAGGTTGAAAGATTGAAATATAAATCCAAGAAATTTATTGCGATATTGAGCAGCGATCTTCTCATTTAAATTTTTTATGGGAAGACCATCCAATGTATAAGAGCCAGAGTCGGCTTCATCTAGCATCCCAAGAATATTTAAAAGAGTAGATTTTCCAGAGCCTGAAGACCCCATAATTGAAACTAACTCCCCCTCTGCAACGCTAAAATTTATTCCTTTGAGAACATGAAGAGAATTACTCCCCATCTTATAAGATTTGTGCAAATTTTTAATTTCGATCATACTTCTAAGTTAGAATTACTTGATCAAGACTTAAGTTCTATTCACAAGTATACGCATAAGACCCCTACAAGAAGAATTTGTTACAGTCCTATTTGTTATGAAATTGTTAAAATTTAACTGAATATTAAGATGCTACTTAGTAGTCTTTTTATTCCGAAGAGATCTATAAATAAAAAAACCGATTCCACCAATGAGAATATATGGGAAGATCATTAGATAAACGATGCCATCATTTATCCCTTTTGCGGCAGCTTCCGAGCCTTCGCTTTCTAACACAGCTCTACACATGGCACACTGAGCATTAGATAATACTGGCATTAATGCTAATAAGAAAAAAATTATTGCCGACTTTATTTTCATTTTGTAACTTTAAATTTAACGCAGTATATGTAGACTATAAATTTATAAAATTTAATAGTAAGGCCACATAAATAAATACACCAAAACACCTGTTACTGCTACATATAACCAAATTGGAAAAGTCCAACGAGCAATTCTTGCATGCTTCTCATATTGCCCACTAAGTCCACGATACATAGTAAATAAAACTAAGGGAACTATAATTGCCGAAAGCATAATATGAGTTATCAGAATAAAGAAATAGATATAACGCAACGCACCATCTCCCCCATAAGGAACAGGTTCGTTACTGATCTTGGAGATCACATAGCTCACAAGAAATACTGAGGATAGCACAAATGCCATGATCATTACATTTCTATGCCATTTGTATTCTTTAATGCTCATAAAAAAATAACCAATGGTAAGTAGTAAGGCCGTACTACCATTTAAAACAGCGTGAAAAAATGGAAAAGTTCCAGATTGTGTTCCAAAAATATTATAACGTTCTGGTAGATACATTAAAATAATAACTACAATAGGGATCAGGATAGACAATGCGATGATTATAGGAACCGCAATTTTATCGGTCTTTATATTTCCCATTATAAAAGTTTTTTAAGATCTTCTATTAAAATATCTATTTGAGGTTCTTCTTCCCCTTCTAAGACAGAAAGCCCTCTCTCTATAGAACCTTTATAATAAATAATAGGGTTTCCAAATTGGTCTATTCTAGAGCGTATATAGCCTTCTCTATCTACAAGTGCAAACATTCCAGAATGCGCAAAACCTCCAGGTACAGATTCATCTATATTTGCAAAAATCCCAAATCCCTGATTAGCCAAAATGTAAATATCTTCCTTATTTCCAGTTAGAAAATTCCAGTTAGGATTATCTATTCCGTAATTAATAGCATACTCTTTAAGAACTGCAGGAGTATCGTGCTGCGGGTCTATAGATATAGAAACAATACCGAAATCTTTATTTCTACCTAATTCCTTTTCGACTTCTACCAAATTCTTATTCATTATAGGGCAGATAGAAGGACAGGTAGTAAAGAAGAATTCTACAATATATACTTTTCCTAAATAATCATTATTAGAAATGCTATCTCCATTTTGATTTACAAATTGAAAATCTGGAACTTTTTTATTTTCCCCATATAATTCTATATATCCAAGATCCCCAGATTTAGAAGGCAAACTGGCATTATTCAATCTGTCATTTTCCACAACTTCACCATTAGAGATCCTATCTATGATCTTAGGTATAAAGATGATACCAAAAACTAATATCACTAAGGATATCCCTATATAAGATTTGTTGTTCATTACTTCTTATTTAATTTCGAGTTGTATTTTTTAAGCGCTAATCTATATTCTGCCAGAATCACTTTAATATCATCATTCATCTTGTTTCCAAGTTCTGAAACAGACCTAGAATCATATCCATAAAGTGTTCCCTCTTCTTCATCATCTCTACCTCTTAGATTAGAATCCTTATCTATTATAAAAACATAAGGAGTTTGCAAATTCGAATCTAGCTCTAGATTGGTTTTGAAGCTATTAAAAACATCCTTTATCTCGGATGGTTCAGCATAGACAAAACTCCAATAATCGGAATTGGTTATATTATTAAATTCTGAAACAAATTGTAAAGCTTTAGGCTTTGCTTCCTTTGGAAGAATGATTACAAATTGAAAATCGTCAAATTTGTAAAATTTTTCTAAAATCTTCTTATCTAAATTAAAAGTATTTCCTTTTAAGGCGGCAAGATCATTTCCGAAGAAGGCTACTATATTGATCTTATTCTGAAAGCTGACAATAGTATCTCGATTATTCTCTAGATCTCTTATATCTTTCACCTTCTCTGTAAGTACAGGAAGTTTTGCGAAATTATTTATTCCTGAAGAAAAGAATAAATAGGCAACTATTGGTAATAAAAATAAAACTCCAAGTACTAAAAATTTCTTCATAATTCCGTGTTGTTACGGGTTACAAAAGTAAAAAGACGGTTTTGAATAACCGTCTTTTCTTATGCTTTTAACTTATAGTAGAATATTAAAAATCCCAAGCTACTTGACCGTTCTTAAAAACATCAAAGATATAGTCACCTTCTGTTAATAAAATGAACATTAAGTAACTTATTAAAAAGATTGCAGACCAAACAACTGCTCTACGCAGACCTTTGGATTCGCCCTCTAAGTGCATAAATGCCCAAGCGATATAATATGCTTTATAAATTGTAAGGATTATAAAGATCCAGTTAAGAAGTCTCATCGCAAGAAAATGCGTATCCACTAAAAATTCAGGTTTAATTATCCCTAAAAATACCTCTACTATTGTTACAAAAGAAAGTAAAGCAAATACGAACCAAATTCTTTTGGTATTAGACTCGTGGTGATGTGTAGTACTATGTGCCATTTTTATTTATTTCAGAATTAAACCAGGTAAAAGAATGTAAATACAAATACCCAAACTAAATCTACAAAGTGCCAGTATAAACCAACCTTTTCAACCATTTCATAACTTCCTCGACGCTCGTAAGTTCCTAAGATTACGTTGAAAAAAATAATGATATTAATAATAACTCCAGATAATACGTGGAAACCGTGAAATCCAGTAATAAAGAAGAAGAAATCTGCAAACAAAGGCGGACCATATTCATTATGAGTAAGATTGGCACCTTGAACTACGCCAATTGCTTCAGCATTTAATTTACTAAGAGATTCCTCTCTAGAAAGAATAGTTTTCTGGCCATTCTCATCGAACATTTTGGTTCTAATTAGAATATCTTCATTGGCTGCAAAACCTGCTTTTACTTCTTCAATAGTATATTCAGATACAGTTTCATTTTCAGAAAACCAGATCCCATTATTTCTTTGATTAGCAACTCTGGTTACAGGTAGTTCAGCAACAAAATCTTCAATTGCAACCCGTTCTCCTTCTGCATCAACAAACTGAAGAACATTTCCTCCCATTGTAGTTACTGCTCCATATTCTCCCTGTATAAAATTTTTCCATTCCCAAGCCTGAGAACCCACGAAGATTGCTCCACCAATAATGGTTAAAAACATATACAAAGTTACTTTTCCTTTCTTCATATGATGACCAGCATCTACCGCAAGCACCATAGTTACAGAAGAGAAAATAAGTATAAACGTCATAAACGCTACATAATACATAGGAGCGTCTACTCCATGCAAAAATGGGAAGTGATTAAACACCTCATCGGCAATAGGCCAAGAATCAATGAATTTAAATCTTGAAAAACCGTAAGCAGCTAAGAATCCTGAAAATGTGAGTGCATCAGAAACGATGAAGAACCACATCATCATTTTACCGTAACTAGCCTTTAATGGCTCATTTCCACCGCCCCAAGTTTTACCTTCGGTGCCTGTTCTAATAACAGTAGCTTCCATATGAAGAATTTGATTTTATATGATGGGCAAAAATACGCAAATTTATTATCTAAAGAAATATAAAAACACAAACAGGTAAACCCAGAGAGCATCAAGAAAATGCCAAAAGGTGGCACCTAGCTCAATTCCAAGCATTTGACCCTTTTTGTATCGTTGTTTAAAATGGTTATAAATTACAACCAAAAGCACTATCAGGCCTGCCGTAAGGTGGGCAAGATGCAATAGAACAACCACATAAATAAATGAAGTAGTAATTGTACTCTCGCTTCCTGTAAAGTAATATCCAGAAGCTATAATTTCTGAAAAACTTCTGAATTGCAGATCCACAAAAACGATCCCCAATGCTAAAGTGCTTAATAGAAATGCAGTTGCTTGTGACCTACTCCCATTTAGAATAGCTCTTTTGGCAAGTATAAAAGTGATACTACTAACTATAATAACCAAAGTGCTCCAGTATAAAGTCTCTGGTAATTCAAAATCCGAGATCCAATCTGGCCTGTTCTTACTAACAACATAAGCACTGGTAATACCCGCAAACATCATTACCATACTGGCAATACCAAACCAAAGCATCATTTTTTTAGCTCTGCCAATTTTAAAGCTTTGGGTTTCTTGTGTTATATCCATTCTCTTAAAAATTTATCTAATACATAAACAATCTGCAAAAGTGTGATGTAGGATACACTTGCAAACATTAATTTTTTAGCTGAAATCGCATCGCGATTCTTATATAATTTGAAGGCATAATATAGCATCCCTAAACCAAGAACTAGAATTATAGCACCTGCATAAGGTGTTAAAAACAGTCTGCCCGTCACTCCAAATACAGGGATCAAAGAAACTAATATCGTCCAAACGGTATATAATATAACCTGAATAGCTGTGCCCTTGTCTCTTTTGCCTGTAGGAAGCATGAAGAATCCGCCTTTTTTGTAATCGTCGAATAACCACCAGCCAATAGCCCAAAAGTGAGGGAATTGCCAGAAGAACTGAATCATAAATAGAGTTCCCGGCTCTATACTAAATTCATTAGTTGCAGCCACCCAGCCTAACATAAAAGGAATAGCTCCAGGGAAAGCTCCAACAAATACAGATAATGGAGTTCTAGTTTTAAGTGGTGTATAAACACTCACATATAAAAAGATGCTGATGGCCCCAAACATTGCTGTTTTAGGATTAATAATATATAGAACTACCAAGCCAATGACAGTTAAGGTACTCGCAATTATAAAAGCTGTATTTACAGACATTCTTCCCGCAGGAATCGGTCTATTTTTGGTGCGATCCATCAAGACATCAAGATCTTTCTCAATAATTTGGTTATATGCGTTAGAAGCGCCAACCATGCAATAACCTCCAATAGCTAATAACAACACAGTGACAAAATTCACTACTTCTGCCCCAAGAAAATAACCTGCAACAGACGAAAAAACCACACTTATGGCCAGTCGCATTTTAGTGATCTCCTTAAAATCTGAAAGTACTGATACAGAAGGGGTATGTACGCTTGTATTACTCAAAAAACGCGATTTTATATTTGGCGCAAAGATACTTCTTAATTGCGTTTTAACAAGAATGTAAAAAACTTAATTTTTAGAACATCTACTACTTAAATAAAATTAACCTTTATCGTTTTATGAAAAATAAAGACCAGAATAATCGTGCTTTATTAAATTTTATGATAAACCCTGATAACTAATGAAATAAACTAACAGAATAACCTTATTTACATCACCAGATAGGCTCCGTGTTAATATTCGTAATACCAGTTAAATATATCTGTTCGAAGCCCCACATTAAACCAAACTGTACTTTCTTTTGAAATAAGGTTGGTAGATACTTGAGGATTAAAATCTCTATAAATAAGGCTTCCAAAGACTTTAAGATTAGTCACAGGATTAATGATATAACCTGCTTCCACTTCAGAAAACAAAGTAGTTGTTGTATTTCCTTGTCCAATTTTTACACCATCCTCAAAAGCTCTATCACGCTCGCTCCTGTAAATATTTCCACCATAATACCTGTCATCGCTTCCATCATCAAAATCAAATCCGCGTTTTCCATAGATCACTTTTGCACTTCCAAAAATACGATCTCGTCTATACCTAGCAATCCCAATAATCTCCCTAAAATTAGAACCCCATAAATGCGCTAAAGATTGGTTGTTATGACCATAATTTAATACAATAGAATTATGAGAATAAGTATAAGGTCTTACCTGATTATATTCTGCTTGCAGATAAAGATCTGGAACATCAAAAGCATCAAAATATTTCACTCCTAGCTGATAGCCTAATTTATTTTTCCAACTCTGGTTTCCACCAAAGATCTTTTCAGTAGAAAATTCGTCTATGATCCATTGTCCATAAAGGTTGATTTGATCACTCAATTTATATTTCCCTGTAATTCCAATTATAGCATTTCCTCCTCTAGCACCAGTAGAGAATTCTATAGATCTATAAAAGATAACAGGATTTAAATAATTTACGTCAAAACCACGACCGTTATCATTTTGCCAGATCACAGATTCAAACAATCCAAGATTAAATCTTTTAGTAAGATTCAAACTCAAATAATGATTTGCCATATATTTTGTTCTATAGGATCCTTCTGCAGACACCTCTTCCCTTACATCTCTTAAAGACATAAACGTATTGGTATATTTAAGCTTCCAAAAACTCGTGTTTAATTTGAAATATGGATACGGACTAGCAATATCACTCATCAACAAAGAGCGATAACCATCTCCAATAAAGTTCTTTCCATGACCAAACTGCACATTAAAGAAATCTGAAACTTTATAAGACAAATAACCTTCGGCTACAGGAAAATCATATCCATCTTCTAAAAATTCCTTTGCAATACCTCTTCCCGGAATAATTGCTGGATTTCCTCCAAATGGATCAATACTCTCTGCATATCTATTAAAATAATCAGCAAAGCGACCCTGACTTTCAAAGACTACCGTATAGAAATTAAAATTCTTTCCCAATCCTCCTTGAAAAATTGCTCCGCGTGTATTATTATATGTAAAAGCGACATCGCTCTGAAAATCCTTTCCTATTTGCAGATCTACGACCACATCACCTGTAAACCAGTAATTCTCTCCTTGAAAAGTTACCAAATGCTCATCCCATATTTTTCTTCCTGTCCAAGTCTTACGGGTTCTCCCTTTTTCAAACTCAGCATCAAAATCGTAATATTTAGAAACTTCATTATATAAATAAGGTTTGGTAGCAGTATGACTATTATTCCCAATCCTATTCATTTCAGCATCAAATCTATTGTAACGTTCGTGAGAAAGGGGCACAAATAGATTGCTTGAATTTATTTGACTAATAAAGGGCTTGGAAACTATACTATCGTATTCAGTAAGTGTGTTTTTCTTTTGAACCGAGCTGGTTTCCTTTGCAATTTTAACCCCATCGGTTAGGGACAACATTTCAGAATATCCAATAGGAATCTTAAGTGGAAAACGGAATTGAGCATATGCAGGCTTCCCATTATAGGTTGCTGGTGAAATAGTAGGTAATTTTTCAAATACCCGTTGGATCTCTTCTTTTAATTCTGAATAGATTGCGTCTATATAAAGCACTTTGAACTTTCCTTCTTTGGTAACTTCAAAAAGAATGATGGCTTCCCCTCTATAATTTTCTTCCGAAACCTTTGCAGGAAGCTGAAAATTAGTGGTGAATATTTTCATCAAGGTATTCTTAAAACAAGCTTCTTCTCCACTAAAATCTATTTCTGAGCATTCAGAAAAAGATGGATAGGTTTCGAATTCAGAAAGTCCGTCTTGCGAAAAAGAGTTGTAGGAAATAAAACAGAGAAGTAGGAATCCAATGTATTTCATAAAAGAGGCCGAGATAATAGTTTGAAACAGCCGAAAGATACCAAAATTTTTATTCTTCCATTTAAAACCTCTCTAAACAAAAAAATTCCCAAACTGCTAAGCAATTTGGGAATTATATATAATATTAAAATGTTTTAATCCTGAACTTGGAATACAATTGGTAAAGAGTACATAACTCCTACTGGTTTCCCTCTTTGCTTACCTGGTTGCATTTTAGGTAATGCATTAATAACTCTAGCAGCTTCCTGCTCTAATCTTGGGTGTGGTGCACGAGAACGAACATCTGTAATGTTACCATTCTTATCAATCTTAAATTGAACAATAATTCTATTTACTCCACTAAGACCTAACTGGCTCCCTAAATCTGTATTAAACTTTCTGTTTACAAACTCTTGAACCTTTTCACTCATACATTTCTTACGCTGATCATTATTACTCAAGTTTTCACAACCTGGGAAAATCGGCACGTTTTCAATAACAGCAAATGGTACATCTGCAATTACCTCTTCAACAGGCGCTTCAACAACCTCTTTAACCTCAACGATCTCGTCTTGATTAGTTTCGGTAGACTCAATAATAGTCTCCTCTACTTCTTCCTCATCTTCAACAACCTCAATTATTTCTGGGGCTGGTGGCGGTGGTGGCGGTGGTGGTGGTGTATTAAGAATTTCCGTAATTGGAATTTCTTCATCATCTAAATCACCTAGGTCTAGTTGACCCATATCTAAATTACTTTTATCGTAAGTTTTCCATTCTATACCTTGCCAAGCAAGGAATAAGACTAAAATAAGTCCTAATTGAAGAAAGAGAACGCTTCGTTTTGTTAAATCGGCTTTCGGATTTTTCTTGGGTTTCATAATTCGATACTAATTAATAAGGGTTGCTAAAGTAAAATATTTTTTCATAAAAATGAATTAATCTTATGTTTTAAGCGTTTAAAGAATTTTAAAAATCCCAAACATATGCTCAACGCCAACAAAACTCCGATACTATTTGCCAGTATATCAGCCCAATCCGGGTCTCGATAATCTGTAAGAGCTCCTTGTAAAACCTCAATTAACATACCAAAAAGTATGATTAAGATTGTAATGTTAAAAAAACCCTTAATCTTTAGGTTATTATCTTGATTTCTAAATAGATAATAAAAAAACCACATAAAACCAAGCACAAAATATGCACCTAAGTGCATCATTTTATCTGTAGGATTAAATTCTCCGAGAGAAATTTTTCCCAATTGTATTAAAGACAAACAGGTGATTAAAACGGTATAAAGAACCGCGAAAATTAAAAACAATCTAGCCCCCAATAAGTTCTTTATATTCTTCCGGACTCATTAAACCCGCAAGTTCATCTTCATCAGAAATCTTCATCTTAACCATCCAACCATCTCCATAAGGGTCTGTATTAACTTTTTCTGGAGTATCCTCAAGGCTTTCATTAAATTCAATGATTTCTCCAGTAAGAGGTAAAAATAGATCTGAAACAGTTTTTACGGCTTCTACAGTCCCAAAAACTTCTTCTCTCTCCATCGATTCACCAACAGTTTCCACTTCAACATAAACTATATCACCAAGTTCCCCCTGTGCGAAATCTGTTACGCCAATTGTGGCAATGTTTCCATCGATTTTCACCCATTCGTGATCTTTGGTGTACTTTAATTCTTGTGGTATATTCATAAATTTATTTTTTTCTAGGTGCACAAAGTTAATTTATTCTTAGGTCTGTTCAAACAGCTATCAATTAATTTCCAAAATTATATCTCAAAGTGAATCCCGAACGAATAGTTGTTTGAGGGAACGCTGTAGAAATAGCATATTCAGAGAAGGTATGATCATAATAAAACAAGGCCGTTAGGTTTTTAGATACCGCATAGTCTGCAACAAAATTAATTGCCCATAAGTCTTGCCCTGCGATCACTTGATTATTATCAAGATCTAGATATCTAATAATATTAATATTTTTTCTATAAGCAACATCTGCTTTAAAATTAAGATCACTACTTAGCACGCGTTGTTTTCCACCAAAATTAGTCCCAATCTTAAGATCCTTAATTCTATAGCCAAGGCCTAAAATATACTCATTCCCTTTCACCTCTGTTAGCAAGTTATTATCAAAGCTTAAGGACATTGTTCTGTCTTTCTTAATTTCAGCTAATATTCTAATCGCTTCAGTGGTTTCCAGGTCTATCCTAATCAATGGGCTAAATAGTTCTGTTAGATTGATATTTGCAAACAGAAGCTTATTCTTAAAGTTATTAGCCTGATTAAATTCAAAAGGAACGTTATCGTTATAATCTAAATTAGTTTGAAACTGATTTATCGTATATCCTGCTCGATAACCGTGACTTAAGGAGAATCTTCTAAAATTCTTTTTAAACCAATCCAGTCTCATTAAACCTGTATATTTTAAATCCCAATTTGGCAAGGGAACATTTCTAAAAGCCCCTAATTTTACTGATGATGCACTTTGCCCTGTATATGCAGCAAGAAATGCAGGTAATAAAACAGCTTGATTGGTTTTTCCATAACCTACTGGGAATCCATCTGCATCTAGATCATTAGAATCCCTGCCATTTTCTGAAGCCAACCTTTGTGCAACCTCCAATCTATTATCTCTGAAGTTCTGAAAGGTTTCAGATGATTCTTGATCATTTTTCTGAAATGCACTCTTAATAAGCACGGTTGAAATATTGAAATTTCCGAAGTTGTAAGGACTCAAAGACTGATACTCCAGAGTACTTTGATCTACTCTATAGTTTTCATTAAATGTTTCTGAATAAATTCTGCTGGCATTTAGATCTATTACAAGATCTGGGATCAAACTTAAAGAAGCTTGCATATCCAATTGCTTATTTTGAACCGCAGTGTACTGCTGATTGAATTCCTGATACATTGTTAACCATCCATTTCTAGCCGCAATTCCCCTTACATCATTCTGGCTTCCCAGAGTAAATCCTGTTGTAGGTTTCAACGTTCCCAGAAACCCTATACTTGGAGTGTAACCGGGCAAAAAGATCCCTCTATTTTCTCTATATGTTACTTGCACTCTCTTTAATGCAGTAACAAGTCCTAACATGGTATTATAGGCTTTATCAGATTTTGGCTTTGTGGCCTGCACCTCTTCCTTTGTCTCACCTGGGGATTGGGGTACACTGGCACTACGAGCTTTTATGGAATTGGCTGTAGATTTTCTTGGCACAAGGTTTAGATATTTATATAAACCTTGCATGTCCATATTTGCATTGATCTGATGAATGCTTGAATTTTGTACCGAATTACCTAAATCTGGAACCCCTTCTAATTGATCGAAAATCTGAGATCCACGTTGCCATTGAAAATCACCAGTGTAGGAATACGTAGTTTTAATGAATTCCAAAACTGGAATCTTAGCGAATGGAAGTTCATAGTTTACTTGTAACGATTGAAAATGCTGATTAGGAGTTCCTGTTTCAAAAAATTCATCCCAAATACCAATGCTGTTATCCACAAAATTATCTTCAGTAAAATAATTTCTCACCAATCTATTGTTGGTTGCACTAAAACTAAATTGAAGAGATTTTGTTAAATTATAATTCACCCGATATTGCCAATCAAACATAAAATTACGTTGGTATAATGTCGGGATTCCTATGTCATTTTCATTTAAAGATAACTCTCTAAATTTTTGTTCGTTATACTGTCTAAAAATATTAGATCCTAAAGATATATTTGTTGGTAATAGATTTAAATTAAAATCCTTTACCAAGGAATAATAATCACTACTATCTAAAGCTTTTATATTTTTAAAAGGCTCCAGCGTCAATGGTAAAAATCCATAATCGTAAGTTGCTCCAACTCTCACATTCTGACTCAAGGCATCTTCAATTTCAAAATCCCGATGATCTACTTGGTTATATGAACTAGAAAAGGCGAAATTTTCAATATCATAAGGCATAGGTTTCTTATCTCCTATTCTCTCTTTTCTCAAACCAATAACATTTATACTCTGTCTTTTAGTATAAGATTCAGATTGCTCTCTCACTAGATCTCGCTCACCTGCATCTGTGATCTCATCTAATCTTGTTTGAAGCTCTAGATCTAAGTACTCTTGGTCATATTTAGGAGTGATCAACTCTTCTCCTCTACTATAATTTAATGGAATTTGAACTCCCCATTTTTTAGGTAATAATAGCCCAGCATTTACATTGGTTACTACATCATATTGCTGAAGGTCTTCTCTACTTCTTTGATTTGGACCTTCTTCTAAGGCTCCAAAGCCAATGGTGCTTTTTCTCCCTGTTGCAGAAACAGTTGCAAAATCGGCAATATTGGTATCCATATTAACAATAGCAGCCCAACCTCCTTGATTATCCAAATCAGATAATCTCAATTCATTAAACCATACTTCTCCACAAATATCTGAAGCTGTATTTTCTGGGCTTCCATTTTTCACCCCTAGCATCATTAATCTTACATTTCCAAAACTTGGGTTACCTTTAATTCCAATTCTTAACTTTCCTACTTCATAAGGATCATTAAGATTTGCAATACTAAGGTCTTCATTAAAATAATTCAATTCTGTAGGAACTAGAGAAGGATTACCCAAAACTTTTGTTTTCACTTTTTGTAGTAATTCCAATTGCAATAAAAGCCTATTCGCATCTGGCCAAATTTCATCTGCAGAAGTAGCGCCAGGTAAAGTAGCTGTTAGCGGGATTTCAATTTGATAATAATTATCTGTAAAATCTGTTCCTATTCTTATAAATGCGATTAATTGCCCATCTTTTAGAGCAATTTCGTTAACAAAAGATTCCGCATGCAAGAACATTTCCAAATTCTTATACTGACGCATATCCACCTGAAAATTCTTGTAAACAGCACGAGCATCTTGTGGCTCTAAATCGCAAGTTCTAATAGACAGTGATTGCTCATTCTGGCGAATATTAGAATTATTATTAAACAATTCTTCTCTATTAACCCCTGGAGGTAATACATAAGGAATTGGCTCTCTGTTTGCATTCTCCTCAATATTCACTGCAGAAACTTCGAATAAAGTTCCATCTTCCACCGGCTGATTAGGCTTATCTGGATCTAAGCTTTGATTATATCTTCTATAGTCTCCACGAACCAAATCCATTGTTCCAAATCTTAAAACGGTTTCCTGCTGAAAGTCAGATAAGAAAAGTCGCATAAACCTAATAGATCTAAAATCTGCAATACCACCTTTAGTATCTGTGGGTTCAAAAATTGGCACTTTAAACTGTATCCATCTAACCGGAATGTCTTGACCATTAGGAAGTGGTGCATCCAATTCTCGCACATCTGTAATATATGGACTATTAGCTGCATTCATCCCAGGGAAGATCTTCACATCATACTGGAAATAACTATTAATAGTATTCATAGTATTATCTCTATTGAGATCCTCGGTAGTTGGCAAAGTGGTATTTCCTCTATTAGTATCAGATAATTCTGTTGGAGAATTTCCCTGCGTTCCATTATAATTCCTGTAACGATCTAGAATACTTCCAGTTCTGTTTAGAAAATATTCGTAATTATCTGCAGATGGATCTGGAAGATTACCAAAAGCTGAAAATTTCAGTGCTTCTTCCGCATCTCCTAATCCATCAAATCCTGCATCCTGATTTACTCGCTCTTGACCCTGAGTATCAAAAGCATATATTAAAGACTGATCTGCTGGTACTTTAGCATAAGCCGTACTTACAGTATTTTGCTCCCCACCATCTTGCGGAAGTCCATTTTCATATTGTTTTCTACCATCCTTAAGTACATCTTCAGAAATATTTCCTAAGTTAAAACTGATAGTTCCCCCAGTATTCCCAGCATTTTCTGAATAAATAAATGGATCCATGATCCAGAATTCAATAAATTCTACATTGGTCTGCTCAAAATTGGTAGAAGTAATTGCTCTGGAAATACCCGCAAAATTATTTTTAGGGTTATTTAATGTATTTCCCCCAGCGGCAGCCGGATTATAATTAAAGGGCCCACGCATAGTCGGAGAAAAAGTAAGATCCATGGTATAGATAACCTGCGGTTGTCCCTGGATCACATCGGTATTAGGAAAAATTTCATTCAGAAAGACCCGCCTTGTCGCAAAATTAGAGAGGTCTGCATCTGTAATTCCGTCTGGTCTTCTACTGCTATAAAAAATAGGATCTATAGTATACCATGATAAATTTGCTCTTTTATAACCTACAGCTAAATCGCCATTACTTAGCTCGCCTCCAAAATCCAAAGGCACGCTAGAAAGTTCCCAGCTTAAAGGATTATTTATCGAGATAGAAGTTTGAGATGCTTCAAAATCGTCTATATAAGTAGTTGCTTTTTGATCAAAATCATTTACTTGTGGCGCTCCCGGTTGTAAATAAGCAAATTCTCCACGAATAGAGAAATTAGAGGCAACATCTGTATCTATATTTGGTAATTTATTTACTAGCCTAGTTAAAAATGGCACTTCAGTGCTATAAGAAGCGTTTAATCCATAAATAGAGTTGTTAACAGGCTCATAGCTATAATTAGCCTTTTGAGTAAGTGGACGTTCTTTTAAATTCAAAAATGTTCCTCCAACTAATAATTTTTCATTGAACTGATGTTCTACATTAATCCCCGTGAATCTTTTAGATTGCTGTCCAAACAATGCGTTATTCTCTGTAGAAACCTGAATTGGAATATCTGAAGCTAGTAAAGCATCGTCTATAATTTGTACCCGACCTAACTGGTAATTAACTACATAATCTACTCCTTCCTGTAAAACTCTTCCGCCGGCTGTAACAGTTACGGAGCCTTGAGGCAAATTAAAACCTACTGGAATTCCATCTACCTGAGATGATTTATACCTCCCTTTTAACTGAAATTTATTTTTATCGGCGTCTTCTTGCTCTGCCTGAATCTTAGTAGTTCGATATAAAGACCTGAACACATATTCCCGCTGATTATCATTATATGTTTCTGGTAAATTATAATCTTCGCCTCCCCCATTAGCTGTATTATCAAGTTTATCAAACAAATACTCTCCAAAGGGCTCTACAGTTGTGAAGATTACTAAGCCATTTTGTGGGTTTATAGTAATCCCGGGTACGTAATCAAAAAAGCCATCTCCCCCATTTACAGGGTCGTTATTGGTATTTAGTTTATCAAGATTAAATACACGCAGCAACGTAGTTTCTGCAACATCTTCTGGCAATGGAACCCCAGATCCCGGAGCTGGAGATAAATAATTTTGTGGCTGCGGATCGGTATATAAAATATTTAATCTAAAGTCATCTGCCTCTAATTGAAAAGCACCCAAAGCATAGATGTTTTTCATCATTAAATCCCAAACTGGTTCACTCACGTTAGTGACAGTGCTTTTTAACATTTTAACTACCAAGTTCTGGTTGATTCTGGCACCATTATCTTCTGCCTGAGTATTTGCGTCTACTCCATCATTGGCAAATTCACCCACCTGATAGACTTGCCCATTTACGGTATATTGAAAAGCAACTCCTAAAACCTCATCATTACTTAATCGCTGATTAAGACTTATATAACCAAGTCTCTGATCGAAAGTAAATTCATTAGACTTTAATTGTCGGGCATTCTCAAGCTTTGCATAATCCTCACCTTCAGAAACTACAACTCCGCCAAATCCACTTTGAACTGTAGAAATATCTCTAATGGCAGGAGTTAAAATAGATTCTCCGGGACTGCTAATTCCAAATGGGTTAAAATCGTTGTTCGGGTTATTCGGAAAAGCTCCTTCAGGCACATTAAAAAAACCTCCAGGAGGATTATTTATACCAATGTTCCCAGGAATATTAGTTTCTCCAAGATCTTGGATAGCAACTATATTTCGAGTATCGTTTAAATTCTGAATATTATTGGTGCGGTTGGTAACCCAAACCTGAATTCGCTGAATTTGTATATTGCTATTGATAAATGGATAATTCTGAAGGGACTTATTGTAGTTATCCCTGAAATAATGAGCTAAAAAAAAGTGTCTATCCTGATCATAATCTATAGCAAATTTCTCAAACTCTTCAACAGTTGCTCCTCCTTCTACATTTACTGTCCTTCTCTCCGATTTTTGTTCAGAAAAAACACCTGTAACCCGCGTTTTTCCAAATTGCAATTCAGTCTTAAAACCGAATAAACTTTGAGCTCCCTGAATGAGGGCGCTATTTAAAGGCATATTTACATTCCCGACTTCAATTTTCTGAACGATATCATCTTCATTAGGAGTATATTCTAACTTCAATTGATTCTGAAAATCAAAGGTAGACTCCGTATCATAATTTGCCAGCACCTTTAGCTTGGTTCCAACATTACCCAGCAAACTAAGTTGGATTCTTTGGTCGAAATCAAATGTGAGATTACTTCTATTCCTTGGAGAAAAAGAAGGATTATCCTGTTTTGTAAATAGCAAACCAAGGTCCATAGCAACACTTCCCTGTGGCACCACTTCTATTTCCTTTCCGCCAAAAACACTTTCAAAAAACCCAGAATTCACATAATAACTTGGGAGAAGATCTTGCTGGGCTTCTGGATCTCCTTCTCTATTTTCAGAAATAGCATTATTTTTTTCCTTGAAATAATTCCGTATTTCCTCCTGAATGATTAACTCTTGATATTCCTCTGGACTAAGAATTAAAGGAATGGACAAATTATAAGACCCGAGTTTTTCAGTATAAATATATCTGTTAAGAATAGGATCATACTCATAACTCGCTACAATACTCGCAGGATTGGGTAATGACAAGGTTCCTGTTGCATAACCGCTACGGATAGAATCCTGAGCCACAAGAGTATCTTGTGCATATAAACTAGGAGAAGAGGCAAATAAACAGAAAATCCCAAGCAGGCTTGTTAATTGCAGTTTCAAGTAATTATTCCTCAAGATTAGTTAGTATGAAATTATAAATTCTTTAATGCTAATTTTATTATTGTTTCTACGGTAGGGTCTTCTGTAGCGTCTTTCATAATACGGTCTACCACCTTCTCGGCAGGTTTTCTCGCAAAACCTAAAGTCTCTAAAGCAGATAACGCTTCTTCTTTATTTGTATTGCTCTGAGAGATAAAAACCTCTCCTTCTCCAAATACTTTTAATACTTTATCCTTTAGATCTAAAATAACTCGTTGAGAAGTCTTTGCTCCAATGCCCTTAATACTTTGAATCGTGGCAACATCACCAGACGCAATTGCATCCATTATTTGTTTGGGATCTAAAGATGATAACATGGTACGCGCAATACTTGCACCAATACCAGAAACAGATATCAATAACCTAAACAATTCCCGCTCAGATTTCTCCATAAAACCAAATAAAGTATGTGAGTCTTCTTTTACTTGTAAATGAGTATAAAGGCTTATGGCCTCTGATGCATTTTTAAGTAACGCGAAAGTATGGAGAGAAATGTGTAAAAAATATCCTACTCCGTTGCATTCTATAACAACATAAGTAGGATTTTTTTCTATTAACTGTCCCTTAAGATGATGGATCATTGAATTAAAAAAATGTTAATTTTCAAATGTACTAAAATAATGCAGAGCTCCAAGTCTATAAAAGACTTCAAAACAAAGCTATTTTACCGTTTTTACTTTTTTGCCTTTTTCTTGTGCATCTACAACGGCAACTGCTGCCATATTTACAATTTCTTCTACACTAGCACCAAGCTGTAATATATGAACCGGCTTTCTCATTCCCATCATGATAGGACCAATAGAGTCGGCATTATTCATCTCCTTAAGAAGTTTATATGTACCATTAGCCGATTCTAAATTAGGGTATATCAAGGTATTTACCTTTTTACCAACTAATTTTGAAAAAGGAAACTTGCTTTGAAGCATTTCTTTATTCAAAGCGAAATCTGTTTGGATCTCTCCATCTACAATAAGCTCTGGATTGGATCTATGCAAAATTGCAACTGCCTCTTTCACTTTTCTAGCTCGTTCATTTTTAGAAGAACCAAAATTAGCATAAGAGATCATGGCCACTACCGGTTCCATTCCAAACAATTTTACTGTTTTGGCTGTCATCATTGCTATTTTAGCAAGATCTTTGGCAGAAGGATCTATATTTATAGAAGTGTCACTTATAAAAAGTGGTCCTCGGGACGTGTTCATTAGGTTGGTTGCGGCTATTCTATCTACACCTTTAGCCATACCAATTAATTCTAGCATTGGTTTTACAACAGTAGGATAAGCTCTGGAATATCCAGAAAGCAATGCATCTGCATCACCTTCATTCACCATCATAGCTGCAAAGTAATTACGTTCTCGCAATAAATTTTGAGCATCGTATTTGGTTACTCCACTTCGGTATCTAGATTTCCAATAAACATCTGCATATCTGTCACGACGAGGCTGCTCTTCATCTGATTTTGGATCGATGATCGTTACAAGATCCTCGTGAAAATCTATCTCATTCATCAATTCTAAAATCACATCTTTCCTACCCAAAAGAATTGGAATAGCGATTCCTTCTTCCTGAGTGATCTGTGCAGCTTTAAGGACGTCTAACTGATCTGCTTCAGCAAAGACCACTTTTTTAGGGTCCATTTTTGCACGATTCATCAATAAACGGGAGATCTTGTTATCATTCCCCATTCTATTTAGTAATTCTTCCTCATAACGTTCCCAATCCAGTATTGGGTTTTTAGCTACACCACTTTCCATAGCTGCTTTTGCAACCGCAGGAGGAACTTGAGATATCAATCTAGGATCAAAAGGTTTTGGGATTATATATTCTGGCCCAAAATTAAGTTTTGTTTCTCCATAAGCTATATTCACTTGTTCTGGCACTGGTTCTTTTGCTAATTCTGCTAAAGCCTTAACAGCTGCCATTTTCATGGCTTCATTAATTTTTGTTGCACGAACATCTAAAGCTCCCCTAAAAATGAACGGAAAACCAAGCACGTTATTCACCTGATTTGGATGATCACTTCTACCGGTTGCCATAATAAGATCTTTACGAGCAGAAACAGCAAGATCATATTGAATTTCAGGATCGGGATTTGCCATTGCAAAAACTATTGGGCGTTTAGCCATACTCTTTAGCATTGCAACATCCACTATATTAGCAATGGAAAGACCTACAAATACATCGGCATCTTTCATCGCTTCTTTAAGAGTATCTATTTTTCTTTTAGTTGCAAATTCAAGTTTCTCTACAGATAGATTAGCCCTATCTGAACGAATAACTCCTTTACTATCCAACATCACGATATTTTCTGACTTTGCACCGAAAGCTTTATAAAGTTTGGTACATGAAACTGCAGCTGCTCCAGCTCCACTTATCACTATCTTAACCTTTTCTATTTTCTTTTTGGAAATCTGTAAAGCATTAAGCAAGGCTGCCGCGGAGATGATGGCTGTACCATGCTGGTCGTCATGCATAACAGGGATATCTAATTCTTCCTTTAATCTACGCTCAATTTCGAAAGCTTCCGGAGCTTTTATATCTTCTAAATTGATCCCTCCAAAAGTAGGAGCAATATTTTTTACTGTTTGAATAAAAGATTCTATATCCTTGGTGTCTACTTCAATATCAAATACATCTATATCTGCAAAGATCTTGAAAAGTAGACCCTTACCCTCCATTACTGGTTTTGAAGCTAACGGACCTATATCTCCAAGTCCAAGAACTGCAGTCCCGTTAGATATAACAGCTACTAAATTCCCCTTTGCTGTATATTTATAGGCATTCTCTTTATCTTTTTCTATTTCTAAACACGGTATGGCAACTCCTGGGGAATATGCCAAGGAAAGATCTCTTTGCGTTGCATATTTCTTGGTTGGAACAACTTCTATCTTCCCTGGTTTTGGTTTTGCATGATAAACTAGCGCTTCTCTCCTTTTACTATCCGTACTCATATTCAAATTTATTGGATGAGTAGCAAAGGTAGTAAGCTTTACTTTTTTCGGGTATATAAATATCAAATACTTTAAACTTGATTTAAACCTATAAATTAGAATAAAACACCCTTAAAACTTTGATTTTTGCAGCTCTTCCATATCCTTAATAATTTCCTCAATCCTCATTATTAATTTTCCGTAAAGCACATGAGTACTTATTTTGTAACTAAATATTCCTATCCCAGATAGCACTATTGCTGTAACTACTATTATAAGAATTTGGAAATAGATGTCTAATCCCCTAAAACCTGACATCACAGAAGTTCCCTGAAAATACATCCAATATGCTGGAATGATTAAGATTGGTGGGCCTATCGCTAATAATTTGATATAAAACTTTTGGATTGATTTTAACTGCGAAACATAATTAATTAAATATTGATAAGTATTCGAACTTGGATTAAACATATCCAAGTTATTCAACATTTTTTTATTCAGAAAGAATAATAAAACCAATAAAGTACCTATATAGAACCCTAACAGCATCTTATCTAAAAAAATAAATACTCCAAACAAAACGATTGCCATTGGAATTAGGCTAAGGTTATCCCATTTTGATGTAGACTTAATCTTATCAATTATTAGCTTGGATTTTCTCGTATAGAGATCCCTAACTACAGGCAATTCGAAACTTTTATTAGATTCAAATCCTTCTTTCCATATATTTTCAATAGATCTTTCCATCAAGTAATATTTTTAGTTTTTTCTTAATTCGAGTGATTTTAACTCCGATATTATTTGGCAATAAGCCGATGATCTCTGCGATTTCTTGATACGAATTCTCTTCTAAGTAAAGAAGTATAATGGCCCGATCTAGCTCGGGAAGCTGCTTTATAGCCAAATAAAGAAGTTTAAGTGATTCATCATTGAAGGGATTCGATTCCTGTGGTACAACAGTAGCAAGATTTTGTAATTCAACACTTTTCTTATTTACTTTCTTATCCTTCTTAAGTAATGAGAGTGAAATATTTAAAGATATTCGGTAAACCCAAGTAGACCATTTGGAATCACCCTTAAAATTCTCCCGACTTTTCCATAACTGAAGACAAACTTCTTGATAGTAATCCTGAAAATCTTCTTCATTGTCAGTATATGCACGGCAAATCTTAATGATTATTCCGGCGTAAGGCAAAATAAACTGTGTATAGAAATCTTTACTCAAAGCTTCTTTTAATTCATTAGTTTCAAAAAGATGAGATTATTACAGGCAGGAATAATAAAATTTTAAAACTTACTTCTTTAAGAAATCAATATTCCTTTTGAGTCCTTCGAACTTGGTTCTCTTTACGGCAGATTTTTTAAAAATTTCATTGAAAGTTTCCTTAGTAAGTTCTTCCCAATCCTTTCTAGAATTGTTCAATAACTGCGGATTTGGATCGAATAAGGGCTCGTTATGAGATTTTGAAAATTTATTCCAAGGGCAAACATCTTGGCAAACATCGCAGCCAAACATCCAATCATCAAATTGATCTTTATAAGAATTTGGCAGATCATTCTTCAATTCAATAGTAAAATAGGAAATACATTTGCTGCCATCCACTTTATAAGGTTCTACAATGGCCTGAGTCGGGCAAGCATCTATGCAGGCAGTGCAACTTCCGCAATGATCGGTCACCGGAGTATCATAATCCAATTCCAGATCTACTATTAGTTCTGCAATAAAATAGAAGGATCCTACTTGTTTAGTTAATAGGTTCGAATGTTTACCTATCCAACCCAACCCGCTTTTCGCTGCCCATGCTTTATCTAATACTGGTGCAGAATCTACAAAGGCTCTTCCCTCTACTTCTCCTATTTCTTGCTGAATAAATTGAAGTAAATGCTTCAGCTTTTCCTTAATTACAAAATGATAATCGGTACCATAGGCATATTTGCTGATCTTGTAAGTTTCGACTTTTTGAAAATCTGAAGGATAATAATTAAGAAGTAAGGAGATTACACTTTTAGAGCCATCTACTAACTTAGTAGGATCAAGCCTTTTATCGAAATGGTTCTCCATATAACTCATTTCGCCATACATATTCTGATTTAACCAATTTTCTAAACGTGGAGCTTCTACTTCTAAAAATTCAGCTTTGGATATCCCACAAGACATAAAGCCGAGGCGTTTGGCTTCGGATTTAATGATTTCAGAATATTTAGAATTTTGTAACATTGACCCTATCTTTTTTCAAACCTTAAAATCGCGTTTTTCGGTTTTAAGGTGATCATAGGAAGTATTTCAATAGGCGTTGTTTTCGGAGCGATCTTATAGAGTGTTACCATTTCTGCAACCGCAATTATCATCTCAAACATTGCAAAATTATTACCTATACATTTCCTAGGTCCAGCTCCAAAAGGGGCATAAAACGGAGTATGCAAATAGGGGTCTGAATCTGAAAATCTTTCTGGTTTGAATCTCTCAGGTTCTTCCCAATGTGATTTATGTCTATGGATTTCATTAAAAGAAAACAATAAATTAGAGCCTTTTGGTATCTCCATACCTTGAAAAGAATCGGCTTCTTTATTGATACGATCTATAAAATAAGCCGGGGGATAAAGTCGCATAGTTTCTTCAACCACCTTTTTTGTATAACTACAAGATTGGATAAACTCCATTAAGGAATTTGTTTCCTTTTTTGCCTTAACAACCTCCTCTAAAATCTTTTGCTGAGACTCTGGATTTCTAGCTAATAACTCGGCTGCAAATGTGAGCGCATTAGATGTTGTCTCGTGACCTGCTGTAAATAAAATCAGGATCTCATCTATTAGCTGCTCTTCATCCATCTCATTCCCATCCTCATAACGAGCATCTAAAAGCATATCTAACAGATCTTCTTCTCTTTTCCCACTTTCTTTTCTTGCCTTTACCAGTTTTTTAAGGATCACTCTGGCTTCATCTGTTAGATCTGTGTGTTTCTTAATTTCCCCACCATATTTAAACCAAAGACTTAAAAAGGGTTGTCTTAATTCCCTAACCAACATTTTTTGAGCTGCTTCGGTAATATATTGCAATCTGGTAATATCTTTATCTCCTACAGCACTGCTGAATAAAGATTTCACTACCGTTTGAAAAGCCAGATCATTAAAGATTGGAAAAATATCTATCTCGGTTTCGGTTTCAATTTTATCCAGCTCAGTAAGAATTGCTTTATGGATACTCTCCAACAACAAAGTGAGTTGTTTTTTATGGAACGCAGGTTGTATCAGTTTCCTCTGTTTTTTCCAATGTTCCCCTTCAGCAGTTAACAGACCACGACCAACATATTTCACAAGATCTTTAGTCTGTATAGGAGATTTTGTATAATTCTTCTGGTTTTTCTGAAGTACATATTCTGCTAAATAGGCATCTCTGGAAAAAATTACAGATTTTCCTGGACCAATAATTAACCTGAAGGTATCGCCATGTTTCTCAAAATTACTATGATGAAAAGGCAATGGATTCTTAAGAATATTTGAGGCATGCTTCAAAAATTTGAAAAATGAAACCTTTGGAATTTCTTTCTGACCCATTGTTCTTGTTTGATTTATGAATTTAGTAAAATCGAATTTGTCATAACGCTCTAAAGTCTAGTATTTTCTTTAGTATTACAAAAGTACATAATTGAAAACCATTAAAATTAGTTCAACTTTTATCTAGAGTTTGGTTTTTCAAACCCTATTATAATTAGGTGCTGAAATTCCCGAGGTTCAGGAGTATCGATTTTTTCAATAGTTGTTCCGTGAGAGTTGTAGAAACTGAAGATGAATTTAAATGATGCCCCACAACCAAATCCCTTTTTTGAATTAACAAAGAGCACTGAATTAAATTGATTTCATAGTTATTATCATAAGCTGAATTTCAGTACATAAAAATTTTATTTAGGCTGGGTAACCGTATTTTTTTGAAGAGTTGCAGCAGTTTGCGCCAATAATCTTCCGTTTATAGAAGCTCCAGTTTTTAGATTAATTCCAGTCTGACCTAAAATATTTCCTTCAAAATGACTGGTAGTTCCAAAATTAACCGCTCCGGCTACTTGCCAGAAGATATTCTTAGCTTGTGCACCACCACTCAAAGTAACTCTTACTGCAGAACTCATATCAAGATTTCCGGAAACTTGGAAAATCCAAACATCATCTGGTCCACCGGCAAGTGCAATATCAGTTGGAATAACTACAGAACTTGTAAATTTATAAAGTCCGGGAGTTAGTGTTTTTCCTCCAATATTTCCGGCTCCTAAATTAACAAAATCCGGTGTAGTTCGCCCGGCTGCATCAGTGTATGCTGTTTCCATATTACTAATTGCAGTTGTTAACATACTTGCGCTTGTAGTTATACATGCAGGACCTGCTGCATCAACCGAGTATACATTTCCTGTTACTTCTCCACAGTCTAAAACCATTGCGGCCCCAGTAATTGGGCTTGTTCCAATATCCCCTGTAATAGAAGATTTATAGACACTAGTGATTCCAGTTTTTGTTAGAATTGCAAAATCTCCAGCAACACCAAGATTTACAACCTTTAATGTTCCTTGTTCTTTTGTATCATCCGATTTTTTTGAAGAAATATCACTAGATAGATCTACGGTATTTTCTGCAGATGCTTTCATATCTGCTGAATTGTCATTTAATTCATCCTTTTCACAACTGGAAAATAGTCCAATAAATACGAATACTAAGGCTGGTAATATTATTTTAAATTTCATAAATAATTACAATTGTTTTGCGACTTTATTATCACCTAGTAAATGTTAGCCTTTAGAGAATCTAATGTGTTATATAATTATTGGCTTATATTATATATTTCCCACGTTTTATTGAGGTAATAATATATAGTGAAGAGTGATTAATGAAGAGTAAATTAAATTAAAGAACTGAAAATTTCAACTTAAAAACATGAAATGTGAGATAGCAAGGGAAAATAAAGACTTTTGCGTCCCTAATAATGAGTATTGCCAATATCTTTCACAATCAGCTTTTCACATTAAATAGCAACTGCGCTTAGTTTTTGATCTTCTTGATTTTGCCTCATTTCCTTATAAATGGATGGGGAATAGCCGGTAACCTTTTTAAATTGACCAGATAAATGTGCCATACTACTATAATGGAGTTTATAGGAAATTTCAGTTAGATTGAGTTCATTATACGCAAGTAATTCCTTTACCCTTTCAATTTTATTGACAATAATATATTGCTGTATGGTAATGCCTTTTACTTCTGAAAACGTATTAGCCAGATAAGTGTAATCATAGTTTAACTTCTCACTGATATATTCAGAATCATTCATTGTAGGACATCCATTAGGATACTTGATCATTTCGAGAATTGTGTTTTTTATCTTTTCAATAAGAATGCTCTTTTTATCCTTGTGAAGCCTCAGTCCAAATCTTAAAAGATTCCTTCTAAGTTCAATCCTCTGTTTGATAGATATTTCTTCAAGAAGTTCCACCACACCCAAATCAATTAACCCAAAGGATATATCAAGCCGTTTCAACTCTTCTTTAACTAGAATTTTACACCTTAGACTAACCATATATTTAATATATAACTTCATACTAATTTTATTAAGTCTGTAGTATAGATCTTCAAACTAAGTACTATAACGATTATAATTACAGTATATGTTTTAAAAACATCAGAATTATTGAAAACAACAAAAAAGCATTGAAAGAATTTTCGCACTTTAAGTATGCTTATAAACACCTCAAATCTATACCATATATATTAAATTAGCTCTTTGATTGTAATATACTTTAAATAAAATAGTGTAATTCATCGTGTTTATTCACTTTTAAACCGATACTAGTTGTTGGATCTTATGGGTTTTGTTAGATAGCTACCCAGAAATTGAATATTATTTAGAATGTTAAAAAATTTCTCTTACCTATAGATTTAAAGAATCACTAAACTTTATAGGTTTCAATTTTTATTTTGGAAAATTTTTTCATTCAAAAAAAGAATACTTATGTATTGCAGAATAGAAAACACTATAAATCACCTGAAAAAATTAACATAAAGCCTACCCAGAAACCTTGGATTCTTATTTGAGATTTTTTTTGCAAAAAAACTTTGTTTCTAGGTAATTGCCGATTTAAAAAAGCCCACTTTGGGTAGCCCCTTTTATTCGACCTAAGTGTTTATAAGCTGCTTCAGTCACCTCTCTACCTCTTGGAGTTCTAAAAATAAAACCTTGTTGTATTAGGAAAGGCTCATAAACTTCTTCGATGGTTTCAGCATTTTCACTTACTGCTGTTGCTAAAGTAGAAATCCCCACCGGACCACCTTTAAATTTATCTATAATTGTAGTCAGGATCTTATTATCCATTTCATCTAATCCATGAGCATCTACATTTAATGCCTTAAGACTGTATTTAGCAATCTCCATGTCTATCTTTCCATTCCCCTTAATCTGGGCAAAATCACGAACTCTACGTAATAAAGCATTCGCAATCCTTGGAGTTCCTCTACTTCTACCAGCAATCTCAATTGCTGCATCCAAAGCTAATGGTACTTTCAAAATATCTGCACTTCGTTGAAGAATGGTGGAAAGTAATTCTGTGGTATAATATTGCAACCGACTAGAAATCCCAAACCTCGCTCTCATAGGCGAAGTAAGCAATCCAGATCTAGTTGTTGCTCCAATGAGTGTAAATGGATTAAGATTTATCTGAACTGTACGGGCATTTGGACCTGTCTCTATCATGATATCTATCTTATAATCTTCCATTGCAGAATATAGATATTCCTCTACAATAGGACTTAACCTATGGATCTCATCTATAAATAACACATCACGCTCATCCAAATTAGTAAGCAAACCTGCCAGATCCCCTGGTTTATCGATTACAGGACCAGAAGTAACTTTTATTCCCACCTGCAACTCATTAGCTAAGATATGCGCTAAAGTTGTTTTCCCAAGTCCCGGAGGGCCATGAAATAAGGTATGATCTAAAGCTTCCCCACGTTGGTTGGCAGCTTCAACAAAAATCTTAAGATTCTCCAGCACTTGATCCTGACCTGCAAAATCATCGAAACTGAGGGGACGTAATGCTCTGTCTATATCTAATTCTTCTGAAGAAAAGTTTTCACCGGTGGGGTCTAGATGCTCGTTCATGAGATTTATAAAATTCTATTAATGGAAATTATAGCAAAACTGATAGAAACAAAGATAAAAGAAAAAAGCCTCTTCAAATGAAAAGGCTTTTTTAAATATGTTAGGTCTTGCTTAATGATTCATTTCTTCTTCACCATCCTGAAGTGGTACGTTTTGCGGAACAAAATCTTGTCCTGTAATAACATACTCTCCATTTTCATTGGTCTTACTGTAATCGTAAGGCCATCTGTACACTGTTGGAATTTCTCCGTACCAGTTTCCATGTATATGTTCTACCGGAGCAGTCCATTCTAAAGTTGTTGCATTCCAAGGGTTCATTGTTGCTTTCTTTCCGAAGAAAATAGAGCTAAAGAAATTCCATAAGAACACCAATTGTACCGCTGCGGTTATAATAGCAAATACAGTAATAACGACATTCACATCCTGAAGATCATCAAAATATGGGAAAGCTGTGTTTGTATAATATCTACGAGGTAAACCTGCCATTCCAATAAAGTGCATTGGGAAGAAAACCCCGTATGCTCCAATTGCAGTTACCCAGAAGTGAACAAAACCAAGGTTTTTATTCATCATTCTACCAAACATCTTAGGGAACCAGTGGTAAACACCGGCTAACAATCCGTAAAGTGCAGAGATACCCATTACCAAGTGAAAGTGAGCAATTACAAAATAAGTGTCGTGAACGTTAATATCTAATGTACTATCTCCTAAAATAATTCCTGTTAATCCACCAGTAATAAAGGTAGAAACGAAACCAATAGAAAATAACATCGCTGGATTAAATTGTATGTTACCTTTCCATAAGGTAGTGATCCAGTTAAATGCTTTTACTGCAGATGGAATTGCAATCAACAAAGTTGTAAAAGTAAACACAGATCCCAAGAATGGATTCATTCCTGAAACGAACATGTGGTGACCCCATACAATTGTAGATAAAAATGCAATTGCCAAAACAGAAGCAATCATCGCTCTATATCCAAAAATTGGTTTACGAGAGTTTGTTGCCATAATTTCTGAAACCAGACCCATTGCAGGTAAGATCACAATATATACTTCCGGGTGTCCTAAGAACCAGAATAAATGTTCAAACAATACTGGAGAACCTCCTTGATGACTTAAAACTTCACCTTGGATAAAGATATCACTTAAGAAGAAGGATGTACCAAAACTTCTATCCATGATAAGAAGTAAAGCTGCAGAAAGCAATACAGGGAAAGAAATCACCCCGATAATAGCTGTTACAAAGAATGTCCAAATTGTTAATGGTAACCTTGTCATAGACATCCCCTTAGTTCTAAGGTTGATTACAGTTACTATATAGTTCAAAGATCCCATTAAAGAAGATGCAATGAAAATAGCCATAGCAGTTAACCAAAGCGTCATACCCATTCCAGATCCACCAATTGCCTGAGGCAAGGCACTCAAAGGAGGATATATAGTCCATCCTGCCGATGCTGGTCCCGCTTCAACAAATAAAGAACTTAACATAATTACACTAGATAAAAAGAACAACCAGTAAGACACCATGTTCAAGAATCCAGAAGCCATATCTCTTGCTCCAATTTGCAATGGAATTAATAGGTTACTAAATGTACCACTAAGTCCTGCAGTAAGTACAAAGAATACCATGATAGTACCGTGAATAGTAACTAAAGCTAAATAAATCTCAGGAGTCATAACTCCTCCTGGAGCCCATTTTCCAAGAAGTGCTTCGAAGATCCAGAAAGATTGTTCTGGCCATGCTAATTGCATTCTAAAAAGAACCGACATTCCGATTCCGATGATACCCATTAAAAGTCCAGTAATAAGATATTGCTTGGCAATCATCTTATGATCTGTACTAAAAATATATTTAGTTATAAAGGTTTGCTTATGATGATGGTCATGACCATGGTCATCATGTGCATGAGCTACCGTTGCGTGTCCTACTGCTGACATATCTCTTAATCTTTACTTTTAATTGTTCTTATTATCAACCACTGCTACCTCTTCCGCTTCCATTGCAGCCTCTTCTAAGTCTACAGGAACATCTTCCTTAGTTTCTTTCTGTGCTGCCATAGTTTCACCAAAGGTTTGTTGTTCTTTAATCCAAGCATTATAATCTTCTTCGCTTTCAACAACTATCTTCATTTGCATGTTATAGTGACCTTGTCCACAAATCTTATTACACAACAAGAAATATTCAAATTCATAAGAGTCTAAAGGCACTTCTCCAGCAGCCATTAATTCTTTAGATTTGTCTTTTCTAATCCCGTTAATTCTTCCAACTTTCTCCACCATGTATTCACTTTCTCTCATTTCTTCTGATGTGAGAGATGGAGTAAATCCAAACTGAGTGATCATCCCTGGAACAACATTCATTTGAGCTCTAAAGTGCGGGAAATATGCAGAGTGCAATACATCTTGAGATCTAAATTTGAATAATACTGGTCTTCCAACTGGTAAATGTAGTTCTGTTGTTATCACATCATCACTACCGTAGGAATCACTTTCATCTACTCCTAATTGATTCACACCTTGAATAAAACGAACATTCGCTTTTCCAAGTGTATTATCGTCTCCAGAATAACGAGCCCTCCATGCAAATTGGTAGGCATATACTTCAACAACTAAAGGATCTTCTTCTTCGTTGATATTCATAATATCAGACCAAGTAAATAATCCGTAAATAATTAAACCTGCTAAAACAATTACAGGAATAATAGTCCAGATAAATTCCAACTTGTCATTATCTGCGAAGAATAAAGCTTTCTTACCTTTTTCACCACGATACTTATATGCGAACCAGTGCAGTAATCCTTGAGTAAGAACTTGCACAAACATAATAAGCCCAATAGAGATAAACATTAAAGTATCTACTTCACTACCGTGTTCAGACGCAGCTTCTGGCAAATAAAATTTGCTATAAAACCAGAAACAGTAAATAGAAATAACATATAAAAAGATAACAAACATGAGCATTAAATACCCATTTATTTTATTGTCTCTTTCACTTGCAACTTGTGAAGAATCTGTATGAGTACCGCGAGATAAATCGAATATCTTGGACATTTGCCATACAGTTACGGCAAAAAGTGCTATTACAATGATTATTAAAAATACAGTCATTTTTTTATTTCTTCTTTAAACAATCTTTTATTAATAATGAAAATGCTTGCTCTCCTTAATAAACGGATTGCGTTTTGGTAACAATGGTGCTTTTGTAAGACCACTAAACACAATAAATACAAACAATCCTGCAAACATCAATAAAGCACTAATTTCAGGTATTCCTATAAACCATGACTCGCCAACTGTAGATGGCATAATCATTACAAAAATATCTAAATAATGACCACATAGAATAATAATTCCAGCCATAATTACAAACAAATTAAGTCTCTTATAATCACTATTCATAAGTAACAATACCGGGAATACAAAGTTCATTACAACCATCCCAAAGAATGGTAAGGTATAGTCATCTATTCTTGTAATAAAATAGGTCACCTCTTCTGGAATATTAGAATACCAGATCAACATAAATTGGGAGAACCAAAGATACGTCCAGAAAATACTGAATCCAAACATGAATTTAGCTAAATCGTGGATATGAGAGTCATTTACATATTCTAAGAAACCTCTAGATTTAAGGTAAATAGTAACTAAAGCAATCATAGTAACGGCAGAAACAATCATACTTGCAAACACATACCATCCAAACAAAGTACTAAACCAGTGCGGATCTACACTCATAATCCAGTCCCAAGACATCATAGATTCTGAAACTAAGAAGAATACTAAGAATCCTGCAGCTAGTTTAAAGTTTGTTTTGTGTAGTCTATCGTCTGTAGCTTCATCTAATCTCAAAGAATTTCTTCTTATTAAGTACCTAAAAATGTTCCAACCAGCAATATAGATAGCAGCTCTAATCAATAAAAATGGTACGTTTAGGTATGCCGTTTTATTCTGAATAAGTTCATCGTGGGCTACAACCTCTGGATCCATCCAAATAAATAGATGATTTAAATGCATCCCAGATAATGCAAGAAGTATAAACATAATAATACTTCCTGGTAATAAATAAGCCGTAATTCCATCCATTACTCTAAATAATACTGGAGACCATCCCGCCTGTGAAGCTTGTTGAATAGCATAAAATGCCATTGTTCCAAGAGCAATCATAAAAAAGAAAAATGCAGCAACATAAACAGCGGCCCAAGGCTTGTTTTGCAATTGGTGCAGTAAATGTTCATAATGTTCATTATCATGACCTGCTTCCTCACCGTGAGCCATTTCTCCCTGAGCATCTTCTCCAGCATGCTCTTCAGCAATTATATGCTCGTCTTCCGCATGTTCTGGATTAGCAAGGTGAATATCATTTTCTACAACTGCAACATCCTCAGAACCATGATGCTCATCTGCAGCCATCATTTCCTTTACATCTTCTATAGTATCTGGGGCAGCAATAAATGCATAAACAAGGCCAATAGCTCCTACAATCATGAAAATGATTGCAGTTAATTTTAATCTACTTGATAGCGTGTACATATTAATATATCTAAGTGCAGTTATTTCTAGTTTGTACTTTCTTGGTCTAATTCCGTATTAGCATCTGCTCCTAAAATGGTAGCATCAGCATTTACAGCCGGAACTAAATTCTTTTTAACGGAAGTAGTATCACTTTCGAAAGCTCTTTCTGGGTTCCCTAATAAGGTTCCTTTTAATTTCATTACATAGTGATCTATCTGCCAGCGTTCTTCGATAGTTGTTTGAGAAGCATAAGAACCCATAGAGTTTAATCCATAATACATTACATGGTAAACGCTACCTTCAGTAATTGCTCGTCCAGCATCATCATAACTTGGCACTCCTAATATTTTCTCACGTTCTACCAAGATTCCTTTACCATTCCCTTGATCTCCGTGACATACAGCACAGTAGATTGTGTACAATTGTTGACCTGCAGCAATATTCTTTTCAGAATAAGGCAACGGGTTAGTCAATTGTGCTTTTGCTTGCGTATAAGCTTCATTAGTGTTTTCGTATCCATAAGGAGACCATCCACGTGGAATAGTTCCTTCTACTGGCAATTTAGCTTCCTGCCCATTGGCAAAAACCTCGTATTCTCCGTAAGCCTCGTAAGAAACCGGCGCATACATATCTGGAAAATATTGATAGTTTGGCTTATCCTTATTAAAACAAGAGGTAGCGGTAACTACAACTAAGAATAAAACTATTGATTTATGAAATAAACTTTTCATTCTTCTAATTAATTTTCAATTAATTTAATTTCAAGAGCTCCAGTGTCATACAAAAACTTAGAAAGTTCTTCTACACTATGGTTCGAAGCATCAATTTCCATTAGGAAATGATCATCTGTAGTTCTTACATCCGGATTTTCAGCAGCTTTAAATGGCCATAATTTACTTCTCATATAAAAAGTAATAACCATAAGGTGAGCTGCAAAAAATACTGTTAGTTCAAATATAATTGGCACAAAGGCTGGAAGGTTCTGCAAAAAGCTGAAACTTGGTTTCCCACCGATATCCTGTGGCCAGTCTTCTATCATTATAAAGTTCATCATTACAATCGCAACAGACAGTCCTATTAATCCGTAGATAAAAGAAGCTATTGCCAAACGTGTTGGCTCTAGTCCCATTGCTTTATCCAGGCCGTGAACAGGAAATGGTGAATAAATCTCTGCGATGTGGTAACGGGCGTCACGAACTTGCTTTACTGCTTGAAGCAATAAATCATCATCGGTATAAATAGCGTGTATTACTTTTGATGCCATCCTAGTTAGTTATTATTAAGTTTAATTGCCTGAGCAATCCAATCTTCTCTCATAGTTTCTGAAGGGAAATTCTCGATAAGCTCATTCAATAATTCAAAATCAATTGACTCTAATCTACTTACCTGAGCAAAAGTGTAAATTCCTACTTGATGTAAACGTTGTTGTAAGAATGGTCCAACAGCTTTCAGTTTAGTAAGATCACTTGCGGTTTGAGTTGCAGGATCGTAAACGCCAATTCTGGAAAGCATTTGATCTAATCGATCTTTTTGAACTTCAGAAGTTGTTAATGCATCTGCATTTACAGTTTCTTCATGCTGAGTATTAACTTCTTCATCTACGATGCGATTGTGTAACCCATGAGCTTCATTTGCTGCTGGCTCTGCCATAAATGCAACATTTCGATGATCTGCATGATCTCCATGATCTTCACGCAATTTCTTATACATAGCTCCAGAGGATTTTAAGATCGTTTTTACCTCTGCTTGTGCGATCACTGGGAACGAACGAGCATATAATAAGAACAATACAAAGAAGAATCCAATGGTTCCAATAAAGATCCCGATATCTACAAAAGTAGGTGAGAACATTGTCCAAGAAGATGGTAAGTAATCACGGTGCAATGAAGTAACGATAATTACAAAACGTTCAAACCACATCCCGATATTTACAACAATAGAGATAAAGAAAGAGAACATAATACTTCTTCTCAATTTTGGGAACCACATAAATTGTGGAGAGAAAACGTTACACGTCATCATCGCCCAATAAGCCCACCAATAAGGTCCTGTTGCTCTGTTAAGGAATGCATATTGTTCGTATTCTACTCCAGAATACCACGCAACAAACAGTTCTGTAATATAGGCACATCCCACAATAGAACCCGTAATCATAATTACAATATTCATTAATTCGATATGCTGTATTGTAATATAGTCTTCTAGATTAGACACTTTTCTCATAATGATCAAAAGTGTATTCACCATTGCAAATCCAGAGAATACCGCCCCAGCAACAAAGTATGGAGGGAAGATAGTGGTGTGCCATCCCGGGATTACCGAAGTAGCAAAATCAAATGATACAATAGTATGTACCGAAAGTACTAAAGGAGTTGCCAAACCGGCAAGTACCAAAGACACTTCCTCGAAACGTTGCCAATCTTTTGCACGTCCACTCCATCCAAATGATAGAATTCCGTAAATCCTTTTATTAAAAGGTGTGATTGCTCTATCTCTAATCATTGCAAAATCTGGAAGTAAACCTGTCCACCAGAATACTAAAGAAACAGATAAATAAGTAGAAATTGCGAATACATCCCAAAGCAATGGAGAGTTAAAGTTTACCCATAAAGAACCAAATTGGTTTGGTATAGGCAATACCCAATATGCCAACCATGGACGACCCATGTGAATAATTGGGAATAATCCTGCTTGCATAACAGAGAAAATAGTCATGGCTTCTGCTGACCGGTTAATTGCCATTCTCCATTTTTGACGGAATAATAGAAGTACTGCAGAAATAAGTGTTCCTGCGTGTCCAATTCCTACCCACCAAACAAAGTTAGTAATATCCCAAGCCCAACCAACGGTCTTGTTCAATCCCCAAGTTCCAATTCCAGTAGAAACGGTATAAATTATACAACCTATTCCCCAAAGAAAAGCAATAAGGGAGATGGAAAAAACTATCCACCAGTGTTTATTCGCCCGACCTTCAACCGGTGCAGCCACGTCTACGGTTACATCGTGATAGGACTTATGTCCGGTAATTAAAGGCTTTCTAATAGGTGCTTCGTAATGAGACATATCCTTTTATAATTGATTCTTTACTAATATTAATTTTTAAGCTTCTGAAGTATTTCTAACTTTAGTTTGATACATCACATTTGGCTTAGTTCCAACAGATTCCAATAAGTGATACATTCTCTTATCTTCAACCTTATTAACGATCTTCGCAGACTTATCATTCACATCTCCAAAGACCATAGCGCCTTTATCGCATGCTGCAGAACAAGCTGTATGGAATTCACCGTCTTCTATAACTCTTCCGTCACGTTTAGCGTCAAGGATCGTTTTTTGTGTTTTCTGAATACACATAGAACATTTTTCCATAACCCCTCTAGAACGTACAGTAACATCTGGATTCAATACCATTCTACCAAGGTCATTATTCATATGGTAGTCAAACTCATCGTTCTTGGTATAGTTAAACCAGTTAAAACGACGCACTTTATAAGGACAGTTGTTAGCACAATATCTTGTACCTACACATCTGTTATAAATCATCTGATTTTGACCTTGACGACCGTGTGAAGTTGCAGCAACCGGACATACAGTTTCACATGGTGCATGGTTACAGTGCTGACACATTACCGGTTGAAAAACCACTTGAGGATTATCTGCCGGAGATTCCATTTCAGCTAACTGAGTCAATGACTCACCTAATCCTGAAATATCTTCTTTCTTTTCAATGTCTTCAGTAAAACTATCTTCAGAAGAATAGTATCTATCTATACGCAACCAATGCATATCTCTAGATTTTCTAATCTCTTCTTTTCCAACAACAGGAACGTTATTTTCAGAATGACAAGCAATTACACAAGCTCCACATCCAGTACATGAATTAAGATCTATAGACAAGTTAAAATGATGACCCACTTCTCTATCAAAACTTTCCCAAAGATCTACTTCTGGAGAAGTAACCATGGTTTCAACATGATTTAAAGAAACTTCTGGAGTCTTGTTATATGCATTCTTGTCTTTAGTATTGAATACTTCCAAGGTAGTTTCCTTGATAATATCCCCACGTCCCATAAGCGTGTTCTGTAACTGAACACATGCAAACTCATGCACTCCACTCGCTTTTTCAATATTTACATATTGAACAGAACTAAAATCTTTATATAAAGGATAGGCATTTACACCTACCTGCATTTCTTCTTGAATTGCCTCTTTCTTACCATAACCTAAAGCAAGACCTACAGATCCTTTTGCTTGACCCGGCTGAATAAGAACAGGAACCTTCTTCACTTCAACACCATCCATTGTAATATTTACGTAACTACCATCCAAGGCACCATTCGCAACATTCTCATTGATAAGACCCAGTTTATCTGCATCTTCTCTAGACATTGTTAAGTAATTATCCCAAGATGCTCTAGTTAGAGGATCTGGCATTTCCTGTAACCAAGGGTTATTGGCTTGTTGCCCATCTCCCATTGCTACTTTTGTATAAAGGCTTAATTGAAAACCTTTAGCTTCTGAAGTTGCACTTAAATTTCGAACTGCAGAACTTGTATTTATTGTACTACCTACAAATTCTGAAGCAGAAGTCTCAGCTGTAGCAGGAGAAGCTCCTTCAAAAACACCGTCATGCAAAGCAGTGTTCCATGCATCTGTACCTAAAGAGCTCCAAGTTTCCTTGATATACTCATAATAAGATTTATCAGAGCCATTCCACTTCAACAAACAATCTTGAAACTGTCTAGTATCAAACAAAGGTCTGATAGTAGGTTGCATCAAGCTGAAATTATTCTTTGTGAATTGAACATCACCCCAGCTCTCTAAATAATGAGGCGTAGCTGCAATGAACTTACACAACTTAGCAGTTTCATCTTCTTTCATAGAGAAAGCGACAGAAACATCAATATCTTTTAATGCTTTTACAAATTCTTTTGAATTTGGCAAACTATACGCTGGATTTACCCCTGCAATTAATATTGCACCGATACTTCCATTTTGCATATCCTCTACCAATTTGGTAACTGCAGCAGCATTACCCTGACGGGTCATTTTTGGATTAGCAGAATCCATCACCTGACTACCTAAAGCCTGATTAATCTCTAAAACTAAAGTCTGAGCATCTGCATCTGGAAGTCCAGAAACAACTACTCCTTTACTTCCCGCTTTTCTTAATTGTGAAGCAGCTTTTACAACTGCATCATCTAATTTCCCTGGCAGATCCCCACTAGTTGAAGCTCCAGAAATATATCCGTATAATGCTGCTAATACCGCACGTTGCTGTGCTGGAGTAACAGGAATACGCTTATCTGCATTTGCTCCAGATAAAGACATATTAGATTCAAACTGAATATGACGAGACATTTTTCCGTTTTCTGGAAGTCTTGTCTTTGCAAAAGCAGCATCGTATCCACCGCCTTGCCAATCTCCTAAGAAATCTGCACCAACAGAAACAACAGTTCCAACTTTAGAAAAATCGTAATTTGGTAACGCTCTAGTTCCGTATTTAGCCTGATAAGCTGTTAATGCGGCATCTTCAGAAACTGTATCGTACACAACGTGACGAACATTCCCAAATTTACTAGAAAATTCATTTATTAATTTAGATGTAGAAGGACTTGCAAAAGTTTGGGTTAAAAGAACAACCTCACCAGTTACTCCTTCTAAAGCCGTTCCTACTTGCTTATCAAAATCCTCCCAAGACACATTCTGGCCATTCGCCATTGGTCTTTTTACCCTCTTACTATCATATAATGAAAGTACAGAAGCATTCACTCTCGCGTTTGCACCAGCTCTTCCTGCAGATAGTGTATTGTTATCAATTTTTATTGGACGTCCTTCGCGAGTCTTCACCAATACACTAGAGAAATCAAAACCATCTGCAATTGTAGTTGCATAATAGTTTGCAATTCCAGGTACAATTCTTTCTGGCTGCACTAAATAAGGAATGGATTTAATAACCGGACCTTCACATGCTGCCAAAGAAGCAGCTGCCGTACTAAAACCAACATATTTAAGGAAATCACGACGAGTTGTGGAAGAACTACTTAAAGAATCTTTATCACCTAAAAATTCATCGGTAGGGATCTCTTCTGCAAACTCTTTTTGTTGGATCGTCTCAACAATAGAGCTATTTTCATTTAGCTCTTCAACACTTTTCCAGTATTTCTTGTTTGATGACATATATATCTAGATATTACTTCTTAATTAATTACCCAATTACTCAGGCCTGACTTTTATATTAATAGTGGCATTTACCACATTCCAAACCACCTAACTGAGCAGCAGTCAATTCCTCTACTCCGTATTTTTTAGATAACTCTTCGTGAATCTTTTCGTAATACTCATTACCAGCCATTTTCACATTAGTTTCTCGGTGACAGTTAATACACCATCCCATAGTTAATGGAGCATCTTGATAGACTACTTCCATTTCCTGAATTGGACCGTGACATTTCTGACATTCTATTCCTGCAACAGACACGTGTTGTGAGTGATTGAAATATGCGAAATCTGGTAGGTTATGAATTCTAACCCATTTAACTGGCTTAGTTTCTCCAGTATAAGCCTGATTCGCAGGATCCCAACCAGTTGCTTCATATAATTTCTTGATCTCTTTATCGTAGAATTCTTTTGAATACTCTTCAGTAGCTGTAGATTCTGCAACTTCACCAATAGATTTGTGACAATTCATACAAACATTTAGAGAAGGAATCCCTGAATGTTTTGAAGTTCTTGCTGAAGAGTGGCAATATTTACATTCTATCTGGTTATCTCCGGCATGAATTCTATGTGAATAATGAATAGGCTGAATAGGCTGATACCCTTGATCTACCCCAACCTGCATAAAGAATCCGTAAACCATATATCCACTGGCAAGCAATACAATTATTGCTGTAACCAATACTAAGAATTGATTTTCTACAAAGGATTTATATAATGGTTTTCTTTTTTCTTTAACTGGAAGCTCAACCCCACTTGCTGCAGCAAATTTCCTAAGTGTCTTGTTCACTAAAAACAAAACAAGCAAAAGCATTACCAGAACAAATGCCAATATCATTAGAATAACGTTATTCGAAACTCCTCCGCCAGTTGATGAACCAGCTTCTGAACCACCGCCCCCCGCAGCAACAGGAGCCGTTGGTTTTGGTTGTTCCACATAAGCAAGAATATCTCCAATCTCAACCTGAGTTAATTGTGGAAATGCCGGCATTGCCGTTTTGTTGTACTCCTCATAAATAGCAACTGCCTGAGCATCACCAGAGGCGATCATTGCAGCTGAATTTTGAATCCAAGATTCTATCCAAGCTAAAGAATGTCTTTCGCTAACTCCATTAAGAGCTGGACCGATAGACTTAGAATATGGCTTGTGACATGCAGCACACAAAGAATTGAATAATGATTTACCATTTGCTACATCGCCAGAACTAGATTCTGCAGCAACGGCTTCTGTAGCCTGCTCATCTCCAATCGCAGCTGGATCTTCTTGAGCAAAGTTAACATTGGTAAATGAAAGTAGAAACACTACTGATAAGAGTAGTAATCTGGATGTTGAATGGCGGAATTTCACCTTTTTCATATTGTAAGTTGAATTAACGTCTTATGTTTGGCACGATATTTTATAACTATTAATAATAAATAATTACTAAAAAATACATGTATCGCACCCCTAAATTCAGGCACAAAAGTAACACTTAAAGTCGATTTTAGAAATGTTGCATATATGTTAACACGTAATTTATATTAGTTCTAAATAATAAATTCACTCCCCAATCAGTTATTTAATTTTACTTTTACATCAAACCATTTTATAATGAGAATATTAAAAATAAAAGATTGTTTTTTTATAGGACTTTTCCTCTTTGGGATGCAACAATTTGCAGTAGGACAAACAGGAAAAGTAAGCATACAACAGGATGCTAATATCCCTAATTTACTGGAAATGAAATCGGAAATGACCAAAGACGGAAAATTTGGTGAACGATACAACATTCAGCTGTATTATGGTGACAACAATTCAGCAAGCAACGTGATAAAGAAATTCAGATCACTTTATTCTGAATGGCCATCACAAATTATTTATGAAACACCTAACTATAAAGTTTGGATCGGGAATTTTAGAAACCGACTGGAAGCAGATCGTGCACTTATGAAGGTGAAAGGAGATTTTCCTTCCGCATTTATTCCAAAACCTCAGAGAGGTTAATTGTTTTTTGTTTCGCAAAACTCAAGTCTCATAGAAATATGGGGCTTTTTTTATTGAAGAGATTCTTCCCTTCGTTCAGAATGACACTTACATGTTATTAAAATTAGTTTAAAATCCTTCGGCAGTCAGGATGACATTTTAAAGGTCTTGTCAGGCTGATCCTCTCGAAGACTCTTAAAAAATAACAAGTTCTTTTCGCAAATACTGGAATTAGGATAGCCATGAATTAAGATCATGTAATGAATTTAGGATGACGTTTTACACATTAGCCTCATTTGCTATTCCGACGAAAGGAGGAATCTTGATTCTTTTTATCACCAAAAATATTCTTCACTACACTAGGCTACGTTCAAAAATGACACTTTCATGTTATTAAAATTAGTTTAAATCCTTCGGCAGTCAGGATGACATTTTGAAGGTTTTGTCAGGCTGATCCTGTCGATGCCTCTTAAATCACAAGGAGCCCCTTTGAGAATTTCTTATGTTTGTTTTGAAAGAGTGAGATTAAGATCCTGAAATGAATTTAAAATGAAACTTTCATATTTTGCGTTGCTTAAAATCCTTCGACAGGCTCAGGGAGTCATAGATTAAACTACAAGAACAAAACAGAAATGTAGAAACAAAAAAAAGGCTGTCTGGATAAAATCCGAACAGCCTTTTTATATTAATAAGAAATTACTTTTACTTCTTCATTTTCTTCTTCACAGCAATCTCTCTATATCCTTCTATTATATCGCCTTCTTTAATATCATTATAGTTTTTAATTTGCATACCACAATCATATCCTTTAGCAACTTCTTTCACATCATCTTTAAATCTACGTAAAGCAATTAGATCACCTGTGTGAACTACAACTCCATCACGAATCAATCTAACACCTTCATTTCGGTAGATCTTACCAGCTGTAACCATACATCCTGCAATCGTTCCAATTTTAGATATCTTGAATAACTCTCTAATTTCTGCAGTACCTGTGATCTCTTCTTTCATCTCTGGAGATAACATTCCCTCCATCGCATCTCTAAGATCATTGATCGCATCGTAGATAATAGAATATGTTCTGATATCAATTTCTTCCTTATCTGCTATTTGTCTTGCATTTCCTGCAGGACGAACATTAAATCCGATGATAACCGCATCTGAAGCCGAAGCTAATAACACATCACTCTCTGTAATTGGACCAACTCCTTTATGTATAATATTAACCTGAATCTCTTCAGTAGATAATTTCTGGAAACTATCTGTTAATGCTTCTACAGAACCATCCACATCACCTTTCAAGATAATATTGATCTCTTTAAATTCACCTAAAGCAATACGTCTTCCAATTTCATCTAACGTAATATGACGTTGAGTACGAACGGACTGCTCTCTTTGTAGCTGAGTACGTTTTGCAGCGATATCTTTAGCTTCACGCTCATCGAGCATTACTCTAAACTTATCACCCGCTTGTGGAGCTCCATCTAATCCTAAGATTGAAACTGGAGTAGAAGGTGTAGCAATTTCTACATCTTTACCACGCTCATCCTGCATTGCCTTGATCTTACCACTATGGCGACCAGCCAATACATAATCTCCTACTTTTAAAGAACCATCTTGAACCAAGATAGTAGACACATATCCTCTTCCTTTATCTAAGAAAGCCTCTACAACTGTACCTCTAGCAGGTTTGTCTGGATTCGCAGTTAATTCTAAGATCTCTGCTTCCAACAATACCTTTTCAAGTAATTCTTTAACACCATCTCCTGTTTTAGCAGAAATATCGTGAGATTGAATTTTTCCTCCCCAGTCTTCTACAAGAAGATTCATTTGAGCTAATTGCTCTTTTATCTTTTCTGGATTCGCCGCTGGCAAATCAGATTTATTTATTGCAAAAACAATAGGAACTCCCGCTGCCTGAGCATGAGAAATCGCTTCTTTTGTTTGAGGCATCACATCATCATCTGCTGCAATTACAATAATTGCAATATCTGTAACTTGTGCACCCCTAGCACGCATCGCGGTAAAGGCCTCGTGACCTGGAGTATCCAAAAATGCCATTTTTTGACCTCCACTTAATTCTACTCCGTATGCACCAATATGTTGTGTAATTCCACCGCTTTCACCGGCAATTACATTTTCTTCACGTATATAATCCAATAAAGATGTCTTACCGTGATCTACGTGCCCCATCACCGTAACAATTGGTGCTCTAGGTTTAAGATCTTCCGGATTATCTTTTTCTTCTTCTGCTGCTTCTTCAATATCTGCGGAAACAAACTCCACTTCATAATCAAATTCACTCGCAACAATAGACAAGGTCTCAGCATCCAATCGCTGATTCATCGTTACCATCATTCCAAGAGACATACATGCTGAGATAATTTTTGTTACTGGCACATCCATCATCGTAGCAACTTCACTTACAGTAACAAATTCAGTTACCTTTAGGATCTTGTTATCTAATTCTTGTTGTGCAGCATCATCTTCTGTACGTTGACGGTGTTGATCACGCTTACCTCTTCTATATTTAGCTCCTTTTCCTTTGCTAGATTTCCCCTGAAGCTTCTCTAAGGTTTCCCTTACTTGTTTTTGTACTTCTTCTTCGCTAGGTTCTTCCTTAACAATAGCAGGCCTTGCTGGTCTTTTACCTCCAGGCCCTCCTCCAGCACGCGACTTGCTGAATGTTCCAGCAGGTGCTGCCGTTCCGGGCTTAACATCTTTACTTATTCTACGACGACGTTTTTTATTCTTGTCATCTGTAGCTTTTTTATCATCCTTCTTTTTAACTGGTTTCTTGAACTTAGAAAGATCAATTTTTTGTCCAGTAAAGTTGGGACCATTTAATTTGGTGTAATTCGTCTTAAGAGTAGCAGATTCAGGATCCTTCTCAGCTCCCTCTTCTCCTTCAACTTTAGCAGCCGCAGGTTCTCCACCAATCTTACCAGAGGCAACTTTCTCTTCGGTCTTTTCGGTTTCAACTTTTGGAGCTTCTGTCTTTGGAGTTTCTACTTTAGGTGCTTCCTTAGATTCTTTTACTACTTCCTTTTCCTCAGATTTAGCTTCAGTTTTAGGAGTTTCTACAACAGGTTTTTCAGTTTCAACAGCTTTAGGCTTTTCAGCTTCCTCTTTTACAGGAGCTTCTTGAGCTTTTTCTGCCTTTGGAGCTTCAACCTCGGGAACTTTAGCCTCAGTTTTTTCAACTTCAGGCTTTTTCTCTTCAGCTTTCTTATCTGTTCCAGGTTTTTTATCCAAGTCGATCTTACCAACTTGCTTAGGTCCTTCTAATTTAGCTCTAGCACTTACAACTTCTTGCTTCTTAACTTCATCCTTCCTTTTGTCGTCAAGCTCTTTCTCACGAGCTAAACGCAATTCCTCCTTCTCCTTGCGCTTTTCTTCCCCAACTTCTTTGGACTGTACCTTTTTACTCTTATCTGTCTGAAATTGATCAGCTAAGACTTGATAGATACCCTCAGAAATTTTGGTGGTAGGACGTGCCTCTATTTCGTGTCCTTTGGAATTCAAAAATTCCACAGCACGATCTAGCGAAATATTGAATTCACGTAGTACCTTGTTTAATCGCATTGTTTTTGCTTCAGCCATAAATTGCCTCTAATTTAACCTCTTATTTTATTATTATCAATTTAAAAAAAATTGATATTTATTCAAATTCATTTCTTAACACCTGAATCACTTGGAGTACAGTCTCTTCTTCAAGATCTGTTCTTCTAACAAGATCATTCACATCTTGTTCCAAAATACTCTTTGCAGTATCTAAACCAATTTTCGCAAATTCCGCGATCACCCAGTCTTCAATCTCATCAGAGAATTCTGTAAGCTCTACATCTTCTTCGCCACCGTCTCTAAACACATCAATCTCATAGCCAGTAAGCTGACCCGCAAGCCTAATGTTGTGACCTCCACGACCAATAGCTTTAGAAACTTCCTCTGGTTTAAGTATAACTTCTGCACGTTTTGTCTCTTCATCTAATTTGATAGAAACAATTTTTGCAGGACTTAAAGCCCTAGTGATAAATAGTTGATCGTTACTGGTGTAATTAATAACGTCTATATTTTCATTGCCCAATTCACGCACAATACTGTGGATTCTTGAACCTTTCATCCCCACACATGCTCCAACAGGATCTATTCTGTCATCATAAGAATCTACCGCTACCTTAGCTTTTTCACCTGGAATACGGACCACTTTTTTAACTGTGATCAATCCATCAAAAACTTCAGGGATTTCCTGTTCAAATAATTTCTCAAGGAAAACAGGAGCAGTACGCGACATAATAATCTGCGGCTTACTACCTTTTAATTCAACACTTTCAATAATTCCTCTTACGTTTTCTCCTTTTCTGAAGAAATCTGAAGGGATTTGTCGATCTTTAGGAAGTATGATCTCGTTTCCTTCATCATCTAACAATATGATTGCTCTATGACGAATATGGTGAACTTCTGCAGTATAAATCTCTCCTTCAAGTTCCTTAAACTGCTTGTAAATATTTGTATTATCATGCTCATGAATCTTAGCAATCAAATTTTGACGTAACGCCAAAATAGATCTTCTTCCAAGATCCATTAGTTTAACTTCTTCAGAAACATCTTCACCAACTTCAAAATCTGGTTCAATTTTTCTTGCTTGCGCTAGTGATATTTCCTGATTTGGATCTTCAACTTCTCCATCTGCAACCACAATACGGTTTCTCCAAATCTCTAAATCCCCTTTATCAGGATTTACAATGATATCAAAGTTATCATCTTCACCATATTTTTTCTTTAAAGCACTTCTGAAAACATCTTCCAAAATTGCCATTAAAGTTACTCGATCTATCAGCTTATCGTCTTTAAATTCTGAAAAAGACTCTATTAAAGCGATATTTTCCATATCAAATTATTATTAAAATGTTATCACAACTTTAGCTTCCAAAACATCTTGAAATGCTATCGTAGCTTCTTTATCTACGGTCACTTTTCCTTTACCAACAGGCTTAGGCTCTCTTGCCTGCCATGTTATGGTAATTCCATCTTCTGAAACCTGCTGTAATTTCCCTTCAAATTTATTAGAATTTGTTTGGACAGCCAGTGTTCTTCCGATATTTTTTTTATACTGCCTAGGGAATTTTAAAGGTTCAGTAGCTCCTGCAGAAGCGACTTCTAATGAAAATTCTATTTCATCTTCGTCTAACTCTCCTTCAACTTTTCTACTTACCGCCACACAATCACTTACTGTAACCCCATTATCCCCATCAATTATCACAGTTATGTGATTTTGATCGTTGATATTTAAGGCTATTAAAAATAAGGAATTATTTTCGTGAAAGGCTTCTTCCAATAAATTTTCTACTCTCTCCTGCAACATAATGGTTATAAAAAGAGGGGACTTTTCGTCCCCTCGCTGTATTTATTTTCGTTTCAACGCTGCAAATATAATAAAAATAATTGAAGAATTGAAACAGCTTAGTAAATGAAATATAATTCGTAAATTTAATAAGACAATCATTCTTAAAGCTTTACCATGAAAAGAATCCTCGTTCCTACTGACTTTTCCGTACAAGCGGAAAACGCATTAAAAGTTGCTGTTGAATTTGCTAAGCGTTTCGATGGAGAAATATTCCTACTACATATGTTGGAATTACCTTTACAACTTGTAAATCCCGTAAGCGGAAGTAGCACCCAAGACTTGCCTGAAGCATTGTTTTTCATGAAGTTAGCAAGACAAAAATTCAAAAAACTAATAGACTCCCCATTTTTAGAAGGAATAATAGTTCATGATATTGTAGAATTTCATCAAGCTTTTGATGGAATTATGGAAGTGAGCAAAGAACATAATTGTGATTTTATTGTCATGGGTTCTAATGGTTCCAGCGGATTTAAGGAAGTCTTTATTGGATCTAATACAGAAAAAGTTGTTCGAAATTCCACCATTCCGGTGTTGGTAATAAAAAACGAACACGAGAAATTCGACATTAATAACTTCGTTTTCGCTACAGATTGTGATCTGGAACATAAACATACTCTAAATAAAGCGATCCAATTTGCAAAAAAGATCAATGCCCATTTACATCTTGTCTATATAAACACCGCTAATAATTTTAAAACCTCGATAGAGGCTAATCAATGTTTAGAAGATTTTGTAAAAGGTGAAGATATAGAACATCATTCTCTTAATGTTTATAATGACGTTACGGTTGAAAAAGGCGTGCTTAATTTCGCAAAAAGCATCAATGCAGGCTTAGTGGGCATTAGCACTCATGGCAGAAAAGGATTAGCTCATTTCTTTAATGGAAGCATCAGTGAAGATCTAGTAAACCACGCAAACAGACCAGTGATCACTTTTAAGATCTAAAGAAAACTTTTTAGAGCTCCATTTCGAATACACAACCAAAGGAAATTCCAGAATGACTTTGTTTTGTCTCTGATTGCAGAAATGTTCTGTTGGTCTATTTTCTTATTTGCAGTTTCATTTTTCAAAATTAGGTTGGCGATACCAGATAAAAATTTATTTTTCCTAACACCATCTTTTCTGAGCACTTCCACTTTAAAATCATGATATTGCAAACGGGTATCCCCTAGTGCATTGTCATCATTCCCGTAGAAATTAAAGAACATAGAAGATATCTTTCCTTCTACTACTATATTTAATGCCGGTTTTAAAAATGAATTCATAGCATCTGCAGATATTCCGGCAAGACTTCCAGAAAAGTTGAATTTATCTTTAGGGTCTCTAATATCAAATTCCATATTAAATTTCAAATTAGATTCCCCCATGAACTTAGTCTTCGCTTTAATAGTGGTTAGAGGAAAACCTTCAGCTTCCATATTTATATTAGAAACATTGGCAATAGATACATTTAAATGGGAGAACATCACTTTTCCCGGCGGTTTTCCTGCCACAGATTTTTCTTCATAAATTAAACTGGAATTGGAAATCTGGATAGAATCAAACTTCAATTTAGTATCAAGCTCTCTTAATTTTCTACTATATAGAGGTTTTATAGAAGTGTCATCTGGAAGAAGTTTATTTCTATAAACAAAAAATTCAGCATTCTCAAAAGAAGTTGTCGCACTTTCTAGCTGAAGTTTATCTCCATTAAAGCCCCAAGAGAAACCTTTCATATTAAGAATAGGAACCTTCAATTCAAATCTATCTTTTTCTATATTTTGTCTTTGATCAAATTCTGCCTTGCTAAATATCGGGAGTATCCTGAGATCAGACATCTGCAAAGTTCCTTTATCGAGCTGAAAATTTTTAACGTGAAGCTCATGTTCTGGATCTAAAGAATAAAATAGAGAGTCGCTTTCTATTGAAACTTCCCTAAATCTGAAAGGGATCTTATTTCTAAGACTTTTTTTAGTAATATGAAGATCATAAATATCCATACTTTTAAGAGAAACATATAAGTCTTCTTTTACAGTATCATTTTTAGATATTTTTAGTTGACCATCTTGAATCACCAAGTGCCTGATTTTTATATCCTCTTTAAAATCTTTTTTTGATGTATCCTTATCTCGGTCCTCAAGAGTGTCAGATGGAGTGATTAGAATCTCAGGCTTTTTAAAAATAATCCTATCAAAGACAATTTTTTTATTGGAGAAATATTCTTTGTAGTCTAGATTTATAACACTTAATTCTTCAGACTTAATTATTGCACCACCAAGTTTTAAGCTTGGACGGGAAACCACAGAACTACCGCTAATTATATCTACACTTATGTCCTCATATTCTACATTAGAATTAAGTAACTCCTGCTCTATTCCCGCCTTAATTTTTTGTTTCGCTATTTTATTAGCAAAGAATACAAGACCTAATAAAATAAATAGACCTATAAAAACATAAAGTATAATCTTGTATTTCTTCTCCACGGTATCTGTACTTATCAAGCCAATTTACAAAGCTGAGGAGTTTTCTTGATTTGTGTTATACATATTTTAACTTATTTCCTTTAAGACACTGAAAACCTATACGTTAAATTTAAGTCAAAATGTAATTATTCAATTTAAATAACGACTCAAGGTATTATATTTGAATAATTAAATTTAGAATTTATAAAAACTATTACTCCTTTTAAAAATGATATTTAAACTAGCATTAAAGATTGTGTTTCTGGCCACTGAAGTATTTCTTGGCTTTTACAGTTTGGTTATGACAGACAGCTTGGGCATGAAATTTTTATTTTTCGCTTTTACAGCTTTTATCGTGGCATTTGCTATTACGAAATTTACAAATAAAATTTTACCTTCAGATATAGACTCGTTTCCTAATGACGACCTTATTGCTGAAGAATATATCAAAAAATAGAATTAAGCGTTAATAAAATTGTAGTCGAAGTTGTTGTAAAGATTGAAAGTGATAATGGCTATAATTTGAAAAATCCGATGAAATTGATTTCATCGGATTTTTTTTACAAGTACTTATGAAGATTATTTGCATTTCTGACACTCACAATAAACATGAGGATTTAATACTTCCTGATGGCGATTGTATAGTTCATGCAGGAGATTTTACAGAAGCGGGTACGAAAAAAGAAACCACTAATTTTCTTGAATGGTATTCTTCAACTCCTTATAAACATAAAATATTGATTGCCGGAAATCATGATTTCTATTTGCAAAAGAAATCTTCTAAGTTAGAACAGTTCATTCCATCCAACATTCATTATTTAGAAGATACTGGCGTGAGCATTGAAGATATCAACTTTTGGGGCTCCCCTTACACTCCGGGAGATAATAGCTGGGCTTTTACAAAAGATCGTGGTAGACCTATTTCTCAACATTGGAGCAAAATCCCTGCAACCACAAATATCTTAATTACCCACACCCCTCCTTTTGGCACCTTAGATGAGGTAGATAATAAATCTATGATTGGATGTAAAAATCTAAAAATGCGATTAAGTAAATTAAATATCAGTCATCATATATTTGGTCACGTGCATAATGACTATGGAAAAGTGAAAAGGGAAAAAACAACATACGTCAATTCTTCCTCTGTAGATCAATCCCATAGAATAATAAACCACCCCATTTCATTCATTTATCGATAAAGTCCTTATATAGCCGCCTAAGAGCTCAGATAGTTAATTATTTGCTAATCAAGTAGATGTTAGGGTTTTATTAACATTATGAAGTGTAACTTTGCCTCTCAACCCTACGTAATTAATAATATTTATGAACCTGAATATGGCAAACTTTACATTAAACGTAATCCTTGAAGATGTTAAAAATTTAATCTCTTATAGTATTACGAATCAAGACGTAGACAACTCTAAGTTTGAAAGCTTACACAAAGCAATTATTAAAAGATATTTTGACGCAAAGAAAGTTAAAATTAATTATGCAGATCAGACCGTAGATCTTCAATTACCTGTAGCAAAAGCAAAGTATACTCCTATCACTTTTGAATGCTTAGACCTTGGAAGCTTTATTCAATCTTGTGTTAAAACAGATGAAAACAGCTTATATTTCTATCAGAATTTACTTACCCATTATAATATTGTAAGTGCAGCTTAGGAAACAAAAATTAATTATATACTAAAAAATCCCCAACTGAGAAGTTGGGGATTTTTTTATTCTAGATTATTAAATTCTATTTGGCCTCATCTTGTGGCTAGATTAAGTTCTACTATTTTAAGTATTTTAGATCAAACTTCCTTTCCAGAAACTTTATATCTTAAAGTTGTTCTTTTTTCAATTAAGACTCTTTGACAATTTTTGAGATCAATTCGGTTAAAACATTACACCCGATTTCATCAATAACCAAAGCAAAACAACACTTATTACACTTCCGCAGATAAGAAGAACTCGGATTTTACTTAACAATTTGGATTTTTCTTCTAAATCTGTATCAACAGGTTCACTTTTATTTAATTTTATCCTTTTATTATAATATAAAAAACTTTCCTGCTGAATCACTTCCCTTCCTTCTTCAGAAATGGTATAAAGATCCTTCTGAATCTTTATAAAACCCGCCTGTAATAAATCCCTCAATACCTCTTCCTTCCAAGCTTCATATCGCAAATTTATCGCGATGCCTTTAGCATCACGAATTTCATAAAGAACATTATCCATTTTGTAATAAGAGGAAAGAATTGAAGATTTATAAGCTACTGCTGTCATCTGATAGAATGTTAGGGTTGATACATTTTTCAATAAAACTAAATTAACAAAATTTTAAGATTTAAAACAAGGGGTGATGTGTTAAAATTTATCCTTGAAAGGAAAATTGTCGCTGTGGTAAATTATTAAGGTTAATTACCCAATTCGAAGGGATTAAGAAAAGATATTAAGGCTAATTGAAGATTAAAAAATGAAAAACCTCACTTAAAGAAAGATTTTCAATAAATAGCGTTTTTAATAGGACACAAAAAAGTGAAGAAAAATCTTACATGTTTAAAATCGAATCTTTATTTATTAATAACCCCACCAGATTCGTCAGGAAAGGGTTACGTAATTAATATTAATCATCTTGCTGTTCCGACAACAATCGTGATTGTTTCAGCAGCTAGCAATATTTAAACTGGATTCTTGACAGAGTTGTTTGACCCTGAAACCTCCCGACGCTTCGGGAGGTGTTAAGCAAATTGTCACATCGAGCAGAGTCGAGATGCCAGAACATGTATAAAAGTAAAATGTCATTCTGTCCCGATAGCTATCGGGATGTCGTAGAATCTTTGAGATGCTATAAATAAGAATAGATCCTTCCTGCGTCAGGATGACAACAAGGAAACCTAATACTATCTGATTTTAATCCTGCCACGCATGCACGAATACTTCTATGAAGAAAGCTTGACGCGCTTGCCCCATTCTCCGACAAATAGGGATGTCGGAATGTGGATTATATTGTCTAGACTTGGACAGGCTCAGTCTGACAGTGAAAAATGTCAACTTCGAACTCCCGATGCTTCGGGGCGGTCTGACAATTCAAATCCTTTGTCATTTCGAACGGAACATAGTGGAGGAGAAATCTATATCACTTATAACACTCTCTACTCCATTGAGATCCCTCAATCGCTTCTTGCAGTTGCTCATATCGGGATGACATTTAAGTGATATATAAAACCAAAAAATCCCCGAAAGTTGCCCGTCGGGGATTACTATTATAAAAGTTTGAATTCAAAGAATTAAATTGTTTTTCCGAAAGAGCCTTTGAACGGCTGAGAAATCTCAATCTTCAAATATGAGTTCTTTTCCAATGAGATCCGACCTAGGATGGAAAGACCCTGAAATAAATTCAGGGTGACTTGAAAATCAGGATGAAGATTTTTAAAGCCCTCCCTTCATTTTGGGAAAGGTTGGGGTTGGGATGACGCTAAAACCTGCCTTTTAACTTCTCAAAGAAACTTTTCTTTTCAACTCCATAAGCATAGCCATACTTATTACCATATCCAAAATTGGCAAGTTTTACATCGTTCAAGACAAAACTAACATCATGTAATTTGCCATCTTTCTTAGCATCTATAGCAAATTCAATAAGTTTCTTTTCAGTATATCCAGCTCTCACTACATAAAGAGTAAGATCTGCGTATTTATTGATCAGGAATGTATCTGTAACCAACATTACCGGTGCCGTATCTACCACGATATAATCATATTCAGATTTTAGATCTTCAAACATGCTGTGTGCCTTAGGAGTTCTCCATAATTCAGAAGGGTTTGGAGGAATACTTCCAGATGCCAATAGATCTAAATTAGAATGCAGCTGGGATTGCTTTATTAAAGATGTTAGTGATAGTGAAGCATCTACTAAATAATCACTAATTCCTTTAAACTGTTTGGAATCCATTTCATACCGTTGCAATTGCGGATTTCTAAGATCTCCACCCATTATAAGTACTTTCTTACCAGAGTTTGCAAGAGTTAATGCCAAATTAAAGGCTGCAAAGGTCTTTCCCTCTCCCTTAACCGTAGAAGTAACGAATAACACATTAGCTCCCTCAGTATCTCCAGCATTAACTAAAAGATATTGTAAGTTGGTATGTAAGATCCTGAATGCTTCAGAGAGTACAGAACGATCATTTTTGGTGATTAGATCCTCCTCTTTTCTAGCAACTTTTGGGATCTCCCCAACTAAAGGGATTATTTTTATAGCCCGTTGCATATCCTTCTGACTTTCAATCTTATTATTGAACAGATTTTTTAAATAGATGAATAAAAACGGAATTAAAAGTCCTAATATTAATGCTGCCAATAAAATTATCTTTCTTTTTGGTGATACGGGTTCCCTCAAGCTATAGGCTCTATCTACAATTTTGGCTTTTGGAGCAGTAACGGCTAAAGAAAGACTTGTTTCTTCTCTCTTTTGAAGTAGAAATAAATATAAAGCTTCTTTAATATTTTGCTGACGCTCAATTCCTCTATATTGCTTCTCTTTCCCTGGAACAGAAGCGATCTTAGAGCCCATTGTAGCTGCTTGACTATCTAGGTCTGCTTTTGCAATTTGCAAATTAGAACGCATCCTTGACAGACTTTGTAAGACATTAGCTCTAATTTGGTCTATTTGAGAATTTAGATCTACAACCACAGGGTTTTTAAGGGTAGAACCCCTTAAGATCCTATTTCGTTCTAATACCAACGTGTTATATTCTGAAATAACAGCATTCACTCCAGATTCTGATATACCCAAATTAGAAGGCAAAAGATCTGAGTCTGAATCTTTAGAAAGGTAGTCTAGCATGGCATTACTCAACTCTAATTGCGTATTAATGTCTTGCCTCTTTTTATTAAAATCACTAGCATTCTCTATAAACAACTGAGATTCTGCCTGTATATCTGTTAACTGATTGGATTCTTTGAATTCTTCTTTTCCTGTTTCTACAGAATCCAACTCCCCAGTAATTATATCCAGCCTGTCCTCAATAAAACGAGCCGTATTGGTAGCTACTAAATTCTTGTCTTCAATAGCCTGGCGGTTATATTCCAGAATTAGCTGATCTAATATTTGTTGAGCTTTTACCTTGATAGGATCATCCAGATTTAATTCTATTAAACTCGAATTTTTGTCTGTTAGATTTAAGTGAATTTTCCCTCTATAACTATCGGCAACTGAAGCTACTGTAGTAAAACTTATTTGTAAAGGATCTTCAATTTTTCCTTTAAAATTTTCAGCTTTATTAATTACAATGGTTGCAAAATCCAGGCTAACTGGTTCCCCAAAATTCAGATTCAGTTCTTCTTCTGTTAACTCATTCTGTAAAGTTAAACCCGTTTCCGTTTCATTAATAATACTATAGTTCTGAGCCTCTAATAACTCCTCTTGATTTTCTTGAAGGATCTGAATTTCATAAGGTTTGTTTACATAAAGCTCGGTAGTATTTACATCTCCTTCTGCATAAAAACGAACATTCAGCTGCAATTTCTTAGCTACATCTGTAATGAGTTGCTTGGAACGCAAAATTCCCATTTCATTTTCAATGCTATTACCACCGCCCATACCACTTAGAATTCCCATGTCTTCAAAAGCAGATAATTCCGACATGATACCGCCTTTCTTTTCATCTTTAATAATGATAGTAGCTTTAGTTTGGTAAATGGGGGTAGAATACCTTAAATATAAAAACGCAAAAACGATACAGAGTATTAAACTAATTAAGAACCATGGCCAATATCTAAGATACTTTTCTAATTCTTCTCGCAGGTTAATCTCTTCTTCCTGTTGATTGTAAAGTGTAGGTTGTTGGGACATAATTATCTAGCTATCAATACGATTAAGGAAATTAAAACTGAGGCAACAGAAATATAAACGGAAGCATTTCTATTATATCCTGCACCTTGTTTTTGGGCATTATTTGGTTCTATATAAACCACATCATTCTGCTGCAAATAGTAGAAAGGGGAATTAATGATATTTGCATCTGTCATATCTAAATACGCATAGGTTTTAGCACCATTTGTTTCGCGCATCACTAATACATTATCTCGTTGTCCATAAATACTCATATCTCCGGCAAGACCTAATGCTTTAGGAAGACTTAAATATTCATCTTGTACGCTAAAAGTTCCCGGCCGGTTCACTTCTCCTAATACACTTACTTGAAAATTCACAATACGCACATTTACAATAGGTTCTTGTACATACTCGCTAATAGCTATTTTTAACTTCGCCGCTAATTCTTGTCTATTCAAGCCAGCGACCTGAACAGTTCCTAATTGCGGAAATTCAATATTCCCATCGCTATCTACTAAAAATGACTGCAGCTGCGGAGTACCAGACACTCTTAATCCTGCATCTGAACCTCCAACAGAGGCTCCAACTACGGGGAGATTAAAAGGCATTGCCGCCTCCATATTATAAGCAGAAACCGAAATTGTTAAAAGGTCATTAGGGGAAATTTGTAAGCCGTTCTTTGCGGCAGTGGCTTGCTGTTGAATTTCATCCAAGCCTTGAAAATAAGTGATCTCTTTTCTAGAGACACAAGAGGTAATGGTAAGTGTGGCCAGAAGTGCCAGAATAACTTTAGGGAAAATATTTGAAAACTTCATTTTTTAATATTTGCTGCGAAAATAACTAATTAGATTTAACTAAACTTTAAGAATTTATAATAAGATGGCTACCCGCTAAGATTAGACTGTAATAGATCATTAATTTAAGGAATTGAGGTAGTTCTGATTGTATTGCCTTAAAATATCCGACAATCTTGGCATTCCAATTCTAAAATTTTGGCCTACAGCATCTACATTGTTATAAGTGTATTCCCATCTAAATTCTTCTGTGGTTCTAAGCTCTACTTTTCTGTTTCTAAAAATTTTGCCCGGAAATAAAGCGAATGCAAATTGAAAGCCTGTAGTAGTACCTATATCTGTTGCAGAAGCGAAAAGTCCTATTTCTGCAGCGGCAAATTGTTTAATAAGATCGAACCTCACCCCCTTATCTTTAAATAAGAACTGACCTGCGGTTAATTTAATACTCAAGTTTTCTAAAGGCAATCTATATTCCACATCGGCAGTGGCATAAATATCATCTAAAGGTTCGTTATAAAGGCTCAAGCCGTTTAACCAATAAAACCCAGTTAATCCAGTAGCTATTCCATAACTCCATCTTTTACTAAAATTGGCATGTCTAAATTCAAGATCTACCCCATACCTGTTATTATAAAAACTACCTACACTGGCAGAGATAAAATTATGATCCCAGGGCTGATTGAAATAATGCAGCATAGAAGGGGCGAGACGTAATTGCATGTTCTGATTATCCAGATTATTCACAATTGGAATCACTATTCCTGTTTGTACGCTTAAGCCTCTTGCTATATAAACTCTGGTATCCAGGTTTATATTGAATTTTGTTTCAAAAGGATCTGAATAAAAACCGAATCTGGAAATCACTTCCGGATGAAGTCTTAAACTCAACCTATAGTTTTTAAAAAGCTTGTTTTGATCCTTGAAATATGCGGTCTCCGATCTTGAAAGCCTTGAATATTCAAGGTCTTTACTGTTATATTTCCCCATCGGGACATTGTGATAGATTGGAATAAAATTTAATTCTTCGCCATCCTGTAGAGATTTTTTAGAAATTAATAGTCCTGCATAGCGCATACTATGGAAAGGATTTCTAAATTCACGATGTTCAAAAAATAGATCTAAAGTGTCCTTAGTTCTAAGTATTTGAACATTCTCAAAACCAGCTTTAGTTAGTGTGTCTTTTATATTCTGGGCCTGAAAAACTATCGTAAACAAGCAGAAAAAAAAATTAATCCAGATCTTTCTCATAGCGTCTTAAAGTTTTTGGGCCAAAATCGAGTGAAAAGTTTAAAGAAGTAGTAAAGCCGATTTTTTTACCTTCAAATGTATAGGCTTGAAGGTACAACCAGTCTTTCAATGCAAAGTAGGCGCCGGCATTTAATGTCTTTGAATCATATTCAAGCATTAAACCTCCATATTTAAAAGGGCTATAAGAAACAGCACTAAAGAAACCATATAAGTAATCATTGCCATATATTTCCTTTCTATCTTGAACTTTTAGAGATTTCCAAAAAGTATTGTCTTCATTTCCTTTTCTAGTAAAAACATAAGGAGATCCAAACCCCGCAGAAAACTTCCAATTTCCACCTATGGCCTGCACATTCTTAGTTAAAACAAGATAGTCATGGGCTAATATTGGCAACCTGGAACCAGGCGGTGTCCAGCCTAAAACTATAGAAGGCCAAATCTCTTTTTCCTTTAATAACCTGAATCTAAAATCTAATTGACGATCCCCTACTCCAATTTTATCTGATATTTCCGGTCTGTAGGCAATACTTAAATTCACTTCCATAAAAGAGGTAAGGCTTGCCCTTACATTATAAAAGTTAATAGTATTCTTATCTAAAGCCGACTTAAATAATGAATACTCATTTGGCACATAAGAAAATGTAAAACCAAGAGGCTTTCCTTCCATCCAGTCTGCCGAGGGCGTGGTCATATAGCCGGGTTTCCCCATAATATTAACCTGAGCCTGAATATTCATAGCTGTAAGTATAAATAACAAGCAGAATAAAAAAGAAAATTTAGACTTAAGAGTCATAATTAGAAAAGAGATTACTTAATAGATAAGTAATAAAACAGACTTGCCTTTTAACAGACAAGTCTGGTATATTATTTCTGTATATCCGTAAAGTGTTATAAATTGAAAAAGTACGTCATTCTATCCCGACGCTTCGGGAGTGTCAGAATTTTAGAGCACTAATAATCAGAATGATAAATTGAGACCCTGAAATAAATTTAGGGTGACGAAAGAACCATATAACTTAAAGTGGATACACAAATTATATTTAATTAGGATCTAGCTACCAGATCCTTGGTTGTGACATTTAGCGTAAGCAGCAGTTAATAAAGCATCTGCTTCTGCTTTTACAGCATCAAAATTAGAATTCACTTCTTCGATTGTCTCATTATTTCTATTCTCAACAGTTTCTGTTTCCTCAATTTGTCTATCTTCGATTAAGTCTGTAGCTTCTTTCTCGAATTCATTAATAACAGTTCTAGATTGTATAGTATTTAGTAAAGCAAATTGTCTAAGTTGTAATTTCAGATCATTATCATCAGCTGAATTGGCATAACCTAAAAGTGCGGTAGAAATAGATGAGGCAAGTGATCTATAATTATCAACTATTGTATGCAAATTTGTTTGTCTATCATCGAATCTAGCAATAACAGTTACAAGTCTACTTTCAAGGTTACTTGAAAAGGTATTTAGTTGCTCATCACGTTTTGCGATAGGAGCTTCCATTGCTTTATTGTAAGAAGCTAATGCAATATCAAAACAAGGACCAGTTCCAGCCTGACTCATAAGATTTGCCATTAGATCATTGATCACAATTCCTTCTTTAGTTAAGTCTTGTGCTCTGTTATAGTCTGCACTAAATGCTATTGTTGGGAAAAGCGCAGCAACACTTGCAGGTAGCGTTTCTAGCTCTGCAGCTAAAGCAGCATAATCTCCTGTTAATTCTGTAGCATTTAGAAGCTCTTCAATTTTAGCAGCATCTAAAGCTTGAGCTTCGTCTTGAAAATCTGTAGTTAATCCATCAGAAAAATTCCCAACAGCTGTTAAATTTTCTTTGGTAGCATCACTTAGGTCTCCAGATCCACTCTCGAAATCTGCAATCATTGCTTTTGTTGCTTCCGACTCGTTAACAGATCCTAAATCTGGTTCAGCGAATTCAATTTCGGGATCATCCACATCAGGCATTTCACTTAAATTTTCGAATTCTTTGAATTCAAAAACTTCTGGGGCACCATCATCATTGCTACAGTTAACTAATAACAATGCAAAAATTGCCAGTGCAAAGAATTTAATTGTGTTTTGGGGGAAATTTGTAAAATTGGTTTTCATAAAAATGTTAATTTGATTAGTAAAATAATTATTAGTAAAATTCTTAGGTAAAATTATTTATTTGAAGAATTAGCAAATATACTTTTTTTAAATAATGGTATCGCCTAATAAGCTTTAGCTTCTCCAACAATAGCATTAGTAAGGGTTTGGAATATAATTTTTAAGTCGAGACTGGGTGACCATTTTTCCAGATAGAAAATATCTAACCTGGTTCTGTTAATGATATCACGGTTCTCCATTATCTCCCCACGATACCCACGCACCTGGGCCAATCCGGTAATTCCCGGCTTAACATAGTGTCTTACCAGATATTTATCTACAGAACTTTCGTATTGATTTGTGTGTGCTTCCATATGCGGTCTTGGCCCAACTACACTCATGCAACCCATAAACACATTTAGAAATTGTGGTAGCTCATCTATACTAGTTTTTCTCATAAAAGCCCCTATTCTGGTTACCCTCATATCATTTTTAGAGGCCATTAAAAAATCTGAATCATTATTAACCGCCATAGATCTAAATTTAAGACAATGAAAAATCTGTTTATTAATACCATTTCTCTTTTGCTTAAAAAACACAGGGCCTTTGGATTCCCACTTTATTAAAATTGCCATCAAAGGTATTAGCCAAGATAGTAATGTAACGATTACAAAACTTGAAAATACCAAATCGAAGATACGTTTGCCATACAATGCATAGCTAGTTTCAAGAGGAGATTTACGAAGATTTAAAATAGGAATATGGTTCACCATTTCCATGTCCATTGCTCGAGTAAAAACTTCTTTATTATCTGGAATTATCTTGATCTTTTTAAAATTCTTATCGGCAAATGCTATGATATTATGAAGTTCTACTTTATTTAGTTGAGAAGCATAACAGTAGATCTCATCAACAGAATTCTCTAGCACGTAATCAAGAGCATCGGCAACCTTGCCTTTATAATTCTTACTACTGGATAACTGATTATCGAAAAAACCCATATAGCGATATCCCAATTCTGGTTCTAGAAAAATTTGCTTTAGCTTTTTTAAGTTATTATCTCTACCTATAACAATTACTGCAGCCGAATTTCCTCCCAATGCTCTGTAGCGATTCCGAACAAAAAAGAAGATCGCTCTATACAGTAAAAGACATCCAAATAAAACACTTAAAATATAGAATTGCTCATAACGGTTAAACACATAAGACTTAAAAGCCATTACGGTAAAGTATCCCAGACAGAATAGTAGGAACACCTGGACGAACCGGTGAAAGTTAGTAAAAAAACTCTCCTTTCTCGTAGTAGGATAAAATTGCATAAAAAAACAGATCAATAACCAAAAGCTATTGATAGCGATGAGCGATCGCCAGCCGAAATAATTCACTGGACTAAAATAGGTCAATATGGCATTTATAATTAATAAATGCGCCACAATAGAAATTGGGATGATAAGATCAGATCTTTTCATAAGGGGTTAAATTTTGAACAAGCTATTGTAGGGAAGAGCTTAAGAATTAGAAATCTTAAGTTTAGTTTTAATATATTCTTTTGAAAATAAAAATAAAAATAGGGAATTGGTATAAAAATATCTTTTAAATAATCTTTTAGGTTCCTGCCCAAAACGAAATAGCCATTCTAAAGAAGCATTTTGCATCCACTTAGGAGCTCTTTTTTGCATCCCGATCATAACTGGAAGAGCACCACCAATACCAATCATGCAGGCATTGATCTTACCCTTCATAGAAGCCATCCATTTTTCCTGTTTTGGGCAGCCAAGAGCAACAAAAACAAAATTTGCATCGCTAGAATTTATTCTTTCTATGTACTCATTCTCTTCCTCTAAAGTGAGTGACCGGAAAGGTGGACTTATCACCCCTGCAATATCAAGCAGCGGATATTCTTTATTACAATAACTCTTAGTTTGGTCCAACATTTCCTGGGTACCTCCATAAAAAAAGACCTTTAAATTTTCCTTTTCAGAAATTCCCAAAAGATCTGGTAGGAGATCCATACCGGCTACCCTATCCTGTTTCTCTCCATGCAGCAGTTCTAATCCCTTAGCTAATGGCATCCCATCTGGAGTTACCACTTCTGCATTATTAACTATAGAAGCAAAAGCTATATCATTATAGGCTTCAATAAGCATATGAACATTTGCTACACAGGTATAGGTTGATTTTTTAGCAACAGCATATTCACTAAGAACGCTAATAAAATCTTCATATTTCCCTGTGGAAACTTCCAGAGATAATAATGATTTTTTATTCATTTTATAATGAACTAGAGTTGATTTGGAAATCGATTTGATTAATTTATAATTAAGCAAAAGTATAAATGATTTATTTTGAGAATTAGATCAAAAGTGGAAATTAATATATTTTTGATTCGTGAAGTTCTATCTCTTCGTCACTAAAACGCTTTTTGATAAACCTGGCAGGATTCCCTCCCACTATACTATAGGGTTCTATATCTTTCACTACTACAGATCCCGATGCGATAATTGCCCCTTTTGCAATTCTAACACCACTCATCACTATAGCACCATAACCAATCCATACGTCATCTTCAATTATAACTTTTGAATCTAAGCCTTTCCAATTATAATCGTCATCTCTTATTTGCGAAGCTAATCTAATTGGTATTCCAATTTGCTCAAAATGATGATCGTATCTCCCTACCAATGCTACATTGTTGGCAAATAAAACATTATTACCAATTTCCGCATCACATTCTATTTGCGAAAATCTTCCTATGTAACAATTATCACCGATGATAATCTTATTTTTAGCATATAAAAACACGCTCCTACCGGCATGAAAATTATCACCAAAGGAATGCTGTTTCCACTTAAAATTGGTTAAATAATAATCCCGTAATTTTTTAAGCTTCTGGATCATCTTGTGTTTAACTTTTGTTTGATTTCTTCAAATAAAAGCTTTCTCCCGGTAGAAGTTTTCAAAGCATTGATTCTAACTTCTAATTTTCTTTTTATTGAAAAATAATAAAGGAATTCGTTGGTAATTCTTTCTGATGGATAAGCAAATTCTTCAAACTTAAATTCTCTCTTAGGACTTGGTTTCATCCTAAAATTATAAGCACCTATGCCGTTGCAATGCGTTCCATCCGAATTAAAACCAATATTTTCAACAAGAGAATTTACTGGGTAAACAGAAAATTTATGGTTTCGAAAATGATCATAAGCCCAGCGGATATACCAAGAATTGTTTTTACCTGAAATAGAATCTTTGAGCATTTTTGGAGTATCCTGACCGCATGATTTCGCAAACTTTGTCAATAAATCAGGGTTTGAGTCAATCTCTTTCTGCAGCCTAGTCCTATTAAAAATATTCTTATCCCATCTATTCTCCCAAGTTGCCCAGCCCCAGGAAAAAGGTCTGGTTAGAATATAAAAATCTTCATTGAATTTTGATAACGGCAAGGAGTATCCATTAACTGACTGAATATGCTCTTCCTCTTTATAGAACGATAAAGCCTCATTCATGAAATTGAGAAAATTAGGTGAGGTAATTAGATCGTCCTCCAATACTATCACCTTTCCATACTCCTGAACAACCTCAGAAACACCGTTGATAATGGAATTTGCAAGTCCATTATTATCTTGCGATTCTCTAATTATTATTCTTTTAAAGCCAGTAATAGTTTTTAAATAATCCCTAACTTCCTGAATTCTGATAATTCCTTTTTCATCTTTTGGACCATCTGAAAAAATAAAAAGCTCACTATCCCAGGCCAAATAATTTCTTTTCAAGGCGTCAACCGTTTGGCTAGTTTCGTCAAGTCTGTTATAAGTAAAAAGGCAAATAGGAGATAATAACATGTTTTATTCAATAATATTTAGAAACAATTTCGTCAATTTTATTATCCCAAGTTTGTAGCTGAGCATACTCAAAAGCATTCCTGCTTAATGTGTTATACAATTCTGAATCTCCTCCTATCCTTAATATAGCCTCACCTAATTCTTTAACCAATAAAGGTGAATCTACCTTAACTTTTATACCTCTCGATGAATCTACAATTTGATCCTGACCATTGACAGCTATAGTTACGATAGGCAATCCAAAAGAGAAAGCTTCTACTAATTGAGCTGGACCCGAATCTCTTAAAGAGGTGAAAAAGAAAATATCGTTTTTGTTGTAGTGCTCTCGAACTTTTTCAAATGGAATGGCTCCAGTAAAAAAGACAGAAGATTTTATATCCCATTCTTGCACCATTTTTTCTGCTTCACTTCTCATTTCCCCATCCCCAACTATTGTCAACTTTATACCACTGTATCCTTTAAGTTCTTTCATTACTTCGAGAACTAGAGAAAGACCTTTTCTAGGCATCATCCTTCCTACCCATAATAATCTTAGATTTGCAATTGCAGGTGTTCTTTGAATAAAATTTTTGGGATAGAAATCCTTTGCAAGAGCGGCATCTAGCGAAAAATGAATATTATTTCTATTAATCTTTTCTACTAGCTCTGCCGTTTCTTTATTTGCAACAATTATAACTTTAGCATTTCTGAGCATATTTTTATATGCAGGGTTATAATTAAGAAAAAGATAGCTCACTCTTTCTCTTCTAATTTCTGATTTCCATTTTCGTTCGCCAAAATATTTTTTTAATGTCAAAGGAGCCTTTTGTCCTCCACCAGTAGGACCAAATAATAATGGAATTTTCAATTTATAAAGAAAAGTGCCTTGTTGTATACTTCCCCAAGATACATGATGTGCGAGATTAAAATTTATACATTTGTGAAGTTTTTTTGCCAGTTTAAGTGTTTTCCACTGCCATAGCATATAATAAAGATACATCGCTGGTTGAAAAGAGGTATACAACTTTTCTAAACCAAATGGAAGGCTTACAAAATGAAAGATTAAATTTTCGATATTTCCAAAATGCAGAATATCGCTCTTGTTTGTAGTTCTAGTAAATACGTGTACTTCAAATCCTCTATTTGCGAGTCCTATGGCCCAATTCCATCCGCTGGAAGATTCAGAACCTTTATAAGGATTACAAGAGAATGCTGAAAGTAATACTTTTTTCATGATTTCAATAAGCTCATTAAAAATTTATGCATGTCTTTTCTCATCATAAAGTTTTTTCTTGATTCTTTTCAAAATCGCTTTACTTACTATATAAATCGTTTTATATATGCCATCTATTTTTCTGGCAAAATTAAAAGGATGTAGAGTTTTTCTAGACAATTCCCTTAGTTCTTCAGGTAGCAAAGAGAACACATACTGTATATTATGTCTTAAAAATGGAAATCCATGATTAGATGTTTTGAAAGATATTTTTGTTAATTTTTCTTTATCATTTACAGAATCATATTGCTCTATATCCATTGTTGAAAGACAAGACTGAAAATAGAAATAATCTACCTCGTTTATTAAAAAAGAATTAACTTTAAAATATTTAGATCTGTCACTATCTTTATATCTATAAAGTAAAGGATCTATAGAAGAATTGCTTTTTTTTAAGGTAATATTTAGATCTAACTGCGAATTAAAAGCATAAACCCTGTCAGCCTTTAAAAGGCTACCAAATAATACCGCTGCGTAACCACCTGCCGAACTTCCAATGGTGTATATTTTATATCCTTCTGTTTGGACAACTAAGAATTGTTTCAATTTTTCAGGAGAATTTAGTTGATCATTTATTCCTTCAATATACCACTGCTTTTTAATGTCTCTAATAAAAATATGCTTTGATGCTCCTGGGTATTTGGAATTTTGCCATTCGTATTTATTTCTTTCAAGAATAGCATTTTTAAAAGATGACTCTGTATTTGGATAGTAGATTTCATTACTACTGAAGTATATAACACAAATTGGAGGCTGTGTATTAACCGTTCCTTCTTCCTCTACAATTTTAATATTATTCCCTGGAGAGAGAGCTTCCTTAATAAAATTGGAATCAATCTGAAATATTTGCTGATCCTTTACTTCCATAGTTTTGGAAAAATTAACCTCGTATGTATTAATAAGTAACTTTTTATTGCGTGTGTTGAACCCATATGTCTTCTAACATATCTAAAATATGCAACAGGCTCACTGTTCCCTAGAGGAGAATACAAAGATTTATATCTTTCTTTTAACGGAACTTCAGGTAAACACCACTTAGGTAAAGATTCATTCTCCTCACAGTAACCCATATAATTTGGAGATACGTAGCTTAAAAATCCTTTTGATTTGGCACGCAGGGCATAATCATAATCTCCTATGGCATGTGGAAAAATTGGATCAAGATTACCTACTACACTAAAAACTTTTTTCGGTACAAGTACAAGGTTGCCATTAATAACATTACACTGCTGTAGTTCTCCATTGGGTAGAATTACTTTACCATTATTTCCTCTTCCTCCATAAGTAGCTTTTCCTGAATTTGGAGATTTCATAGTTCCACAAATTATTGAATGACATTTCTCAGCCGACTCTATAAGCTCAATAATAGCTTTTGGAAGAATTATAACATCATCATTTAACCAGAGAAAATAATCATATTCATCACTTTCGGAAGCATTTTCCCACGCCAGATGCATTCCCCTGTTCCAATAAAGATTTCCAGTACCTTTAATAATGTTTACTTTAGGAAACTTTATCTTAACAGCCTCAGCTGTTCCATCATCAGAAGCATCATCGACTAGAAAAACATCAAAATCAAATTCTTGAGGCAATTCTGCAAAAAATAATGCATTTAAACATGCAATTGTTTTTTCTTTCCTATTATGGCAGGTTAAAAGAACGGCCATTTTATATTTAGTAATCATATAATTTAATTCTGCACTAAGTATGAGGTGGTCTCCGGAATATCAGAATAATATTCTCTGTATCGCTTATCAAAGATTCCTCGTACCCAGAGTTTTAATTCATAATCATCCATTTCTCTAAATTTAGTAGAATAGCAAATACCAATTGTGATCCATAGAAAAATATACTGTAATTCAAATACTGTAAAATCTTCTACAAATGCAAATAGCCACCGAAAAGCTACAAAAACTCCCAAAAGTTTCATAGTATAGCTATTTGATTTATACAATGCTAAAAAAGAAGCTTTGTAAAAGACTAAAAAATATAAAAATACTCCAATTAAGCCGTTCCAGGTAAATATATTATGTATCGCCACCTCTGATCCAAAACGCTCATTTTTACCAGTACCAAGATCTTCTGCTAAAAAGTCTCCAAAGGCTATGGAATCATAACCACGTGCGGGGGTGCGTCCAAACAATGCATATTCGTTCTTAAGAGCAGATTCAATAACCTCAACATATAAAAATGTACGCGTATCGGCCGTCAATGAAGCTTCTCTCATCTCTCCATTCTCAACAACTCGTGTGGTATAGTCTCCATTAATGTATTCATTCATTTTAAACACATTAAATTGTCCTGAAATGCCAAGAACTAATAGTACAATGGGAATTATAAACAAGCAAAAACTACATATTCTCAAAAATTTAGGCCTAATTAAACGTCTGAAATAAAAGCTACAACCCAAAATACCAGCCACTAAAAAACGAATAATATTACTTCGAGCATCAAGGCTAAATAATATGACAAGCATCGAAATGAATAATATAAAAAATCTATACCTAACCGGTAACAAAAATATGAAGGGCAGTAAGAATAGGACAGGCACAAAATATTTCCCGTATAAATCTGCACCATGCTCCACACCAATAGTAAAAGGAATAAATACAAGGAACAACCATGGCATATATTTAAACCATTTGCGCAATAATTTCTGGATAAAGAAAGGATTACCGGAGATATAAACAATTAATGGAATAAGCAACATAAAACCTGTTCCAACAAGATTCTTCCATTCCCAATAGTTTTCAGCAATAACAAATCCACGAATAATACAAATTGTATTCCAGATCAATAGATATTTCACGGAATTAGCGTCTTTTCCAGGATCTATACGCCCTATTTTTTTACCAACATTGGCAACTAGTAGAATAATTAAAAACTCTATCACCCACCATAAAGTTGTATTTCCAATTTGTAGAGCAGTATAGGTATTTACCCTAACCAAGGTTAAGAACAAAAGAAGCCATATTAACCAATTCTGCTTTTGTTTCATTATATTTGGTTATACAATTTAGCAATACTCCGTGCATTTTTTTCCATATTGTATTTTTCATCAACGAAAAATTTTGCCTTACTTATAATATCCTCTTTAAGTAAATTATCATTATATAGCTTATTTATGCTTTGTACCAATTCGCTGATATCTGCTTTTATAAGTACTGCGTTTTGTTGCGTTGAATTAAAGTCTCTTAATCCAGGTACATCATATAAAACTGCAGGAATCTTACAAGCCATTGCCTCTATGGTAGTTAAAGAAATTCCTTCAAATTTGCTTGTCATTAAATAAATATCTGAAGAAATTAAAAACTTCCGCACATTTTTCTGATTACCTTTAAAACGTATATATTTAGCCACTTTAAGGTCTTTTGCCAACTTTTCTTCTCCTGATAATGTATCTCCTTCCCCTAAATGAAAATAAATGGTATTAGGATATTTCTCTATAATACGTGGTAAGGCTTTGATAATATCGGAATGTCTCTTAATATGACTACATCCGCCCACAGAAATAAGAACCAATGCATCTGTATCTATATTCAGCTCCTTTCTTATGACTTCTTTTTCTCCTTGAGCAGCCGGATAAAAACGATTATTACCATACCAATTATTAACGAGGGTGGTATTATTTAAAAAAATTTCGTGTTCGTTTTGGTAGACGGAGTCACTAATAGTTTGAAAAGTGCAGTTGAATAAGTTTTTAGCCGTCCATCGCATCCAGATATGATACCATCTACTATACCACGATGTTGGAAAGACATTATGAAAAGTATGCACACATTTTATTCCGGCAAGCCTAGCACAAAGTGCCATTCCCCAATAGGTAGCACTTGAGTGATTGTGGATTACCTCGTATTGTTCGCGCTTTATGAAATTTATAAATTTTGAATAGTAACCTAATCTTTGAATAACAGCTTTTTTTTTAGGTATAGTTTTATGATAAACGGTATATCCAGCCGCCCTAAATTTTGGTGAAAATTCACCCAAATTTTTAGCTGTAGCTACAACAGAAAGATCATATCCTAAAGATTTAAAGACTGGGGCAGCATCTACATACATAATTTCTGCACCTGAATACTTTAATTCGTGTAATATGTGTAAAACCTTCATCATTCTAATACTAGCGTTTCCCATTTATTAATAAATTTAAGAGGGGATGTTTTTCAGAAAAATAAAATATAAGTATGGAAAAAGTAATAGCAATTACTATTTCAACCCATGGCATATCAATAGGCAAACTTAGTTGAATAAACTGATGAAGAAACATTATTACTAGTGAAGCATTCCCAATATAAGCTATTGCAGTCCCTAAAATGCCTTCTTTTAAATAGGCACTTAACGAAAGTACACCTGCCGTGGTTATAATTGCCATTAATTCCGAAACAATGGGTATACCATACATATTATTTTTCATATCGAATTCATAGTTTAATTTCATAAAAAAGAATACAATAGCAATAATCATCAAGAAAACCAGAGGTGCTTTGTATTTTTCAAAATCAAAATCTCTCAACGAATTACCTATAAGTAACATGGGAATTGCATATAAAATGACAGATATAGAAAATGGGAAATATTTTAAGAAGGAAAATGTAGAAATAATATGTGAAAAAATTAATAATACTACTGATAACAAAAGGAGCATTAATCTTTCTTTTCCTAATCTGATTTTTAGAATATTGATTAAAATTAATGAAATAAATAAAACCTGTGGAAACCAAAATGTTGTTGTAATACCATTTCCCCCAAAGATAGGACTTATAGCAATTGCATTTTTATAAGTCAAATCACCTGCCATCTTCAAATTAAAAATCTGATATGGAAAAAACAATAAGCTAAAAAATAACAAAGGAATAATCAACCTGTAAAAATGCTTTTTTGCAAGCTCTTTAGTGCTATAATTAGTTCTAATAAACATACCTGAAATTAGAAAAAATAATGGCATATGAAAAGTATATATTAATTGATTTAGTTGTTTTATTGGAGAGATGTGCCCCACTACAACCAATATTATACCTAATCCCTTTGCAATATCCACAAATCCTAAGCGCTCTACATTCATAAATGCTTATACATAGATTAAATTATTTTTTTTACTATTTTTAGCTTTAATTAAGGACTTTATTATCACTTCACAACTTAAAGGTTTAAAAATTTAATAATCAAACTTGAGAGTATTAGTATCCTTTATTATTATTTTTTCCAAATTTAATTTCTCAAATTCTGAAGTCAGAACCATTTCGTGTTCCCCTGTCAATCTTAATCTTGATATATTATAACCAATAATTTTAGCTGGGCTACCACCAATTACCAAACTATCTTGCTCTTCAGGCACTTTAAATTCTTTATTTACTATCGAATTACTTGCAACAACAGTTTTATCGGGTAAAATCGCACCTTTCATCAAACTAGATCTATTAGCCAACCAACAATCATCACCAATAATAATTTGTTTTTGTTTTGAAGCAACTTCCTTGGATCTACTATCTATTGTATAGTGAAAATTTGTGTCAATGATTTGAACATCCCACGCCGTTCTTAAATTTATACCTAAACTAATTTTCTGCTGCGATATCACTTTATTTTTACCCCCAAACGTCACGTTATTTCCAAATTGGATCTTAGCATTTTTGAAGCAACTTATACATGTTCCAGTGCCAACTCTAATATTTTCACCACCGATTAAAACCTCGCCATGATTTGTCCAGTGTGATGGTGCCTTACCAAGAATTTCACTATGGATAGTTGAGAAAACAAACATCTTACGTTTAATAGGAACTGTAAAATGAATTTTCCCGCTATTCCCATGGATAATAACCTTCTGATTCAACCAGAACGGTAATTTTAAAGCATCTTTATAGTTCAGAACTTTAAAATTGAAAATTATTGTCCTTATAAAATTAACTGCAAATCTTCCGTATCTATTCACCTTCACTTATTTACCAGTAACAAGCCCCTTCAACACTTTGAGCATTTTTAGGTTTTGTTACTTCGCCAGGTCTTACCCAATGCTCGTTCATTAAATTACTATAGCTGCCTTTAGGTATGCCCCAGGTTATTACTCCATAATCTGGATTTTCCCATCTTTTACCCCTAATACCGAACAACAACTGCAAAGCACCACCCAAATGGACCGCTTTCTTACCTTGCCTTTTCACATGAGCAGTTAATGGAAAACCATATGCCCCGGCTCCTATTAAGCATACGTCATAATCTTGTTTATCTATTTCTGCTTTCATATAGTCAAGGGCCTCAAACCAAGTTTTAAAAGCACTGTCACCCCCCAAACTTTGAACTGCTTGGATTGTCCTTAATTCAAATTCTGGCAATATCTCCTTATCAAATAAAAGACTTCTTTTTTTATACTGCTGTACAATGGTTTCGCTAAATGGATGAACAACCAATACCTTTTTACCTTTTAAAGCTGAAGTCCAAGGTGTTTCTGACCAAAATGGCTCCAATAGACGAAGATGCATATTTAAAGAATTTTTTGACCTATATATATCTACGTTTTTCTCTGTATATAACCACGATCCCAAAATATCCACCTCAGCTATATCTTTTAGCATCAGTTCGCAAAACTGAGAAATATGTTTTTCATCATTTGGAAAAAAACCTGCATTATTCTTCATACTATTCATTAGCTTTCTATTCCACCACCATTGGTCCGTTTTACCAACTAAATAAGAACTAATTCTATACTTATAATTTTTTATAGCTAAATAATTTAATAACATGTGTAATTCAAATGCCCCAAAACGAGCAATCATACAGGGCTCTGGAGCTAACAACTTTTCACTTATTTTTATTGAAGCCATTTCTTGCTCTTGAATACCACGCACATATTTAAAAGGCTGTTTATCAACTTTTTGATAAAATCTTCGGAAGACTTTCAGTGTATATATTAGTGGTTTATTCATGGGTTTTATAGAAATTTGAAGCCTCTAAAATATTAAAATGGTTTTTGAATAATTAAATAGAAAATTAGCATAGAATTGGTAGGTTAGTAATTGTTCCATCATCATCAGCTAAAATCCAGTCCTTCCCCTTAGGATAACCATGCCAGAAGTTTCGCGGACAAACTTTTATTCCTTTATTTAATAATGCTGGTTTATAGGAAAATGAGCTTTTACTGGTAATTAGTAAATCGGCGTAAACCATATGAAGAAAAGAGTCTACAGCCGTCATGTCAAGACAAAACTTTAAATTCCTAAATTTTTGAAATTCAGAAAAATCTTTTTTCTCACCCTGAGAAAAAAGATAAATTTTAACTGGCTTCTCAGTTTCAATATTATTTAAGACCTTCATTAATACTTTTTCAAAATAAGCATTATCCTGAAAGCGCATGAGCAAATTGGGATTCTGGTTTTCCTGGCCTATAACAATATCTCCACGACGTACATGAATGGCCACATTAAATTCATTTTTTGAATAAATAAGATTATCATTCTGTCTGGAACTTGAACTATAGAATTTCCTCTGTAAATCGTCAATTACACCATGTTGCGCACGGTAAAACTGGTCCTGTTCGGCAATAAAAACAACCTTTCTACCTTTATAAGAAGTTATTATTTTCTCTATCACTTCAATTTCTTTGGCACTGGTTTCGTCAAAAAGAGGAAGTAAGACTTTTTTGTATCCCTGTTTTTTGACTAATTGCTTTACAGTAATTTCATTCTCTCCAAATCCCAAGAAATCTTCCCATTTTGTTGAGGAGAATGGAATATGAGCGAATTTCAATCCAAAAAATCTTGCAAACCAATAACCTGCAATCCAATTTGCCATTTGGTGCCCAATACCTGCACCAGGATTTGGTACTGCTGAAAAATAATTATCATTATTACCTTTCACTATTCTTATATAATTGCTTATTTTTTTATGCCAGAAGGATCTATAAATAAAAATATCCAACTTATTTTTTCGGAATAAGCGAATAGTCTTCTGCCATAGTTTACGTTTAACTTTGCTTACTAAATCCGATGAATTCATAAAAAATACTGTATTTTAAAAATAACTATGTTACCCAAAAATTAAATTAGAATCTTACTCTTTTTGAGATATTTATTGAGAGCCTTCTGAATATTAATTTCTCCTCTTCATCCAATCCGAATATCCACACACACATTAGTAAAGAAATTGTGCTAACCACTAAAGAAATACATAATCTTAAAATTCCTTGTGAAAAAATAAAACTTGTAGAATAAGAAAGAAGGTAAGTAATCAAGAATGTAAGTATGCATGGGAAAATAACTTTTCTAATAAAATGTAGTAAAGATAGATTGCAATATTTTTTAGTGAAATATAATGTAATGCCTCCCTTAAAAAGAGCGTAAACAATAAAGACAATGTAAAGATAATAAGGAGGATATTCCATCCAGAACAATAAATAGGAAATAGGTAAAGGCAAAATTGTCAATATAGACTGGCAAATTTGAAATAATTTTATTTTTCCAACTGCGTTAATAGAAGTTACTAAAGTAAGGAACAATTGCTCAATAAGTCCTTTCATCAATAAAAGCTGGCAAAATATTACTGCAAAATTTGGAATATCTATTAACCATATCTTAAGTATATATTTTGTTTCAATTAAAAAGGGAACATAAAATATCAATAATAAAAAGAAGCCTAATTTACTGCCTATCAAAGAAGCTTTTAACATTAAACTTCTATTCCCCGCCCCTTCGCTTTTCGCTATCATCGGATTTAAAGCCCTTAACATAACATTCGCAAAAGCGCTCAGCTGACCACTAACCTGTGCTGCAATTCCTTGCGCTGCATTTATAGCTGTGCCAAAGAAAATATTTAGTACTATTCCTTGCCCATAATTGGCCACAATACTTGTAGAGGAACCTGCAAAAGACCAACCGGCAAAACTCGTCATTTCCCTAAACAGCGGTTTGTTATAATATTTTTTTATACCTATTTCTACTTCCTCATATTTTTTATGACAGTAAACTTGCCTTACTATAAGCAATACAACAGATAAAGAAGCCATAAGCAATCCGTAAGTCATCAATTTATCATAAGGAGAAAAAGAAAGGTATATCGCTATAGCCAGTTTTAAAACTACTTCTATAATCCTTAGAATAGCAACCAGGAGCATATTTTCATGCGCATTAATTACCGCGTCGTAAGGAACAGAAATTATAGTAAAAAAAGTGCTTATTATAAGGAACTGGAAAACATCTTTAGCTACATCAATACGGTCGGGCTCTATATTTAGAAACCCACTAAATAAAAAGTAACTACATCCATACAGGAATATTACAACTACAACAGCAACCCCTATATGAAGAAGGAGACTTATATTAAAAATTTGCTTTTGTTTTATCTCTACTCCTTCACCCTGGGCATAAGACATGAATCTTTGGGAAGCGGAAGCCATTGCTGTATTTAGAAAAGTAAGCATCGCGATGGCACCACCAACAAGATTAAATACGCCAAAATCCTTAATTCCTAAGGAAGATAGGATAAGCCTGGTGGTATAAAGTGAAACAAATACCGTTATGGCCATCTGGACATATAGAAATGCGGTATTTTTAGCTACTTTGTTAGCCTGGCTCATTCAAAACCAATTAGAATATTAGATGCAAGAAAAAGTAGTTTAGAACTCATTTTTTTAATTCCCAATGGCGTAATACTCAAAACCTATTTCTTTCATTCTCTTTTGATCGAGAAGTTTTCGTCCATCAAATATAAATGCCGGTTTCAACATATTCTCATAAATCTTTTTCCAGTCTAAAGATTTAAACTCATCCCATTCAGTTAGCACAGCAATTGCATGAGAATTTTCGCAGGCAAGAAAAGGAGTTCTAACTACCTTTAATAATTTACGGTTTTCAACCTCACTTCTTGTTCCAATATAATCCAGATCTGCATAGATCTGTTCTTCGGTTACTTTTGGATCATAAACAACAATCTCTGCCTGTTCATTCAACAAATAATCGGCAACATAAATTGCTGCAGATTCCCTAGTATCGTTGGTGTCCTTTTTAAAGGCCCAGCCTAATAAAGCTATTTTCTTTCCTGAAACGGTATTGAATAGTGTTTTCACAATATTGGCTGCAAATCTTCTTTTTTGATGGTCGTTCATTATGATAACTTGCTCCCAGTAATCGGCTACTTCATTAAGCCCATAACTTTTAGCGATGTAAACCAGGTTTAAAATATCCTTTTGAAAACATGAGCCTCCAAAACCAACAGAGGCTTTTAAAAATTTAGGACCTATCCTGGAATCCATCCCTACAGCTTTGGCTACTTCACTTACATCGGCACCAGTCTTCTCACATAACTCGCTCATCGCATTTATGCTAGAAACTCTTTGAGCAAGGAAGGCATTAGCAGTTAATTTTGATAATTCTGATGACCACACATTAGTAGTCAATATCTGCTCCTTAGGAACCCATTCAGCATATACATCTACCAGTGCCTGCATAGCATCTCGGCCTTCTTTAGAATCCATATCTCCTCCAATAAGTATTCTATCCGGATTATGCAGATCTTCTATAGCAGTACCTTCTGCTAAAAATTCGGGATTAGAAAGAATTTGATAATTTACTCCATTACCAGTATTATCGAGAATATTCTTTAAAGCTTGGGCAGTTCTTACTGGCAAAGTAGATTTTTCTACTACAATTTTATCTGTAGTAGAGACGCGGGCGATCTGCCGAGCACATAATTCGATATATTTTAAATCGGCAGCCATGCCTTTTCCAATTCCGTAGGTCTTGGTAGGTGTATTCACCGAAATAAAGATCATTTCTGCTTCAGCTATAGCTTTATCAACTTCCGTAGAGAAGAAAAGATTTCTTCCTCTTGCTTCCTTTACAACATCTGCTAAGCCCGGCTCATAAATAGGTAAGTTGTCGAGATCTTCATCATTCCAGGCAGCGATTCTTTTTTCATTAAGATCTACAACCGTAACGTTGACTCCCGGGTTCTTCTGAGCTATTACCGACATTGTTGGTCCTCCAACATAACCGGCTCCTATACAACAGATATTCTTAATCTTCATTTTATTTACTGATTTCGCTGATTAAAGCGGATACCACGGATTTGAGCGGATTGCGCAGATTACTATATTTTAACTTCTTTGAATTTGTCCTGATTATTCAAAAACCATTGATAAGTTTTTTGAATCCCTTCTTCTAGATCAGTCGAAGCTTTCCAACCGGCATCTTTCATTTTGTCTACATTCATCAATTTACGAGGCGTACCGTCTGGCTTGAAACTATCCCAGATAATTTCACCTTTATGACCTACAACTTTTTGAATTGCCTCTGCCAGTTCTTTTATCGTAAGGTCTTTTCCAGTCCCTATATTGTATAGGTGCTCGGGTAATTTATTTTCCAAGGCAAAAACAACAGCATCTGCCATGTCATCCACGTTTAAAAATTCCCTCATAGGGCTTCCACTACCCCATAGTTCGACAGGTTTATTATCGCTGTTCTTAGCCTCGTGAAATTTGCGGATCATCGCCGGAAGTACATGAGAAGTCTTTAAATCGAAATTATCATGGCTTCCATATAAATTGGTAGGCATCAGGCTTACATAATCTTTTCCAAATTGTTTTCTAATCGCTTCACAAGCCTTTACTCCTGCTATTTTAGCTATCGCATACCATTCATTGGTAGGCTCCAGGCTATCTGTAAGCAAATATTCTTCCTTTAACGGTTGGGGAGCCATTTTAGGATAAATACAGGAGCTACCAAGGAAAATAAATTTGTTTACTTCTGATTTATGAGCAGTATCTATCAAGTTATTTTGGATCTGTAAATTCTCCATTAAGAACTGATAAGGATATTCGCTGTTTGCCAGGATGCCTCCAACTCTCGCTGCAGCATCTATAACTACCTCAGGCTTTTCTGCTTCGAAAAACTGATTTACTGCTGTTTGATCCCTAAGGTCCAATTCTTTACTGGTCTTCCCTAAAAGATTAGTATACCCCTTGGCTGTAAGAGCTCTCCAGATAGCAGCGCCTACCATTCCACGGTGACCTGCTATGTATATCTTTGATTCCTTATTCATATTAATTTTACGTTTTGCCTGATGTCTTGACCGTTGATCAAATCTTCTTCTGATTACACGGATTAATGCGGATTACGCGGAATGTTTACGGATTTAAAAAATGATTCCGCGGATTGGTTCTATTGATGAGGCGTATTGGCTCTAACTGTGAGTCGTGTTGACAAAACGTTTCCACTTTAGGCTTTTTTCTCCAAAATTAATTAGCAATCCAACTTCTTTATTTGTTGCCTTTAGATAATTGATGACCTGACTCTCCAGATTCTTATTTAAGAAAGAAACTGATTTTATTTCCAGGATGATCTTTTCGTAACACACGAAATCGGCTATAAAATATTTGCTTAATTCAGAGCCGTCGTAGAAAACTTTTAGCTTTTTCTGAGTTTCGAAAGGTATTTCTTCTTTTTTCAATTCTCTCCTCAAAGCCTCTTCATATACGGACTCTAAAAATCCACTCCCCAAATTTTTATGAACAGTCATACACGCACCGATCACCTTGTAAGTTTCTTCTTCAAAAAGTAATTTACTCATCCGCGTAATCTGATTTAATCCGTGAAATGTTTTATTTATTCAAAGTAGTTTAAAATATTATATCCTCCTTCTTGCAAATGCTGCTCTTTCTGCATCAATTGCACATCACTCTGCATCATGTCTTTTACAAGGTCTTGAAGATCATATTCCGGGGTCCAGCCCAGTTTGGTATTTGCTTTTGTGGCGTCACCAATAAGCAATTCCACTTCTGTTGGTCTAAAATATTTTGGATCTACCGCCAAAACTTCTTTCCCTTCTTCCAATTGGAATTCAGGATTGCTACATGATTTTACATATGCCTTCTCGTCTACTCCTTCTCCTTTAAATTCAAGTTCTATCCCCACTTCTGCAAAACTCATTCTAACGAAATCTCTAACAGGAGTTGTCTTTCCGGTAGCGATCACCCAATCCTCAGCTTCTTCGGCCTGAAGGATCATCCACATCATTCTTACATAATCCTTAGCATGACCCCAATCTCTTTGTGCATCTAAATTTCCTAAATAAAATTTATCCTGTAATCCTAATGCTATACGGGAAGTAGCTCTGGTGATCTTTCTGGTCACAAAAGTTTCCCCTCTAATTGGTGATTCGTGATTGAATAATATTCCATTACATGCATACATTCCATAGGCTTCACGATAATTAACCGTGATCCAATAGGCGTACATTTTTGCAACTGCATAAGGACTTCTTGGATAAAATGGAGTAGTTTCAGATTGCGGCACTTCCTGTACCTTTCCATATAATTCTGAAGTGGAGGCTTGATAAATTCTAGTCTTCTTTTCTAAACCTAAGATCCTAACCGCATCTAAAATTCGCAAAGTTCCCAATCCATCTGCATTTCCAGTATATTCCGGAATTTCAAAGGATACGTGAACATGACTCATTGCAGCAAGATTATAAATCTCATCCGGCTGAATTTGCTGGATAAGACGTATTAAATTGGTACTATCTGTCATATCTCCATAATGAAGAATAAAACGTTGGTTTTCTTCATGAGGATCTTGGTACAAATGATCTATTCTATCTGTATTAAATTGCGATGCTCTTCTTTTTAAACCATGAACAACATATCCTTTCTTCAAAAGGAATTCACTTAAATAGGCACCGTCCTGTCCTGTTACACCTGTAATTAATGCTACTTTCATTTTTTACTCTCTATTATAATCGTCTTCAATTCTTATGATATCGTCTTCGCCAAAATATGTCCCATGCTGAACTTCCACAAATACTAAAGGTTCATTAAATGGGTTCTCTATTCTATGTTTTGCGCCTAGAGGAATTATTGCCACTTCTCCCGTAGAATAATCTTTAATTTCACCATTTAAGGTGATTCTTCCTGTTCCATTTACCATAGTCCAAACTTCTGCTCGTTTATGGTGATATTGATAGGAAAGTCTTCCACCTGGATTTACTTCTATTCTTTTAACTTTGTGAGTATCTGCATCTTCCAACACCCAATACTGTCCCCAAGGTCTTATGTCGTGTTCCATACTTATTTTATTAGTGGAGAACTAGCATCCTCCAAGATTTGATAAACTTCTTTCACTTTTTGAGAGGCTTCTTTAGTCAATACTAGATTTGCATCTGGAGTACAAACAAGGATGGAGTTTTCTAAGCCAACAAAGGCTGTGTATTTATCGCTTCCAATTACCATATTTCCAGCTTCATCTACAGGTTGTCCATTTTCTTTTAAATGATCATATACAGCTTCAAAGCTCCCCATGTCATTCCACTCAAAGCAAGACTTAACTACTTTTATCTTCTCACTATGTTCCATCACTGCATAATCTATGCTCACAGAAGGAATTGCCAAGGAGGCATTTAGATCTAAAAGTGCATTTTCTGATACTTGCCATGCCTCTAAAGATTTATTATAAACTTCCGGTGCATATTTTTTTAATTCTTCCAAATAGACTCCCGCCTGAACACAAAACATCCCGCTATTCCAAAGAAAGTTTCCGGCTTCTATAAAATTACAAGCATCTTCTTTGTTCGGTTTTTCTCTAAACGATAACACCTTCTCTGCATCATGCTCGATATAACCATATCCAGTTTCAGGTTTCGATGGCTCTATTCCAAAAGTCACAATGGAACCTTCTTTTGCTAACTCTATAGCTCTTTCTATAGATTTGGTATATTCTTCACCTTCTTTGATGATATGATCTGCAGGGGTAATTAGCAATATACTTTCTGGTGCTACAGCAAAAGCTGCAAAAGCAATTGCAGGAGCCGTATTACGTGGAGTAGATTCTACAATATTGGTATAATCTAAAACGTTCAGCTTTTTTAAACTAGCCTCTGAAAGTTCCGTGTTTTGTTGATTCCCAACCACAACAAGGCCATTTGAAAAAGCCGAATTTCGTTGAACAGCTAGTTCAAATAAAGAATTGTTAGAAAAAAGTTGAAGATATTGTTTAGGCCGTGATTGCCTAGAAAGGGGCCATAATCTGCTCCCAACGCCTCCGGTAAGGAGAACGTGAATAATTTGTTGCATGTTAGAAAGTAGGCTAATCTTTTGAAAGTAGGGCTAACAAAAGAATGAAAAATAATAAATTTAGGATGCTAATCTCACGGCTTCGCCGTTCTAAGTCCCATTTTTTGGGCTTAGGTAATCTGTTTATTTAATTTCCTTTTTTATAGTAAAAGGCAAAACTATACGTATTTACATCAAAACTATTACGGATAACCGCAATATAAAAAGACATGATTTTTTAAGTCGGCAAATCTATATTTTAAATGAAGAATCAACTATTGTTAAATGTTAAATATTTTAACTTTTAAAGCTATTTATCAACTCAAACGATTTCTTTAATTTTAACATTGATGGTAAAACCCAATAATGGTAAAATAAGTTTCATTCGCTGCTTCCCAATTTCCTTAACTACAGCTTCTTGTTCCTTAAAATTACCATTCGCAATTATTATTTTATCGCCAGCGCTAATTTGCAAAACTCGAGCTTCATCCACCTGATCATTGCTCATCCATTCCTTTAAAACTTCAATTTCAGAATCCCTTACAATCGCAGGTTTTCTTAACCAAAATAGGTATCGGGAGTTATTGATAAAATCAAAAACCTTTTCCCGAGAATTTTCGGCAATATTGATAAACACAAAGGAGTTGAACAAGGGGGTTTTCACCCTTTTTTTTCTATCGCTCCATTGGCGTTCTGTAGTTATGCTTGGGCAGTAAACCTCAAACCCATTATTTTCTAAAGTTTCTGCCACTTTAAATTCAGATTTAAACTTGGTGCATATTACAAACCACGGCATAGTATTCCTTATTCTTCACAAAATTGTGAGTTAGCATTCGTTTAAAATATTTCGGAGTAGGGCTTCGAAAAGAGTGAGAAAAACAAAAGTTTATTTCTCTAGCGCGAAGGTATTAACAAAGTTTTAATAATCCTCGAAAATTGATCCTGAGAGTATTAATTTATTGTGTTTTGAATATTTTAATACAATGTGATTAATGTTGCCACGAATGCACGAATATTTCTATAAACAAACTTGAGTGATAACACAAAATCTTTAGGGATCAAGAGACGAAATGTATGGGTAGTATTGTCTAGAATTTGAAAATTCCATACCTATCGAACAGTATAAAGAGCTCACTTGTATCGTCATGCTGTTCCGATAGCTATCGGAATTGTTTCAGCATCTGGTTTAATTTAAACCTGGGTTTTGATAGATTCTGAGGTTTAATCATATTTCGGCTAATTCCCACTTTAACATCCCCACAACATATCTCCACACTTAAAATTTGTAATTTTAATTCAGTAAAAAAAACATATAATGAAAAGTAATTTTAGTGAAATAATTAAAGGAGAGACTCCTGTGTTGGTAGATTTTTATGCCGACTGGTGTGGTCCTTGTAAAACTTTGGCTCCTATCTTAATAGAAGCTAAGTCTTCTCTTGGAGATAAAGTGAAGATCGTAAAAATAGATGTAGACAAAAACCAAGAGCTATCTTCCCAGTATCAGGTAAAAGGTGTGCCCACATTAATACTATTTAAAGATGGAAAACAACTTTGGCGACAGTCTGGAGTTGTCCCAAAACAGGAAATCGTTAGAATCATTGAGTCACATTCTTAAATGAGGAGTGAAGAGACAAAAGTGAAGAATGAAGAGTCTTTCTAGAAAAAAAAAGGCTTTCTCGTACTCTACTTGCTCAAGTTCCTAAAAATTACAACATATTTCTAATTAGATAATAACACACACAAACCCCGAACAAAAATGTTTGGGGTTTTTTTATTGAAAATAATCTCTAGAGCTCCTTCTAGACTAAGGTCAGGCTCCTAGTTTGCGCTCGGAGTTCCGATAACTATCGAGATCTCACCAAACAAAATTGAACACAAAAAAACCCGAACAAAAAATGTGCGGGTTTTCTATTGAAGTTGGCCTACTAGGGCTCGAACCTAGACTCTTCTGTACCAAAAACAGACGTGTTGCCAGTTACACCATAGGCCAGTATTTCAATACGGGTGCAAATTTAAAACAAACTTTATTTTACGCAAACATTTTTTCATCTTTTTTATAAATTATTTTTGGATTTTATTTTTTCCTCTCTCAACAGAAAATATTCGCTTTTAAGTCCCGTTATAAATACTTTCTTGTAATTATTCTTAAATTCGCCTCATCATACTCAATATGCGCATAATATGACAGATTTTAACTTTGGTAAATGGAACAAAATACTAGGATGGCTGGTATTTGTAATTTCTCTTACTACATACTGGTTAACCGTTGAACCCACGGCAAGCTTCTGGGATGCTGGGGAATATATAGCTACTGCAGCCAATTTGGAAGTAGGACATCCTCCGGGAGCACCGCTTTATCAAATGATGGGCGCCTTTTTTGCCACTTTTGCACCAGAAGCAAGCAACATTGCACTTCTAGTAAACATGATGTCTGGCTTAGCTAGTGCTTTTACTATTCTTTTTATGTTCTGGTCTATTGTACTCTTACTCCAAAAGGTTACAGGCCCGGTAGTAAGCTTAAGCGATAGCAAGAAAATGGCTATCTTAGGTAGTGCCCTTGTTGGTTCTTTAGCCTTCACTTTTACAGATAGTTTTTGGTTTAATGCTGTAGAGGCCGAAGTTTATGCCATGGCTGCTTGTATGATGTCTATTTTATTTTATCTGGGACTACTCTGGGAACGAGATATGTTTGCACCACGAGGAAATCGTTGGGTAATTCTCATCTCTTTTGTTGTTGGTCTTTCCTTTGGGATCCACTTTATGGGTCTTCTTACCATTCCAGCAATTGGATTTTTATACTATTTTAAGAATTATAAGAAGATAACTATTAAGAATTTCATTATTGCCAATCTCGCAGTAGTGGCGGTTCTAATGTTTATTTTCAAACTCCTTCTACCTTACACGCTTACATTTTTTGCTTCTTCTGAAGTTTTCTTTACCAATTCTATTGGCCTTCCTTTTAATTCAGGTACTATTATAGCACTTTTAGCTATTGTCGCTATTTTTTACTTCGGAATTCAATATACCCGAAAGAAAAGTTACTTTCAGCTTAACACCTTACTTCTTTTTATTCTGTTTATTCTGATTGGTTTCTCGAGTTGGACTATGCTTCCTATTCGTGCGAATGCAAATACAGTGATCAATGAGAACAGCCCAGATAATGCCCGTGAATTACTGGCTTATTATAACAGAGAGCAATATGGAGAAACTCATTTGTTCTACGGTCCTCAATTCTCTGAAATGTACAGCGGACTGGATGCAGATAACCCATATTTGGATGATGCTCCAAACTACGAAAAGGATAAAGAACTAGGTAAATATGTAATTGTAAACGATTATAAAAACGCAAGACAAAACTTAGACGATAGCCACAAAACAGTGCTTCCTAGAATGTGGAGCACACAGCATGCTGCTAACTATATGCAATTTACCGGGCCACTGGAATTTACCGTTAAACCAGAATACCAAAGTGAAGACCAGTTGCTTACCGCTATTTCTGAATTTAGAAAAAATATTGCTTTAGGAAGGGTAGACAACGAAGCTTATCACCAATTCCTAAATCAGTTTAGTGAATATTTAAACATAGAAAAGCCTTCTTTTGGATCTAACCTAAGCTACTTATTAGAATATCAATTCGGTTATATGTATTGGCGTTATTTTATGTGGAATTTCACAGGAAGACAAAATGATATTCAAGGTCAGTACTCCGATTCCGACGGAAATTGGCTAAGCGGAATCAAGTTTATAGATGAAATGAGATTAGGATCGCAGGACGATCTGCCTTCAGACATGAAGAATAATAAGGCGAGAAACACCTATTTCTTCCTGCCCTTCATACTAGGACTTATCGGACTATTCTTTCATTTCAAAAAAGATAAAAAAGGTTTTTGGGTTCTTATGGTGTTTTTCCTATTTACTGGGATCGCTTTAAAGATCTACTTAAATGAACGCCCTTTCGAACCTAGAGAACGTGATTACGCCCTAGTAGGTTCTTTTTATGTATTTGCTATCTGGATAGGATTTGGGGTCTATGCGATCTTTGATTCTATTAGGAAACACCTAAAACCATCCTTTGCTGCTCCAATTGCAATTGCCGTCTGCTTTTTAGCTGTGCCAACAGTATTAGCGTCTCAAAACTGGGATGATCATGATAGATCGGACAGGTATTCTGCCTTAGCAATGGCTAAAATGTATCTGGATTCTGTAGATGAAAATGCCATTTTATTTACTATTGGAGATAATGACACTTTTGCTCTTTGGTATGCCCAGCAAATTGAAGGCTATAGGAGAGATGTGCGCATTGTAAACACCAGCCTCTTTGCTACTGACTGGTATATCTCTCAAATGAAGCGAAAAGCATGGGATAGTGATCCTATTCCGAGCCAATTAGAATATAAGCAGTACCGAGCGGGTACAAACGAATTTGTAATGTATCAGCAGGTTACTAAAGACACCATGGCTATCCAGAATTGGATGAATTGGATTGCAAGTGACAATCCTGGAACTCAAGGTCAGCTACAAAGCGGACAGGTAGTGAATACCTTCCCTACCAAGAATATTCGTATCCCAGTAGATAAGAATATTGTTCTTAAGAATGGAATTGTAGCACAGAAAGATGCAGATCTTATTGTAGATAATATCTTTTTAGAGCTTAATGGAAATGTGATCTACAAGAACAGACTACTAATGCTGGATATTATCGCAAATAATAATTGGGAACGTCCAATCTACTTTACAGGTGGTAGTTATGGAGACGACGATTATTTATGGATGAAAGATTACCTTCAGTTGGACGGAGTAGCTTATAAGCTGGTTCCAATTCAAACTAAAGTAAATCCTCGCTTCCAGTATGAAATGGGAAGAGTAGATTCAGATAAAATGTATAAGATCGCAAAGAATTGGGATTGGGGGAATATGGAAGACACTAGCATTTATCATGACCCTGAAACCAGAAAAAATTCCATTACTTATAGAGGTAATATAGGAAGGTTGATCGAGCAGCTTTTAATTGAGAATGACACTGCCAGAGCAAAGGAAATGATAGATCTAGCAATGGAGAAAATGCCTTTAGATTATTATGGATATTATACTCTTCTTGAACCTTATATAAACGGTTATTTTGAAGTAGGTGAACCAGAAAAAGCAAAGGAACTATGGACAAGGATCGCCGCCAAATACCAAGAGAACCTTAAATATTATAGCGGTTGGGATGAAGAGAGACAGTATAATTTTGCTGATGATATCATTACAGACATGGAGAGATATAGATCTTTAATAGATCTATTATTTAGAAATGGAGAGCAAGAATTTGCTAGGGAGAAAGCTGAAGAATTCAATAATTACTTGAAACTGTTCCCAAGATTCTATGATGAAAGTGAAGAAGAAAGTGATGCCCGAACCTTGCCAACAGATTCTGCTATAGAAAGTGAATTTCAAACAGAGCAAAGCTTACCAGAATTAGATAGTACACTATAGTAATTGCGAGAAAAGCAATGGCATACTTAAAAAATATTTCCAAATTAGGGAGGCTTCTAGCTCCCTCCCTTTTATGGAATATGCCACGCAATACTAATACCATCTACCTTAGTTTTGATGATGGTCCTCATCCCGAGATCACTCCAAGGGTTCTAAATACTTTAAAAGCCTATGATGCAAAGGCCACCTTTTTTTGTGTAGGAGAGAATATTTTGCAATTTCCTGAGGTGTTCCAGCAAATAATTGCTGAAGGCCATTCCTTTGGAAATCATACTCACAATCATCTGAAAGGTTGGGAAACGTCAACTTCCAACTATCTTGAGAATACACTAAAAGCTGAAGATGCTATTTCCAATTATTCTGGAATCATGAATCATCAAAAGTTTTTCAGACCTCCATATGGAAAAATAAAACATTCTCAGGCAAAACGATTGAAACAACTTGATTATAAGATTGTAATGTGGGATGCCTTAAGCGCAGATTTCGACCCAAGTATTACTGCAGAGGAGTGCTATAACAATGTAATTGAAAATACTAAAGCAGGAAGTATTGTTGTTTTTCATGATAGCGAAAAAGCTTCAAAAAAATTGAAATCTGTACTCCCAAGAGTATTGGAGTATTATTCAAGCAAAGGATTTACGTTTAAAGGGCTTTAAATGTATTCTTGCAAAAGTCCAATCAGCGTATTGGCGTCTTGTTCGCCATTTTGTCGCCATTTCATTTCTCCTCCTTTATAGATCATAAGCGTAGGAAGACCTTTTACTCTTAGCGCTTCAGCCAGCTGAGCATTCTTATCTACATCTATTTTAATGATCTTTGCCTTATCTCCCAAAGCTGCAGCAACATCCCTAAGAACAGGGTGCATAGCATTAGAGGCTTCGTTCCATTCGGTATAAAAATCCAATAACACCGGAATGTTTAAATCTATTAATTCACCAAATTTTGACATAAAATTAAAAGCTAAATTTAAATTAGATCTTAATACCTAGTTGAGTACTAAGATCAAATATAGTAATTTCTTTGAATTATGCGGGTTTTGAGCCTTTTCGAAGTTCTATAACTGAAATTTCCGGCCAGATCCCAACCCTTCCTGGATATGCTAAATATCCAAAGCCACGGTTCACATTAATATATCTTCCGAATTCCTCATAGATTCCTGCCCAATTCTCGTATCTATATTGCACCGGGCTCCATTTGAACCATCCTGGGATTTCAATTCCAAACTGCATTCCGTGAGTATGCCCACTTAAGGTTAAATGATAATTATTACCATCGGTTTTTATCTTCTCCTGCCAATAGGAAGGGTCATGGCTCATTAAGACTTTAAACTCTTGTGGTGACAATCCTTTCCCTGCAAGATCCAGATCACCCATTTTCTTAAATCCGCCGGCTCCCCAGTTCTCTACTCCCACTAAAGCTATTCTTTCCCCATTTCGTTCTAGGAATCTGTGTTCGTTAAGCAAAAGGTCCCAGCCCATCTTAGAATGCACCTTTTTTAATTCTGCAACATTATTTAATCTTGCCTGATCACTCTCCCATTGTACATAATCCCCATAATCATGATTTCCGAGTACCGAGAATACTCCATCTTTTGCACTAAGTTTAGAGAAAGTATCCATCCAAGGATCCATTTCAGTAGCCTTGTTATTCACCAGATCTCCCGTAAATAAAATGGTGTCTCCTTTTTGTTCATTAACAAGATCTACTGCATATGCTATCTTCTCTTTATTATCAAAACTTCCGCTATGAATATCACTAATTTGGGTTATTCGATAACCGTCAAAAGCGCTAGGTAGATCTTCAAAATATAAGGTATAATTAAGCACTTTATAATTATACTTTCCTTTATACATTCCGTAGAGCAAAGAAGCAAAAGGAATTGCCGCAATTCCTAATGCGATCTGACTTAAGAAAACTCTTCTGGAAGGCATATCAAAAGCAGCTTTCGTGGAAAACAGTTTATTGTAGATTGCTATTACAAAACGAACAATGTCCTCTCCAAACATAAACAATGTGAGAAGAATTTTGCTCACCACAAAAGCAAGCACAATTCCCATAGCATAACCTCTCCCACTTCCAAAGCCACCGCTAGGATTTGGTTGTGAGAACTGATAAATAAGATTTCCCAATACAAGTAAAGAAAGAATTACATAAGAGATATGAATCCAATTATGTCTGGTAAGTGTTTTAACCGCCTGAAAAGCATAAATATCAACTAGTATGTAAAAACAAATAAATAGGAACCAACGCATGGGGTATTCAATTTTTGGCGAAGATACTTTTAATCACTGCTTTAAGTTTTGATTTTATAGATAAATTAACGCCAAAAAAGCCTTGAGTGCTTAGAATCCTTATGAAAAGGAGGAAAATAAAAGAGCAGATTCAAAATGAATCTGCTCTTAAAAATAATTCAAACTTAAAACAATCACTCAACATTACTGTGCGGTCCATCCTCCATCTAGTGTGTAGGCCGAACCGGTTATTGATGAAGCATTATCCATAGCTAGGAATACGGCTAATTCAGCTATTTTTTCTTCAGGAATAAATTCTTTTACAGCTTGCTTTTTAAGCATAATCTTTTTTACAACTTCAGCTTCAGATAAATTATGAGCTTTCGCCTGATCTTTAATTTGTCCTTCAACCAGAGGTGTTTTCACATATCCCGGGCATATCGCATTACAAGTAATATTATCTCCGGCGCCTTCTAGTGCCAAAACCTTAGTTAAACCTATCACTCCATGTTTTGCCGCCACATAAGCCGACTTAAATTCTGAAGCTCGTAGCCCATGAACAGAAGAGATATTGATAATCCTCCCAAACTTATTTTCTTTCATAGATTTCCACACTGCTTGAGAAGCTATAAATACCGAGCTTAAATTAATTGCAATGATGGCATTCCACTTTTCTAAAGGAAAATCGGCTACTGGAGATACATATTGAATTCCAGCGTTATTTATTAGAACCTCTATACTTCCAAAATTAGAAATAGCGGCTTCCACCAGTTGCTTTATCGCTTCGGGTTCTAGCAGATTTGCATTGGAAAATGCAGTTTTTACATTGTTTTCTTTCCCTACTTTTAGGGAAATTTCCTCGCCATTCTTTTCTAAACCATGAAACATGATGTTATAACCTTCACCTGCAAAGGTTTTTGCTATGGCTAGTCCAATTCCACTAGTACTTCCAGTTATTAGCGCTGTCTTTTTCATGAGTTCATAAAGTTTAAAACTACTTTATTAAATTCTGTGGGTTGATCCATTGTAACTCCATGTCTAGAATTTTTAATAATTTCCAACTTGGCATTCTTCATTTTTTCAACATATTTTACTTTAGAATCTATTGGAGTATAATCTAATTCTGAAGCAATCACCAAACTTGGAATTGCAATCTTTTCGATATTATCTCCTAATCCCCATTCCATTAATGTTATAAAAGAATTATAATAAGGATCCAGCCTATTTTCGCTGGCTCTCTTATAAAATATCTGCTGAAGCTCTTTTTGCTCAGGATCTGGAAACATACCCTCAGAAACTTTCTTGGCCATTGCTTGCATTCCTTCAGATTTTAATAGAGTTGTCCTTTCCTGAATCATTTGCTCTCCAAACTCACCTAGATTATTAAAATCTGGTGCTGTATTTACTATCACCATTTTATTAAATATTGATGGATATTTCACAGCCATATCAAAAGCGATTGCACCTCCCATTGAAAAACCAACTACTGTGCATTTTTCAATATTAAGAGACTGCAAGAGCAATTTCATGTCTTCTCCACATTGAGAGATTCCATAGTCTTCTTTCAAACTGGGCTTAGTAGAATTTCCATGTCCTCTAAGATCTGGAGCAATCACCCTGAAAGCTTCAGAAAAAGCCTCCTTTTGGAAATCCCAATCTGCTTTAGTAGAACCCAAACCATGGAGAAGAAGCATTACTTCCCCTGCTCCTTGGTCTAGATATTCTATACTAATACCGTTTGATAACTTCTTTTTGTTAATCATTTATACCGCTTTAAGATTACTTGCGTAAAGCTTCAATTGGCAAATGATATTTTAATTCTACTTGGAACAATCTCCCTATTGTTGGGGAAGCCACAAATTCTCTAACCTCAGATCCAAACAAGTTGGTGATGCTTGCACCAATTGCAAGATCTTCAGTAATATGATAACCTACGTTTAAATCTACATTCACGAAATCCCCTAATGGACCATAGTTCCAGGTTCTTCCATTTCTTGCATTTTCAAAAATATCATTTGTACCATCTCCATTAAGATCTTGTGTTTCTGCAGCGATATTTATTCCGGAGAAAAAGTCATACTGCTCAACATATCTACCATATACAGATCCGTAAAACTTATCTGAAGAATAATAATACCCTAATCCCATTTTGTTTTTAGGAGTATTTATTGGTAGATCGGTCTTGGTAACCACTCCATCTTTATTAGCATCGTTTGCAAGGTCATTTTCATCTAAATCAAAATCGAAGTAGGAATAATTAAATGACACTCTATGCTTATCATTAAAATAATAATTTAATCCCAGATCGGCTCCATAAGTATCTACAGATCCAAAATTTAAGTATGTCAAAACAAAAGCTCCTGTAGATCCAGGAATCAATTCTCCAATTGGAGTATCTCCTCTTGTGGCAACAGGAGAAGTAGCAGAAATATTAATAAGTGGACTTAAGAAATCTTCAGATTGATTGTAATAAGCATTTACATCTAAGAGCAATTTATCTCCAGCGATCTTACCTTTATACCCAATCTCGTAAGAATTGATGGTCTCTACTTTTAATGGATCTATTACGGTTCCATTTTCTAAAGTGAATCCTTCTCCATTTCCTAATACAAGACCTCCAAATAGGTTTCCGCTTAAGTTTAAAATTGAAGGCGCAGCAATTCCTTTTCCATAAGTTGCTCTAAAACTTCCAAAATCGAAGTTCTTAACGATGGCTGCTTTCGGAATAAAATTCCCTCCATATAATTCATGATCATCATATCTACCTACAAATAATAAATCTACATCTGCATCATCAAAAGTATATTCCAATTGACCATATACTCCTGTTTGATCTATAACAATTGCCCCGTCTGAGTCTAATAAATAAGTGTTCTTAGAATCGGCATTATCTTGCTGATATTGTGCTCCTACTACATAAGAAAGGGCACCAAGATTATTATTGTATTGAGCTTCTGCATTAAATCTTCTAGAAGCATCTTTAAAAACACTTCCTCTTGGTAAACTTATTCCTCCATCTGGAATTCCTTCTATTGGGAACCACTGCTCTGTAAACGAACGTTGAAGTGCCTCTTGCTCAGTAAAACCATTATTAATAAATGAAACATAATTCTGTGTTCTCTGATTAATAGCATAAGTATCTTCTGTCTTACTCCAAGTATGATATAAATTGGCGTAAAAATGTGGCGAAACTAATTTTACCTGTGCATAATCTATAGACCAATCTTTAATCTGGTTTCTACCAGCATTGGTAACTCCTAGGTTACTATTATTACTGTGCCCATAAGAAGCAATAATATCTGTTTTATCTGAAAGACCATAATAAACAGCTCCTCCGTATTTAGTTGTAGAAAAATCTTTATCTAATTCTAATTCTGGGTACGCAGTTGTGCCCACATAAACAGAATCTACATAATCAAATTCTTCACCTTGTGTGTGCTCTCCCCAAACCTTGAAGGAGAAACTATCATTTAATTTCATTGCATGTCTCAGTCTCGCACTGAATACACTTTGATTTCCTGCTGAAACAGCTACATCTGTACCCTCAGATGTTCTAGGATCTTTTGTTAACGTAGCAACTAATCCATTATGGGCATTTGGCCCATATAATGCCGCATTGGGACCAAGAATAATCTCTACTCTTTCAATATCATCTTTTGTAATAGTTGTAAAAGAACCAAATGGTAAGCCAGTAGCTACCAGAGAAGAAATTCTTGAATCCTCAATTTGTAAATTCTTTGAATTGAAAGCAGAGTTAAATCCACGGATATTGATTCCTGTACCTTGCACTCCACTTCTAACATAATCTACCCCTTTTTGTCTTGAGGCTAATTCTCCCACACTTCCAGCATAATTGGAAATTTCTTGTGCTCCAATAATTGCTATAGTTGCAGGCGCTCTTGTAACTTTTTGAGGTCTTCTGTTTGCAGAAAGCACAACCTCATCCATCATGGAGGAAGAAGCCTCTAAACTAAAATTCATTGTAATTGCAGCTCCCTCTGTTACTACTATTTCTTTCGATACAGATTTATACCCAATAAAAAATACATCTATAGTATATGTTTCTGCCTTTAGATCTTTAAGACTGTAATTTCCACTTTCATTTGCCGAAACACCCGTATTTGTACCCCTAATTACAACGCTTGTTCCCTCAAGAGGTTCTTGAGTGACTGCGTCCAGTACAGTTCCGCTAATACTACCCGTTTGGGCTAATGAAGCAAGGCTGAAAAAAATGCTTAAAAGCATCATTATTTTAATCTTCATAAGTTGATTGTTTAATTATTTTAAGACCAAATTAACAAGTAGAACCGCTTTTGAATCTTTGGATTCGCTTTAGTTAAGTGCGACCAAAACAAAATTATAATTAGAAAAGTTAATAAATTAGACTTTTTAAGCGCTTACAAGCTGCTTTTTAAGGTGCGACTTAATTTTAGAAAAGACATCTGGTAGGATAAAAGTCAGCCTATTAACAAAGGCAAAAAGATCTTTTTTTCCTTTATCTGTAAGCTTAAAATTTGATGTTGTATTTATAAGATCTTCTAATAATTTTTCTTCGGGAATAGATCCATTCATGTATAAAGCCAGAAAAAAATACCAATGAATTTTAGGGATGAAATCCTCCTTATTCATCACTTCCAACTCTCGTTCTAGCAGCTCGTATTTGTTGACCATTTTCACTACTTCTACATGTTTTTCTGTAGCGGTGAGCAGCATTAAATAATTGGAAAAGAAATGTCTCCAGCGGTGCTCGAAGACATGTTGCTTATTATTAAAAAGGAAATTTTCTGCAAAAGTTTCCGCGATCTTTAAACGCTTATTTCTAACCAGCGTTCTAATATAATGCGTTGCAAACCCTAATCTTTGATGATTATTATTGGACTTTTTAAACAGTGCGTAATTCTCTGTGAGAATGTTTAAAGCTTGTTTATTCTTCTCCCGCTTCAATAGAATTGCGATGAGATTATTTAAATAGAATAACTTATCGCTGTTTTCCTGTTTTACTGAAAGATGAGCATAATATTCTGCTTTTTCAGCATCATCCAGATTGGAGTGTAAAATAACTCTGTTTGCATAATAGTTAAAAAGCACTCTTTTAGAATACATCTTACCATCGCTGAAGCATTCATCTATATAATCGAAAACCAACATCGCTTTCTGGTATTCTTTATAATTAAAGTATAGGAACACCAACCTTATAAAGGAATTGTATTTGTTTTTTCCATCCAGCTCTTCACTGTATAAATAAGAAAGCAATTGTTGCTCCCAATGCATCGTGTTTAAAGTGCCGCTCGTATATTCCTGTGTAAGATCTTTAGTTGCATAAAAGAGCTGCTCTTTCACCTTTATAGACTCTTCGTAAAACTTCTTGTTTTCCTGAAGAAAACTCTCGGTGAACTTACAGTCCTGGTATCTAAAACGAATTAATAAGTAGTCCTGAAATTCTTTTAAAAGCTCGTAAAATTTCTGAAAGTAAAAAGAAGTGTTATTGTAAGTTGAAATATGACTCAGAAGCTCTTGTTCTTCCTTAGGAGTAATGGTATCGGTGATTATCTGTTTTTCGGTAAAGGATAAATATTCCAAATGCGCATCTACATCTACCGTTCCCAGCTTAGTGTTGATCCATTTTTTGATGTAGGCATATTTCCTTTTATCAATGTCTTCATCAAAACTTTCAACGCTATCAAATCTCTCCGCATTAATGCATACCTTCTTAAGTATTGATTCCTTTTCCTCATCTCTAATCCTGTTTTCTTTTAAAAGAAAAGATGCCTCATGAGGGAGAATTCCTTCAGCAAAATCATTAAATATCTTTAGTTTAGATTTCATTCCTGATTCATAAAATCTTCAATTTCACGATTTACTTCAGCAGCTTTTTCAAAATTCACAAAATGACCAGCTTTTTCAATGATCTTTACCTCTAGCTGTTGCATATGTTCTTTTGCCGTTTTACTTAAATTCAGTAAATCTAGAGTTGGATGAAAATACCTATTCGGGATCAAAGCGTCTTCCTTGCCAAATATCATAAGTACAGGCATTTTAATTTTATTAAGATCTTCCAAAACAGGCTCATCTAACATAGCTGCGATATTATTCACGATAATTATAGAATGCTCTTTAAAATCACTTGCCTCTTTCATTCCAATCCTATCCTTTACCATGAATTCTGCCTCAGCAGGAAATTCATAGAAATTCATTTTAAAATTATTCCTTATTTGCTCTTCAGTAGCATTCTGAACCATTTCTGCGGTATAAGAAACTTTTAAAATACCTGCTTCTTGCGGACTAAAGGTTTCAATTCCTGCTGGAGCAATTAGAATAAGTTTTTCAAAATTCTCGGGATGATTCAAAACTGAATGTATAGCAACTTGACCACCCATAGAATGCCCAACTAGGCTGACATTTTTAAGTTCCTTTTGCTGAATGAATTCATTAATAAAGCAAGCATAATCTGCCATTGAATAATGATTGGAATTCTTACTTGATTTTCCATAACCCGGAAGGTCTATTGCTATGCTTGTATAATTTTCCTTAAGCTTAGCTATATTTTTGCTCCATGCTTCCATATTACTGGAAAGTCCGTGAACAAATAACAACACATTATCTCCTGCACCTTCTTCGAGGTAGGCGATTTCTTCTGATTTTATTTGAATCTTTTTCACGGCAGTATCATAATTTAGGGTCTCACTTATGGTCGTTTGTGCGGTAATGCTTAAGCTATAGATGAACAGGATGCTAAACAACATTTTTCTTATCATGATCTAGAATTTTATATAATGCTTTGAGTTTTTCTCTATCTATCTTCCCAATGCCAGATTTGGGTAAAGAATCGAGACAAATAATATCTTTTGGAACTTTGTACCCTGCTAGGTACTTTTTTAAATGACTTAAAATATCTGTGACATCCAGATTCTCGCTTTTTAAAACTATAAAAGCAACACCTATCTCGCCCCAATTTTCATTTTCGATTCCTACTACTGCTGCTTCCCGAACAAGATCATACTTATATAAAATATGTTCGATCTCGGATGGGTGAATATTTTCTCCTCCAGAAATATAAAGCTGGGTTTTCCTTCCTAGCACATAAATAAAACCATCTTCATCATATTTAGCCATATCTCCAGTATACAGCCACTCTTCCCTTATTTTATTAAGCGAATAACCAGAATTGTTCCAATACCCAGGAGTTACTATATTTCCCCGCAAGCAGATCTCCCCAGCTTCCTGAATTGCAACTTCTTCATTTTCTGAATTAACTATTTTAATATCTACGTAAAAATTAGGCTTGCCAATGGAACCTTTTTTCCATAATGCATCATGATAATGAAGCGAAGTAATGCAAGGGCCAGCTTCAGTTAATCCGTAACCTTGGCTAAGTAAAATTCCTTTTTCTGCCCATGCTTCAATTAGTGGAATTGAGAGTGGCTCCCCTCCCACCACGATGTACTTCAACTTATTCGGAGTGAAATTTGAAAAAGCCTTGTTTTTAGCCATCATTCTAAGCATAGTAGGAACCGCCAAAAACAAAGAAATAGGTTCGCTCTCCAGATAGTTTAATACCTTTTTCGGCTTAAATCTTTTTAGAAAATCTACTCTTGCGCCACGATGTAACATAGGTAGCAATAAAACATTCCATCCAGAGGTATGGAATGGTGGTAATACATTTAAAGTGTGATCTAAGGAAGTTAACTCAAGCTGCATAGAGGTATTGAGACTGTTCCAAAACATCATCCGATTAGTATATATCACCCCTTTTGGTTTTCCTGTTGTTCCCGATGTATAAAAAATAAAAATAGGCTGGTCTACTTCTATTATGAACTTGATGTTTTCCTCATCTTGGCTTAATTTATTAGCTTCAGCAAAGAAGGATTCAAATTTTACTGTCGGAATATTCTTGATTTCAGACTGCTCATTCAGCAAATTAAATTGCGTGAGTTCGGCTAGGATCAAAGAGGGATTTACATCATTTATATAATGTAATAATTCATATTCTGTAGCTCGAAAATTTAAGGGCACCAGGATGAGACCGAGGCGTTGAGCTGCAATAAATAGCATTAAATACTCCGGAGAATGTGCCGCTATAACTGCAATTCGATCTCCTTTTTTAAGCTGAAAATGATTTAAAAGATAAGAACCTACCTTTCGAGACTTATCATCCAATTGTTTGTAACTGAGACTAAGACCGGTATCCAAAGACATCACTGCCTTTTTATTTGGTTTGTAAGATGACCATTTGGAGACCCAGTCTAAATAATTCATACCTTCTTTTTACTAAATAAATATAGAGAATTACCAATTATAAATGAGGCCACAATAGCAATAGCTGCCGAAACTCCCGGATTATTCACTGGCTCCTGCATGTAAGGCGTAAACCGACCATAATAAATGATAAAGTGTAGAGCAACCGCCGAAACACTTGCAATGATCACCGCATTTTTACTTACTTTTTTAAAGTAGATCCCAAACAGTACTGGTACAAAAGCTGCAGCGAAATATGCATACACTCCATTTTGAGCAAAGATTGCTACACTAATATCTGGGTTTAAAATTTGATCATAGCTCAGTAAAAAACTGACAATTCCCAGTGCTATAATCACAATCTTATTTAATGCAAATCCGCTTATTTTTTTTACTGAAGGAAATAACGGAGTAATAAGATCTGTACTTATAGTGGTTGACAGAGACTGAATTAATCCTTCCAAAGTTGAAAGCCCTGCCGAGATAAGTCCGGCAACTATTATAACTCCAACTCCGGCTGAAAAAGTTTTGACTACATAAGCCGAAACCAGTTCATCCATTTTAAGAGGAACTCCTTCTAAAGTAAGATCTGGAAATGTAATTCTTGCATAAAAACCAACCATAACCACTAAAAAGAAAACCGTCATACAGCCAATTGCGATAAATAGGTATTTATTTACAGATTTAGCATCCCTTAAAAATAAAGATTTTGTAATAATATGAGGTTGACAAACAATAGCGATCCCTATAATAATTTGGCAGAAAATTATTTCGAAATAATCACGAAACAAAAAGCTCTTTTCATTGGTGGTTTGGGTAAGATTTGGGTCTATATTATCCAGTATATTGGCAAATCCATCTAGCCCTCCATTAAAATATTCAGCCCCGGATAGTATTAAAATAATTGCCACTACAAACATGATGATCGCTTGGATAGAATTGGTATAAACCATAGAATTGGCACCTCCAAACATCATATATCCAAACACAAATACTATTAAAGCTAACAAAACATAAAATGGTTCTAGATTTAAAGACTTGGAAATTATTTGAGTTAGACCCACACAGATCAAAACAATGAAAGTGATTAACAATAATGATAAAAAAGCAAAGAAAATAGTTAAGCCTTTGCTGTCATAACGTTTACCGATCCATTGAGCCATGGTCAAAGCTTTTACGGTAGAACCATATTTTTGAAATGCTTTGGTAAAGAAAATTAGAGAGCAAAAAATTGCAATAGGCATTACAAACCCAAAAGAGATCAGGCCAGAAAAACCATATAAAGCAATAAACCCTGGGTTTATTATAAAGGTTGCCGCACTGGTCATAGATGCAGCTAAAGACAAGCCAACCGCCCATGCCGGGAATCCTTTGCTACCGAGTGCGAAATCATCTATATCTTTTGTTTTTCGCATTCCGCGAACCACAAAGAATATTATTACCAATGAATAAACAATAAGGAGAAGAGTAACGTATAAAGACCAAGTTTCACTTGCAAACATAGAATTGTGGAGAATAATGAAAAGTGAAATTAATATTTATACTTCCGCTAAAAGTTTAATTTAAATAAAACTAAAGTGCGACCTAAGTTATATTTTTATAAATATAGTCCAAATCAGCTACAAATTAAAGGATACTTTGTTTAGGACTTAAATATTCACAAACTAATTTCCAGATTGCTGTTTTTAATAAAGTGTAATATTTAAATTTAGGCTTCGATAAAATCAGTTTCAGTTTGAAAAGACGGAATTTTATACTTCAATCAATCTTGGGATCTGCAGTATTAGGAATTTTTTCTAATTCCGTAACTGCATTCAACCTAGATAAATCATTAAAAAATTCAGCAATGATATCATATAAATCAAATATATTCCCTTTAACCATAGCCACTTGGAATTTTCCGAATGCCAGTAAAAGAGCCGGAGAATTGTTAGCTGAAGGAGCCACCGCTTTAGACGCTGTAGAACAAGGAGTGATGGTAGAAGAAGCAGATATTAGAAATACCACAGTTGGTAAAGGTGGCGCACCAGATAGGGATGGAAATGTCACTTTAGATGCTTGCATTATGTCCCCGAGCGGGGATGCCGGCGCAGTGGTCTATTTAAAATACACTTCTCATGCAGCCTCTGTGGCTAGGAAAGTGATGGAAGAAACTCCGCACGTGATGTTAGCGGGAGAAGGAGCCGATCTTTTTGCAATTCAGCAAGGATTTGAAAAGGAGGAGCTTTTTACTGAAGGCTCAAAATTGGCATATCAAGAATGGCTGAAAAAGAAAGAATACAAACCAATAATAAATATCGAAAACCATGACACCATTGGAATGTTATGTATAGATAAGAATGGAGATATTGCTGGTGCATGTACCAGTTCTGGTTTATCATATAAAATAAATGGTCGCGTTGGAGATTCCCCAATAATTGGTTCTGGATTATTTTTGGATAATGAAGTTGGTGGTGCAGTTGCAACAGGAATGGGAGAAGCAATTATGAAAAGTGTTGGAAGTTTCCTGATCGTAGAATTAATGAGACAAGGACAATCCCCACAAGATGCTTGTGAAGAAGCGATAAACAGAATTATTAAAGCCAATCCAAATTTCAAGGAATTTCAGGCGGCATTTATCGCAGTAAATAAGAAAGGAGAAATTGGTTCTCATTGCATCCAGAAAGGCTTCAGTTATGTGAAATATCAAGATGGGAAAAATGAAAATATTCCTAGTTCTTATAATTTTTAAACGCTCACTTAGGGTTTTTCCCCGAAAAACGCCTTGGATATCTATCTAGAAGTTAGAATTTTTTCTTAAATCCTTTTTTGCAGAATATGTGGTGAAATTTCCGAGATTCAGAATGGGTGATTTTTCCATCGCCTATCCGCGGAAATTTTAGTACGGTTTTTGGCATTTTCGCCAAAAAATTCCTTGAAAAAGGCGTCGTTTTGTTTGCTTCGTTTATTTTGGACGAGCAAAATAAATGAAGGGCAGGTAAAAAAATAATCTTTGAGTTAAATTTTCAATCCAACAAAACGTAAATATTTACTTAAATTTTTTGAAGATATACAGCAATAACTAGACTTTCTGTCACTTTTATTAAGTTTTTGAAAAACCATCAGATGGAAGTGATTAACCAATAAATTTCAGTTTTAAAATTTCAAAACCCGTTATTCAACAATAACTTTGTAGTTTTGAGATTCGAATAAATTCTTACCCATGGCAGACCAAAAACGCTTATTTCTACTTGACGCTTACGCTTTAATTTTTAGAGGATATTATGCATTTATAAAAAATCCGAGAATTAATTCTAAAGGCTTGGATACCTCTGCGATTATGGGGTTTACAAATTCTCTTTTTGATGTAATTCGTAGAGAGAGGCCAGATCATTTAGCGGTATGCTTTGATAAGGATGGCAGCCATGAACGCACCGAATTATATTCCGAATACAAAGCAAACAGAGATGCCACTCCTGAACCAATTTCTATTGCAATTCCTTATATAAAAGATATCCTTCATGCAATGCATATTCCCGTGGTGGAATTACCAGGTTGTGAAGCAGATGACGTAATTGGAACCTTGGCTAAACAAGCCGAAAAAGAGGGTTACAAGATTTTTATGGTGACTCCAGACAAGGATTTTGCACAGTTGGTTTCAGAAAATATTTTTATGTATCGCCCTGCAAGAATGGGGAATGGAATAGAAATTTTGGGGATTCCCGAAGTTCAGAAGAAGTTTGGTGTAGAACGCCCGGAGCAAGTAATAGATTTTCTTGGAATGATGGGAGATGCTTCAGATAATATCCCCGGACTTCCCGGAGTAGGTGAAAAAACAGCGAAGAAATTTTTAGCTGAATACGGAAGCATGGAAGAACTTTTAGCAAATACAGATAAGCTGAAAGGAAAAATGAAAGAGAAGATTGAAGCCAATAAAGAATTAGGAACCCTCTCGAAAAGACTAGCAACTATTATCACAGATTGTGATGTACAATTTCATGCTGAAAATTACGAATTGTCTCAACCAGATGGAGATAAAGTTCAGATGTTGTTTGAAGAACTGGAGTTCCGAAGATTGAAAGATCAGTTTTTAAAATTATTTTCAGGAGAACAAACGGCTACGCCTACTCAAGTTTCAGGAACTCCGACAGCAAAAGCGCAAGCAAAGGATTCAACCGCAGGTGCTGGACAATTTTCTTTATTTGGTGGAGATGCTACTGTTATTGAAGAAACTTCTAGTAGAAAAGACCTGTCAACTTCTGGGCATGTATATCAAAGTCTAACCAGTAATATGGCGACTGAGTTATTTCTGAAAAATTTATTGAAGCAAACCAGCGTATGTTTTGATACAGAAACTACTAGTTTAAATCCGTTGGAAGCAAAATTGGTTGGAATTGCATTTTCATGGGAAGCAGGAAAAGGGTTTTATATGCCATTCCCGGAAGATGATGCGGAAGCGCAAGCGATCATTGAGAAATTACGCCCCTTTTTCGAATCAGAAGATATTGAAAAGATTGGACAGAATTTAAAATATGATATAAAGGTTCTTGCAAAATATAATATTGAGGTAAAAGGCAAATTATTCGATACCATGATCGCACATTATCTTATTAATCCTGATATGCGACATAATATGGATGTGCTCGCAGAAACCTATCTCAACTACACTCCGCAGTCTATCACAGAACTTATTGGTAAGAAAGGAAAGAATCAGGGAAATATGAGAGACGTTCCTTTGGATAATCAGACAGAATATGCTGTTGAAGATGCAGATATTACGCTTCAGCTAAAACAACAATTTCAGCCAGAATTAAAAGAAGCTGAGACTGAAAAATTATTCAATGATATAGAAATTCCGCTGGTAAGAGTTTTAGCCGATATGGAATTGGAAGGCATCAATCTAGATGAAGATTTCTTAAAATCGCTTTCTTCAGAATTAGAAAAAGATATCGCAAGCCTAGAAAAACATATTTATGAAGAAGCAGGAGAAGAATTTAACATTGCATCTCCAAAACAATTAGGTGTTATTCTTTTTGAAAAATTAGAATTAGTAAAAAAGCCGAAAAAGACTAAAACAGGTCAATATTCTACAAGTGAAGATGTGCTTTCCTATTTAGCTTCAGATCATGAAATTATTAAAAGCGTACTAGAATACAGAGGCCTAGTAAAACTAAAGAATACTTATGTAGACGCTTTACCAACTCAGGTTGAAAAAACAACTGGCAGAGTGCATACAGATTATATGCAAACAGTTGCTGCTACTGGAAGATTGAGCTCCAATAATCCAAATTTGCAAAACATCCCAATTAGAACAGAAAGAGGAAGACAAGTAAGAAAGGCATTTATTCCGCGAGATGAGAATTATACTTTACTAGCGGCAGATTATTCCCAAATAGAACTTCGAATTATTGCGGCCTTGAGCAAAGAGGATACTATGATCGAAGCTTTTAAGAAAGGAGAAGACATTCATGCATCTACTGCTGCCAGGGTATTTAATGTTCCTTTAGAGGAAGTGACCAGAGAACAACGGAGCAATGCAAAAACGGTAAATTTTGGAATCATTTACGGGGTTTCCGCTTTTGGATTGAGCAATCAGACCGATCTTTCCAGAGGGGAAGCAAAAGACCTTATAGAAACCTATTATACCACATATCCTAAATTGAAAAGCTACATGCAAGAGCAAGTAGATTTCGCAAGAGATAATGGTTATGTGCAAACTGTGCTTGGAAGGCGCAGGTATTTAAAAGATATCAATTCACAAAATGCAGTAGTTCGTGGTGCTGCAGAACGAAATGCAGTGAACGCACCAATCCAAGGAAGTGCAGCAGATATTATAAAATTAGCGATGATCAATATTCACCTCAAATTAAAAGAGGGTAATTATAAAACTAAAATGCTTTTACAAGTTCATGATGAATTGGTTTTTGATACTTACAATGAAGAATTACCAGAAATGAGAAAAATGATTAAGGAGGAAATGGAAAACGCTTTTAAGATGGAAGTTCCTTTGGATGTAGATTTAGGAGAAGGTAAAAATTGGCTGGAGGCACATTAGTAGTTAGTAGTTAGTAGTTAGTAGTTAGTAGAAAATAAATATTTTAAACTGAATAAAAATTATTTTAAGATTTATATAAAAAAAAGCTGTCCCACTTAAAAAGGACAGCTTTTTTATTAAAATGGAAACTGTATTATTGCCTAGTATATTCCAGAGACAGAATCCTAATTTTTGATGCTGAGGTATCTCCTGGATCTGTTACATATATATTCGATTCTGCTTTTGAAACATCAAATGCAAATGTAGTTGCATTATAGTTTAATGGTTTTCTATCTGTGTATATGGTTCCGTCTATATTGATATTAAGAACAAGATCTGTGCCTTCAACATCCCAAGTTCCAAAATCAACTCTATTCTTAACACATACAAATTCAGCATTAGTAGTTCCACCATTAAAATCTAAACGTGCATTGGTGGTAGCAAATTCTCTTACTACACTTCCATCGGCTTTAGTCTCTTTATTAAAAGTCACTTTCATATCATTAAAACAAGCGGATTCATTTATTAGGTTGTTATCTCCAGTTCCATCTTGATTAAGATCTACCAAAGTATCAGCCTGCATAGCAGAAAGTTTCCACTCTCCAATAAGATCATCAGAATCAATAGTTGTTGAAAAATTGCTTGATTTAAAAGAGTTGGAGTCGGCAGCATCTTCCTTGGTGCAAGAAAAGCTTAAGAAGGATAGTGCTATAATTAGAGTGATACTTGGTAATCTCATAATGTAGGTATTTGATATTAGGGAATCTAAAGTGCAAACGTAGTGTATTATGTAGGTATTTTGTGACAATATTAACACGAAAATTACCACTCATCGTTAAATATAGTATTTCAACGTTTAAGAATTTGGAGAATATTTTTAATTTTTGACCGCTATTTAATTTCTAATTTATCTTAGCTAATACCAATCGTTAAGCTTTCATCTAGACCATCTTTTCACAGTAAATCAAGAGTATTGATAGTCAATGATTTCTGTTCTAATAAATTAATGAAGGTCTATTTGCATTCTGAATTTATAATTGTACATTTGCACCCCTGATTTCCCGATAGATTTATCTAGGGGACAGGGAATGGAATGTTTAATAACAAGTAAAATTAATTAGTGTGGACACATTAAGCTACAAAACAGTATCGGCCAACAAGGCTACCGTGACCAAAGATTGGGTACACGTAGATGCTGATGGTCAGACTTTAGGTCGTCTTTCTACTCAGGTTGCAAAATTACTAAGAGGGAAATTCAAGCCTAACTTCACCCCACACGTTGATTGCGGTGATAACGTAATTGTTACCAATGCCGAGAAAATCAACTTAACAGGAAAGAAATGGGATTCTAAAGAATACATTCGCCATACTGGCTACCCTGGGGGACAACGCAGTCTAACTGCAACCGAACTTTTCAATAAAGGACCGGAAAGGTTAATTGAAAATGCGGTAAAAGGAATGCTACCTAAAAACAAATTAGGCGCAGCTATATTCCGTAATTTAAAGGTATATGTAGGATCAGAACATGATCAATCTGCACAAAAGCCTAAAACTATCAACCTAAACGATCTTTTGTAATGGAAGTTATTCACAAAATTGGCCGTAGAAAAACGGCTGTTGCACGTGTATATGTTGGACAAGGAAAAGGCAACATTACTATCAACAAAAAGGATCTTAACGATTATTTCACTACAGGACCTTTAGTTTATAAGGTAATGCAACCTCTAAACATGACTGGAAACGAAGAGAACTTCGATATCAAAGTTAATGTTTACGGTGGTGGTATCACTGGACAAGCTGAAGCTATCCGTCTTGCTATATCTAGAGCGATGGTAGAATTAGACCCGGAAAACAGAGCTACATTAAAGCCTGAAGGTTTAATGACCAGAGATCCAAGAATGGTAGAACGTAAGAAATTCGGACAGAAGAAAGCTAGAAAGAAATTCCAGTTCTCTAAACGTTAATATCAGTGGGCATTGCCCAAAAGTTCATTTAAAAATTAAAATTTTTGTTGTTGCTCCGATGTCACACTGAGCGTGTTGACGAGTAGGAGGTTAGTTTAGCATCTAAACCACGCTTTAGCGGGGTTGCTATCTCAACAGAACGTAAACTATTACAAAAATGGCAAACAAAGTAGAAGTAAAAGAATTACTTGATGCAGGTGTACATTTTGGACACCTTACAAGAAGATGGAACCCGAACATGGCCCCATATATCTATATGGAACGCAATGGGATTCACATCATAAACCTATATAAAAGTGCTGCAAAAATGCAGGAAGCTGGTGAAGCTCTTAATAAGATCGCTGCTAGTGGAAGAAAAATACTTTTTGTAGCTACCAAGAAACAAGCTAAAGAAATTGTTGCAGAACACGCAGCAAAAGCTAACATGCCTTTTATCACTGAAAGATGGCCTGGTGGAATGCTTACAAACTTTATCACTATCCGTAAGGCAGTTAAGAAAATGTCTTCTATTGATAGAATGAAAAAGGATGGTACTTTCAACACTCTTTCCAAGAAAGAACGTTTACAAGTAGACCGTTTAAGAGCTAAGTTAGAGAAAAACTTAGGTTCTATTTCAGAAATGAGCCGTCTTCCTTCTGCTCTATTTGTTGTAGATATTACCCGTGAGCATATCGCGGTTAAAGAAGCTCAAAAATTAAACATTCCAATCTTTGCAATGGTTGATACAAATTCTGATCCTCGTGAAGTAGAATATGTGATTCCATCTAATGATGATGCTTCAAAATCTATTGACAAAGTTGTTTCTTACATGGCAGAATCTATTATTGCTGGTCTTTCTGAAAGAAAGTCTAACAAAGATGCTAAAGAAGACAACAAAGAGGAGAAAGCCGACAAAGCTCCTAAAGCAAAAAAATCTGATGATAAAGTAGAAGCTCCTTCTAAAGATGCTGAAGATAAAAAAGCAACGAAAGAAGCTAAAGCTGATGTAGAAGTTCCTTCTACAGATGCTGAAGATAAAAAAGCGATGAAAGAGGCTAAAAAAGATGTGAAATTAGAATCTAAAGAAGAAACACTTGAAAAAGCTGCAGATTCTACGGAAGAGAAAGAATAACATACCTTTTTAAGTAATATATAAGTCGTTTAGATCTTTCTTCAAACAAAGCTAAACGACTTATTTTTTAAAAACTAAAAAATTTTAAACATCATGGCAAATATAACAGCCGCAGAAGTAAATAAATTAAGAAAATCTACCGGTGCCGGTATGATGGATTGCAAAAAAGCATTAGTGGAAGCTGATGGAGATTTTGAATTAGCAATCGAAGTGTTACGTAAACAAGGTCAAAAAGTTGCTGCAAAACGTGCCGACAGAGATTCTTCTGAAGGAGCTGTAATTGCTAAAGTTAATGATGACGCTACTAAAGGTGTGATTGTTTCTTTAAACTGTGAGACAGATTTCGTTGCGAAAAATGATACTTACGTAGCTATGGCTACTCAAATTGCAGAAATTGCACTTTCTACTTCTTCTAAAGAAGAACTATTAGCAGCAGATTTCAACGGAATTTCTGTTCAGGATAAATTAACTGAGCAAACCGGAGTTATTGGTGAGAAAATTGAAATAGGAGATTACCGTACTATGGAAGCTCCTTTTGTAGGTTCTTATATTCATGCAGGTAATAAAATTGCTGTTCTAACTGGACTTTCAAAGAATGTTGAAGGAGCTGAAGAAGCTGCTAAAAACGTATCTATGCAAGCTGCAGCTATGAACCCAGTTGCTTTAAATGAAGAAGGTGTAGATCAAACTATCATCGACAAAGAAATCGAGATCGCTAAAGATCAATTAAGACAAGAAGGAAAGCCAGAAGAAATGTTAGATAACATTGCTAAAGGCAAGATCAAGCGTTTCTTTAAGGATAACACTTTAGTGAACCAAGATTATATTAAAGATAACAAAATGAGCATCTCTGCTTACATTAAGTCTGTAGACAAAGATCTTAAAGTTGTTTCTTTTGAAAGAGTTGCTTTAGGTTAAGCAATCATTTTATATTATAAAAAAACCCGTTTCAGTTACTTGAAACGGGTTTTTAATTTTTAGCATTTATTCTATTTTGTACAGCACCGGTTTGCTAGGCGAAGCATCATTCTCAAATGAACCTATTTGTAGATTTAAAATATACATTCCATCTTTAATTTTACTAGCCACATAGATTAGTTCTGTAATCGTAGTATCAAATCTTGTGTTTTTAGGATAATCCCAAAAGGCCTTGTGAGCTAATAGCTTTCCTTCATCTTTTTCCTTATCTACAGAAGGTAGATCGATTAAAAGGTGCTTAATTCCACATTCTCTAATATATCTGGCAGCAGCCTCCTCTAAATAAGGCCAATTGGTATGAGAATATTTTTTACTACGCTTTTCAATATAGTTTGGTAATGTTCTAATTACAATCGCTTCAGCCTCATTTTCTTTTAGCAAACTTTTAATTTGAGCTTCAGTGATCACTAAATCTTCTCCCTGATTCTCTGGTTCAATGGAGATTACTTTAGCAGTAAAAAAGAAAGTCTTTAAGGTTTCATTTATACCATGAAATTCTCGTGTTATATGACCCACACATTCGGTATGCGTGCCATGTGCATGAGGATTGAAATAAATATTATTGAAATTGGTAGAACTCCCAGCAGTTACTTTCCCTGTAAAATCACCATCCACAACTGGCTGGATCTTAGGCGGATTCAAGTACCAAGCAATCGGATTCTTATCATCTCCCCTTAAAACAAGAGAAATATCCAATGGCTTAGAGAGATCTATATTGTAAGATTTATTTTTATGTTCAATTTCTGCTTTCATCTAAATACTCTTGTCCGGAGTCTATAATATTTTCTCTAATTTATAAAAAACAAATTACTGGCAATCCCGTCACTTAAGAACTTCCCTTTTTTTGTGACCGTAATTACATTTTCATTTTGTTTTAATAATCCTAATTTAATTTCATTGGAAGCCTCATTTAATAAATGGGTTTTATATAAATTCCCAAACCGCTCTTCCACTTCATTAATATCAATTCCCCATATGGTGCGCAGTCTAGTCATTACATATTCATTATATCTATCTGTAGTGGAAAGTTCTTCTTGCTCTAAAGGCAACTTTCCCATTTCTATAGATTTCATATAAAGCGTATTATTACTGATATTCCATTTTCTGTTTTCTCCATCATAAGAATGAGCAGAAGGCCCAATTCCTAAATAAGGTTTTCCAAACCAATAGGCTGTATTATTTTCAGAGAAAAACCCTGGTTTTCCATAATTAGAAAATTCATAATGAGTAAAGCCTTTCTCCTTCAGTCGCATGGTTAAAATATCGAAATGTGCTCTTGCAGCTTCATCATCTACCGGCTTCACCTTTCCTTTTTCAATCATTTTCTTAAGAGCTGTGTTAGGCTCGATAGTTAACGCATAACATGAGAAATGTGGTAAACCAAGCGACAAAGCAGTTTCAATATTTGTCTTCCAACGCTCGTTGCTCATTCCTGGAATTCCGTAAATAAGATCTATGGATATATTCTCAAAAAACTGTTTAGCCATTTGTATGCTTTCCAAAGCTTCGGTTGCATTATGTGCTCGGTTCATTAATTGTAAATCCTCTTCAAAAAAAGATTGCACCCCAATGCTCAATCTATTTATTCCGGCCTTTTTAAAGATTTTAATATTCTCAAGAGTCAAATCATCTGGGTTTGCTTCCAAAGTGATCTCTGCATCTTCCCTAACTTCGAAATTATTGTTTATCGTATCACAGATCTGCTTCAATTCTTCTGAAGAAAGTAACGAAGGAGTCCCTCCACCAAAATAGATAGTATCCAGCTGCTTTCCGGGTAATTCATCCTTTCGAAGCCTAATCTCTTCACATAACATACTCACTAGTTCTCCTTTTTTTCTAATCGAAGTAGAAAAATGAAAATCACAATAGTGACAGGCCTGCTTACAAAAAGGGATATGTATATAGAGAGACGACATAGTTTCAGTTAACAATGATCAATTAGCAATAATCAATTTTTGATTCTTGTAGTTTTCAAATTTGAAAACATTATTTTGGATAGTTCATTTGCTATCTCATAAGAATTTTGGAATGTATCTACCTCCAAATTTTCTGAGTCTTGTAGAAGTGACAACCAATATTTTCCCTCAAGACTTTCTTTATAAGCTATAGAAATTTTTGCTGAAAAGTCAACTTTGGAAATCGCTCCATTTGCTTCAGCTACATTAGCTCCAATAGAGGTGCCAGATCTCAATAATTGTTTGGATAATACAAACTCCTTTTTATAAGCAATAAGATTTTTGTAAATACTTATTATTATCAATGCAAAATCATAAGATTTCTTCGAAAGTGGGTTATTAATTTCACTCATTGCTAATTGATATTAGTTTATTGCTTTTTGAGTTTACTCGGATTTTGCTTTACAAAGGAATCCCAACCCGTATAACTTTTACCCACTTCCACTCTACCGGAATTGTAAAAATGACAGACCGCTGCTGCCAATCCATCTGTTGAATCTAAATTCTTAGGCAATTCTTTAAGACCCAACAAACTTTGCAGCATCTTAGCCACTTGTTCCTTACTGGCATTCCCATTGCCTGTAATGGCCATTTTAATCTTTTTGGGCAAGTATTCTGTAATAGGAACTTCTCTGGATAATCCGGCAGCCATGGCTACCCCTTGTGCTCTCCCGAGTTTTAGCATAGATTGCACATTTTTCCCAAAAAAGGGTGCTTCTATAGCGATCTCATCTGGATGAAAAGTATCAATTAACTCCACGGTACGCTCAAAAATTAGTTTCAGTTTAATATAAGGATCGCTATATTTCTGAAGTAACAACTCATTAAGTTGTAAAAACTCCATTTTTTTGTTCACTACCTTGATTAAACCAAACCCCATAATGGTGGTTCCAGGGTCGATTCCTAAAATAATTCGTTCGTTTTTCAAAAGCGGAAAGTCTTTAGCGGTTACCCATTCTTAATAGTTTGTTTACTTTTGAATAGGCTTTACAAAGCTACATAATTCTACTTAGCAATTCTGTTAATCTGGCGATCTGTAAACATGCAATTATTTATAATTTTTATGATTGTGCTCACCCTAAGTTATGCGGTTTTGATAATTGCACTCCTCCTTGGTTGGAAAAAGGTCGAAAAGTTTAAATTGAAGGGAGTTACACCGGCAAACAAATTTTCCATAATAATTCCTTTTAGAAATGAAGCCGAAAATTTACCAGCTCTGCTGTATTCACTATCCAACTTGGATTATCCAAGATCTTATTTTGAAATCATTCTGGTGAATGATGATTCTGAAGACAATTCTCTGCAAGCCTGTTTTAATTTTAAACAATCTCACCCAAATCTCGTTTTTTCTATAATTAATAATAATAGAAAAACAAACTCTCCAAAAAAGGATGCCATAATAACAGCTATTGAAGCGTCCAGATTTGAAAACATCTTAACTACAGATGCAGATTGTATAGTTCCAAGCAAATGGCTGGAAGCATATAATGAAAGTGTTCTAGGAACCAAGGCTAACTTAATAGCTGGGCCTGTAAGTTTTCTAAATGGACCATCTAATAAAGAAAAGTTCTTAAACTATCTGATTGCTTTTCAAGATTTGGATTTTATGAGTCTGCAAGCTGTCAGCATAGGAGCATTCGGATTAAAAAAACCTTTTATGTGTAATGCCGCCAATATGTGTTATAAGAAAGATGCCTTTTTAAATGCAGAAGGATATGTAGGGAATTCAAATATTTCTGGTGGAGATGATGTTTTTCTACTTCAGAAGTTTATCGAATTAAATTACCCGGTATCCTACTTAAAATCTGAAGTTGCTATTGTAAAAACGAAACCTCAGCCCTCCTTAGAATCACTGTTTTCACAACGAATTCGGTGGGCAGCAAAAGCGACAGCTTATAAAAGCACTTTTGCAAAGCTCGTTGGACTAATCGTTTTATTGGTAAATCTATTCTTGGTGATTGGACTTATTTTGACTCTCTTAAACAAAGTGAATTATGAACTAGTGCTCTTCAGTTTTCTTATAAAGTTTTTGGTGGATTTCATATTACTTTATCATTCAGCAATTTTCTTCAGAAAGCAATTGATACTGAGTCATTACTTATGGTCTAGCCTTTTATATCCATTTTTCTCCACAACAGTAGCGATTGCATCTTTATTCAGTGGATTCCAATGGAAAGGAAGAAATTTTAGAAAATAGAAAAAGTCACTTCTCAACTATAACCTGTATTGAGCGAAGTCGAAATGACTTGTCGCTGCCAACTGCTAATTGTTTATTGATTATTGATTATTGCAAATCTACTCTGCCTTAATAAGAATTGGCATTTTAAATACGCTGGAAACAGGAATTCCTCGTTTTATTGCGGGGTATATTTTCGGTAAGGAATCCACACTTTGCCTAACCCATAACTCCAATTCTGGTAGTTGATTAGTAATTATTGTATCTACTCTAACTGAGTCTACAATGGGCTTTCCAGATTTAGAGATCTCCAGATACAAGAATAAGGTATCGTCTATAGCTTGGGTTACGATTGGTTGCTGTTTGGTTAAATATGCGTAAATAGAATTGGCAACTGTCGTTTCAAAACAACTTCTTGCCTTGGCTAATTCTTTGACAGATTTACAATTTTCGAAAGCAGGATATTCATCTACTTCTTTCCAATTTAAAGATTGTGATTCTTGGGTAAGCACCTCTTCAGAAGAGATCTTCTTGGTTTCAAAATTATTACAACACACCAAAATTGGAAAAATAAGCAGAAGTAATGTTTTTCTCATGCAGCTAACTATCTAGTCTATGGAATTCCAAAAATAGTGAATTTAAGCAGCTTAGGAAAAACTATTCTCCGTTTAGGTGCAATTCTTCCTTAATATCTTTAATTCTAATTTGTGCTAGATGTATCAACTCAAAATTTCCTTTACTTGAATACTTATCAAGGTAGGCCTGATAATAGTTTAGAACTGACTTTTTATCTTTAAAATAATTATCTGCCGCAATCGCTCGCTCGTATAAAGCCCTCTCATTATTTGGGTTTTCCTCTAATGCGCTATTGAAATATTGAAGTGCTTTTTTATAATCTTCTTGCAGCTTGTAAGTTAAAGCAAGACTAAGAAATTCGGCATCTACGGGCTGTTTTTTTATTAAAAGTGCCAGTAGCAGATGAGCCTCAGATTTCTTAAGATCTCCAGTTCTCGCATATAATTTGCCGAGATTGTAATGTGTGTCAGAGTTTCTGTCTTCATATCCAAGAGCCAAATTATATTGTGAAATTGCCTCTATATGATAATGGAGACGATAATAACAATGCCCTAATTTAGAATGCACAAATTCGTTTCCTTGCCCTAATTCCAATAATTTCTCAAAAGGGGTTATTGCGAGGATAAAAGAATTTTCATTAAAATAAGTTTGAGCCAAAATAGAAAGTAGTGAAGCATTGGAAGGATTTGCTTCTAAACCTTGTAAACTGAGTTCTTCTGCCAAAGGAAAATTCCTTTTGCTCAATGCATCTTTGGCAAGTTTGTATAGAGCTTGTTGATGGTTGGGATCTATTTCAATAGTTCTTTCCAAAAAACCGATATAGGTGCTATCATTTTGTTTTTCCTTTATAATTCCACGCTGAAATTGAAAACTGGCAGTCTTGGGATATTTTGCTGATAGCAGGTCAAACAAACTATCTGCGGAATTTAATTCTCCAGCTTTTATAAGCACTTCTCCATAATCTATAGCAGAAAGCAACTTATTTGGATTTTGAAGTACTATTACTTTATAGGTTTTTATAGCAGAATCAAGCTTTCCTGAGGCAACATAAGCTTTTGCTAACCGAAGCTGCACAGCATCTGAACTCTCCTTAAGATTTTCCAATTGCTGAATAGCTTCCGTATAATTGCCAATTGCATATAAACTGTCTGCAATAGCTAAAGTTGGGGTTTGCGCCCCGACTTTAAAAACCATCAACATAATTAACAAGCTAATTTTACTCATTTACTTCAAATACTATAGGAAGTGAATACATTACACCAACTGTAGTTCCGTTTTGTTCTCCAGGAGTCATTTGTGGTAAAGAATTAATCACGCGTTTCCCTTCTTCTTCCAATTTCGGATGCGCAGCTCTAGATTTCACATCTACAATGTTCCCAGTTTTATCTATTTTAAATTGAACGATCACTCTGTTTACTCCTGTAAGTCCTACTTCTTTTCCTAAATTGGAATTGAAGTTTCCAATTACATGTTCTTGTATTTTTTGAGACATGCATTTCTTTTGCTCTTCGTTACTGGCTAAATTCTCACAACCTGGATAAAGTGGCACTTGATCTATTAATGCAAATGGTACATCTGTTCCTGGGAAACCATTCGATGAAGATTTATCTGGGTATTGAGCAGGAGGAGGAAGAGGTAAATCGTTCTCATCTTTAACTATCTGTTCCATAATGCTAAAAAACTGTTCTCTTTCAACTTCGGAAAGTTCCTTGCCTTCATCTAATGCCTGTTTAATTTCGACTAACTGCTTAGAAATTGAACTTTCCTTAGCCATTTCTTCAGGACCCTCCTGAGCACAGGAAACAATTGTCAGCATAATCAGCAGTAGCGGTAAGATTACCAAATACTTGAACTTTGCGATGGTTTTAGATTTTGATTTTTGTAACATAACTATTCGTTTTTTGATTAATGAATGATTAAAAAATTGATTGATGAATGAAATATTTTGTGTGTTGAAAGCAGTGTTTAATAATTGTTCATAATAACTTCGCTTTTCTACTATTTTAACCACGTTGGAGTCTGCGATGAATTCGTGCAAAGCGGCTATTCTATTCTGGTAGATATAAATTAGCGGATTAAACCAGAAAATGATTTTTAATATTTCAAAAAACACAAGATCATAACTATGCTTTTGCTCCACATGAATTAACTCGTGTGCTACAATTTGTTCCTTCTCGATTGCAGTTAATTCATCTCCTAAAAATATGGTTTTATTAAAAGTGCAGGCGACATTAGAGGAAGGAATTTCGACAATCTTAAATTGTTTTACTTCTGAAATAACATTAAACTTGAACAATTTGCGCAAGTTAAAAAGCTTTTTACCAACGATCCCTAAACTTACAATGGCACCAATGCAATAAATAATTATCATCCAGTTAAAAGAATGGCTTTTTTCAGATAATACTATTTCAGGAAGTTGCTGTGTATTTTGCGTAACACCTCCAATATTTACTTCCGGAAGCCAAAACCTTGAAATGGATGTCACAGATTCCTGTGGTACAAAGCCAGATAACATCTCAATATTAATTATGGGTAATAAAAATGCTAATACAGGTGTAAGAAGTAAGTAAGCCCGATTATAGTTAAAAAATGTTTCCTTTTTCAGTAAGAATTCATACACCAACAGGAATACCAACTGAAATAATACGACTTGTATAATATAAGACTGCATATTAATCCTCTTTATTAATTTCCTTTAAAATAGCTTCCAGTTCTTTAGTATCAAGATCATTTTTCTTCATAAAAAATGAAACCATGCTTTTAAAAGAACCATTAAAATAATTATCCATGAGCTTATTCATACTTTGGTTGCTATAGGTTTCCCTTTCTACAATAGGAATATAGATATAGCCTTTCCCCTCTTTCCTATGGCCAACAAAATCTTTGGATTCCAAAATCCTTACGATAGTAGAGACCGTATTATACGCGGGTTTTGGATCGGGCATCTCTTCAATGATCCCCGCAACATTCCCTTCCTTAAGTTGCCATAAGATCTGCATGATCTCCTCTTCTGCTTTCGTTAGCTGTTTCATTTCTAATAAATTTATTAAAGCTAATATAGAACTAAATTATTAGTTGAACTAACAATTTAGTTTAAATATTTAATTAATTCGATATTTTAGCTGAAAACATTAGAGATATGGAGTTACTTTTAATAATTATTGGTGGCATTTTAATGATTGTTGGTTTATTTGGCAGTTTTTTGCCGGTGTTACCGGGAGTTCCAGTAAGCTGGATCGGGCTTTTAGTTTTATATCTTGCTCCTTCTATTCCAATGAACTATTGGCTGCTTGGTATCACCTTGGTTATTGCTATTCTTATATATGCTTTAAATCTAATTATCCCAGCGATGGGAACTAAACGTTTTGGTGGAAGTAAGGCAGGAATGATTGGAGCCACTATTGGTCTTGTTGTTGGATTAATCGCACCAATCCCATTCGGAGTATTAATTGGACCCTTTATAGGGGCTTTTCTTGGTGAAATCATTAACAAAAGCAATTCTAAGTCGGCACTTAAGGCTGCTTTTGGATCATTTATTGGATTTTTAGCTTCCAGTTTTATGGAATTTATAATTGCTTTCGGATTTTTAATTCTTTACATCTATAAGGTCTGGGATTTTCGAGATTTACTTTTCTAAGTTTTTACTTTCAATTAAAAGTCCAACATTTACTAAAAATCATAGTTTTCAATTTAGAGAAATAATAAAATTCTTAATTTGAAATGAGTTTAAAAGAATGCGTTATGAGAATAAAAGAAAATAAGTTCCGAAATATTATCTTATATATTGTTATTACAATAAGCTTCTTGCTCATACTCGCCAGCTTGCTATCCTTATTATATAATATTCCAAAATGGTACTTGAAAATACTTGATTTTCCACGCCTTCAGCAATTTATTGCAAGCATTCTCATGCTAATTCTCTTTGTTATTTTAAATAGAAAATGGAAACTCACATCAATAGCTCTTACTATAGGATTATTTGCAGCAATTTTTATTCATTTTAGCTTTATATCTACATATTTATTAGGAGAAAAAGCAGTCCCTTCAGTAGATTTTTCTGAAGTGAACACTGAAAAAACTGTAGGGATTCTATTGGCCAATGTACTTATCACCAATAAAAATTCTTCAAAATTCTTAGATATAATTAGCAGTTCAAATCCAGATTTAGTTTTGGTTATGGAAGTAGATTCATGGTGGGTAGAACAACTTCATTCTTTAAAACAAGAATACCCATATTATATGGAGTATCCTTTAGATAATGCCTACGGAATGGCACTTTACTCTAAATTTCCTTTAATTGAAACAGAAATACAGTTTTTGAATCATTCTAAAGTCCCATCTTTTAATGCGGTGGTCACATTGCCTTCTGGTAACACATTCAAATTTCACGGAGTTCATCCTGTAGCACCATTTCCAAGCGATAAATACCCAGAAAATATAGGAGAAAATGGAAAAGATCAGCAAAAAGAAGTGGCTCTGGAAAAAGTAGGTATGCTAGTCTCTAAAAATAAAAAGCCCACTATAGTAGCGGGAGATTTTAATGATGTGTCTTGGTCTAATACCTCTCGCCTTTTCGGGCAAAATGGAAATCTAAAAGATGTAAGAATTGGTAGAGGCTTATTTAATACATTCGATGCTCAATCAATGATCATGAGGTGGCCTTTAGACCACTTTTTCGTTTCTGAAGAAATAGCAGTAGTAGAATTTAAACGGCTATCAAAATTCGGCTCAGATCATTTTCCGTTATTCGCGAAATTATCCATAGATCAAAAACTATAAAAAGAAAAACCATTTTAGAAGGTAAAAAACTCTTTTTAATAATTCTACTTAAACAAGGCTAGCTACCCCTTATTCGTTTAAATACAAGTTCAAAAATTTAACTTTTTGAACTAAAAAATAAAAAATTTCGGATCTGTTTTTATGATATATTTATTTGCTTTTCTAAACAACCGAATATGTCAAAAAAACTCATATTATTATGGTTACTAGTAGTTTGCTTTTCCTGTAGTCCAGATTCACAGAATGAAGAAGTTTCAGAGATAGAGAAAACATTTGATGTAAATTTCATAACTCCAAAAAGTCAAATTCTAGTGGATGTTCCATTTCAAATCCAAGTGGAATCTAATGATCCTATTTATGAAATTAATAGAATCACGAACAATGGTAGTCAAGGAATTGTAGCTGCGATGCCAGGAACTGCTCTGGAAGATCAATTCTTAATTCTGAATTTACAGTTCGCAACACTTGGAAACCAAGATGCGAAATTTGAATTTATTAGCACCAGCGGAAAAAAGGCTTATAAAACATTTAATTTTGAGGTAGTTCGTGGAAGCGCAGTGAAACTAATAGGCTTTAAGATTAATTCCTTTTATAATATAAATGGAACTTGGGATGCCGAATATGCAGAGGATGACCCTAACAGGTTAGCTGATATTATATTTTCTTTCCAAAAATTGAACACAGCTCACTTTTCAAACCCCAAACAAAGTTTGACACATTGGTATCTTTCACCCGTTTACCCAAATCAGCAACAATTAGAGTGGAACCTTTCTCAAGAAGAGCTTTATATTTCTGACCGCTCTATATTTGAGATTGGTATTGGAGATGATGATGGAGATGGAATTGGGGATGATTTAACGCGTAGTTTTCGAGGATTGAACATTAGATTAAACGACTATAGAGACTCTAAACCTTCAGATATTAATATTAGCAGTGAAGAATATGGTATTGATGTGAGTGTTCAATTAGAATGGTTGTAAAATAAAGCAATACAAAACTCACTAAAAAGAAAAAAGCCCTTTTCCAATAGTATGGAAAAAAGCTTCTCATTGGTAAATACTGGAAAAACAGTATCTTAACCACGTTGTCTCAACTTCTTGAGACACACAACACAACTTCATTATACTTGCCAAATAGAAGCTTCAATTTCTTGAAGTTTCTATTTGCAATCTTATGGTTTGGACGAGACTCGAACCAACCACGTAATCCCTTTATTTATAGGCTTCTTCAAAGGCCTATTTTTCGAACGCACCGAATTTCGAACCTTTTAACGTATTTTTAACAGTTTCTGAAGAGTATATACTCAAAGAATACTATTTGAATACAAATGATGATATTCGGATGCTATTTATTAAGAACAAACTCGATGTAAACCTAAGTTTTCAAAGAGGGCTGGCAAATATACAATTTCTTATTTCTACTATACAAATAAACTTTTCGCTTTATTTAGCTGATAAGGTTAAAGAATGCTATAATTCTAAGTCCGAAAATTATGAGCCGAATAATTCTTCTTAATCAAATCATTTATTATGTATATTTGAGCCGAATAAGATTTATAATCGGCTCATGAAATATAATTGGCAACAGGCAGATTGGCCACATTTTCGATATTCTACCGAAGAGGTGGAAGAATTGCTTTTCGATTATTCACAAAGAGCGGGAAAGATTAACGGTATCCTGGAAGGATTGCCGGAAGAGACAAAGAGTGAAGCCATTATAGAATTACTGGTTTCCGAAGCTATTAAAACTTCAGAAATCGAAGGAGAATATCTTAGCAGGAAAGATGTGATGTCCTCTATTAAAAGGAATCTTGGTTTAAAAACTGCTGTTATTTCCAAAGATAAAACCGCAGAAGGTATCGCGGATTTAATGATAGATGCCCAAAATACTTTCAAAAAAGAAATTAATAATGAAAGTCTGCTGAACTGGCATAAGTTGTTAATGAAAGGGAACACCTCAATTCAGGCCGGGCAATGGCGCGCCCATGAGGAACCAATGCAGGTGATATCGGGAGCTATGGGGAAAGAAAAAATCCATTATGAAGCTCCTCCTTCCAAAATAGTTTCGAAAGAAATGAACCACTTTATCCAGTGGTTTAACCAAACCGGTCGTGGAGGAGAAAAAGAAATTAAAAAACCGATAATTCGTGCTGCTCTTGCTCACCTTTATTTTGAAACAATCCATCCTTTTGAAGATGGAAATGGGAGGATTGGAAGGGCCATTTCAGAAAAAGCCTTGTCCCAGTATATGGGCAGGCCCATAATATTGAGTCTTTCTAAAGCAATGGAAGGGAAAAAGAAAGATTATTATGTTGCTTTGCAATTGGCCCAAAGATCAAACGAAATCACTCCGTGGATCATTTACTTTGTAAAGACCACTATTTCTGCGCAGATAGATGCCGAATCCTTGATTGAATTTAGCCTTAAAAAAGCTAAATTTTTTGACCGATATAAAAATCAGTTAAACCTAAGGCAGGAAAAAGCTATTCAACGTATGCTTAAATCTGGCTCAAAAGGTTTTGATGGTGGAATGAATACCAGAAAATATATTTCCCTAAATAAAACTTCCAAACCAACTGCCACAAGAGACTTGCAAGATCTTTGCGAAAAAGGTGTTCTTACCCGGGAGGGTGGTGGACGAAGCACCTCTTACTTTTTGAATTTGATATAATCAGAATATTTTAAACACCTAAACATTCTGCTTTTCCTTATCTTTAATTAGCTAATAGTAAGAATAGTAGCATGTTTTTGGAACGCATTGCAATTTTCACACTTCAACTAAAGGAAAAGCTGGAAACTTTTCTCAATTTTCTCATGCGGGAAACAAAAACGCAAATCGTCCCTCTCCTATTTCTAGGCTGTTTTCTGTTTTTAACACTGACTTTATATTATGTATGGATATTTTCTGCATTGCTTTGGATCAAAGTTATTTTCAGCATTATTTACTTCTTATGTTTCTTAATCTGTGTTTCTGTAATTTATTTCCAGCTTAAACGAAAAAGAATCAGAAGGAATTCAAATTCATTTGAAGTTTATTATTTAACTGAAGATGAATCGAAGAAATTTGATCATCTAAACCTTGTATCAATTCCTTTGACTGAAGTCCAAGCCTCTAAAATTTTTAAAGCTTTTTCAGAAAAATACTGGAACGGAGATTTTCAAGCTTTTCAGTCATTAACTCAGCTAACACCAGTTGCACCAATTAAACGTTTGGTATGGAAAGATTCTTCTCCTAAATTACCCAAACAAGTTAACCGACAAACCCTGTTGGAATTTCTAAGTCAGCTTTTGACTGGATTTGAAAATTTAGAAAATCAGCAGATGATAGAACTTGCAAATTATTATTTCGTTCTAAAAAATTCAGATGGAATCGAGAAGACCATATCTACCAAAAACATTTCAGACTGGAAAAAGAACGACGCTTCCTATCTCGATAATATCTCCGATTTAATCAAGAAGAATCTATAGGGTAATTACCACTAGATTACCTCTTACCCTATTGATTTTTAAGGATTTTGGTTGGTCATTTGTTTCTATAATTAATAGACAACAAGACGTGTTGACTTTAAAAAACAGCAATTATGGAACATTTAGAATTTAAAGATCGATTGATTCGCATTGAGCAACTACTTCTAGCAAACAAAGAAGTATTAACATTGGAAGAAGCTTGCCAGTATACTGGTATTTCAAGAAGCTATATGTACAAGCTTACTTCTTCTGAAAAAATTCCCTATTGCAAACCTCGAGGGAAGTTGATTTATTTCGAACGGGAAAAACTTAATTCCTGGCTATTAAATAAATTTAATCCTTAGTGTGATGACTGGCTACGAATATTCTCGCACTTGGTTTGATTTTAGTTTCGCAAACACACATAAAATAAAACCCAATCATACCGCTATCTACTTTTTTGCCATAGAGCGCTGCAATCGGTTAGGGTGGAAAGAGGAATTTGGATTTCCCACCGATTTAGCAATGGAAGCTTTGGGTATTAAAAATTATAAGTCCTATATCTGTGCGCTTCAAGATCTAGCCGATTGGGGTTTTATAAAATGGATTCAGAAAAGCAAAAATCAGTACACTGCAAATATCATTGCTTTGGTAAAAAACAACAAACCAGTTCTAAAAGCATTAGACAAAGCAATGTTCAGCCATAATCCTAAGCAAGTCCATAGCTCTAGCCAAGGCATTGCTAGTATAGATAAACAAGAAAACTATAAAACTATAAACCTTAAAACTTTAGAAAAAAAGCTATTAATAGAAATTAAGGATTTCGAAGTTGACATAGATCAAAAACTTTCATTTAACTGGGCGATTAAGTTTCAGGAGCTTTTCCTGAACAATTTAAAATTAAAAGGCGCTCCCTTAAAAAAAATAAAAGAAGTGAACTTTGAGGATTTCGTTGAACCTATTCGAGAAATGCTAGAAAATGATGGGATTACTGAAACACATTTACAATTGGCATATGAACAGCTTCAAACGGATGAATTTTGGAAAGGGATTATTCTAAATACTAATAAACTTCGGGAAAAAATAAGTCAGCTTATCGCCCAAGGTAAAAAAGCAGTCGAAATTAAAGATATGGACATGAGAGTTCAAAATAAAATTAAAAGCTATGATTAGTACAAATTCAAAAATCGTATTATCTAGCACCTCACCCGAGGTAGAGTCTGTTAGCAATATACAGCCGTTGATCACCAAACAACTTTTTTGGAAGTTATTCCGCTTGCAGGCACCTCATTTCATAATAAAACCTGAAAACAAAGAAATAATTTACAGCATTTTCAGGTATTTTTTACAACTTCCGAATTTTAATGAATACGGAGTTATTAAGAATAAGGCAGATCTGGAAAAAGGCTTATTGGTATACGGGGATTACGGAGTTGGAAAATCCACACTCCTTAACGCCATTCATGAAGTGGGAAGAACAATCGTTTCTAAAACCCAAAATACCCAATTATGGTTTCCGCGCATATCAACTGTACACATGCTTAGTCAGTATTACGAATCTCAAAAAAATCTAGGCAGCAACTTTAAATTGGAAAATTATTATCAAGGAAAATTATATCTGGACGATTTGGGTAAAGAAGATAAGGCTTACAACAGAGAAGAACTCATTGGAAAATTACTCTTTGAAAGACATCACAGAAAATTTAAAACTTTTGTAACTACTAATGACAACCCATCGGCAATAACTGCTAGGTATGGTAATCATATTGGAGACCGATTGCCAGAAATGTTCAATATCATTAAATGGGAAGGAAAAAGCTGGAGAGAATAAAGATCGATTCGTTTTATAAGTCCTCACCACATTTTTCACAATGTTTAAAAATAAAATCTTTGAAAAAAGAGGTTCGTCTGTAAAAATATTGAACACCAACCAAAACTGCAAATTAAAAGCAGATTTATAAATTAGAGAATTTCGAACTTTAAATCTATCCTCAAAATGTTTTGGTTGAAGTTCGCTGGCGTAATTCTGAAATATTTTATTAGATAATTATGAGCCAGTTGACTTTAAAAATTATTGGAAATAACATTGATTAAAGAGTCAATTTATGTTTCAAATTTTCAAAAAACACTCTAAAAAAAGTCATTATTTAAATTGATTTATAAGATAAATTAAAGATAATAATCTCAAGAAAAGTACTCTTTTGATGAGCTGAAAGCGAAGGAAAATGAGTAGCAAGAGGATAACACGCTGCGCGATGTTAGGTTATTCTCATTTTCTCATAAATAATTGATTATTAGCATTTTATAAATTAATTCGAAAGTTTATAAAATTATTTCAAAATAGAATTTACCGCAATTGGTTGGCAAGCCTTATAAACAGTACAACTAATTATCCTAATCTTTAAAAAATAAGAACCATGAGTAAGAATTTCTCCCGAATTAACTTTCATTCTGAAACGGTAGATCGATTTAAAAAATACGCAATAGAAAATGAGGTGAATTATACTGAAACCTTAGAAGCAATGTTGGACTTTTTTGAGAAGAATTATATCTCTCCTTTTAAACCATTCCCTCTTACGAACTACAGATTACTACATATATTTAATAAAAGAATGGATGCCCTAGAAAGTCTATTACGTCAAATGGAAAAAGATACTTTAGAGCCTACACTCAAAATTCTGCTTGATATTATAAAATTAGCAGACCCTAAAAATAGGACGCGACATCTTGAAAAGAAGGCCTATGAAGAGGATGATACGCATCCCGATTTTTATAAATAAGATAAAGATTTTAAAAATGTAGTTTCAGTTCAAATAAGAACAATACAAATCAAAACTAGCAATGCGCCCTATGCTGTTTTTATTTAAGGCTTATCTTCCCGAACGCTATAAAAACAGCACAGGAACCACGCGCAGGTTAGTTCTGGTAGATTTGTGGGTTGTATAAGAAAAATATAATTCGGATTCTTGATTAATTTGTGATCTTTCAATAATTACTACTGCTCATATAACAGTTTTGAAATATGAATATTCAAAAAAAACTTAATTATTCATGCTATCTTAAGTGTTTAAATTTCAAAATCAAGGTGTAAATTCAGCAATAATTAATCATATCTTGTTGATCAATAAATCGTTACCAACATGAAAAACCTTAAGAAAGAAGACATCAATCAAGAAGTATTTGACCTATATGATGATTATGCCCATAATAAACTAAATAGACGCCAGTTTGTTGAGAAACTCTCATTGTACGCTATTGGCGGTCTAACAGTAGGATCTCTTTTGAGTTTTATGTCACCGGATTATATAACTACATTGTTGGTTAGTAAAGACGATCCACGACTGGATTCTGGATATATTCAGTATGATTCTCCCAAGGGTGGCGGAAGTATAAAAGCGCTGTTATCCACTCCAAAAGAAATGTCAGGAAAATTACCTGGAGTAATTGTCGTGCATGAGAACCGAGGATTGAATCCTTATATTGAAGATGTGGGCAGACAAACAGCATTGGAAAGTTTTATTAGTATTGCACCCGATGCACTATCCCCGCTTGGCGGATATCCGGGAAACGATGATGCCGGGAGAGAATTGCAAAAACAACGCGATCGCAACGATATGCTTGAAGATTTTATAGCTGCTTTTGAATATCTGAAAAACCACAAGGATTGCAACGGTAACATAGGTGTAGTTGGTTTTTGTTTTGGTGGATGGATATCAAACATGATGGCGGTGCGAGTGCCTGAATTAAAAGCGGCAGTGCCATTTTATGGCGGACAGCCTACATCCGAAGAAACCGCAAAAATTAAAGCTCCACTATTAATACAGTATGCCGAACTTGACACTCGGGTTAATGATGGATGGCCCGATTACGAAAAGGCACTTAAATTGAATAACGTTGATTATACTGTTCATTTTTATGAAGGAGTAAACCACGGATTTCATAACACAACCACCCCACGATATGATGAAGCTGCTGCGGAACTTGCTTGGCAACGTACTGTGGCATTTTTTAAGGAGCGACTGGTTTGATTGTTTTGATTTAAATACTGATAAACGCTTTCAAAAATTATTTGAAAAGAAAACAATTTAATTTAATTTTAATGGCGACATATATTGTCGTTATCATTGTTTTAATTTTTCTTCCATATAACTTTAAAACATCTCTTTTTTAATAAGAAACTATGAACATACTCTACCTATATGGTCTCAAAAGCAAATTAAAAGCTGATTAGAATAAGATACAGTATCTTTTTAATAAAGTTAAACTTCAATTTCAACTAATAGCATATATGCGCCCTCTGCTGTTTTTACTTAACGCTTATCTTCCCGAACGCTATAAAAACAGCACAGGAACCACGCGCAGATTAGTTATGGTAGATTTGGGGGCAAGTCAGAGTTGATATATTTATTAAAATCCGTCTACTTCCTCAGCTATAAAATAGAAATCTTTAATTATCGTTCAATCACGAGCTTTAACTAAGGTTTTAAGTAAATTTGAGATCACGAAGGATTTTTAGTAGAGAATGTATATATTATAAATAATTTTTTAATGCTTTAAATTTTGATGTTTGATACAACAGCAAGACAATTATTATATTCTATTTAAAAATTGGAGTTTGGATCCAAACCAATGGTCTATGCTCATGGATGGCACCGCGGTAATATTGACTCTACTAGGATTTATAATCGCCTTCTGGCTTTATCAAGTACAAAGAAAAGACAAGGCTACAGATGCTCAGAGGTTTTTTAAAGCTTCGCTTCCGGGATTAAGATCTTCCATACAATATGCAATCGCAGACCTTAGGGAATTTAAAGAATCATTAGATCTGGATAAAGTGGTAGACCCGGTATTATCTGTTTCCCTCAATGATAAGTTTCTTGAAAAAGTAAACTTGGTAGCACTTAATCGCTATTATGCAAAAAATGATAAATCCAGCCTGAAGCATTTTAATCGCCTACTGGTAGATTCAAATTTTTTTGGTGATTATAGGGATTATATTACCAATCAGATAAAGTATTTTAGAACCGTATACCTGGAAAGAGAAGAGACCAGATCCAGTAATATGCTTAGAATGAAGGAAAAAATCAGAATAGTTTTAGACAAAGACATTTCCAGATTTGAAGAAATTCTTGCTAATATTGATTTACTACTTCTCGAAAATCCTGGGAAATAGTGCTAGTTGAGCCTCGCTATTTTTTTACTGAAAATTTAAAGTGTCATACATTAAATTCAGAGAATGGATAAACAGAAAAAGCTGTGTTTTCCTTTCGAATGCAATGCAATGTACTTAACAACTTAGCATATATTTGTACTTTTACTTTATGATTAAAGCGGTAATAATTGACGATGAAATAAATGCACAAGATTTATTGGAGAAAACCCTAAACAGGTATTTTCCAAATAAATTTAATATTGTGGAAAAATGCGATTCAGTAGATTTAGGGGTGCGTGCAATTAAGGAATACGAACCTGAGTTGGTGTTTCTTGATATTCAAATGCCTGAAGAAAATGGCTTTGAGCTGTTTAAATATTTCGAGCTTATAAAATTTGAAGTCATCTTTACCACTGCATATAATCAATTTGCTATTAAAGCAATTAAGCGCAGTGCTTTAGACTACTTGTTGAAGCCCATTAATCATCTGGATCTAGCTGAAGCCATCAAAAGATTTGAAAACAGAAATAAAGGGAATTTCGCTCATAAAAAATTATCTTTATTACTCGAAAATCTGAATGTAAACGACCAAAACGTTAGTAAAATAGCCTTTCCAACCATTGAAGGCTTTGAATTAATTCATTCAAATCAAATATTATACTGCAAGGCAGAAAGCAACTATTGTTGTATTAAAAAAATTGAAGGCATTTCTAAAACGGTTACAAAAACATTAAAATATGTAGAAGAAATACTTCCAGCCACGTCCTTTATAAGAATTCATAAAACCTACGTTATTAATTTAAATTATATAGTTAGGTACAACAAGATTAATAAGGAAGTTGAATTAACTAATGGAGAGAAGCTTCCTGTTTCTTTTCGAAAAGAAGAAGAATTTATAAATGCCATCTTACAAAACAATTAAACTTTTCCTTCTCTTTTTTTTGTGGGCTTCTATCGCCTTCACCCAAAATTATCCGAGTAAAAATTTCACTGCATCCAAGGATTTGCCAAACAATACCATTAGGTCTTTATTGGTAGACTCCAATAATATTCTTTGGATAGGTACTGAAAATGGAGTTGTAAAGAAGGAAAATGACGTTTTTACAAACTTTTTTGAAGAGGATGGATTGGCATTAAACAGTTGCTGGGCCATTGCAGAAGATAAAAACAAAAAATTATGGTTTGGAAGCTACGGTGAAGGAGTTAGCATTTATAACGGCAACGATTTTGATGTGATTTCACAAGAACAGGGGTTGGTTCACAACGAAATAACTAAACTCTTTGCTAATGGAATTTATATGTATGTGGGAACCAGTGATGGGGTTTCTATTATAAATATCAATACCCTTGAGGTTCTTTCTTTAAATAATCATTTAGATAATGCACTATTTAGGGTTCAGGACTTTTTTGAATATAGGGATGAAATTTATGTGGTCACCTATAATACCGGAGTCTTCAAAATTGACCATAAGAAAGACCAACCCGCTTTGGTAAAAGTGAATGATTATACATACAATTATTCTGTTTTTGTGGATAATGACAGTATTTACAGCAGTAATAAAGGCTTTTTTACAAAAAATAGTATTGTAGATTTTGTAAATGAAATAGATACCATACCCTCAAAAAAACTTGGAGTTTCTATTATCTGGGATTATGTTAAAAGTAAGGACAATAAAATTTTTGCAGCAGCATGGGGAATTTACGATAGTAATGGAGGAATTTATGAAGTTGCAAATAATAAACTTATTTCCAGAGCATCAGATTTTAATATTGGCAGTAAAAAAGTAATTTCCTTAGCCTATGATGGCCGCTTTGAAAAATTATATATTGGAACCAAAGACGCCGGTCTGTTTGAAGTAAAACTGAATCCACAAATAAAATTCAACGAAATTCAAGGAAAGAATGTCCTTAGATTTGCTAGAACAAAGAACTCTTCTGCTGTATTATTAGACGAAGGCATACTTTTAAAAGGCAATGAAAAGGAACAAACACTTAATTTACAACAACTTAAAAAATGGCAAGAAGAATATCTTTTAAACACCAAACTATCATTGCCAAAACACCAGGATTCTTTTTATGAACTGGACTATAGCACGAAGGCAAGGGACATCAGTTTCTATGATATAAAAGTATCAAAAAACAGGTATTGGATAAATACCAATATAGGTGTATTTGCTATAAAACCTTCAGGAACATTGGACAGGTATTTACCCCTGCATTCAGAAGAAATAAATTTTACGGAATCCGGGGATCTAATTGAAACAAATCCTTATGGAGGACTAAGAATATATAGTGATCTGGACATTTTAAAATATACTCATTTTAAAAAAGAAGACCCCCAAACCCCCACCATGGTGGTAAATAGCTTACGAAAGGATCTAAAAACCTATTTTTTATCTGTGTTTTCGGGACTATTTGTATTGGAGAATAATGAGTTTAAATCCTATTTACATAATGGGATCTGGAAAGAAAAGAAGTTAAGACATATCACCACCTTAGGTGAAAATTACGCGATTTCCAGTGAGTTTGGGGATGTATTCATTCTAAATGATGAAGCTTCCTTTAAACTTTTAAAGAAAATTCCTCGGGCTAAGATTCAAGGAAATACAATTTCATTCTTAAAGGAATATAAAGGCTACTTAATAATTGGAACAGAAAAAGGCTTAACACTTTATAAGAATAAGCGTTTTATCTTCATAGATGAAGAACAAGGACTTAAACAACCTTTATTAAGTGCAGAGGCAGTTGGGAACAACTTGTTAATTGGAAGTAAAAATGGCTATTATAGCATTAACCTTGATGCAATTAGCGATCCTGAGCTTTTAGTAAGTCAATTAAAACTCGAAGAGATCTATATTAATAACAATAAATTTCTTTCTGAAAATATTGCGGACAAAGAGAAAATAAAGTTATCACACAATGAAAATACCGTACTGCTTAAATTTAGTACGAACGCACATCCTAATCCGCATAAATTAAGTTATCAATACCGCTTAAATGCAAATAAAACATGGAGTCTCCCCTCTTCCAAACCCGAGATCTTCCTACCTTTTTTACCCACAGATAATTATAATGTAGCTATAAGAGTTATAGATGCCAGCACCGGTTTAAATTATACTCAAACATTGTTGAAATTTGCCATCCTTCCTCCTTTCTGGAAAACCTGGTGGTTTATATTGTTGATGATCGGATTAGTAGGTTTGGTGGTATATAGCATTATTAATTATCAAATAAGGCAAAACAGAAAGTTTGAAGAACAAAAAAGTTTGATACAGAAGCGTTTTGAAGAAACCAAAATGGAAGCATTACTTGCACAAATGAATCCGCATTTTATTTTTAACGCCATGAATTCAATTCAAAACTATATTATGGACAGTGATGTAGATAATGCCAGCATTTTCTTAGGTGATTTTGCTAAATTAATTCGGCTAAACCTTGATCACTGCACAAAGCCAAGGATTTTATTAGTGGAGGAAATTGAATATTTAAGCTCTTATATTCGGGTTGAAAACACACGTTTTAGAAATAGAATTACGGTGCTAATAGAAATAGATCCTTTAATAGATGTTTATGAGATGGAGATCCCCACGATGGTACTACAGACTTTTGTAGAGAATGTATTCGTACATGCCTTCCCTCCAAGTATCAGTAAGCCTACATTAACTGTCATTTTTATATTAGTGTCGGAGAATATCTTGCAATGCAAAATTGAAGACAATGGGATCGGGTTTTCACCTAATTCCACCAATTCGTTGCACGAGTCTAAAGGAGTTAATTTAGTGAAGGAACGATTGTCATTGCTTGGTCATAATATAGATCACGCAGTTCAAATAGTATCCACTAAGAATAAAGGTACTACTGTCACCATTAGCTTAGAGGTATAACGATTACTTACAAATTCCATACGATTACTAAACGACCACTCATCGCTTTAACAAAAAATTTAGTTTTACTACAAATTAGGAGAGGTTGCGGTAGCTTTAATGGTTTATAGTTCCGGAAAATATTTTAGGTAGGGCTTTAATATTTTTGATGGGCTATAATAACTGTAATTTCTCCAAGGTTTGAAGCATTAACCGTTTTTATAAATCGGTTACTTGTTAAAATACAAAACCACTTTCGAACTTAGGTTTGATGGTGGTTTTTTTGTGTGATTATTACACATTACGACTTCAGAATATAAACCTAAAACAAAGACGACATATTTTGTCGCTTACTTTTTGTTAATTTGTTCTTTGTGACCGAAACATGAGTAATTCTAAAAGAAAACTTCCAATACTTCCCAATTGCCTTTCAGTTTCCGAAAAAGCTGAAAAACAGTTAGCGAATCGTAAACTGAGAAGATTGGTAAAAGAAAGACTTTCGGATTCGAAATATGAATTACCCGATTTAAAGGAAGTTTCCAGCAACTGGAACTGGCCTAAAGACGGAAAATCTTATAGAAGTGATTTTACTAACAAACAACTAACTAAATAACTATGAACATACTTTACCTACACGGACTTAAAAGCAAATTAAAGGCTGAAAAACGAGAAGTGCTCGAAAAATATGGAAAAGTCTATGCCCCAGACATTGATTATAATTTAAAACATATTCAGCCAGAGCTTATTCTTGAATCGCTTAAAGGCATAGAGATCAATGTAATTATTGGAAGTAGTATGGGCGCATTAAATTCCTATATAATATCAGATAGTATTGGGAGACCTTGCTTGCTTTTTAATCCACCCCTAGCTAAACATATTGACAACAATCAGATTCACGCGTACTATCTAAAAGGCAATTCCTTTAAACAGATCGTATTGGGAGGCATAGATGATGTTGTAGATCCCAGAGAGACTTTATCCTTTTTGGCGAATCACACTCAAAAAGAAAAAATAGATATCCATATCGATCCTAAATTGGGTCACAGAATTCCACTGGAGCTGTTTGAAGCTCAAACGAAACTCTTCTTTTCTAAACTTTGCTATTAATATAAAAACATGTCTGTACGCCAAACAATTAAACGCCACTATAAAATTATTTCTCTTTTAAGACTTAGAGCTATGAGTTATGAAGAAGTTCAGGAAGAAATGAATATAGATCCAGATTCTATAGAAGAAAGTTTAATGACTTCTCAAAGAACATTTCAACGAGACATTCTTGACATTGCATCTATTTATGGAATTGAAATTGTATCTGACCGAAGTAAGAGTAAATACTTTATTAAAGATGATCTGGAAGAAACTCATTCCCAAAGATTGCGGGAGAATTTTGAAATCTTAAATGCAATTCGATTGTCAAAAAGCTTAGGAAATAGTTTGGTTTTTGAAGAGCGTAGATCTCTAGGAACTCAAAATATGGCAGGACTTCTTCATGGTATTGAAAATAACATAAAAGTGAAATTTGATTATCATAAATTTTATGATGATACAGATAGCAAAAGGGAAGTCATGCCCATTGCTTTAAAGGAAGCAAGAAACAGATGGTATCTTATTGCGGAAGATGGAGATACTATAATAAAGAATTTTGCTTTGGACAGAATTGTGTCGCTTGTAATAACCGAAATCAAATTCAAACCCATTTTATATAATGTACATCAAGAATTTAAAGACACTTTTGGAATTATTAATGGCACTGATGAAAAACCAGTGAACGTACTTTTATCATTTACCCCAAGGGAAGGCAGATATGTAGAATCTCTTCCGCTACATAGGAGTCAGAAACTAATCTCAAAGGATGATAAAGAGTATCAGTTTACTTATTTCATTAGACCTACCTATGATTTTAAAATGGAGCTTCTTTCCTATGGAGATCAGGTGAAAATAGTCGAACCAAGAAGTTTGCAGAATGAAATCAGAGAACAACTCCAAAGTGCCCTAAATTCTTATTAGAATTTAGAAAGAATATTAATAGACAATTGATTCTTGAGTAGTTTAACTCTCTTTACTTAAGTAGATAAAGACCAATAAAATCCTAGAGAAATCAAAATGGAAACTCCCCATCCAGAATAATAGGGAATTCCGTTATTTGCCGTTGCGACAATACCTATATCAGAATTAAATAAGCTTCCTATCGATGAGAAAGGTAAGATTAAGCCATGCCACATACCTGAAAAGAAACCATATTCTTGTTCAGTTACTCCTGTAGGGGCACATGATGTAACGCTAAGAAATAGAAAGAGTATTAAAACTATTTTAATTATTTTTTTTAACTTCATAAAAGGGTTTTATCTAAATAAATATTGACTTTTAATTAATTTGAATCATCTATTAATTATATATCATTTGTAATGCATGATCAACTAATTAAAAATCAATGTTAGAACTTGATAGCGACAAGTCACGTCATTTAAAAATAAATCCATAAACGTCATCTCCTGACGTTAGTAACGCATTAATTTGAAAATTGAAACATAAAAAATCCTAAAACACCGCTTTATGTAAATGACTGATTAATAATGGTAGGGCATTAATAATTAAAATATCATAAAGTGGTTTCTAAAAAATCCCGGCAGTTGTGGATATCCTTTGGAAACATAAAAATAAAAACGATAACATTCAATTTCAACACGTTTACTAAATGGTCAAACATCGCTTTAACTTAAAATTTAGATTTACAGATGTTGGTTAAATATAAGTCCCTTATAAAAACAGCATCTTAAGCATTCTAACCTACTTATGATAAAAATTGTATCAGATTACTCTGCAATCACAGAAAAAATCAAAAAATATCACTCCTTGATTCTCAAGGAATGCCAAAATAATCCTCGTATTAATGAAATTTATAAAGGATGTCAAGTCCTTTTCAGTCCATTGTTTGAAAAGCCGGAATTCCTATTGATCGGTTTTAACCCTGGAGGAGGCTACCATAAATGGCATGGGAAAATTGTTGAACAATTTGACCCCATGCCTGAATTAGAATATTATCTCAATAAACATAGTTTAGGAGAACAAACTAAAAGCCTTTTTGCACTGGCAGGTAAAGAGAATGATTTAGAAAACTCCACTGTAAAAATAAACTTCTATCCCTGGGCAACTGATAATGTAGCGGACTTTAATGAACTCATGAGTTTATTGCCAAAGGACTTAAGTTCTCAAATCTTTGAATGTGGAAGAGTTTGGACTAAGAAGATCATTGAAATACTAGAGCCTACTACGATAGTCTGTGAAGGCTTCAAGGCTTTTGATGAAGTACAGATTTTATTTCCGGAAAAATACAAGCAAGAAAAATCAGATTTTCACAGATCATTCCTGATAGGACAAAACACAATGGTTCTTGGATATAAAAGAAATCAAGGGAGCATAATAAATAAGGAAATTCTCGCAAAACAAATCTAGCTAACTTCTTTACAGTAGGAGAATTTAAATAATCTACAAACAATAAGCAGTACATACCTAAAATCTAAATTAAAAATGAAAGACCAATTGATATCTATCGCTGAAGCGAATAACGCAAAATCTATTGCTGAGAAATTAAAGAATTTAAATAAAGAAGAATACAAAACATCTGTAGCATTCTTAGGAGAATTTTCTTCAGGAAAAACCACGTTAGTTAATGCTCTTTTGAGAAAACAGTTTCTACCAAGTTTTGATAAGCCTACAACAGCTATTATTACCGAAATTACTAAAGGTGAAAAAAACCACTTTTACGTATTAGAATCAGTCAATGGCACTATAACTAAGAAAGATATTGAAGTTAGTGAACTGGCTGAGGAGGTTCAAAAAGAAGGAAATAATAGAATTCTGAAAATAGAAGTTCAGGATTCCGACTTACTTGATGACAACACTATTTTAATTGATACTCCAGGAGTTTCATCTATAAACGAAATGCACTCTAAGGTAACTTATGGTTATCTACCTTACATGGATGTGGTATTTATGGTAGTGAACATAAATATGGGTAGCATTTCTAAGAGCTTACAATCATTTATTGAAGGATGCCCAGAAAATGTAAAGGAAAAACTACATTTTGTGTTAAACTTTAAGGATACCAAATCACCTAGTCAAATTGAGAAATTAGTATCAGAGTTTAAACAATCCTTAGAAGAATTCATTTCTAACGCTAATATAATTGTTGTTTCCTCTAAAGTTGCTATAAAAGCAAACACTTCAAATGATAGAGAGTTGTTTGAAAAAAGTGGCGTTGGTAAAATAGAAGAAGTTATTAAGTTTGAAATACCAAAAACGCATAAAATAATCGCTGAAGCGAGGTATGTAGAAGCTATTGAAAAACAAAGAGAAGATCTAAAATTTTTCCTGCAGGAAAAAGAGAAAAATCTAAAATTGGATAAGAGTGATTTTTTGAAAAAAATTGAAGAATTAAAATTAGAAAAACAAGAGCTAAAAAAAGAAAGCGATAAGATTTTTAGAGATTTTGATGAGCTGAAAGAAAAGACTATTAATGCAGCTGAAGTTCTAAATAAGAATTATGTTTCATCTTTTATAAATGGTTTAAATAACGATAGCTTAGAACCAGTTACAGCAGAGTATACTAGTGAATTAACGACTGTCTTACAAAGACACATAGATTCTGTTGAAAATTATAATTTACCTCCCTATATTCTTGACAAGCTGGCCAATTCCACAGTAAATAGCATTAATAATAAAGTAGGTATGACATTTCAAATAGCTAATAAACTACCTAGTTTAATTAATGCAGCTGCAATTGCTGCATCCACTGGAGGCACTAGTTTAATTGCAAATGTTGCTGAAACGATAGTAGTTCAAGCAGGAGGAAAAGTATTAGAATTAGCGGAAAAACACATAGAAGATAATCAAACAAAAGAAGAAGTTTCTAGATTAATTAATGATAGCAAAGAATTAGCAATTAATACGTTACCCGAAAAACAGATCAATGGTAATCCTGTATCTAGGAAAAGAGCTGTGGCTACGACAATCCTTACTGTTTTAGACCAATTGAATGTTACAGAATTTGCTAAAAATAAAATAACTGAAGCTACACAGAAAAGCAACGTTTATAAAGCGTTAAAAGAAAATTCAAATAATATTATTAATGATATTTTCTCTGGAATTAATATAATTATTGTTCAAAAGATTGATGCCGAAATAAATAATCCTATTAGAATTAAAGAGGCTGCTATTGAGGAAGTTAAAGCAGAACTTTCCAATTCGTCTGAGCAATTAAAAACAGCTAAAAATAAGATTTCTGACGATTTGGTAACCCTATATAAAATAGCAAACTAATGGATTCAAAACATGACATAATTTTTCAGGATTTTGAAGCGATTCTCAAAAAAATGCTTGAACATTTTCAAGAACAGGAACATAATGAGAAAGCTGAAGAAATATTTAAAAACATTGGTGGCTTTCAGGAAATAAAAAATGAGATCGAGGATTACCAAAACACTATAAAGTCTCATTCCAAACCTTTAAGAGTAGGTTTTGTTGGTGGCTTCAGTACAGGGAAATCATCTATGATAAATAGCTTATTAGGAGAAGAAATCTTAGGAGTAAAATTAGAGCCCGCTACATCTCAAATTACAGAATTAAGCTATGGAGACAAATTTGAAGTTTTAGAAGTCACTAAAAATAAGGACTCCTATCTTTCGTATAATGAAATTTCCTTATCAGAATATAAAAAGAAAAGCACAGATAGAAATAACAAAACAGAAAATTTATTGCGTTACAACATTAAATATCCCTCTAAAAATCTATCTCGTTTTACAATAACAGATACTCCGGGATTTTCCTCTACTTCAAAGGAAGATGATGAGCTAACAAAAAACTGTATCAAAACGCTAGATCTACTTATTTGGATTTTCGACGCTAATAAAGTAGGCGATAAAAAGGAGTACGATAAAATTAAAGATTTACTCAGCAACACGAAGGTTATTGGGGTAATAAACAAAATTGACACTAAGTCTCCTGGAGTACGAGATAAAATTAGGACGGAAATTTTAAATGAAAAATTACTGGATGATGTATACTTTTATTCATCAAAAAAGGTATTAGATGAGTTTATAAACCTCAGTTCCTTTAATGAAATTTTGGAGGATATCAATACTGAAATTAAGAATGGAGTAAATAATTTTGAGGAATTTGAAATCAAGAAATCTGGCTCAGAAATTAGTTTTAAGACCGATACTAAAATAAAACCTTTTGTTTTGGTTCCTATTAAAAAAACAAACTATACCGAGTACTATGATACGCTTATCGATAAAATGGATAGCGTCAGAGGAAATGACATTAATTTATTACTAAATCAAAACTTAGTAAATCAATACAATGGATTTAGACATTTAATAAATAGTGAATTACTCATTTATAAAGATGTTTTAAAAAAGGATATTAAAAATTATGAAAAAATAATTCAAAAAAATAATGATTTAATTGAGAAATCTGATTCCATATATGAAAATCTAAAGGATGATTTTGTAAATAAGATAAATTCTAGTTTTAAAGTTTTTTACACTGCTTTCTTTGATGAGCTTGGAAGCTTCTTATTTGTTAAATATGTTGACTCGGGAGTATTTTCTGATGATGTGCATATACGTATGAAAAATTTGAATGATGAAAATTTCAAAGAATCCTTGTATACATTTATTTCTGAAGAGTTTCATTCATATTTAGAAGAAAGTATTGACATATATCACAAAATAATAAAGAATTCTATTTTCAACGTGTACTCCAAAATTCAAGAAATTCGCGAAGAAGAGCATCATCTAATTAGGGCATTGGTAAATGGTTTAGCTAAAAGTAGTGTGGAAGCGATTACTGGTTATCATAGAAATTTCGAACCAGATAAAAAAATAGACTCCTACATAGACGCTCTGGAATTTCATAAAACCAATATAGATCTAGTAGTTCCAGATGAATTATTGGAAAATTCGATTAGCAATTTATTAATATATGATTTAATTCATGCTGAAACAATTTACTATTTACCAAAGTTAGAGTCAAAAGTTAATGTTGCGAAATCCCTAAAGTCCAGCACCTCTGAAATTATAAATATGATCGACAAACTACTGCTAAAATTAAATTAAGTTGAAAAAAAACATATTAAAAGAATATACTGCCAAGGTTAAGCAATTAAAAAATGCATTTCAAGATCTTGAGACAAATAACCTTGTACCCATAACTCACGGAGAAAAATCCTTTACCAAAGAAAATATTAAAGAGGTTCAGGATAATTTAAATAACCAAGAATTTACTATTAGTGTTTGCGGACAAATAAATGCTGGTAAATCTTCATTTCTAAATTATTTACTTTTCAACGAAAAGGAAGTACTACCTGCAGATGACACTCCATGGACTGCAAAATTAACTACAGTAAGGTATGGAGAAGAAAACCAAGCTACCGTAACATATTATAGCCAAAAGGAATGGGAACTCTTAAAAAGTCAGCAGATTATTGATGATGAAGGAGTTGCAAAAACCTATTATGATGAATTTTTAAAGCAAGATGTGAATAATGCCGCTCTGGCAGGGTTACAAGTGGAGAATTACATCAATACCGATAATAAGATAGTATCTGGTGTAGCCCTAAATGACCTTAAAGATTACGTTACTAAAGGTGGGCACAAGACTCCTTTCGTTAAACAGGTAGATATTAAAGTGAATAACGAATTGGCTAGAGGTGTTGTCTTTGTAGATACTCCAGGTATCAATGACAGAAATGAGCTTCGATCTAAAGTAACTGAAGACTGGATAAAAAAGTCTTGTGCGGTAATCTATTTGTTCTATGCGGGGCAAGCACTTAGTACAGCAGATTATGAATTTATAGATCAACATCTCAGTTCTGTACCAACAGACAAAATTCTTTTCGCACTAACAAAAGCTGATATTAGTGAAGATTATGAGGGTGCAAAAGCTTTTGTAGAAAGAACCTTAAAAGAAGATATAGAACTTAAAAAACGGAAATTTATTACTTCAAATAAAAGTGTCTATCCTATTTCTACACTATCTGCATTAATAAATTATAAACAAGAAAATAATTTAGAACTTAATGAGGACGAAGAATTTCATTTAGAAAGAATCACAGAGGTAAGTCCTTCTTTCATTAAAAATAATGGCTTTATAGAAGAGTTTACAGATGGTCTTAAAAGTCATTTAATGACTCAAACAGGAAAAGCCATTATAGATAAAGCAACTGCATTTTTATTTGACATCTACAAAACTAATGAAACATCGCTGCAATCTGACCTTAACACAAAAAAAGAGAAATTAAATGATCTTGAATTGTCTGATGATGAGCTTAAGCAAAAAAAAGCTTACTTAGATAAGACGCTTGACAACATAGAAAATTTTAAAAAACAATTTAAAAGAAATACTCAGGACGAATTTGTTGCCAGATTAAAATCCAACCTTAAGAGAGAATTAAAGAAATTTAGAGAACGTGGATATAAAAATTTAGAAAAGAATCTAGAGGATGCTTCAGACGATTCCATTAAAGCTTTGAGAAATCTAGCAACACATTTAACGAAACAACATTTAGAAGACGCCTGTGATGAGATTCATAATTCATTATTAAATAATTTATCGATTAAGGAAGAAATTAATGAACTTTTAGCAACATTTTCGAATAAATTTCAATTAATTATTCAGAATGTAAAAATTTATGATGACTCTCTTTCTTGTTTTGTAGAAAACCCCAACGGCATTATAGAAAGCATTTCTTTTGACCAATTAGCGGTAGAGGATTTAAAAAAAGTTTGTGGCTCCAATTGGGGAATAAATAAAGGGGATGTAAAAACACAAATTTTCGCAAAGATTAAAGAGGTATTCGAAAGTAATATAGATGAAATTATAAAGAAAGTATTGGCAAATGTTGGTAATGTAATTGAAAATAATATTAATGAGGTTTATAATAATGTCAATACCGAGGTGAAAAAGATCCAAAACAATGCTAACTCATTGTTAGAAAGTAGTAAAAATTATGAGGAGGAAAAGGTCACCCTTCAATCAGGAATAGTTGAAACACAGGAAAGATTAAATTTTGTAAAGTCTCATTTTAAAACGTTACAGGAATGTATATAGAAAAGGAATTAGGAATTGGAGTAGGAATTGGTGTAGCCGTTGTATTCATTGGATATCTCCTATATAAAAAATCATCTGAAACTTCCTCAAACCACGAGGAGATAGAAAATCGTGGCGAAATTGAGAAAGCTATTAATTCATTTATTGAAGGCATAATTATAGATTTTTATAATGAATATAGGATCAATTATCTTGGGGTTAGATATAATATAAAGGATCTAGCAACAGAAAACACCTATGTTTTTGAAACAAAGAGAGTAAGTTCTCTTAGTAGCATTATTAATTACAATCAGATTCTTACTGGAGAAAAATATGTAAGCAAAGTAATTTGTAAAAAGTATAAAATTGAAGTTCCAGTTAGTGACCAGTTAGAGTTTATTACTGAAATCTCAAGAATTGAAGGTAAGATGAGAGCTGTTGATAGTGTTAAAAATCTTATCCCTGAAGAAGATTCTAACAGACTGAAGAAAGAGTTGCAGGAAGACTTATTGCATTATAAAACAAAGTATTCTTCTAATGCACTGTAGTAAATTGCGCTATCAATTTTCCTAAAAAAAAGGGTCATATTTTCAAAAATATGACCCTTTTTTTTATTTAGAAGTTTTGAAGATGGTTTAGGCCTTTTTAAACTCTAAAAACCCTGTATTTAAGTATCCTTCAGTTTTTAGATCCAGACCATGTACTCTCATAAATGCATTGTGAACTTTTTCTTTTTCATCCAAGGGATTTGCAAACATTGAACTTATTTGAACGGAAAGTCCACCGTCTATAAATTCACCTTGTACATTCATTGAATGTTTAGTTTTGATTTCAAATGTTGCCATATTATAAGTTGTCTAATAATTTTTATAAGTGTAAATATTTTCCAGCATTGTTTAGTAATCTATAGTACAGGTAAATATCTAGAATTGTCTTCGAGCATTCCGCCTTGTTGAAAAGTTATTTCTAAGCCCATTTAATATTTCCAATCTATATGACTAAACGGTATCCTATTTAACTCTTCTCTATACATTCTCCACTTAGGCATAAATTCGTTCATATAACTTACAAATTTATCATTGTGACTTCTTTCTAATAAGTGAACCAGTTCATGTACTATTATAAATTCGATACATTCTACCGGTTTTTTCGCCAATTCTAAATTAAGCCATATTCTTTTCGCTTCAGTATTGCATGTGCCCCACTTGGTTCTCATTTTCTTTATACCAAATTCGTTAGATTGTACACCAATAACTTTTTCCCATTTACTTATTAGTTTAGGGAGCATAGATTTCAATTCAGAACGATACCATTCATCAATAATTTCTTTTCTTTTTGCTGTTGTAGTACCTGGTCTTACAAATAATACAATTTCACTATGGTTTAGAATAATATGTGGTGGTTGATCATGCTCCACTACTTTTAAAAGATACCGTTTACCTAAAAAATAGTGACTTTCTTTAGTTAAGTAATCTCTTGGTGTTTCTCTATCGTGATTTTTAAAGGTTTCTTGCTGTTTTTTTATCCAACTTAACTTATTCAATGCAAACACACGAATATTGTCTAAATCCACTCTATTGGGAGCTGAAATACGAACAACACCATTTGGCGGATAAACACTCAAATGAATATTTTTTATATCCTTGTGTTCCACCTCAATATTTATATTTCCTAACTGTATTTGCTGCATTAGTACTCTTCTTGCTCTCTAATTAGGTTAAAAATAACTTCTACCTTATTTTCAATTCCGTATGGTTGTGGTGGTTCATTCGCTATGTCTATACCTGTATCTACAGCATACTTGGAGAGCTGCTTATATATCTCAGCTTTAACTTCTCTTTCTTTAGCTAGATTACCCCGCCAACCATCACGTTTTACTTCTTTCACGGATTGATCAAGTTGCATGGCTAAGTCTTCGTTACTATTCAAGTTGTTATATAGAGCTCTTTGTGCTGCGGTAATTAAACCTTCCGGAGTTTCTTCACTTTTTCCTTCGGTTACTTTTTTGACTAATTCGGCAATTTTATCTAAATATGCCTCATAACTAATAGCATTCGCTTTGCGCTCTTTTATTATTTCAGCTAATAGTTTGGACATTTCCTCAAAAAATGCTGGGTCAATTAAGTGTTCTTTGATAATTTTCTTCCGAACATTATTTTCAATAGTTTCTGCTATGGCACCTCGATCAGATTTAATACCTCCAGATAATGAATTTATAGCATCTGCCATTCCGGATTTTACTACAATATCTAACAAGGACATATCTGCAAAGGGGGAGATTGTTTCGGGTTCATCAGCCTGAATATAAGTATCTATTAAATGACGCATATCCGCCTCAAACTCTTTGACATCTAGTTTTTCACCACTTGCTTGTTTAATCTCTTCTCTTAATTTAATATAAAAATCTACTTCCCTGTCTATGTTTTCTTGCTCCTTTATGGAATAACCAGCCTCTTCCATGTCTTCCTGCAAGTTGGCATAAGCCCTAATTAGCGAAACAGTTTTCTTATAAAGCGTATTTCTCTGTGGCTCGGTAGCTTTCAATTCTGTTTCCAGTTCTGTATTGCCACAAAAATAATGCTGATATTCTAAGGAAGTTCTAGGTAAAGAAACAGCCTCACATAAAATGTGAAGTTCTTCCAAAGCGGTATCAAGACGTTCCTTTCCCTTTATTAACCTGTCCTGAAGCATAACTTCAATGTCTTTAGCTTCAAATTCATCATAATCTAATTCTGATGTATAAACTTGCAATGCCCCAGTTCCATCATCATTAACTAAATTTTTAAACAAGTCTTTATAATCTACTATATATCCAAATTGTTTATCGGCAGAATCTAAACGATTAACCCTACAAATAGCCTGAAACAAACCATGGTCTTGCATATTTTTATCAATATACAAGTAGGTACAACTTGGAGCATCAAAACCGGTAAGCAGTTTAGAAACTACAATAAGAAGTTTCATATTGGCTGGCTCATCTTTAAATTTGGCCTTTGCCCAATCTTCGTATTGCTCTGTTGATTTTGTGCCTAGTGTATCCTGATACAAATTATACATAAACTGTTTTTCGGTCTCAGTACCTGCACCAGTATCTTCTGTAGTTATATCACTTGTTTGAGGACTATAAGAAGTAATCAAACCTACTTTGCCTTTAAGCTCTGAATTGGTATTATTGAATAAATCAAAATAACGACACGCCTCATATATAGAGCTGGCAACTAAAATGGCATTACCTCGATTATCATTGAGTCTTGGTCTTTTTTTGAAATCGTAAATAATATCGCTAATTATTTTTTCCATTCTGGAGCGACTGCTTAACACTTTTTGCATCGTTCCCCATTTCTTTTTGAGTTCCGATTTTTGGAAATCATTTAAGTTTTTCGTAGAAATATTAAAGTATTCATCAATTCGTTTCTGAGAGGTAATCCGCTGGTCTATATCTCGAGCTTCATATACTAAATCTAGAATAACACCATCTTCTACCCCTTCATTAAATTTATATGTATGTATGTACTTGCCAAATACTTCTAAACTTGTTTGTCTATCCTTTTTCAATAATGGAGTCCCTGTAAAACCTACAAAAACCGCATTAGGCAATATGGCTTTCATAGTGCGATGTAATCGACCACTTTGGGTACGATGACACTCATCTACAAATACAAATAACTCCCCTACCGTCTGCGAAGGCTGGCTTTCTAATTCTTTGATATATCGATTAAAATTATCTGTATCTCTTTTTCCAAATTTATGAACTAAAGAGCATAACAATCTTGGAGTAGGACTGCTTAATTTTTGCATTAAATCTTTACCACTCTTTGTACGGTAAATTTTTTCATTGGCACCCTTAAATACACTTTCTATTTGCTTATCCAGCTCGTCTCTATCAGTTAGGATAACCACTCTGGAATTTGGGTTTGTCTCCAAAATCCATTTGGCTAAATACACCATAGTAATACTTTTACCACTTCCTTGTGTGTGCCAAATAATACCCCCTTCATATCTATTAATATGCTTTTGGGCTTCTTTAACACCAAAATATTGATGGACTCTTGCCAACTTTTTTACACCACCATCAAAGACTATGAAATTGTAAATGATCTCTAAAAATCGATCCTTACTGCACATCTTTAAGATGTATTTATCGGAAAGTAATCTGCTGTTATCTTGTATATCTTCTTTCCATTTTAAATACCACTTTTGTGGAGTTCCTATGGTTCCATACGCCAAGCCCTCCGTATCATTTGCCGAAAAGATATATTGTACCGTAGCGAAGAAGTTCTGAATAAAACCACCCTGTTGGTTAACATTACTTTGTCTGGTAGCTTCACCTATTGGAATGGTGCTCCTTTTTAACTCTAAAACGCCTAATGCTATCCCATTTACATAAATAACAATATCTGGCCTTTTGGTTTTGCTGTTTGTTATGGTGACTTCTTCAGCAATGGCAAAATCATTTTGATCCCAATGTTTCCAATCTATAAAATGTACTTTTTCGGTATTTTTGCCAACCTCTGTTTTTATGTCTGCACCATAACGCAATAATTCATAAACGTTCTTGTTGGTGGTATATAGACTATCACTAAAATTGTTCGCAGTTGTTTTTAGCTCGTAAATAGCTTTGGTAATTTGAGCCGAATTATAACCTTTCCGCTGTAAACAACCGGTTAGCAAGGCTTCTTCTATATTGCTATTATCTTCACGTTCTTCCCAATTACCTAAATAGCTATAGTCTAATTCTTCCTGAAATAATTTTACTATTCTATTTTGCGTAATACGTTCTATACTACCTACATTAGTCATATTTCTCTTAATTTTGGGATGCCCAATCTTTTATTAAATCAAAAGGATTTCTTTTCTTATTTCCACCAACAATCTCAATATTCAGTGTGTTATTTTTATTTAGCCCTAGATTGTATCTAAATTGTTGATTATAAACCTGAAAAATGGGATTATTTGATGGGAAATACTGACAATCTTCTATCCCTTCTGAAAATAAAGATCTATACCCTGTTTCTTTTACAAGCCAACCAAAATTGAAGTTATGATTTTTGAAAAATTGCTCAAAAGACAATTTGTAAATCCTTTCGGTAATAATGTAGTAAAGATAGAGTTGGTCTTCCACTAGCCTGATATCTGAAAAGTCTTCATATTTGCTTTCTAGATTCAAAATATACTCCTTTTGAATTTTTAGAAGATAATTGGTTAAATCCAATTTAGACTCAGCAAACTTTTTAGCGAAAATTAGTATCGCAGGATGCTTTCTATATGAGTGCGAAAAAACAAAACGAGATTCATAAGTTTTAGTATATAGATCTGTGATTAGCATATTACCCCAAATAATATTGAAGTCGCTCTTCGAAATTTCTCTATAGCCTCTAAATATTTCTTTTAGTAAATCAAAATTTGGAATATCATATTTGAAAGACTCAAGTTCCTTTCCCTCAAACTGGCTTGCCGAATTGGAGAATGGAGCTAAGAGTATATTTCTAATATTCCCTTTGAATTTTTTATGATCTTCTATTTTACCAACTAACTTTTTATATTGATTAAACTCTAATATTAATTTGGCTTTAAATATTTCTTCTTTTCTCTGTTCTACATTTAACCCAATTAACTTATTACCATCCTTTAATTCATTTAACACCTTATAAACATTATCATTTGAAATAAGGTTTTGTAGTGAAGATATTAATCTTGGCCATTCACGTCTAGAATTATCAAGAGTATTTTCGATTAAATTTCTAATTACTCTGATGAAATCACTTAAGTTCGCTTCAGGCTTTTCTTTAAAACTATATAAAAGTGTTAAAAAGAAAACATACAATTGATTGATATCCCGCCTGCCTGATAAAATATCTTTTAAGATACTATGTAAGGTTTCACCATCCCACAATATAATTTCATTGTGATTTTTTACATCCTTTATAAAATCAAATGAAAATATTAGAAATTTTAAGTTTTCCTCCTTAGCGTAAACCTCTTTCAAGACTCTAAAATCTAAGAAATCATTTTCGTAAGATTTTGCTCTAAACTCCGCATCCTTAAAATAAAGCATCTCAGTTATAAATCTCAAGTATTCCATAAATGGACTATCAATTATATAAGAATCTTCATCCCTATAGTCCCAAAGATTATCTACCCATTCGTATTCAATTTTGTCCTTTACCTTTTCTAGTAATGAATGATTATACCTAATTATCTTTGAAAATTCAGATTTAAAATTCTCGAATTCCGTGAGCATCTTTCCTCTTGCATTCATTCTTATATAGAGATTCTCAGTCAATCCAAATTCATCTAGATCTGTAAAATAGAAGGTTACTAAATTGCTCTTATCCCCAATAAGTTTATCAAGTAATTCATCCGGTGCATTAATCAAGTTCTCATTACTTGATAAGGTTTTGAGCATATTCAACATACCTGAAACGGTTGGATCGTTCTTCCATTCTTCATTGAACCAGACAGAATCTTCAATTTCCGATTTTATATTAGATAATTTTCCCACGGATTCCACTTCTAGAAGCAATTTGCAAAAATCATGAGCGGAGGGACGTGTCTCATATGAAAATCTTTGAAGAACATCTTTTATCTCATGGAGCCTATTTTCCTTTATAGCAATAAAAAAGTGCAGTAAAAAAAGTGTTGTTAGTCTTTGCTGACCATCTAATGGAATAAATATTTTTTGTTTTTCATCGCCTTTTAATTCAGGTAAAATAGAACCATACACAAAATCAAGCTCTATTGGATCATCTTTAAGAATTGAGGCAATCAAATAATCATCAACAAACTTTTCTCTTAGTCGCTGAACTTCAGGCGTACTCCGGCCCTGAGCATAATCCCTTTGAATGATAGGAACTTCAATTTTATGATAAGCATTGCATAGTTCCCAGAAAGTATATTTTTTATTCATTTTCAACGGTCTCTTTGATTAAATATGGTTCAAGTTTTTCCTCTATATCTCTATAATAATTTTCTTTATCTACCTTGCTCCAATAATAAGGCTGTAAATCTGAGGAGGTGTAATATTTCAAAAAAACATTTTTAGTAGTAATAGGTATATACATCCCTTCTTTCTCTAACTGAAGTATCTTCTTTCGTTTAACAGGGAAAATGGCATTATTTAGAGAAGAATTCTGTTTTTTTGATAAAAGTGCTAGATTATCTAATATATGTACTGATTCAGAATCGAAGGTTTGAATTAATTCGTTCTTTAATTGATTAAACTCTTCCTCAACAATTCTTTCTTGACCTAGCAAATTAGAGATTCTCTCTTTATAATCTTCATTGATCGAAATTGAAGCTGAATCGTCTACAGGATCTCTAGCTTCCATATCTATTTGTTTAATGTCCTTAATTGCATCATACGTATCCTCTAACCATTTTCTGATACTGTTTTGTTCTTTCATCTCTTTAGATTGCTGAGCGTGAATATGTTCAATACTCCAACCTCCATCCTTCTCCATTTTTTTGTAAAGATTAAAAGGAAATCTGTTTTTCTGCGCTTTTTGGTTAATAGCAGAGGTGGCTATGTTATGTAACAGAAATATTTTTTTTAATCCTTTGGTATCGTTTTTATAATTTATGTCAATTAGATCAACATCTGAAACTTTCGTTTTTACCTCTTGAAGAGCCCATTCCTTAAATTTCGATTTATTACAGTTCGAATTTTCAATCATATTACGGATCGATTTTATGGAACTATCGTCTATGGCAAGAATAAATCCTAAATGATGGTATAAATAATCATTTTCATACCAATACTTCAGTTTACCAAAATATTCTTTAGTACGGGCCCATAACTTTAAGGCATTTTCCTTCTCCACTTCAGGGTCTTCAGATTTCACCTGCTTCTCAAACCATAAATAGGTTGAATATTTTTTATCGTTGTTCTCTGCAATCAGTTTAAAAATAAATTCAATGGTTGATGAAGTTTCATCTAAGCCTTTGCTATTAAGAAAATACCAAAACTCTTCCTGTCGAAGTTCCATTTCTATACGGTGCCATTCATTTGAAATTTCCGCTTGCCTTAAAATAGCTTCACGTTCACTTAATCCGTGTTTTATTTTTGAAAGCAATAATGCTCTAATTAGCTCTGCATCGGTCAAGGGTATTTTTCCAATATTTAAGCGATTGAAAATATCTATTTTTCGGCTTTCAATTTCATCAAGGTCTTTTAATCCCTTTAACTCTTCTATTTGATACCAGATAATTTCAACCTTCTTGGTTAGTGTCGAATTGAATTCATCTATATAACCTACATCATTTTTTGTTTTCTCATCAAACCAATCTTTAACAATATTAAAAGCCTGACTCATAAAATGGAAATCTGGACTTTCATCATTAAAGGTTTCAGGAGAAAGATTTTCCAAAAACTGAGTGCTTTTAGCTCTTTTTTCGAATAATATAGAATATCTAGGTCTATTAAGGTAATTGAATATGATATGCATCGTAATCAACCGTTGTTGCCCATCAATTACCTCCCAAGTATTTAGTCCATCAGCATCTATTGCAGGTACAACTACAATAGGTTGCAGACAATACTTTTTCTCATCTGTGAGCATAAAATTGTGAAGGTCTTCCAACAAGGCAGAAACGTGTTCTTCGCCCCATCTATAACCCCTTTGGTAATATGGAATTAAATAGTGCTCAAATCTTGGATCTCTATCAGGAGTATTTTCATTTAAAATAATTTTACCTACAGGTTTTAATTCTATTATATTCATTTTAAAAACTTAAGTTTAATTAATTTACACCAACCTTATTTTACCCGTTAACAGGTTTTGCATTAAGCCTTGTTTTAGCAATTTATATTTAGAAAGCTTTTGCTCTAATTGTGCTATTTCTGCATCCATATCGGAAAGTATGGTGGCAATTTGGCTTTGCTCTTCAGCAGATTTTGGAATTGAAATTTCACACTTTTCAATGTGATGATTTAAGATATGTGTTTGTGTTACCCCATCATCCAATTTTAAAAAATATTTGTTTCTATTTAATAGATAAAATAAAAACAGTGGGATTGCACTTTTACTTCTCCAAATACAAATTCGTTGATTAACTGCATACTTTTTATCTTCAGAAACGTAAAAACATTTGGCGAGTGCCTTTCCATTTGGTAAATCGCTTAAAACTGTTAAAACATCACCTTTCCTTGCCTTGCAAAAATTGTGATTACTTCTTTTAGATACTTTACCTTCTGTAGAAATAAATTTTGAATTCACAGCTATGTATTTGCCATCTTCTACAATATGATTTTCGTGAGCTTTTCCATGTATATAATTAACTACTTCTGTTAACTTTTTAACCTCCCAATCATCTTTAGGAGTCAACAATTGTTGCATAGCGCCTTGTTTAATGGCTCTTTTTTTTGCGAGTTTTTGTTCTATGGCTTGTAATAATTTATCCGTATCGTCTAATACTTGAGCAATGGCATTTTGTTCTGCGAGTGGTGGTAATACAATTTGAAGATTCTTAATGTGATTTAAGAACAAATTTGGTTGAGCACCTTGATTCATGCTCGTAAAAATTTGTTTTTGACCTAATGAAGATTGCAGGAAATATTGAAGGTATAGACTTACTGTCTTAAAATTTTCAGGTTTTATAAGAGCAGCACTACGAACCATAACACATTCAAAATTTTCAGGAACAATAGCTATCCGTCCAATTGAACCAGAACAAGAAATCAATACATCCCCAAATTCGGGATTACAACGTTTTCTTATTCGCGTATATTCCTCTTTACCAACATAATCGACATCTGAAGTATCAACTCTTCCATTTAGGATATTCCTAGCTGAAAGTAAATAATATCCACTTTCAGTTCTTACTGGTGTCAAGTGTTCACCATCTGTGATTTTTATAGCGCATTCCGAAATCATACTTATATTCCAATCCTCTGGAATCAGACCAAGTTCAGTTTGATTATAGTTAGTTTTAGTTAATTCCATACAAATCCCATTTTTTGTAGATGAGTATTTACTTTAGTTTCTAAACTTTCTACCCTTGTATCAATAACAGGCAAAGGGTTTTCGTAACGTTCTGCCAGCTCTTTTACACGATTGGTTAAGTGTTGACTAATATGGTCTATTTCGTCTTTTATAGTTCTTTCTAATGTAAGCATCCATTTATCCTTAACAACCAATTGCTTTATTTCGTCCTCATTTAGGGCTGGGTATTTCGCATAGAGTTTTGCGTCTAAATCAGCTTCGGCTTCTTTTATTTTTCTATTGGTTGCAGTTTGTTTGTCTGATAAAGAAATGTATTGTTTGAGTACTTTTAGCTCATCAGCACTATCTATTTCACCCTTCAATTCCTTAATTCGAGCAGTAATAGTGGCTTTGTTTACTTTTTCCATTTCAGCAAAACAACCATCTTCGCTACTGTGTTCTTCTTCTAATTCGGTTAGCTCACTGACAGTGGTTTCTTTTTCAGCTTGGAAGGCTTCTAAGATTTCTTTTTCGGTTATAAAATAGCGGTTAATCACCAAGTCTTTTGGTACAAGATCACACGTCCAACCTTTATCTACCAACTTTTTCGCTTTGTTTTCTACAACAATGCGATAGGTTTCCGCTTTCCAACCATCCTGGGTTATGAGGTAGCTATCATCTTGCATTACCTCAAACCAGTATGACATTAAATGTTGGTACATATCGTATGGATCTATTAAGGCTTTATTTTGGTATTGCATCAGTAGATCTTCAGATAAGCTATGTATGAGTTCTTTGGGATTAAATCCTTTATTTATATCTTTTAAAGATGTTGTGCTTTTGGTTTTCCAATTTTCAAAAAGGGTGTCCATTTGTGTGCTGAATGTCACAAACTCCGGGTGCTGGAAAATGGTATTTTTGATTTCTTCTTTATTTACCTTCAAAGCCGAATATTTTTGACGGTTGCTTTGGGTAAATATTTCCTTTTTAAGATTAGGATAGACCTCCCAAAAGCTTTGTAAAGCTTCAATATCTACATTAGGAATATCCCCTAATAAATGTGCTTCAATATCTTGAATGTCTTCTGTTTCCTGACTTTCAATATATCTGGGAATATTTAGGTTAAACTCATTGGCTTCAATATCGGTTAATGATACCATTTTACTAAAACCGGGTATATTTTCTTGGTTGTTAAAAACATCTGCAACTCTATGAATGTCTTGCTCTCTTAAACGGTTTTTATTCCCATCTTTTATAAAACCTTTACCGGCATCTACCATGAAAATACCTTTTCTATTCTGGGCATTTTCTTTATCAATTAAAATAATACAAGCAGGAATACCTGTACCATAAAACAAGTTGGCAGGTAAACCAATAATCCCTTTTATATAACCTTTTCTAATTAAGTTTTCACGTATTTCTGCCTCGGCATTTCCTCTAAACAATACTCCGTGAGGTAAGATAACAGCTCCTTTTCCGTTACGCTTCAAAGAGCGTACAATATGAAGTAAAAAGGCATAGTCACCATTCTTTTCGGGAGGAATTCCGTAGTCTTGGAAACGGTTATAAGGATTATCCTCTGGCAAGTTTAATCCGTTGCTCCAACGTTTATCACTAAATGGAGGATTGGCAACCACATAGTCAAAGGTTTTAAGGCTTTCGTCTTTATTCTCGAACAACGGATTCGCTAAGGTATTTCCTTGTTTTATGAGAGCGGTTGGTTCATTATGCAAAATCATATTCATACGAGCCAAACCAGAGGTGGCTGCATCTTTTTCTTGCCCATATAAAGTGACCTTACCCTTGGCTGCATCGCTAATTTTCAATAATAAAGAACCCGAACCACATGCAGGATCATAAACAGTAGTTTCGGCAGTGGTTGCTTCTTTATCTATACCAATAATTTTAGCCAATATTCGGCTTACTTCGGCAGGAGTATAAAATTGGCCTTTACTTTTACCGCTTTCAGTAGCAAAGTGACGCATCAAATATTCGTAGGCATCTCCTAAAATATCATCACCTTCGGCTAAGTTCTTACTAAAGTCAAGTTTTGGATCTTCAAAAATGGAAATTAGATTGGTTAAGCGATCTACCATTTCTTTTCCGCTTCCTAATTTGGAAACATCATTAAAATCTGGCATATCTGCCAACTGATTCGCTTCTGCAATAGGAGAAATAATCTTTTTATTGATTTGGTCACCTATATCGGTAGAACCTTTTAAGGCAACCATATCTTTAAAACTTGCCCCTTCAGGAATCGTTATAGGTGCATAGGCTTGTCCAGCCCATTTATCGCTTATGTATTTTAGGAAGAGCATAACCAATACATAATCTTTGTATTGACTTGCGTCCATTCCTCCACGTAATTCGTCACAACTCGCCCATAGGGAGCTGTATAATTCAGATTTTTTTATTGCCATTTATAGGATGTGATTTTGTAGTAATATTATTAACTGCGAAGTAGGGTAAAAATGCAGGTTTAGTCTTGTCGTAAATCTAAATGTTTTCTTAAAACTTTGAAAGTTTAAAATGCAAAATAATGAAATGTTATAAACCATAATTATGGGTTTCCATAATTATTAAAGGTTTGGATAATCAAAAAGAATCTTTAAAAAACTCAAGAATAAATTTCTACTGGGAATATCTCTTTTCTTAGCGCCTGCAATAATATCGGGCACCCCTAAATTATAATAATTTTTAGGCATAGCTACCTTTACACCCTGCTCTATTAGAATTACAATAGTATTGAGATGTTTGATCTGTTTTACTGCTTTATTTATTTCTAACAGTACCATCTTATTATTTTCAACTAATACAAAAACTAAATGTTCTGAATTGTAATAGGTTATACATTTCTCTTCATGATTTTCAACTACAAAAGACTGAGGTTCAAAATCGTCCAGAACACAGGCTAAAACACTTTCCTTAACAGTAAATAAAGATAATCGGGCAAAAGCACCTGTTTTATTAAGTCCTCTAAAAAAGGCTATATCCTTTAGTCCCATTAGCCTCGCACTTTTTTAAACTCCCACTCCACTTCTCCCAGATTTATGGTATTGATCATTTTCATTTCTAGGGTAGCAGGAAAGACGTCAGGACTGCCCACATGCAAGCATAACTCATAACCTCCAAAGGTTTCTTCTGCAAGATTGGTACGGTTGCCATAACTACGTTCTTCTATAAAATGTTGATATTGTTCCTCGGTAAGGATGATCTCTAATTTTCTCATCTTTCTAATTTGATGACCAAAGGTCAAAATCAAAGTGGACAAGAGGTGTCGCTTAAAATATTAGACGCACCTAATTACCGCATTTCTTCACTAGATTGAGCCTCGATAAATATTTAGGTGTTAAATATGAAGTTTTTCCTTCTTCATGATATTTCGAAACGTACACAATGCTTAGAATAATGTCTTTTTAATTTTAAGGGAATTGCCCCATAGGCGCGTCCTGTAGAATTGCTTAATTTCTATTCTTAATAATATCATTTTTTTTGATCTCCCTCTCCCTGTATTGCACCCTACAAATAGTTACACAAAACACACCTTGGAAGTAATAATTACTTTATTAACCAAATAATAACAGTATGAAAACAAATACACGTTATCTAGCTTTTATGATTCTATTATCACCACTATTTACAAGTTGTAGTAAGGAGGAAGAAGAAGTCGCTGTAAATAATGACTCCTACACACAAAGCATTTCGCTAGAGCTTGGCGCATTGCTCAATGATCTATCCAACAAAGTGATCAGTAAAGAAAATTTTAATCAGATACCCAATTGTAATGATGATGCAGCCCCAGCAGTGGCAAGGCTCAGCATTAGCTTTAACGGGGAAACTAAAACCGTGGTTGTAGACATCCTTACTAATGGAACTAATTATTATACCGATTATTCTAACGACCTGAAAATTCCTGTAGTAGTTAGTGATGATGGTGATAATGAGAATGATTACACTACGGTGACCCTTTCAGAATTTTTGATCTATGATGGTGATCCAGATGGAGCCGGAAATTTAATTTGGGTAGCTCCCACTGGAGATGGGGACTTTCTAGGCTATGTAGATAAGTTACTACCTTTGGATATCATTGTCCGCCCCGGCACCAAAAAATATGAGGCAATAGAGGTGTTTTGCTTTGACCAGCAAATGGTTAATGAATATGGATATTCGTTCTTAGAGCTGATCCCGCAAAAACTTTTTAAGCTTTGTTTCTTCGCAAACTATTGTCATTCCGATGGCAGGCACTATCCAGGTAATTATAGTTTAGATCTCTTTGTACAGGATGCTAATGGTGTCCGTATTCAATTATACAATAATGGGGATACCAATGCCAAGCCAATAACTGGTCAATATGAAAATGGTGAATATTTTTCCCAACCACTTTGTTTGGTAATTCCCGGCCCACCAGAAGGGATAGAAAATGATCAAAATTATCTATTCTATACCATTTCCCCTGAAAATTCAGATGCTTATGGAGATATAGACAACACAGCACTAGCAGAAGAAGGCTTAAGTTGGAATGATATAAATGTCTTGTTCAATGATGATAAAAATACTATGGAATACATACATGTTTTTATTAATTGTGATACCTCCCCGGACTGTGGTGAGTTTGAAGCCATTCCCGAATCATCCTTTTATAATGAAATTATCCCGAAAGACCCTGTAGATTATTTCGAAATTGTGAATTATTTGGATGGGATTTTATTTAGTTTTTCCCAAGGAGAATTGTGTGCGGATGCTTTAGATATGGTAACCTGCATCAACGAATTCAATAATCTTATTGCTGAAGATGGATTTTATATTAGTTGTCTTCCTGCAGGTTGCTATACATTCATTAGACACCAAACAGATGGTGTAAATCAGTTGGTTTCTACCGATGAAGAACTACTGGAATTTTTAGGAAGCATAGATTCCAAAGGCGATGCTTTGTTATTAGCATTGTCGAAAGATTACTATTGGAGTACAAACAATATTGAAAATGGAGCCATAAAAGAGACCTGCACTGGTTACGAGTTAATTGTGAATAAAATAGTAAGTTATTGCACGCCTTTACAGATAGACAGATTTCATTTAAGGATCACCCCATCTGGGGAGATCATAATTATAGATCAAGAAGTGATCGAATTTGAGGAAAACCTATGTATATAAATATATGTTGAATGCTGCAAATATCATAGGATTTGCAATTATTTAAAGGAATAGGTTATCTATAAATATGAGTTTATTAAAAAAGCTGTAGCGGTAGAAAATATCGGGTTTTCAATCCCCGATATTTTTTATTTTTTTAATTAAATAATTCCCAATATTGAAAAATTAAAATTTGTTTGAGGCAGTGTTTTTAAAAAGAATATAATTTTGAAAAAGAACTCTCAGGGTTTTGAAATTCACTCGAACTGACGGGGATGGGTACCTCAGGTTTAATTGATATTTTTTCTCTTTTAATTCTTAGCCGTCAATTCATGTAATTTTCTGAAGCTAACATTCCAATAAGCCGTAAGTGCGAGTATGCCCGTCTGATAGGCGAGTGTTTTTTACCGAGGCGAAAGCTGAGGAAAAAAATGTATCGAGAACAGAGGCGAACACGTTTCTCCCCTACGGTTCTCGATAAAAATTTATTCTCCCTGACGGTCGAAATAAATTCATTCAAACTGACGGGGGTGCCGGTATTTTGAATGCGAATATATACTACATTTGGTCTATTAAATTTTAAGTTTTTTACCTTCAACAGCTATCACCTTTGAAAAAACAATTCCTTCTACTGTGTGCCCTTTTTCTTATGAATGTTCTAAGCCATGCCCAGGAACGGGAATATATTGTAACCAAATCCAAGGATACTATCTATGGGAGTGTTACCCGGGGTACCAAAATTTTTAATCCGGCAGAAGTGAAGCTGAAGTTTAAAGATGAGGCAGGAAATGAAAGCGTCATAGACCCGGCCGAGGTAAAAACCATACGATCTCTCAACGGGGTGGATGGAGACAGTTTTATTTCTACCATCCACGACCAGTGGTTTGTAAAAAGGATTGTTGACGGCAGGATTAAGATTTACAAATTTATGGACGTGGCGTTGCTGTTTATCTCCAAGGATGATTCTGAAATCACCAGCGCCGAGTTCGGCGGATTTTCTCCACGTTCTAAAGGTCACGCACAAATAAAGGAACTTATAAAAGATAATCCTGAAATTTCCATGGAGTTTGATACGATGAAGGGAAGCGAAAAAAACATCCTTTATATCATCAATAAATACAATGAGGTAGAAAAGATCCTGCCGCCAGTTAATTAAGCATCCCGGTTCCTGTGTAGATCCTTCGATTTTTTCCCATAGCTGTGGAGGGATCTTATAAGTATAACTAACGTCAGTTCGAGCTTGCCTGTCTGGTAGGCGGGTGTTTTTCTCAATGCGGAAACATTGTGAAAAATGTATCGAGAACCGGTTTTGAAATTCACTCGAACTGACGGGAGGAACTCAATTTTAATTTAATTCTTTTTCTCTCATATTTCAATTTCACCAAACCTGCCGGAAGCCGATGCAGAATTCTGAAGCTCTTTATTAATGATTTTTAGAGCATTGAATATGATTGAGAAAACAGTTTTAAAATGATTTCTTTACCATTCCTTCTTTATGAGGTTCAGAAGTGTTTTTAATCACAAAATCCACAACACCAAGTACCAGTTCCTCTTCTGTAATTACATCAACTTTCCATTGGCCTTCTTTAAGGTTGTTCTTATAAGTATATCCACGAAAACCTCGATTACGCCCACCGGCAACTTCAAAGCCAAGGTCATCAGTTACTTCCCATTTCCCAGTTTCGGAATTATACCGTTTCCACCTATGAAAAATGGCCTTTTTTAAATCTGTAGGTGCAAAAACAGAAGTGAATACATAAACTCTTTGATCTGCTTGACGATGAAAATTGATGCTATGTTTACGCCAAAATACATACCATTGATCCTTCTCGTAAGTAACGATGTATTCGTTATTTGTTTTTCGCACATCATGAGCCACCAACCCGGTATCCAGAGCTAGCGGCACTGGTGGAATAAGATTGAAATAGTAAAAAACATTAATTGTTATATAAATAGAAAGGATAATACCCATCAGTTTTTTTAGACTTATCTCAGCTCTTGTACCTGGGCTTGACTTGAAAATAAACCTGATGAGTACCAGGGTAGACCACAAACTTACAAGTCCCGAAATGATAAAAATAAAGGTATTCATTTTCCTGATCAGCGTGGGAATCATAAAGGCGAAAAAAGTAAAACTTATAAAAAAATAAACACTAAACTGAAGGTATTTATTGGAGATTTTCTTTCTAAGAAACTCGTTTGCAAATAAGAGTAGAACCAGCAGTATGAAAAAAACCATGGTTTTTGACATGGACACACTTCTGAAAAAATAGATGACAAAAGCGCTTGAAAGTGCGCCAAAGAAGAACTGTATAGCAAGCGGCAAATATTCGGAATGACGACTGATAAAAGTACCCTCCCACTTATCATCATTCACTGTATTATATAAATAAAGCGTTATAGAAAGTAAGGTCATATGTGAGCAAAGTACCACCGTATCATAAACACGATCTATTCGCCCTAAGGTCAACGTGTCAAAAATAAAACCACCAATAAAAAAAAGAATGGGAGCGTACTTTTGATTGCGAATAATATACCTTCCAAAAGGACTTTTTCTATATCTTACTAAAGCTCTTTTCATAATGCATTGAGTAGCGCCAAATGTAGCATAAAAACTTCATCCGGATATTTGCTTTGACTTTAATGCCAGAGAGCTAATGAAAAAAAGCGGAAGGGAATTAATTGTTTATTGTTTATTATTCCTTGTTATTCGGTGCTTCAGGAAAAAGGTATTGATACACAGATTATTTTTTAGCTATTAGCTGTTGGCCTTAATCAAGTGGGATTTAGAATTAGGAAAGTAAAAGGAAAGATGAGTTCCTTCGCCTGTGGATTAATAACAACTCTTATTCACCACCTATTGGCGCGTAAATGGTCCTTTAATGAATAGCACTCCTTCTTATAACGCATTTAATGTAAAACAAGACGATAATATGTTTTTACCAAAAGAGGATAGAATAACGATTTGGTAGAGGAATTTAAAGATAAATTTTACAAACAATTGATTATTGAAACCCGCCAAAATGGTGGGTTTATTGTTTATATATATAATGGTTTGAGATTTGAGAGCCAATTATTCTATACCTAATAAGCCTCGCTTTTTTTATCTATTTTCGTTTCATGAAATTATCCCCAATTAAATTTCTTTTCATTCTAGCATGCCTGAATTTCGCAGCTTGTAAAAAGGAAAGCAAAACAGTAAGTAAAGAAATAACACCAGGAATAGGAGAAGTATTTTTCCAAAAAGGAATTAAAGAGAAAGATCCAACCCAAATGCTTTTCACTTTTGAAGAAGGATTGGAAAGAGTGAATCTTAAAAAAGATAGTATAAGTCTTTACTTATTGGATGGGATCATTTATGTCCAAAAACGGCAAAATAATTACGAATCTGCACTCAATTATACCGACAGTCTCATCAAAACTGCAGTATTACAAAAGGATACTTACTTTGTTGCTTTAGGCTATTATAGAAAGGCTGCTGTGTTTCAAGCACTCAACAATTCAGAAGAAGCGTATGAAAATTATTATAAATCTAGAGATCTGTTTTTACAAATAGGTGATAGCTCGCAAGCGGGACAACGATCTGTGGAAATGGCAAATGCGCAAAGCAGGATGGCCGACTATAATGGTAGCCAAGAGAATGCCACATCGGCTTTAAAACTTCTTATAAAAGCAAAAGATTCATCTTATATAAATAGTGCGTACAATACAATTGCCATATCCTACCGGGAAAGAGGTTTCTATAAGGATGCCATAAAAGAATATAGAAATGCGCTTCGATATTCAATTTCTACAAAAGATAGTCTAAGTTTTTTAAATAATATTGCTTTGGCATATAGGGATAATGGAAATTATCATCGTGCACTCTCTACCTTTAAAGGAGTTTTGGATAAAATTGAATATGCCGATGAAGATTCCAGAGCTCGTTTTATAGACAATTATGCATACACCAAATGGATGCTAGATTCTTCCTCTCCAGTCTTGGATGAACTTACTCAGGCTATCGAACTTCGGCTTAAGTCAAAAGATTTAGATGGTTTGACCGCCAGTTATGAACATTTTTCCAATTACTACGAAAAGGAAAAACCTACATTGGCGCTGGACTATGCATTTAAGTGGTTAGAAACGGCAAAAAAGAATTCCAGCCAGCATTCAGAACTAAATGCGCTAAAAAGAATTATAAGGATTTCTCCGGGAGAAAGTTCCAAAATCTATACAAATAGGTTTATTACGCTTAATGACAGTCTTCAAAATGTACAATTAAAAGCCGAGAACACTTTTGCTAAAATTAAATTTGATGAGGAACAAAAACAGCAAGAAATAAATAATCTTGAAGCAGAAACAGTTAGTCAGCAACTAGAAACTGAACAATTAGAAAATCAAATGATCATTCTTTCTCTTGGAAGTCTTTTAGTTTTAAGTTTTGGTGGTTTTATTCTATACTATTTCAAGCAGAGACATAAAAAAGAGAAACTACAGGAAGTTTATAATACCGAAACTCGTATTTCTAAAACGATACATGATGAATTAGCCAATGATATTTATAACATGATGGGGCGTCTAGAGCCTATCGCCACCCCAGATGTTCTGGATAATTTGGCGAGTATTTATTCCCGAACCAGAGATATTTCCAGAGCTAATAGCGAAATAGATATTGGAGAAAATTACATAAATCACCTTTTAAGTATGCTATCTAATGCTGCTCCTGCAAATACGAAACTAATTATTAAGGGTGAAAATGCTATAAACTGGAAAGGTTTTTCTGCAGAAAAGAAAATTTTAATCTATCGCCTACTTCAGGAATTAATGGTGAATATGAAAAAACACAGCACTGCAAGTATTGTAGCAATTATCTTTAGCAGAACCGAAAATTATTTGAATATAGATTATTCTGATAATGGCAAGGGTACGGAGTTGTCTTCAATAAAATCTGGAAATGGACTTAAGAATGTGGAAAACCGTATTTTTTCAGTAAAGGGAAAGATTAACTTTGAAACTGAAATAGGAAAAGGATTCAAAACGAATCTCCAAATTCCATTATAGTTTTAGCATGTTTAAAAAAGTTTTAGTTGCAGAAGATATGGATAGCATTAACCACGCTGTGGCTGCTATTTTAAAAGATTTGGAAATAGTTCAAGTAACTCATGCCCAATACTGTGATAAAGCCTGGTTAATCGCAAAAAAGGCACTTCAGGAAGGCCATCCCTTCGATCTTCTTATTTGTGACCTCAGCTTTAAACCCGATCATCGAGAAGAAAAATTAAGATCAGGACAGGAATTAATAGCAAGCCTTAAACAAGAAGATCCAAACTTAAAAATAATCGTAAACTCTATAGAAGACCACCCACAAACGGTTAAAAACATTTGGGAAACAGGAAATATACATGGCTACGTTTGCAAGGATCGAAACGGATTGAAAGAACTAAAAGAAGCAATTTTTCAAGTAGATAAAGGAGAAAATTATAATTCGCCAGCTATAGAAAATGCCTTAAAACAAAGCAACCTATTAGTATTAAATGATTTCGAGATCCATATTGTGAAACACCTTGCCAATGGTTTAACCCAAGATGAAATTCAGCAGAAATTACAAAAAAACAATATAAAACCCAGCAGTAAAAGCGCTATTGAGAAGCGTTTAAAAGAACTTAGGGAAGAATTTAATGCCAATACAAATCCGCATCTTATAGGGATTATGAAAGATCTAAAACTCATATAAGATCCTCTAATCTAAGAATTCAAACAGACGAATAAATAGCAGTCTTATCTAAAATTAATGGAGTAGGGTCTATTAATTATTTGAGGCTGTTATTTTTAATTTAAAGAGTTGGTGAATTCTAAATTAATCTATTTTTTTTGAAGTTTCATTTTCTGCTCCAAAGCTTCCATATCATTACCCACCTTCTCATCCAGCACCCTCGCGTAGATTTGTGTTGACTTTAATGATTTATGTCCAAGCATCTTCCCAACAGATTCAATAGGAACGCCTTTAGAAAGTGTTACTGTAGTCGCAAAGGTGTGTCGGGCTAAATGTGTGGTTAAATTCTTTTTGATGCCACACACGTCGGCTATTTCCTTTAAATAAGAATTGGATTTTTGATTTGTCAAAGCCGGCAATACTATTGTTCCCTTTTTTACTTTTGGATGATCGCTGTATTTTTCAAGTATAGCTTGTGGAACTTCTAAAATTGGAATACTGCTCAAGGATTTTGTTTTTTGACGTTTGGTTTTTATCCATTTCTTTCCGTTCATTCCGATGATAATATCATTCTCTGAGAGCTTTTTCACATCTGCAAAGGCTAGTCCGGTGTAGCAACAGAACAAGAAAATGTCCCTTACAAGTTCTAATCGGGGAATGTCAAATTCCGCTTCTTCCATTTTCTGAAGTTCCTTGTCAGTTAAATATTCCCTATCAGAAGACTTCCAAGTTCCTTTCCAGTGAAAAAATGGATCCCGATTTATCCACTGATTCGCATAGGCAATTCGGATGATCTTTTTAAAATTGACGATATACTTTAGAGAGGTGTTATGTGCACAGTCTTTCTGGGATTTTAAATAATGATCGAATCCAGTAATGAATTTATGATCTACATCCTTAACCGGAATATCTTTCTTCTTATAAGAAAATAGCAAGTAGTTCTCAATATGATTTCTACAAGCGTCATAGCGCTGCATTGTTCCTTTTGTGAAGCCTTTCCCTATCAACTTTTTCATTTGATCATTATGCTCCTGAAAAATTTCCATCAGCATCCGCTCTTCTTCCCCTTTTCCGAAATAAATATCACGAATGATTTTAGAAGATATTGACTGATTATCTCTTGATAATCGGTCATATATATCATATAATTTGGTTTTGATGGAATCCAGATACCTGTTAATTGATTTGGACTCTTCTGAATTACCCTTCGCATTACCGCTTCCAGAACTCCATTTTCTTAACTCAATTTGTCTGCCAGTGCTGAATTCAGAACGCTTCCCGTTAATAGTAATCCGAGTGTAAATTATTGAAATGTCATTTGGTGTTGATCTTCCCCTTTTAGGGTAAAAAAGAATGTTTAGTAAAGTAGCCATAGGTGCGTCTTTTAAAATACTCACCAGAAAGGTACAACATGAAGGGATGCAAAAGTGTTAAAGAAAGCCCGCAACCTGTTTATTAACAGTATGTTAGGAGCTTCGCGGTGCGTCTTTTTAAAGTGAAAAAAGACGCACCGAATTGAGCACCAATTAGTTATGTTTATATGTGTTTAAATGAGTATAATTAAAATTAAAAAGCCTCTAAATCGTTGATTTAGAGGCTTTTAGTGTTATTTTGAAGTGTAATAAGCGGTCTGGACGAGACTCGAACTCGCGACCTCCTGCGTGACAGGCAGGCATTCTAACCAACTGAACTACCAGACCGTTGCTTTATTGCGATGGCAAATATACATCTGTTTTTAGATTCCACAAACGTTTTTTAAAATAATTTTTGATTAATTTTTTCGCTAGCCCGCAAATTTTTGTCTCTCAACTAGATAGGTGGTTAAAATTTTTTCAAAATTTTCTTCAACATCTGCTTGCACATACTTAATTCGGTATTTTGCACATTGTAATTTCAGTAAATTGAAGTATTTCGTGACCGATTCTTGATAAGATTCCTTGAAATTCTCTGCATAAAGATCCAAATGCACACCAGTTTCTACATCTGTAAATCGTTTTGGAGCATTATCAAAGTCGAAATTGAGCTCTTTTTTCTTATCTAGAACATGGAAAAGTACCACTTCGTGCTTATTATATTTAAGATGTTTTAAAGCTTCAAATAGCTCCTCCTCCTTTTTATCCTCCTGAAACATATCTGTAAAAAGGAAAACTAATGATCTTCTCTGTAATTTTTCGGCGATCTGATGTAGATACGTGTAACTATCTGTTGTTTTATTTTTCACTGGATTTGCAACTATTCTATCCAATTCATTTAACAACATATGATGATGACGCTCACTTCCCTTCTCGGGTGCGTAAAAATCATATTTATCACTATACACACTTAAACCAACAGCGTCTCTCTGCCGCTTTAGAATTTGCATTAGCGAAGCCGCCGCTAGAACAGAAAAAGCGATTTTGTTTAATGAGTCTCTATTGAAGGTTTTTATAATTGGGAAATGCATAGAAGAAGAGTTGTCTATAATTAAATGACAACGCAAGTTGGTTTCTTCCTCGTAGCGCTTTGTATATAACTTATCGGTTTTTGCAAAAAGCTTCCAGTCTATATGCTTTGTGCTTTCACCATTATTATAAATTTTATGTTCGGCAAATTCCGCGGAAAATCCATGAAACGGACTTTTATGGATCCCAGAAATAAAACCTTCTACTACCTGTCTGGCTAATAAATCTAAATTGATGAAACCTCCAGATCTATGCACTTCCTGTTCTAACATTTTTGTATTGTTTTCAGATAAGAAAGTTAGGAAATATATTTTCTTGGTGTCAAATCGCTCAGGGTAAATATTAAAAGCAGAAATCTCGATAATTATTACAATTGCTAAACAATATGATAGCTTTGAGCAGCCTTAAATTATACCAGATATAAGGCATAAAAAAAGCCTCGCTAGAGTTAATTTTAGCGAGGCTTATATTTTGAGTTTTGAAGTTCTCTATAAAAGAGCGTCTAATGCTTCAGCGTAAGTGGTTTTTGGAGCAACTCCAACCTGACGTCCTACTACTTCTCCGTTTTGGAAAATAAGTACTGTTGGAATGTTTCTTACACCATATTTAGCAGCGAATTCTTGGTTAGCATCAACATCTAGCTTTCCTACAACAGCTTTACCGTCGTAATCTTTACTGATATCTTCTATGATAGGTCCAACCATTCTACATGGTCCACACCAAGCCGCCCAGAAATCAACCATTACTGGTTTATCACTTTTTAATACTGTTTCTTCAAAATTAGCATCTGTTATCTCTAAAGCCATAATTTTTTTTATTTCAATTAATATGTAAAAATAGTCAATTATTTCAGCAAAACTTACAGCGCTAGTATTGGATTTGGCTATTCAAATATCAGATGGTCTTATATATCTTCGTTTTACCTATGGTTATCATAAGATTTTTATAAAGTTCTCTCCTTTGAGGAGGATTTAGGAGGAAATGAAAAAAGGCAAAGCTTTTAATTCAATTTATATTTCACATGTTCTTCGTCTAAAGCATTTAATAATTCCTGTGAGATCTTCACTTTTTGCTTTCTGCTTGTCAAATTCAGTTTTATAAGCTCTTTCATTTCATATATTATGAAATGTAAATTATGATCCCCTTTATGAGTTCTAAATATATCTTTTAAAGAGTCTATATTTTCTTCTTTCAATTCATTTATATCCAGCTGAATAGTAAGCTTTCTGGCATAAATATCCATAATATCATGCAGTAATTGAAAGTTATTAAATTGAATTCTAGGCTCTCCTTTACTCCCTGTATCCTTATTGGTCCAGCCTTCTTTGATAAAAGCCTTGATAAACACAAAGGCATTTGGAACCAAGAAATGCTGATACTTTAAATATTCTTCGCCAAATATTCTGAATTCATACGAATCCCAGTAATCTTCTACTGAAAATGCTGCCCAACCTTTCCCCATTTTTGAGGTTCTATGTTGAACTTCAGAGATCACTCCTCCAAATGACAGCTCACTATTCACATATTTCTCCTGCTCCTTAAAGTCTGAAACTTTAGAATTACAGAAATAATGAATTTCAGCTTTAAAATCGTCCAATGGATGACCCGAAATATAGATCCCTACAACTTCTTTCTCTCTCTTTAACTTCCCTATACCTCCCCATTCTTCACAAGGTGGCACTACAGGTTCGGGAATCTGCACATCACTGGCTTCTCCAAATAGACTTACTTGTGAAGAGTTTTCATTCTCCTGAAATTTCACCGCATACTTTATCACTTTTTCCAAAAAGGTAATGCCATCTCCTTCATTATGAAAATATTGTGCTCTATGATTTCCGAAGCCATCAAATCCGCCCGCTAAAGCAAGGTTTTCCAAAGCTTTTTTATTTGCAGCCCGAAGATCTAAACGTTTAGCCATATCGAAAATGGACTTATAAGGTCCTTTCTCGGTTTTCCGATTTTCTACAATACTAGCCACTGCTCCAGAGCCTACTCCTTTAACAGCACCCATCCCAAATCTTACGGCATTTTCCTTATTTACAGAGAATTTGTAAAAAGATTCATTTACATCGGGTCCAAGCACATTAAGCTTCATTCGTTTACATTCCTCCATAAAGAAAGTAACTTGTTTTATATCGCTCATATTGTTGGAAAGCACCGCTGCCATATACTCCGCAGGATAATGTGCCTTTAGGTAAGCCGTTTGATAAGCGATCCACGCATAACAGGTAGAGTGAGATTTGTTGAAGGCATACGCTGCAAATGCTTCCCAATCCTTCCAAACTTTTTCTAAAATTTCCCTAGGATGGCCTTTTGCCTCTCCTCCGTCAAGGAATTTTGGTTTTAATTGTTCCAGTAGCGCGAAGATTTTTTTACCCATCGCTTTCCTCAAAACATCGGCTTCTCCTTTAGTAAATCCTGCAAGTTTTTGAGAAAGTAACATCACCTGCTCTTGATAAACTGTAATCCCGTAAGTTTCCTTAAGGTATTCGTCCATTCCAGGAAGATCATAGGCTATTTCTTCATCTCCATGCTTACGTGCAATGAAACTCGGGATATATTCCATTGGCCCTGGCCTATATAATGCATTCATCGCAATAAGATCTCCAAATACCGTTGGCTTAAGATCTTTCATGTGTTTCTGCATTCCGGGAGATTCATATTGAAAAATCCCTACTGTTTCTCCACCTTGGAATAATTCATATGTCTTTTCATCATCTAAAGGAAAAGTATCTGGATCCAACAAGATATCATGTCGCTCCTTTACTATCTTAACTGTATCTTTTATCAAGGTTAGGGTCTTCAACCCCAAGAAGTCCATTTTTAGTAGACCAGCACTTTCCACTACTGAGTTATCAAACTGAGTAACATATAAGTCTGAATCTTTTGCCAGTGCTACCGGAACAAAGTTGGTGATATCACTTGGAGTAATAATCACCCCACAGGCGTGAATCCCTGTATTTCTTACCGAACCTTCTAAAATTCGGGCCTGATTCAGCGTTTGAGCCTGCAGATCGTCTCCATCGGCTATGTTTAGAAGTTCATTTACTTTATCCAGATCCTCACTTCGGAACATTTTCTTAAGTTCCTTGGCATCCTTCCCGAAGATTTTCCCCAATTTAGACATGGTAGGTATAAGCTTGGCTATCCTATCTGATTCATGAAGTGGCAGATCCAAAACTCTGGCTGTATCCCGAATGGAGGATTTAGCTGCCATGGAACCATAAGTGATGATCTGAGCCACCTGATTGGAACCGTATTTCTTGATTACATAATCCATTACCCTACTTCGACCTTCATCATCAAAATCAATATCAATATCGGGCATACTTACACGATCTGGGTTTAAGAATCTCTCAAAAAGCAAATCGTACTTAATAGGATCTATATTAGTAATCTTTAAACAATAGGCAACAGCACTTCCCGCAGCGGAACCCCTACCTGGCCCAACAGATACATCCATTGCCCGAGCTGCTCGTATAAAATCTTCAGTGATCAGGAAATAACCGGGATATCCAGTATTTTCAATAACCGAAAGTTCAAAATCTAATCTAGTTTTAATGTCTTCTGAAAGATCTCCATAACGCTCCTTAGCTCCAACATATGTCAGATGCTTTAAATAGGTATTTTCACCACGCTTCCCTCCATCTGCAACATCTTCCTCATTCAAAAATTCTTCCGGAATATCAAAGGCGGGTAAGAGTACATCTCTGGCAAGTTCATAAGGCTCGATCTTATCTACTACTTCTTGAATATTAGAAATAGCTTCAGGAAGATCCTTAAATAAGCTCTTCATCTCTGAATCGGATTTGAAATAGAACTCGTTATTTGGCAATCCATATCTATAGCCTCTTCCTCTTCCAATTGGCGTGGCTTGCTTTTCTCCTTCTTTTACACACAACAAAATATCGTGTGCATTTGCATCTTCTTTTGCGCAGTAATAAGTATTATTGGAAGCAATTGTTTTTATCTGATGCTTTTTTGCGAATTTTACTAATACATCATTTACCCGATTTTCCTCCTCGAGATCATGTCGCATTAACTCTATATAAAGATCTTCTCCAAAAGTCTCCTTCCACCAAAGCAAAGCTTCTTCTGCCTGATTTTCTCCCACATTTAGGATTTTCCCGGGAACTTCCCCATACAGGTTTCCGGTTAATACAATAAGGTCTTCTTTGTATTGTTCAATGACTTTTCTATCTATTCTTGGCAAATAGTAAAACCCATTTACATAGGCGATAGAAGCCATTTTTACCAGATTATGATATCCCTTTTTATTCTTGGCAAGAATTACTATTTGATATCCATTATCCTTTCTTGTTTTATCTAAATGATCTTCGCATACAAAGAATTCACAACCAATAATGGCTTTTAGTTCTTTTCCAGTTGCCGGCTCTCCTTTCTCTAAGGAAGCTGCATTTAAAGATCTAATTGACTTGTTATAGTTCCCAACCTCTTTTACAAAATGGAAAGCTCCCATCATGTTCCCATGATCTGTTAATGCTACCGCTGGCATATTTTCCTTGGTAGCAGATTCTATTAGATTCGGGATACTTATAGTAGATTGTAATATTGAAAATTGTGAGTGATTATGAAGGTGTGAAAACCGCACTTCATCAAGTTTTTCAAGATTCTCTTCTATTTCTTCTGTACTAACCTCATCTACTTTTTCAAGCTTCTGAAGCTCTTCCCTTATTTTAGCCGAAGCCTTTTTAAGGTTGATATGTTTTAACCCTATAAGCTTAAATGGCTCTGGATTTTCTTCTTTATAATTTTCGAAATAGTCTTCAGGAACCTGAAGCTGTTCTTTCGTGAAATTCTCTCTTCTAATTAATTCCAAGAAACAACGCGTAGTGGCTTCCACATCGGCAGTAGCATTATGCGCTTCAGAAAAAGGCTGATCAAACAGTTCCTGATGCAACTCTGTAAGTGTTGGAAGTTTGAATCTTCCATATCTACCTCCTGGAAGTTTACATAATTCAGCTGTTTTTTCTGTACAAGTATCCAATACAGGAAAGCTTTCCATAGGGTTATCCCATCCCTCTCTTAAAAACTCAGCGCCCATTATATTAAGATCAAATCCAACATTTTGACCTACAACAAATTTTGAACGCTCTAAGGCTGCTTGAAATTTCTCTAATACTTGCTGAAGCGGCAATCCTTCTTGCTGAGCTAATTCAGTAGATATTCCATGTATTTTTTCTGCATCAAAAGGAATATTGAAACCTCCTGGCTGCACCAAGTAATCCTGATGTTCCACCAAGTTACCCATTTCGTCGTGTATTTGCCAAGCTATCTGAATACAGCGAGGCCAATTGTCGAAATCTGTTAATGGTGCATCCCACCTTTTTGGTAATCCCGTAGTTTCGGTATCAAAAATTAAGTACATGTTCTTGTTTTCTCGAAATTTCACTTAGGGTGAAATCTCATTAATAAATTCACAAACTAATCCTTGGGAAAATGGACTCCCAAAAAGTTATAAAAAACTGTAAATAAGGGAGGTATAAATAAATATGTGAATTAAATTTTCGATTTAAAAATAGGAAATTTTAATTCGAATTTAAATAGAAGCCAAAACTAATTATCAACCAATTTTTCATGTAAAAAAAATCCTCCCGGAATATGCTTTAAAGCATACCCCGGGAGGAAAAATTTTCAATAGTATTTACCTATAAGTCAACTACCACTTATTCTCCATAGACTTCACTTTATTTAAAGATGAAGTAATAGAATCTCTTTGTTTAGTTAAAATATTTCCTGTAGATGCAGGAAGATTTGTATCCTTTAAAACTTCATTATATTCCTCTACAGCAGCTTTTTCACCTCTAACAGCTTCTTCCAAAACGGCTTCTTCTTTATCTGAAGAAAAGCTGGTTTTAAGATTCATCCAAGTACGATGAACATCACCTGCTAAACTAGTTCCCTTTTCTGGAGCTTCTCCAAAATTTCTAATTTCAGACTTTAATTCGTGACCAAAATCATAACGCTCTTTTGCTCTTTCGTTAAAAAATGATTGCAGTTGAGGATTTTTCACTTTCTCTGCAGCGAATTTATAACCCTTTTCTGCGTCATAATTTTTTTCTAACAATTCGTTCAATTTATTTGCAACATCTTCAGAATACTTCATTTTTATATTTTTTTGATTAGTAATTTATTTTCAACAGTGTAAAAATAGAAGATAATGAAGCTCGCAACAACCTATTTAACAGGCTTTAGCAAAGTTTAACTGCTTTTAACAAGCCTTGATATATAATAGATATTTATTCATAAATAATAACTAACAACACATACTAAATCATCTTTAATGAAATGATTTTAAACTAGATAAACCCAATATCTATTAAAATATTAGGTTGACAATTTATGTTCAGAAAAACAAATAATATAGTATCTTTGCAGACTTATTAATAATAGAGGTCGTGAACCTCACTAATTAATTTATTATGCCTGTAAAAATTAGATTACAAAGACACGGTAAAAAAGGAAAACCTTTTTACTGGATTATTGCTGCGGATACCCGCGCAAAAAGAGATGGAAAATACCTTGAGAAAATTGGTATCTACAATCCAAATACTAACCCTGCAACTATTGAATTAGATGTAGATGGTGCTGTAAAATGGTTACAAAATGGTGCACAACCAACAGATACGGCTCGTGCAATCCTTTCTTACAAAGGTGCCCTTCTTAAAAATCACCTTGCAGGTGGAGTTAGAAAAGGAGCATTAACTGAAGACCAAGCTGAAGAGAAATTCAAAACTTGGTTAGAAGAAAAAGAAGGAACTGTTTCTTCTAAGGAAGAGTCTTTAACTAAAGCACAACAAGATGCTAAGAATAAAGCTCTAGATGCAGAAAAAGAAGTGAACGCTAAACGTATGGCAGCATCAGCAGAAGCTGAAACTGCAGCCGCTGACGCTGAAGCTGCGACTGAAGAAACTGAAGTTGAAGCTACTGAAGCCTCATCTGAAGAGAATAAAGAAGCTTAATTTAAATTTCTAGCGATGCTTAAAGAAGAATGTTTCTATTTAGGAAAGATCGTTAGTAAGTTTAGTTTTAAAGGGGAGGTATTAATTAAACTTGATACCGATGAACCTGAAGAATACACAGGAATGGAATCGGTTTTCGTTGAATACAACGAAAACTTGGTTCCATTTTTTATTGAAAGAAGCGGGCTTCACCGAAGCACCTTACTACGAGTAAAATTTGAAGATGTAGATACAGAAGAGGATGCAGAAGACATCATGAAATGTGCTGTATACCTTCCTCTTAATCAACTTCCAGAATTAGATGGTGACAAATTCTACTTTCACGAGATAATTGGTTTCACTGTAGAAGATGTGAATTATGGTACCGTTGGAAAGATCACCGCTATAAATGATAGTACCTCACAATCTTTGTTTGAAATAGACAAGAATGGGAAACAGGTTCTTATCCCTTTGAACGATGAGTTCATAGAAAAACTAGACAAGAAGAATAAGATTATTTTTGTTAAAACTCCAGAAGGTCTTATAGATCTTTACTTAGACTAATCCATTTTGGAAACCCCTTTTCGATTTAAAGAATTTAGTATTTCTCAAGACAAATGCGCCATGAAAATTGGTACAGATGCTGTCTTAATTGGTGCTTGGACTCCTATTTCTTCTGAAGTTAATTCTATTCTTGATATTGGAACAGGAACCGGGATTATTGCATTAATGCTCGCACAACGTAGCTTTGCCGAAACCATAGATGCTCTGGAGATCGATGAAGACGCTTATGAGCAAGCTGTAGATAATTTTGAAAATAGTCCATGGGGAGATCGATTGTTCTGTTATCACGCGGCCTTCGACGAGTTTGTTGAAGAAATGCAGGAAGAAAAATATGATCTTATAGTAAGTAATCCACCTTTCTTTACCAATAACTCAGCTTCAGAAATTACAACTTCCAGAGAAACTGCCAGATTGCAGGCATCACTTCCATTTGAAGAACTATTACATGGCGTGTCACAATTACTTTCAGAAAATGGAATTTTGAGCATTGTGATCCCAAAAGAAGAAGAAACTACTGTGGTAGAAATTGCTGCTGCAAACAATCTATACCCAAACAAGATCACTGAAGTAAAAGGGACTAAAACTGCAAAAGTAAAACGCAGCTTGATTACTTTTCAATTCCTTCAGAAGGAAATAGAAAAAGATTTGTTGATCCTAGAAGAAAGCAGACACAACTACACTCCGGAATACAAAAAAATGGTAGCTCCGTTTTACCTTAAATTATAAGCTTTTTAAATTGCTTGCTAATAGCGGGTTGGTTATTTTTGTTTACAAAATCATAACCAATGAAACCAGATTTATTCCAAGCTCCAGATTATTACAATCTAGACGATCTTTTAACCGAAGAACATAAAATGGTACGTGACGCTGCTCGTGAATGGGTAAAGCGAGATGTATCTCCTATTATAGAAGAAGCAGCACAAGACGCTAAATTTCCTAAATCTATTATTAAAGGTCTTGCTGAAATTGGTGCTTTTGGACCTTATATCCCTGAAGAATACGGGGGAGCTGGTCTTGACCAGATCGCCTACGGACTTATTATGCAGGAAATTGAGCGTGGAGACAGTGGAGTTAGATCTACAGCATCTGTTCAGTCTTCCTTAGTTATGTATCCAATTTACAAATATGGAAGCGAAGAGCAACGCAAGAAATATTTGCCAAAATTAGCTTCAGGAGAATTCATGGGTTGTTTTGGACTTACCGAACCAGATCACGGATCTAATCCAAGTGGAATGGTAACAAATTTTAAAGATAAAGGAGATCATTATTTATTGAATGGAGCCAAACTTTGGATCTCCAACTCTCCTTTCGCAGATATCGCTGTGGTTTGGGCTAAAAATGAAGAAGGTAGAATCCACGGGCTTATCGTTGAACGCGGAATGGAAGGCTTCTCTACGCCAGAGACACATAATAAATGGTCTCTTCGTGCAAGTGCTACGGGAGAATTGATATTTGATAACGTGAAAATCCCTAAGGAAAACTTACTTCCAAATAAATCTGGATTAGGAGCACCGCTTGGTTGCTTAGATTCTGCAAGATTTGGAATTGCATGGGGAGCAATTGGAGCAGCGATGGATTGCTACGATACTGCTCTTAGATATTCTAAGGAGCGCGTTCAATTTGGAAAACCAATTGCCAGTTTCCAATTGCAACAAAAGAAACTAGCCGAAATGATCACCGAGATCACCAAAGCACAGTTATTAGCATGGAGGTTGGGAGTTCTAAGAAATGAAGGAAAAGCAACCTCAGCTCAAATTTCGATGGCTAAAAGGAATAATGTAGATATGGCCCTAAAAGTCGCCAGAGAAGCTAGACAAGTATTAGGTGCTATGGGAATTACAGGTGATTATAGCATCATGCGACATATGATGAATCTTGAAAGTGTAATCACCTACGAGGGAACTCATGATATTCATTTATTAATTACCGGAATGGATATTACTGGAATTCCAGCTTTTAACTAAAAAAATATAATAAAGATCATAATATATGGGTGGCTATTATATTAGTCACCCTTTTTTAGTACAAAAAATTGAAATTGAAGTTAAAATTTAGTAGTATGTTAAAATAAGACAAAACCGAGGCAATCGCTTTATAAATCCTGATTTGCTGAGTAGTTTTGCAAAATGAAAGAAAGCACATGATACAAGAGCTAAATAAAACCTTAGAACCTTATACAAATCAATTATTAAATCATCCCTTATACAGTAAGATAACAAGACCAGAACATTTGCGATGTTTCATGGAGCATCATGTATTTGCCGTGTGGGATTTTATGTCGCTGTTAAAATATTTACAGAACAATCTAACAAAAACGACCACTCCATGGATGCCTGTTGGAAATCCCGAAATAAGATATCTTATTAATGAAATAGTACTGGCAGAGGAAACCGACCTTAATATTCAAGGAAAACGACAGAGTCACTTTGAAATGTATCTGGAAGCAATGAGAGGCAGCGGTGCCGATCTAAAGAAAATGGAAGATTTTCTGCTTCATGTAGCTCATGGTACAGATATTTTTTTAGTGATCGCGGTAAGTGACTTACCAGCAAGCATTAAACATTTTTTACTGTTTACTTTTGGAACCATTTCACAAGGAGATCTTCATAAAGTTGCAGCAGCATTTACATTTGGTCGTGAAGGATTAATTCCAAATATGTTCACTTCTATAATTAATAATATTCAACAGCAATTCCCTGAAGAAGATCTTAAACTATTTAAATATTATTTTGACCGACATATAGAGCTAGATGCAGATGAGCATGGTCCAATGGCTTTTAAAATGGTGGAGGAATTATGTGAAAATGACCCAATAAAAATAAACGAGGTAAAAGAGGTTGCTGAAAATGCTCTTAAGAGTAGAATAACTTTATGGGATGGGATTTTAAAGGAAATAGAATCCGAAGTTCTGGCTTAAACTGAATGATCTTCGCTTTTGTGCCAATAATTACGTAACCAGCTATATTCAGTTTCGTAATCATATTGAGCTTTTTAAAAAAATATTCTTGAATTCCTGGTGATAAAAAGTATCTCAAGTAAGATCCGATTTCACTGAGATCCTTCGACAGGCTCAGGATGACAATGGAACACTCACACCATCAAGAACTAGTTTCAGCTTCCATTAGATGCGACCCTGGAACAAGTTCAGGGTGACGAGATGGTATTATCTTCTACAAAAAAACCTGAATAAGCATGACGTATAATATTTTAAAGATTCTAATTACCACCTATAACATCACTCTTTTCTGAAATCCCATTTTCATTAAAGGCTTCTACCTGAAAAAAGTATTCTGTAGCTACATTTAAAGCTTTTAGTTCGTAGTTATTTTTATCATAAATCAGCACAGAATTATTAAGCCTGTCTGGTTTAATACCCCAATACAGCACATAGCCTTGAGTATTGTCTATGCTCTCCCAATTTAAAGTGGCATTTCTTCTATCACTCTCTCTTTTCACTGCAAAGTTTTCTGGCTTAGATGGTTTTTTACCTGAACCTATTCCAAAAACCCTGAATTCTGAAATTGCTAAATATTTATTGGAACAAAACACATGTTTATATCTAACATACCTTGCTTCTATTTCTTTCTCAAATTGAATAAAAGCATGAGGTTGATCTCTTTGATTTTTGGAATAATCGGCTGCAATTTTCCAATTTTTCTTATCTGTTGAAGCTTCAATTATAAACTGATGTTTCAAATTATCCGGACGGCCAAATACCTCAGCATTTACGTCGTGAAAATTGATTTGAGTGGCTTTTAAAGTCATTTTACTTCCCAGATCTACTGTGAAATAAATGGAATCATTATTCTGTTCAGAAACCCAAAAAGATCGGATATTTTCATCGGTAAGCTTGGAAATATCATAATTCTCCTCCAGCTTTTCGGGCGTATATCCTTGTTCAGTCTCTTCGATTGTTTTAGCATGAAGCGTTGCTAAAGGAGCATTAGTTTCAACAGACTTGTTATATGATAATAACATCCATCCTGTAAAGCGATTTTTGTGATTATCTACTTTTGCATCTGGTAAATAATGCGGGTAATCTCCATAAGCTGTATTTACGTACATCTGCCCATCCTCTTCGAATCCTGCAGGGTACATGCCAATTCGGCGTTCAAATTTATAGTTTACAGAGATTGGCATCGTTGCATAATGCCAATAATTTCCATTAAAATCTTGAACCGTACTTCCATGACCGGCGCCGTTTAAAAATCCTCCCGGTTTGTAGGAGATAGGATTGTATTCAGCATAAGTAAACGGTCCCAAAGGACTATCCCCTACATATACCCCATCTGCATAAACATTCCACTGTGTTCCGGGAGCCGCGTATTGCAAATAATATTTACCGTTATGCTTCGTCATCCAAGGTCCTTCAATAAATGGTTTTACATCTGAATCGTGGTTATTTCCAAAACGTTCCCAACCATGTTCATCTGGGTGTAATGTTATTAGATCTACCGGTTCTCCAATTGGCACGTAGTTGTTATTTGGATCCAATTCCAATCCCTTAATTGGAAATAAGTTGGAAGAACCTTCGTAAACATATACCCGTTTATCATCGTCTACAAAGATCGCAGGATCATGAAGAGTATGTGGAATTACACTATAGGTGGTTTGCCAATCTCCTAATTTGGGATTGTCGGTTTTAATTAATGCGTTTACGCCGGAAGGATCTCCTATCACCAAGATCTCATCTTCTGTCGCCCAAGCTGCAGGAGCATTAGAACCATTAAAATACCAGCTTTGTGGCTCTATGAATTCCCAATTAGACATGTCTTTGGAAAACCAATATCCATGAGAACGGGTTACAAACATATAATACCCGTCTTTATAACGAACTACAGAAGGATCTGCCCCGCTCCTGTAACTCACATTTCTGAAGGCGTAATGAGACATGTAAGAATAGTCTATATCTATAGGGTTACAATAAGCAGTAAAACCTTGTTTTACTTCAACTTCATCGGATTTCTGTGATGTTGATTTAATTTCACTATCCCCACATGAAAAAATGAACACAAGTGATATAAGAAGCAGAAATTTTTTCATAATTCAGTTTTGCTTTTATTTTAATTAATTGGCACTATACTAATAGCCGTTCCACCTCCAGCCGCCAAACTGAGTTTTAGTTTTGATTTACTTGTAACTGTTTGCTCTTTTATGGAATAGCTCTTTGGATTAGCTTTCCAATCGGCATCTTTTCCATCTTGGTAGATAATAGCTTTGTATTTTTTGTCTGGAGATAAGAAATCAAGTTTTATTTCTGTTTTTCTTGAATTTTCATCGGTGATCGCACCTAAGAACCAAGCCTCCGAGTTTTTATCTTTTCTTACAACAGTTAGATAATCCCCTGGTTCGGCTTCAAGATATATGGATTCTTGCCAATCTGCCGGTACATCTTTTATAAATTGAAAAGCATCCAGATATCTCTCGTAATTCTCTGGTAAATCTGCAGCCATTTGTAAAGGCGAGTACATAGTGACATATAAAGCCAGTTGTTTAGCTAGAGTGGTATGTACTTGTTCTGTCTTGCTTGGGTCATAAATATTCATCTTTATCTCGAAGATCCCCGGAGTATAATCCATAGCACCTCCCAGCAATCTTGTAAACGGTAAAATGGTTTCATGCTTTGGATCGTTACCGGAACTCCATGCATTAAATTCATTTCCTCGTGCAGCTTCTGCTGCAATATAATTAGGATACGTTCTGCTATATCCTGTGGGGCGAACACTTTCGTGAGAATTCACCATGATCTTATAATCTGCAGCTCGTTCTGCAACAAAATTAAAATGATTCACCATTGTTTGCCCGTCATGATATTCACCTCTTGGGATAATCTTACCTACGTAACCTGACTTCACTGCCGGGTAATCATATTTTTTCATTAGATCGAAAGCTCTATCCAGATGTCTTTCATAATTTGCTACAGAGCCAGAAGTTTCATGATGCATGATCATCTTTACTCCCTTAGATTTAGCATATTCTGAAATTTCTTTAATATTGAAATCCGGGTAAGGCGTGGTAAAATCAAATACATCTTCTTTCCAATTCCCAAACCAGTCTTCCCAGCCTACATTCCAACCTTCTACCAACACCCCGTCAAAACCATGTTTTGCAGCAAAATCTATATATCTTTTAGTATTCTCTGTAGTAGCGCCATGCTTTCCAGAAGGAATAAGTTCTTTAGATGCTGCATTTTGAGCATTTTGGCTCCCTGCAAAATCCCATGTGGATTTACCAACATGCATTTCCCACCAAATTCCAATATATTTCATTGGCTTAATCCAGGAAGTATCATCAATTTTATTAGGTTCATTAAGATTCAAGATCATTTTTGAACTTACAATATCACGGGCATCATCACTCACCATAATAGTTCTCCAGGGAGAAACGGAAGGCGTTCTTAAATAAGCTTTATCTCCAAGTGCATTTGGAACTAATTGCGATGTAAGTTGAAAATTTTCAATATCTACATTTAAGTGCATCACAGGATAATTGACCACCGCAGCTTCAAAAATATTGAGATACAAGCCATCATTAGATTTCATCATCAATGGTGATTGCACCCTATAATTGCTTTCAATACTTTTAAGAGCGATCCCGTTATTTGAATCCAATTTGGAATTGTCTATTTCAGATAGCTTAGTTTCAGAATACACATATTCCTGACTGTCATAATCTCCTGGAATCCAAAAAGTTTTATGATCTCCGGTAAGATTGAATTCTGTATTCTCTTCAGAAACAATAAAATATCTAACTGTATCTTCCTCCGGAAATTCATATCTAAACGCTACGCCTTCATCATATACCTTAAAAACGATATCAAATTTTTTATTGGTTTCCTTTTGAAGCAAATGAAACCTAACCTGATTGTAACGATTTCTGATGGTGGATTGCTCTCCCAATACAGGATCCCAGGTTTCATCAATATTAGTTTCCTCTTTATTTACAAGGCTGAAACCACTCGTAAGAGAAGTATCTTCTTTTAAAGAAACACCCAATTTACTAGCTTTAATTACTTCCTTGCCTTTATAATTAACTTTATAAATAGGTTCTCCTTCCGTACTTAGGGAGAATTCTACCTGTATATCTTTTGAGGGAGATTGGATCTTTTGTGCTGAAAGGGTGAAAAAAGAACACGCCAATAATAAAAAAGATAATTTTTTCATATATTTTATTTTATTCGAACCTATTACTTAATAAGTTCAAATTTAGTTTTTTCATCATGCTGTTCCGATAGCTATCGGAATTGTTTCAGCATCCCAGTACGTCTAGATTAATGAGACCCTGAATCAAGCTGGTCAAGTCCTTGCGGGACGTAAAACGGATATACGAGCTAATTACTTAACAAGCTCAAATTTAGTTTTTAGTGTTTCATTAGAGTTGGTACCAACAAATACCTCAAAATCTCCGGACTCTGCAACAAAATCCAAATCATAATTATAGAATTTTAGGTCTTCTACCGTTAATTTGAAAGTCACAATTTTAGTTTCCCCTTTTTTCAAGAATATCTTTTGAAAACCCTTTAACTGTTTAACAGGTCTGGTTACAGATCCTACGAGATCTCTTATGTACAATTGCACAATTTCTTTCCCATCGTAATTCCCTGTGTTTTGAACTGTCACAGAAACCTCTAAAGATTCATTTTCCTTTAATTGATCTGAGCTTAATTTCAAATTATCATATTTAAAGTTGGTATAGCTTAATCCGTAACCGAACGGATACAAGGGTTCATTACGTTCATCTATATAATTTGAACGGAATTTTTCAAACTTCCCTTCTGAGTTGCTAAGTGGTCTTCCGGTGTTTTTATGACTGTAATAAATTGGAATCTGACCTACACTTCTAGGAAATGTTGCGGTGATTTTTGCTGAAGGGTTTACATCTCCAAACAATACATCTGCAATAGCATAACCAGCTTCTGTTCCGGCAAACCAAACATCTAGGATCGCAGGAACCGTTTCATTTTCTTCAGTAAGAACTAAGGGACGCCCATTAAATAAAACTAAGATCACCGGTTTTCCTGTTTTCAGCAATGCTTGGAGTAGATCTTTTTGAGCCTGAGGAATAGAAATATTTGTTCGGCTACTGCTTTCCCCACTCAGTTCTGCAGATTCACCAATTGCTGCAATAATAACATTTGCTTTTGAGGCAATAGCTATCGCCTCTTTTAAGAGTTCCTCATCAGATCTGCCATCTCTTGGGATCTCCTTTCCAAACATAGTACCCCTTTCTTCAAGCCCTTTATCGTATGAGAGATTACTTCCTTTTGCATATAATACAGAACCAGAACTGCCAACCACTTCCTTAATCCCTTGAAGCACAGAAATAGATTTATCCTGAGGGGTTGCCACACTCCAGGTTCCTGCCATATTCTCACTGGTATTTGCCAAGGGACCAATAACTGCAATGATCTCAGATTTTTTAATCGGCAAAAGGTTGTTCTCGTTTTTCAACAAGACCATAGATTGTGAGGCCACTTTTCTAGCGAAAGCTCTATTTTCTGAAGTAAATATTTCTGATTTTGCCCTATTTACATCAATATACCTATATGGATCTTCAAATAAACCTAACTCATATTTTGACTCTAAAATCCTTCTTACAGAAGCATCAACTTTCTCTATGGAGACTTTATCCTCATCTAATGATTTCTTTAGAGTTGAAACAAAACCTTCTCCTACCATATCCATATCTACACCTGCATTCAATGCTAATGCGGAAACAGCTTGTAGATCTCCCATTCCGTGATCTATCATTTCATTAATTCCTGTATAATCTGTAACTAAAAATCCTGAAAAACCCCATTGAGATCTTAATACATCTGTAAGCAACCACTTATTCCCTGTAGCAGGAATCCCATCTACTTCATTAAACGAAGCCATAACCGATCCCACTCCGGCATCTATTGCCGCTTTATATGGTGGGAAATAGTCGTTATACATACGTATTCTACTCATATCCACGGTGTTGTAATCTCTTCCCGCTTCAGAAGCGCCATACAAGGCAAAATGCTTAACAGTAGAAAGTATAGTGTTATTCTTACTTAGATCATCGCCTTGATAGCCATGAACCATAGCTTTTGCAATTTCACCTCCCAAATATGGATCTTCCCCATTCCCTTCAGAAACACGTCCCCATCTTGGATCTCTCGAAATATCTACCATAGGAGAAAATGTCCAATTAATACCATCGGCGCTTGCTTCTTGTGCTGCAATTCTTGCGGTTTCTTGTATTAAAGGCATGTCCCAACTAGTGGACAATCCTAGAGGAATTGGAAAGGTAGTTTCATAACCATGAATTACATCCATTCCAAATAATAAGGGAATTTTAAGTCGACTCTCTTCGACTGCGATCTTTTGAACTTCTTTTATTTTTTCAACAGATTTAATATTAAATAAGCCTCCTATTTTCCCCTCTTTTATTTTCGTGGCAACATCAGAACTTTTGGACTGGCCAGTTGTGATATCCCCAGAAGAAGGTAAATTTAGCTGACCCAATTTCTCTTCCAATGTCATTAAGGCAATTAGGGAATCGATTTTCTTATCCATTTTGACCTTATCTGCCTTAAAGGCTGAATAATCTATGCTTTGACTTTTATTTGAGCTGGCATTATCTTGAGCATTCATAGCAAAAGAGCAACCGCATATTGCTAGTAAAATCAGGTTCTTTTTCAACATCGGAATCTTATTTATTGTGTAATTCATTTATGATTTTCTTTTTAAATAAAAGAGAATGATAGCTTATTTGTTTTCAATCTTACTCTGACTCAATAACCAATCATAGAATTCTGGATTATTATAAGTCTCTGTCCAGCTATTATGATTTGCATAAGGGTAAAGTGTATATTTCACGTCATTCCCTGCTTCTAAAAGAGTTTTCACCATCTGGTTGCTATTCTCTGGCAGCACCACATCATCTAAAGCTCCATGAAAAACCCAAATAGGCATATTTTTAATATGAGATATATTTCTATAGATAGGTCTATAAATTGCACCGCAAACTGGTGCCATAGCAGCAAAAAGTTCCGGATATTCTCCTCCAGTAGCCCACACACCATAACCTCCCATGCTTAATCCTGTGAGGTAAACTCTGCTTTCATCTATTCGGTTCTCTTTAATCACTTTATTAACCAGTGCTGCAACTTCATGTGGTTGCCAGTAAACTCCTTCAGGACATTGAGGAGCCAGTATAACCGCATTAATTTCATTGCCATCTTTAATATATTGCAAGGGTCCATGTGCAGCTACTTTGGAAAGATCAGTCCCACGCTCTCCCGCTCCGTGAAGAAACACAATAAGTGCAAAGTCTTCTGTAGAATCTTGATACCCTTTTGGAGTATGTAGCAGATAGTCAAGCTTTACAGGAATTTCTACCTTCTCATCAAAAGAATGCTCAGAAATCTGAGAAAACGATGAGGCATAAATGAAGATGAAAAGTAAGCCCAAATATTTTTTCATATTGATATTCTTAATATTGAAATCCTAATTTATCCAATCCAGTTTTAATTTCTTCAGCTCCCATAAAGAGATCCCAAATCAATCCAGACCTGTAGTTCTCTATCATTACAACCATTGGGCCTTGATCTATAGCTAAATATTTTGCTGCCACCCAATCTTCTTCCTCAAGGCTAAAAGCATCATAAAATCCCGCTGGACCCCAAGTTAGATCATGAAGATCATTGTAGAAATAACTCATAGCTTTTAAAGATTCTTCCGGAGTGTATACAATAGAACTTATTGCGGCAGTAGGAGAGATTACACCTACATCATTCGTAGGGGAATGAGCGGTGTAACCAATACTACCATCTTTATTTTTAGTATAACTTGCGGTTAAACCCCAAACATTTTCTCCATATCCCTCATAATTTTTAGGATTAGCAAGACAGTATAAATAGTTGATCTTGGAATGATTGACATTTAAATCCCAGTACTCAGCATATTGATCTTTAAGCCCTTTCGGGTTTAATCCTAAATATGAATAATGAGACCAAAATAATGGTCCTCCAAATTCTTCTGAACCATTATGCTTTACAATTAGTGGCAGGTCATACTTTTTATTTTCGGTTTTGATATTTCCATTTCTGGCCCATCCGTTGTGATAGGTTTTTGCCGATATAGAATGCTTAGGGGACGCTGCAGCCAGTATATAAGTTATTAGAGTTTCGTTATATCCTTCTAATGGAAAATTCATTTCCCAAGCGTATTCTGGAGACCAGTGCCAATGCAAAACATCTTTATTATTGGTGTACCAGTACCAATCTATACCATTCCAAAGCTCATCATATTTAACTGCCACTGCTCTTTCTTCTTCATTTCCGTTTTTAAGGTATTCTCTTATCACTATAAAACCTTGTGCTAAAAAAGAAGTTTCTACAAGATCACCACCATTGTCCTTTTTCCCAAATGGTTTCGTTTTTCCAGTTTCACCATTTATCCAATGAGACCAGGCACCATGATATCTGTCGGCTTTTCCAAGAAAATCTGCTATCTTATTTAACCGTTGAACCCCTTCTTCTCTAGGAATGAATTCTCTATCAATTCCTACGATTAAGGCCATTAAACCAAAACCAGAACCACCTGTGGTTACAATATGTTTGTCATTTTGAGGATAATTATCATCAGGATGATATCTCTCTCTCGCCATTCCAGAATTAGGTTCAGCAAAATCCCAGTAATACTTTATAGTTTGACGTTGAACACTATCTAATAAAGCTTCTCCTTCTAATCTTTCAGTTTTATTAATATCTACAACTACAGCTTGTGTCTTATTTTCTTCAATTTTATGCTTACACGAGACATTTAGAATTAGTGAAATTATTAAAAGGGCTTTGTAAATTTTCATGTATTGAATTTGTTTCAATTAGTTTAAAATATGTTGCCCTCCCATTATGGAAGTGCAACATATTTTACTAATTCAAAAAAGGATAATAAATTTTAGCTATTCATGGATATGATGATCCATAGAGGATCTATCTAACTACTCCCATTTAATATCATCTATATAATAAATGTCTGCAGCGGTACCATCTGCCTGTCCTCCATTGAAGAAAAACACGATCTTTTTATGATTTTCGGCAGCTTGATCACTAAAATCAATAGTATATTCTGTCCATTTATCAACTACATTTATATCTATAAAAACTTCTTTAGGTGTAGAAGATCCGCCCTCAAGCTTAGCTAATAATGGCACAGCTCTAGTAGATAAAATTTTTATCTTCAACTTGTTTTTAGTGCCAAGGTCTATTACTCCCGCTCTATCAAAGACCAAGGCGTCAAAGGCTTCTAATCCGTTGTCTGTTACTTTTAATACAGTACTACTGGTATTTGCCCCACTAGCATCTGGATTAGCTACAATTTCTGTAGTTACACAACAGGTGATCTCATAATTTTGCTGACATTCAAAATCATTTACGATATTCATATTGCTTGCAACCCCATCACAAGGATCAAAAGCTGCAAATTTTAGATCATCTATATAATATTTGTCTGTTGGTGTTCCATCACTTTGACCACCATTAAAGAATAAAACCAATTTCTTATGATCTGAGCCTGCCTGATCTGTGAAATCTACAGTGTATTCTGCCCATTCTCCAACTACATCAATATCTACAAAAACCTCTTTCGCTGGGGAAGTACCACCTTCAAGTTTTACTAATAATGGCACAGCTTTTTCTGTAAGAACCTTGATCTTAAAATAATTTTTAGTTGAAAGATCAAAAGATTGAGAAGATTCAAAGATTAAGGCATCAAAAGCCTCTGTTCCATTATCAATAACTTCTAACACCATATCACTTGGATTAGAGCCTCCATCCATTGGGTTTTCTACTATTGAAGCTGTTATGAAACCTGGAATTGTTGTGTTTTGTTGGCAGTTAAAGTCATTTATGATACTTAGATCTGGAGTTACTCCGTTACAGGCATCAGAAAGTTCTGCAAATTTTAAATCATCAATAAAATAAACCTGAGTACCATCTGTCTCTACTCCTGCATTGAAGAATAGCACTATTTTGGTATGATTCTCCAAAGCTTGCTCACTAAAATCGTAAGAATACTCTACCCATTCCCCAGTTTTGGTTATTGTAACATCTTTCTCTATTCCTGCAGAAGTTCCCCCCTCAAGCTTTGCCTTTAAAATTCCCTCGACTGGAGCAAGAACTTTTATCTTAAATACATTATGCGTAGCAAGATCTATTGCTTCTCCGTAATCTATAATTACTGCATCCCAAGCACCTTCTTCATCTATGTACTTACCAACAAATTTACTATTGTTAACATCAGATTTTGAAGGGTTAGCGGTAAGTTCTACTTCTGGAATTTCTTGATTTTTCTGACAATCAAAATCATTTACCACATTCATATCTGCTACTACTCCTGCACAAGGATCTGCTGTTTGCACCCACTTAAGATCATCTATATAGTAAACGTCTGAACCGTCATTTTCTACTCCTGCATTAAAAAATAAAACCAACTTGCTGTGATCCTGATTAAATTGATCACTAAAATCAAATGAATATTCTACCCATCCAGAAGTATTCGTAATATTAGCATCTACTTCTTTACCTGGAGAGGAACCACCTTCAAGCTTTGCTTTCAATGTTCCAGCCACACTTGTTTTAACTTTAATTTTAAAAGTATTGAAGGTTGAAAGATCTATGGAAGAACCATAATCTATAATTAAAGCATCCCATGGGGCAGAAGGATCGTTATATTGTCCTACAAAGCGACTAGTATTAACTCCTGCTTCATCTGGATTTAATACTGCTTCAACACCATCTAAAACCACATTTGCCTGGCATTGGAAATCTGAAATAATATTAGGGTCTGCAACCACATTCGGTTGCTCGCAAGGAATCGATGTTATTGAAGGAAAAAATTGTTCTTCTTCAGTACAAGAGGAAAAAAACATCAATAAACCTATCGATATATAACTTAGGAATAGTTTAATTGTTTTCATTATTCAACACGATTTAAGTTAGTTATATTTTTAAAGCTATTCATTTTATTGTTCTTCAGGCAGCGCTTATTTAGCCAGAAGACTTATATATTTGGGCTTGTGAAGCCTAATTTTGTTAATCCTTGTTTTACTTCAGGACAAGACATAAATAAATCCCATAACAATCCTGTTCTATAATTTTCTATCATAACTATTATTGGTCCTTGATCTATCGCTAAATATTGATTTGAATACCAATTGGCGGACTTATTAAAGGCATCATAAAATCCATATTGTCCCCATAATTTTCCATCAAAATTACAGTAGAAATTTCTAAGAGCTTTCAAAGATTCATCTGGAGTATATGGCATAGAAGACAATGCTGCTGTAGGCGTTATAGTTCCATTATCGTTAGTTGGACTATGTGCAGAATAACCCTCATTATCATCACTAGCAGTCAAGCCCCAATTTGTAGCACTATATCCCTCAAAACCTTTCGGATTTCTCACACTATACTCCCTATTTATAAGAGTATGATTTTTATTTTGATCCCAGTAATTGGCATACTTATCTACTAATCCTTCAGGATTTAATCCTAAAAAGGAATAGTGAGCAAAAAATAAAGGTCCCCCAAAATCTGGTCCTAGTGGAAGTTGCCATTTCTGGTAGTATAATCTTCCATTTGAAAAATTATTGCCAGAAGCCCATCCATTATGATAAACATCTGGGTCTATGGAATGAGTTCTGGAAGATGCTGCTAAAACATAAGTTATAAGAGCTTCATTATACCCTTGAATTTGATGATTAATGGCAAAGTTAAATTCCGGAGACCAATGCCAAGTCAGCGATTTTTTATTATTTGTATACCAATCCCATTCTACCTGATCCCAGATCAGATTAATTTTATCTCTTAAATCCTTTTCTTCGGAATTGTCTAAGTCAAAATACTGTCTTGCTGCTAATAAACCTTGAATCATGAAAGAAGTTTCTACAAGATCTCCCCCATTATCTTCAGTAAAAAAGGGTTTTACTTTTCCTGTATTCCCGTTGTACCAATGAGGTAAAGCACCATGAAACCTATCTCCATTCAAAATAAAATTGGTAATAGTATTTAATCTTTGTAAAGCTTCCTCACGCGATATATAATTTCGCTCAACACCAACAATTATTGCCATCACTCCAAACCCGCTGCCTCCTGTTGTAACTATATTAGGACTTTCGCCCCCATAGGCACTAGGGTCGGATCTTTCTCTAGCCAGACCGCTAACGGGATGTGCAAAATCCCAAAAATATTTGAAAGTTTGTTCCTGCACCTTATCCATTAACTCAGCATCTGCTAACTGCGATGGCAAACTTGGATTTGGCTCTGTTGGAACTGGTTTATCCACATTATTATCCTCATTACTAGAACAAGAAACAATTCCTGAACTGATAAGTCCTACAAAAAGTAGTGTGAAAATAAATCGTGATTGTTTCATCATTAAATAATTAAGAATATTTAAATGTTTTAATATTATGGTGATTAATAGCCTGGGTTTTGCATCAACTGACCTTTACTAAGGTCAATTTGAGCCTGTGGAATTGGAAATAACTCATGTTTACCATCCACAAAGTTCTTTCCGTGAGCACGTAAAACTTGTCCTGCTCTTCCTTGACGAACTAAGTCAAAATATCTATCATGTTCAAATGCAAGTTCCCATCTGCGCTCTTTCCAAACATCCATAATCGTAACATTGTCCAAGCCTTCAAGTCCTGCTCTATTTCTAACTAAATTCAATGGAGTTTTTGCATCTCCACCCACATTAAGAGCAGCTTCCGCATTCATTAAAAGCACCTCAGCATATCTTAAAATCCGAACATTTTTATTAGACTCCCAATCCCCACCATTAAAGGTTTCCATAGTTTTACTTACATAAGCTTTTTGATTATATCTGGGATTGGAAACTGTTTCTGCAACTAGCAATCCATCCCATAAAGTTTCTCCTCTAAAAATGATGGTTGCATCTTTTCTTTTATCTCCATCTTCATAAGAATTAGTAAGATCTTCGGTTGGAGTATTGAATCCCCAACCCCATCCTCCAGCGCCTCTAGCACCTTGAGTAACAAAATATCCTTGAACTCCTTTATTTGGAGTTTCTCCTCTACCCTGGATTTCAAAGATAGACTCTGAATTATTTTCTCCAATTTCTTTCCAGATGTCTTCATATTCTGGGGTTAAACTATAACCTAGACCCATTACCTCATTAGTTAGATCATACACTTGTTGCCAATTACCCTGATACATATTCACTTTTGCCAAAGCCGTTAATGCGGCACCTTTAGTTGCTCTACCTAGATCTGCACTAGAATAGGAAGTAGGCAAACTCGCTACAGCATCGGTTAGATCTGAAGTGATGAAAGCATAGATATCTTCTTTTGAAACTCTGTTATAAGCAGCATTTATATCATCTTCATTTTCAATATCTGGTACTTTATTTATTAATGGTACTCCTCCAAACATTCTAACCAATCTAAAATAATATTCCGCTCTTAAAAACTTGCTCTCCCCAATTAATCTAGTTTTAAGGTCTTCATCTATTTCTAGATCTGGAAGATAATTTAGCGCCTGATTGGCTCTGGCAATACCTTGATAGTTTGCTTCCCAAACCTCATTGAAAGTTATAGAAGTAGAAGTATGCGTTAAGGCATCCAACTTATCTTTGTCAGCTCCCGTATCACCCGGATCGCTACCTTTATCGGCATCATCTGTTGTTATACTACTAACCCCTATCCAGGAAAAAGCACTTTCATTAGAGTCTAATAATTTATTATAAATAGCATTAACCAGCTCTGTTGCTGCGTTAGGGCTAGAAAGGGCTTGTTCTGGAGTTTCCTTGGAAGGTTGCACATCCAAAAAGTCACTGTCATCACATGCTACAAATGTTAAGAATATAGCACCGGAAATAATTATATTAATAGGATTTTTCATAGCTAGATTTTTTTAAAAATTTAAATTCACACCTACGATATAGGATTTTACAGAAGGGTATGCATTCAATTCAATTCCTGAGCTCCCTAACGGATCTCCATTCCCTGGTAATTCTGGCGTAAACCCGGTGAACTCCTTGAAAATAAATGGATTCTGTGCCAAGGCATAAACCCTTATCTTTTTGACTCCTGTAAACACATCTGGTAATGTATATCCAAAAGTTATATTATTAATTCTGAAGAAATCACCGCTTTCCAAAAAGTAAGTAGATGAAAGTGGCACTTCATTAGATGGAGCAGGGTTCATATTAGTTCCGTTATCAAAACTAAATATATTGTTGGCTGCACTTGCCTCAATATTTTCTCCTCCAAAACGCTGTGCTTTTTTACCATTGTACACCATGCTTCCAGCGTTGCCATAACCTTCAATATTAAAATCCCAGTTCTTATAATCAAAACCTGCACTTATACCATAAAATATGTCTGGCTGAATAGAACCAAAAAATTGACGGTCATCGTTATCAATTTCACCATCATTATTTAAATCTCGATAGACAAAATCTCCTCTCTCATCAAAGCCTTCAACTTCCAGCAGAAAGAAACTTCCCAAAGGCTGACCTTCCCTTAAAAGTTTTGTTACTTGTCCATTATCAATACTACCACCTTGTTGTTCAAAAGCAAAAGGGTTAGTGATTTCTTCAAGCTGATTGTCATTAGTCGTGATATTCCCGCTAAAATGATAATTGAAATCTTCGTTTATCTTATCATTCCAATGCAATGCAAACTCCAAACCTTTGTTTCTAATCTTACCGGCATGAGTTAAAGTGAGTCCAGAAGCACCAAAAGCATCAGGTAAACTAATTGGCAGGATCGCATTCTTGTTTAGTCTATCGTAGTAATCAAATTCTCCTGAAAGTCTATTATCAAGAAAGGCAAATTCAACTCCAATATCATATTCTTCTGTAACTTCCCAACCAACATTTTCATCTATAATCGCAGTGATCGTTGATCCAGGAACTAATACTTGATCTGGACCAAAAACAGCTCCTAGGTCTGTATTAAAAGTCAAAGCGTTCAAAGGAATATTTTGGTTCCCCAATTGTCCCCAACTTGCTCTTAATTTAAGAGTATTTAAAAAATTAGAATTACTTAAGAATTCTTCATTAGATACCAACCAACCAATTCCTACAGATGGAAAATTACCCCATTTTTCATCTGTATTTGCAAATACACTAGAACCATCACGTCTTATAGTAGCAGTTAAAAGATATTTATTATCAAAATCATAATTAAGTCGAGCAAAATAAGAACGCAATCTTCTTGTATCTGAAAGTGCATTACTTACAATGTCTGTCCCTTGCTCCCCATTATTGAGTGAGAAAAGGTTTGAATTTTCAGGCACGTTATTTCGAGTACCTTCTAAAAAATCATTTTGCTCCTCTTCTGCGGTGGTTCCTAACGTAATTTTAACCCCATGTTTTTCAACAAATGTTTTATCAAAAGTCAAGAATGCATCGAATACCCAGTGATAGAAATCATCTTTCCTAACCCTAAGTGTATTTCTATTAGGAGAATCAAAGTCTGAAACTTCTCTGGTAGGATCTGCAGCAAGGAATTGTTCTAAATTCGGAGTAAAAACGTAAGATTTTCCATATCCACTTTCAATTCCAAATCTTGCAGTTCCTGTCAAATAATCAGTAAAATCATAGGTGGCAGAAACGTTCCCTTGAAGAATTAGATTCTTCTTTTTTTCGTCATTCAACTCTAGGTCCGCAACCGCATTACCTACATTATTAAATCTGCCTCCGGAATTATCAAATGGCACTCCAAATCTTCCATCAAAAGAACCTCCGATATATCTTACAGGCACAATTGGGGATTGTTTATAGGCTGTTGTAAAAGCCGAAAATGGTTTTGGAACTGAGCGGTTAAGAGATAAGGAAATATTATGGTCAAATTTTAATTTTGAAGTCAAATTATAGCTAGCCTTGCTTCTTAAGTTAAGTCTGCGGTAATCATTCCCAATTAATACTCCCTCTTCTTCAAAATAGTTAGCACTAAAGTAGGAGGTCATTTTTTCTGTACCTCCACTAATAGAGACATTATGGTTAGTAACAGTTCCCATTCGGGTAATCTCCTCAAACCAATCTGTATCATATTGTTGTTCTTGATCAAATCTTTGGAATCCAAATGCCAAATTAGAAAAATTAACAAAAGAACTGGAATTGGCCATATCAACCTTGCTCAACACATCCTTAACTCCATAATAGGAAGAAACATCTACCTGCATCTTACCAATTTTCCCTGCTTTTGTGGTTACGATAATAACCCCGTTAGCACCTCTTGTACCATAAATGGCCAATGAGGATGCATCTTTAAGTATATCTATAGTAGTAATATCTTCACTACTAATATTATCAATTCTATCGGTTATAATTCCATCTACGACATAAATTGGATCACGGCCAGCTTGTACCGTCCCTGTTCCGCGAATACGCACTACTGGTGAACTACCTGGTGCTCCGGAGCTAATGATTTGTACTCCAGCAGCTTTACCTTGTAAAGACTGGGTTGGAGTTAAGGCTGGCTGCTTAATAAGTTCTTCAGCATTTATTCTGGTAATAGAACCCGTTACATCTTGTTTTCTAGTACTTCCGTATCCTACAAGTACAACTTCTCCTAAAGAGGAAGCACTTTCTGCCATTAATATGTTAATATTATTACGTGCACCAACACTTTCCTCAATAGTCTCGAATCCTAAAAAACTAAATATTAAGGTATCGTTTTCGTTTGCACTAATAGAATAGTTACCGTCAAAATCTGTTATAGTACCCTTGGAAGTACCTTTTACTAAAACATTAACTCCTGGAAGAGTTACTCCGTCAGGCTCCGATGTTACGGTTCCCGAAATTAATTGGTCCTGAGCCTGTAATTGAAAATAAAACAAATTCAGCAACACAAATAATAAAGTAAATTTTGTTTTCATAAGCACAATTATTTTTGAAGAATTAATGTTTTCAGATTTAAATAGATCATGGCACATTAAATTACAATGAGATCATACCAAATCTAAGACTAGAAACAACAATGTTAATATTTGCTCAATATAAGTAAACACATCAAGTTTAAAGGTAAACCTAAATACTTGTATTACAGTAAATTATGAATTAAAAATAAAGTAATTAATTTAGGTATAGGCTACAATGATGTGGAAAAGATGTGGTGTAAGAGGACTTATTACAACGTTTTCGTAGCCTATTAAAGGACATTATGTAAAAATTTAACCAAATTTTTGTTTTTCGGAAGATCAAACTTCTTACGCAACCTATATCGATGTAATTCTACACTTCTATAAGTAATTCCAACTAAAGGAGCAATTTCTTTGGAACTAAGATTCATGGTTAGATAAGCACACATTTTTAAATCTTTTGGGGTAAGATCTGGAAATTTTTTCTGTAAATTTTTAAAGAAATCATCATGAACTTCATTAAAGTTTCTATCAAAAAGGGCCCAATCATTTTGAGAATTTGATTGTTGCTCTTTAATATTCATCAATTTTGAATAGAGCATCTTATTCTCTTTTTTAATATTTGACTTTAATATTTCCTTTTCTATTTCATTCAACATATCTTCTTTCTTTGCCATAAGGGCAGCGTAAGAAGCTAATTCTTTGCTTTTTGATTTTAGTTGGGTTTTTAATTTCTCCTGTTCTAAAAGGGTAATTTTACTGTTATTTTCGAAATTTTGCTTTTGAAAAGTCAGTTTCTGTTTATAGTCTAATTCCTTTTCAAGTACCTTTTTCTTTCTCTTAAATTTAATTTTGTTATAATAATGAACAAGAAACAGAATTATGATCAAAACCAACATATAGCCAACCCAAGCCCAAATATTAAAATACCAAGGTTGCAAAACACTAAATGAAAACAGTGATTTTTCTATACTTTCATCTGCGCTATTTTGTCTTACCTTAAATTCATAATCTCCTGGATGTAGATTCTGATAAACTACATGAGAAGTGATATTTGGTACAGACCACTTTTTATCGTAACCCTCTAACTTATAAGAATAAAGTGGTAAAGACAATGTACCCGGAGAATGGCTAGAAAATTTAAAGCTAATGGTATTTTTCTTAAATGGAATATTAACTGAACTATCAAGAGAAATAGAATTGCCATTAACTTTAACCGTTTCTAAAGATAGATTTGCGAATTCAGTTTCTTTTTTAGAATTAATTGGATTGATTTGTAAAAAACCATCATCCAAAAATAAAAAAAGAGAATTATCAATTTTATTTGCACTTGGTGAATTCTTAACGATCCGGCTATTAATTAAGTCCTCATTGAAATTATACAAATTATCACCTGTTGTAGATGTAATTCTAAGCGAACTCAAATTCTTTATAACTAACAATTCTTTATTGATGGTAGCTATACTTGCAAAGGGATATAACTTTTGTTCTAATATAGCGTCTTTCGCTAAGGCGCCATGAAGTGGATCATATCTATATATTTCATTGTTTTTTGTCAAGAAAATTTGTGTACCTATAGCAAATATCTCATAAGTAACATTTGGATCATTAAAACTTTTGAGAAGTTTCAATTCATTAAAGTCATCAGAAATTTTATATTTAAAAATGCCCTTATGTGCTGCATCCACCCACAAATGTTGATCTTGATCAAAATATATGCTTCCAACCGGAAAGTCTAGATTTTCAAATCTATATGATTCCCAGACTCCATTGACTTTTATATATCTGGTAACTCCAGAATAATTAGGTTGCAGATAATACTCAGTACCAGAAATATTAACAAAACCCATACCTCCGTTGGTGCTGCTTATTAAATTAAATTCATTGTTTTTTATGCTATAGGTGCCATTGTTATGTCCGCAGATAATTTCATCTCCTACTTTGGTAAGATTCCATACATGACCATTTGAGGCTTCTAATAACTCCAATTGGGTTCCTTTTAACTTAAAAACACCATGATTAGATCCTATTAAAAGATTTTCATCTTGCTTAACTATACTATATACGGTTCCTAACAATCCTGATTTATCATTATACGCATATACATTTTTAGTTAGAAGCACTTTAGATAAACCATTATCCAATGCAAGCCACAAGTTATTCTGGTCGTCTAAAAACTGCCTTAAAACGGTATTATTTGCTAAGCCATTCTTTTTGTTATATACATGTTTCAGCACCCCCTCAGCATTATAAACCATGAGTCCATTATTAATGGTCCCAACACAAACTAATTCGTTTACTATTTTTAGATTATTTATCTCCGGATACGGCACGTCATCAATAGAAGAAAAAAACCATTTTTTTAGAACAGTATCCTTAAAATAATAAAGGCCATTATTTTGGGTAGCAATCAATAATCCGCCTTTATAATCTACAATACTTTGGATAGTATAATTATCTAGAGGTTCACTCCACTCCAATTTTGTTATACTATCATTCTCTATTTTGTAAATACCATTATTCTTGGTGCCTACATATAAATTATCATGAATTAAAAAAGTATAAACTGCCGAGATATTACCAAAAGGTAGAATACGAATTCTTTTGGTTTGGGTATTATACCTATATATTTTATTGAAAGATTGAAATAAAATTTCTTCACCAAACGGGATTATTTTCCAAATCTCATCATTATTGAAAATTTCCTGATCAATGGAATTACTTAAGGAAGTGTATTGTAATTCATTCTTATCATTTTTAATCCAGTAGCCGAATTGATGATAAGAACCGGAATATAAAGTATCGTTAATAACATTTACAGATCTTAAAATCCCTTTAGAAGGCAAACTGTACTTAGTCCAAAAATCTCCATTGAAAGCTAAAAGATTCTTATTGTTTGCAACATATACAGTTCCATCTGGATGCTGAGTAATATCCCAGTTGGAATTTTCCCCTCTATAATCGGTTTTTAGATAATTTGTAAAGTAAGGAGCTATTTCCTGCCCTTGTAAAGTAAAACATGCAGTTAGAAGCAAGCTAACTAAAACTACTTTCATTTCCTTTAATACATCCATTAACTGCAAGATATAATAAAAATAGAATTAGTTCTTAAAGTAAAAAAAATAAGAAATTTAGGTGGATTGTGGTGCCAATTTAACTTCCAGTCCGTCAAGCTCTGGTGTCATATAGATCTGGCAACCTAACCTACTATTATCTTCAACAAAAAATGCCTGATCTAACATATCTTCTTCTTCATAGCTTTTCTCTGGAAGTAAATGATCATGACTTAAAACATAACACTGGCAGGATGCACACATGGCCATACCACCACAAATACCAATAGTTCCTTCTGGAGCTAGTTCATGCATACGCACGACTTCCATTAGATTCATATTCATATCTGTGGGTGCCTCTACATTATGAGCTTCACCTTCTCTATCTATTATGGTAATTTTAATGTCTGACATATCTAAGAAATATGAAATTCTTAATTTATACTTTTAACAACTTCTCGTTTTGCTTCCTTTTTTGAGCCATCAAATCCGCTTATCCCACTTACAGTAGTATATTTCATTACATACTTCTTGTCTGGATTTATTCTTTGATAAGCACTTTGACACATAATAGCAGCTTCATGGAAGCCACATAGTATCAGTTTTAATTTACCAGGATAAGTATTTACATCTCCAATGGCGTATACGCCAGGAATATTTGTTTGATAATCATAAGTATTATCAACCTTGATTGCATTTTTTTCAATTTCTAATCCCCAATCTCCAATTGGACCTAATTTTGGAGAAAGACCGAATAAAGGAATAAAATGATCCGTCGGTTTTACTTCTTCTTCAGCAGCATTTCCTTTATGTCTAATAACAACAGCTTCCAAATCATTCTTTCCCTGAAGATCTACAACTTCAGCATCTGTAATTAAATTGATCTTCCCTATTTTAGATAATTCTTCAACCTTTTCTACGGAATCTAAAGCACCTCTAAAATCTCTTCTTCTATGAACTAAAGAAACTTCTTTAGCGATATTAGAAAGAAAAATTGACCAGTCTAAAGCTGAATCTCCTCCCCCAGCTATTACTACAGATTTGTCTCTATAAACTTCAGGATCTCTAATTATATAGGAAACACCCTTGTCTTCAAAATTGGATATTGAAGGAATAGGTGGTTTTCTAGGTTCAAAACTCCCTAATCCGCCTGCAATTACAACAATAGGGGCATTATGTTTAACACCTCTAGAAGTTGTAACCAAAAATGTTCCATCTTCCAATTTATCCAGAGTTTCTGCTCTATCTCCAAGAGTGAATCCTGGACTAAAAGGCTTTATTTGCTCTAAGAGATTAGTTACAAGATCTCCTGCCAAAACTTCCGGAAATCCAGGAATATCATAAATTGGTTTCTTTGGATAGATCTCGGCACATTGTCCTCCAGGAATTGGCAACGCATCTATTAAATGACATTTAAGTTTAAGCAATCCGGCTTCAAAAACGGTAAACAAACCTGTGGGTCCGGCACCGATTATAATAATATCTGTTGTAATCATTCTTTTTAATTTGCAATAAGAGATTAGAGGGCAAAATCCCTCTTACCTTTCAATATTTACCACTTTTTCTATTTGCGGTGCATATTTTTTGATAGTCATTTCTACACCAGATTTCAAAGTCATCTGGTTGACGTGACAACCAACACAAGCCCCTTCCAACTGGACTTTTACAAGGCGATCATCTTCAATAGATATTAAAGAAATATCTCCACCATCGCTTTGCAAGAAAGGTCTAATTTCTTGCAGGGCTTTTTCAACATTAAATCTAATTTCTTCGGTTGTCATTTATTTTCCTTTTACAGCACTACATCCAGCCATAGTAGTAATCTTAATAGCTTCGGTTGGAGGTAAGCTTGTATTTCTATTTACAGTTTCCTGAACTACATTTCTGGTTAATTCCTCAAAAGAACTTTCCAAAGCTGTAGCAGTTTGTAAGGCTGCAGGTCTACCTAAATCTCCAGCTTCGCGAATACTTTGCACCAATGGAATTTCTCCTAAGAACGGAACCCCAAGATCGGTTGCTAGGTTTCTTGCTCCTTCTTTCCCGAAAATATAATATTTGTTATCTGGCAATTCATCTGGAGTGAAATAAGCCATGTTTTCTATAATTCCTAATACCGGAACATTAATACTTTCTTGCTGAAACATTGCAACTCCTTTTTTAGCATCTGCAAGAGCCACATTTTGTGGAGTACTTACTATAACTGCTCCTGTAATAGGAAGTGATTGCATAATGGATAAGTGAATATCACCCGTTCCTGGAGGAAGATCTATCAACATAAAATCTAATTCTCCCCAAGCTGCATCAAATATCATCTGATTTAATGCTTTAGCTGCCATTGGACCTCTCCAAACTACTGCCTGATCTGGTTTTGTAAAGAACCCAATAGACAACAATTTAACTCCGTAACTCTCTACAGGTTTCATTTTAGACTTTCCGTCTACATTGATAGATAGTGGTCTTTCAGATTCTACATCCAGCATTATAGGCATAGAAGGCCCATAAATATCGGCATCTAGTAAGCCTACTTTAAATCCCATTTTGGCTAAAGAAACCGCTAAGTTAGCAGTCACTGTAGATTTTCCAACTCCACCTTTCCCAGAGGCAACAGCAATAATATTTTTGATTCCAGGAATTGCCTTACCCTTAATAGTAGGTTTTTCTGGAGCTTCAACTTTTATATTAACCTTTACAATGGCTTTATCAAAGATCTTTTCTTGAATAACTTTAATTATATCTGCTTCTGCCCTTTTCTTAATATGCATAGCAGGAGTGGTCATTACTAAATCTACCACTACCTCATCTCCAAAGGTCATAACATTTTTCACGGCACCGCTTTCTACCATATTACTTCCCTCACCAGAAAGTGATATGGTTTCTAGAGCAGCTAGTATGTCTTTTCTCTCTAATTTCATCTGAATTTATTTCATTTTCAACCTCTTATATAGATTGATTCTAAAATGCAAATATAAAGGCTTTCCCCTAGAAAACGAAGTATTCCGCTATAATTGATTGATTGTTAAATAAGCGAAAATTATAGAAGCCATTTTCGGCATTTTATAGTGGTCTGTCAAGCTCATTATTTGGATCCCAAAACACTTTCTCAAAATTTTGAATTTGGTTTGCTTTAATTTCCACACCCTCATCTTCTAGCAATTGTTGCATGGCATTGCTACCTCCAAAATGATGTTTACCAGTGAGTAATCCTAATCTGTTCACCACTCTTTGAGCCGGTACTTCTTCTAAATCATGAGCTTTGTTCATAGCCCAACCGACCATCCTTGCGCTTTTAGCAGCTCCCAAATATCTTGCTATAGCACCATAGGAGGTAACTCTCCCCAAAGGAATATGTTTTACTACTTCATAAACTCGTTCAAAAAAGTTAGGTTCTTCGGCCATGTTAATAATAGAAAATCCTTACCAAGGTAATTATTACCAGGACAAGCATTAAAGCCGCCATAAAATAATTAGAATACTTAGTAAAAATGGTTGTTTTATCTTCAATTTTCCAAAAGGAAAAAACATAGAAATAAAGTGTTGTAAAAGTTCCTAAGGATGCGGCAAGAATAAAAACCAAAATAATTGACCAATGATATTCTACATCTCCACCAATATTAAGCGCTGCAGCAATAGCCACAAAAAAAGGAATTGGAAATACATTTAGAACCGACACTAACATGCCTTTAAAAATACTATTTGAATTCGCTTTTTTAGAATGTGTTTTCATGTGAGAATCACTTCTTGCTTTCATATAAAAATAGATCATTAGGAATATGAAAATAACTAACCCAGTTCTAAGAAGGATGTTGCGAATAAAAGGATTATCAAAAATATACTTGGTTAAAAGAATTGCAACCAAGGCCTGAAATAACACAATTATAGAAGCACCAATTGCTACATAAATTCCATTCTTCCTACCATACTCTAAGCAAGTTTTGGCAACTGTCATGTTTACTAATCCCGGGGGCACTACTCCTAAAAGAGCTGCAAAATATGTGATTAGGAAAATTTTTGTTTCCTCCAAATTTCTATTTTATCTTAAATTGAATATAGGTAATTGGCTTTCCTTGCTCAAGGTACTGTTTTTCATAGAAAGTTTGTATCCCAACCACTTCTTTCGGAGAGTACACGTTTTTATAAACATCATGGTTGGCGTGCAAGATTTCATGGCCCTCACCATGTAATAAACCTAATGTGTAACCATGCATGAATTCACTATCGGTCTTTAAGTTTACTAAACCTTCTGGCTTTAAGATATCCTTATATTTTTTAAGGAATTCTGAATTTGTTAATCGATGCTTGGTACGCTTGTATTTTATTTGAGGATCTGGAAAGGTAATCCAGATTTCATCTACCTCATTTTCAGCAAAAATAAGATCTATCAATTCAATTTGGGTTCTCATGAAACCCACATTATGCATTTCATCTTCTAATGCAGTTTTTGCGCCTCGCCAAAAACGTGCTCCCTTGATATCTATCCCAATAAAATTCTTATTTGGATTTGCTTTAGCCATGGCAACACTATATTCCCCTTTTCCACATCCTAATTCCAAAACAATGGGATTGCTGTTTTTAAAGAATTGTTCGTTCCATTTCCCTTTCAAGGCATATTGAACATCTACAATTTCTTCCCGAGAGGGCTGAACAACATTATTAAAACTTTCATTTTCCCTAAATCTCTTGAGTTTGTTCTTGCTGCCCACGTGTTGTTAAATATTTTGGCAAAATTAACTAAAATAGCTCAGAAAGTCATTATTTGTATTCAAGGCATTTTCTGAATTTTAAGATCCCTCCATATGATGACAATACGCTGGGATTAATCTTAGCATAGAATGATTTAATACCAAGGAGGCTTCTACAAGCTCAGCCTGACGGTTGCTTTAAGTTGTAATTCTGAAAGTAGCGGAACAGATTGAAGAATCTCAATGAAGTAGGATAACATTTCAAAAGTGAATTCTCATTATAAAAAAGTATTACGCAAGTATTATAATAAGGATAATTATTTATTGAAACCAGAACTGATATACAATGAATTTACAATTCATTATTTGTTAGGTTAGTTATATTTGCTGATGCCGAAAAAAAGGATTTTAGTTGCTCCCTTAAATTGGGGTTTAGGACATGCTACTCGTTGCATCCCGATAATCAACGAACTAATTCGGCAAAATTTTGAACCGATAATTGCTTCAGATGGAGCTGCTCTTCAATTACTTCAGAAGGAATTTCCAGATTTAGAATATCATATTTTACCAGAATATAATATCAGTTATTCAAAAAAGAAGGCTTTCTTTAAATGGAAGCTTCTCCTCCAAACTCCAAAAATTATATCGGTAATTAGAAAGGAAAAAGAAATAACTCGAAAACTTGTTCAATCTCAAAATATCTCCGGAATAATATCTGACAATAGATGGGGTGTAAGACACAAAAAAATTCCATCTGTTTTTATTACTCATCAGTTGAAAGTACTCTCTGGATCTTCAACCATAATAAGTAGTAAAATTCAGCAAATGTTAATCTCTAAATTCACAGAATGCTGGGTGCCAGATTTTGAAGAAGCTCCTAATCTGAGTGGGAAAATGGGGCATTTAGATAAAACACTTTTTCCAGTAAAATATATTGGGCCATTAAGCAGATTTTCGAAACTACTTTTTCCTATTAAATATAAATATGCCATCGTACTATCAGGGCCCGAACCTCAGCGAGAAATCTTAGAAAAGTTACTTCTAAAGGAATTCGAAAATCATACTTCTCCTATTTTATTTATTCGAGGGGTTTTGGAAAAGGAATCAACATCTGAAACAATTGGTAATTTAAGGATCTACAATTATCTGCTCGGGAAAGAATTGGAAAAAGCATTAAATTGTAGCGAAGCTATAATTTGCAGATCTGGATATACAAGTATCATGGATCTTGCTAAAATGGAGAAAAAAGCCTTTTTAATTCCCACTCCAGGACAACCAGAACAAGAATACTTGGCAAATAGACTATCTGCAGCTTCTTTAGTTGGAAGTTGTGCTCAAAATAAATTCTCTCTTAAAAAATTAGAAAATCTAGAACTAACTAAAGGCTTAAGATTTAATTTTATTACTACCAGTTTTTATTCTGTTTTTAGTCTTTTCCAAGGTAAATGAAAATTCGCTACCTACACCAAAAACACTTTCTACATAGATCTTCTCATTATGTGCTTCCAGAATATGCTTAACAATAGATAGCCCCAGTCCTGAACCGCCTTCTTTTCGTGATCCACTTTTATCTACTCTAAAAAAACGTTCGAATAACCTTGGGATATTAGCTTTCTCTATTCCTTCACCATTATCTGAAACTCTAATAATCACCTTATTCTTAATTAAGTTTTCAATACTAACTTCTGTAGTTCCTCCCCTTTTGCCATATTTAATAGAATTTACAATCAAATTGGAGATCACTTGTTGCAGTCTATCCATATCTGCATTTACCATAATTGGTTCTTTATACGAAAGATCGAAAACAAGGGAAATATTCTTTTTGGCCGCTTTCATCTCTAAAAGATCAAAAACATTCTGAATTAATTCTACAATATTAAAATTCTCTTTATTTAAATGAAGATCTCCAGTTTCCAGCTTCGTTATCATATCCAGATCATTCACAATATAAACCAGCCGCTCTACTCCTTTACTAGCCCTTTGCAAGTATTTTTTACGCACCGCTTTGTCTTTCATAGCACCGTCCAACAAAGTGAGTATATAACCTTGAACCGTGAAAAGCGGAGTTTTAAGCTCATGAGAAACATTTCCCATAAACTCTTTTCTATAGGTCTCTCTAACCTGTAAAGTTTCAATTTCTAGCTTTTTACCTGCTGCAAATCGCTCTACCTCCTTGGTTAGTGTTGCCATATCTGTAGTGATTTGGCTAGGATTCAAAGTGCTAGCATCCAAGAGCGCTACATTATCGTAAATATTTTTTATTCGTTTATAAATAAAATGCTCTACTCTATACTGTATTATAATAAAAGAAATTGAAAAGCATACCAAAGCAAAACCAAATGTTGGCCAAACAAGAAATCCTGTAGTAAGCAAGCTAAAAATGCTCACAACGAAGGTGAGAACTACAGATATATACAAAGAGGTCTTAAAAGAAAATTTATATGAGCGCTTAAAACTTTTAGCCATTAAACTACAAACTTATAACCTACACCTTTAACAGTCTTAAAACTATCATCACCTATTTTTTCACGAAGTTTCCTAATATGAACATCTATTGTTCTACCACCTACAACAACCTCATTACCCCAAACATTATCTAAGATCTCTTCTCTTTTAAAAACTTTCCCTGGTTTAGAGGCTAATAATGAAAGTAGCTCAAATTCCTTCCTCGGCAAAATAATTTCTACTTCGTTATTAACGATCTTATACTCATCTCTATTAATAACCAAATTTCCAATTTTCACAATGTTGGACGAAGGCTCATTTTCTTTGAACCTTCTAAGCAAGGCATTCACCTTACTCACTAATACTTTTGGTTTTATAGGTTTTGTAATATAATCGTCTGCACCTGCATCAAAACCTGCCATTTGAGAATAGTCTTCTCCTCTAGCGGTTAAAAATGTGATCATAGTTTCGGATAATTCTGGTATTTTTCGAATTTGCTCACAAGCTTCAATCCCATCCATTTCTGGCATCATTACATCTAAAATAATGAGTTGCGGCTTTTTTTTCTTGGCTATTTTCACTGCTTCTATACCATTATCGGCAGTAATAACATTGTACCCTTCCGCAGAAAGATTGTAACCAACGATCTCCAATATATCTGGCTCGTCATCTACCAATAAAATTGTTATGTTTTTTTTCTTCATGAGAATTGAACTTATTCATTCAAATTATATAGGTAAAGATAAAATTAATCTTCCATAGTTTCGTCTCAATCCCTATTGGTAACACTTAGGTAACAATGCGAATAAACCTATAAATCATCCTTACTTCAACAGCACCAACACTTATAGCCATAAAGTCTTAAAATTCGAGGTTTATTATATGGTTTCCACGAAACAATAAGATAACATTCCAACTGGCCTCATTAACCCAATGGTAAAGTTTAGGTAAGCTTGTTCTTCTAAGCTCTCTGTTAATTTGTGGTGTCGATATAAACTAACAAAATGAAAAATTTTTTATTATTATTTACTTTTTTTATCTGTCTCTTTTCCCATGCACAAGACGCCACAAAAGGCGCAATCGCAGGAAAATTAATGGATAAAGAAATTAGCGGGGAAACGCTCCCATTTGCTAACGTTATTATTAAAGGATCCAATCTTGGAACTACTACAAATATAGATGGCCTGTATTCTATTGAAAATTTAAATCCTGGGAACTATACGGTTGTTTTCAGTTTTGTGGGATACGAAATTTTAGAAGTGCCAAATGTTACTGTAGTTGCTGGTAAAGTAACCGAAATAAATACTGCTCTAGGCTCTAGTGCGGCATCCTTAGATGAAGTTATTATTAAAACCGTATCCAGAAGAGACTCACAAGTAGCCTTATTACTAGAGCAAAAAAAAGCAATAGAGATCAAAGAAAGCATCGGCGCCCAGGAATTAGCCAAGATGGGCGTTTCTGATGCTGCTACCGCAACAACAAAAATTTCTGGAGTAACTAGTAGTGAAGCCTCAGGAGATATTTTTGTTCGTGGACTGGGCGATAGATATTTGAACACTACCATGAATGGATTACCAATTCCATCAGATGATGTGGAACGTAAGAATATTGCGTTGGAAATGTTTTCTACCAATATATTACAAAGCCTAAGTATAAGTAAAACATACGCTGCACAAAATTCAGCAGATCAAGCTTCTGGTACGGTAGATATTAGTACTAGAGAGCTATTAGGGACTCAGGAGTTAAGCGCAGCATTGAAAGTTGGTATAAATACCAATGCTATTGGAAATGGAAATGCCAATAATTTCAAGATCTCTCCAAATTACGACAATGTTAATTTTGGTTTTTACTCTCGTGATCTTGGAAGTAGAGATGCGCTAACTCAGCAATCTTGGAATACTCAAACTGTAGACCTTCCGATAAATTATAAATACTCTATTACCGCTGGCAAAAAATTTGGAGATCTAAAAGTGCTTTTCACCGGATCACAAGATATTTCTTTTGAACATAGGCAAGGCGTGTTTAGAGAATACCGAGCCAACTTTATAAACGATTCTATTACAGATGCGGAAACTTTTGCAAAAACCGTGAATACCACTGGATTGCTAAACGTTTCATATAAAATAAATGATAACAACGAAGTGAAAGTTACCAGTTTATTCATTAATAAGCTTACAGATGAGGTTTTTGAAGGTGGAAGAAATGGCGAGGCAAGTATTTTTGAGGAAACCGAACCCGTAGAAAATCTTTCACAATTTATAAGAGATCAGAACACCAAACAAACTAGACTTTGGGTGAATCAATTCTCAGGAGAACACCAATGGAATCCTAACAACAATTTAAACTGGGCAATTGGATACAACAAAGTTGATGCAGACGAACCTAATAGAATTAGAAACGAGGTAAACTTCGATAATAATATCGTTCAGTTAGGAAGAACCGGAGGTTTTCAACAAAGAAAATCTGCACAGATCATTAATGACGAAGAGTTTAACGCACTAATAAAAAATAGCTTAAGTCTTATTAATGAAGATACTAGAAATCTAAGCCTAAGTTTTGGAGGAAATTACCGTAATAAAGAAAGGGATTTTGGATCTCAATTCTTAGGACTAGAGGAAGCAACATTAAATATGTTAAATCCAACTTCTATTGATAACCTTTCTAAAGTATTCACCTCAGAAAACCTTCAGAATGGCTCCTTATTATTAAACAGACTAGACCCAGATAGATACTTAGCTACTTTAGAATCTACATCAGGATTTCTAACTACCAATTATGGAGTTAATAATATTAATATAAATATAGGAGTAAGATATCAAAAAGATGATTTAAATGTAAAATATGATGTTGGTAACATCCCTGGAAGACGTGGAGAATCTAATAAATCTTATAATAATTTTTATCCAAGTATCAATCTAAAATATGCTGCCAACGAACGAAACAACTTTAGAGTTGCAGCAAGTAAAACGATCACTTTACCAGAATTTAAAGAGATCGCTCCATTTGAATATGTTTCTCCAACAGGACAAGTAACGAGAGGTAATCCAGATCTTGATGCCTCCACCAACTATAACTTTGATTTAAAATGGGAATTCTTCCCTAGCTCAGACCAGTTAATATCATTAACAGGATTCTATAAAAATATAGAAGACCCAATTAGCAAAGTACAGGATAGAGGATCAGCAGGGATTTTCTCTTTCTTTAATTCAGCAGATAAAGCAGAAATTTTTGGATTAGAGGTAGAAACTAAATTAAGCTTACTAAAAGCCATAGAGGAATCTCAATATAATCTAGATCTAAACTTGAATGCTTCAAGAATGTGGCACTCTCAAGATTTAAAAGAACTCAAAGATGCACAAGGGAATTTTATTAGAACTTTTAGATACAATGGCCTTACCAAAACAGATCTTCAAGGAGCATCAGATTGGATCTTTAACGGTTCATTGAATTTCTCTACAAATACTCCAAATAAATTTCTTGCAAGCGTAATTGCTAATTATGCTTCAGATAAAATATATGCTTTAGGAGCACCAGAGATTCAAACGCAAAGTGATCTGTTTTATAATGATGCTATTATAGAAAAGGGCTTTGTAACCTTAGACGCGCTTATAAGTAAGGAGATTGGAGAGCATTTCAATTTAAATGTTACAGCTAAAAACATATTAAATCCAGAAATCAAAAGAACTCAAAACATTAAACCAAGTACTACCGGAATTGAAACTACAGAGACGGTAAGATCTTACACTCGAGGCTCAACAATTAGCCTAGGAGTTGGATATAAATTTTAAAATAAACCAAACAATTAATCAAATTAAACTTTTGAAAATGAAAAAATCAATTAAAAGTATTGCACTTATTACAACTATGCTTTCAGCTCTTTTCTTAGGAAGCTGTAGTAATGACGACAATTTCTTCGATGAAGGAAATCAAGGAGGAATTCCTGTAACGCCAATAGACAATAATCTTAATGGGAGCATCACGGCAAACCTTACGTTAGATCCTAATATTTCCTATAAACTAACGGGTTCACTAAGCGTAGAATCTGGAGTAAAATTAACTATTCCTGCAGGAACAAATATTACAGCGAACGTTGGACAAGAAGTATATATAGTAGTTAAAAAGGGCGCACAAATAGATGTTCAAGGAACTCAAAATAACCCAGTTAGAATGTCTTCTGCAACTGGAAGCCCAGGAGATTGGGGTGGTCTTGTTCTTTTAGGAGAGGCAACAACTACTGAAGGGATAGATGCAACTGCAGAAGTTGGTGGATTTATTTACGGTGGAACCAATGATTCTGACGATTCTGGATCTATTAGATACCTAATCATTGAAGGAGCTGGAGCACAAATAAATGCCGATTCACAATACAATGGATTAACGCTATACGCAATTGGATCTGGGACAACCATAGAAAATGTGGCTTTATTAAATGGAGCAGATGATGGGGTAGAATTTTTTGGAGGAACTGTTTCTGTTAAAAATCTTTATTTAGAAAATAACGAAGATGATGCCGTAGATTGGACAGAGGGTTGGAATGGAACAGTAACTAATACATATGTATTGCATACCATTGAAGGCTTTTCTACTGCTATTGAAGCAGATGGTTTAAACAACAATCCTAAGATCGTTAATTTTACTGCTGTTTCTTCTAAGGGAGGCACTGCATTACAATTCAAGAAAGAATCTGGAGCAACAATTTCTGGATTAGCCTTGATAGGTTATGACACTTCTATAGACATGAGAGATAATGGTGCAATAGCAAATATTCTTATTGAAGATGCAGTAGCAGATCCAGGAAAGTCTTATACAGAGGTGGCTACAGTAGATATCGCTCTTTTTAACTGGATTAATAACAGAGGTTCTATTGAAGCTACAGTACTTCAAGGGGTTGTTGAGGGAGAACTAACTTTAAATTCATCTGTAGCTTATGAGCTTACTTCTTCTTTAATTGTTAAAGATGGAGGAAAATTGGTTATTCCTGCAGGTACAAAAATAACAGCTAGAGACGGTGGAACAGATGTTTATATAGCTATTCTGCAAGGAGGAAAAATAGATATCCAAGGAACACCAGAAAACCCTGTAGTTATCTCTTCTAAAAACGCAATGCCTGGGGATTGGGGCGGACTTACAATTGTAGGAAAAGCAACAACTACTGAAGGTGTAAATGCAACTGCTGAAGTTGGAGGGTTTATTTATGGAGGATCTGATGATACAGATAATTCTGGAAGCATAAAAAATCTTGCAATTCTTGGAACTGGAGCACAAATAAATGCAGATTCCCAATATAACGGCGTATCCTTATATGCTGTTGGTTCTGGGACAGTTTTAGAAAATATCGCCGTAATAAATGGATCTGATGATGGAATTGAGTTTTTTGGAGGCACAGTTTCTGCAACTAATCTTTATTTTGAAAACAATGAAGATGATGCAGTAGACTGGACAGAGGGTTGGAATGGAACGGTAACTAATACCTATATTTCTCATACTAAAGAAGGATTCTCTACCGCATTAGAAGCAGATGGATTAAATAAGAATCCAAAACTGATTAATTTTACTGCGATCTCCACAACTGGGGGTACAGCTCTACAGTTTAAAAAAGAATCTGGGGCAACTATCAACAACATTTATATAGAAGGTTACCAAACCAATTTAGACATGAAAGATAATGGCCCAGTAGCAAATGTAAAGGTGGATGGAGCAAATGCCAGTTTAACAGGGACTTATAATGCAGGAACTAAAGTAGATGTTTCCAATTGGTCTTGGAGAAACGCAAGATTATAAAAATAAATTTCAATTTGGTATACCCTTATTAGTTGAGGTTATCATTTGAGCCAAAAAATAGATGAGGTGTAACTACCTCATCTATTTTATTTTAGGAGTAATTTAAGAATTGTTAATTATATCTTTAGGCATGTATTAATGGTATCATTTTTGAATAATTTATTGTAGATTTACAATTACCAACGTAAAAAATATGAAAAAATTCTACATCTTAAGTTTAATATTGGTTAGTTTTCTGCTGTTCGCCCCTCGGTCTATAGCACAGAACACAGTACAGCCTGTCTTTACAGCAGAAAAGCCTATTGAAGGCCTTTCAATTTATCCTAATCCTGTGGTTGGCAGCAAGGTGTATATAACTTCCAATAAAAATCATACTAAAGAAGTAGAAATTTATAATGTACTTGGTAAAAAAATTCTGAATGCCCGAATGACAGGAAAAGAATTAGATGTTTCAGAATTAACTCCTGGAATATATATATTGAGAATTAAAGAAGGAGTCACTCAGGCTACTAGAAAATTGGTGGTCAGGTAATTTTAGAATCACAAAATTTAAAAGTCTGGAATAATACAAATAATTGAGTAATTGCAAAAAATTTCCGAAATTCCATACGATGACATAAGTAATATAAGCCTCAATGAGGATTAAAATAAAAAGCTTCTATTCTTAGAAGCTTTATTTATTTCTACCTTTACTTTCATTTTCTTCAAAACACATAAATGAATCCAGAAAAGATCTTTTCTATTTCTTCTGATCAAGATTTCAATGAAGTTGCACTAGAAATTTTTCAATTTCAGTATGCAAACAACTCGGTTTATAGAAAGTTTTCAGATTTACTAAAAATAGATCCCCAGCAGATAAATAAAATAGAAAATATTCCCTTTTTACCAATAGATCTTTTTAAAAATCATACTATTTTATCTTCCGAACAAAAAATTCAGAAGACCTTTACAAGCAGCGGAACTACTGGAACTAAAACCAGCAAACATCATGTTACAGATCTCTCCATTTATGAGCAGAGTTTTAATCTATGTTTCAAAAAATTTTATGGAGATATTCAAGATTATGCTGTTTTAGCACTTTTGCCATCTTATCTGGAACGGGATGGTTCTTCATTAATTTATATGGCGCAGCATTTAATTGAAAAAAGCGTTCATCCAGATAGCGGATTTTATCTTGATAATTTAACTGAATTAAAAGAAAAATTAATCTCACTGGATAGCAATGGTCAAAAAGTATTACTTATTGGAGTTTCCTTTGCATTATTAGATCTTGTAGAAGACTTTCAGTTTAAACTAAAGAATACCATAGTTATGGAAACCGGCGGCATGAAAGGCAGGCGTAAAGAGATGATTCGGGAAGAGCTGCATAGTATCCTTAAAAATGGGTTTGGAATAGCTAGCATTCATAGCGAATACGGAATGACCGAATTATTATCTCAGGCATATTCTCTAGGTAATGGAGTATTTGATTGCCCTCCGTGGATGAAGATTTTAATTAGGGATCCAGAAGATGCACAATCCTATCTTCTAAATAATAGCACTGGCGGAATTAATGTGATAGATCTTGCTAATATTAATTCTTGTTCTTTCATTGCAACTCAAGATCTAGGAAAAAAGAGCGAAAATAACGCTATTGAAATTATGGGTAGATTTGATAATAGTGATATCCGCGGCTGCAATTTATTGGTGTTATAAACCAAGCTCTAAAATTTCCCTCTAGCTAAAAATAAATAGAAGAAATTCAACAAAAAGTGTAATGGAAACATCTTTTTTCGAACTAATACCTGTAAACATAATTTTTGGTTAGGTTTTTGTTTACAATAAACTATATGAGTTTTTTCATATTAGATTGGTTAGTTAGTTGCAAAGCCCTTAGACATTAATCTGTTTAAGGGCTTTTGCATTATACCACTCTCAAAATATAAGTATTTCGCTTTCCTTTATTTATAATAACATATTTGTTGTTTATAAGATCCGATTCAGAAATTAGATAATCTTCTCCTACTTTTTCTTTATTTACAGAGATCGAGTTTTCTTTTAAAGCTCTTCTTGCCTCTCCATTAGAATTTAAAAATCCTGTTTTAGCAGCTAAAGCAGCGATCATATCTAAACCAGCATCCACGTCTGCACGTTCAATTTCAGCCTGAGGAACTCCTTCAAAAATATCCAAAAAGGTAGCTTCATTTAGACTTCTAAAATCACTTGCTGTACTTTTACCGAAGAGCATGTTGGAAGCTTTCACAGCATTTTTGAAATCCTCTTTCCCATGAACGGATATAGTAACCTCTTCTGCTAAACGTTTTTGGAGTGATCTTAAATGTGGTTCTTTAGTATGTGTAGCAACTAGTTCTTCAATTGTCTCCTTATTTAAAAAGGTGAAGATCTTAATATATTTCTCGGCATCCTCATCACTTGTATTCAACCAGTATTGGTAAAACTTATAAGGTGAGGTGCGATTAGCATCCAACCAAATATTCCCTCCTTCAGTCTTTCCAAATTTGGTTCCATCTGCTTTTGTGATTAACGGGCAAGTAAGTGCAAACCCTTTTCCATCACCTATCCTTCTTATCATTTCGGTTCCCGTGGTGATATTTCCCCATTGATCGCTTCCACCCATTTGAAGCGTACAGTCATGTTCCCTAAATAAATGGAGGAAATCATAGCCTTGTACCAATTGATAAGTGAATTCTGTAAAGGACATTCCCACAGAAGATTCTGAGGACAGTCTTTTCTTTACAGAATCTTTAGACATCATATAATTCACTGTGATGTGTTTCCCTACATCTCTAATGAAGTCCAAGAAAGAAAAATCTTTCATCCAATCATAATTGTTTACCAAAATAGCTGCATTATCACTATCTGAATCAAAATCGAGAAAACGTGACAACTGTTCTTTAATAGCATTTTGATTATGTCTTAGGGTTGGTTCGTCTAAAAGGTTACGCTCTGCAGATTTTCCTGACGGATCACCAATCATACCTGTAGCTCCTCCAATCAGTGCAAATGGCTTATGCCCGCTTAACTGAAAATGCTTCAACATCATTACCCCTACCAAATGCCCAATATGAAGCGAATCGGCTGTAGGGTCTATCCCAACATATGCAGCACGCATTTCTTCTAATAAGTGCTCTTCGGTTCCAGGCATCACATCGTGTAGCATGCCCCTCCAAGTAATTTCCTCAACAAAATTCATAGGTGTCTTATTTTCAATATTAAAGCTTCAAATCAATTTGTTTTCTTCCTATTCTGAATTCATCAGGTTATTAATGAACCATAATATCTCATAGAAAACAGAGGTAAAGATACCAATAACTGCCATTTTTCCTAAACTGAAATAGCTATATTTACCTTATGATATTAGTTACAGGAGGCACAGGACTAGTGGGCTCACATTTACTTTTAGATTTAGTTAGATCTGGAGAAAAAGTTAGAGCGATCTATAGATCAGAAGGCAAACTTTCTGAGGTGAAAAGGGTGTTTTCATATTATGATTCAGCAAAAGATGCCTGTATATTATTTAATTCTATAGATTGGGTTCAAGCAGATATCTTAGACATCCCTTCTCTTAATAAAGCGTTTAAAAATATAGATCACGTATATCACTGTGCTGCAATAGTATCTTTTGATGCAAAAAACGCAAAATCTCTTAGGACTACAAATATTGAAGGAACTGCTAATATTGTAAACTTCTGTATTGCTTTCAACGTTAAAAAACTTTGCCATGTTAGTTCCATCGCTACTATGGATCTCACTTTGGGAGATGAATACATTTCAGAAAATTTTACATGGCATCCGGAAAAAGCACATAACGATTATGCCATATCCAAACATGGAGCTGAGATAGAGGTGTGGAGAGGTACTCAGGAAGGTCTTTCGGCAGTAATTGTAAATCCGGGAGTAATTATTGGCCCTGGATTTTGGAATTCTGGCAGCGGACAATTATTTAAAAAAACAAATGAAGGTTTAAAATATCATTTTCCTAAGACAACAGGTTTTGTTGGAGTGCAAGATGTATCTAAGGCATCAATCCTTCTCATGAATTCTTCTATAGAGAATGAACAATTTATAGTCGTTTCAGAAAATTTGAGCTTTAAAACTATACTGGAGTGGGTGGCAACAAGCCTTCAGAAAAAACCACCTCAAACGGCATTAAAACCCTGGATGGTCTTTATTGGCTGGATCTTTCAAAGTATTGCTAATATATTATGGGGGGCAAAAAAGCAACTATCAAATTCTGATTATAAATCCCTTTTTGAACATTCTTATTATAGTAATGAAAAAATTAAAGAGAGTATAGGCTTTGCTTTTACTCCTGTAAAAAGTGTGATACTGGAAACAGGGAAATTGTATAGAAAAGAAAATGATAATATTCCGTCATCTTGAATTTACACGCCAGTAACATATGCCTAGGCACCAGATGCTTTAATAACTTGGGATTCGGAAATTACTGAAGTATTAAGATAGCATGACATCTGTATTATTAAGGTCAATAGTATCTAGGGATTCAGAAGAAAGAAAAATTAATTATAGATACTATTGCTGGGTGCTTGCGTACCAAGGCTATCAATTAATGTGGTGTCTGGAATCTTCAGAGTATCTATATCTAGAGTATCTTTAATTTCTATTGCTCGCAAAGAATCTTCAATTCGTAGCTCTTCATCACGAATTACTTCCATCTTCGCCTTCATCACCTCTAGATTTTGCTTTACTTTTTGGTAGATACCATCAAATTTATCATACTTTTTCGCATAATAAGTCGTGCTTTCTGCTAGTTGTAAACTATCTATCTCATATTTAGAGTAGAGATACGTGTCTGGCTGAAGTCCTGTTTCTTCAAGAATCCGTTTGTTTTTATTCTTTGCAGAGTTTAATAAGGATAATTCTGTAAGAACGTCTACCATCTTGTCCTCAGATATTAAATTATCAGGTTTCTTGACTTCCTCTATATTTTGACAAGAACCCAAGAAACAAGCAATTATAAATATCTTTAAAAATCTCATATGGTTGTTATCTATCGAATGTTAACTGCTCTGCCACCTGAGTAAAAGGCATAAATTTGAAGTTCTTATAAACCAATTGGCCATTCACAAAAGTATGCGTAACTCTAGATTTAAAAGTAACCCCATCAAACGGAGACCAACCACATTTATAGACCGTGTTACTTGGCTGCACAGCCCATGGTGCATTGAGATCTATTAAAACAAGATCTGCTTTATAACCTTCTCTAATGAATCCTCTTTTTTCAATTTGAAAAAGAATTGCAGGGTTATGACACATCTTTTCTACAATCTGCTCTAGACTAATCTTTTCTTGGTGATGCATTTGCAACATTGCAGGAAGCGCGTGCTGTACTAAAGGCCCTCCACTCGGAGCTTTGGTATACACATTTTTCTTTTCCTCTTTTGTATGAGGGGCATGATCTGTTGCAATTACATCTATTCGTCCACTCAACAATCCTTTTAATAGAGCGTCTTGATCTTTCTTAGTTTTAATTGAAGGATTCCACTTTATAAAAGTTCCTTTCTTTTGATAATCTGAATCGTTGAACCACAGGTGATGTACACAAACCTCAGCAGTAATCTTCTTATCTTTTAAAGGCAATTTATTGTCGAATAATTTTATTTCCTTTTCCGTAGATATATGGAAAACATGCAATCTGGCACCTGTCTTTTTTGCTAAAGCAACTGCTTTGGAAGAGGAGATATAACAAGCCTCTTCACTTCTTATTTTAGAATGCAATTCAATAGGAATATCATCCCCATATCGCTCAATACATTCGGCCAAGTTCTTCTGAATAGTAGCTTCATCTTCACAATGAACTGCAATCATTAAAGGAGATTTCAAAAAGATCTGTTCTAAAACTTTTGCGTCATCTACCAACATATTCCCAGTAGAGGAGCCTAAGAATAATTTTAGGGCAGCAGTAGTTTTAGGATCTACCTTTAGAATTTCGTCTAGATTATCATTAGTACCACCAAACATAAAAGAGTAGTTGGCATAAGAGGAATTCTTAGCCAAATCGAACTTCTCCTGCAACTTTTCTATAGTGGTAGTCTGCGGATTGGTATTGGGCATTTCTATAAAAGAAGTTATCCCTCCAGCAACAGCAGCACGAGACCCAGTTTCTATAGTTTCTTTGTGAGTTAAACCCGGTTCTCTAAAATGCACCTGATCGTCTATAATTCCAGGAATAAGATAATTCCCTTCTGCATCGATCATCGTTAGGTCTGGAGATTTGGCACTTATACTATCGGCTATTTCAACAATAATCCCATTTTCGATAAATACATCTCCCTCCATAATTGTCCCTTCATTGACAATTCGTGCGTTTTTAATTAAAACCTTCTTCATTATTTTGACGTCTTATTAAAAAGACTTTTTAATTTCATATTAATTACTCCAAAAACAGCTTCAGAAATAATCCCACCACTCATTTTAGAATTTCCTTTTGTTCTGTCGGTAAAAATCACCGGAATTTCTTTAATCTCAAACTTTTGTAAATATGCTTTAAATTTCATTTCTATCTGAAATGCATATCCAACAAATTGTATTTTATTTAGGTCTATGCTTTCTAACACCGTCCTTTTATAGCAAACAAATCCAGCAGTTGTATCATGAATATTCATTCCTGTAACAAACCGCACATATTTTGAAGCCAGCCACGAAAGCAATACTCTACTCATTGGCCAGTTAATCACATTAACTCCTGTAACATATCTTGAGCCGATAGCAAGATCGGCTCCATTTTTCTCGCAAGTATTATATAAGCGAATTAGATCGTTAGGATTATGCGAAAAATCGGCATCCATTTCAAAAACATATTCATACTTATGAGCTAATGCCCATCTAAAACCGTGAATATAGGCTGTCCCAAGTCCTAGTTTACCTTGTCTTTCCTCGATAAATAGAGAACCAAAATATTCTGTCTGCAGCTCCTTTACCTTATCAGCAGTACGGTCTGGAGAATTATCATCTACCACCAAAATATGAAACTTACGCTGCAAGGAAAATATGTTCCTAATCAAGCGTTCAATATTTTCAATTTCGTTAAATGTGGGTATAATAATTATCCCATTAGACATGCCAGAAATTTTGGGCAAATGTAACCATTTTTGTCCTTTTCAAGTCTAATTTTACTTTCATCTTTAACGCTATTAATTATACATTTGTAAAAATTTATAATTGGAAGCAATAGAACGATATATAACCTCAAACGACCTACTTACCATTATTATTCTATTGGTATTACTAATATTGAGTCTAGCTAAGACATTATTTCAAAATAGGTTCGAGGATTTTATATCTCTTGCTGCTTCATCTAAATTTTTAGTGATAAAATCTAAAGAGCATAAACTGCTATTTGGCTTTAATGTATTAATGCTCATTGTGCACATCTTAAGTGTTTCATTATTCGTGTTTTTAACATATAGGCTACTAACATCTGAAACTCTAGTAGATTCTGGAAATTTATTATTGAGAATAATCACTGCGTACGGTTTTATAGTCCTTTTAAAGATTACCGTAGAAAAAATTATTGCTAACGTTTTTGACATAGATGAAATTATGGATGCTTATATTTTTCAAAAGCAAACCTACCTTAATTTTATCTCTCTGATTATCTTTGGGTTATCATTGTTTCTTGTATATAGCGATATTCCTAGTTTACCTCTTTTTTATATGATTATTGCGGTCATTATTATCGCTCTTTCCTACACTCTGTATGCGATTGTTAAAAAAAACCTCAGACTAATATCTCGTTTTTGGTTCTATTTTATTTTGTACCTTTGCGCTCTCGAAATCGCCCCCTATGTTGTTTTGTATAAGTTAATTACTAAGTACTAAAAATTCAAAAATTTATAACTATATGAAAGTGAAAACAATTTTAATATCTCAACCAGAGCCTAAAATAGAAAATTCACCCTATTTTGAGTTGGAAGAAAAACAACGAGTAAAAATTGATTTCATACCTTTTATTCATGTTGAAGGGGTACACTCCAAAGATATAAGGCAACAAAAAATAGATCTCACCAATTATACCGCCATTATTCTAACAAGTAGAAATGCAGTTGATCACTTTTTTAGAATAGCCGATGAAATGAGATTTAAAGTGCCAGATACTCTTAAATATTTTTGTTTAAGTGAAGCTGTTGCATTTTATTTACAGAAGTATGTAGTCTATAGAAAGAGAAAGATATATGTTGGGAAACGAACATTCTCTGAATTGTCTCCATATATTAAAAAATATAAAAACGAGAAATTCCTTTTACCAGCGTCGGATATGCTAAAACCAGACGTGCCTAAAATACTTAACAAATTAGGTGTTGAATGGAAAGAAGCTATCTTTTATAAAACAGTGGTTAGTGATCTTTCTCATTTAAGAAATGTTACTTATGATATCCTAGTGTTCTTTAGCCCAAGCGGAATTAAATCTCTGTTTGAGAACTTCCCAGATTTTGAACAAAAAGAAACTAAAATAGCTGTTTTTGGAAATACTACGATCAAAGCCGCCAAAGAACATGGACTGGTTTGCAATATAAAAGCACCAACTCCTGAAACTCCATCTATGACAATGGCGCTTCAGAAATACATAAAAGAAGCTAATAAGAAATAATTATTTTTTATTTCAATAAATAAAAGCCCGATAAATATATATTTATCGGGCTTTTACTATTTAAATATTTAATTTACTATAAATACTTTTATATAAAGGCTAAAAACAAAAAAACCTGATAAACTCTAAGAATTAATCAGGTTAAGTATGCTTTTATTTCAAACTACACTATAGGACCTCCAGAAAGGATCTCCTTATTAGAATTATCTTCATATTTCTTGAAGTTCTTTTTAAATGAATTAGCAAGTTCCATTGCCTTCTCATCGTAAGAGTTCTTGTCGCTCCACGTTTGCCTTGGATTCAAGATTTCACTAGGAACATTCTCACATTCTAATGGCATATTAAGACCGAATATAGGATGCTTCGTAAATTCCACTTCTTCTAATTTCCCTTCCAAAGCAGATTCTATCATGGCTCTGGTATATTTCAACTTCATTCTATTTCCTATACCGTATGCTCCACCAGTCCAACCAGTGTTTACAAGCCATACATTTACATTTGCATCTTTCATTTTCTTGCTTAACATCTCAGCATACTCTGCAGGATGTAAGGGCATAAAAGGTGCTCCAAAACATGCAGAGAAGTTTGGTTGTGGCTCATCCACTCCAGCTTCTGTTCCCGCAACTTTTGCTGTATATCCACTCATAAAGTGATATGCCGCTTGAGCAGGAGTTAGTTTACTAATTGGAGGCAATACACCAAAAGCATCTGCAGTTAAAAAGAATATGTTTTTAGGGTTTTCTCCAATAGAAGGCGTTGCAATATTATTAATATGGTCTAAAGGATAACTAACACGAGTATTAGGGGTAATAGAAGTATTTTCAAAATCTACGCTTCCATCTTCTTTTAATATCACATTTTCCAAGATCGCTCCCGGCTTAATTGCATTAAAAATATCTGGCTCATTTTCTTCTGAAAGGTTGATTACTTTCGCGTAACATCCTCCTTCAAAATTGAAAATTGTATTTTCTTTTGTCCATCCATGTTCATCGTCCCCAATTAACTTACGTTTTGGATCTGCAGATAAAGTTGTTTTTCCCGTCCCCGAAAGTCCGAAGAAAATAGCAGTGTCTCCATCTTTTCCTATGTTCGCAGAACAGTGCATAGGAAGTGCATTTTTATGCACAGGAAGTATGAAATTTAATGCTGAAAAAATTCCTTTTTTAATCTCTCCTGTATATCCACTACCTCCTATTAAAGCAATTTTCTTAGAGAAATTTAAAATAGAAAAGTTTGCTTGACGAGTTCCATCTACAGCAGGATCTGCCTGGAAACCAGGTGCATTAACTACGATCCAATCTTCTTTAAAGTTTTCAAGTTCAGATTCTTCTGGTCTTAAAAACATATTGTAAGCAAATAAATTAGACCATGGGTATTCGTTGATCACACGTATGTTTAGACGATAATTATCGTCTGCACAGGCATAAGAATCACGAACGTAAATTTCTTTTTCAGAAAGGTAGTCTACTACCTTGTCATAAAGCTTATCAAATTTATCAGAATCAAAAGGAATATTGATATCTCCCCACCAAACTTTATCTTTGGTTTCCTCATCTCTTACCAAAAAACGATCTTTTGGAGATCTCCCAGTAAATTCACCCGTATTAACGGCTAAAGCGCCTGTCGCTGACTCAACACCTTGGTTATTATCCAAAGTTATCTGGTGTAATTCTTCTGGAGATAGTTGATAGTGAGCAGTAGCGTTATTAATTCCGTATTTTTCTAACGATAACGATTTCGTAATTTGCTTATTTGCCAACATAAAAGTTTAAGTTGTGTGTTTGTTTAGGCATACAAAAGTAAATAAACTTAAGTTCATACTTAATAAAAACGTTCTAATTTATTTCTTTTTTAACTTTATAAAATGAACTAATAGCCAAGCCCAGCCTATAATTAATAAACTGCCGCCCAAAGGTGTAGCCAGCGCAATTACTTTAAAATCAATGCTTGTTAAATCGTTTGTGGCCAATAAATAAATGGATCCGCTAAACAAAATTACCCCAAAAATCAGCAAATAAAAGATCCCTTTAGAAAGTTGATGTCCTGTTGTTATTATTACTCCAAGGATCAATAATAATATAGAATGATAGATTTGATATTTAATTCCAGTTTCTAAAGAAATAAAGGAGTCTGGAGATAATATAGGTTTTAAACCATGCGTCCCAAAGGCGCCAATTACAATTCCTAAAAGCCCGAATATAAACCCTGCGATATAATATTTTCTCTCCATCCTATAATTTTATTAGTCTAAACAATTAAGTACATTCGTCCTTTAACATTACAAAACTAATTAAGAAAATTTAATATGCGACAAATATTAATAATTGGTGCCGGCAAGTCTACTTCGGTATTGATCTCCTACTTACTTAAAAAATCTGAATCTGAAAATTTATATCTAACCATCGGGGATTTAGATATAGAAAACGCGAAAAAACTTAGCCAAAACCATGAAAGATGCAAGGCCATTGTATTAGATGTTTTTAATAAAGATAGTAGGGAATCTGCAATTAAAGATGCCGATATCGTTATTTCTATGTTGCCAGCAAGATTTCATATAGAAGCAGCAAAGGATTGTATTAAATATAAAAAATCACTTGTAACGGCTTCATATGTGAGCAAGGAGATGAAAGCCTTAGATCAAGAAGTCAAAGAAAACGGATTGGTCTTTATGAATGAGATTGGTGTAGATCCAGGAATAGACCATATGAGTGCTATGAAAATAATAGATAGTATTCGAGATAAAGGCGGGAAAATGATCCTTTTTGAATCTTTTACCGGCGGACTTGTAGCTCCAGAAAGCGATACAAATCTTTGGAACTATAAATTTACTTGGAATCCTAGAAATGTTGTAGTGGCAGGTCAAGGTGGCGTAGCTGAATTTATTCAGGAAGGAAAATATAAGTACATCCCTTATCACCGCTTATTCCGAAGAACAGAGTTCTTAGAAGTAGAAGGTCATGGAAAATTTGAAGGTTATGCCAATAGAAATTCCCTAGACTACCGAAGCATTTATGGTTTGGAAGACATACTTACTCTTTATAGAGGAACCATAAGACGAGTTGGATTTAGTAAAGCTTGGAATATGTTTGTTCAGCTAGGTTTAACAGATGACACCTATACTATGCAGGATACTATGGACATGAGTTATAGGGATTTCATCAACTCCTTTTTACCTTATTCTCCAACAAATACCGTAGAGTTAAAACTTAGACATAATCTCAAAATAGATCAGGATGATATTATGTGGGATAAGCTGGAAGAATTAGATCTTTTCAACAAAGACAAAAAAATAGGATTAGAAAATGCCACTCCTGCACAAGCACTTCAGAAAATATTATCAGATAAATGGACACTTGCAGAAGATGATAAAGATATGATCGTGATGTATCATAAATTTGGATATGAGCTTAATGGTGAGAAAAAACAAATAGACTCTACTATGGTTTTAATAGGGGAAGATCAAACCCGAACTGCCATGGCTAAAACAGTAGGCTTGCCAGTTGCTATAGCAACTTTAGCTATTTTGAATAAAAAAATAACCACTCCCGGTGTTCAAATTCCAATCACTAGAGAAGTTTACACTCCAATATTGGAGGAGTTAGAATCTTATGGAATCGTATTTAAGGAGAAAGAAATCCCATATTTAGGTTATAATCCATCTGGAGGAGTTGGGAATTGATTAAAATAACAGTAATTTTTAAGCCCCCAAACTTAATAACCTGACCAAATGAAATATGTAGATGACCAAGTAACTATTGATGGTATTGATAAAACCATCCTTAATTATCTTATGGAAGATGCGCGAAAACCAATTCTTGAAATTGCCAGAAGTATTGGCATAAGTGGTGCTGCAATCCATCAAAGACTAAGAAAACTAGAAAAATCCGGCTTAATTGAAGGCTCAAAATTAATGATCAATCCAAGAGTTTTAGGCTATAAAACTTTAGCCTTTGTGGGTGTTTATTTGGATAAGGCTGTGAGCAATCCTCAAGCTGTAAAAAGATTAAGTGAAATCCCTGAAGTACTGGAATGTCACTATACAACAGGAAACTGGTCTATATTTTTAAAGATCCTATGTAGGGATAATGAGCATCTTATGAATGTTCTAAATAAGAATATTCAAGCCATAGATGGCGTGTCCAGAACAGAAACCTTTATCTCTTTAGATCAGCAATTAAAAAGGCAGATCAAAGTGTAGTTACTCATTTTAGGTTTTATTAAGAAAAAGAGGCATTGTGATTTACCATGCCTCTTTTTAATTAGAAATTAAACAATAATAGATTCTAAAATAAATTACCATTGTCGAATTCCTGAAATACATCAATTTCCTATGCTATATTTTTTATCAAGAATTTTAAGATGACTAAGAACAAAAAGAATCATTGGCCACGAATGCACGAATTATTGGTTTGAAAAATCCTGAAAATTATTCGTGAATTCGTGGCAATATTCAGAGAATCAATAAAACGGCGAATAATACTTTCAAGCTGAACTGGTTTCAACATCTTAAAACATGGAAATAAAATTTCTTTAACGGAATTTCAAACACTCCATTTCCTGCGCTTGTTAAAATTTTTATCACGGGTCTCAGGATGACGAAAAACCTGAATGTTGCTAGTTAAAAGTATAACTGGCGCAAAAGCGGAAAATCAGAATTTAAGAACCTTAATCCCTACCTAAGTAAATACTTACAAAGTAAAGCAAGGTTGCTAAAGAACCTATTGCAGCAACAACATACGTTCTAGCTGCCCATTTTAAAGAATCTTCTGCAGCATCATGTTCTGCTGCCGTTAACATATTTTCGGTTTCTAACCATACTAATGCTCTCTTACTTGCATCGTATTCTACTGGTAAGGTTACAAAACTGAATAAAGTTCCTAGTCCAAAAAGTACAATTCCAATTAATAATACAGTACTTCCTAAAGCTGTAGTCGCCATTAAAAGCAAACCACCCATGATCACCCATGTAGAAAGTTTAGAGGCTACACTAACTATTGGTACAAGTTGACTACGCATTCCTAACCAACTATATGCCTGCGCGTGTTGTACCGCATGTCCACATTCGTGAGCTGCGACAGCTGCAGCCGCAGCATTCCGTTGAGAATAAACACCTTCACTTAAATTAACGGTCTTTTTTTGTGGATTATAATGATCTGATAACATTCCAGGAGTTGAAATTACTTTCACATCAGTTATCCCATTATCAGAAAGCATTTTCTCAGCGATCTCTTTACCGCTCATTCCATTTTGAAGATGAACTTTAGAGTATTTTTTAAATTTACTTTTTAATTTATTACTTACATACCAGCTCACAGCAAATATGAGTCCCGCAATTATATAATATCCTATCATTTCTTTATAATTAGTTGTTTTTACATTTCAAATATAACAAAAACCCAGCCATTTTAATAGGTGTCAGTTTTATCAAAAAGTAAGCTCTAGGTCTATGCACAATGAGCTTCAGTAAATACAAATACTTAAAATTATGCTAAAAACTAAAGCTTCATTATAATCGGACGTAAGAGATTCTTTCCAATTTAAGATATTGTCTATATTTGCATCATTCATCTATAAACAGGATATGCACTACAAAAGAATTCTTCTTAAATTATCAGGCGAAGCATTAATGGGAAACAGACAGTATGGGATAGATCCTGATCGTTTGGCCGAATATGCTCAGGAAATAAAATCTGTGATAGACAAAGGAGTAGAAATTGCAATAGTTATAGGAGGTGGAAACATTTTTAGAGGTGTTGCAGGTGCAAGTAAAGGAATGGATCGAGTACAAGGAGACCACATGGGAATGCTTGCTACTGTTATTAATGGTTTAGCATTACAAGGGTCTTTGGAAGATGCAGGAATACAAACAAGACTACAATCTGCTATTCAAATTAACGAGGTTGCCGAACCTTTTATAAGAAGAAGAGCAATTCGTCACCTTGAAAAAGGACGTGTTGTAATATTTGGTGGAGGTACAGGAAATCCATATTTTACTACAGATTCTGCTGCTGTTCTTAGAGCAATCGAGATTCATGCAGATGTTATTTTAAAAGGAACTAGAGTAGATGGCATTTATACTGCAGACCCTGAAAAGGATAAAGCGGCTACAAAATTCGATTTTATCACTTTCGATGATGTCATTAGCAAAGGTTTAAAAGTAATGGATACTACAGCATTCACACTAAGCCAAGAAAATGAATTACCAATAATTGTTTTCGATATGAATACTAAAGGAAACCTTTTAAAAGTGGTTACTGGCGAAACAATTGGAACCAAAGTGAATTTATAAGTAAACTAAAAAATATAAACTTTTTTAAGTGAAGTATTATTCCCAGAATTAGAAGATTAGATTTTGAAACTAATTTTATAAATCTAGTACTCCGGAAAGCTTTCGGGATGAAAAACAAACACTTATTGAAGTATTAAAGTTTAAATAACATGAACGAAGATTTAAAATTTATTTTAGAAAGTACAGAAGAGAATATGCATAATGCTATAAAGCATTTAGAAAAACAATTTCTTAATATTCGTGCAGGGAAAGCAACTCCAGCTATGCTTGGAAGTGTAATGGTTGATTATTATGGGAGCATGACTCCTTTGGCACAAGTTGCAAACATCAACACGCCAGATGCGAGAACTCTTACTATCCAGCCATACGAGAAAAGTTCAATCACTGCCATTGAAAAAGGTATTATGTTCGCAAATCTTGGTTTTAACCCTATGAATAATGGGGAAAGTGTTATAATTAGTGTTCCGCCATTAACTGAAGAAAGACGTAAAGAATTAGTAAAGCAAGCAAAAGCGGAAGCGGAAGAAGCTAAGATCGGGATTAGAAACGACAGAAAAGTTGCTAATAACGACATCAAGAAATTAGAGATCTCTGAAGATGAAACTAAGATTGCTGAAGAAAATATTCAGACTTTAACAGACACACATATTAAAAAGGTTGATGCTGGTTTAGAAGTTAAGGAAAAAGAAATCATGACTATCTAAACCTAAGATCCTCTTAAAATATATTAAAATCGGCTTTAGAATATTATATTTGGTTCAACCTAAGTAATATAATATTTTAAAGCCGATTTTTTTTATTCAACAATTATGAGGAATTAATAAGTATATGCGAACACTAATTACCCTAGCTTTATTTATTCTTTCCTGCTCTAGCCTTGTGGGGCAAAACACTATAAAGGGTCAAGTAATAAATTCTAAAAATGGGGATCCACTAGCCTATGCTACTATAAAGATTTCAGAAAATAGTCAAACTCTCACGAATATAGATGGAAGTTTTAGTCTAACAGCAAATGCTCAAGACACTATTTTGACAGTTTCTTATATTGGATTTTCTAGTAAAAAGATTAAAGATCTTGAACCTTCCGTCTTCTACATAATAAAATTACAGCCTTCTGCAGAAGATCTTTCGGCCGTGATGATATATTCTAAAGAAAACCCTGCAGATAAAATCATTCGAAGAGCGATAAAAAGAAAAGAGGAAAATGACCCTGAAAAGGCTCTTAATAGCTTTCAATATAAAAGCTATAATAAATTCATTATAGATAATGAAACCTCAGGCATCAGTACCCAAACTGATACTTCTAATATAGAAATTAGGACGATTATCAATAAAGGTCGAGCCTATCTTTCAGAAAAAATTGCAACTCATTTATTTATCAAACCCAATAAGAGAAAGGAATTAGTAGAAGGTACTAAAACTGCAGGTTTCAATAAACCAGTGTACGATGTATTAGCTTTAAAAGCAGAACCTCTCTCTCTTTACAAAAGTAACTATCAATTATTTGATACAGATTACGCCGGGCCTCTTGCAAATGCAGCCTTTAGTAATTATACTTATAAAATATTAGACACTATTAGCATAGAAGGCAGATCTTCTTATATGATCTATTTTAAGCCAAAAAGGGAAAAGAAAGTTGCGGGATTAGAAGGTGTTTTATACCTAGACACCACTAGCTATGCAATACAAAAAGCAACTGCACAATTACTTGGGGCTGTAGATTTAGTAGTAAATCACAACTATAACTATTACAGTGCTCAAGATCTGTGGTTTCCAAGCAACCAAACAATCATATTAAAACCTGGGTCTGGCGGAAAAGACATTTCAGTTTTCGGTGGAAGTATTTCTTTAGGAACAGTGCAGCGTAAAAAGTCTGTTTTAAATACTGTAATAGGATCTGGGGAAATTGAATCGGGTTTGTTTTTGGAATCTACCACAGTTAATTATGATCTCAAGTTCAATAATGAGGTGTTAATGCCAAAATATGCCGCCACTATAAATGTATTACAAGATGCAAATGAAAGGTCGGTTAATTATTGGGAAGCCAATCGGCAAATTCCATTTAGTTTAGAAGATGAACTTACTTCTCAAAAAGTAGACAGTATAATAAGAACTCGCAATATAGAGCGAAAGATCAGGGTAAAAAAAGCTATTTCTAACGGTAAATTACCTGCAGGAATCTGGGATTTTGATCTAAGTAAATTTTTTAAGTTCAACAATTACGAGGGAATTCGCTTAGGAGCAGGAGGAACTACCAACGCCGGTTTTTCTGAAAAAATTAGACTTCATGGATATTTAGTTTATGGCTTTAAAGATTCCAAATTCAAATATGGGCTTGGTGCCGGAACATTATTAAGAAAACGCACAGATACATGGTTAGATATAAAGTATAGCGATGATATTCGCGAGGTTGGAAGTTTTAAATATTTAAAAGGCATCAATGATTTTTCAATATTAGAACCGCGCTTTGTAAATATCAGTTTTTATTATAAATATCAAGCATTACAGGCAGGATTAACCCATAGATTCACTCCTAAATTGGAGACAGAATGGGTAATAAATAGAAGTGATATCTCACAAATAGGGAATTATGCTTTTGTAAATAACAATAAACTTTATACAGACTACACGATATCAGAAGCCACAATAGGTTTTCTATATCGCCCTTTTAGTACATTTCTAAATACACCAGAAAGCAACCAAATAATCAACAAAGGATATCCGCAATTCACCGGACAAGTTTCAAAAAGTTTTTCTAATATTTTAGGAGGAGATTTTGATTTTACTAAAGTCGGCTTAAAAGTAGAATATCAGGTAAATAGACTGGATCTTTCTAACACTCAATTTACATTAGATGGAAATTATGCTTTTGGAGATATCCCGCTAACACATGCATTTCATGCCTTCCCCAACAATCCCAATAAAGCAGAGATACTAAATAGATTCTCCATAGCAGGAAAGATTAGTTTTGAAACAATGTATTTCAATGAGTTTTATAGTGATCGCCAAGCTGCGTTGCACATTAGGCATCAGTTTCGACCAATAAGAATTACCGATACTTACAAACCCGAACTGGCGCTACTTAATAGATTTATAATTGGAAGTTTTAAGAATATAGAAGCGCACCAAAATATCGAATTCAATTCCCTTAAACACGGTTATTCTGAGGCCGGTTTAGAACTCAACAAATTGCTTGGAGGCTTTGGGCTTAGTTTTGCCTATAGGTATGGCGCTTATCACTTACCAACCTTCAAAGAAAATTTCGCCTTTAAGTTTACCTTGAATCTAAAAATTTAGAAAGTAGGTCATTTCCTAAAACCAAATTAAGTGTCTCAGGATAAACCAATTCGAAGGTTGAGGTTTGACATGTAGGCAATTTTATGATAATTATTAGGAAGGAAAATACTTTTAAAATTTCGAGACTGCACGATAGTTACCAGTAAGAGAATTAAACCCTCAATGAGAGATTAATACCAAGGCTTTTCTTAACTTTGCCCGCGCACAAAAAACAGGCATGTCAAAAATTTTTAGTTTTGGATTTTGGAATTCCATCGCTCGGGTAATTCTTAGGAATAGACTCGTTATCATTGCGATTATTATTGGTATAACCATATTTCTTGCGTCACAATGGCAAAATATGCGGTTTTCTTATACCGAAGCAAATCTTTTGCCAGACGATCATGAGATCAATATTACCTACAATAACTTTCTAGACAAATTTGGAGAAGAAGGGAACATCATAGTTCTTGCAATAAACGATTCCACTCTTTTTACTCCTGAAAAATTTGCCGCTTGGAATAAACTTTCAGAAAAATTACAAACTTATCCAGAGATAGAAAATGTAATTTCTCTTGGTAACTTAAAGAAACTAAAAAAATTCGATAATCCTAAGAGGTTTGAGATGGTTCCTTTACTCAAAAAAGGAAAATTAGATAGTACTCAGGTTGCTGGCTATAAAGATGAGATTTTTAATAAATTGCCTTTCTACGATAATCTGGTTTTTAGTAATAACACCAATACTGTACAAACAGCGCTATATATTAAGGAAGAAATAGTCAATTCCAAAGAACGAAAAATCTTTGTTATAGACGAGCTAGGTCCGCTTATAAAGCAATTCGAGATAGATAATGACATCAATGTTTATGTGTCTGGAATGCCATACATAAGAACATTGAACTCACAAAATATTATAGATGAGATAGGCTTATTTATTGGGGGTGCTTTACTTGTAACTTCTTTGATCTTCTTCTTTTTCTTCAGATCTGTTAGAGCAACACTAATCTCTATGGTTACGGTACTTATTGGTGTTATGTGGGCCTTCGGAGTAATTGGACTATTACACTATGAGATCACAGTACTTACAGCACTAATTCCTCCTCTTATCATTGTAATTGGGGTCCCCAATTGTATATTTCTAATTAATAAGTATCAGCAGGAGATCAAGAATCATGGGAATAAAGCGAAATCTTTGCAACGTGTTATCACTAAGGTTGGGAATGCTACCTTACTTACCAACCTGACAACTGCCTCTGGTTTTGCAACCTTTATCCTTACCGACAGTAAGCTATTAAAGGAATTTGGTATTGTTGCGTCCATTAATATTATTGCCATTTTTATACTAAGTCTGGTGATCATCCCTATTATTTATAGCTATATGTCTTTACCAAAAGACAAGCACTTAAAGCATCTTAACAAAAAATGGATCGGCGGATTTGTAGATTGGGTGGAGCGTATGGTGCGTGACCATAGAATTGCTATCTATATTTCTTCTATCTCATTGTTGGTTTTAAGTATTATAGGAATTTACACCATTAAAACTTCAGGAAGTTTGTTGGAAGATATGCCGCAGGATGCAGCTTTTTTCAAGGATATTGAGTTTTTTGAAGAGGAATTTAATGGAGTAATGCCTTTGGAAATTTTAATAGACACTAAAAAGCCTAAAGGAGCATTAAAACTTTCCACCTTAAAGAAAATGGAAAGCTTGGAGAATACTATAGAGGAGGTTCCAGAATTATCTTCTCCCCTATCTTTGGTTAGACTTGCTAAATATTCTAAGCAGGCTTATTACAATGGGAATCCTAAGTATTATCAATTACCAACTTCTCAGGAACAAAACTTCATTGCGCCTTATTTAAAAGGAATATCTTCTGAAGGTAATTTGCTAAACTCATATGTAGACACCACAGGACGATATGCCAGAATGACTACATTTATGAAGGATATTGGTACCGAAGAAATGGAGCGAATTGAAACTGGCTTATGGCCACAAATCAATAAAATATTCCCTCCAGATAGGTTTGAGGTTTCCCTTACCGGGAAAGCACTTATTTTCCAAAAAGGAACCACCTACTTGGTAAAAAATCTAATTATATCACTTTCCCTTGCTATACTGTTGATAGCATTGTTAATGGCGTGGATGTTTAGATCTTTTAGAATGATCCTTATCTCCCTAATTCCAAACTTATTACCATTAATTGTAACTGCAGGAATGATGGGCTTTATAGGAGTTCCTATTAAACCATCAACGATCTTAGTTTTCAGTATCGCTTTTGGAATCTCAGTGGACGATACCATACATTTTCTGGCGAAATACCGGCAGGAGTTAAAAGCAAATAACTGGAAGATCAAAAGATCTGTGTATGCCGCATTAAGAGAAACAACTGTAAGCATGTTCTATACCTCTATAGTCTTGTTCTTCGGGTTTTCAGTATTTATGATAAGTAGTTTTGGAGGTACCGTAGCATTGGGAGGATTGGTTTCAGCAACACTACTATTTGCCATGTTATCTAACTTATTACTGCTACCATCGCTTTTGCTTTCTTTAGAAAAAAGTATTGCCAATAAAGAGACCTTAAAAAAACCTTCCATGCAGATTATCATAAATGAAGATGATGATGTGCTTTTGGACGAAGAAAACGAATTAAAATAAAATGGGGTTCTTGTTAAGCTAGCAAGGAAAAATTATCTTTGAATCCCTATAAAAATATAAGTAAAATGATAAAAGCTAAAATTGCTGATTTATTAAACAGCGATCAATTCTTACAGGAAGTTGAAGTCAAAGGATGGGTACGATCTTTTAGAAGTAATAGATTTATAGCCATTAACGATGGTTCTACCATTAATAACATTCAATGTGTTATAGATTTTGAAAACACTCCTGAAGATGTTCTTAAACGAATTACCGTGGGAGCTGCTTTAATGATTAAAGGGACTTTAAAAGAAAGTTTGGGGAGCCAGCAAAGTGTTGAAGTGGAGGTAACTTCAATTGAGATTCTTGGGGACGCTAATCCTGAAGAGGTGAAATTAACCATCTTATCTCCTAAAAAGCATAGTTTAGAAAAGTTAAGAGAGCAAGCACATTTAAGGATTCGCACCAATACATTTGGAGCTGTGATGCGTGTTCGGAGCAAACTATCTTTTGCGGTGCATAGTTATTTTCAGCAGAATAATTTCCATTACGTGAACACTCCAATAATAACTGGTAGTGATGCCGAAGGTGCAGGAGAAATGTTCAAAGTAACAGGAATGGATTTGAACAATCCTGAAAGAGACGAAAAAGGAAATATAAATTATAAAGAAGATTTCTTCGGAAAAGAAACAAATCTTACGGTTTCTGGGCAATTAGAAGCAGAAACTTATGCAATGGGTCTTGGGCAAGTGTATACATTTGGTCCAACTTTTAGAGCTGAAAATTCTAACACTTCTAGGCACCTTGCAGAATTTTGGATGATAGAGCCAGAAGTTGCTTTTTGTGATTTGGACGGAAACATGGATCTTGCTGAAGATTTTATAAAATATGTGGTTTCTTACGTTTTGGAGAATTGTAAAGATGATCTTGAATTTCTTGAAAACAGACTGAAGGATGATGAGAAAACAAAACCAGCTGCAGAGCGAAGTGAATTAGATCTATTAGAGAAATTAAAATTCGTAACAGAAAATAATTTCAAAAGAGTAAGTTATACTGAAGCTATAGATATTCTAAAAAATTCTAAGCCAAACAAAAAGAAAAAATTCCAATATCCCATTGAAGAATGGGGAGCAGATCTACAAAGTGAGCATGAACGCTTCTTAGTTGAAAAACACTTCAAATGCCCAGTGATCCTTTTTGATTATCCTGCAAATATTAAGGCTTTTTACATGCGTCTTAATGAAGATGGCAAAACTGTTAGAGCCATGGATATCTTGTTTCCAGGAATTGGAGAAATTGTTGGAGGCTCTCAAAGAGAAGAACGTTTGGATGTTCTTAAGGAGAAAATGAAAGCTCTAGATATAGACGAGAAAGAACTTTGGTGGTATTTAGATACCCGAAAATTCGGAACTTGTGTACACAGTGGATTCGGACTAGGTTTCGAAAGATTAGTTTTATTTGTAACAGGGATGACCAATATTAGAGATGTAATTCCTTTCCCTAGAACACCTCAAAACGCAGAATTTTAAATTCCACTAATTGAAAATAATCGAATCGCATATTGTTCCTGCAGTCGCTACAAAAATACGATTGCAGGAATACGCGGTTGGAATTTTTAGAATGCTTCCTTCCAAAAGCGGACTTAAAAAAGCCATTAAGAAAGAAGAAATCCTTTTAAACGGTAAAGTAGCAAAAACTTCAGATTGGATTGAGCAACACCAGAAAATAGATTTTATTCAGAAGGAAGAAAAACAACTCAAAGTCTTCCAGCTTAAACTGGAGGTGGTTTTTGAAGATGATCATTTAGCAATTATCAACAAACCATCTGGCTACCCAACCAGTGGCAACTATTTTAAAACCATAGAGCATGCGCTTCCTTACAATTTAAAAGCCTCTGCTCTACCCGACGCCTTAATTTATCCTCTTCCTGTTCATAGACTAGATAACCCAACAAGTGGTTTGTTGATTGTGGCAAAAACAAAGTCGGCGCAAATTAAACTGCATCAAGATTTCGAGGAGAAGAAGATTCAAAAAACATATTTAGCTTTGGTGAGGGGTGAAACACCAATGCAAGCTGCTGTAAAGACTAATATTGAAGGAAAAGAAGCTTTTACTAATTATAAAACTTTGAAATCCTTTCAGTATCAGGATGCCACTTATTCATTATTAGAAGTTGCTCCAAAAACAGGTAGAACCCATCAGATAAGAATTCATCTTTCCACTGCTGGCTTTCCGATTGTAGGTGATAAATTATATGGTTCTAGCGAGGTTCCCTTCAGAAAAAAAGGACTATATCTTGCGGCTATAAAATTAGAGTTTTTACATCCTATAGATAAAACCCTACTTAAAATAGAAACAGAATTCCCTTCAAAATTCAGCAAGGCAATAAGTTAGCCTCTTCACATCTATTCTTAACAAAATTTTACGAAAGCAATTTGGATGCCAAAGCTACAATAGCATGCTTTTTGCTTATTTTTGTGTAAAGCGCAATTTACTACCTATGCTAAAGCAGCAATTAAATTTTAAATTATCCCAAAAGCTCTCCCCTCAGCAAATACAGTTGATGAAGCTTATTCAGTTGCCTACGCAAGCTTTTGAGCAGCGTATCAAGGAGGAATTAGAGGAAAATCCTGCGCTGGAAGATGGGAAAGAAGACCTTGATGCGGAATTCGATGATGAGTTTTCTAACGACGAATATGATAATGATGATAACGACAGTATTGATGCAGATATCAATGTGGACGATTATCTAAGTGATGATGAAGTACCAAATTATAGACTTCAGGCAAACAATTATAGTGCAGATGATGAAGAAAAAAATGTTCCATATGCCTCTGGGACTTCCTTCGCACAACATTTAAAAACACAGTTAAGTACTTTCAGACTCACGGAACTTGAGCAAGAGATTTCAGATTTTCTAGTAGGGAGTGTAGATGAAAGTGGATATATAAGAAGAACTCTACAGGATATAGTAGATGATCTTGCCTTCACCCAAAACGTATATACCGATGAAGCTTCGGTGGAAAAGGTTTTGAAAAAAGTACAGGAATTAGATCCTGCTGGTGTAGGAGCTCGTTCTCTACAGGAGTGCTTATTAATACAATTGAAACGCAAGGAAGTAACTAAAGAAGTTTCGTTAGCTACAGATCTCCTTGATAAATCTTTTGACCACTTCAGCAAAAAGCACTATACCAAACTACTTGCCAAGCATGATATTACTGAGGATGAACTGAGAGATGCCATTGATGTAATAGAGCATTTGAATCCAAAACCGGGTGGAGCTTTTTCAGGAAACTTAAGAATGGTGGAGCATGTTATTCCAGATTTCGCTATTAAAATTATTGATGGGGAATTGGAACTGACTCTGAATGGTAGGAATGCTCCAGAAATGCATATTTCTAATGATTATAGCAACATGCTTAAAGGCTATAAGGAATCTAAGGAGAAAACAAAGTCGCAAAAAGATGCGGTAATGTTTATTAAGCAAAAGCTGGATTCTGCCAAGTGGTTTATAGACGCAATTAAGCAGCGTCAACAAACTCTAATGGTTACCATGAGTTCTATAATGAATTATCAAAAAGAATTCTTCCTTAGCGGCGATGAGCGTAATTTACGGCCAATGATCTTAAAGGATATTGCAGATGAGATAGGAATGGATGTTTCTACCGTATCTCGTGTTGCAAATAGTAAATATGTGGACACTCCTTATGGAACAAAGCTTATTAAAGAATTTTTTTCGGAATCTATGACGAATGATCAAGGGGAAGAAGTTTCTACTAGAGAGATCAAAAAGATTTTAGAAATATCTATTGATGAAGAAGACAAGCGAAAGCCACTTACAGATGATAAACTAGCAAAATTATTGCTAGAAAAAGGATATCCAATAGCTAGAAGAACGGTTGCAAAATATAGAGAACAACTGGATATTCCAGTAGCTCGAATGAGAAAAGAGATTTAATGAAGTTCTTGATTAAGAGTGCTTCTTATATTTTTCATCCTTTATGGATGCCTTTTGCCGGGAGTTTATTTTATTTTCTAGTTACTCCAAGATTTTTTCCGTTGCCATTGATTCAGGCCAAATTACTGGCTATTGCAATTACTACCTTATTTATTCCAGTAGTCTTTTATTTTCTTCTGAAAAATTTAGGCAAGGCAGAATCTGTGTTTCTAAAAGACGTTAACCAACGTCGTTGGCCGTTATTTTTCTACAGTTTACTTATAGGCCTAAACCTTTATCAGATTTTAAATATCTATAATTACCCTGCATTGTATTACTTCTTTGTAGGAATCTTATTTTCAATCTTAACCGCGTTCATATTAGCTTGGCTTAAATTAAAAATAAGTTTACATATGCTGGGCCTTTCAGGAATTTTAATGTTTGTTTTAGCATTAAGTATCTACTACAGACTCAATCTAATTTATAGCATAGCCTTTTTAATAGCAGCATTAGGACTAACCGCAACTTCAAGACTACTTTATAAAGCTCACACCTGGTTAGAATTATTTCTTGGCTTCTTTGTTGGATTTTTACCGCAATTAATAGTTCTTAATTACTGGTTATAGAATATAGAACATCAAACCTAGTTTAATTGTAGTGATTCCAACTGGTGTATTGTTTAGCTGAGCATCCTTAAAGAAGGGATTTAAGCTATAATAAACGTGAAAATTAAAGGTATTATATCCAAATGTGAAAGTAGTTCCTAAACGTAACCTATCCAGCTCTGGAACGTCGGTTTGAATAACTTGATTATCTCCTTGCCGAAAATTAGATTTAAAGTGATAAACATATCCCAGTCTCAATCCAGTATAAACTCTCCAAAACTTATAAGAATCTGGAGAAGAACTACGCCATCTAAATTCTAAGGGCATTTCCACTAGTTGGGTAGAAAATCTATTGGTATCATAATCTACCTCTGGATCGCTTAAATTTCTGAAAATGGTATTATTATTATCATCTTCCCCAATAAACATTTCTTGTCCATAGGAATTTAAAGACCAACCTAAGCCAGCCCCTAAAGCGATATTACGACGTTTATTAATTGGAAAGTCTCTAATAAAACCTAAATGAACTCCGCCTGAAAAACCAGATTGGGCAACAGACTCTGGGAGATCTCCCAAAAGATGAAAAGTAAGACCAACATAAAATTGATCTTCTCTGTAAAGACTATCAATGGGTTTTAATATAGAATCTGTAGCAACAGCTTGAGAAAATGAAGGCAATAATGCGAAAAGGCCAAATACAAAAAATAAGAGTTTTTTCATTTTCAAAAGCTTAGGTCGCGTAAATATTCAGAAAGTTAAATATAAAAAAAACATCCCATCCGGTAGATCCAGATGGGATGTTTTATAAACAGTAATGTAACAGTTTTTAATTATTCTTAGCTACCTCTCCAATTCGGGTTGTGTAGTTAATCTTAAGTGCTTCTGCTTTTCTTAATTCTTGTTTAATATCAGATACCAATCCCATGTTAGTTTCAACATCTACTTTTAAAGCAGTTGTTAAGTAAGGGATTAACTCTTCACGTTTGGTCTCTCTTTCAGCATAAATAAATTTTTGGATATCTTTTACATCTGCAAATTTATCATTTAACTGAATTCGAGCTTCACTACCAAATTTCTGTGTATATCTAGAACTTGGTTTTCCTGCATAAATATACATTACCAATTCTTTTCTATCCAACTTCTCTACCTGGTCTGCAAAGGGTAACTTATTATCAATCATCAACGTATTTTGACGCATTACCGTAGCCACCATAAAAAAGAAAAGTAACATAAAAACGATATCTGGCAATGAAGCCGTATTTACCGCTGGTAATTCACCACTCTTTTTCTTTTTAAATTTAGACATAACTAGATTGAATTAAATATTATACTAATCTAAGAGCCTTTTGGCTCTGCTTCAGATAACAACTGAGGAAACATTTCCTTAACTTGATCTATCTGCTCTCCCATCTTATCCTTGTTACCTTTGTAATTAGGATCGTTGTATTTAGCTTCCATTTCAGTATAATCCATACCGAACAAACGATTTGCTTCTCTGTTTCTTAACTCATTATAAGCAGCAACCAATTCATTCTGAACAGAAATATAAGTTCTATATTCTGTCTGACGGTCATTTACCAATGAGATAATAGCTTTCTTCGGATTATCTGATGCTTGCGGATCTCTAGCTCCTTTACAGTAACTACATCCATCTTCACCAACTCCTCCTCCATTATCCAGAAAGTCCATAGCAGCTTTACGTAATTCGCCAAGTTGCATTACCTGATCTTCAACTAATAAATCGTTATTTCTGTTAACGATTACAGTAAAGATATTTTTCTGTTTAATTACTGGTGGAACAACGTCCTCATCTTGAATAGGGGGCAACTTACGGCTGATTCCCCTATCGGTCTCAATTGTTGTAGTAACCAGGAAGAAAATTAATAGCAAAAATGCTATATCGGCCATAGAGCCGGCATTCACTTCTGGTGCTGATCTTTTAGCCATAATTTATTTTATTAATTTTCTTATTCCAGAAAGTACCATTGCTCCAACAGCAATTGCTGCTAGAATATAAAATACTACCAATCCGGCACCAACCCAATGGTCTCCACTTGCAGATAGTGTATCACCATCCTTAAGTTGAACTTCTGTTCCATCAGTTAAGACGTAAGCTATAACTACTACAAGTACAAATGCTCCTACTGAAATTAATGTGTTCTTCACGTTTCCGGAGAACAAACCTTTAATTACAAAGAAACCAACTATCAATATACAGATAGCCAATACAATATAGCCAACCCACATCATAGGTTCTAGTAAACTATTTTGATCTGCCGCTGAGGCGGAAATAGCATCATCACCAGCTATAATAATTCTACCCAAAAGGATAAGACCTATTACACCAATAACAAGTGCTAAATATTTTAAAACTTTGTGTATGGTCATGATTTATTATTTCTTAGATTCTTTTTTTGTTTTTGTAATCAACTAACATGTCGATCAATAAGATAGAAGCATCTTCCATATCATTTACAATACTATCAATCTTAGCGATAATGTAATTATAAAAAATTTGAAGAATAATAGCTACGATCAAACCAAATACAGTTGTAAGAAGTGCTACTTTAATACCACCTGCTACCAATGAAGGTTGCATATCTCCTGCTGCTTCAATTTTATCAAAAGCTTGGATCATCCCAATTACTGTTCCCATGAAACCTAACATCGGAGCCAAAGCAATAAATAAGGATACCCAAGAAACATTCTTCTCAAGTTGTCCCATTTGCACACCACCGTAAGCAACAACAGCTTTCTCAGCCGCTTCAATACTTTCGTCTGCACGATCAAGCCCTTGGTAATAGATAGAGGCAACTGGTCCGCTTGTATTTCTACAAACTTCTTTAGCAGCTTCTACTCCACCGTTATTCAATGCATCTTCAACATCCTGAGCTAATTTCTTAGTGTTTGTTGTAGATAAGTTTAAAAAGATAATTCTCTCGATGGCAATGGCCAAACCAAGAATTAAACATAGAAGTACGATACCCATAAATCCGGCACCACCTTCTATAAAACGCTTTTTAAGTTCTTGGTGAAAACCTAAATCTTCCTCTTCTGTGTCGAGGCTTGCTTCGTCATCCTGAACAATCGTCTGGATATTATCAGGTAAGATGTTTACATTAATTGTCGCATTAGCTTGTGCGGCTCCAAATAACATAATCGAAGCGATTACCAAAGTTGAAAATAATCTTTTCATTACTGTTTGTCTTAAATTAATTAGTTAAAGGGTTAAAGATATAAAAATAAACTTTTAATAAAAATAAATTGCAGAGAGGAAGGGATTCGAACCCTCGATACGCTTTTGGCGTATACACGCTTTCCAGGCGTGCGCCTTCGACCACTCGGCCACCTCTCTAATTAGCTTATTTTAATTAGTGAGCCAAATAACAAAAAAAAATTATTACCATCAAAATAAGTATCGTTAATATTTATAACATTTCCCCACGTAGGGAAGTCTCATAAATGGTTTTGAATACTTTAGGTGATAATTCTTTTCCTAAAAGGTACATTAATTTCGCTATTGCTGCTTCTGTAGTAATGTCTTTCCCAGACACCACTCCTATTTTCTTTAATTGTGTACTTGTCTCGTAATTACCCATTGCCACACTACCTGCGACACATTGAGTAACATTTATGACCACTAGACCTTTAGAAATATGCTTTTTTAGCAAATTAATAAACCATGCATCTGTAGGTGCATTTCCGCTACCAAATGTCTCTAATATGACACCTCGTAGATTTTTCTTAGACAAAATATGCGCTACAGTACTTTCAGTTATCCCCGGAAACATCTTCAAAATAAGCACATCTGAGCTAAAATCTTTGTGCAGTTTTAACTTTTTTCTCCTATTTGTAGACCAAAGAGCCGAATAATTGACTGATAAATATACTCCAGACTCTGCTAAAGGCGGATAATTTGAAGATGAAAATGCTTGAAAATGTTCTGCATTGATTTTTGTAGTCCTGTTAGCTCTGTATAATTTATATTCAAAATAAAGACAAACTTCAGAAATTACCGGTCGCCCTTGCTTCTGTAAGCCAGCAATTTGGATACTAGTAATTAAATTTTCTTTGGCATCGGTTCTTAAATCACCAATAGGTAATTGAGAACCCGTAAAAATTACTGGTTTTGTAAGATTTTCGAACATAAAGCTTAAAGCAGAAGCAGTATAAGACATCGTATCGCTTCCATGTAGAACAACAAAGCCATCATACTCTTCATATCTTTCTTCAATAATCTCAGCAATCTGAACCCAATTCACAGGATTCATATTCGAAGAATCTATAGGCTCCTTAAAACTTATAGTATCTATAGAATGTTCCAGAAGTTTTAGTTCAGGAATATTTTGAAGTAATTCACTAAAGTTAAAAGCTTTTAAAGCTCCTGTTTCAAAATCTTTGATCATACCGATGGTTCCGCCGGTATAAACCAATAAAATATTAGATTTTACTTTCATTTAGGGCTTCATTGTTTATCACAGGATTAGCATACATTAATAAATAGCTATTAACTTCCAATGCATTTTTAACATCTACCCTTCGAGTTAATCTTCTTTCAAACTGTCTTTTTTCCTTATCTGTATATCTGCTAGCATGTGCTTCAGAATTAGTTAAAAGATCACAGGCTACATAATTTGCAGGCCAAAGTTTGTAATTTTTATATATTTTAGAATCAATTGCACCAGCAATAGCTTGCAGTTGATCGTTAACAGAATGTTCTGTTTTCTCTAATTCATTAAACCAATTTCCATCTAATATTTCTCCCGCAGTGATATGGATTCTTCCTTTATTACCTAATGCTCCTTTTAATATAGAATTGAAATCTTCATGCTCAGATTTTTTATAAACCTCTTCATTTCTCTTAGCCATTAACTCTGGCATTTTAAGAACATCTGTAGGGTCAAACTCATAAGAAATAGAGACTGGGACAATTTTAATTTTTGAAAAATATTGAGAAATACTCATATCGCCCTTAGCCATTGCCAGCATTTTAAGCACCCCTTGTTGAGTAACATCATTGCCGTCTTTGGTACGACCTTCCCGTTGAGCCATCCAAACAGATCTATTCTCATCTACTAATAAATGTCGAATATATTGTGAAAGGTTCATTGAACTGCGCAGCATCTCTCTAGGAGTAAGTCCACGCTGAACAAGAAAATTCCTGTTTAGTCTTGATAATAATAATAAAAACGGTTTTTGTACCAGATTATCTCCAATTGCGGAAGCAGTCATTACTAGATCCTGCTCATATAAAGCGCAATTAATAAGACTAGTATCTAATATGATATCTCTATGATTAGAAATAAACATATAGGATTCATCTTTTTTAAGCTTATCAAAACCGCTATAAGAAAGTCCTTCAGAGCTTTTCTCTAATACTTTTTTTACAGAATGATAAATGACTTTTCCTTGAAAATCTCGTATAGAATGGCAATCGCTTAAAATTTCCTTAATCTCCTCAAAGGACATCTCTGGAAATGTAAACTGTAATAACGTTTTAATCATTGGGTGATTCGCATACTTATTTAAAGCAGCTTGCACCTCATTATCATTATAAAATCTTATTTCTTCGAAGTTGGACACAGATAATTTTTGGTTAGCTTAACAAATGAACAAAATAATATACTAATTCACCACATTACACCCCAAATATATCTTTGGAGTTTTTCGTAGTAATAGCAGCAACCTCTTCTAGATCGAGTTCGTAAAGAGCTGCTATTTTTTCTGCTATTATCTGAATATAAGCACTTTCATTTCGTTTACCTCTATATGGCACTGGAGCTAAATAGGGTGAATCTGTCTCTAAAACGATATGTTCTATAGGTATTTCAGATAGAAATTTATTTATCCCTCCATTTTTAAAGGTTACAACACCACCTATTCCAAGCTTCATATTATAAGATATCGCTTTTAAAGCCTGCTCTTTATTGCCTGTAAAACAATGAAAAATTCCGAAAAGATCATCTCCTTTCTCAGATTCCAAAACTTCAAATACCTCATCAAAAGCATCTCTACAGTGAATTACGATTGGCAGATTTTTGGATTTAGCCAATTGGATTTGCCTTTTAAAAGCAATTTGCTGTTCCTTTAGAAGTATCTTATCCCAATAAAGATCTATCCCGATTTCACCAACAGCATAAAAGTCTCTGGTTTTAAACTGCTCCTCTATATGTTGCAATTCTTCTTCAAAATTTTCCTTAACAGAAGTTGGGTGTAATCCCATCATTAGAAAAACATTTTCTGGAAATTGAGCTTCTAAAGAATACATGCTGGAAGTGTGGGTAGAGTCTATAGCAGGAATAAAAAAGCGACTAATCCCTTTTTGAATAGCTTTTTTAATAGCCTCTTCCCTATCGGCATCAAAATCTTTACTATATAAATGAGTGTGCGTATCTGTTAAAATCATAATTGCAAAAATAATTTATTTTGAAGACCTATCTTTGCCAAAAGATAAAGAATGTTATCCCTCAGGAAATTATTAGAGAGCAAAGGCTATCATCGTATAAAATTAAAATTTACAGAAACCAATCATTTTGAACTGGTTGCAAAAATAAATGAAGTTCAAGGGAATTTCATACTAGATACCGGTGCTTCTAGTACATGTGTAGGTTTTGATGCTGCTTCACATTTCAAACTACTAGGCGAAGATAGCAAGATTAGAGCTGCAGGAGCTGGCGCTAATAACATGCTAACCCAGATCGCATTAAAGAATAGTATTGAGATTGCAGGCTGGAAAACGAAAAAACTAGACCTGGTTCTTTTTGATCTTAGACATGTAAATGAAGCTTTAGTAAATCATAAAGCCGAAAAAGTGCATGGAATTCTGGGTGCGGATATATTAAAAAAAGGAAAAGCAGTTATAGATTATAAAAATAAAGCCTTGTATTTGAAATAAAACAGAAAAATGGGGAAAAACCCCCAATAGATTTTCCATTCTTTCCTGTTAAATTTGAATATGAAAATAGATATCATAGAAAGTTTAGCGAAGAAAAAAGGATTTACAAACGCGGCATTTGTCTTGCTTACTATAGCAGTTATTGCCATCCTTTTGTTGAATATTTTCACATTGGTGGCACTATTTTAATTGGGATAAGCCAAAAAAAAAGCTCGCAACTTTATAAGTTGCGAGCTTTTTTTATTTACTAATTCTCTAGAACTATAGTTCCAAGGCTCTTTTCACATCATTATCCATTAATAATTCTTCTGGATTTTCCAATGCTTCTTTTACCGCAACCAAGAATCCAACAGATTCTCTACCGTCAATCACTCTGTGATCATAAGATAAAGCAACGTACATAATCGGTCTTATCTCTACGTGGCCATCTATTGCAACTGGTCTTTCTACAATATTGTGCATTCCTAATATTCCACTTTGAGGTGGGTTAATAATAGGAGTAGATAACATAGATCCAAAAACACCTCCATTTGTAATTGTAAAAGTACCACCTGTCATTTCATCTACCGTAATGTTTCCGTCTCTAGCTCTTAGCGCAAGACGTTTCACATCTTCCTCTACAGCTCTAAAGCCCATGTTTTCTACATTACGCATTACAGGAACCATAAGTCCTTTAGGACCAGAAACTGCAATACTAATATCTTTGTAATCATGTTTTATTTGGTAATCCCCATCTATCATAGAGTTTACGTCTGGAAATAACTCCAAAGCTCTCACTACAGCAAGGGTAAAGAAAGACATAAAGCCTAATCCAACACCATGCTTATCTTTAAACTCTTCTTTATATTGTTTACGCAAAGAGAAAATGGCAGACATATCTACTTCGTTAAATGTAGTAAGCATAGCAGTTTCATTTTTCACACTCACTAAACGCTCTGCTACTTTACGACGTAACATAGACATTTTCTTGCGCTCTTCACCTCTTTTTCCAATTCCCGGAGTTCCCATAGAAGCTTTTGCTTTTACAGCATCTTCTTTCATTATTCTTCCATCACGACCAGAGCCAGAAACAGATTTAGAATCGATCCCTTTTTCATCTAAGATTTTCTTTGCTGAAGGAGATGGAGTTCCAGTAGCATAAGTTTTATCTTGTTGCTGAGAAGGAGTTGAAGGTTTAGAAGGCGTTTGAGTTAAGGCTTCCGCTTTATCGCTTTCAGCTTTAGTAGAAGTCTCCTTTCTTTGTTCTTTTACTTCCTCTTCTGCAGATTCGTCCTTAGATTTTTCTACAGCTTTATCGCCTCCACCTGGTTTTGGCGCATCTGTATCTATTAAACAAACTACCGCACCAACAGCAACAGCATCGCCTTCTTCAGCTTTTAATGTAATTATTCCGCTTGCTTCAGCAGGAAGTTCTAAGGTTGCCTTATCGCTATCCACTTCAGCAATAGGCTGATCTTTTTCTACATAATCTCCATCTTCTACTAGCCATTGAGCAATTTCAACCTCTGTAATAGATTCTCCTGGAGAAGGAACTTTCATTTCTAAAGCCATGATCTTTTGTTTTATATTTTTGAATCTTCCTTATTTCTAAGAAAGGATATTTTATTAATTATTATTGGAGTTTGATTAAACCATAGTTTTATCAAACACGCTTGCAATTACTTTTTCGTGTCGTTTTTTATACCTCACTGAACTACCAGCGGCCGGTGATCCATAGAATTTTCTACTACATACTCTGAAGTGTTTGGCCTCATCAAAATGTAATAATAAATAACTATAGGCACCCATATTTCTAGGTTCTTCTTGAGCCCAAACAATATCGTCTGCGTTCTTATATTTGGCCATTACTTCTTTTATCTTCTCTTCAGGCAATGGAAATAGTTGCTCTACTCTAACCAAAGCGATATCATCTCGCTTATTTTCTTCCTGATATTCTAAAAGATCATAATAGAATTTACCTGTACAAAATACCAAAGATTTTACTTTATCTACATTGGCAGAAGCATCATCTATAACTGTTTGGAACGTACCTGTTGCAAATTCTTCTTTGGTAGATAATACTTTTGGGTGCCTTAGCAAACTCTTTGGAGTAAATACTATTAATGGTTTTCTATAATTCACTTTCATTTGTCTTCTCAACAAATGGTACATATTTGCAGGAGTCGTTACATCTGCAACAAACATATTATCTGTGGCACAAAGTTGTAAAAAACGTTCCATTCTTCCTGAAGAATGTTCTGCTCCTTGCCCCTCATATCCATGAGGCAATAGCATTACTAATCCGTTTTGCAATTTCCATTTATCCTCTGCCGCAGAAATATACTGATCTATCATTATTTGAGCACCATTCACAAAATCTCCAAACTGAGCTTCCCATATGGTTAAAGTATCTGGACTTGCCATAGCATAACCATAGTCAAAACCAACTACACCATATTCAGATAACAAAGAGTTATATATGCTAAAGTTTCCTTTTTTATCGGGAATGTTATTATGAAGAATGATCTCTTCTTCACTATCTTCTACTTTCACAACAGCATGTCTATGAGAAAAAGTTCCTCTCTCTACATCCTGCCCGCTCATTCTCACACTATAACCTTCAGTCATTAATGTACCATAAGCTAGCAATTCTGCCATCGCCCAATCTAATTGATCAGTTTCAAAATACATTTTTTCACGAGCCTCAATCAGTTTCGCTATCTTCCTAAGGAATTTTTTATCCTTCGGAAGTTTTGTGATCACCTTTGCAACCTCATCAAGAACTTTAATATCTATAGTGGTATCTACAGGAGCCATCATTGTATCTTCCTGTACATTTTCATATCCTTCCCATTCATCTTTCATGAAAGGAGTGATCCTTGTAGTATCTTCTTTTCGGGAATCTTCTAATTCCTCTTCTAATTTCGATTTGTATTCCTCTTCCAGCTTTTTAACATAGCCATCATTTATGACGCCGCTTTTAATCAACTTTTCAGCATAAATATCTCTCGGATTTTCATGCTTAGCAATCGCTTTATATAATTTTGGCTGAGTGAATCTTGGCTCATCCCCTTCATTATGTCCATATTTTCTATATCCTAACAGATCTATAAAGACATCTCTTTTAAATTGCATTCTAAAATCTAACGCAAATAAAACGGCATGAACAACTGCTTCTGCATCATCTGCATTTACATGCAAGACAGGCGATAAGGTTACTTTTCCAACATCCGTACAATAAGTAGAAGAACGGCCATCTAAATAATTCGTAGTAAATCCTATTTGGTTATTCACTACAATATGAATAGTTCCGCCAGTTTTGTAACCCTCCAATTGTGCCATTTGCACTAACTCGTATACTAAACCTTGACCCGCAATTGCAGCGTCACCATGTACTATAATTGGAAGAACTTGAGAAAAGTCATCCTTATAATGCCTGTCTTGTTTTGCTCTTGCAATTCCTTCCACTACCGCACCTACCGTCTCTAAATGAGATGGGTTTGGGGCAATATTAATATTTATCTCTTTACCATTGGTCGTAGTTCTACAACTTGTCCATCCTAGGTGATATTTAACATCTCCATCAAAAATGTCCTGCTCATAATCCTTTCCATCAAATTCACTAAAGATATCTTTTGCACTTTTTCCAAAAATATTGGTTAGTGCATTCAATCTTCCCCGGTGAGACATTCCCATTACAAAATCTTTCACGCCAACATCTGCCGCTTTTTCAATAATGGTATCTAATGCAGGGATCAAACTTTCATTACCCTCTAAGGAAAATCTTTTTTGTCCTACATATTTTGTGTGTAAGAAGCTTTCAAAAGAAACTGCATTGTTAAGTTTTGAAAGTATATTCTTTTTCTCAGCATCAGTAAACTTCGGCTGATTGTCATTAATGTTTAATTTTTGTTGAATCCACTCTATCTCTTCCGGCTTGCGGATATACATATATTCTACACCAATAGATTGGCAGTAGATTGTTTCAAGATGTTTTACGATCTCCTTTAGAGTGGTGGGACCAATTCCTATTATATCTCCAGCACTAAAGGTTTTATCAAGATCATCGTTAGATAATCCGAAGTTTTCTAATGCAAGGGTTGGTACATATTGCCTGCGCTCGCGAACTGGGTTAGTTTTAGTAAATAAGTGACCACGTGTTCTGTAACCGTCAATCAATCGAATTACCTGAAACTCTTTTTTAATATTTTCAGGAATTTCTGTAGCGGCAAAGTCTTGTTTTTCAGCACCATTATCTTGGTAAGATCCTTCCGGAAGCTCCCCATTTTGCTCCATTCCAAAGTCAAAACCTTGAAAAAATGCTCTCCAGCTAGGTTCTACACTATCTGGATTTTGTAAATACTGATCGTAAAGATTTGCGAAGTAGGCTGTTGGTGCAGCGTTTAGAAATGAAAATTTGTCCATAGGTGGAAACTAATGTTTCTTTTGTATTAAAACATAGCAAAAATACAATTTTTAGAATTTATAGCTTATAGAATTTCTTATATTTATCCTCCATCTTATAAGAATTTTAACATGTTTAGCTATAGAAACCACACTCCAAATATATTTTTGTTCATTTTTATGATCTCTTTTATAAGCTCGGGGAATCTTATTGCCCAGAGCACAAAACCTACACAGGTTAATCGAAATGATTTTTGGAATTCTGTGCGTTTTGGTGGAAGTTTAGGATTAAATTTTAGCAATAATGGATTTACTGGAATAATTGCACCTTCTGCTATTTACGATTTTAATGAAATTGTTTCTGCAGGAGTAGGATTAAATGCCGCGTACGCTAAACAAAATGAATTTAAGACAACAAGTCTTGGTGGCAGTCTTATCACTTTGATAAATCCAGTGAGATTTCTACAATTATCTGTAGAATTTCAAGAGTTAAATATTAATAGAAAATATGAACTCAATGGATTAGACCTTAAAGAAAATTATTGGGTTCCTGCATTGTTTACAGGAATTGGATATAATACAGGAAATGTTACTGCTGGGATAAAATATGATTTGCTCTATGATAGTGAAAAAAGTTTTTATAGCAGCGCTCTTATGCCATTTGTGAGCCTCTATTTTTAAACCTCCCGCTCCATCAAAGAAGCTCCAAACTGCTTTAACAAAGCTTTCTTATCCTCAGGAATATCGATATTATCTAATACCTGAAAGGCTTTATTGGTATATTTTTCTATCTCTACTCTTGTAAGTTCTGCCGCCCCACTTTCTTCAAAGATCGTTTTAACTGCTTCTATTTTCCCTGTTGTATCCATTGGATTAATAGAATAAAGATCTTCTAGATTATTTGCGTCCAATTTCGCAGAATTCTCCAAAGCCTTTATATATAAGAAAGTCTTTTTGTTTTCTATGATGTCACCACCTAATTGCTTTCCAAAAGTATCTGGATTACCAAAAGCATCCAGATAATCATCTTGTAATTGAAATGCAATTCCTAGTAATCTACCGTATTGATAGACAGATCGCTTACAATCTTCTGAAGCTCCCGCGACGATAGCACCCATTTGCAAGGAAGCTCCCACTAGAACCGCAGTCTTATACTCTATCATTTTTAGATAATCTTCTATTTCCACATCTTCCCTACTCTCAAAATCTATATCATACTGTTGCCCTTCACAAACCTGAATCGCAGTTTTCGTGAATAATTGTGCCAGCTCTTTAAAAATTGACCCTTCATAATGCTCAAATAACTGGTAAGCATTTATAAGCATAGCATCTCCAGAAAGTATACCTGTGTTAAGATCCCACTTTTCATGAACTGTTGCCTTACCTCTTCTTATTGGAGCTGCATCCATTATATCGTCATGAACCAAAGAAAAATTATGAAAGACCTCGATCGCCAATGCTGCAGGAAGCGCTTTTTGATAAGGAGCATCAAAGATCTCTGCACTCATTAAAACTAGAACTGGTCTTAAGCGTTTACCACCCAAGTTTAATATATAAGTAATGGGCTCGTATAAATTATTTGGCTCTTTAGTTTTTACAGTTGTATCTAAATACTCTAAGAAAGCGTCATGGTATTGGGCAATAGTGTGCATTATGCAAATTTTTCGGCTAAAATACCATAAATGATATTAATACGAATTTCAACAACCTATTAAATTGCTGTAAATATTTTGGAAACTTTTGTGGTTTCTAAAGTTTCCTTCTTACATTTGCAAAAATTTTTTATTAATTTGAAAGATCAAATAATTAATACCGCAGCAGAGCTTTTTCTTAATCTTGGATTTAAGAGCGTAACTATGGATGATATTGCCAATGAGTTAGGTATATCTAAGAAAACCATTTACTCTCATTTTTCAACCAAGACCAAATTAGTAGAAGCTAGCACCCTTCATATCTTATCACAGATATCTTGTGGGATAGAAACGATTATTAGTCAGGAAAAGAATGCCATTGTAGAACTCTTCGATATAAAGAATTTTGCAATGAAACACTTAAAAGACAACAAATCTTCGCCTCAATTTCAGCTAAAAAAATACTATCCAAAGGTATTTAATTTAGTTCAGAAAAATCATCTTCAGATCATGGAAGGTTGCGTACTTAAGAATCTTGAAAAAGGAATTAAAAATGGATTGTACCGAGAAAATATTCCTTTAGAATTCACAAGCAAGATATATTTTGTAGGAATGATGGGCATAAAAGATGAATATCATTTCCCTTTAGAAAAATTTTCAAATGAATTATTAGAGAATTTCTTGGATTATCACCTTAGAGCAATCGTTACTGAAAAAGGTTTAAAAACCTTAATTACATTATTAAACAAATCACATTTGAACAACTAATGAAAAAGATCTTTTTTATATTTTTTCTTCAGTTAGCTGCCTTTGCACAAGCTCAGGAAGAAAGCACGACTTCACAAAAAACATTTACACTTGAGGAAGCCATTTCTTATGGTTTACAAAATAGTTATAATTCTGAAATTGCGCGTAAGGATGTAGCTATCGCTTTAAAACAAAAATGGGAGATCATATCACAAGGTTTACCCCAAATTAGTGGAAATGCGGAATACAGAAACAATCTTAAACAACCCGTAACCTTAATTCCAGGCGAAATTGCGGGTGGCCAGCCTGGAACCTTTGTTCCGGTTACTTTTGGTACAAAACAAAATTTAAGCGCAACTGCTACTTGGAATCAATTAATATTTGATGGTTCTTATATTGTTGGAGTACAATCTGCTAAAACCTTACTACAAATCTCTGAAAATGCTAAGGTTAAGACCGATCTTAGTGTAAAAGAGGCGATTACAAATGCATATGGAAATGTGTTGCTAGCACGTGAGAGTGTAGAAATCGCAAAACGCAATTTAGAAACTATAGATAAAAACCTGAACGACACTAGAGTTACTTATGAGAATGGTCTTATTGAGGAAGAAGCAGTTGAACAGTTGGAAATCACCTTGCTTGGGCTGCAAACTAGCTTAAATAATGCAGAGCGTATGGAGGGGATTGCATATGATATGCTAAAAGTAAGCATGGGGATTCCCGTTTCTACTCCAATTACAGCTGTAGATAATTTAGAGCAATTAAGCACAGAAAATTTTGACTTACAGTTATTAATTAAAGAGATTTCTGTGGAAGATAATATAGACTACAGAATAGCAGAGGATCAAAGCAATCAAGCAGAGATTCTGGTTAAACTTGAAAAAAGTAAGGCACTTCCTAAGCTAAGCGCTTTTGTTAATTATGGTGCTCAGGCTAACGGTGATACTTTTAGTTTCTTCAACAATAATCAAATTTATTACGATCAATCGGTATTAGGTCTAAGCTTAAATGTGCCAATTTTTAGTAGCGGTATGAGAAGTGCCAGAACAGCACAAAAGCAAATTCAATATGAGCAAGCTTTAGTGCAACTTGAATTCACAAAAAATCAGGTAGAATTAGATATTCAATCTGCTAAAAACGATTATAAATTTAGTTTGGAGAATTATGCCAATAAGCAAAAGAGCTTAGATTTAGCGGAAAGAATAGAAAATAAAAACCAAGTAAAATTTTTAGAAGGCTTGACCTCTAGTTTCGAATTAAGCGAAGCCCAACAACAATTATATAGAGCACAACAAGATTACCTTCAAGCAATGTTAGAGGTAATCACTTCTAAAATAGATCTGGAAAACTTACTGGACACTACTAAATACTCAAAAGAAAATTAAAAATCTCTTCAATTTTAAGAAAATGAAAAAGCTATTATACATATCAATATTATCCATACTTCTTGCATCTTGTGGAAATGAAAAAAAGAATTCAGTAGAAGCGGTATTAAAGTCCAATGACATTGAAACAATTCAGAAAAAAAGAGATGAATTAACTACAGAACAGCAAGAAATTCATTCAAAACTAAAGGAATTAGACAACAAATTAGCGGAGCTAAATCCAGAAAAAAATGTACCCTTAATTACCTCTTTCAAAGCAAAAACCGAAATCTTTAATCATTTTCTAGAACTTCAGGGAAGCGTAGAGACCAAGCAGAATGTGGTTTTAAATGCTGAAATCAGCGGGATTCTTCAACAGATATATGTAAAAGAAGGTCAAAAAGTGAGTAAAGGACAGTTGCTTGCGAGAATAGATGATGGTGGAATGAGCCAACAATTGGCTCAAATGCAAATTCAAGCAGATCTGGCTAAAACTACCTATGAACGACAAAAGCGGCTATGGGATCAGAAAATTGGAAGTGAAATCCAATATTTACAAGCAAAGTCCACTTATGAAGGTCAGCAGAGTGCTGTGAACCAAATGAAAAGTCAGTTATCTAAATCTACCGTTACTGCTCCATTTGCAGGAACTATAGATGATATTATTACCGAACAAGGTAATGTGGTGTCTCCAGGACAAACTCCAATTTTGCGTATTGTAAATCTTAGCGATATGTATATTAGAACAGATGTTCCAGAAAGCTATATAGCAGATGTGGTAGAAGGAAAAAATGTAGAAGTAACTTTCCCTGTTCTAGGAAAAACTGTGGAGACTAAAATTAGACAAACTGGGAGTTTTATTAATCCAGACAACAGAACTTTTAATGCTGAAATTGAAGTTCCAAATAAGGAAAAATTGATCAAGCCGAATTTAACGGCTCGTTTAAAAATAAACGATTATACCAATGATAAAGCTTTAATGATCCCACAAAATATCATTTCAGAAAATGCAAATGGAGAACAGTATATTTATATTTTGGATAGTATAAATGGTCAAAAAGCAATTGCAAAACAAACCATTATCAAAACTGGTAAAACTCAGGGAGATGTAATTGAAGTTTTAGAAGGTGTGAAAGATGGAGATGAAATCATCAAAGAAGGCGCTAGAAGTGTGAAAGATGGTCAAACTGTAAAGATTATAACTTACTAAGATTACGTAATGTCAAAAAAGAACAAAAATATCGAGAAGGAATTCAAGATGTCCTCTTGGGCTATAAAGAATAAGACCACCATTTATGTGATGATGGCTATTATTCTTTTCTTAGGGATTTCTGCATATTTCACAATGCCAAGGGAAAGTTTTCCGGAGATCCAAGAAACCAAGATCTATGTAAGCTCTATATTTCCTGGTAATACCGCAGAAGATATTGAAAAACTGATCACTAATCCATTAGAAGATAAACTTAAAACGGTAAGTAATGTAGTAGAAATAACCTCTACCTCACAAGAGGACTATTCTATGATCGTTATAGAATTTGATGAGGGTATCGCGGTTGAACTGGCTAAACAAAAGATTAAAGACGAGATAGATTCTGAAACATCGGGAGAAGATTGGCCAACCTTTAATGGTGCCAAAGTAGAACCAAATGTTTTTGAGTTGAGTATGTCTGAAGAAGTGCCGATTCTAAACATCAATATCTCTGGAGATTATCCTGTAGCTAAGTTGAAAGAGTTTGGGGAATACCTTCAGGATGAAATTGAAAATCTGCCTGAGATCAAGAAAGTTGATATTCGGGGAGCGCAAGAAAAAGAGATCGAAGTTGCTGTAGATATCTATAAGATGATGGCTTCTTCTGTAAGCTTCCAAGATATTAGAAGCGCAATTAGTAATGGAAACATGACGATGTCTGCGGGGAATTTTATTGCTAGCGGACAGCGTAGAACCATTAGAATTATTGGAGAGATCGGTGATCCATCAGATCTTGAAGATTTTGTGGTAAAGTCTGAAAATGGTAATAATGTTTACTTAAAAGATGTTGCTACAATTGCATTTAAAGAGAAAGACCGTACCACTTATGCACGTGAATTCGGAGATCAGGTAGTAATGCTTGATGTTAAAAAACGTGCAGGAAAAAATATGGTTGCTGCTGCAGAACAAATTGATGTTATTGTTAAAGATGCTCAAGAGAACATATTTCCTTCCAATCTTAAAATCACTATTACGAACGATCAATCTTCCAAAACCATTGGTCAGGTTGATGATCTTGTGAATAACATCATTTTCGGGATCATTTTAGTGGTAACAGTATTAATGTTCTTCTTAGGATTCAAAAATGCCCTTTTCGTAGGATTTGCAATCCCAATGTCTATGTTCATGTCACTAGTGATTTTGAATCAGCTTGGGTATACCATGAACACTATGATCCTTTTCGGGTTAATTATGGGGCTTGGAATGCTTGTAGATAACGGGATAGTAGTTGTAGAAAACGTATACCGACTGATGGATGAAGAAGGCATGAGTAGGATTAATGCAGCAAAAGAAGGAATTGGAGAGATTGCCTTACCTATAATTATTTCTACCGCAACAACTGTTGCTGCTTTTATACCTTTAGGTTTATGGCCTGGAGTAATGGGGCAATTCATGATCTATTTCCCTATCACCTTATCGGTAGTATTAGGATCTTCCTTATTTGTAGCAATCTTCTTTAACTCTGTTTTGGTGTCTCAATTTATGACTACCGAGGACAAAGATCAGCCACGAAAAAGAATTATTACGGTGTCTTCAATAATTGCTGGAATTGGTTTGCTAATCTTCATTTTTGGCGGAGAATATAGAGCATTAGGTACAGTAATGATCTTTACTGCGATCACAATGTGGCTTTATAGATGGTTTATAAGGAGAATGGCTAACAGTTTTCAGAATAAATCTTTAGTAAAATTAGAGAACTGGTATGAAGGGAAACTAACTTCCTCGTTCAAAAGCAAACGTCCATATTGGATCGTTGGAGCTACTTTCTTATTATTAATAGTCGCTTTTATGGCTTTTGGTGCCTCTTTAGCTTCTCAAAGAACAAAAGTGGAATTCTTTCCCGATAACAAACCTAACCAGATCATTGTATATATAGAGTACCCACAAGGAACTGATATTGCAAAAACCAATGCCATCACAAAAGAGATTGAAGGAAAGGTTTATAAGGTATTAAATAGCCCTGAATATACTGAGGATGGTTATAATTTCTTAGTGGAAAGTGCAGTTTCTCAAGTTGGTGAAGGTGCAGGTAATCCACAAACCGATGGAGGTTCTGCTGCAGAAATGCCGCATAAAGGAAAAATCACTGCTTCCATGAGAGAATATAAATATAGAAAAGGAGCAGATAGCGAATTATTACGCCAGAAAGTTCAGGAAGCCTTAGTTGGTGTTTATCCTGGAGTATTAATATCCGTAGAAAAAGATCAGAATGGACCGCCATCTGGAGCTCCAATTAACATTGAATTGGAAGGTGAAGATTACAATGAATTAATTGCTACTGCTGAAAAAATGCGGGAGTTTATCAATAGTAAAAACATCAATGCAATAGATGAATTAAAGATTGATGTGAACAAGGATAAACCTGCAATGCAAGTAATCATAGACCGTGAAAAGGCTGGAGAACTTGGAGTTAATGCAGGGCAAGTTGGTCAGCAACTTAGAAATTCTATTTTTGGAACCAAAGCTGGAGTTTATAAAGAAGCGGGAGAAGATTACGATATATATGTAAGATTCAATGAAGAAAGTAGATACAATAGTAGCGCACTTTTTAATCAGACTATGACCTTTAGAACTAACACAGGGCAATTACGAGAAATACCTGTTTCGGCTGTAATATCTAAAACAAATAGTTCTGGATTTAGCGCTATAAAGCATAGAGATACGCGAAGAGTTGTAACAGTTTATTCTGCTTTAGCTCCTGGATATACAGATGCTGGAGCTGTGGTAAGTCAAGTTCAGAATGAGATGAGAGGTTTTGAAGGACTCTCAGATGATATCAAAGTAGATTATACAGGGCAAATTGAAGAACAAAATAAGCAACAATCATTTTTAATGGGCGCATTCTTTAGCGGACTTGGTTTAATCTTTCTTATCCTGATCTTCCAATTTAATTCAATCTCGAAACCATTAATCATCATGATCGCGATCTTCTTGAGTTTTATTGGAGTTTTTGGAGGAATCGTTATTTCTGGAGCTCCATTTGTAATTATGATGACTATGATGGGTATTATCTCTTTGGCAGGAATTGTAGTGAACAATGGAGTGGTGTTGCTGGATTATGCCCAGCTACTCATAGATAGAAAGAAAAATATATTGAATTTAGGAAAGGATGAATACCTGGATAAAGATGAGCTTTTAAAAACTATTATTCTTGCCGGGAAAGCCCGTTTAAGACCGGTATTATTAACCGCTATTACTACCATCTTAGGATTAATTCCTTTGGCAATTGGATTAAATATAGATTTCTTTAAGCTGTTTGCGGAGTTTGACCCCAACATCTATTTTGGAGGAGATAACGTTGTTTTTTGGGGACCTTTAGCTTGGACCGTGATCTACGGACTTATAGTTGCAACCTTCTTAACTTTAATAATTGTACCAATCTTATTCTACATTGCAACAAGATTGAAAATGTGGTTACATTTTAAAACGACTTCAGAAGATGTAGTTGTTAATAAAGAAGGACTTCAAACTACAGAAATAACAGAATAAATACTAGTTTTTAACAGAGATAAAAACCTTTCAACCTTTAAAAGTTGAAAGGTTTTTTTATGTCTCAATTCTTCAGTGTAACACTTAATCTTCTTACTTTTGCAAACCAAAATTCAATAGTGCGTTATGTATAGAAGTCATACTTGTGGAGAATTAAGAGAAGCTCATATAAATGAAGAAGTTACCCTATCTGGTTGGGTTCAAAAGACCCGAAATAAAGGATTTATGATCTGGGTAGACCTTAGAGATCGTTACGGGATGACTCAACTTATTTTTGATGAGGAACGCACATCTTCAGAAATGATGGAAAAAGCGGCACAATTAGGTCGTGAGTTTGTGATCCAAGTTACTGGAAAAGTGATTGAGCGAGAATCTAAGAATCCGCAACTTTCAACAGGAGATATTGAAATTTTAGTTTCTGAACTTAAAATTCTAAATGCTTCTTTAACTCCACCATTTACTATTGAAAATGAAACTGATGGCGGAGAAGAACTTCGTATGAAATATCGCTATTTGGACATCAGGAGAAATCCTGTGAAGGAAAATCTAATGTTTCGTCATAAAGTGGGAATGAAAGTTAGAAATTACCTTTCTGAAGAAGGATTTATAGAAGTGGAAACTCCATATCTTATTAAATCTACCCCAGAAGGTGCACGTGATTTTGTTGTGCCAAGTAGAATGAATGAAGGACAGTTTTACGCCTTGCCACAATCTCCGCAAACCTTTAAGCAATTGCTTATGGTTGGTGGAATGGACAAATATTTCCAGATCGTGAAATGTTTTAGAGATGAAGATCTTAGAGCAGACAGACAACCTGAATTTACTCAGATTGACTGTGAAATGGCATTTGTAGAGCAAGAAGATATCTTGAATATTTTTGAAGGATTAACACGCCATTTACTTAAAGAAATTAAAGGTGTTGAAATAGGTGATTTCCCAAGAATGACCTATGCAGATGCTATGAAAAAATATGGAAACGACAAACCAGACATTCGTTTTGGGATGGAGTTTGCAGAATTAAATGATCTTGCAAAGAACAAAGGTTTCAATGTTTTTGATCAACAAGAACTAATTGTTGGAATTGCAGTTCCAGGAGCGGCAACTTATACTAGAAAGCAGATTGATAAGCTAATTGAATGGGTAAAGCGTCCACAAGTTGGCGCAAACGGTATGGTTTGGGCAAAATACAATGAAGATGGAACTTTAAAATCTTCTGTAGATAAATTTTATTCTGAAGAAGACTTAAAAGCTTGGACCGAAGCAACAGGAGCAAATCCTGGAGACCTTATTTTAGTAATGTCTGGAGATGCTAATAGCACTAGAGCACAATTAAGCGCTTTAAGAATGCATTTAGCTACCGAGCTTGGATTGAGAAATTCTAGAGAATTTGCGCCGCTATGGGTAGTAGACTTTCCGCTTTTAGAATGGGATGAAGATACCAATAGATATCATGCAATGCACCACCCGTTTACTTCTCCAAAGCCAGAAGATATCGGCATGCTTGCTACAGACCCTGGTAAAGTAAGAGCAAATGCCTATGATTTGGTGATGAATGGAAATGAAATAGGTGGAGGTTCTATTCGTATTCACGATAAAGAAACTCAGGCAATGATGTTCGATTATTTAGGATTTACCCCAGAAGAAGCAAAAGCACAATTCGGATTTTTGATGGATGCTTTTCAGTTTGGAGCACCTCCACACGGAGGAATTGCTTTTGGATTTGACAGATTAGTAGCAATCCTTGGAGGACATGAAACTATTAGGGATTATATCGCATTTCCAAAGAATAATTCGGGTAGAGATATAATGATAGACGCTCCTTCGAAATTAGATAATGCTCAACTTTCAGAATTACATTTGAAGGTCACAGAATAGTAAAAACTCATTTTAAAATAAGTACAAAAACCTTTCAGGAGTTTTATTGATAACGAATAGAACTCCTAATTCGTTTTAACTTAATATATTAGCACTAATTTTTTCACTGTATAATAATTTCAACATCCTAGATGTTCGCACGAGCCAAACCCGGTTTTCAAAAATTTTTACTCTGGAAGACCAATAATCTTACTCAACATCAATTCATATTAATTCTTAGTGCCCTCATTGGGCTTGCCAGTGGATTAGGGGCCGTATTGATTAAAAACCTTACTCACTTTATTCAGGAATTACTAGAAGGAAAATTAATTGCGAATGCACATCATGCATTTTATTTCATTTTCCCCATAATTGGCCTTGCCCTAACGCTTCTTATCTTAAGATACGGACTTAACAAAAAGATTGGTCACGGGATTCCTTCTACACTTTATGCTATTTCTAAAAGAAAAGGTCTAATGAAACCTTTCCAGATGTACGCATCTTTATTAACAGCTCCTATCACTGTTGGCTTTGGGGGATCTGTGGGACTGGAAGGACCAACCGTTGCAACCGGCGCCTCTCTGGGTTCCAACATTGCCCGGGTATTCCAGATGAATCAAACCCACCGCACGTTGCTAATTGGATGTGCTGCAGCAGGAGCCATGTCCTCTATCTTTAAAGCCCCAATTGCTGCAATAATTTTCGCTATAGAAGTCTTTAGTTTAGATCTCACTTTGATCTCTATGCTTCCCCTACTTATCGCTTCAGTTTCTGCAATTCTAACTTCCTATTTTTTCTTTGGATCAGATATTATTTTACCATTTCAGCTTCAAGATAAATTCATCATTTCTGAAGTGCCTTTTTATATTATTCTCGGAATTCTAGCTGCTTTCATTTCGATGTATTTTACCTCTGTATATTTCAAAATGAATGAATTATTTAAGAAATTAGGTTCACCCATACGAAGACTTTTAATTGGAGGAATAGGTCTTGGAGTGCTTGTTTATTTGATACCGCCACTCTATGGAGAGGGTTATAATGTAATAAATAACCTGCTTACTGAAAACTACATCAAAGCATTGGGTACTAATTTATTTAATGATTACTTGGAAAATATCTGGGTGGTAGTGGCATTGCTGGCTGGCCTAGTCATCTTCAAAATAATAGCAACTTCACTAACGTTTGGAGCGGGGGGAGTTGGAGGAATTTTTGCACCGGTTCTTTTTATGGGAAGCGCTATGGGGCATGGATTTGCTCTAATTATAAATAATTTAGGAATCTTAAAAAACCCTATATCGGTAAGTAGTTTTACATTAGTAGGAATGGCTGGCTTAATGGCTGGCGTTTTACACGCTCCTCTAACTGCTATTTTCTTGATTGCCGAACTCACAGGTGGATATGGACTTTTTGTGCCCTTAATGATCACTGCCACGATTTCATATATGATCACTAATCAATTTCAACCGCACTCCGTGTACACCATGGAATTAGCAATGAAAGGTGAGCTTTTAACTCATGACAAGGATAAAGCCGTACTTACCTTGATGAATATTAGAAATCTTATTGAAACAAATTTTATAAAACTCCAAATGGATATGACTTTAGGAGATGTTATCCATAAAGGGGTTACAAAATCTTCACGAAATTTATATCCAGTTTTAGATAGCAAAGGCCATTTTGCTGGAATAATTTTGTTGGATGACATTAGACCGATTATGTTTGATAGAGATCTATATGATAAAGTAACTGTACAGGAACTTATGCAGCGAGCCCCAGAAATAATTGATATCAACAAAGATGGAATGCAGGATATTATGAGAAAATTTCAGGAAAGTGATGCGTGGAATTTACCGGTAACAGAAAATGATATATATATTGGGTTTGTATCCAAGTCTAAATTGCTCACTGCATATAGACAAAAACTAATTGAAGTAACCGTTTAAAAAATGAAAATAGTAATTAAAATACTGGCGATCTCCATTCTAATTGCCGTTGGAATTGGCTTTTATTATAGAATAAATGATGACGTGCTTCTTGGAGATAGAATTATTGGTATTGCTGTGCTTGCTAGTGCTTTTGTCCTGATGCCCATATTCTTATACGTTCGTTGGAATGGCAAAAAATTAAGCGATTATACTCTTACCAAAGAAAACATGGACAAAATGCGCGATAACCGCAGGGAGTAAAAGGGATATAATTAATAATGGTAAAAAATATTTCGAATTGAGCAAAAAGGATAAATTATTATATGTAAGTTTGTCCTTTATTAATTTTTATTTTATTACAATGGAAGGTACAGTTAAATTTTTCAATGAGTCTAAAGGTTACGGATTCATCACTAACGATGACACAGGGAGAGACATCTTTGTTCACGTTACAGGTCTTAATGGAGAGTCTTTAAATGAAGGCGACAAAGTTGAGTACGTTGAAGAAGAAGGAAGAAAAGGACTAACGGCTGCTCAAGTACGTTTGATCCACGATTAATATATTTTTATATTTAATTCGAAGATTTAAAAACCCGTCTAAATTAATTTAGACGGGTTTTTTTATTACTTATTTTCTAAGGAAAGGGACTCTTTTAATCCCTTCAGCATAACATGAGTGAGATTTTTAAGATCGTACTCATGCTTCCAATTCCAATCTGTTCTTGCAGCGCTATCATCTATACTACTTGGCCAAGAATCGGCAATTGCCTGTCTAAAATCTGGCTTGTAATTTATTTCAAATTCTGGTATTTCCTTTTTAATCGCTCCAGCTAATTCTTTTGGAGTGAAACTCATTGCAGATAAATTATAAGATGATCTTACCTTCACGTTCTCTGCAGGCTCATTCATAATATCTACGGTTGCCTTAATTGCATCTTCCATAAACATCATAGGCAAAGCAGTTTCTTCACTTAAAAATGACGTATATTTTCCCGTCCTTAATGCTTCATGAAATATTTCTATAGCATAATCTGTAGTTCCTCCTCCAGGTAAGGTTTTGTAACTAATAATCCCAGGAAATCTAATGCTTCTAACATCCACACCAAATTTATTAAAGAAATATTCACACCAACGTTCCCCGGTTTGTTTACTAATTCCATATACCGTGGTTGGTTCCATGATAGTAGTTTGAGGAGTATCATGCTTTGGGGTACTTGGTCCAAAAACAGCAATACTAGATGGCCAGAATACTTTTTTAATCTTTTTGTCTTTCGCAAGGTTAAGTATTATGAAAAGGGAATCCATATTTAAACTCCAAGCTTTCATCGGCATTTTCTCCGCGGTGGCACTTAACATCGCAGCCATTAAATAAACATCTGTAATACTATGCTTTTCAACAAGACCTGCAATTCCACTTTCATCTGTAGCATCCATTATTTCGAATGGACCACTAGACATAAGATCTTCGCTTCCTTCTTTTATATCACTTGCAATTACATTATCATTACCATGCAGTTCGCGCAGTCTTAATGCAAGCTCACTTCCAATTTGACCGGAAGCTCCAATAATCAATATTTTTTCTGAAATCATTCTGTAAATTTTACAGCGCAAATATATCCATTTCAAATATGATGCTATAACATTCCATCTAAAAAAGGAAGTTAATACCTGCATATTGAAAGCAATTTATTTTGGCAATGGTTTTTCCTTAACTTTGCTTTACAAGATAAGCTTATGAAAAACTCCTTTTGGATTTTATTAATATTTGTAATGGCTGGATGCAACCAAAAAACCACAGAAAATTCTAATGAATCAGACAGAGAAAAAAATCAATTAGCTCTCACTCAAAAATTAGAAACTTCAAAAACTGAAGTGGTTCTGTTACCCGAAGCTCAAGAGTTCACTAATGAATGGTTGGCGTATATCACTGCCCAAAGCGAGATTGAGAACTTAAAGAATTACACATTAAACGATGTTATTTCTAATGCCACTCCAATAACAGAGATTATGAAGTCTTTGCAAGAAACAGTGCCGGCAAGATTACAATCCAATGCCGTTAAGGCCAGATTAGGAGTTCTTGTAACTAAATCTAAGATCCTCCAACAACTCGCAGAAAAAAGAGAGCCTAATCCAGAAGGAATTGCTAAAACAGCAAACGAATTAGGTTTAGAATGGAATAATTTTAAAATTCAGATAAACGAGCTTTTCTTAAAAACTTTAGAAGAGTTTGAAGAAGAATTAGATGCAATTGAAAATGACGATGAGCAATCTCCAAATAGGACAATTCCTGCCCCAAGTAAAAGACCAGTAGATAATAGAAAATCACGGGATTCTATCATAATAGAAAACCTTTAAAAATTATTAATTTCAGAAATATGAATAAACTAATTCTCCTTCTTTTAATTTCCGCTTTTGCATGTAACAATGTGCAATCTCAGAAAAACGAAACATCTTCAGAAAAATCGGAAACTAAAAAGATAGCTTCTAAAGAAAATTCAAAAGAAAAAATTAATACAGCTTTAGAAAATTGGCATAAAGCTGCAGCTTCAGCAAACTTTGATGAGTATTTCAATTTAATGACAGAAGATGGAGTATTTATAGGTACCGATGCTACAGAAAATTGGCAAAACAAGGAATTCCAAGAATTCTCTAAACCTTATTTTGACAAAGGAAAGGCTTGGAGTTTTACTTCTTTAGAACGCAATATCTACACAAAGAAAGGCAACAATCTTGCTTGGTTCGATGAGCTTTTAAGCACCCAAATGGGAATCTGCCGGGGATCCGGAATTATGGAAAATGTAGACGGAGCATGGAAGGTGAAACATTATGTACTTTCTATAGCAATTCCAAACGATAATGTTTCAGAAGTAACAGCTTTAAAAAAACAAACCGATAGTTTATTGATTTCAAAGCTTCTAACTAAATAGAACTTTTTCAATTCATAATTCCTAACAAAAAGAGCCTTCAAATAAAAATTTGAAGGCTCTTTTTACTTTTCCAAAAGCCAGATTCAGACTTTATAAAATTTAAAATAGTATGGTTTAAGATGCAAAATCTCACTTCTTGTAATTATCAATTATAATCTTCTACTTTTTAGTATTTTAGCGTGAAAATTTTAACTTATTCTTTTAAATGAAAAAAATAACTAATGCACTAATTTTATCTGCACTTGCAGCAACGGTAGTAACCGGTTGTAAAAGTGACGATAAGAAAATGGAAGTTAAAGAAGAATCCCGTGGGATCAATTTAGCTTTTATGGACACTACAATGAGTCCGAAAGAAGATTTCTTTAGATATGTAAACGGTACTTGGGCCGATTCTACAGAGATCCCAGATGATAATACTACATGGGGTAGTTTTAATGAACTTAGAAAAAACACCGATGAGGATGCACTTTCTTTATTGGAAAAAGCTTCAAACAACAAAGATCTAGATGCAAATAGCGATCAAGCAAAAGCTGTTTACCTATATCAGAGTATAATGGATACGGTTGCTAGAGATAAAAATGGCGTTGCTCCTTTAACTCCTTACTTAGAAAAAATTGCGGCTATCCAAAATAAGCAAGACCTTCAGGCTTTTCTTACTGAAATGCAACAATATGGTGGTGCTGGTTTCTTCGCATTTGGAGTGCGTGCAGATGCAAAAGATAGTAATGCAAACGCTGCCTATCTTTATCCTGCTGGTTTAGGTTTGCCAGATAGAGACTATTATGTTGAAATGGACGCAAGCACTAAAGAAACTCGTGAGAACTATAAGAAGCACGTTACAAAAATGTTGCAGTATTTAGGAGATTCTGAAGCAGATGCTACAAAGAGTGCAGAAACAATTCTGGCTTTCGAGACTAGCTTAGCAACTCCTCAAATGGACAAAGTAGATCGTAGAGATGCTAGAAAGAGTTACAATCCAATGTCTGTAGCACAATTGCAAAAAAGAGTCTCAGCATTAGACTGGAAAGCTTATTTTAATGCTATTGGAGCCTCTAAAATAGATACTGTAATTGTGTCTCAACCCAAATATATGGATGCTTTGCAAAAAACATTTGTAGCAAATAAAGTTGCAGACTGGAAAACTTATTTACGTTGGAATCTATTGAATGATGCATCTTCAGCATTAAGCATGGAAATAGAACAAACTAATTGGGATTTCTACAACAAAACACTTCAAGGCGCAAAAGAGCAACGTCCGCTTAAGGAACGTGCTTTACAAACTGTAAATGGAACTTTAGGAGAAGCTTTAGGTAAGTTATATGTAGAAGAGAATTTCCCGCCAGAAGCTAAGAAAAAAGCTCAGGAAATGATTGCAAATATCATTAAGTCTTACGAGGTTAGAATAGACAATCTTACTTGGATGAGTGATAGTACTAAAACAAAAGCTAAAGAAAAATTAGCTTCTACTACCATTAAAGTAGGCTATCCAGATGAGTGGAAAGATTACAGTTCTTTAGATATTGTAAATCCAAAAGATGGAAAAGGATCATTTTTCCAAAACATGCTAAATGCTGCGAAATGGAATGTAAAAGAAGACATGGCAAAATTGGGAACGCCAGTAGATAAAACCGAATGGTTTATGGCTCCTCAAATTGTGAATGCTTATTACAACCCAAGTTATAATGAAATTGTATTTCCTGCGGCTATCCTACAACCGCCTTTCTACGATTACAAAGCAGATGCTGCTGTAAATTATGGTGGAATTGGAGCAGTGATTGGTCATGAGATCTCGCATGGATTCGATGATAGTGGGTCACGTTTCGATGCTGAAGGAAATTTAAACAACTGGTGGAGCGATAAAGATCTTGAGTCTTTTGAAGGTCTTGGAGGAGCTTTAGCAGATCAATATAGCGCTATAGAAGTTTTAGACAGTGTTTATATTAACGGAAAATTTACTTTAGGTGAAAATATTGGAGATCTAGGTGGTGTGAATGCTGCTTATGACGGACTTCAATTACATTTAAAAGAGCACGGAAACCCTGGTGAAATAGACGGATTCACACCAGAGCAACGTTTCTTCCTTTCTTGGGCAACCGTTTGGAGAACTAAGATGAGAGATGAAGCTTTAAGAAATAGAATTAAAACAGATCCGCATTCTCCTGGAATGTATCGCGCATATGTGCCATTACAAAATATAGATGCTTTTTACGAGGCTTTCGAAATTACGGAAGGTGATAAAATGTATGTAAAACCAGAGAACAGAGTTAAGATTTGGTAAAATATTAAGTTGATATTAGAAAAGGGCCGCAGTGATGTTGGCCCTTTTTCTTTGGCTGCGTCCCCCACGCAAAAAAGCATGGCGGTCGGGCTATTCGCTAAAGTCCCCATTGCAAAAAGCAATCGGGAGCTACCGCTGCTATCCCTCGCAGGAGGTATAACCTCATTAATAATGTCATTTCGAAGGAGCTTTTTTAGCGACTGAGAAATCTCTATACGACTACAAACTTTCTGTTCCATTGAGATCTCTCACTGCAGTCGAGATGACAAACCCTGAAAATATTGCTAGCATGAAAATGTCATTTCGAGCGGAGTTGAGAAATCCTGTGATTTAGAAAAACCTTCAACCTAATGTCATTTCGAAGGAGCTTTTTTAGCGACTGAGAAATCTCTATTTGACTACAAAATTTCTGTCCATTGAGATCTCTCCCTGCAGTCGAGAGGACAAACCCTGAAAATAATGCTAGCATGAAAATGTCATTTCGAGCGGAGTTGAGAAATCCTGTGATTTAGAAAGACCTTCAACCTACTGTCATTTCGAAGGAGCTTTTTTAGCGACTGGGAAATCTCTATTTAACTACAAAAATTTTTGTCCATTGAGATCTCTCCCTGCAGTCGAGATGACAAACCCTGAAAATAATGCTAGCATGAAAATGTCATTTCGAACGGAGTTGAGAAATCCTGTGATTTAGAAAAACCTTCAACCTAATGTCATTTCGAAGGAGCTTTTTTAGCGACTGAGAAATCTCTATTTGACCACAAAATTTCTGTCCATTGAGATCTCTCCCTGCAGTCGAGATGACAAGTTAGTATTAAATTGTACTCTTAAATTGATACCCTAAGAGATTATCAATCTTCACAGATTTTATATTCTTGCCTTTAGAAACCGAATCCTCATTAAAACTCATGCTTGCCAATCCTTTTTCTGTGGCTGCTCTACTATAATAATCTTTACGAGTTGGATGCTCCGGATAAACTCCATGAAAGGTTTCTCCCCATGCCTCTTTATTCAAAATGGTTTCAATGATACCAATACAATCCTCCAAATGAATCAGGTTTACCGGACCATCCGGATCTTTTAAATCCAATTTCCCAGAAAGGTAATTTACAGGATGCCTCCCAGGCCCAATCAATCCGCCAAATCTAATAATGCTTGTCGCATAATTATCTGAATCCTTTAAAAGTTTCTCTGCTCCTATTAACTGCTTAGCATTTTCAGCATTCCCATTAGCAGAATCGTCTTCTGTATATTCAGGAAGATCAGTTCTATCTTCATACACCGAAGTTGCACTCACAAAAAGCACTTTTTCGATCCTAGATTTTTCGATATAAGAATTAAGTCGGCCTATTTTTCCAATAAAATTTACTTCAGGATCTTTTCTTAATCCTGGCGGGATATCTATGATAAGCACTTCAGAATCTTTTAAAAAAGAAGTCATATCTCCTTGAACTCCTTCTTCAAAAAGTTGAATTTTATAGGGAATAATCCCTTCCGCAGAGAGTAAATTAATCTTATCTCTACTGGTAGTAGTACCTTTAACTATATGCCCAGCTTCAATCAGTTTCTTTGCAAGTGGCAGTCCTAACCATCCACAACCTAATGTTGAAATATTCATTTTATTCTTTTTTAATTCACGTTTAGATAAGCTATGATGTTCCCTAAATATTTACGTATAAAGACCCTGAAACGAGTTCAGGCTGACGATACTAATTTTTAAAATTGTCGTCATGCTGAACTTGTTTCAGCATCTAATTAGAAATCCTGAAATATTCTCACGAGCCTCAACATGAGGCTTATGAATTTTCTATTAAAGCAATCCTAATAAATCCGATATCTCTTAGTCTTCCAGTCTGATTGTTTTTTTAAGAATCACTGCGTCGTTCAGCACAAAAGGTTTCGGCATTTTCGCTTTATCTCTCTTCTTTACATTCAAGTCTGCATTATTTAACAAATCGTAACTGCTTTCAAATAAAATAATTTCTGGTGCAGCCTTTTCCCTTGTCGTGAAATTTATGATCAAAGTGTCTGCATTGGCAGCATGATAGGTAAGTAACCTATCACTCCATCTCTTTTTAAATACGTGATAAACACCTGATTTTGTAGTCAAAGAATCTGCTTTTAGCCTATTCACTTCAAAGGTCTCAAAATTATAAGAACTATTTAAAAACAGTTCCATCCTATTCACCTTTCTATTTGGAGCGATCTTTAAGGAATAAGTATTGGATTTAGCTATAGAATCTTCATTCTTTATTTTTTTATAAACGATTCCAGAAGAAGGAATCTTAACAACTGGCGCAGCAGCTTTATATTTAAAACCAGAACCGTATTTACTCTCAAAAGCATTATCTGTAATTTCAGATTTACTAGGATCTTCTCCAAAATATTCTTTATTCCAATCGTCTAATTTAAGATCATAGGAATTCCAACTAGCAGAATTAGTATCCTCATCTAAAACATATACCAAACTATCTGGTCTTGGATGATCTTCATTAAAATCTGAATTAAAGTGAGCAATAATAAACATGGTGATCGCACCTACACCCAATATCGCAGCCAATGTTTTTTTAGATTTAAAATATCCAAAAACCGGTAAAAACAAAGTGAATATTAACACCGCTAATATTCCTGCCACAAACAAGATCTTAAGTCCCAAAGCTACTGGGAAACTAGAGATAAAGGGAAGAATTAAAACTAAAGCCGGCAGACTTAATAATAGCATTAGGAACAAATTTGGCCTTTTCTGACGGATCATAACCCAGAGTTGAAAAATCCCAAAGAATCCTGGGATAATAAAATATGCTGCGCCTTTTAAATAGAAGGCGGTAAGAGCACATATTAGCAACCAGAAGAAAAGGGGGAAGACAAAAACACTTGCTTGATCCTTTGATTTGTCAAAAAAGTGATAAGTATAAAAACTTATTGCCAAACTCAAAAATATTGCAAAAGCTATATAATAATAACCATTATAGGTGAAACCATTAAGCATTTCTCCGTATTCTGGATAAATAAGCATACAGAACCTCCAAATTAAAAATACAAGAGCTCCAGAGCCTAATAAGCTTATTAAAAATGGAATCGCCGCTTTCAGAATTAATTTTGGCAGCAGTTTACTTTTATAAATTCCAAATACAACTACTCCAAAAAACAAAAGAAAGCCTATAATTAGCATTGGTAGAATCCAAGCAAAAGGATAGCTTACTATCTCTCCCATTGGTAAATTGAAATAAATAAGATCTTCTTTAGAATCAAAACTATCAAGATCTGCATCCTTGAAAAATGTAAGTAAAGGCATAAGATAACTTCCTTGGTGTGCCAAGGTTTCTATATCTAGATTTGTTGGAATATCATTGGCAGAGTGATAATCGAAATGGTCGTCTATAAAGGCAAAATTAAAACCGTTTATATTTCCTTGTTCCCTCAAAACGGTGAGATCTGTATCGTTTGGAAGCATTTTATAGATGCTATAAGCTAAAGAATTAGTTACAGGAAAATTAGGCTGCGCCTTGATGAAATCCTGAATAAGCTTCGAATTTCCGCTATTTGTTTCCAATAACATAAAAGAATTTCCGCCACTCCCACGGGCTTCAAAATTAAGTGCAAGTCCTACTTGTGCTGCCCATGGATGCTTATTCACAAACAACTCTGCTCCATTTAGTCCAAGTTCTTCTGCATCTGTAAATAAGATAATAATATCATTTTTAGGTGAGTTTCCTCCAGCCAACAATGCACGAACACCTTCCAAAATAGTTGCTACTCCACTACCTGCATCACTGGCTCCAAAAGAAGAATGGCCTGCAGAATCGTAATGGGACATCAACAATAGTGCTTTCCCTTCTTCACTGCCTTCAATTCTAGCCAAAATATTTTGAGGTCTAGTAAGCATCCCTTTATTAGTTAAGCTATAACCTTCTTGAGTTTGCACTTCCAATTCCAGCTCTTGTAATGTTCTCACAATATAATTTCTCACGAAACTATGCTCTGGGCTCCCAACAAAATGTGGTTGTTTGGAAATTTCTTCTACATGCTTAAAAGCGCGAGCGGTAGAAAATTCTAATTCTGAAACTTCTGCCTCAGTTATGTTTCTGGGCATACTTGAATAAAAAATAAACCAGATTATTACGGGAATAAGAAAAAGTATTAAAAGCGGAGGTAATTTTTTCAGCATAATAGAAAGAAATATTAGAGGTTTAAATATAAATAACATAAGCTGAATAAAATAAATATATGTCTCTGGTTTCATAAGGCGAAGAAATTGACTATATTAAAGAGCTAATAATCAAAAACTTAGGGCTATGGGGATTAAAAGTTTTCAAGGACAAAGGGCGGAACCCGAAAAGATACAGAGTGCACCAATTTTGGTAAAAGATTATATGTGCCATTCACTAATTACTTTTAGCAAGGATGATCCGCTTATAAAAGTGATAGAAACGCTTATGAAAAATAAGATATCTGGCGCTCCTGTTGTGAATGAGCGCAATGAGCTGTTAGGGATAATATCTGATGGTGATTGTATGAAACAAATTTCTGAAAACAGATATTATAACATTCCAATTGGTGATAGAAGAGTAGAAGAATTCATGGAAACTAATGTGACTACAATAGATAAGAACGTAAATATTTTTGATTGCGCTTCTCTTTTTCACAAACATGACTGTAGAAGATTTCCAATTATTGAAAATGGCAAGTTGATAGGACAAATAAGCCGAAAAGACATCTTATGCGCAGCCATGAAATTAAGAGCTCAAAATTGGCATTGTTAATTTCGTTTAACCAAAGCATAATAGTCGCCCTCTAACGGCAAATAACCTTGATCGTACACAAAATAATATACAGTGCCAGTCTTGGTAGTATAAATACTTGTGAAATTTTCAAAATTAAAACCTTTTGTCAATAACTTAGATTTAGTTGTTTTGGTTTTATCTGTGGGATTTAACTCTTGTAAAATCCTGTAATTTTTACGTAGTAGATTATTTATATTTCTAACAAGGTTCGATGAATCCTTGTTAATCTTATTATTAAAGGCGTTCCTACAATAGTCACTACAGAATTTTTTATCTGTTCTCCCAACTATTTTTTCTCCACATTCTGGACAATCTTTTTGCATGATTTAAATATAAGAAAAAGAGTTGTTAGTTGACTAATTGAGGTTTCGGGTTTCGGGTTTCGGGTTTCGGGTTTCGGGTTTCGGGTTTCGGGTTTCGGGTTTCAATGCGAGCATTGTAAATATTTACATCTTCAGTTTTATATAGGTATCTAGGCTTAGGAGTTTACCTTTTTTCAATTCATTATCTCTACTAGTGCTTTCCAAAGTAAATCCAAGTTTTTCTATGGCTCGTTTACAATTCAGATTTTCTGATTCTACTATGCCCTCAATTCTATTAAGTCCTAATTCATTGAATCCATAATCGCAAATTAAAGGCATGGATTCTTGCATATATCCTCTACTCCAAAATTCCGGCAGTAACCAAAATCCGATCTCTGCCTTTTTAAATTTTTTATTTAAATCATTAAAACCAGCAGCTCCTAAAAATTGTCCTGTTTTTGAATTAAAAATGGACCACCATTTTCCAGTACCATTCTTTTCCAAGTCTTGGAACCAGATCATTTGTTCTTCTGTTGCCTCTAAGGTTTCAAAACAAACCCCATAATATTTAATCACCTCTGGGTTGGAAAGACCTAGAAAAATGTCTTCTTTATCTGAAGCTGTAATTGATCTCAATTCTATTCTGGAAACGGATTTCATAACATCTAACTTTATAATAATTAATTCTTTACATCCTAATAATAAAAATCATGAAGCTTGTCCAGAATAAAATCTGCTTTAGGATAGAGCTTATTTCCTAAAGTATTGGTTCTTTCTGTCTCTAACATAACCCCACAGAATTTGTGGGCGCGGCAAACACTTGAGCCCTTTCTATTAGCCGAACTCTCAAATGTTGCCCTCTTGCTTCAGGCGAAACAAATAAATCGTTTAAAAGCCTGGCTCGTTTTAATCGGGTAGAAGAAAACAGAGGATCTAGTTGTACAAATCCCAATAGCTTATTTTCATCTGCAGCTGCAAATATTTTAGAATCTTTAAAAGACAGGCGATCTCTTATAAAATTAATCGCACCTATCAAATCTGAAGTTTGCCTATAAAACACTCTATAGATATCATATAAAAGGCTCAATTCTTTAAGATTACCTGTTTAACTTCGCGAATTTTCATTTAAAGTGTTTGAAATAATTTAAGTGTTAATATAAAAATATAGAAAATACCTAATTTAGAAATTTCTTTCCTTGGATATTTTTCGTAAATTAATACTTCGAAATATTATCTCTCCCCATCCTCCCCACTGTTGAGGATTTTTTTGTTTTCAAAATTAACGATCATAAATTTTAGGGCTTATGAGAAAACAGGTTTATCTAATTACTTTGTTGGCTATACTAATGTCTTTAGTATTGATAAGTTGGAAAAATTCAGATTCAAATAATGACCTTAAGCAAAAGTCATCATTACAATACAAAACGAAATCTTTGACCTATCATAAAGTGAAAGATTATGAATTATGGAAAAAAGCATTCGATGAGTTTTTTGCTAAAAGAGTAAGAAACGGTGAATTAAGTTATGAGGTTGGAGTGCTAGAAGATAATCCTAACACCGTATATGTTTTTAATACTTGGAAATCTGAAGAGCACTATAAGAAATTTGCACAAGATGAGGAGTTAAAAGAAAAAATGATAGAAGCGGGTGTTATTGAAGCCCCAAAATCTCTTCTTTTAAATAAGCTGGAAGGAACTACTCAGCTGGAAAATAAAATTACAGGAATCATCTATCATGAAGTAGAAGATTATTTACAATGGAAACATGTCTTTGATGAGTTTGAAAGAACCAGGAAAGAATTTAGAGAAGTGAGCTATGAAGTAGGAACTATTAATGGGGATCGCAAATGGATATATGTGATGAACCAATGGAATAATATAGAAGATTATAAAGCATTTGTTAATGACGATAAATTAAAAGAAGCAATGGCTAATGCGGGCGTGATTGGAAAACCGGTGTTTTTGGTTTTTAATCCGAAAGAAAAAGGTTGAGTAATTTGTTTGAGCTGTCTAAAATAAATATTTCTAAATGAAAGATAAAATAGAGGTTAGTTTATAATTATAGGAGGTATTGATTTCTAAGCATACAACCTTCCTTAACCTCTTAATTTTATCTTTTAAATCATTGAAATCTCTATGTTTTAGGCAGCTTTTTTATTTAAATTATTTCTATTTAATTCTCTCTTATAAGATAATAACTTAATCTTCACTTTTTAAACTATCGTAATAAGTACCACGGATCTTAGGCCCGTTAATAAAAGACTTTTCTGCCGCTGCATCTGTAATATAATCTTTAGTCAGACTTTCATCTGCGAGTATTTCCTCTCGACTTTTCCCTTCCTTTATTGCAGCATTCACGTTGGTCTGTATTCCTTCTAACATGTTTAAATACTTCTCATAATCAGCATAACTCGCCAATGGACCATGTCCGGGAATTATTTTAGTTGAGGCATTTATTAAAAGTAAACCAGCTCTTGCGGCTTCTATATCTCCTGCTACACTCCCACCACTTTTAAGATCTATATATGGAAACATCCCATTAAAAAAAGTATCACCAGTATGAAGCACATTACTATTTGGGAAATAAATAAGAGCATCTCCATCGGTATGTGCATTATGAACATGAACTACCAAGATGTCATCACCATTTAAATGCAATTGCATTTTATGATAGAAAGTAATAATGGGTAATCCAGATTGTTCCGTGTTTTTATCATCTTCTTTTAATCGCTTTCTAACATTTTCGTGAGCAAAGATCAGCGTTTCTTTCTTTTCGAAGTTAGAATTTCCACCTGTATGATCCCCATGATGATGGGTGTTTACCAAATATTTCACAGGTTGATCACTCAACGATTTTATTGCTTCCTCAATTTTTGAAGACATCTGTGCATATTGATCGTCAATCATAAACACTCCATCTTCACCAATAGAAACTCCAATATTACCTCCTGCCCCTTTAAGCATATAAATATTCTCATTTACTGGAATCACTTCTATTTGAATATCCTTCATATCCTGAAATGCAAACACAGAAGTGCTAAGCAATAAACTAAAGGCCACTAGTAGAAATGAATTTTTCATGATTTCTTTTTTTTAATTATTGTAATAATACAATCAAAGTCCCGTAATTAGTAAGATTTGTACATTATTTAATAAGTGTTCAATTGAACTTTCTTATTCCTTTTTAACTTGAATAAGAGTTGCTTGTGATGCAGCACAGAGTTTTTCTACTCCATTTTTCACTGCAAAAACATCTGATCTGCAAATACTAAGGGTTCTTCCAGATTTTAAGACGTTGGCTCGGGCAATTAGTAAATCTCCAATACCCGGAGAGGTCAAGTTCAATTTGAATTCTACAGAAAGAACTGACGAATCTTCCTCCATAAGCGATAAAGACGCATAGCCTGCAGCATTATCTGCTAGTGCACTTATAATTCCTGCATGAAAATATCCGTTTTGCTGAGTAAGGTTTTCATTATATGGTAAATGAATCTCACAAAAACCAGGCTCTACTTTAACTAGTTTCGCTCCAATAAAGTCCATAAATTTCTGAAGCTTAAAACTATCTTCAACCTTCTGTTTATAATTTTTAATTTTCGGTTCAAACTGCATTTTTCTAGAATTAAATAAAAATATAATTTGCAAGTCTGTTAGTCGTCCAATAAGACACTTGACAATCTCGTCACCCTGAACTTTATTCAGGGTCTTCTTCAGACTTAATGGGATGCTGAAACAATTCCGATAGCTTTCGGATCAGCATGACGATTAATCTTAAATATAATTAGTTTGAACTAAAATCGAATTCTTTTGGAGGAGTTGCTCCCATTAAATGAGTCACAAAATAATCCCATCTTTTTCTCATCATGTAATTAGAGTCTTGCCCAAAACCATGCCTTGCATTTGGAAAGATAACCAGATCGAAATCTTTATTTGCTTTTATCAAAGCGTCAACCACCAAATACGTGTTGTATGGTGGCACATTATCATCTAATCCTCCATGAGCAAGCATCAGCTTCCCTTGAAGATTTTTAGCTAATAAAGCATTGGCTTGATCGTCATAATTAGATTTTCCCTCTTCATCTACTTCCATAAGTCCTATATATCGCTCTCCCCAATCGTCTTCATAATTTCGGCTATCATGATTTCCAGATTCAGATATACCAACCTTATAGAATTCAGGAAACTTGAACATTGCAGATGCAGTAGCAAAACCACCGCCAGAATGTCCCCATATCCCAACTCTTTCTAGATCCAGATATCCATATTTTTCAGCTAATTGCTTTATCCCAGAAATTTGGTCTTCTAAAGTGTTATCTGCCATGTTCCCATAACAGGCATCATGAAAAGATTTAGATCTATCTGGGTTACAAGTTCCATCTATTACCACTACGATAAACCCTAATTCTGCCAAGGCTTGATGATCTCTTCTTACAGGAGAAAAAGATCTGCTTCCCACTCCACCGGCTTGCGGACCTGGATAAATATAATTTACAACTGGATATTTTTTTGATTGATCTAGATCTGATGGAACAAACATAAGTCCGTATAAATCCCATTTATCATTGTTAGATCTTACTTTTATTGGAGTTGGAGCTTGCCAGCCAATTGCTTCTAATCTAGACAGATCAATTTTTTCTAATTCGGTAATCATTTTCCCATTAAGATCTCTTAGTACTGAAACTGGGGCAACATTTGGCTGTGAATAAGTATCTACAAAATAGTTACTATCTGGAGCAAGCGAAACGCTGTGATTTCCATCTTCAGGAGTTAATAATTTTAAATTCTTCCCATTAAAGTCTATGCTGTAAAAATGAGTGAAATATGGATCTCTCCCCTTTTCCTTTCCATTTGCAAGAAAGTACAATTTTCTGTTCTTCTCATCCATTTTTAATAGCTGAGTAACCACAAAATCTCCTTTGGTAATTTGATTCTTCAATTTTCCAGTTTCAAGATCATAGAGATATAAATGTCCCCAATTGTCCCTTTCTGAATACCAGATCACTTCATTTGTTTTTGGCAAATAACGCCAGTTAATAGCGCCTTGACCAGATTCGTACTGAGTTTCAACTTCTTCAGTAAAAATATTTCGCACTTCCCCTGTATTCGCATCTGCGATTCTGAGCCCTGCAATTTTATGATCTCTGGAAGTAGAAACAAATACCAATTTACTGGCATCTTCATTCCACTGATTATCATCGAAACTGCCTTCGCAGGAAATATCATCACATAAAGTTCCTCTTCGTGCATCTGCTGGCAATTGCAAACGAATAACTTTAGGAGTATCTACTTCTATAATAACTCGATGTATGCGGATAATATCTTCATCTTGTGGCAAAGGGTATTTCCAGCTTTGTAAATTAGGTGCACCAATATTGGTAGATACCAAATACATGTCACTCACATGACGTTGATCTTGTTGATAAGTTGCAATCTTTTTAGAGTCTGGTGACCAAAGTAGGATTGGCCGATCACTTTTTCGCCATCCCGCATTGTCTGTAGCATATCCAAAATTTTCAATCCCGTCTGTGGTAAGTTGAGTTTCCTTCTGAGAATCTAAATCTCTCATCCATAGATTCCAGTCCTTAATAAAAATGCCTTTTTTCCCATCTGGAGAAACCACAACATCTCTTGATCCTGGTTTTTGAATATTTATTTTTTTCTTTTGTTTTTCAGTTAGCAAATCCTCTAAATTAGTAGCTTCCTTTTTTTTGCCAGATTTAGTATCTACTAGAATATAGCTAGATTCTCCGTTTTTTGAGGTTTGATACAAAAAATTGCCGTTCTCTAGCCATTCAGGTTTCACGCTAGCCAGATCTACTAAAGGATAAACATTTGAGGGAAGAAATTTTGCTGCTTGTTCATAATCTTTTGTGGTGACTAATTTTTTATCAGTTTCCTGAGCATTCAAACTAATGCAAAAAAGTGAAATTAGAAGAAAACTGAAGGAGGATTTAAAAATCATATATTTTATATTGAAGGCTTTATTATTATTGGTTTAAGATACTTATTATTACTGAATCCCTATTTTAAGTTGATATTTATCTAACAAACCCGTAATAGCGGGCATCGAAAAAGAAGCTCCCTTCAATTTATTAATTTCAGGATCTATAGAATAATTAAAAGCAGTACTAAAATTTGCCTTTTCGAGATTGGTTCTTTCAAAAACAGCCCCTGCAAGATCACAATTATCTATTTTAATACTAGAAAGATTTGCTTCAGTAAAATCCACCTCTATCAACTTACAATCTAAAAAAATGGAGTTTGTCAATTTTACCTGATAAAAAGAGGAATGATCTAATTGGCACTTAGTGAATTCTATAGCTAATCCGAAGCCATCAGAAAGATCGAATCTAATTCCTAACATTTTACACTCTTCAAATTTCACTTCCTGAAATGAAGTTCCAAAAATATTTGCCGAACTTAAGTTGCACCCAACAAATTCACATTCTATGAATTTGATCTTCGATAACTCTGAATTCGAAAAATCACACCCTGTAAATGTGCATAATTCATACTCTCCTTTTTGGATAGCAATTTTAGTATAATCTACTTTATTGAATTCTTGATCTTCGATCACTTGATATTGCATTGAAACTAGTTTATTGCTTTGAGTAATTAAATAGAATTTTTTTTATAGTAATTCTAATTACATGATCTTCATCTATGAACTTCCTTTGAAATAATTAAAGATATCTTTAGCTGCTTTATCCAGCCTCTCTATGGGCGGTAATAAAGATGGGTTGTTTAAACCCATTAAAACCTCTTCTGAAACCCCATTTTGTCTAGGGTAAATCAAAATAAAACTATTGTTGGGAAAATAGGTGGTTATAAGATCTGAAGTTTTATTCATTTCCTTATTATATGAAGTTTGGTTCTCTCTACTAAGTACAAGAATTATATTATCGTCTACCATTACCTCAGCAGCTATTTCCGAAAAATTATTCCATGTATTATAGCTTTTAAACTCTGCTTCTATCTGATGTAATTTTTGAATTTCCAATAGAATTTCCAAAGTTCTGCTAGGTGCATAGAAAAGAAGTTTTGCTCCAGAATTCCGTGAAATATTCCAAACCTTCAGCAACCAAAACCGAAAACCAATTTCGTTTTCTGCAAAAGCAGGAATTATTATTACATGCCTTTTAATCGTGGCCATTGGTTGAACTGCCTTGTAAACAAAAGTTGTAGCGTCACTATTTGATAAAATGCCATTGGTCAGCTTACCTAAGAAATTTTCTGATATCGCTTTTCCGGAATGAAATCCTAGCACCAGATCTGTGATATTATTTTCTTTAATCACTCCTGTAATCCCATTGGTAATATTAAAATCATATCTCAATAATCGCTGTAAAAATACATCTGTAGAAGCAGCCATGTCTTCAGCTTTTTCCAAGATCTTTTTTGCTCTTTGATTCTCTTCCTCAGTAGAGGTGTTATTTAAAACAATATTTAAGGCATATAATCCATGCTTGTTGCTTTTAGACTTAATAAGTGTACTAAAATTAATAAGTTCTTCTACAGTTTCTGGGTTGCTAATCGGGATTAAAATCCTTTCTTCATTTTCATTTTCTTCTCTTTCCAGAGTTTGAGTTCCAGATAAAGATAAATTTCGTGCACCTTTTTGAGCAACAAAAGTTGCAATGGTACAGGTGATTAGAATCATAATAATTGCACCGTTCAAAATACTTTCTCCTAGAAGCCTTATAGGTTCTCCGTCTGGGGTTTCACCAATAATAACATTATAGCCTATAAGTACCGCTGCCAATGTAGCTGCAGCTTGTGCGTTACTCAGTCCGAATATTAATCTACGCTCATCAATGCTGAAATTAAGGGATTTTTGTGTGAGCCAAGCAGCAATATACTTACAAGAAGTGGCTGTAATGGTCATAACTGCAGCGACTTTTATAGTTTCAAAATCTGAAATAAATGCCTTATAATTAACAAGCATTCCCACTCCAATTAGAAAAAAGGGAATGAAAATAGCATTCCCAACAAATTCTATTCTATTCATTAAAGGCGAGGTAGTAGGAATTAATCTATTTAATGCTAGTCCAGTAAGAAAAGCACCAATTATCGCCTCTACTCCAGCTAATTCTGCTAGAAAAGAACCCAAGAACACCATGGCTAACACAAAAATATATTGAGAAACTTTATCCTGATATTTTTTAAGGAACCATCTACCTATTATAGGGAAAACATAGAGAACAATAAAGCCGAAAACTAAAATGGAAATGCTGAGTTTAATCCAAAACTGCATGTTAACTTCTCCATTATGCATACCAACAATAACAGCCAAAACTAAAAGGGCAAGGATATCTGTGATCATTGTTCCACCCACAGAAATATTTACAGCTCTGTTCTTTGTGACTCCAAACTTGCTTAAAATTGGATATGCTATCAAGGTATGAGACGCGAACATACTTGCAAGCAGCACGGAAGTAATTGTAGAAAAATCTAAAATATAAATACCAACTAATATTCCAATAATCATAGGAATTAGAAAAGTATACATTCCGAAAAGAAAACTTTTGGCGCTGTTGCGTTTAAATTCGGCCATATCTATTTCTAGGCCTGCCAAAAACATGATGTAAAGAAGACCCGCTGTTCCAGAGAGAATAATGCTACTATCTCTTAGCAGCAAATTAAACCCGTTAGGACCTATGATTGCCCCTGCTATAATAAGACCTAAAATATGTGGGATTTTTAATTTCCCAAGAAATATTGGCGCAATTAGAATTATAATAAGGATTATCAAGAACTTCAATACCGGATTGGTAAGCGGAAGTGATGTTTCTATAATGTTTAAGAATACCATAAATCTATATTCGGTTAAGAAAAAATAAAAATCCCTTAGTAGAAGCGCGTTACTTCCTTAAGTAATATTACGAAAAAATACATCTTAGATTATTTAATTATCCGACAACAAACACTTACAAACGAAAGTAAACGAAAACAAGTCTTTCCCAACCGAATACCGCTGAAGTGCTCATATACATTTGTCCTGTTGAAATGAACCAATGATTTTCAACTGCAATAAATTCTATAGTTATGAGCACTTTAAGAAACAAAGTTCAATTGATCGGGAACGTAGGTAATGATCCTGAAATCGTACATCTGGAATCAGGGAAAATCCTGGCAAAATTCACCATGGCAACCAATGAATCCTATAAAAATGCAAAAGGAGATAAAATAACCGATACGCAATGGCATAATATTGTTGCTTGGGGAAAAACAGCCGAATTGGTAGAAAATTATGTCCCAAAAGGAAAAGAAGTAGGAATAGAAGGAAAATTGACTTCCCGTAGTTATGAAGATAAAGAAGGAGTGAAAAAGTATATTACAGAGATCGTATGTAGCGAATTACTACTGCTAGGAAAATAATTCTCGACGAAAAGCTTTCAATACTTTTCAAAATAAAAAGCTCCAAGAAATTAAATTATCTTGGAGCTTTTTATTTATATGTTTTTCTTGTAAAATATAGACTATAGTGCATGATCTATAATATCTTGCACAACTTCAGGATTTAACAACGTACTTGTATCTCCCAAACTATCTGTTTCATTACAAGCAATTTTTCGCAAGATCCGTCTCATTATTTTTCCAGATCTTGTTTTAGGCAAACCTTGTGTAAATTGGATTTTGTCCAATTTTGCGATAGGTCCAATATGTTCTGTAATGATTTGATTGATCTCTTTTCTCAAATTATCATGAATTCTAGACTCTCCAGTTTCCTTAAGTATTACATAACCGTAAAGTGCATTTCCCTTTACATCATGCGGAAATCCAACAATAGCAGATTCTGCAACTGCGGGATGCTCGTTTATAGCATCTTCAATTGGTGCTGTTCCTAAATTATGACCAGAAACAATGATCACATCGTCTACTCTTCCTGTAATTCTATAATAACCAACTGAATCTCTTAATGCTCCGTCTCCTGTAAAATACTTGTTTTCGAAAGCAGAGAAATAGGTGTCTTTATATCTCTTATGATCTCCCCATATCGTTCTTGCCATTCCTGGCCAGGGAAATTTTATACACAAACGACCATCAACTTGATCTCCCATTATCTCTTCCCCTTTTTCATCCATTAATGCCGGCTGAATCCCTGGTAATGGTAAGGTTGCATAGGTAGGAATGGTTGGTGTGCAATATGGAATTGGTGAGATCATGATCCCTCCAGTTTCTGTTTGCCACCAAGTATCCACAATCGGGCTTTTCTTTTTGCCAACATTGTCATTATACCAGTGCCAAGCTTCCTCATTAATAGGTTCTCCAACAGTTCCAAGAACTTTTAGTGAAGAAAGATCATGATTCTCTACATAATCTAGTTTCTCTTTAGCCAAGGCACGAATAGCTGTGGGTGCTGTGTAAAACTGGTTCACTTTATGTTTTTCTATGATATCCCAGAACCTCCCAAAATCTGGATGGTTTGGAACTCCCTCGAACATTAACGTTGTTGCTCCATTTGCCAGAGGTCCATAAACTATATAACTATGTCCAGTAATCCAACCAATATCTGCGGTACACCAGTAAACATCGCCTTCTTTATACTGAAAAACATTTTTAAAGGTATAAGCACTATATACCATATAACCCGCAGTAGTATGCAACATTCCTTTAGGTCTTCCTGTAGACCCTGAAGTATACAAAATGAATAGCGGATCCTCTGCATCCATTATTTCTATCTGGCATTCCCTACTCGCATTATCTAAAAGCGGCTGTAACCAATGATCTCTTCCTTCTTTCATATTAATATCTGCCTCTGTACGCTTCACCACTAAAACAGATTTTATGGTTGGTGTATTCTCCAAAGCTTCATCTACAATTCCTTTAAGATCTATTTTTTTTGTTCCGCGGAAAGAACCATCGGAAGTAATAACCATATTACATTCACAATCATTGATTCTAGTAGACAAAGCAGTTGCTGAAAAGCCTGCAAACACTACAGAATGGACTGCACCAATCCGTGCACATGCTAAAACAGAAACCGCGAGTTCGGGAATCATAGGTAAATAAATACATACCCTATCTCCTTTTTTAATGCCTTGATCTTTCAAAACATTGGCAAAAGCACAAACTTTTTCATGTAGTTGTTTGTAACTAATATGTTGTGCCTCTTCTGAAGGATCGTTTGGTTCAAAAATAATTGCAGTTTTATCAGCTTTAGTAGCCAAATGCCTGTCAATACAGTTTTCAGTAATATTTAATTGAGCTCCCTCAAACCACTTAACTTCAGGTTTAGAAAAATCCCAATCCAATACCTTATTCCATGGTTTTCGCCATACAAAATGTTCTTCGGCAATCTCTGCCCAGAAATTTTCCGGATCTCGAACCGATTTTCTATATACTTGGTAATACTCCTCTAAATTTTTTATGTGGTAACTGCTCATATTGAAATCAAAATTTTAATCTGCTTCTAAGATATAGAATTTAAAATAGTATCAATAATAGGAAGTATAATTATGAGAGAATAGGCTTAATTATTTAGAGAGGATTGTTATTTATAATAGAAACGATCTAAAAATAGATCTTTTGAGCCATACGAAAAGTATTCGCATGCGCCTCTAATATAATTTTAATATTTGGAGAATATCCACCACCCATACTTACTTGAACCGGGATCTTGAGATCGTGGCAAGTTTGCAAAACAAATCGATCTCGATCTTTACAAGCATCAATGCTACAACCTAACTTTCCTAATTTATCAGTTGACAGGATATCCACCCCACTTAAAAAGAAGATGAATTCTGGCTTCTCTTTTTCTATAAGTTCTGGAAGAATTTGTTTCAATATTTTAAGATATTCTTTATCTCCAGTTTGGTCTGCTAATTCGATATCCAAATCGGATATTTCCTTTCTGAATGGATAATTATTTTTTCCATGCATCGAGAAGGTGAAAACTGAAGCATCATTTTGAAAGATCTCTGCGGTTCCATTTCCCTGATGCACATCCAAATCTACAATTAGAATCTTCTTAATTCCTTTTTCCTTCTGAATGTATCGAGCAGCAATGGCTTGATCATTCAATAAACAAAAAGCTTCCCCATGACTGGAGTAGGCATGATGAGTTCCTCCTGCAATATTCATTGCAACCCCATGTTCTAAAGCATAATCACAGCCTTTCATAGTTCCATCTGCAATAATAAGTTCTCTCTGAATAAGCTCTTTGGAAAGAGGAAAGCCGATTTTTCTGGCAGCTCGTTTTTCAATAGTAAGACTCAATAGATTGTTTACATATTCCTGACTGTGAACCGTCAAAATATTAGATATTTCAGGTAGTTCTGGTTCAAAGAAATTCTCCTTGGTACAAGTTCCTTCGTGGAGCAATTGCTTTGGTAGCAGATCATATTTTTCCATCGGAAACCGATGTCCATCTGGTAAAGGATGTTTAAAAATAGGATGGTAAGCTATTTTAAGCATTTAACTTTTAAGTGGATTAGATTGAAACCTCTCGACTCCGCTCGAGGTGACATTTTATTGTTATTATAAATCGATACTGTCAGTTCGAGCGGAATCGAGAACTAACTAATAATAGTCCCATTCTTCACACCTTCTTCATCTGGGTTTAAGAAAACCAATTTCCCCTCAGCATTCTCGGTCATTAAGATCATTCCTTGGCTTTCAACACCACGTAATTTTCGCGGAGCTAGATTCACCAACACAGTAACTTTCTTACCAATAATCTCTTCAGCTTTAAAACTTTTAGCAATTCCTGATACGATGGTTCTAACATCTAAACCTGTATCTACTTTTAAAACTAAAAGTTTATCCGCTTTTGGCATTTTAGAAGCTTCAACAATGGTCCCAACACGAAGATCCATTTTAGTGAAATCTTCAAAAGTAGATTCTTCTTTTTGTGGTTCTGCTATTTTATTATCGGCTTCATTAGCGGCTTTTGTAGCTTCCAATTTATCTAATTGTTGCTGAATTTGTTCGTCTTCAATTTTACTGAAAAGCAATTCTGCTTTTCCAATAGTATGTCCTGCGGGAATTAACGTGTCTTTTTCTGAAACTTCGTCCCATTTAGGAGCTCCTTCTTCAGAATAGATATTTAAAATAGCTTTTAATTTCTCTGAAGTAAAAGGTAAGAAAGGCTCACTCAAAGTCGCTAAAGCAGCAGAGATCTGAAGCGCTACAAACATTACTGTTTTCACTCGGTCTGGATCTGTTTTAACCACTTTCCAAGGCTCTTCATCGGCTAAATATTTATTACCTAATCTTGCTAAATTCATAAGTTCTCCTTGTGCCTCTCTAAACCTGTATCGCTCTATAGAGCTTGCGATCACAGCTGGATATGCCTTAACTGTTGCTAAGGTTTGCTCATCAACTTCAGAGAATTCTCCCGGTGCTGGAACTACTCCTTCATAATATTTATCTGTAAGCACGACTGCACGATTGATGAAATTTCCGAAGATCGCAACCAACTCATTATTATTTCTAGCCTGAAAATCTTTCCAGGTAAAATCGTTATCCTTAGTTTCTGGCGCGTTGGCGGTAAGAGTATACCTTAACACATCTTGCTGATTTGGAAAATCTTCTAAATATTCATGTAACCAAACCGCCCAATTCTTAGAAGTGGAAAGCTTTTTCCCTTCCAAATTCAAGAATTCGTTAGCTGGCACATTTTCAGGAAGAATATAGCTTCCTTCTGCTTTCAGCATAATTGGAAATATAATACAGTGAAACACTATATTATCCTTTCCTATAAAATGCACCATTTTAGTGTCTTCTTTTTTCCAGTAATCTTCCCAATTCTTTCCTTCACGAGCTGCCCATTCTTTAGTAGCCGAGATATACCCAATTGGAGCATCAAACCATACATAAAGTACTTTTCCATCTGCTCCTTCAACCGGCACAGGAATTCCCCAGTCTAGATCCCGAGTTACGGCACGTGCTCTTAATCCTTCATCTACCCAAGATTTTACTTGTCCGTAAACATTAGCTTTCCAATCTTTTTTATGCCCTTTCAGGATCCATTCCCTCAAGAAATCTTCATATTGATCTAAAGGCAAAAACCAGTGTCTGGTCTCTTTCATGCTAGGAACGGCACCTGTAATAGCAGACTTAGGATTAATAAGGTCTGTAGCGTTTAAGGAACTTCCACAACTTTCACATTGATCGCCATAAGCTTCTGGATTTCCACATTTTGGGCAAGTCCCAGTAACAAATCTATCCGCTAAAAATTGATTTGCTTCTATATCGTATAACTGCTCGGTAGTTTCTTCTATAAATTTTCCGTCTTCATATAACTTCTTAAAAAATTCTGAAGCCGTGTCATGATGGATCTTACTGGATGTTCTGGAATAATTATCGAAAGTAACACCAAAATCCACGAAGGATTGCTTAATAATGCCATGATACTTATCTATTAACTGCTGTGGCGTAATTCCCTCCTTCTTAGCTTTCATTGGGATAGCAACTCCATGTTCATCACTTCCACATACAAAAGCCACATCTTTTCCTTGCATTCTTAAATATCTTGCATAAATATCTGCAGGCACATAAACCCCTGCTAAATGCCCAATATGAATTGGCCCGTTGGTATAAGGTAATGCTGCGGTAATAGTATATCGTTGTGGTGAATTGCTCATTAGCTTCTATAATTTAATTAATAATCTTGGGCTAAGCCCAAGAAATATATCCCGATTTCCCGGGAGGAAAACACTTTTAATAAATTCAGGCATCCCAATAGCTATTGGGATGATAAATTAAAACCCTCAGTGAGGGATTAAAGGCTGCAAAGGTAAGCAACTGCTAAATACTAAGCGTTAAATTATTGCAAAAGACAATGTCTATGTCCTGTTAGAACTCCATTTTAGCCTAAAATAAAAAATATGCGCAAGTTTTTCTGTTTATCGGCTATTCTACTCATTGTTTCTTGTAATTCATCCAAAAACACAACAGCGGGACCAACTTCTAAACAATTTTTTGTTGAAGATCTGTTAGAGATGAATGCCGCAAGCATTAAAGATGCTTTTCCAAATGAAGTGATCACTGAAGATGTTGGTTTATTTGAAGAAGGGACCGAAGAACGCGCTTATACTGTGATCTCACCTAATTCTCCAGATGAGTTGCATATTACTTGGAAAGATAAGAATAGAACTCAGATAGAGGATATTAGAATGGACACCAACGGAAAATGGAAAAGTAAGACCTCAATAAAAATAGGATCTACCTACGATGAGTTGACCCAAATGAATCAGAAACCAATTTCTTTCTATGGATTTGGATGGGATTATAGTGGAGCAACCTTATGGAATGATGGAAAATTGGAGAAATCTAGTATTCATGTGTTTCTTGCGCCAGAAAAGGAGCCAAAAAACAAATTTTACGGAGATCATATCATGAAAGCTACTCCTGAAGAAATTAAAGATATGGATCTCAAGGTTAAAGCCATATTATTTAAATCTTAGTTAAGCTTCAAGATCGAATATTATGTAGTTTACTGAAAAACAGTACATTTAAGTCATTATTATTTCCCTATGAAACAACAATGTACAATAAATGGCATCTCACAACGAACTCGGTAAAAAGGGAGAGGACTTAGCGGTTTCATACCTTTTAAAACACGGATATAAGATCGTAGTCCGAAATTTTAGATATCAAAAAGCAGAAGTAGATATTATTGCCAGAAAAAAGGATGTTTTGGCTATAATAGAAGTTAAAACTCGCAGCACTCCAGATTTTGGGAATCCACAGGATTTTGTAAAAGGCAAACAAATCCAGAACCTAGTTAAAGCTGTCGACTTTTTTGTGACAGAACATAATCTTGATGTAGAGGTTCGATTTGATATTATTGCTATCATTAAGAATAAGTCGGGTACCAAAATAGAGCATTTAGAGAATGCTTTTTTATATTTTTAGATAACATTTATTTTGCTCCTTCCCTATTTTCTAGGGAAGGTGGCGTTCCGCAGGAATGTCGGAAGGGTAAAAGCTACAATCATGAATAAAAAGATTCATAACAGAAAACACCTAGAGCCATATAGGAAAGAACTCAGGAAAAATCTAACCTCAGCGGAAGCCTTTCTTTGGAAACAATTACAACAACGGAAACTGGAGGGAAGGAAATTTAGAAGACAACATAGTATTGAAAACTTTATAGTAGATTTTTATTGTCCAGAAGAAAGGCTAATCATTGAACTTGACGGACAAGTCCATTTAAATCCAACTGCACAAGAAAAGGATGAAAATCGAACTAAAATATTAGAAGAATTAGGTTTTCGAGTAATTAGATTTGAGAATAAATTAGTATTCGATAATTTACAATCTGTATTACAAGAAATAAAAGATAATTTTAAATAAATGACCTCCCCGCTCTTCGAGCACCCCTCCTAAAAATAGGCGGGGAGCAAAAAAAAAAATAAACAATGCTTTTCTAAAGCTTGATAAGGTCTCCACTCAGCGCCAACTAAAATTTCTGGTTACTGTACGTCACTTCGAGCATCCATATTAATAATACGTGGGGAGAAAAAACTGAGCATTTGGAAAATGCTTTTCTCAATCTTAATTTAAACTTTTGCTCCTTCCCTGTTTTTTAAGGAAGGTGGCATTCATCCAAAATGATGGAAGAGTAAAATTTAAACCTTCGCCTCTTCCTCCACTTTCACTCTAAAATCTAAGGGTTCCAATACTTTTAAAGCTTTTTCTATAGAAGATATCTTTTCAAAAGTTAGCAATAATCTTAAACCTGCTCTGGTTTGCTTTTCTTTCATTGTACAAGAATGTGTATGAGAATGTACATATTGTAATACTTTAGAGAAAGTTGGAGTATGGTAAAATTTAGATTGTTGATCTGCTATAAAGTATCCGATCAATTTGCCTTTTTTCATGATCACTTTTTCTAAACCTATATGAGAAGCGATCCATTTAATTCGCACACTATTCAAAAGATCTACCGCCTGAGTTGGTAATTCTCCAAAACGATCTTCCAGATCTGCTTCAAATTTCTGAAGCTCTTCTTCGGTCTTCAAGTTGTTCAGCTTGGTGTAAAGACTCAGTCTTTCGGAAATATTATTTATATAATCATCTGGGAACAACAATTCGAAATCGGTATCTATTTGAGTGTCCTTAACAAATACTTTCTGATCTACATCTTCAGTTTGCTCATACAGATCTTTAAATTCATTTTCTTTTAATTCTTCAATCGCCTCATTCAATATTTTCTGATAGGTATCAAAACCAATATCACTAATAAATCCGCTTTGTTCTCCTCCAAGAAGATCTCCTGCTCCGCGGATTTCAAGATCCTTCATGGCGATGTTAATTCCGCTTCCAAGATCAGAAAATTGCTCTAAAGCAGTAATTCTTTTTCTGGCATCGTCTGTCATTGCAGAATATGGCGGCGTAATAAAATAACAAAAAGCTTTTTTATTGCTTCTTCCTACTCTCCCTCGCATCTGGTGTAGATCTGAAAGTCCGAAGTTATTTGCATTATTTATAAAGATGGTATTCGCATTGGTAACATCTAATCCACTTTCTATGATCGTGGTAGAAACCAGCACATCAAATTCACTATTCATAAAACTGAGCATCAAATTCTCTAGTTTCTTCCCCTCCATTTGTCCATGTCCCACGCCAACTTTAGCATCTGGCACCAAACGCTGGATCATCCCTGCAACTTCCTTGATATTTTCAATTCTGTTGTGAATAAAGAAAACCTGTCCCCCACGCTGAATTTCATAAGAAATAGCATCTCGAATGGTTTCTTCTGAAAAACGGACCACATTGGTTTCTATAGGATATCTGTTTGGTGGTGGCGTAGTAATGGTTGAAAGATCTCTTGCTGCCATTAAACTGAATTGAAGTGTACGCGGAATTGGCGTTGCGGTTAGAGTAAGTGTATCTACATTTTCCTTGATAGTCTTCAGTTTATCCTTTACAGCAACCCCGAATTTTTGTTCTTCATCTACCACCAACAACCCAAGATCTTTAAATTTTACGGCTTTGCTTACTAACTGATGTGTCCCAATAATGATATCCACTTTTCCATTTTCTAGGTCTTCTAAGGTTTCCCTGCGTTCCTTTGCCGTTCTAAATCTATTTAGATAATCTACTGTTACAGGGAAATCTTTAAGCCTTTCTGTAAAGGTTTTATGATGCTGAAAAGCTAGAATCGTAGTCGGCACTAAAATGGCTACCTGTTTTCCATTATCTACTGCTTTAAATGCTGCACGAATAGCAACTTCGGTTTTACCAAATCCCACATCCCCACAAACCAAACGGTCCATAGGTCTCGGACTTTCCATATCTTCTTTCACTGCAGCAGTAGCCGTGCTTTGATCTGGAGTATCTTCATATAAAAATGAAGCTTCCAACTCTAATTGCAAGTAAGAATCCGGCCCATATTGAAAACCTTGCTGAGTTCTTCTTTTCGCATATAATTCAATTAGATTATAAGCGATATGCTTAACTCTAGCCTTGGTTTTCTGCTTTAAATTTTTCCAGGCATTACTACCTAGTTTATATATTTTTGGAGGTTTCCCGTCTTTTCCGTTGAATTTGGAGATCTTATGAAGCGAGTGAATGCTCAAGTATAAAATATCCCGCTCCCCATAAAACAATTTAATGGCTTCCTGCATTTTCCCTTCCACATCTATCTTCTGGAGTCCGCCAAATTTTCCAATTCCGTGATCTATGTGAGTCACGTAATCTCCAACTTCTAAGTTGGTAAGCTCTTGTAAAGTGATAGCTTGCTTCTTAGCATAGCCATTCTTTAAATGGAATTTATGATAGCGCTCAAAGATCTGATGGTCTGTATAACAAACCATTTTAGAATCTTCATCTATAAAACCTTGATACATGGAAAGCACCACGGTTTTATATTTCACTTCCCGTTCCTGATCTTCAAAAATATCATGAAATCTCTTGGCTTGCTGCTCGCTCACACAAAAGATATAATTGGTATAACCGGCTTCCTGATTCTCGATCAGGTTATCTATTAATAAGTCGAACTGTTTATTAAATGAAGGTTGCGGCTTGGTATGGAATTCTATTATTTCCCCGGCATCTTCAACAGAAGTGCTGGATTTCTTTCGGAGATTATTTATGTTCCCCAGATTTACAACTCTAAATTCTTCGAGTTGCTCTGTTAAAAGGCCGGAGGAACAAAATAATTCTTCGGGTTTATTATGTTTAATATCATCTCCTAATTTGGTAAAAGCTTCTTCTGCTTTCCCAAATAATTTATCCATTTCTCCGGAAAGCAATTCCGGATTTTTGATAAAGACAATTGTTTTTTCTGAAATGTATTTTAAAAAGCTTTCTCTAACCTCATCCAAACGTTTGTGTTCTACATTTGGCATTACAGAGATCTTATTAACTTTTTCTGTTGAAAGTTGAGTTTCCACATCGAAACTTCGAATGCTATCTACTTCATTCCCGAAGAATTCTATTCTATACGGCTCGTCATTACTGAAGGAAAACACATCTATAATTCCACCACGCACAGAAAATTCTCCCGGTTCGGTCACAAAATCTACTCGCGTGAATTTATATTCAAACAACACTTCATTTACAAAATCTAAAGAAAGTTGGTCTCCAACTGCGATCTTCAAAGTGCTCTTTTCTAATTCTTTTCTAGTAACTACTTTCTCGAATAAAGCATCCGGATACGTAACTATAAGTGCTGGTTTTTTTCGAGAATTAATGCGGTTTAGAACCTCTGCTCTTAAAAGCACATTGGCATTATCTGTTTCCTCAAGTTCATAAGGCCTCCGATAACTTCCAGGATAAAAAAGCACATTCTTATCCCCCATTAATTGTTCTAGATCGTTCAAATAATAGGCAGCTTCTTCTTTATCATTAAATATCAATAGAAATGGTCGCTCTGCAGTGCTAAAAGCATTAGAAAGCACATAGGACAAGGAAGATCCTACCAGTCCTTTTAATTGAATTTTTGTAAGATTGTTTTGAGAAGAGGCAATAAAATCCCCAAGTTTCTGCTGTTGCAGAGACTTTGCAAGTGTTTGGGCAATAGTAGATTTACTCATTGTCGCAAAGATAATCGCTGCATCCATCCCGCGCAAAAGTTTAATAATTATTTGTAACCTGTTTATTAAAAATAAATCAATTGTCTATCCGTGAAATCTCCTAAACCAAAGAAGGACGTCATTCTGAACTTGTTTCAAAATCTCATCATGATATAAATGAATACAGTATTAAACCCTGAAATAAATTCAGGGTGACGTAAGAACTATTAGGACAACAAACAGATGTTCGTTAATCCAATTTTAAAAATGCTAAAGATGTTAATTTCAGCCTAAAACTACGGATACAAGATTATAAACGATGCTTTTTAAGTAATTTCCGAAGCATTAATAAAAATCGCAACATGGCTAAATTTGAAGAATACGATGTTTTTGTAATTGGAACTGGAACGGCTGGTAAAAAAGTAGCTACCTCTTGTGTAAAAGAAGGCTGGAAAGTTGCCATTGCAGACAATCGTGAATTTGGTGGGACTTGTTCTCAAAGAGGTTGTGATCCTAAAAAAGTTTTACTCGGACTTACTGAAATTATAGACCGTGCTCATAAAATGAAAGGTATTGGTATTACCAAAATGCCGGAATTCAGTTGGGAAGATCTAATGGCTTTTAAAGAAACTTTTGTAGATGCCATTCCAGCAAAAACAGAAAAGGATTTTGAAAAGCTAGGAGTAACTATGTTTCATCAGTCACCAAAATTCTTAGATAAAAACACACTCTCTGTAGAGGGAAAAACAATTATAGCTAAGAAAATTGTGATTGCTACAGGACAAAGGCCATTGGAACTAAAAATTCCGGGAAGAGAACATGCTATTGTAAGTGACGACTTTTTAAATTTAGAACATTTACCAGAGAGTATGATTTTTATAGGAGCTGGTTATATTGGTATGGAGTTCGCTCATATGGCAGCTCGTCTTGGAGTAAAAGTAACTATGATGGACCTAGCCCCCAGACCTCTAACTAATTTTGATGAGGATATGGTTGGTTATTTGGTAACCGCTTCAGAAAAGCTTGGGATAAAATTCATTTTTAATGCAGAAGTTTCAGAAATAGAGAAGCTTAGAAAAAACTATAGGGTTACTGCTTTACAGGAGGGAAAGGAAATTTCAGAAAAAGCAGAACTTGTGATAAATACTGCGGGAAGAGTACCTTCTATAGATGAATTAGATCTTGAAAAAGGGAATGTTGCTTTTAGCAAAAAAGGGGTTTCTGTGAATAAATATCTTCAGAATCCAACAAATGAAAATGTTTATGCTTGTGGAGATGTATCAGACAGTGAAGGACTTCCTTTAACTCCTCTTTCCTCGCAAGAAGCATTAATTGTGATTGCCAATCTTTTAGATCCAAACAAGCCTGAAGAAGTGAATTTTCCTCCACAACCTTCGGTAGTATTTACACTTCCGAACATCGCTTCCGTAGGACTTTCAGAAAAAGAAGCTAAAGAAAAAGGCTATGAATATACTTTAGAGCATAAGTTAGTTCCGGGTTGGTTTAACGCAAAAAGAGTGAACACAGAGGAATATGCTTACAAAACTCTAGTAGATAAAAAAACAGATCTTGTTTTAGGGGCGCATTTAATTGGTCCAGAAGCTTCCGAGATCATCAATATGTTTGTAATGGCAATGTGCGGAAAATTAACTTGCAAGGAATTAAAAACCATGATCTATGCTTACCCAACTTGGGGAAACGATATTAAAGGTATGATCTAAAATTTTCCAGACATCATTTTATGCATTGGGCTGCTTTTTCTATTAACATAACCATGATAAGCTATATTAAGAAAGATTAGCACTGCGGCACTTAAACCTACATAGGCTAATGTACTATTTTCATCAAGCTGTTTTACGTAGATCGCTACCAATGACCATACTCCAACCAAAGCAAATTCTCTCATGTTTCTGGTATGGATAATTGTAATATTAATTACAGTTGCAGCGGCAATCATGATCATAGTCCACTGCACCTCGGTAAACATACCTCCGTCCCAGCCTAATTTAGCCAAATACGCAGTTATATTGGCAATAGTTGCTACAGTGATCCATCCGGAATATAAACAAATTGGCCACCAATAAAAACCTATGATCTTAAATGTTGCATCCCAACGTTCCATATTAGTTTTTATAATAATTGCAATTAGGCTGCCTAACATTATAAGCATCAAAATAACCGATATCAAAGTATACTCATAAAGCCATGCGAATACCCATAAAGCATTTGCGAAATTCGTAATATAAAACCAAGGCCCGGTCTTGAACTCATTTCCATCCTTAGGTTTATCTGAATAACAACTATAAACCTGATAAATCGAAAATATTAACAGTGCTATATAAATAGGTCCCCAAATAGCAAAAGCATAACCTGCAGGAGTGAAAAGATTGTCATATTCGGCGCTTAAACCACCTATTGTATTTCCATTAATCCCAACTATCTGAGAAAAATAACTGGCAAGAATGGCGGTTATTACCGATAACAAATTGATAATAGCTAATCTCTTATTCATAACTTCTAAAGTTTAAAAAACTGAAATAACTTCTGTTTTGGTTATTGCAAAGATACGATCTCCCTCATTTGGTGAGATCCAGAAATTTCCCGTAAACTCACCAAATGCGGGTAATATTAGTTGTTCTTTATTTTGATAAAAACAACGTAACTGAAGCGTTTGCCTTCCGTTTCCTCTTAATTTGAATCCAGGGTGAAGGTGTCCGCATATATTAAAAAAACCTTGTCTTTCTTCAGGATGATGTGTTAATAAGAGATCCCCAATAATAATTTCAGAATAAATCTTAACTCCTAACGCATCATATTTTAATTCAGATATAATATCATGATTTCCAGCCACCAAGATCACTGGAATATTTATAGTTTCCATCCATTGTGTAAATAGATCCCATTCCATATTTAAAGAGCTATGAAAAAGATCTCCCATAAATACAATACTTTTTGGTGAAAAGAATTCCACCACCTGATCCATTTTTCTGAAATTTTCTGAAATAGCAGCTTGCGGAACAGCGCTTCCATATTTTCTAAAATGCGAGATCTTCCCAAGATGTACATCGCTAATTAGCAATATCTCCTGCTCTTCCCAATACATAGTACCAGAATGATGCAAAATGAATGTTTGATTAGCTAAATGTATCTTTTCTATCACCCTGCAAATTTAATCACTTTTCTAGTTGTTTCAGCATTTTGCGGATGCGGTCTTCCACTTTTTCTGAAGTCAGTTTCTCCCGAAGTCTATCTGTAATTATTGGAAATGAAAAGGGAGTCGCTTTCTCACAGGCTTTCCAAACTATTTCCTGATGCGAGATTCGTTCTAAAGCTTGCCGTAACCTACCTTCCTCCAATTGATGTTCAAAAGTTTCTCGAAAAGCCTGAAGGAATAAAAGATTGTCTGGCTCATAATCTCTAAAAACACTAAAAAGCAATTGGGAATTAGACTGAAGGTGTTTTGTTTTTATAAGTTTATTGGGATAACCCGTAAAAACCATACCGGCAATAACTGCAACATCCCGAAACTTTCTTCGTGCCATTTCTGTAGCGTTTAAACTCTTATAAAGATCGTCCATCAAGAATTCCGAAGAAAAAAGATTATTATCTAAAACCTGCTCCATATTTATTTCCTGATCGGAAAGCAATTCAAATCCATAGTCGTTAAACGCAAGCGTAAAACTAATTGGCAGCAATAAGCTAATTCTATATGCCAGTAAACTTCCAAGAGCTTCATGAACAAATCTACCTTCAAAAGGATAAAAAATAGCGTGATAGCCTTCTCGTGTTTTAAAAGTTTCTATTAAAAATTCATTGCTTTTTGGGATGATAGATTCTCGTAATTGCCTTTTAAAAATAGGTTTTAAGGCTTTTAATTCTTCTGAAGTTTTCTTCGTTCTTCCTTTGTCATCTTTTTCCATTGAAGCTGCTGCTTCGTACATCTCTTCTCTAAGCAATTCGCTCATCTGTGCAGAAAAGGCCATTCTTCCTCCTTGCCAGCTAGGAACCCGAGAAGTTTTACTTTTTGATGATCTCACGATCACTTGCATATTCTTTATATGCACTAATTCTAAGTTTCTTCCTGCAAATGTAAACACATCGCCAGGCTTCAACTTGGAAATAAACCATTCTTCTATACTTCCAATAAAACCGCCTTTCATATATTTCACAGTGAGCACGGCATCACTTACAATTGTTCCAATTTGCAAACGGTGCCTCATGGCAACTCCCTTATCGTTCACTTTAAATGAACCATCTTCTTCAATTTCCACCTTTTTATATTCATCGTAAGCTTGTAAACTCTGACTGCCCTTGGTGATAAAATTCAGCACCCATTCCCATTGACCTTCAGTAATTGCATGAAAACAAAAAGTAGATTTTATCTCTGGATAGATGTCGGCAGGAAAAAAACCATCTGAAACAGCGAGGGTTGTAAGGTATTGCACCAAAACATCGAAGCTTAACAAATAGGGAATCCTATCTTCCACGACCGTTTTATTCACAGCTTTGTGCAATGCCGAAGCTTCAATAAGCTCAATGGCATGCGTGGGTAAAAAGTAGATCACACTTTGTTTTCCGGGCTGGTGTCCGCTTCTTCCCGCTCGTTGAATAAATCTTGCTACCCCTTTTGGCCCACCAATTTGAATGATAGTTTCTACAGGTGCAAAATCAACTCCAAGATCTAAACTAGAAGTACAAACTACTGCTTTTAAAGATTCGTTTCTAATGGCTTGCTCTACCCAAAGTCTGGTTTCCTTATTGATGCTTCCGTGGTGCATTGCGACATCCCCAGCAAATTCTGGGTATTTCTCCATTAATTTCTGAAACCACAGTTCGCATTGTGATCGCGTATTAGTAAATAACAAAGTGGTTTTGGAATTATTTATTATTGGAACCACCTCAGCAATTAAATGTAAGCCTAAATGTCCTCTCCAAGGAAACTTCTCCATTTTCTTCGGAATAATAGAGCGTACATCTATTTTCTTTTTTAAATCTGCCTTGATCATTACCGAGTTTTGATAAGCAGCCGATTCCGGACCCAATAATACTTCACGAGCCTCCTGAAGATTTCCTATAGTTGCTGAAATTCCCCAGATCTTCAGTTTTTTAGAAATCGTTTTTAATCGGGATAATCCTAATTCTACCTGTACTCCTCGTTTTGTCCCCAATACTTCGTGCCACTCATCTATAACAATCGCATTAAGATCTTTAAACATCTTAGCATAATTTTTTGAAGACAGTAGTAACTGTAAGCTTTCCGGAGTAGTAATTAGAAGATCTGGCATTGTTCGTTTTTGTGCCGCTCGCTCTTTTTGGGAGGTGTCACCAGATCTAATTCCCACGGTTAAGGATGTTCCCATTTCCTCTGCAAATCTTCTTGCAGATTGTTCTATTTCTACTGAAAGTGCCCGCAGAGGAGTGATCCAAATCGCTTTTAAGCCTTTTTTGTGTTTGGTTTTATAATCTGGATTATTCTTTATGTATTCCAAAACAATAGGTACCCAAAGAGCATAAGTCTTTCCGCTTCCCGTAGGAGCGTTTAAAAGACCATTTTTATTTTGTAGATAACTTTTCCAGGTATCTCTTTGGAATTTGAATGATTTCCAGCTCTGCTCGGCAAACCAATTCTCTGCAAGTTTTATAAGTTCTGCCCTGCTCAATTTAAAAAAGCTGAATGTTTAATAATTAAAAATATAGGATTTCACTCTTAAAGATAAATCATCAATTAGGAACAGAAAGTAGTTTTAACGTTCTATTTTAAAATTATTAAGATTGATGTCATCAACCCCAATATTATCAAAAGGATATTCCAATTGATTTTGAATATTGTATAAAGAAATTAGTACAAACTGAGTTAGAATGACAATAAAATAGGCAATCCAATCTGCATCATTTACCCCTAAGTTGTAAATAATCGTTGGTGCATAAATTAGAGGAAAAATATAAATAAACACCTCACAATAAGCCATTAAACTAATAGGAGTTCTATGAATATGAATAGCATGTAAATTCTCTATAGATTCATGCGTATCCTTCATAAATTTAAAAACTCTGTCTCTAAGCTTATACGGAATAAGGTTTTCTTCATTTGAAATAAAATTATATACTTGGTGCACGATTTCATCTAAGCCCTTGATATCAGCATTTTTTTTGGATAGATGCTCTATGGTTTTTAGATTAATTTCACTTAATATTTTATCAATTTCAGCCTTTCTTTCTTCAAGAAGTTTCTCGTTACTACTTATATAATATTGAACTGTTTTTAAGGAACTTACAAATTTACTTAAATGCTCTAAAGCCTTTTCTCTTCGTTTAAAAGAACTACGAATGGTAAATACTAAAGGAAAAATAATAGCAATACTGAGCAAGGTAAGGTCCACATTAAAGTTGATCTTAAACCTAAAGAACAAATACGTCATTATTGCTGAAAGTGATAACGTAAAAAATGTTCTATAATTTATTATGGATAAATATTTTCTAATAGCTTGGTTTTTAATATCTTAGATAAATATACATCTATTATGAGTAAATCTGCTATCCTCAGTATTTTGCTCCCCACAATTTTATTTATCAACATTTCTATTGCGCAAGAATTTAAGAATGATCTTGTAGAGGTTCCATCTGCACTATTTATTAATAATGAGGTGATGCACATTTCCCTTAAATACTCTAATAAAGATATTAAAAAAGAAACCAACGATTCTACATTTATCACAACCTTTCTAAAATTTAAAGACGAGGAACAAAACTGGGATTCTTTGGAGGTGAGATTACGTAAACGAGGAAATTTTCGACTGAAAAACTGCTATTTCGTTCCAATTAAAGTAAAAATCAAAAAGAAAGAAGGTAATAACACTCTTTTTGAAGGCCACAAAAATTTGAAATTAGTGCTACCATGCTTACTTCAAAAGGAATCCAATGATAATATTTTAAAAGAATACTTAGCTTATAAGTTGTATGAAATTGTGTCCCCTTTTCATTTCAAATCTAAATTGGTACATCTTAGCTACGAAGAAATAAGGGGAAAGAATACAAAAGATCATGAATTATTTGCAATTCTTATTGAAGATGATAAAAATGTAGCAAAACGACTAGGTGGTAAAGTTTTGGATATAAAAGCACATCCCTTAAATCAGGTGCCATTGGAGTGCGTTAGAAACTCATTTTTTCAATACATGATTGGAAATACAGATTATTCAACCGCCTACCAACATAATATTAAATTAATATTTTTAGAAAAAACAATTATCCCAGTGCCTTATGATTTTGATATGTGTGGATTGGTGAACACTAGCTATGCAACAGTATCTCAAATTAATAATGAGAAATTATCCATTGATAATGTAAAACAAAGAATTTATAGAGGATTTGAAAGAGACCCAAAAATATTTGATGATGTTAGATTGGAGTTTTTAGAGAACAGGTCTGCTATTCTCGGAGCAATCAAAGAATGTGAGTTATTATTTGAAAATCGAGGAGAGTATATTTCTACTGTAGAATATATTGAGGAATTTTTTGAAGTTTTAATTAGTGATAGGAAATTTGAAAAAGAAATAGTAAGTCGGGTTAGAAAAAACTAAAGCTTACTACAATTATAATTGAATAAAAATCATTTAGGAATAAGTGCTTTGAGGTCTTCTATCGTATTTGCATCCTCTACCTTCTTGTCTTGTCTCCACCTTAAAATTCTCGGAAATCTTGTAGCTACTCCACTTTTATGCCTCTTAGATTCTGCAATTCCTTCAAAAGCAATTTCAAAAACATGATGCGGAGTTACACTTCTTACAGGTCCAAATCTTTCTAGAGTATTTCTCTTGATCCAAGCATCCACCTTTCTAAATTCTGCATCGGTAAGACCAGAATAAGCTTTGGCAAAGGTTACTAATTCATTTTTTTCCTTATCCCACAATCCAAATGTATAATCTGTAAATAAATTAGAACGTCGCCCGTGACCACGCATTGCATAGGTTAACACAGCATCAACAGTCAAAGGATCTACCTTCCACTTCCACCAATCTCCTTTTTTTCTTCCTACCAAATATGGCGAATCCAACTTTTTCAGCATTAAGCCTTCAGAACGTTCCTCTCTGGCTCGTTGACGTTCTTCAGCAACTTCCTCCCAAGTATTAAAAGCAAGGTTTTTTGATAAGTATAAAGGAATTTCAGAAGTACCTACATCTTTAACCAAGATTTTCAGCAACTCTCGTCTTTCTTTATATGAACTATTCCGAATATCTTTTCCGTTCCATTCCAAGAGATCGTAAACTTTTAAGATCACTGGAGTTTTTTCTGGCAAAGCTTTAGAAACTGTCTTTCTCCCAATTCTAGTCTGCAAATCATTAAAAGTACCTATTTCACCATTTGGGAAAGGCAAGATTTCGCCATCCATGACCGTACCATTTGGAACGGTATTTATAAAGGACTGGAATTCTGGGTACTTATCGGTTACCAATTCTTCTCCACGACTCCAAACAAAAAGCTCGTTATTCCTTATGATCACCTGAGACCGAATTCCGTCCCATTTATGCTCAGCACTCCAATCGCTTACATCCCCCAATTCTTGTGCTTCATTCTCTAAAGCATAAGCCAGATAGAACGGATATGGTTTTGACAGATAATCTTCTTCATTTTCTTCTAAAATAAGCTGAGTATAGGAAATTTTAGAAGGTTCCCAATTCCCCATTAATTTATAAGCAAGTATGTCTTCATCAATGTGAGTTGCTTTAGAAAGCGCTCGTGTCATTAATTTCTGACTTACACCTATTCTAAAACTTCCCGTAATTAATTTACTAAATACGAAACGCTCATAGTAATTGAGTTCTATCCAATTTTTGTGCAAATATTCCTTTTTCTCTGATTCAGGTAATTTTTTTAACTCGATGATCTCCTGAAGAAACTGATTCAAACTTTTATCTGATGAAGCATCCGATGCAGGAATAATCAAGGCAATAGTTTCTGCCAGATCCCCAACAATATGATAAGATTCTTCAAATAACCAGAGAGGAATATTTGCGAGTTCTGTAGCCCATTCTCTTAGTAAAGTTGTATTCACAGGTCTTGGCGGTCTTCTATGAGATAAAATAGCTATTGCCCAAACCTTATCTTTATCTGATGCTTCTTCAAAGTATCGAGTTAGTGCCTCGACTTTTAGGGTAGTCTTATTAGTGCTATCCAGCGTTCTTATTAATTCGGCAAAAAGTTTCATAAGTTTTCAGGTGTTTTTTCTACCAATTCTGGATCTTTTTCAACTTCACTCTTCGCTTCTAATTCCCCTATTTCTCCTTCATATTGAGTCTCTTCTGTTCTGGCATCATAGCCTTTTTCTCTCAAGAATCTTGAAAAAATTTCGGTATAACCATGTGTACAGATCACTTTTTCACAACCTGTGCCTTCTATTGCCTGCAACAATCCTTGCCAATCACAATGATCTGAAAGCACAAAACCTTTATCAATTGCTCTTCGTCTTCTTGCACCCCGAAAAGTCATCCATCCACTTGCCGACGCTGTGACAAATGGCACCATTTTCCTGATCCACGGAGTTCCTTGAGCACTTGGTGGCGCTAGTACTATACTTCCCTTTAAATCATCTTTTTTAGTATCCCTTGTAACTCTAATTGTTTCGGGCATGCTTAACTGTGGCCTTAAAACCTCTGTCATATTTTCAATAGCACCATGAGTATAGATCTTTCCAATACTAGGATCTAAATACTTCAACAAACGTTGTGCTTTTCCTAAAGAATATCCAAACAGTACAGAAGTTCTTCCATCCTCTCTATTTTGCTGCCACCAATTATTTACATCTGCCATCACCTGATCTTGAGGCACCCATTTAAAAGCAGGCAATCCAAAGGTGCATTCAGTAATAAAAGAATGACATTTAACAGATTCATAAGGAACTGCAACCCCATCATCTTCCATTTTATAATCTCCTGTAAATACCCAAACTTCTCCTTTATATTCAACCCGAATTTGAGAAGAACCAATAATATGTCCCGCCGGGTGAAGTGAGAATTTAACTCCGTTTATAGTAAAAGTTTCATTCCATTCCTTGCCAGTAACCACTATTTCTCCCAATCTGTGCCTAATAATTGGCACATTAGAATGATGAGTAATATACTTTTTATGTCCCCATCTGGAATGATCTGCATGACCATGTGATATTATAGCATGATCTACCGGCTTCCAAGGATCTAAATACACCTTGGCTTGCTCGCAATAAATGCCTTTTTCATTAAATACCAACAAAGGTGCGTTCATCATAATTCTTTTCATTAACTAAAGAAAGTTAATGCTTTTGCCTTTTCTTATAAAGGGATTAAGAAAAGATTAGCGAATGTACAATCACCAGTTAATTATGATATAAATTGATTTCACATCAATAGCGGATTATCTATATTTGCAGCAATAAATTATATTATATATGTCATTTGTAGATTTGTTTGACTCGGGAGAGCATTTACGTAATTTAGGTCACTTTGCAGCTATCGTTAACCTAGCAGCAATAGATGGTGAAATAAATGCGTTGGAAGAAGTTCAGCTTCAAAGATTTGCTAGAAAATTGGATATTGATGAATCTGAGTATAGCAAAGTATTGCAAAACCCATCCTCCTTTCCAATTCAACCGCCTAATACTGTAGAAAGAAGATTAGAAAGATTGCATGATCTTTTTACGATCATATTTTCAGATCATGACATAGATGCTGAAGAAGCAGAGCTTATCAAAAAATATGCAATTGGACTTGGATTTTCTGAAGAATCCTCTAAAGCGATTATCAAAAGATCTTTAGAGATCTATGGTGGACGTTTAAGTTTTGATGATTACCGATATTTATTAAATAAAGAATAGACTAGCGGTCTTTCGCTGTCATAAATTCTTCGGCTTTTTCTACCATTTTTGTACTTCCACAAAAGAATGGAACTCGCTGATGCAATTCAGTTGGCTTCAAGTCTAGTATTCTTCCAAACCCATCACTGGCTTTTCCACCAGCTTGTTCTACTATGAACGCCATTGGATTACATTCATATAACAACCTTAATTTTCCAGAAGAATTCTGGGAACTTTTAGGGTAGATAAAAATCCCTCCTTTTATCATATTTCTATGGATATCACTAACCATAGAACCTATATATCTTGAAGTATAAGGACCTTCGGGTTTTTCTTGTTGGCAATACTTAATATAGTCTTTTACACCCTGTGGAAAATGAATATAATTTCCTTCATTTATAGAGTAGATAGTTCCAGTTTCAGGAAATTGCATTTGAGGATGTGATAAATACCAAGAACCCAATGCAGGATTTAAAGTAAATCCGTTTACTCCATTTCCGGTGGTGTACACCAACATTGTTGAAGTACCATAAATGATATATCCGGCAGCCACTTGTTTGTTCCCCGCTTGTAAGAAATCCTCTTTTGTAACCGGTGTTCCAACTGGAGTCACCCTTCTATAAATAGAAAAAATGGTTCCTACAGATACATTTACGTCTATATTAGAACTCCCATCCAAAGGATCCATAAGTACCACATATTTGTTTTGGTGATCTTTTTTATGACCTTCAATGGTTATAAAGTCATCATTTTCTTCAGAAGCGATCCCACAAACAATCTCCCTGTTAGTAAGGGTTTTAATAAATGTTTCATTTGCATAAACATCCATTTTTTGTTGATCTTCGCCTTGAATATTGGTCTCGCCATATGCTCCAATAATATCTACTAACCCAGCTTTATTCACTTCATGATTTACTACTTTGGCAGCAAGTCTAATAGAATTTATCAATCTGGACAGCTCTCCAGAGGAGTACGCAAAATCCTCTTGATTTTCTATTATGAATTCACCTAAAGTCTGATTTTTCTTGGACATTTTAATGGGATATGATTAAGTTGCGGCAAAAATATTCAAAATATATAAGGTACTATAACGTTTTCGCCATTTAAATAAATGTAAGTTCCTTATTTTTGAAATAATTAACATGACTATGAAATTTACAATCCGAAAAGCTGAAAAGAAAGATCTTCCACAAATTCTAGAATTAATTCAGGAACTGGCAACTTTCGAGAAAGAACCCGACGCAGTAGAAATAGATGTAAAAGACCTTGAAAAAGCAGGTTTTGGCGCTGATGCTTTCTACACTTGTTTTGTTGCTGAAGCAGATAATAAAATTGAAGGAATGGCTTTGGTCTATTTTAGATTCTCCACCTGGAAAGGCAAAACTGTTCATTTAGAAGATCTTGTAGTGCGCCAGGAAATGCGTGGTACTGGTATTGGAAGTGCCTTATACAAGGAGGTGATCGCTTATGCTTTAGACCAAGGCGTAAAGCGAGCAGAATGGGTGGTTCTAGATTGGAACACTCCTGCTGTAGAATTTTATGAACGCAGTGGCGCTAATGTTTTAAGGGATTGGGATACAGTACAAATGGATAAAAATGCCATGAGATCTTATCTAGAAAGATAAATATTGGAATATTCTACTTTAACATTTCTACCATATATAAGAATGGTTTGCTAAATTTGTGAAAAAGCAACCATTATGGAATACACAATTAGAGAAGCGCAAAAAAATGACATGCCACAAGTCCTTGAACTTATAAAAGAACTTGCAGCTCACGAAAATGCATCTAATCAGGTAGAAATTGAAGTTGCAGATTTGGAGAAAGAAGGTTTTGAAAATGGAAACTTTAAATGCTTTGTAGCAGATGTTAGTGGAAAACTTCAAGGAATGGCTTTGGTATATTTCAGGTTTTCTACTTGGAAAGGCCGTACCGTGCATTTAGAAGATCTTATTGTAAGAAAAGAAATGCGTGGAACTGGTCTTGGTGGAGCTTTGTACAAAAGAGTTGTGCAATACGGACATGATCATGGAGTAAAACGTGTAGAATGGGTGGTTTCTGAAGGCAATAAAAACGCCATCGAGTTTTACGAAAATTCTGGAGCAGACATTAAGAAAAACTGGTATACTGTGCACATGGACGAAACTGGTATTCTGAAAAATATTGAAAAATAAGAATGGATATATTCAAGTTTGGTGGTGCTTCAATTAAAGATGCGGCTTCTGTCCAGAACGTTTTAAAGGTCCTGAAATTAACTGGAGCTAAAGATAAGGTGATTGTAATTTCTGCAATGGGAAAAATCACTAATGCATTTGAATTAGTAATTAAAGAATACTTAAGCAATCCTAAAGAAATCCCCGAAAGCCTTTCTGAGATTAGATCTTATCACCTTGAAATTATTGCTGGTTTATTCCATACAAACCATGCTCCTATTTACAAAAAATTAGAAGTGCTATTTGAAGAGATCCAGAATTTCATGGTTCATAATAAATCAAACAAGTACGATTTTGTCTATGATCAATTGGTTTGTTTTGGAGAATTAATTTCTTCTACAATCGTTAGCGAATATTTTACTCAAGAAGGAATCACCCATACTTGGGTGGACGCGCGCACCCTTATAAAAACCGATAATATTTATCGAGATGCTTCAGTAAATTGGGAAAATACTCAAAATAAAATTTCCAAAAGCATTAAAAAAGATCAGCTCTATCTCACCCAAGGATTTATCGCGGGAGACACTAATAATTTCACAACCACTTTAGGAAGAGAAGGAAGTGACTATTCCGCAGCCATTTTTGCTTATTGTTTGAATGCTGAAAAAGTGGTGATCTGGAAAGATGTTGCCGGAGTACTTAATGCAGATCCCCGAGTTTTTGAAAACCCTCAATTATTACAGCAGATCTCTTATGAAGAAGCTATAGAGCTAGCATTTTATGGAGCTTCTGTAATACACCCAAAAACACTTCAGCCATTACAGAGAAAGGAAATTCCGCTATTCGTTAAATCATTTATAGATCCTTCAGGAAATGGGACGGCAGTTAGTAAGGGGCAAGCGCTAGTTCCAGCTATTCCTTGTTTTATAGTTAAAAAAGATCAAGTGCTAATTTCATTATCTTCTTTAGATTTCTCCTTTATGGTAGAAGAGAATATAAGCGAGGTCTTCAGGCTTTTTCATTTATATCAGATCAAGGTAGACCTTATTCAGAATTCTGCTATAAGCTTTGCGGTATGTGTAGATAATAAATTCAACAATCTGGAGAAACTTATTCAGCATTTAAAAGCGAGATATAAAGTGAGTTATACAACAGGTGTTTCTCTTTACACCATCAGGCATTTTGATGATGGAGACATAAAATCTTTAGAAAAAGATAAAGAGGTGCTCTTAAAACAAGTTATGCAAAACACCGTTCAAATAGTAACAAAGGCTTAAACATAGGCGATAGTTCAATTCGCTATCTTTGTTAACAACCTAAATCACGCTTAATGGGAATTGTTACCGCGCAGGAAGTTGCCAAACTTATGAACCTCCAAAAATTAGGTCCTATTGGAACTGCAATTGGATGGATCGTATTACGCAGCACAAAACTTTCCACCCTAAATAAAGAATACGATTCTAGAAAAAATCTAAACGGGATAGAATTCATAAATTCTGTTCTGGAAGGATTTGAGATCGATTTTGAAATTCCGGAAAAAGATTTAAAACGAATTCCTAAAACAGGTGCTTTTATCACCATAGCAAATCATCCGTTGGGCGGTATAGACGGAATGATCCTTTTGAAGATCTTATTAGAAAAACGCAGTGATTTTAAAGTGATCGCCAATTTTCTTCTGCATCGTTTAGACCCTTTAAAACCCTATATCATGCCTGTTAATCCTTTTGAAGATCATAAGGATGCGAAATCTAGTTTAGGTGGAATCAAGCAATCTATTGCTCACTTAAAGAGTGGCGGTGCCTTAGGGATCTTTCCCGCAGGAGAAGTTTCTACTTATAAAGATGAAAAGCATATTGTAGATAAACCTTGGGAACCTTCAGCTATGAAGCTAATTCAGAAAGCAAAAGTACCTGTTGTTCCTATTTATTTTCATGCTAAAAATAGCACCTTTTTTTACCGCTTAGCTAGTATGAGCGATATTCTAAGAACCGCTAAATTACCTAGCGAAATGTTATCTCAAAAGAAAAGGAAGATCGTGGTGCGTATTGGTAATCCTATCTCTGTAGAAGACCAAACGGCAAACCCAAATTTAGAAGCTTTTACAGCATTTTTACGTAGAAAAACTTTTATGCTGGCTAATTCTTTTGAAAAGAAAAGCCTCTTTGATAACATCCCTAAAAGTCTAAAGTTACCAAGAAGCCCAAAAAAGATTGCCTTGCAAGCGAATCTACCTTTAATGGAAGAGGAAATAGAAACTTGCAGAAGATTAGATAAGCGTCTTTTGGAGAGTAAAAATTACGAAGTCTTTTTAGCCAAAAAAGAAGTGATTCCAAATATTCTTAATGAAATTGGAAGGTTAAGAGAAATCACTTTTAGAGAGGTTGGAGAAGGAAGCAACAAGTCTATAGATCTGGATCCTTTTGATGATTACTACTATCATCTATTTCTATGGGATAAGGACACTAAAAAAATAGCCGGGGCATATAGAATGGGAATGGGAACTGAAATATTTAAGGCTTACGGAATAAATGGCTTTTATCTTCAGGATCTTTTTAGATTTGAACCAGAACTCTACGACATGATGAGCCAGTCCATAGAAATGGGAAGGGCTTTTATTATAAAGGAATATCAATTACGGCCAATGCCTTTGTTTTTATTATGGAAAGGAATCGTGCATTGCACCTTGCGTTTCCCAGAACATAAATATCTGATTGGCGGAGTAAGCATTAGTAATAAATTCTCAAATTTCTCTAAATCGCTGATGATAGAGTTTATGAAATCTAATTATTACGATCCTTTTGTGGCACAATATATAAGACCAAAAAAAGAATTTAAGGTAAAATTGAATGATGCCGATAAGGATATTGTTTTTGATGAAAGTGAAGCCGATCTTAATAAATTCGATAAAATAATTGATGAACTAGAATCGGAAAGCTTAAGACTTCCCGTATTAATAAAAAAATACATCAAGCAAAATGCGCGTGTGGTGGCTTTTAACGTAGATCCATTATTTAATGATGCCATTGATGGTCTTATGTACATCAAAATAGCAGATCTTCCTGAAAGCACTGTAAAACCTGTGATGGAAGAGTTTCAAAAAGAATTGGAGCAAAAGCATACACATATCTAAACCTATACTTTCTGAAGCTTGTTAATTTCCTGTTATACCATCTTTAAAATTGGGAATTGGTCGATTTCATAAGTATATTAAAAATTCTTAAAAAGAAATAAAATGGAAAGAGTATTGGTAGTGGGAGCTACAGGACAGACGGGAAAAAGAATTATAGAAATATTGAATAGTTCTAGCACGTTCGAGCCATATGCGATGATCAGAAAAGATGACCAAAGGCAAATGTTTGAAGATATGGATGTAGAAACTGTAATGGGAGACCTTGAAAAGGATGTAGACCAAACAGTTCAAGGTATGGACAAGGTAATCTTTGCTGCAGGTTCTGGAGGAGACACAGGTGAAGATAAAACCATCGCCATAGATCAAAATGGAGCTATAAAAATGATAGATGCATCTATAAAAGCGAAGGTTAAAAAATTCGTGATGTTAAGTTCTATGGGAGCAGATAAACCTGAATCTAATAAAGACCTAAAAGTATATCTGGAAGCTAAACAAACCGCAGATGAGCATTTAAAAAACAGCGGACTTGCTTATACCATTGTACGTCCTGGGGCATTAAATGACGATCTTGGATTGGCAAAAGTAAAGCTTGCTGAAAAATTAGACCAGAGTGGAGAAATCTCTAGAGATGATGTTGCCTTTTTATTAGTAATGAGTCTTGCAGATCCTTTGGTGAAAAATAAAACTTTTGAAGCCTTAGAAGGAAAAGAGTCTATAAAGAATGCTATTATAAATTTGAGTAGATAAAAATTATACCTTTCGTCCCCCGAGCTTCGGGGTAATGTAACATGTTCCTGACTGTCATCCTGAGCTAGTCGAAGGATCTCTAGTAAAAACATTTAGCCTAAGAAGAGATTCCTCACTACTCTTCGAAATGACAGTTATTAAAATGTTCAGATAAAATAAAAATCTTCAAATACAGCACTGATACTGTATTTGAAGATTTTTTTAACATTTATAAGAAAGCTTTATCATTAGGCTCCCAAAGTTCAATTTTATTGCCTTCTAAATCCACAATCCATCCAAATTTTCCTTCTTCCACAGATTCCTTCTTATCTATTACTTGTACCCCTTCAGATTTAAGGGTTTCAAGTAACTCATCTAGATTCTCAACTCTAAAATTCATCATGAATTCTTTTTTGGAAGGTTCAAAATAATCTGTGTCTTCCTTGAAAGGACTCCATTGTGTAGAACAGTCTACGTCGTCCTTATTTTTCCACCAAAAAGTAGATCCCATTGATCTGTATTGAAACCTAAGTGATCACGATACCAATCTTTTACTGCTTTTGGATCTTTTGTTTTAAAGAATACACCTCCTATACCTGTAACTCGTTTTTTCATGGTGGTTGTTTTCAGAACAATTTGTTACTTATTCTAATAAACTGCTTCTCCAAATTTATCTATGATCTTATAGGCGATGGTAGAAGCTAATTTTTTATGCGACTCCTCTGTCCATCCTGCTACATGCGGACTTAACAACACATTTTCAAAAAACATAAGTTCTTTTAGGTCTGCAGGAATTTGGTGATCTTGAAATAAATGCTCAAAAGAATCTTTTTCATATTCCAATACATCTAAACCAGCACCTAGAATTTTTCCTTCTATAAGTCCTAAGACCAGATCGGCTGTTACCACACTTTTACCACGAGCAGTATTAATGAACCAAAAGGGATTTTTAAACCTATTTATAAAATTGGAGTTTACCATTTTATTTGTTTCCGCTGTCCATGGAGTATGCAAGCTCAAAATTTCGGCTTTATCCTGAAGCTCTTCCAGACTAACCTGATTAGCATTTTCATCTCCTACTCCTTTTAATATATCGTAACACAGCACCTTAACATCAAAACCTCTTAGTTTTTTTGCAAAGGCTTTACCCATATTCCCATAACCTATAATTCCAACTGTTTTACCATCTAGCTCTATTCCCCGGTTATCTTCTCTATACCAATACCCCTGATGCACTTCTCTATTTGCTTTGTTCAATTTATTTAGAAGCGACAACAACATTCCTAAGGTATGTTCTCCAACAGCATTACTATTTCCTTCTGGAGCGGCAAAAAGCTCAATTCCGTTCTGCTTTGCGTATTCTACATCTATACTTTCCAGGCCTGCACCAACTCTAGCAATAAACTTTAGGTTAGGGGCAGCATCTATAAAAGCTTTATCTATTTTAAATCTACTTCTAATTACAATACCGTCAAAAAGATGCTGATTTTCAAGAATTTCTTCTTTACTAAGATGGTAAGCTTCAATATTATGATAGCCTACTTTTTTTAATTCTTTAATCAATAAAGGATTATTACTGTCTACATGTAGAACAATCATAATTTCTAAATTTTAGGATATGTATTTACCGTTAACTCACTTTCTACATTACCTGTATGTTTTACAGATAGTTTTTCGAAAAGCATTACATGAACTTCTTCATCGTTTTTAGTAAAAGGGCGATGCTCTACTCCTTTTGGAACCACAATGATTTCACCTTCTTTTATCTCTAACGTTTTATCCCTAAACTCTATATATAAAGTACCTTTGACAATTTGAAATAGCTCATCTTCCTCCTCATGCATATGCCAAATAAATTCGCCTTTGAGCTTGGCTAGTAATACCTGCATATCATCTACAACAGCTATTTGATGGGGATTCCAGTTTTTACTGAATTTTCCAAACTTAGATTCGATATTGATGCTTTCCATAGAAAAAAGTACTCTGATAATTAAAAAACGAAAAAGTTCTGATTGGAGGGATTCAAAATTGCTTCTACTAAGTTAGAAACCTAAAATGAGTTTTGCAATACTAAAATATATTAAAATTCCACAAATATCATTACTGGTCGTAATAAATGGTCCGGTTGCCATTGCTGGATCAATCCCTTGTTTATCCAAAATAATAGGAACAAATGTTCCAATTAAGGAAGCAATAACTATTACTGAGATAAGCGAAATTCCAATTGTTAATCCAAAATTAAGATCGAAGCCTAACAAAAAGATGCCTCCCACAATTAATAAAATTGCTAAAACCACCCCGTTAAAAAGACTTAAAACGATCTCTTTTAAAAGCCTTTTAAGCAATGAACCTTTCAGGCTTTTATTTGCCAGACCTTGCAGAACAATTGCTGATGACTGTACCCCCACATTCCCTGCCATTGCAGCAATTAGAGGAACAAAAAAGAAAAGTGCTGCATGTTCTTTCATGGCGGCATCAAATGTTCCAAGAACAGAAACACTTATAAACCCTCCAAAAAGAGCTAAAATAAGCCATGGAAGACGTGCTCTGGTAAGCAACCAGATACTATCATCTGCTTCAACATCTTCAGAAATACCCGCTGCCATCTGGTAATCCTTTTCTGCTTCATCCTTAACAAAATCCAAAATATCATCAATGGTAATTCTGCCAACGAGTCTTCCCATCTCATCTACCACAGGAATTGCTTCTAAATCGTATTTCTGCATGATCCTGGCCACTTCTTCTCCTGGCGTATGCACATTTACATAATCTACCTGCGGAATGTAGACATCACTTATATGTGCCTTGCTAGGAGCAGTAAGCAGATCTTTTAGGGATAATCTCCCTTTTAATTTATTCTTATCGTCCACCACATAAATAGAGTGAACTCTGGTCACATTCTCTGCCTGATTTCGCATTTCGCTCATGCAGCCAGTAACATTCCAGTTTTCGTTTACTTTCACCAATTCTTTTGCCATAAGACCACCGGCAGAATCTTCATCATAACGAAGTAATTCCACAATGTTATCTGCATGCTCCTCGTCTAAGATCTGTGCAATTACCTTTTGTTGGCGTTCTTCGGAAAGTTCAGAAATAATATCCGCGGCATCATCGGTATCCATTTCTTCCAGCTCCTCTGCAATTTCTTTAGGAGATAAACTGTCTAAAATGCGTTCCCTAACGCCTTCTTCAAGCTCCATTAAAGCTTCAGAAGTTTTTTCGCTATCTAGTAATTTTACAATATAAGTAGCCTCTTCAATATCTATTTCCGAAAGAATCTCGGCGATATCTGCAGGGTGAACTTCTTCTAAATGCAACAGGAGTTCCGCATCGTTCTTTTGTTCGATGAGGTATTCTATCTTTTCAATTAATTCTTCTGTTAATTCAAATTGCATCCTGCTGAATTTTTTCTGTAAGTTCTATAAACTCTTGTACACTTAGCTGCTCTGGGCGTTGGCCAAAGATAGCATCTTCTCTTAAATTATCTGATAAATCGAAGGTCTTTAGACTATTCCTTAAGGTTTTCCTTCGTTGCTGAAAAGCTGTTTTTACCACTCTAAAAAGTAATGCTTCATCACACGAGAGTGTGAAATTTTCCTTTCGCTTTAATCTTATTACTCCGCTTTCTACCTTTGGCGGCGGATTAAAAACTGTTGGTGGTACGGTAAACAAATAGTCTACCTCAAAAAACGCTTGAGCTAAAACAGAAAGAATTCCGTAGGTTTTGTTACCATGTGGTGCAGCAATACGCAGAGCAACTTCTTTTTGGAACATTCCCGCAAACTCTGGGATAAGTTCTCTATTTTCCAAAGTTTTAAAAACGATCTGAGTGGAAATATTATAAGGAAAATTACCGATGATCGCATAAGGTTCTTTCTCAAAAATCTCGCTGATGTCTGTCTTTAAAAAGTCCTTTTCGAGGATCTTTCCTTCCAATTGCGGATAATTTTCGCCCAAATAAGCCACACTATCCCTATCTATTTCTATAACGTGAAGATCTATGTCTTTTTTAAGCAAATACTTGGTGAGGACACCCATTCCCGGACCTATTTCCAGAACATTCTTATAACCCTCATATCCTAAGGAATCAGCTATTTTTTCTGCAATTCCCTCATCAGTTAGAAAGTGTTGCCCTAAGTGTTTTTTTGCTCTAACATCGCCATCTGCACTAAAAGCAGCTTTCCCGGGAGCATATTTACTTTGCTTAAATTTATTATCCTTTGAATTGAAAGGATTCTTATTATTTTTTTTCATGTAGGAGTTTTTTACTGCTAACTATATTTTGAAAAGTACAGCTTATTGCTCACTTACAATTTCCATCTCGGTTCTAAATGCTACAAATTTACCTTCATAGGGTTTCGATTTTGCTCTTAATGTAGGAGCATCCTCTTGAATATACCTTTGTAACATCTGTTTACTCTCGGTGGTATATTGAACAGAATAGGTGATTCCGCCCATTTCTTCGTTTACCATCACTCTGCTCATTAATGCTTTTTTAAACTTACCAGTATTTAACATCTCTGGGATATGCTCGGTTTTCATCCAATTAAGCCATTCGTCATGGATCTCTTCTTGGATATTTATAGTTACGTTATATATGTACATTTTTTCTTTTTTAATCTATGTTTATCTGCTTTCCTGTTTTGTTTTAAATGTCACATCAAGCCTAGTCGAGCTGTTTTTTAGACCCTTCGACTCCGCTCAGGAGACATAAACATTTAGCAATTTGATTTATTCTGAATTACTACTCCAGAGCATCACCTCTTAAAAAGCGATACTTTTTACGGGCATCTACAAAGTAAATACTATCTGGAAAATTAAAAATAATATGCTCGTAATATTGTTTCGCCTTTTCAGGATTTTCAAGTTTATTATCATATAATTCTGCTAGCAAAAAGGTGGCATTATCTGCCAAGATATCCTTTCCATAAAACTCCAGGATTTTTAAATAATTTTCTTCAGCCCTTTGCCAGTTTGCAGCAAGGGTAAAGAGTTCAGCTTGTTTTAGCAAAGCTTCATCTTCAATTTTCTCCCCTTTATGATTTATTAAAATTTCATTTAAAACGCCAATAGCCTCGTTTGGTTTATTCTGAAAGGCTAACAAATCTGCCTTTGCATATAACTTAAGAGCAGTTTGTGTAGAGTCTTCCAAACTATTTTCTTTAATAAGCAAACTCAACTCCATAGCATCATTTGCTATTAATTGAGTAGTAGAAGCTTTTAATACATTTAACTGTGAAAGAGCCCAATCAAAATCACCCTTAAAATAACTGGTTTTAGCCACTTTAAAACGTGCATTTTGAGATATCTCATCATTCTTAACCAAGGTCTGAACCTGAGAGTAATAGATTAATGCCTGATTGAATTTTTGATCCAACACCAAAATATCTGCTAAGGTCATTTTGATGGCAGCTTGTTGGAAATTATTCAACGGACTTTTAGAAAGAGTATTTAATAATTCTTTGGCTTCATCAATTTCATTCATTTTAAAAGCTAGGAAATTGGCATAATCAATTTGGATAGCCATGGTTTCAAGTCCTCTTCCAAATTCGGAAAGCAACTTTTCAAAATCCTTTTTCAATCCTGTGAAATCTGAAGCTTTTGCAGTGCTTAACTTCATATCCAGCAATAATTGATTCGCTTGAATTATTATGGTTGGAGAAGTAGTTTCAGCAATAATAAATGAAACTAACTCCTTTGCTGTTTCAATATCACCTTCAGACTTAGCTAAAACAGTGAGCTGAATAATTCGCTGTAGATCTTTATCGCTTCTTCTGTAAATTGCTTTTTCTTGTATAAAAGCTTTATCAAAATCTTTCTGCTGAATAAAAAGCCAAGCTAAAAGTTCGCTATAGGTTAAATCCTGAGTTTTTTGAATTTTCTGAAGCAACTGTTTTCTAAAGGCTATATTGGCCAAATTAGAAGCGTCTTCCAAGATATAGCGATCGAATTCCCGCATAAGATTAATAGCCATCTCAGGTTGCTTTGTAATGAGCTCTAAATAGGCGGCAAACATCTCGTCCAATTTTCCTTGCTCCCCATAAATTCTGGCAAGTGGCAAATCAAAATTCATTTCAGGGTTTAGCTGCATTCCCAAAACATAGGCCTGCTCTGCATAATCCAATAAACTATATTTTTCGAAATTACGCGCGATGGAATAAGCGTAATTTGCTTTTTCATTTATTGCACCTAAAGCTTCTGAATACTGCTTTTTAGCTAATTCTTGTTTATTTTGAAGCTCGTAATTATGACCTAATTCAATTAAAATACTCGGATTGTTATTGGTGTTTTTAAGCCGCTCTTGCAATAAACTTTCTGCCATTTCAAAATCCTCTAACTGTTGGTAAGAGGTAACTAAGCCCATAAAATAATTAGAATTTCCGGGAGCCTCTTTTACTAGGTTTTGATACACACTAAGAGCTTTGGCATACTCCCCTTGATCCAGATATTTTTGCGCCAATTGATCTGACTGGCAAAAAACGCTCTGAATACCTATAAAGAATAAGGCTATATAAAGAAAACACCGCATTTTGTAAAGATAACAAAATGCGGTGTTTGCAAATAAATATATAAGATTAAAAGCGCTTTCTTAGAAAGCCACTTGAAATTTAATTGATCATTGAAAATCCGGTATACTTCACCAATACTTCAGGAACTTTAATTCCTTCTGGGGTTTGATAGTTCTCAAGGATCCCGGCTAATACCCTTGGCAATGCCAATGCACTTCCATTTAAAGTATGCACCAATTCCTTTTTACCGTCTTTATCCTTATACCTCAACTTTAATCTATTTGCTTGAAAAGTTTCGAAGTTAGAAACAGAACTTATTTCTAACCAACGATCTTGAGCAGTAGAGAACACTTCAAAATCGTAAGTAACAGCAGCTGTAAATCCAAGGTCACCCGCACACAATCTTAAAATTCTATATGGCAACTTTAAATCTTGCAGTATGTTTTTAATATGATCTACCATTCCATCTAATGCTGCATAAGAATTCTCAGGCTTTTCTACACGTACAATTTCAACTTTATCAAATTGATGAAGTCTATTTAAGCCACGTACATGTGCTCCATAAGACCCCGCTTCTCTTCTAAAACAAGGAGTATGGCCAGTACAGGAAATAGGCAGATCTGCTTCAGTAAGCATTCTATCTCTAAAAAGGTTAGTCATTGGAACTTCCGCAGTCGGGATTAAATAAAGATCATCTTCAGTAACATGATACATTTGCCCTTCTTTATCTGGTAATTGTCCAGTTCCAAATCCTGAAGCTTCATTTACCAATAATGGTAATTGATATTCAGTATAACCAGCATCCACTGCTTTATCTAGAAAATAAGTGATCAAGGCTCTTTGTAATCTTGCTCCTTTACCTTTATAAACAGGAAATCCTGCACCCGTAATTTTATTACCAAGCTCAAAATCTATGATATCATATTTCTTAGCCAATTCCCAGTGAGGCAAAGAACCTTCTGCCAATACTGGAATATCCCCTTCTTTAAAGATCTCCTCATTATCATCTTCTGTAAACCCCTCAGGAACCAGATCGTTGGGGATATTGGGTACGGTATAAAGCAGTTGCTCTAATTTAGCTATCGTTTCATTAAAATTGTCTGAAAGCTCTTTAGACCTATCTTTCAATTGAGATGTTTTCTCTTTTAAGATATTCGCTTTTTGCTGCTCGCCAGATTTAAACAACATTCCAATTTCCTTGGAAAGCTGATTGGATTCGGCCAATGTTTCATCTAATTGCGTTTGTGTGGAGCGCCGAGATTCATCTAATGTTAAGATCTCTTCAAAGATATCTTCGGCATTGAAATTCCTCTTTTTAAGGGCTTTAATATATCCCTCTTTATGCGCTCTAATATTGCTAACTTGTAACATAAGGCCAACTAATTTTTAGTAAGCAGCAAATGTAACAAAAGCAAGTAAAAATATCAGTCTAATTTAGAAGGTAAAATCCAGTGGTGGTGCTTAAAATGATGCCACTTCTCATTGGCAAGATCTACTTTTGAATCTATAAATTGCTGGTAGGGCCTCCCATTAACACTTACCTTAGAATCTACAAATACAGAAATATTTTTTCCTTCTTTGGCATATTCTCTTTTTAATCGTTGCGAAAACTGCCAGATCATGTCTGGTTTAGTATTAATAGCGCCCAATTGTTTTTTAGATAAATACTTGGATTTATTTATAAAAAATATCTTTTTGGTATCCTTATCTACCACCGTAAAATTTGTTCTCCCACTTTTACTGCGCAACATCATTCTCCATGAAAGTCGGTGCCCCTCCTCTGTCCATAAAACATCATCTTGATAAAACCAATGCCTTAGTGGCAATCCCACTTGAAAGATAAACCAGATAGAGATCACTGCTAAAAAGGCATTTCTATACTTCGGAATAATGATTTCTTTCTCATCGTAATATTTCTTTCTTCCTCTTAGAAACCATTTGTTTATTTTTTCTGATGGGAAAAAGAACAAAATTAATGCAAGTGAGAGATATGGAAAAATCCCAATATGGAAAATGAAACTATTGAACAAGTGAAAGAATATAGCCGCGATAAATATTGGAACTCTAGTTTTTCTATAGAGTAATAATGGAATTATTAAAAGGTCGAATAAGAATCCGAACCATGAAATACTCATATGCGCCCATCCCTGCTGAAGCAAATCTCCAACTAGCCAATAATCTGCCTTAGACCTCATCAAGATCCTTGGAAACTCCCCATTAAACCAATCCGGATATAATTTAGCAACTGATGCGTAGGTGTAAACGATCCACATTTGAAACACGATAAATAGCCAAACCCAACGAGGCATTGATATTTCCCGAAGCGATGAATTTCTCCATGCATCAATGGAAGCATTTTTATGTGCTGGCAAAAAGAACATAATTCCACACAAAAGCATCAATAAATAGTAATGATTGTTATAGGAAGATTTTTGCATCAGGTAAACCGATGCCCACATAATAGTATAACAAAATATACTAAATCTATACTTATACCCTACCATAACTAACAAGCCGAAAAAGCCCATTATTCCGTAATAGTAAAGCATCCCATTTCCGGGAAGTGGTTGTAAAAATTCGAAACCAATAAAGTTGAAAGTTTCCTGTGGCTCAATCAGGGTGCGCTTTACCCAACCTGTAGCAATACTTCCAAAAGCTTCTAAGGCTATTAATAGCCCAAAAAACACACGGAAAACTACCAGCGCAGAATTATCTATCCGGGTAAAAAGGAACCTATTCAGCATAGTTGTCTTTAATAAACTGCGAACTAAAGGCTTCATCTTGTTTCATCCCTCTTTTTAAAGAGTCTATAGAATCAAAATTCTTCTCATCTCGAATTCTGGTAAGCAATTCAATCTCCAATTTCTGTCCGTAAAGATCTTGATCTAACATAAAAAAGTATGTTTCTATAGTTTGCTCTGTTCCACCCACGGTAGGATTGGTTCCTATATTCATCATTCCAAAATAAGGAATCTCATCTATTTCGGCGCGCGCTATATAAACTCCATTTTTAGGAATCAATTTATAATTCTCTTCTATTTTTAAGTTAGCAGTTGGGTAACCAAAATCTTTCCCTAGTCCTTTTCCTCTTACCACAGTTCCAGTTAGCATAAAGGGTTGCTGCAGGTAGCGATTCGCCTTTTCTACATTTCCTTCCATCAATGCTTTCCTGATCTTTGTAGAACTCACTGCGACATCCTCTATCTCCTGTTTACCAATCTCCTCTACCTCAAAATCATATTCCTTTCCAAATTCCTTTAAGGTGTTGATATCTGCAGTTCTATTTCTTCCAAATCTATGATCATAGCCTATAATGATCTTTTTGGCATTTAGTTTATGCACCAAAATATCACGTACAAATTCTTGTGCAGTAAGTCTGGAAAATTGATGAGTGAATGGATGAATAATAAGATGATCTATCCCAGAATTTGAAAGAAGCTTTTTGCGCTCATCTATAGTATTTATGAGTTTAATATCACTCTCTTTCTGCAATACCATTCTTGGATGCGGAAAAAAGGTAAGAATCGCCGATTCCATATTGCTGAGTTTCGCTGTATTTACCAACTTTTCTATAATCTTTTGATGGCCAGCATGCACCCCATCGAAAGTACCAATGGTTATTACCGTTGGGCTATCACTTTTAAAAGTATATGCTCCTAGATGTTCTTTCAAGTGACTTATTATTTACCGTTAAAAGTATTCATTGTAATATTTATTCCTGCAGTTCCAAAAGATTTTATAAGCTCAGCAGCTTTTTCTAAGCGTTCAGATAGATTTTTTTCTTCTTCTGAAGACCAATCTCCCAAAACATAATCTACTTGACTTCCTTTAGAAAATTCATCGCTTATCCCAAATCTAAATCTGTTATAATTTGAGGTATTTAACTGAAGCTGAATATCTTTTAAACCATTATGTCCTCCATCACTCCCTTTCGTCTTAACCCGAATAGCTCCAAAGTTAAGATTGAGATCGTCTGTTACTACTAGCAAATTCTCCAAAGGGATTTTCTCTTTGGAAAGCCAATAGTTCACTGCTTTCCCACTAAGGTTCATATAAGTACTCGGTTTTAGCAGAATAAAGGTTCTTCCCTTAAAGCGGAAGCTTGCAATATCTCCAAGCTTATCGGTTGCAAAAGAAATACCTTCTTTTTCGGCGAGATAGTCAACTACTTTAAAACCAATATTATGCCTAGTATTATGGTATTTGGGACCTATATTTCCAAGCCCCGCAATCAAAAATTTCTTCATAGGGTCTACTTGTTCCTCTATTGGGTTTTTGCTAAATATTCTTCCGAAGAATGCCAACATGGAATTTGTTTTGGTAAAGATAAAATTAATAATATTCTTTAGCCTAGCAATTTTACATCACACTTTTTATGGCTTCAGAAATAACATGATATCTAGAGAGAAATGTTTATAAATGAAAAAGCATTCCGAATCCCGAATTAATCGGAATAGGAATGCTTTTAAATTTTATGCTATATGAGAAAGATTACTCTTTTACAGCAGCAGCATCATCTACCTCAGTAGCTGGTACTTCATCTGCAGCAACTTCATCTTCGTCATCAAGTTCAGCAGTAATATTACGAGATGTCTTAACTTGACAAACTACGGTATTATCTGGATGATTGATTGTAAAATTATCACTTGCTAAAGCAGTTACATAAAGTTTGTTTCCAATCTTAAGAGGGGTCACATCGGCTTCAACGAAATCTGGAAGATTTCCTGGAAGACCTTTAACTTTTAAACGACGTAAGTTGTAACGTAAAACACCACCATTTTTAACTCCACGTGCAGTACCTTTAGTATGTACAGGAATTTCCATAGTGATTTCCTTATCGTCAAATATTTGATAGAAATCCATGTGTAGGATAGCATCGGTTACCGGATGAAATTGGATGTCTTGAAGGACAGCATCAATTTTATCTCCACCTTCCAAAGTAATTACCACTGTATGCACATCTGGTGTGTATACAAGTGTTTTAAAGGCAGTTTCATCTGCTGAAAAATGTAATGGTTCGCCTCCTCCGTATACTACGCAAGGAACCTTTCCAGCATTACGTAAGGCTTTAGTAACTTTCTTGCCTACGCTTTCTCTTTTAGATCCGTTGATCGTGATTGATTTCATTATAAAAAATTTTAGTGTGCAAAGGTGCGACTTTTTTCGCTAGTATAAAATACTGAATTGGAAATAATTAAACCCCTATTTCTCTATTAGGTGTTTTACCCAAGATTACATTATAAATTTTGAACTTATAGATTTATTATGATGTACTCGAAACATCACATCTGCAAAAAGATCTGCACAGCTTACAACTCTAATTTTATCACATTTTTGCTTTAATGGAATAGAATCTGTTACAATTAATTCCAATAGTTGTGAGTCTTCAATCCTTTTGTATGCGTCTCCAGAAAGTACTGGATGGGTACAAATAGCTCTTACGCTTATAGCGCCCTTTGCCATCATTACATCTGCTGCTTTGGTAAGTGTTCCGGCAGTATCTACCATATCATCTACCAATACCACATTTTTCCCAGTTACATCACCAATAAGCTCCATATGAGAAATCACATTTGCTTTAGCCCGTTGTTTGTAACAAATAACCACATCACTTTCCATCGCTTTAGAATAAGCATAGGCCCTTTTAGAACCTCCCATATCTGGTGAAGCGATTGTAAGATTGTCTAAATTCAAACTTCTTAAATAAGGCAAGAAAACTGTAGATGCAAATAAATGATCAACAGGTTTTTCAAAGAATCCCTGAATTTGATCTGCATGCAAATCCATTGTTATAATTCTCGTTGCTCCGGCAGTTTCTAGAATACTTGCTACCATTTTTGCGGCAATAGGAACTCTAGGTTTATCTTTTCTATCTTGTCTTGCCCATCCAAAATAAGGCATCACCGCTGTAATATGTCTTGCTGAAGCTCTTTTTGCTGCATCCAACATTAGTAACATCTCCATTAGGTGATCTGCTCCGGGATGTGTAGATCCTATAATGAATACACGAGAACCTCTAACAGATTCTTCGAAAGAAGGCTGAAACTCTCCATCGCTATAAGTACTGGTAATAACTTTTCCCAGTGGTGCTCCGTAGGCTGCAGCTATTTTTTCAGCAAGTTCACTACTTTGGGTGCAATTAAAAATTTTTGCTTCGGGAATTACATTTGGCATTTTGTGGTGTGTTTTTAAGTTGAAAACTGTGGTTTTGTTGTGTGCCACAAATTTAGAAATTTATTCCCTGCTATGCTTAAACAAGTTCATAGAATGTTCTTAATTTTTATTGAGGCTTTAAATTTAAATTTTGACGGACTAAGTTGATTTAAGATTATTCTACCACTGCCGGTAAACATAAATTATGAGGTATAATATTTCCAATTAAACTAATAAAGCATCTGGTGGTTTTGAATATCTACTAAAGTCATAATTTTGTATAGATCATTCTTTCAAAACACTTATTCCATTAGAAGCAGTGAGCACTAAGTAAATTTTACCTTTTGGTACCAACACCTTTTAGGGGGAATAATTTTTGTTGAGGTTAATTATCTGTTGCAATTAATATCCTATCTACAAGAACTGGTAATAATGTTTAAAAATCCTGAGGCTATTATTTTGTTAAGACTTTCTCTTTACTCCAGTTAATAATGAAGATTAATTAATTATCCTCTCAAATAATTCCGAATCTTTTGTTATTATCCCATTAAACACTTCTTAAATTTCATGAATTAAGATATGTTTTAACTTATCGATAACTTTTCAAAAGTTAAATTGCTTTAATTTTAAAGCTATTGAATCTCCTCCCTAAAACACTCTTATGAAAGATATAGATAAATGGAAAGAAACTGTCAATTCAGACAATTTGAGTGACGACGAGAAAATGGTTCTCGATGCAATGGGTCTGAATGGTAGTTCCAGAAGAAAATTCTTAAAACAGGTTTCCGCAGCAAGTTTAAGTATTTATGCTTCTTCTTTTTTTACCTCAGAAATATTTGCTAGCACTATGAAAGATCTACCAGAAAATACAACTGCACTTTTAAATGAGATTAAAGTAAACCTTAGGGTTAATGATATGGTGAAACCATTAACATTAGATTCCCGAACTTCTTTACTTGATGCATTAAGAGAAAGATTAGCACTTACCGGTACTAAAAAAGGCTGTGATCATGGTCAATGCGGTGCATGTACGGTTATAATTGATGGTAAGCGCAATCTCTCTTGTTTAACGCTAGCGGCAACTTGTGAAGGAAAAGAGATAACAACGGTAGAAGGCTTAGCGCAAAATGGTAAAATGCATCCTATGCAAGAAGCTTTTGTAAAACATGATGGCTTTCAATGCGGTTATTGTACTCCTGGACAAATTTGTTCATCTGTAGCTTTATTGGAAGAAGCTAAAAATGGAGAAGCTAGTTATGTTACAGAAGATTTTAAAAATATTCAGTCTGGTTTAACACTTTCCGAAGAAGAAATAAGAGAAAGATTGTCTGGAAATATTTGCCGATGTGGTGCCTACAATAATATTGTACAGGCATTTAAAGAAGTGCATTCCGGAGACGATGAAATGCCAACTTGGGAATTCGCAACTCAGGAACAGATGGATAAGGCTAAAAATGCCTAGGCGTATAAACTATTCCTAAAACCAAGGAACTTGTACAATTCAAGACTTTAAAATTAATTAACCATGAGACCATTCACTTATACAAGTGCTACAAATAAAGAACAGGCGCTAAAAGCTTCCACCAAGACTTCGCACTATCTCGCAGGAGGTACGAACTTAGTAGATTTAATGAAAGAAGATGTGGAGCGGCCAGATCAGCTAATCGATGTTAATAAACTCGATTATAAAAAAATAACTTCTAATGAAAAAGGCGGATTATCACTTGGCGCAATGTTAAGTAATGCTGAAACTGCAAATCATCCAGAAATCAGAACCAATTATCCGTTACTATCTATGGCCATGCTTTCTGCTGCATCTGCGCAAATTAGAAATATGGCTAGCAATGGAGGGAATTTATTACAGCGCACACGTTGTCCATATTTCTTTGAAACCTCAATGCCATGTAATAAGAGAGAACCAGGTTCTGGATGTGGTGCTTTAAAAGGAATGAATGCTTTACACGCCATTTTTGGATATAGTGATAATTGTATTGCTACGAACCCTTCAGATATGAATGTAGCATTGGCTGCCATTGGAGCAACGGTGGAAGTTCAGAAAAAAGATGGGTCTTCTAGAATGATTGAATTCACAGATTTTCATCGTTTGCCGGGAGATAAGCCTGAAAAGGATAATACTTTAGAACAAGGTGAATTAATAACCGCTATCCATTTATCAAAACCTGAATTTTCAGACCATTATTATTATTTAAAAATTCGTGAACGTTCCAGTTATGCATTTGCATTAATATCTGTTGCAGCCGGATTGCAGGTAAAAAGTGGAGTAATTGCAAAAGCAGGATTGGCAATGGGTGGTGTTGCTCACAAACCATGGAAACTTTCTAAAGCTGAAGAATTTCTTGTTGGTAAAAAACCTAATAAATCTAAATTTGAAGCAGCGGCAGATTTAGCTATGAAGGATGCTAAGCCTTTTGAAGCTAATAAATTTAAGGTAGAAATGGGGAAAAATGCTATAGTACGGGCGCTAACTCAAGCTTATGAAAGAGAAGCATAAGCCAATCTCAAAAAATAATATTATGACGAAGACAATAAATGCATCCGGAGTTGGAAATGCTATAGATAGAGTGGAAGGTCATCTTAAGGTGATGGGAAAGGCTAAATATGCATCTGAATTTCCGGTAGAAAATAAAGTTTATGGCCAAGGAATAAACAGCACGATCGCCAAAGGAGAAATTATTTCTATAGATACTTCCGAAGCTGAGAAACTTGAAGGAGTTTTAAAAGTGATCACTTATAAGAATGCAGAAAAACTTAAAGCTTTTGATGAAGAACGGCCAGAACTCGCAACAGATAGTATTGCTCCGGTATTACAAAGTAATAAAGTGCATTATTATGGAGAATATGTTGGTCTTGTGGTCGCAGAAACTTTCGAACAGGCTCAATACGCAGCTCGTTTGGTGAAATTTGAATATAAAAAGGATTCTGATGCTCTTATAGATTTTGAAAAATCGAAATCGAAAGCATATACTCCAGATAATGATTCAAATTATTCGAGAGGAAATATGAAACTAGGGCTTTCTGAAGCAGACATGGTTGTGGAACAAACTTATAACACGCCAATCGAACATCATCACCCAATGGAATTGCATGCAGTTATAGCTGCTTGGGATAATGGGAAAGTTACGGCATATGCAAGTCAGCAAATAGTTGAAGATGCTAAGATTGCTATTTCAGGGACATTCCAGATTCCTAAGGAAGATGTTCGTGTAATTTCTGCTTTTGTGGGCGGTGGATTTGGCTCGAAGTTGAACCTTGATCGTCATGTGATTATGGCAGTAATGGCCTCCAAAATGGTAGGTAGGCCAGTTCAGGTTACGGTAACTAGAACCCAAATGTTTACCAACACAAATATGCGCCAACAGAATGAGCAAAAAATGCGTGTAGGCGCTAAAAAAGATGGTACTCTTACAGCGCTTTCGCATGAAACACTCTCCCATACATCAATTACTCAAGAATATCAAGAGCCTTGCGGAATGGTTTCTAAGATGCTATATAATGTGCCTAATAATGAGGTAACTTATAAGTTAATCCCGATGAATCTTCAAACACCATTTGCAATGAGAGCACCAGGTGAAGCAACAGGTAGTTTTGCATTAGAATCTGCTATGGATGAAATGGCTTGGAAGTTGAAAATGGATCCTCTAGAATTCCGCATTAAAAACGATACTCAAACAGATCTTCATGAAAACAGACCTTTTTCGTCAAGACTTTTAGTAGAATGTTTACGAATTGGGGCAGATAAATTTGGGTGGAAAGATCGTAAAGCAGAACCACGAACCAATAAAAAAGGTAATTGGTTAATAGGTTACGGTGTTAGTGCCGCCTCAAGGGAAGCTCCATACCAAAAAACGCATGCGAAAGTGATTTTAGAATTGGAGGAAGATAAAATTTTTGCAACCATCCAAATGGATGCAACAGATATTGGTACTGGTAGTTATACCATTATAGCGCAAACAGCATCCGAATATTTAAAGATCCCAGTAGAACAAGTAACGGTAGAATTAGGAGATTCAGACTTTCCGATAACTCCTGGTTCTGGAGGTTCTTGGGGAGCAGCTTCCTATTGTAATGGAGCGCGTGCTGCTTGTGAAAATGCAATAAACACACTTAAGAATAACCGAAATATTAAAGGAGATGAGGAAGTGACAGTTTCTGAACTTCTAAAACAAAATCAACTTACAAAATTTGAAGCTGAAGGTATGGCCGAACCGTCTGCAGAATTCAAGAAATACTCGATCTTCTCTTTTGGAGCGAACTTTTCTGAAGTCTGGGTAGATAAGGATACAGGAATGTATAGGATTAAGAGAATGGTGAATGTAGGTTCTGCTGGAAAGATATTAAATCCGAAAACAGCTTATGGGCAAATCATAGGTGGTCTAACCATGGGTGCAGGAATGGTAATTGCCGAACAATCTAGGGTAGAACCTAATTTTGGAAATTTCATCACTCGTTCTTTTGCAGATTATCACGTCCCGGTAAATTTAGATATGGCAAATATTGATGTGATCTTCCTTCCAGAAGAAGACAAAATTGCTAATAAAATGGGTATTAAAGGAATTGGCGAACTTGGAATAACCAGTGTAGCTGCTTCCATTTCAAATGCCATTTTTAATGCAACTGGAAAACGAATGCGAAGCCTACCTATCACTCCAGAAAAACTAATTGAAGCTGGTCTTGAAGAAGGCGTTACAGCTTGATTAAAATTGAAAGTGGCTGTTTAAAAGGATTTCTTATGTCAAACTAAATTTGTTTCTGTTTCTAAAAGTGATTGAAAATCATATTATTAAGAATCATAAACAAATCTAGAATGACGCTTTTATTTCTTTTTAGACAGCTGCTTTTTTAACTCTACCCGCACATTTAAATTATTTCAAAAATTCGTGTGACTTATCACTTAAAATCAGTGATAAACGATCCATACTTACAAAGTATATATCTGAGCTCCATAAGCTGGAATATTTATTTCTCCAGTCCATGCTTTTTCATCTGTACTCTTGGCTGCAATACGCATATCGGCAACTTCTAGATCTGAGAAATCTTCGTCATATCCTTTCCAAGTGCTGTTAATTCTAAGCTTATAATGCATTCCTTCTTGAATACCAATTCCATAATCCACAAAATCACGATCTCCGAAATTTAAAACCACTATTACTGGCTCCTCATTATCTCCATCATTAATGCGCTTATATGCTAGAATTTTATTTTCTTGATTTAAATGAATGATCTCTGTTGTTTGACCTCTTAAACCCTGCGTTGCTCCTTGCCGGCCCGTTCTCAATTCAATTAGATCTGTACTAAGCCTTCCAATGCCTTTTAATCTTTTATACTTTTCCCAATCTAGACCTACACTATCTTGAAAATATTCGTCTTCCATAAATTCCTGTCCCTGAAATATCATAGGTATTCCGGGTGAAGTCATTACTAAAACCAATCCTAAAATAGCTCTTTTCTTTGCAAAAGCACTTTCCGCATTTCCAGGTTGAATTTCTTCTGGAACTCTAGCCTTTCCATTAGCTACCTCATCGTGAGACTCTGTATAAATAATTCTGGAGAAAGCATTATTGCTGTAACTAAAGGTGACGGCTTCAGCAATGCTCTCTAAATTTCTAGCATTGTCTTCAGTATTAATCAAAGCTTCACGAACAGGATGCACGAAATTCATATCCCACTGACTACCATAACCAATTCCTCCAATTTCTACGCTGTCAGTTATAATATCCTGACCCTTTAAATCTTCAGCAATAGTTAGAACATTTGGATATTTAGATCTAATTTCAGAATTGATATCGCGCATTAAAATAATTCCTTCCAAAATTTCGGTATCCATGCCTAAACCTCCTCCTTCATATCTTATATAAGAAGTAGCATCCATACGCAGTCCATCACAATGGTATTTTTCAATCCACATTAGGGCATTATCTCTTAAATACTGCCTAACTTCTGGTCTACCATAATCTGGTCGTGTATTTCCCCATGGCGTATCACTTTTATGATCATTATAGAAATAGATACCGCCCTTATTATTTGCGCTCCAGCCATCAAACTGCCATAAATCTACATCTGAAGGTCCAAGATGATTATAAACCACGTCCATAATTACTCCTATTCCATTTTGGTGAGCCGCCTTCACCAACCTATGCAGTGCATCTGGTCCGCCATAATCCTGTTCAATAGCAAAAGGATGTGCTGGATTATAACCCCAGGAAATTCCGCCTGCAAACTCAGAAACAGGTAATAATTCGATACAGTTTATTCCAAGTTCTTTTAAATATGGAAGTTTTTCTATAACGTCTTCAAAAGTTCCAACTTGGTCGGCATGCTTTCTATTAAAAGTGCCTACATGTAATTCATAGATCACAAGAGAATTCCAAGATGGTAGAACGAAATTATCTTCTTCCCAATTAAAATCTAGTTTTCTTATGATGGAGTTTCCATCAGAGTTAGTAACCTCAAAAGCATAGGGATCATTACGATAAAAACTGTTTTCGCCATTTTTTATTAAATATTTATATTCATCTCTTTCTTTAGCCAGATCTGTAGCTCCTGCCCAATAACCGTTATCTTCCTTAACCAATTCAAAATCATCATCAGACCAATTATTAAAATCTCCCGTGACATAAACCATATCTGCATTTGGAGCCCACACCCGAAAAGTTGTTTGGGAATCTTCCATTACAGAACCCATGCCTACAGATGGAGATATTAGATGTTTCAAAAGTGCCTCATTTTTCATTTCGTTTGATTTTTTAAAAGAATCAATCAAAATTACTTTCTGTTTAAATGCTAAAACTTTATTTATGAGGAAATTAACTGAGCATCTGGCTGAAAACCAATTAGAGAAAGTTTTGTTGAAATTTCAGCTGAACTACCAAAATGTGGGATGGATTAAAGAAATACTATAAAAAAGCTCAGATTTATATGTTCAGGTGATTATAAAAACAGAAAAATATCTTAATTTTTAGAAAAATTAAAGATCATGGCAGAATTCAGTATTACCATCAACGGCAAAGACCTTTCGGTAGATGTAGATCCCACTACTCCCCTACTTTGGGTTTTAAGAGACCATTTAAAATTGGTTGGAACTAAATATGGTTGCGGGATTGCCCAATGTGGAGCCTGTACTGTCCATTTTAATGGAACTGCCGTAAGATCTTGTCAGCTTCCAATTTCCGCAGCAGCAGATAATAAGATCACAACAATAGAAGGATTATCAGAAAATGGAGATCATCCGGTTCAAAAAGCTTGGTTGGAGCATGATGTGCCTCAATGTGGTTATTGCCAAGCAGGACAGATTATGTCGGCTTCTGCTCTATTAGAACGAAATCCTACTCCTACAGATACAGATATTGAAAATGCCATGAGCGGAAATATTTGCCGTTGTGGAACTTATACTAGAATAAAAGCAGCCATTAAAACAGCTTCAGATTCTCAAACAGCCTAATTATCAGTTTAATTCAAATACATAAAAATGACTAAAGTAAAAACATCATTAGGTCGAAGATCCTTTATAAAAAGTGTGTCTTTAGCTGGAGGAGGACTGATAATTGGATTCAACTGGTTAGCATGTAAAGGCCCTGCAGAAGAAGGAAGCGAAGAATTGGCCATGCAAATGCCAGAGGAATGGTTCGAACTAAATGGATATTTAAAAATTGGAGATAATGGAATTGTAACTATTTATTCTCCAAACCCAGAAATAGGGCAAAACGTTAAGACTTCAATGCCAATGATCGTTGCTGAAGAGCTGGATGTAGACTGGAATAATGTAGTTGTAGAACAAGCTCCATTAAATACTGAAGTTTTTACCCGTCAACTGGCAGGTGGAAGCCAATCTATTCGTCAAGGTTGGCAATCTTTAAGAACAGCCGGAGCTACAGCAAGACAAATGTTGTTAACCGCTGCAGCAAATCAATGGGAGGTTTCTGTTTCTGAACTTACCGTGGAAAACGGGGTTATTAAGCACGAAGGCAGTGGTAAAACCATCGGATATGGTGAGATCGCAAAGGCCGCCGTAAATGTTGAAATACCAGAAGAAGTAGAACTAAAAGAAATTGATAATTTTAAAATAATAGGTACATCTCGTAAAAATGTAGATGCAAAGAAGATAGTTACAGGTCAACCTTTATACGGAATAGACACTTATAAAGAGGGAATGCTTATCGCTATGATTGTACAGCCGCCAGCCTTCGGGATGGAATTTAAATCTATGGATGCCGAGAAAGCAAAAGGAATGTCAGGCATAAAGGATGTGTTTACTATAGACACCTATCCTGAAGATATGGAAAAGGAATGGAGCGATGTTGGATCTTTTTCTAAACTAGTTGTAGTTGTTGGGGAATCTACATGGCAAGTAATGCAGGCTAGAAAAGAGGTGAAAGTTCAATGGGATCTAAATCCAAAGCTGACCAAAGAAATTGAAATTCTTGAAAAATCTGCAGGAATGGATGGAGCTACCGGACTGGAAAGCAGTGATATTCATACTAATTTAATGGCTGAAGTTGGATCTAAAAAATCGGAGATCGTTAGAAAAGATGGTGATCCTGAGAAAGCATTTAAGAATGCAGCACGGGTGATTGAGCGCTCCTACACCTGCCCTTTCTTATCGCACAATTGTATGGAACCTATGAATTTCTTCGCCGATGTTAGCGAGGGCAAAGCAGAATTATTGGGACCTATACAAACCCCGGAATATGCTGAAATAAGTGTAAAAAAACGCTTAGGTTATGACCTTGACAATATAGACATTCAAATGACCCGCATGGGTGGTGGTTTCGGCCGAAGACTCTACGGTCATTTCCTGGTGGAAGCTGCTGTAATTTCAGAAAAGATGGGTACGCCAATTAAACTTGTATATTCTCGTGAAGACGATATGACAAACGGGGTTTATCGCCCAGCTTATCATGTTACCTATAGAGCTGCCATTGATGCTAATAATAAACTTACTGCTTTTCATGTAAATGCAGGTGGAATTCCGGAGAGTCCGCTATTTGCGAATCGTTTTCCGGCAGGAGCTATAGATAACTATTTAGCTGAAAGTTGGAGTGTGGAGTCAAATATTTCAACTGGAGCCTTTAGAGCTCCGCGATCTAATTTTATAGCTGGAGCAGAACAGTCTTTCTTGGATGAATTGTCTGAAGAAATGGGTCAAGATCCTATTCAATTCCGCTTAGATATGTTGGAGCGAGCAGGAAGTAATCCTGTGGGAGAAGAAAATGATTATGATGCGGCGCGTTATGCGGCTGTACTAAAACTCGCTCGTGACAAATCGGGATGGAATAACAATTCCGGATTGAGCAGAGGTGTTTCTGCCTACTATTGCCATAATTCCTATGTGGCACAGGTCCTTGACCTAACAGTAGAGAATAATAAGCCAATAATAGATAAAGTTACCTGCGCAGTAGATTGCGGAATTGTAGTAAACCCAGATGCAGCCAAAAATATGGTTGAAGGTGGAACTATAGATGGAATTGGCCATGCACTATATAGTGAGATGACCTTTAAGGATGGAGTGCCACAGCAAAGCAATTTTGATACCTATAAGATTATTCGACACAATGAAGCTCCAAAAAGCATCGATGTTCATTTTATAAATAACGGAATAGATCCAACCGGATTGGGTGAACCACCATTTCCTCCTGTAATGGGAGCTCTTGCAAATGCCCTATATAAGGCCACTGGTAAGCGGTTTTATAAACAACCATTTATTACTGAATTGCAAGGTGAATTAAAAACCTAATTAGATTTCTTTTATAAAAATGAAACAGATAAGGGTAAAGTGCTGGATAGAAGAAAAAGGTGAAAAATTTTATGGGCCGGGACCTCATGAATTGGTAAAACAAATTCAAAAAGAAGGTTCCCTTTCAAAAGCAGCAGAGCAAATGCATCTATCTTATAGAAAAGGATGGGAAATGGTTCAGAAATTAAATCTTTATTCTGAAGAACCTCTTATAATATTGAAAAAGGGAGGCCCGCATGGTGGCGGAGCTAAAGTGACACCTCATGCCTTAGCTATATTTGAAGAATATGAAAACCTTCAGCTGAAGATCCAAGAACTAATAAAGCAGCAAGATAAATTACTTAAGGTCTTAAAATAACATTAAAGCCTAAGATTAGTCGGTAGTCTTTCTTAAATTTATAAACCGATATGTTTTTAAATACATAACGCTTTTAATGAATACAAAAAAGAAGATATATCTGGATTATAATGCGACCACACCGGTAGCTAAGCTGGTGGTGGCGGCTATGCTGCCATTTTTTACTGAAAAGTTTGGTAATGCCAGTAGCGATCATCTTTTTGGATGGGATGCTGCGGAAGGTGTTGAGTTTGCGCGAGAACAGGTTTCCAATTTGGTAAACTGTAAATCTACAGAGATCACATTTACTTCTGGAGCTACCGAAGCTTCAAATCTTGGTCTTTTCGGATTTTGTAAAAAAAACAGCTCTAAAGGAAAACATATTATTAGCTGCAAAACGGAACATAAAGCGATTCTGGATACCATGAAGGCGCTGCAAAACCAAGGTTTTCAGATCACTTATTTAGATGTGGATGTAGAAGGTAATATTGATCTTGAGGAATTAAAGAATAATATTACTGCGGAAACTATTCTTGTTTGTTTGATGCTTGCTAATAACGAAACCGGATTGATTCATCCCATGCAGGAAATTGAAAAGATAGTGCATGCAAATGGAGCGAAATTGATGAGTGATATCACGCAGGCGGTCGGCAAGATTCCGGTAGACCTAAAAGAATTGAATCTGGATATGGCCATATTTTCTTCTCATAAGATCTACGGACCTAAAGGTGTTGGTGCGTTATATATCAATAAAAAGAATAAGGTAGAGATCGATCAAACAGTTTTTGGCGGAGGTCAGGAAAAAGGAATGCGACCAGGAACTTTGAACGTACCTGGAATTGTTGGTTTTGGAAAAGCTGCAGAAATTGCTGCTGCTGAAATGAATGAGGAAGTTATTAGAATATCCAAATTGAGAAATAAGCTCGAGGAGGTTTTGGAAGAAATTGAAGAAGTAATTATCAATTCAAAGAATAGTGACCGACTTCCAAATACTACCAATGTCTCTTTTGAAAATATCGATGGCAACAATTTATTGAGGAAACTTAACAATCTTGCAGTTTCCCGTGGTTCGGCTTGTACTTCGAATTTGATAAATCCATCACACGTATTAAAAGCGATGGGACTAAGCGATGAGCTAGCACTATCTTCTATAAGAATCAGTCTCGGTAGAAATACTGCTCTTGCTGATATTGAATTCGCTGCGGAAGAAATAAAAAATACAATAGACCACCTAAAAAATGCAGTGGTATGAGAGAGTTAGAGTTCATCATAGCACAGTATGAAAACTTGAGTTCCCAAGGAACCGGATGCGTGCTTGCGACCGTGGTTCATGTGGAAGGTTCTTCCTATAGACGTGCCGGAGCGAGAATGCTGGTAGACGAATTCGGGAATATTACTGGAGCTATAAGCGGTGGTTGTTTGGAAGGCGATGCGCTTAGAAAAGCTTTACACGCCTTACATCAGCAGAAAAACAAACTTATCACTTATGACACCAGTGATGACGACGACGCGATAATAGGCGCGCAGTTAGGCTGTAACGGTATCATTCAAGTGTTGTTTGAGCCTTTGGATTATGGAGATGTCTTAAATCCGTGCGAATTATTGAAAGCTATTGTTGCACAGAAGCATGCTTTGACCATAATTGTACAGTTTAATTTAGATAGATCTAAAGATCAAGCGGGTACAATTTTATTGATCGATAAAAATTTAAAATACAGCGGAAAGAAACCTGAGAAAGAATTATTAGATCTTATTCTGGAACAAGCTCAACTCACTCTTCAAAATAAGAGATCTCATTTCGCCGAATTTACTATCCACGAAGAAACACAGCATTTGTTTATCCAGAATTATCAACCTCCAGTGAAATTGATCATTGTTGGAGCGGGAAACGATGCTCAGATACTGGCACAACAGGGAGAACTTCTTGGTTGGGAAGTGATTGTAACAGATGGTAGACCAACGCATGCTAATAAAGAACGTTTTACCAGTTCTTGCCAAATAATTGTTACCAAGCCTGAACAAACATTGGAAAATATTGAGATAGATCAACGTAGTTGTTTTGTGTTGATGAGTCATAATTATAAGTACGATCTGGCGGTGTTAAAGTTGCTTTTAGCTGAAGATCAAATTCCATATATCGGAATTTTAGGCCCAATGAAGAAATATCAACGAATGCAAAACGACTTGAATACTGAGGGGTTTTATATATCTGAAGAATTTAAAAAAAGAATGCATGCTCCAATAGGTTTGGAAATTGGCGCGGAAACACCTGCAGAAATAGGACTTTCAATTTTAGCTGAAATTCAATCGGTTTTAACGCATACCAGTGCAAGACCACTTAGAGAGAGGTCGGAGCCTATACATGAAAAAAGCGAAAACCGCTTTAAAAAAATATTAACGTCAAGCTGAACTTGTTTCAGCTTCTCATATTATTTGATAGTAAGTTTATGAGATCCTGAAATAAATTCAGGATGACCATATTCTAATAATTTAGATAAAAAGTTTGATACAAAATGCTAAAATAGGAGTTGTGATTCTGGCGGCAGGATCTTCCAGCCGACTTGGATATGCCAAGCAACTGGTGGAATTTAAAGGCAAATCATTATTGCAACATGCTATAGATGTTTCAGATTTGCTTGAATTTGAAACAAAAGTTTTAGTCTTAGGAGCTAGGAAAGATAAGATAGAAAGTGAAATAGATCTAAAGGAATTTGAGGTTGTGATGAATGAGAATTGGGAAGAAGGAATGTCTTCTAGTATCAGGAAAGGCGTGTTGAGGTCTCAGGAATCGGAAAATGATTTGGACCATATATTAATCTTGCTTTCAGATCAACCCTTTGTGAGTAAAGAAAGAATTGAGGAATTGATACAGGTTCATTTGGATAAAAATAGTCAAGCTACCTTTTCAGAATATGCTGGGAATATTGGAGTTCCTGCAATTTTTTCCGCGGAAGTTTTTTATGATTTGAAAGAATTGAAAGGAGATCAAGGAGCGAAAAAACTAATTCATGATCAGAATTTAGATTTCGAGATAGTAAAATTTGAAATGGGAAATTTTGATGTGGATACTGCAGAAGATGTAGAATTATTAAAACAGATGGAAGAAGAATGAAAGTGAATGTAAAATATTTTGGTGTGATTGCTGAATCAGCTGGGAAAAACGAAGAAGTTTTAGAACTGAAGCAAGGAACATCTGTAAAAGATCTAAAGAATCAGCAGATCAAAAAATATCAGATTCAGGATGCAGAATCGGTACAAATTGCCGTGAATCAGGATTTAAATAATGAAGCAGAACTAAAAGAGGACGATGAGGTGGCTTTTTTACCACCATTTGCAGGAGGATAATGAGATACGACAGACAAATAAAATTAGATGAAGTTGGAGTTTCCGGACAGGAAAAACTTCGCAGTGCCAGTGTACTTATAGTTGGTGTGGGCGGACTTGGATGTCCTGCAGCGCAATATCTAGCAAGTGCTGGTGTAGGGAAGATTGGCTTGATGGATCACGATAAGGTTTCCATAACTAATCTCCATCGACAGGTTTTGTATGAGGAAAATGATATTGGTAAGTCTAAAGCAATAGTGGCTAAAGGTAAGTTACAACGATTAAATAGTGAGATTGAATTGATTGCGATTGAAGAAGCCTTAACAATTAAAAATGCGGAAAAGCTTTTCGGTCAGTATGATCTCATCTTGGATGGAACCGATAATTTCGAAACGAAATACCTGATTAACGATGCCTGTATTTTAACAGGGAAGCCATGGGTATATGCTTCGATCTATAAAAATGAAGGACAACTTTCAGTTTTTAATTATGAAAATGGACCGACATACAGATGTCTTTTTCCGAAGACAACACGACAAAATATAAGTTGTGAAGCAACCGGAGTTTTAGGAGTAGTTCCAGGAATTTTCGGAATGCTTCAGGCGATGGAAGCTCTCAAGATAATTTTAGGTGTTGGAAACGTGCTTTCAGGAAAACTTAAAATATCGAATCTGCTTTCAGGTTCAGAACAAATTCTGAAGCTTCAGCAAAGACCAGAAGAGATTGATAAGATCAGAAAAAATGGAATTATTCCAGTTAAGATAGAATGCCAGATAAGTGATGAATCCAGGTTGTATTTAGATATTCGTGAAATTTTTGAACAGCCAAGGATTAATTCAGCAAAAGTAATTCAAATCCCACTGAGCGATCTTGATGAACGCATATGGGAAATTCCGAAGGAGGAAGAAATATTAGTCTTTTGCCAGTCGGGTAAACGAAGTAAAAAAGTTGTGGATCTGTTGAAAGCTGAATACGGCTTCCAGAATCTTACAAATGTAGAGGGAGGAATAGAAACTATAATTTCGAATTCCTGATTAAGAAATTGAGACCATGAAACAAGTTCAGGGTGACGATAAGATAGGGAACACGTCATGCTGAACTTGTTTCAGCATCTAAAAGTAAAAATTAAAGAAGTAATTCAAAATAGACCCAGAAATAAATTCAGGGTGACGATAAGAAAAAAGGAGTTAAAGCAGTAATTAATGGATAAGAAAAAACCAAAGAAAGTATTCGTACAGGGCGCAATTCCACCGGAAAAGATCGGCAATTCTATAGCGAATCATCAATCCAAGACCAATATCGGTGCACACAGCATCTTTCTAGGACAGATTCGCGCTGATGAAATCGACGGTAAAACGGTAAGCGCTATTGATTATTCGGCTTACGAAGAAATGGCAGAAAGTGTTTTTCACGAGATCAGGGAAGCGGCATTTTCTAAATTCGATATTACCTGTGCCCATATTTATCATAGTCTGGGCCCTGTGAAAACTGGAGAGTTATGTCTTTTTGTATTTACCTCTTCGGCACACCGAAAGATTGCGATAGAAGCTTGTAATTATTTTGTTGAAGAGATCAAGGCCAATGTGCCAATTTTTGGAAAAGAGATTTTCGAAGATGAAACCCACCAATGGAAAGTGAATACATAGTATGGTTGATATTACTCATAAAATAAATACGCTGAGGGAAGCTACTGCGATTGCGATAGTAAGGACTTCCAGCGAAGAAACGATAAAGGCGTTACAGGAAAATAGAGTTCCGAAAGGGAATGTTTTTGAAATGGCCAAAGCGGCAGGACTCCTGGGAGTAAAGAAAACTCCAGATCTTTTGCCCGATTGCCATCCGCTACCTATTGAATATACAGGAATAGAATATGAGATAAACGGATTGGAGATCCAGATTTCGGTTAAGGTGAAGACCATTTATAAGACTGGCGTAGAGGTGGAAGCCATGCATGGAGCAAGTATTGTAGCACTTACTATGTATGATATGCTAAAACCTATAGATAAACATGTGGAAATCGGGACGATAAAACTTCAGAATAAAAAAGGCGGGAAATCTTCTTATAAAATTGATGCTGAAGGACTTACTGCTAAAGTAATAGTTTGTTCAGATACCATTTCGAAGGAAAAAGGAGAAGATAAAGCGGGAAAGGCCATCGTTTCAAAATTGGAAGAACTTGGAATCAAAGCTGAAAGAATTATTATTCCTGATGAAGCCGATGAGATAAAATTAGCTTTAAATTCTGCAGATGCAGATATAATTATTTTTACAGGAGGAACGGGTGTTGGGCCACGTGACGTAACTTCAGAAACTATAGAACCAATGCTGGACTTGAAACTGAAAGGCGTTGAGGAGCAAATGAGAAATTACGGGCAGCAACGCATGCCATATGCGATGCTTTCTAGATCTGTAGCCGGAATTAAGGACGGAAAAGTAGTGCTGGCATTGCCGGGATCTACTAAAGGAGCTGCAGAATGTATGGATGCAATATTTCCGCATGTATTGCACGTTTTTAAAGTGATAGAAGGAAAAAGACATGATTGAAGAGAAAAAGAAAATAGTAGATAATTTTGGAAGAGCACATACCTATCTCAGGATTTCCCTGACAGACCGTTGTAACCTGCGTTGTTTCTACTGCATGCCTGAAGAGGGTATCGAACTTATGGAAAAGTCGAGTATCATGAGCATTGAAGAGATCATCGAACTGGCTACGACTTTTCGCGATCTGGGAGTGGATACTATTCGACTTACGGGCGGGGAACCTTTGGTGCGAAAAAACTTTGGGTTTTTAGTAGAGGAACTTGCAAAACTGGGAGTGACATTAAAGATAACTACTAACGGAATTATGCTAGATAAATTTCTAGATTTATTTAAGAAGATAGGTTTGAAAAAGATCAATTTGAGTCTGGACACTTTGGATAAGGCAAAGTCGGTTTTTATCACGAAACGGGATTATTTTGAGCGCATTCTGAAGAATATCGAAATGGCGTTGGAGATGGATATGGAAGTGAAGTTGAATATTGTATTGATCAAAGGTGTGAATGACAATGAGATCAATGATTTTATCGAACTGACCAGGCATAAGAATCTTACCGTAAAATTCATAGAATTTATGCCTTTTAAAGGCAATAAATGGGACTGGAGCAAGGGAGTTGGAAAACAAGAGATTCTGGATATTGTTTCTAAACGTTTCGGAGATATAGAAGAGTTAAAAAATCCAAAGCACAGTACATCTTCAAATTTTCAAGTGAAAGGTCACACAGGAAGTTTTGCAATTGTAAGCACTATTACGAATCCTTTCTGCGCGGAGTGTAACCGTATTCGAGTAACTGCTGATGGAAAAATGATGAATTGTCTTTTTGCCAATTCTGAAACCGATCTGCTTACTCCTATGCGTAATGGTGAACAAATGAACGATCTTATTATAAATGCGATCAAGACGAAAAAGTTTTCTCGTGATGGCATGGATGTGAAAATGGATGCCGATCATTATGAGCAGAACAGATCTATGATCTCAATTGGAGGATAATGGTAACAATTGAAGAAGCACATAAGATCATCAAAGATCAGAAAATAAGGCTGAAAACAGAAACAAGAAGGCTTAGTGACTGTCTTGGTTTTTCAATTTCAGAAGAGCTTAATGCTCCCTTCGATATGCCTTCTTTTGACAATTCGGCTATGGATGGTTATGCCTTATGTGGAATTTCTCAAGAATATATCATTGTTGGAGAAGTCGCAGCCGGTGATAAAAAGCAATTTGAATTAAAGGAGGGGGAAGCGGTACGCATTTTTACCGGAGCGAAAGTTCCTGAAAATACTTCTGCAGTGATGATGCAGGAAAAAACGAGTGTAGCTGGAAATAAGCTTTCGTTGGAACAAATGCCAAAGGAAGGGCAGAGTATACGTAGAAAAGGAGAAGAACTAACTAAAGGACAACTTGTTTTTGAAAAAGGAACTACGATCACTCCGGCAGGAATTGGATTGATTGGAAGTCTGGGAATCCAGAAAGTTGAGGTATTTAGAAAGCCAGTTATTAATTTGATCACTACCGGAAATGAATTGATAGAGCCGGGAAAACCAAAGGCGGAAGGACAGATCTACGAATCTAATAGTTATGCACTGGCTTCTGCATGTGAGCAATTTGGATTTAAATGTGGGAATAAGAAGCAGATCGAGGATGATTTTGAAGCAATTAAATTGGGAATCAAAAAATCCTTAGAAACTACAGATGTGTTGATCCTTTCCGGAGGAATTTCAGTGGGAGATTATGATTATGTAAAGCAAGCATTAGAGGAAAATGGCGTGAAAGAGAAGTTCTATAAAGTCTTTCAGAAACCTGGGAAACCGCTTTACTTCGGAAGAAAATCAGAGCAATTTGTATTCGCTTTACCAGGAAATCCTGCGTCTTCCTTAAGTTGTTTCTACGTGTATGTATTGCCTTTTCTTTATCAGCTAAGCGGATCAGCTAAAAACGGATTGCAGCGATACTCATTTCCGATTTCCCATGATTTTGCGAACAAAGGAGATCGGCCTTCATTCTTAAAAGCAAAGATCAGTAATGGGATAGTCGAGATCCTGGACGGGCAAGGTTCCTCTATGATCTTGTCAATGGCACACGGAAACGCGTTGGCCTTTATTGATGCTGAAACTTCGCATAAAAAAGGAGAAATGGTGGAATGTTTACTAATCTCATAGTATGCCTATAGAATACCTGCCATTTATCTTTTTCTTTATCGCTTTATTTTACAGTTCGGTGGGTTTTGGAGGTGGTTCCAGTTATCTGGCTATTTTAAGTTTGGTGATTACCGACTTTTATGAGATCCGTTCTACAGCCTTGATCTTAAATATATGTGTAGTTACTATAGGAACAATTATTTATATTAAAAATGGGGTTTTAAAGCCAAAATTGCTTTGGCCTTTTTTTATACTCAGCATCCCAATGGCCTATTTAGGAGCTCTGATAGAACTTTCTCAAAATGCCTTTTTCTTGTTTTTAGGGAGTGCTTTGCTCTTAGCAGGAATTTTTATGCTACTAAAATTTGTTCAAAGTAAATTAGAATCTGTAGAATTCTCCACTTCTAAGAAGGTGTTTTTAGGGGGAAGCATTGGATTGCTTTCAGGGATTTCTGGAATTGGAGGAGGAATATTTCTATCTCCGGTGCTAAATCTTTTAAAATGGAAAGACTCAAGAGTTATAGCTTCACTAGCTTCCATTTTTATCCTTGTGAATTCTCTAGCCGGACTTGCTGGGTTAAACGTAGCAGGAACTTTTCGTTTAGATTACGATCTTATTTTCAAGCTCATCATCGCAGTTATACTTGGTGGAAGCCTTGGCTCTTATCTTTCCAGTAAGAAATTCAACTTAAAGATTTTAGGGATTCTTACAGCGGTGCTCGTGTTTTATGTAGGCCTAAAACTTATTCTTGACCATGGCTTCGGAATTCAGATCTGATTTGGTGAAAGAAATCACTACTAAATTTCAATTAGTTTTTAATAATACAAATTATATCGAACCAACATGTTTTTATTAGTAATCTTTGATAAGATTATTCCACTCCATTGTTTTTAAGGTGTTAATAAGAACCGGATTAATCTTTTCTACTAGAGCCGAGCCTTTTGGAAAACTATAACTATAATAGTCTCTTTTCAATGTTTTCTGAACCACTTCAAGTTCATCATTTAATTTTCTTCTGTCGATCTCATATTTTAATATTGGCTGGTCATACACAAACAACGCAGATTCTTTATCTTGAATTTTCTGTATTCCCTCCTGCTCATTGACAACCTCTTCACTTCTAATGTTATATTGATCAAGAAGCTCCTGTGCACTTGATCCAGCCACTGAAATCACTTCAAAATTATCCAAATCCTGAATAGAGCTTATTTCGTCTGAGATATTTTGAACAGTAAGAGAAGATGCAATTCCCGCAGTAAGACTAGAGATCATTATGATAGCCATAAACATCCAGATTAAGCCAATGAAGCGCCCTCCAAAGGTTTTAGGAGATTTATCTCCGTAGCCAACGGTGGTCATGGTTACAGCACTCCACCAAAATCCATGAAAAACACCTTTTAATCCATCTCCAAATTCTTCCTTATTCTTTTTTCTTTCAAATAACCAAACAAGAAATCCGAAGAGAAGAATGACACCCAGTAAAATAAGTATGGCAGATATGAATTTCCAGCTGAACATATTGGCCAGATAAGACCAGATCATTGTTTCACTTTTTTTTGCGATGCCTGTATAGGAAATAAAATAAGGCTGAGAAAAATCCATGCGTTTCATTCTTGAATTTGTCACTGTCACAGGATTGATGCTCAAATCTACCTCATTACTTTCAACGGCTTTCATTAAACTTATAAGTGAAGGATAGGTTTTGTACTCATATTCCAACTCCAAAGTTTCATTAACCAGTTCCCATGAGGCAATGCTTAATCCTGAAAATTCCCTTCCCTCCTGCACTACAAATGGAGGCGTTGCTGTGATTCCTATAACAAGTTTCTTATTTGTATCTGGTAATATTAACGAATCTGATGTTTCTTGTGCTATCCCTATTTCTGAAAAAAAGAAGATGTTGATTAGAAATACGGCAATAATAGATCTCATGTTCCTGAATTTGGTGAAATCCCAAATTAAGAAGTTTTTTCGGCTGAAGCTAAAGAAAAAGCTACTTTGCCAGATTTGTAAAGTTAACTAGGTATAAATGATTGGTTAAAAAAGATTTTAGCCCTTTATCATCTTATGTAAATTTAATACAACTTTATATTTTCCAATTTCTACGATAGAGCTAATGCATTACCTTTGCTATAATAATTTTTCAGAAAATGGAAGAAGAAAAAAAAGATATCTATCAAACCGCAGAAGTGATCTTACTGATCATTAAATATGAAGGTGAGATTGAAGATGTTATTGAATATCCTACAGAATTTGAAGCCGCTTATAAAGAGTTGCTTCACTACAAGATCATCAAAAGAGGTGAAGATAAATACCTGCCCGATCTTAATTTCCATAAAGCTCTCGAATTGGGCTTCACTAAATATGTTGAAACTATTAACACGCCATCAAAATTCAAACAATACATCACTAGCAAACCAGCCCTAGGAGTATTAGCCGGAGCAGTTTTAGTCACTGCTGGTTACTTGATGAGGACTGAAAAAAAGTATACCCACTAATTCTGAATTTATAAGGAACTTTCTACTTTATTTTTGACTATCGGCTCCAAGATATCCCAAACATTAGCAGCCAAGATCTTTTGCCCTGCTGCTGTAGGATGAATTCCGTCTGCCTGATTAAGCTCTGGGTTTCCACCAACATCTTTAAGTAAGAAAGGCACCAAATAAATATCATTTGTTTTAGCTAGTTCAGGAAAAATATTACTAAATCCTGATGCGTATTCCTTTCCCATATTTGGTGGGATTTGCATTCCCGTTAAAATTATTTTTGTTTCAGGATTTTTTGCACGAACTGTATCTATAATTGCCTGTAAATTCTTCCGTGTTTCCTCTAGTGGAACTCCTCGTAATCCATCATTTGCACCTAACTCCAACACAAAAATAGCTACATCCTGATTCAATACCCAACTGATTCTATTTTTTCCTGCAGCGGTAGTTTCACCACTTAATCCTGCATTTACCACCTGGTATTCCAGTCCTAGTGAATCGATCTTTTCTTGAATTATTGCAGGAAAGGCATCTTCCGTATCAAGACCCATTCCAGCTGTAAGACTATTACCAAAGAATAAAATAACCCCATTTTCTTCAGAAGTTTCCTCACCAGAAACCTTCTCCTCTGCAACAACTTCTTGATCTTTCTTTGCGGTTTCACCACATGAAGACAAAGTAAGGAGAGCAAACAAAACATAAAATATAGACAAGTTTCTCATGGCATAGGTTTTAAATCCAAATCATTTCTTTATTTTGTTTTATCCGAATTAAGAATCACAAAATCCAAAGATGACAAAGATATTAAACGTTCACAACTTAGATAAGACCTATTCCAGCGGATCTAAAAAACTTACTGTGCTACATGATATCAGCTTTAGTATAGAAGAACGTGAAACTTTTGCCATTGTTGGACCTTCGGGAAGCGGAAAAACAACCCTTCTTGGACTTTGTGCAGGACTCGACAGACCCAATTCTGGTTCTATAGAATTGTGCGGAACAGAAATTGAAAGCCTCACTGAAGATGAACGTGCTATTCTTAGAAATAAGAAGGTAGGTTTTGTTTTTCAAGATTTCCAGCTCCTACCCACTCTAACGGCTTTAGAAAATGTTGCCGTCCCCTTGGAACTTCAGGGGTCAAAGAATGCTTCAAAAATAAGCCGAGAACTTCTTGAAAAAGTCGGATTAGGAGACAGATTTCATCATTATCCAAGTCAACTTTCAGGAGGAGAACAACAACGGGTTGCTGTGGCAAGAGCTTTTTCTAATAGCCCTTCAATTCTATTTGCAGATGAACCTACAGGAAATCTAGATGCAGAAACCGGAGAAAAAGTGATTGAACTTCTATTCAATTTAAATAAAGAGTCTGGAACCACTTTGGTAATCGTAACACACGATCTTGAGTTAGCTCAAAAAACACAGCGCATCCTTCGGCTTAAAGGTGGAAGAATCGTTGATAATCCAATATCTGCATCCTGATGAATAGCAACAAAGCAACCACATCCTCGAGTGCCAATTTTGGGTGGATCTTAAAAATGGCCTGGAGAGACGGGAAAGCCAGTGGGAATAAATTGATCCTTTTTATGGCGTCTATTGTCTTGGGCATCGCTGCGGTTGTTTCCATTCAATCTTTCGGTCAAAACCTTAAAGAAAACATTCAGCTACAATCGAAATCCTTAATGGGTGCAGATTTTAGGATAGATAGTGATAAACCCGTTAATGACAAGGTGCAGGGAATTATAGATTCTCTTGGAGGTGCAGATGGCAAGGAGATCAATTTTGCCTCTATGGCTGCTTTTCCTTCCACATCAGCTACTAAACTGGTACAGGTAAGAGGAATTGAAGGGAATTTCCCTTTTTATGGAGAACTGAAAACAGCACCAACTACTGCTGCTAGTGAATATCAACCGAAAGAAGCAGCTCTTGTAGATGCAACTCTAATGCTGCAATTGGGATTGAAAACCGGTGACAGCATCAAAATAGGCGAAATAACCATCCCGATAGCAGGAACCCTGATTTCTGTTCCTGGAAGTACTTCCATTTTCAGCTCTATCGCGCCACCAGTTTTGATGCCTTACGGGCTTATTGAAGAAACAGGACTCGTGCAAACCGGAAGCAGAATAGGTTACGACTATTATTTTGTAGCAAATCCCGGGACAAGCATGGAAAAACTAGAGAACAGCCTGGAGGGTGTCCTAGATATTAACGATGCCGATCTGGACACTCATACTTCTACAAGTGAACGTTTAGGTCGCAGATATGAAAATTTTGGAAAGTTCCTGAATCTTGTCGCCTTCATCGCTTTGCTTTTAGGATGTGTAGGCATAGCTAGTGCCATAAGTATTTATATAAAAGGGAAATTACGTGCGGTTGCAGTTTTAAAATGTATTGGGGCTTCACGAAGACAAACTTTCCTCATCTATCTCTCTCAAATTGCTTTTATGGGATTGCTGGGAGGAATATTAGGTACGGCCGCAGGTCTCTTACTTCAGCAGCTATTCCCATTATTCTTAGGAGATCTATTGCCCGTAAATGTACAGATGAGCTTTTCACCACGTGTGATTTTTATGGGTGTATTACTTGGCGTTTTTATGTCTGTTTTATTTGCGCTTTATCCTTTGATGGGAACTTTATATGTTTCCCCACTTCAGGCTCTGAGAGTTCAAAGTGAAGGGAAAGAAAATTCTGGAAAAGCAGGCATTCTGGTTTTGATCGGGATATTCCTTTTTATCCTTCTATTCTCTTATTGGCTTTTGGAGGACTGGAGATATTCCTTTGCATTTGTAGCAGGAATTGTTGTTAGCTTTTCTATACTTTCAGGAATAGCCAAATTATTCATGAAAGCTATTAAAAAATACTTTCCATCCTCTTGGGGTTTTCCTGCAAGGCAGAGTTTATTAAATCTTTTCAGACCTCAAAATCAAACGCTCACCTTGATTCTCTCCATTGGGGTAGGAACTTTTCTTATAAGTACCTTGTATTTTACTAAAGATGTATTGCTCGCACAAGCCTCAATTGAAGCCCAAGCTGACAGTCCAAATATGATTTTGCTCGATGTACAAACTGAGCAGCAGGAAGAAGTGGCCCAAACTATTTCTGGAAGTAATCTACCAGTAATAAATAATATTCCAATAGTCACGATGCGGGTTAACAGCATTAAAGGAAAAACGCTTATTGAGATCGAAAAAGATTCAACTTCCGGGATAAACGGCTGGATTTTGAATCATGAATTCCGAGTGACTTATAGAGATTCTATCATTGCTTCGGAAACTATCGAACAAGGAGAATGGGTTTCTGATATTGACAACACAGATCTTGTGCCCATTTCAGTTAGTGATAATTTTGCGAAAGATGCAAAAGTTTCGGTTGGAGATAAATTAACTTTTAACGTTCAAGGGGTTATTTTAAATACTGTTGTAGGTAGCGTAAGAACCGTTGACTGGAGTAGGATGCAGATGAATTTTTCTATTGTTTTTCCTAAGGGAGTTCTGGAAGATGCTCCACAATTCCGCGTTTTAACAACCTTGGTAACAGACGAGGAATCTTCAGCAGCCTTGCAACAAGAACTAGTAAGCAAATTTCCTAATGTTTCAATAATAGATCTAAGGCAGGTTTTAAGTGTTATTGAAGGCCTTCTTGCAAAGATCTCATGGCTAATCAATTTCATGGCATTTTTCAGCATTCTAACAGGAATCATAGTACTGTTAGGAGCTGTACGCACAAGTAAATATCAAAGGATCAAAGAGAGTGTATTGCTAAGAACCATAGGGGCTACGAGTACCCAAATTTTAAAGATACTGGCTTTAGAATATATCTATCTTGGAGTACTTGGATCCTTATCCGGAATATTACTATCCCTGGTTAGTAGCCAATTGTTGGCCTGGCAGGTATTTGACACGACATTTGTCCCTTCTCTTTTCCCGTTTTTGGTGCTACTACCTGGAATAAGCCTTTTGGTACTCATAATTGGTTTGGCAAATAGTATAAGTGTAATAAAAAGTCCTCCTCTTGTAGTATTAAGAAAAGAAGGATTGTAAATAATTGCTGTCTCTCTATTCTCTTTGTAAGCCTTATAGGTCTTTTGAGGAAGGATATTTTATTGAAGGCACCTTAACTCAAATTAAATGTTGCATTATATAATATCATTAAAGGTTATATAAATAGAGGAATTAACAAAGTATTCGAGTTCTGGGCAAGTATATGCTTTACCATCTGAAAATTGAAAAACATATTATCATATCAATATTTTTATTGCTCTAAATAATATTTCAATCATTGTAAATCTATATAAATTAAAAATTTTAATACAGTTTTAAATAAATGAGGATTTTGAATCTCGATTGATTGAAAATTTCTATTGTTTCTGAAAATTGAGTTATACCCATATTTAAATTACTATATAGATTAATATTCCTTTATTTGGCTTATTTTCAAAATTGATATCAAAAAACAAATTGATCATTTTAATGCGTCCATTCAGAAAATTAATTGTGGCTTTATTGGTGTTGTTTAATTTTATATTAAGCAAACAATTGCTTGGGCAAGAGCACCCGCCAATTATAAATTTTCAACCTTCGGTTTATAATGGAGAAAATCAAAATTGGGGAATATCTCAAGATGATAATGGTTTTATTTATATCGCCAACAATGATGGTTTATTAGAGTTTAATGGCTCTGAATGGAATTTATATAAAAGTCCCAATTTTTCGATTATGCGATCGGTTATGGTCTCTGAAGGAAGAGTGTATGCTGGCTATCATCGTGAGTTTGGTTATTGGAAAAGAAACGATTCAGGAGCTTTAAAATATACTTCCGTCTCTGACTCTCTACCATCAGAAATGTTCGAGGATGAAAACATTTGGAATATTAAATCTATTGATCAATGGATAGTATTTCAATCTTATAACAGAATTTATTTCTATCAACCTGATTCAGGAAAAATTACGTTCAATACAGATGTTGGTAATTATTACAGGATTTTTAATGTCAGCAATCGATTATATCTTCAAAAAAAGGACAGAAGTATTTATTTGCTACGAAACGGTAAAGAAGAACTAATTGTTCACCTAGCAGACGAGTTTGATATTAAGTTGGTTCTGAACATTTTCGAGACAACTAATAAACAGCTCCTTTTTTTAACTCGGAAGAAGGGAATATACATTTTAACAAATTCAGGAGTTGAGCAATGGGATTTCCCTGCTAAAGATATTGTAAGTAAATATCAAATTTTTGGTGGTATACAGTTAAGAGATGGTAGTTTTGTTTTAGGCACCATTTCAAACGGGCTTATTGTTTTAGATAGCCAGGGCAAACTAAAATATCAGATCGACAAATCTGATGGTCTTGGGAATAATACTGTTCTCAGCTTGTTTGAAGATTCTGATAATAATGTATGGGCCGGACTGGATAATGGAATTGACTGTTTAAATACGAACTCCTATATCACGGAGTATTTTGATAGTTCAGGAAATTTAGGAACCATTTATGCTTCAAAGATTATAAATGGAAGTCTTTACTTGGGGACAAATCAGGGATTATTTCGTAAAAACCTAAATACAGAATCAAATCCAGTCTTAGTAAAGGGCACAAGGGGCCAGATATGGTCACTAGAGATATTCGATGGAGATTTGCTGTGTGGCCATACGGACGGGACTTTTTTAATCAATGGTGATTCCTCCACTTTAGTAAGTACCGTTCAGGGCGCTTGGGGTTTCAAACAAATTCCAGAACATCCTAATAAAATTTTAACTGGAAATTACCAAGGGCTCAGTGTTCTAGAGAAGGTAAATAACAAATGGCAATTGAGGAATAAAATTGATGGATTTAATTATTCTTCCCGATTTTTTGAAATCATGCCTAATAATGAAATATGGGTAAATCACGAATATAAAGGGATTTTTAAGTTAGAATTAGATAATGACTTCCGTAAGGTAACCAGTACTAAGCTATCATCGAAAATTCCGAAAGCAGAAAATTCGGGTATTCTTAAATATAATTCAGAGTTACTTTATTATACCAAAGATGGAATTTTCAAAGTCGATACTAAATCCGGAACTATTAAAAAGGATTCCATTTTGGATAAAATCACTTCATCTCGTGAGTTTTTATCAGGTAAAATGATTGAAGATTCCAACAATAGATTATGGACTTTTTCTAAAAAAAGTATCATTTTCACAGAGTTAAGCCCAATATATGGAGATATAATTTCCAGATCAATACCACTTAATTTAGAATCTAGGAAAACTACTGTAAGTTTTGAAAACATCTCTGAAATAGGAGAAGATAAATATTTAATTGGGGGAACTAATAATTACTTGATACTGGATTTAAATAAGCTTATCGATTCCGACCATCAAATTTTTATGAACAGCGTTCAAGTAGGAGGAGCAAATAATACATTTAGTTTGGTAAATAAAGAGAGGGGTTTACAGCTACCCTACACCGAACGATCTTTAAGATTCAAATACAGTGTTCCAAATTACAATAAATATGAGGCTACCTTATACCAGTACAGGTTAAAAGGATTAAAAGAAGAGTGGAGTCCATGGAAAAATTCGCAATCAGTTTCTTTTGAAAAGCTTGCGTATGGAGATTATATTTTCGAGGTGAGATCAAAAATAGGCGAAAGTCTATCTAGTAATACAGAGGAATTTTTATTTACTATTAAGCGGCCTTTTTACCTTTCTAATTTTATGCTTATTTGTTATCTGGTTATAGCGATCATAATTGCATTTGTGATAAATAAATCTTACAAAAGATTTTATAAAAATCGGCATGAGAAAGCGCTTCAGAAGAAACAAAATGAGATTGAATTAAACAATATTCAAAATCAGAAAGAAGTTTTCAAACTTCGAAATGAAAAGCTCCATCAGGAGATTGAGGGTAAAAATAGAGAACTCGCAATTTCTACAATGAGTATTGTTAAAAGAAACGAAGTGCTTAGAAATATAAAGAAAGAACTAAAAAACAATACTTCATTAAATACAAATAATTCAGTATTCGAATTAATTAATAAAAACTTAAATAGTCAAGAAGATTGGAAGCTTTTTGAAGATGCCTTTAATCAAGCCGATACTGAATTTTTTTCCAGAGCCAAAGAGAAACATCCAAAACTCAACAATAATGACCTAAAGTTTTGTGCATATCTTAGATTAAATTTATCCTCTAAAGAGATCGCTCAGTTACTAAATATATCCTCAAAAAGTGTCGAGGTGAGAAGGTATAGGCTTAGAAAAAAACTTCATTTACAACAAGATGTGAATTTAACAGACTATATTCTAAATATTTAAGTCTATTTCAACCCCTACAAATCCACTACAAAAAATAAAATAGGCCCCTACAACAGAAAAAGTTAACTACAACGATATAGCTTAAAAATAAGAGTATTGCTGAAATTACTAGTTCTCTATTAGGTTGTATGTTTTTTGTAGCGACAGATTATAAAGATTCCATAAAATTTAAGATTAGTTTACCATTCAATAACTTTGAATTCAGTTTGATTGTACTAATTGAGTTTAAGTTTGAAGAAAAATCAACTAAATCGATGTTTATGAGATTAACTAACAAATTAAGACAAACCATTATAATGTTTATGGTCATGGTCTCAGGTTTTATTTATGCACAAACCGAAGTTAAAGGTAAAGTTGTGGATGAATCTGGAATTCCACTACCAGGAGCAACAGTATCTGTAAAAAATACTTCAACTGGAGTAATTACAGATTTTGATGGTAACTTCAGTTTAACTATTTCTGAAGAAGACAAAATCCTGGTAATCTCCTTTATAAGTTTTAAAACTTTAGAAAGAGAGATCTCTTCAGATTTTATGACAATTATGCTTCCAAAAGACGAAAGTCAGTTGGATGAGGTAGTTGTAGTGGGTTATGGTTCACAAAGAAAAAGTGATTTAGTAAATGCCGTAGCCAGTGCCGATATGGAGAAAGCAATCTTAACACCTACCTCAGATGTAAATGAAATGTTGAGAGGTAGAATAGCAGGATTACAAGTAGATGTAGGTGGTGGTACTTTACGACCTGGCGGTACCTCTGACATTATTTTTAGAGGACGAGGTTCAATCGAAGGTAATGTAAGTGCTATCTATGTAGTTGATGGTATTATTAGAGAAGGTGGCATAGAAGATATAGACTCTGATGATATTGAATCTATAGAATTTCTTAAAGATGCTTCAGCACAGGCCATATATGGTAGTAGAGGAGCAAATGGTGTTGTTGTAATTACTACCAAGCGAGGAAAAGAGGGTAAAGTAAACGTTAATTATCATGGATACATCACTACTAAAACCTTAGAAAGAAACTTTGATGTTTATAGTGGAGAAGAATTTGCGCAATTGCGTAGGGAAGCTGTAAGGTCTACCAATGCAGATGATTCTTTCTCACCAGATGAGGATATTTTTTCAGAAATCGAATTACAATCCATAGCTGACAATGATTTTGTGAACTGGGAAGACGAATTGGTAAGTAATGGTATTGTAAATAGTCAAGCATTCAGTTTGAGCGGAGGTACAGAAATGACTAAGGTGTACGGAAGTATCAATTATTTTAAGGAAGAAGGAATTATACCAACATCCAACTATGTTCGAAAAACATTACGTTTAAATGTCGACCAAAAAATTGGAGATAAATTTTCTGTCAATTTCGATTTAAACTTATTAAATGATGATATAGAAAGAGCGGCTAATGTAAATGTTATCACTTTTTCACCTTTGGGTAAAGCATTTGACGAAGATGGAAATCCAACGCGTTTTCCTAGTGGAGAAGAATCCTCCCCAGTGAACCCAATCTTTAATCTTAGAGAGCAGGATAATGATGAAAAAGGTAATGACTATGTAATTAATGTAACACCAATTTGGCAAATTACTGACAATTTACAGTACCAACTAAAAACTAACCTAACTAGACGTACATCTGAAAGAGGCCAATATCAATCTTCTCTGAGCTCTGCCGGGGATGATGTAAATGGAATTGCAAGAATAGACAATCAATTACGAGAATCTTATTTAATAGAAAACATCTTAACCTACGATAAACAGTTCAACCCTAATAATAAGCTGAATTTTACCTTGGTGCAATCTGTTCAAGAAGATCAATTCAGTAGAACTTTTACTCAGGCAGATGGATTTACAAATGAAAGTTTAGGATATGATGGAATTACCAATGCAATTGGTAATGTGATTGTAGAGCGAGATAAAAATAAAGAACGATTAGCATCTTTTATGGCTAGAGCTCGTTACAATTTATTAGATAAATATCTATTCACTGCAACTGCAAGAGCAGATGGAGGATCTGTAAACTCTGAAGATAATAAATGGAGTTTCAACCCGGCAGCTTCCTTCGCCTGGAAGATTCATAATGAAAAGTTTATGGAAGAATTGGATGCTGTAAGGGAGTTAAAATTAAGAGCTAGTTATGGAACTTTAGTGAATGGTATTGGAAGGCCTTACACTTCACTATTTACTGCAGATGGTCAGAATTATATTTTTGATGGAGAATCATTCTCAGGATATTCTCCATCAGTAATCTTACCTAACACCAATTTAAAATTCGAGAGAATTACAACATTAAATTTAGGTTTGGATTTCTCATTATTCAACCAATTATTGGTTGGTAATATTGACTATTATGATGCTAGAACTAAAGATTTACTATTAAGAAGAGGGGTTCCTTCTATTACTGGGTATCAATTCACATATTTTAATGCTGGTGAATTACAAAATACAGGAATTGAGTTAGGCTTAACAGCTAATATTATAACTACTGAAGACTTTAGATGGTCCGTCTCTACAAATTGGTCTAATAATCGAAATGAATTGAAAGAGCTTTATAATGATGGAAATGGAGATCCTATACTTACTGATGATACTTATACCTATTATGTTGGCCAACCAATTGGTGTAATTTATCAATATGAGTTTGACGGTATATTTCAGGAGGGCGATGATTTTGAAAATGCGCCTCAGGCTAATCCAGAATCAACGCTTAGCCAAGAAAATTTAAGGCCCGGTGATATAAGAATTAGAGATGTAAATGGTGTAGACGAGAATGGAAATGTTACCGGTATTCCAGACGGCAAAATAACACCAGAGGATAGAACTTTTACAGACCCGAATCCAGATTGGTTTGGATCACTATCAACCACCATCGCTTACAAAGGTTTTGACTTATTTGTAGATTTCTATGCGGTTGATGGCGCTACCAAAACAAACCCATTTCTTTCAGATTTCAATAATGGTGGAACGCTTTCAAGTAAATTAAACGGTGTTAGGGTACTTTATTATACACCGGAAAATCCTTCAACAACATTTCCGAGGGCTAATTTTGATACGGCACCTCAATATCTTAATTCATTGGCAATTAAAGATGCCTCTTATATTAGGTTAAGAACAGTTAGCCTTGGGTACACGCTGTCTGAAGCGATAATTTCAAAACTAAGTATAGATCAAATTAGATTTTATATTACCGCAACAAATGTATTTACCAATACGGATTATATAGGATATAGTCCCGAAGTTAATATTAGAAATACATTTTCCAATGCAGATACTGGATATCCAGATGCAAGCAGTTATACTTTCGGAGTAAAAGTTAAATTATAAAAAAAAGAACTATGAATACAAATATTTATTATAAAGTAAAAGGTAGTTTATTATTGATTTTCCTGTTTTGTTTTACAGTTTCCTGTGAAGATTATTTGGAGGAGCAACCAAGTACATTAATCGATTCAAATTATATCTATAGTACTGAAGAAGGCTTAAAGTCTGGAGTGGTAAGTCTTTACAAATTCAACAGGGATCGTTATGATAGAGACACTGAAGATTTTATGGGTGGGGTATTAATACCTTCTAGAAGTGATTTGGCTTTTAACAGGTCTGGATATCTGGGATTGATTGGAAGATACCAAAGATTTGTTTCCCCTGTAGACCAAGGCGCTAATTTTGGATCGACTTTGTTTTGGAAGCATTATTACAATATTGCTAACAGGGCAACAGATATTATAAATGCCGCAGAATCTATTGAAAACATTGATGAGGATGTAAGAAACAAAGTTATAGCTGAAGCAAAATTTTTTAGAGCAGAATCCTACTTCTATCTATACAGAATGTATAATAATATTTATGTTACAACAGAATCTGTTACAGTAGATAACGCTTTTGATGTTATTAATGATAAGTCTTCTGAAGAAGAAATATTTGCATTATTAAACAGTGACCTCAGCTTTGCAATAGAAAATCTAGAATGGAACGGCCAATTTGGTCGCGTTACAAAAGGTACAGCTAAACATGTGAAAGCAAAAGTAGCTATGTGGCAAGGCGACTGGGAAGAAGCTAAGTCGCAGGCGGTTTCCTTAATTGAAGAAGGGCCACACAGTTTAGTTTCTTCTACTGCTGATGTTTTTAAAGGAGATAGGAATAATTCTGAACAGTTATTTGTAGTTCAATCTCAAGATGGGCTATTGGGAGGTGGAGATCCTACAATGATCAACGCTAATTATACTACGCAATACTTCCAAATACCTGGGATAGAATCAAATATAGAACAAGGAGGCAGAGGTTTTTCTAGAATACTGCCCAACCGCTATTTGTTGAATTTGATTGCTGAGGATTCAATGGATACTAGAGATGATAACACCTATTTTAGATTAGAATATTTCTATACGTCAGGAGACAGTATTGGTAAAAAAATCAATATTTATAAGCCTATTTCAGATGAAAATCCAGAAGGTATTCAGGTGGAAAGATATTATCAAAGACTTCATCCATCCAATCTAAAATTTGTTCAGGAAGACGACGAGCCAGACTCCTATCTACAAAGAAGCAATATTATGGTCTACAGGTTAGCTGAGACTTACTTAATTGCTGCAGAAGCCATAATGAGATCATCGGGAGATCCTTTACCTTATATCAATGCGATAAGAACCAGAGCTGGAGCAGCTGAATTGACCAGTGTGAACGAACAAGCGATCTTAGATGAACGTGCACGTGAATTAGCTTTTGAAGGCCAGCGTTGGTTTACTTTAAAAAGAATGGGACAACAGGTTATAAATAGACAGATTACAAATTTTGCCGGAGACGGAGAATTTTTTCCAAATAATTTTGGTGGAGAAAGAGATCCTAGAGTTAACTGGATGGATCATTATATAAATTTCCCAATTGCTCAAATCGATTTAGACTTATTAGGCCCTAGCTATCCACAAAACTCGGGATATTAAATTGAGATTTTTAAATAATTATCGGGAATCCCAACCCTACATTGGGGTTCCCGATAATTATCTTTATTCATCTTCTGAAACGCCTCAAACAAATTTCTTTAACATTTGAAAGGATTAATAGCGTTTCAAACTTCGAAATCATCAGACAGATTAAAAACAAATAAACTTAAAGAGATGAATAAAATATTCTTTTTGGTCATCATATTATTCTCATTTCTTGGATGTAAGCCGCATTCCTCTAAAAATAAAACCACTATTACTCCCAGTAAAAAAGAAAACCTTGATATGGTTGAGACCTCAGCCTATAAGGATATGAAACTGGTATGGTATGATGAATTTGATTATACTGGTAAACCTAATACCAAAAAATGGAGCACGGAAGAAGGTTTCAAAAGAAACCGTGAGAAACAATATTATACTTCAAACAAAAAAAACATACGGGTAGAAGATGGTTTTCTAATTCTTGAAGCCCATAAAGATTCCGTTCCAAATGCAAATTTTGAAAGTGATACTACTAAAAGATGGCAAGAGAAATGGCGCTATGCAAATTATTCATCTGCTAGTCTTACCAGTAAAGATAAAGGGGAATGGAGATATGGCAGAATTGAAATCAGAGCAAACTTACCTAAGGGAAAGGGCATGTGGCCTGCCATCTGGATGTTGGGTGAAAACTGGAAACAAATTGGCTGGCCCGAAACTGGCGAGATAGATATCATGGAACACGTGGGCTATCAAGCAGATTCCATATTTGGTACAGTACATACCAAGACCTTTAATCATATGAAGGGAACCCAACAGGGCAAAAAAATATTTATTAAAGATCCATATGATTCTTTTCATGTTTTTGCCATTGACTGGACGCCCAATAAGATTGATTTCTTAATGGATGGCAAGGTTTATAATACCTTTGAAAATCGCCATAAAACTACTGACGAATGGCCGTTTGATCAAAAATTTCATTTAAAAATAAACATTGCTGTTGGCGGAATGTTGGGAGGTAGAAAAGGTATAGACGATGCCGTATTTCCACAAAGGATGCTAGTAGACTATGTTCGCGTATATCAAAAAGAATCTTATGAATAAATTACTAATTCTTATATTTTCAATATTATTTGTAAGCTGTTCAGCGCAGCAACATTCCATTATGACTTATAATATTCGTCTGGATGTAAAGTCTGATGGTGAAAATGCATGGCCTAATAGAAAAGACTTTTTACTAAATCAGGTAAAATTTTACGAACCTGATATTTTGGGAACTCAGGAAGGGCTTCCGCATCAAATTAAATTTCTCAACGAGAATTTGGATCATTATAAATTTATTGGAGAAGGCAGGGATGGAGGAAACAAAGGAGAATATACAGCGATTTTCTATAATTCAGAAAAATTAAAGATTATTGACCAAGGGACTTTTTGGTTGTCAGAAACTCCTGAAAAAATTTCTAAAGGTTGGAACTCAGCATATATCAGAATCTGCACTTATGGATTGTTCCAAAACACTAAAACAAAAGAAAAATTCTGGGTTTTTAATACTCATTTAGATAACAAAGGTCAGGAAGCTAGACTACAATCTGTGGATCTAATCGCCCAAAAAATAATGGAACTGAATGTTAAAAAATATCCGTTCATAGTTACAGGTGATTTTAACGTAGAACCAAATGATGAGGTTATCAAAAAGTTTGAGCAGTTCACTCAAGACTCTAAAATGATGAGTACGAAAGTAGTTTTTGGACCTAATGGAACTTTTAATGGATTCCAATTTTCAGAGCCTGTAGAAAGAAGAATAGACTATATAATGTTTGGAAAAGGCTTCGGACTTTCAGTTGAAAAATATGGAGTGTTAAGCGATTCTAAAGATTTAAAGTATCCTTCAGATCATTTGCCGGTTTATGTTGAATTCAATTTAAAAGATAATTCTAATGAATAATATTAAAGCAGTTTTCATCTGCCTGATTTCGATTTTTGGGTGCAATATACAAGCACAAACTTCTTCAGAAAATGATCATGAAATTGAAAAGAAAATCGATTCAATTTTAAAATTGATGACTTTGGAGGAAAAAATAGGACAAATGACTATGTACAATGGTAGTTGGGATCTCACGGGACCACCGGGTACCGTTAACGCTAAAGATAAGTTTGAAAAATTAAAAAATGGAAAGATTGGAGCTATGCTTAATGTGACTTCAGCAGAGGCTACTCGAGAAGCTCAAAAAGCGGTGATGGAGCATACCCGTTTAAAGATTCCACTTGTTTTTGGATATGACGTGATTCACGGTTATAAAACAATTTTCCCTATCCCGTTGGGTGAGAGTGCCAGTTGGGACTTGGAACTCATGGAAAAATCTGCATCCATTGCTGCAAAAGAAGCTTCTGCGGCAGGGATTCATTGGACATTTGCTCCTATGATAGACGTGTCCCGAGATGCCCGTTGGGGAAGAGTTATGGAAGGAGCCGGGGAAGATCCTTATTTCAATAGTGTAGTAGGAGTTGCGCGAATAAAAGGTTTTCAGGGAGACGATCTAACAGCTACCCACACGATCGCTGCTTGTGCAAAGCATTTTGCCGGTTATGGTTTTGCGGAAGCTGGTAAAGATTATAACAGCGTAGATGTAGGAGTTTATGAATTACATAACAGTATTCTACCACCGTTTAAAGCTGCAGCCGAAGCGAATGTGGCTACTTTTATGAACGCTTTTAATGAAATCGACGGAATTCCTGCAACCGCCCATAAATACCTGCAAAGAGATGTTTTAAAAGATGGTTGGAATTGGGAAGGTTTGATGGTATCTGATTGGGGTTCTATTGGAGAAATGATCGCGCACGGTTATGCTCGTGATAAGACACATGCAGGGGAATTAGCAATAAAAGGAGGAAGTGATATGGATATGGAATCCAGCGCTTATGAAATTGGGCTAAAAAACCTGGTTGAAGAAAATAAAGTTTCCATAGATCTTGTTGATGATGCTGTGAAAAGAGTGCTACGACTAAAGATGAAATTGGGTTTATTTAAAGATCCTTATAAATATTCTAATCTAGATCGGGAAGCATCTGATATCTATACAGAAGCACATCAAGAAATTGCCCGTGAAGCTGGCAGAAAATCTATAGTATTGTTAAAAAATGATACACTTCCAACGAAAAGCTCCCCATTATTACCTTTAAGAACAAATCAAAAAATTGCGGTTATTGGTGATCTGGCGGATGATAAAGATACGCCACTTGGTAACTGGCGAGCCAAGGCTGAAAGAAAATCTGCTGTTTCATTATTGGAAGGAATCAAAAATGCCATCCCTCCTGAGAACATAACGTTTGCCAGAGGTCCGGAGTTTGTGACAGATGTTCTAGAAGAGGGAAAAAGACAATTTTTATGGCCCTTAAAATTTAATGAAAACGATACTACTGGAACTGCCAATGCTCTAAACGTTGCCAAAAATGCAGATGTAGTTATCGTCGCAATGGGAGAAAATGCATATCAGACAGGGGAAGGAAGAAGCCAGGTTGATATTCAGATCAATAAGCTTCAGAAAGATTTTCTGAAGAAAGTTCGTAAAGCGAATCCTAATACCGTACTAGTGTTGATGAATGGTAGACCTTTGGATCTTAGCTGGGAATCAGAAAATATTTCTGCTATTCTGGAAACATGGCATCTGGGGTCTCAAGCTGGAAATTCCATTGCAGATGTTCTTTTTGGGAAATACAATCCTTCTGGGAAGCTACCTGTTTCTTTTCCAAGAAGTGTTGGCCAAGAACCTTTATTTTATAATCAGAAAAACACCGGAAGGCCTAATAGTCAAAATACTGTAACATTTTCAGGCTATACAGATTCTGAGAAAACAGCCTTATATCCATTTGGATTTGGCTTAAGTTACACCACTTTTAAATACGATAAGCTTAAGCTAAGTGATACTACCATGACCAAGAATGGTAAAATTCTTGCATCCATAGAAGTTACCAATACGGGAAATAAAGATGGAGAGGAAATTGTTCAACTTTATATAAGAGATCTTATTGGTAGTCTTACCAGGCCTGTAAGAGAACTTAAAGGATTTAAAAAGTTAATGATTAAAAAAGGAGAGACAAAAACCGTTTCTTTTGAGATCACTAAAGATCAGCTTGAATTTTATACTGTAGATAAGATCTGGGATGTGGAACCTGGAAATTTCCGATTAGGTATTGGGGGAGATTCCCAAATTAAATTAGGTGCTATCTTTAAAGTCCAGTAAGTAATTTCTATTTATCTATAAAGTATTCCGAATTATCTATATGAAATAACATGGTATGTGCAGTTGCATCCAAACCATATTTGTTTGAAGCCCGAACAGTAATTGTATAAATTCCCGGTTCCAGATTTTCTGGGATTGGGAATTTCCATAAATGTTCACTTTGTTTTGGTTTTCCAAGCTTCACACTATTCTCAGTAGGTGTGATTTCCATTATTTGAAGCTTATTTAATCTTAAAAAATAGGGGTCAAGATCTTCAGAATATATCATGTCTTGCCATTCCCCCTCACCTATTTTCACTTGTACTTCGGTGTCTTTATTACCAGCGTAAACATTGGCGATAATATCCTTGCTGTCAATTTCTATAAGTTCCCTTTCAAAATCGAAAGGCGTCCAGATATGCATTTGGCGGTTGTCCGGTTCAGAAACCTCATATTCATAAGTCTTTTTATTGTTCTCTAAACTCATCACCCAAAAACCTTTTGGGGTTCCATCTGCCATCATCGCCTGGGGAACACCAAACATATCCTTCTCTCCATGCCACCACGATCCGCAAACTGCACCTGCCACTAACTCTTCCACTGCCCCGTTCGAGATCCAACCGTCTTCTTTACTTATAGTTTCAAAAAATTGAGTGTGGGTATGCCCCGCGTATGCAGATACATTAGGATGATCTTTAAATAATAGGGAAAATTCTTTAAGGTTGATTAGCTCTTCTAACGGAATATGCATTAATAAATGGACAGAATTTTCTGAAGGTATAGTTTTTAAAAATCCCTTTACAAATTCCATCTGGTCTTCATCAATTAAGGCATCATAGCGGTAATAAGGTTTTGGAAACACATTGTTGAGTGTAATGAAACTTTGATTTCCGTATGTAAAAGCATAATATGAGGGTCCAAAATTAGATTCATAAGTCTCATCACGATGCTCTAATTCCTTCGCATCATAATTCCTATCATGATTTCCATATACATAATAAACTGGTGCTCCAACTTTACCCAGTATTCTCTTGATTGGATCAAATAATCGAAGATTATCATATGTAATATCACCAAGGGGTACGATAAAATCGTAGTTCTCACCAAGCATTTTTTCTGAAACCACTTTACTCAAATAATAGACTTCATCTATGGTTTTGGTCTGGGTATCCCCCAAAAGTGCAATTTTAAGGGTATCCTCACCTTCATTCTTATAAAGCGGAAAATTATAAGGCTTAGGAATTTCCTGAGGTTTTACGCCTGGAAATTTAAAATCGGGTGAGCCGTTTGGCTTATTAAACGTGTAGTTTAATGGTACATTGTCTTCGGAAAGTTTTGAAATATAACCTGAAGGTTTAATTAAAAATATCGTTTCATCGTTATCAACTTTTATAACATATTTACCTTTCTTATCCGTTTGAACTACATCTCGACCATTAGAAATAGCAACATTAGGAATAGTAGGTTCTCCATTGTCAAATACTTCATTTTTATTTTCATCTAAGAAAACCTGACCTTTAACCATCCTGTTTTGAGAAAGAATAAAATTTGGAATGCATATAATAAAAAATAAAGCTAAAATGATTTTCATACTTAAAAATGTTTCTAATTTATTAAGATTTCATCCTAATTTGGAGATAATATACAATTTAAAGATACCCGATTTATATTTAAAATCACTCCGAATAAAACGTCTTTCTTTGGTGTCAAATTAGTTTCAAATAAAACCGAAAAAACAAAAAACCCCGAAAATCTTTTGATTTTCAGGGTTTGTAGTACTCGAGGCGGGACTTGAACCCGCACATCCGAAAATACTGGATTTTGAATCCAGCGCGTCTACCAATTCCGCCACTCGAGCTAGTGGTCGGCAAAATTATAAAAAAATAATCATCTGCAACATAAAATCAAACATTTTAATTCTTAAAATCTGAAAGATTTTACTTTATGTCAAATAAGAGGGAAATCCCCCATATGCTTATTAAAAATTTTCATCCAACTTTACTACTGTTAACACTACAATACCTTACAAAATTTCTCAATTTGCCCTACGTAATAAATTTCAATCTATGAGAGATGATAGTTTAATCCGTCTTGCTAAATTTTTGTTTTTGATTAGTAGCATAGCTCTAGTAGTATTTATAATGACAAAAGTGGCTAGTTAAAAAACCATGATTTTAAGGTTTAAAGATTTAATTTTGAATTCTCCCTTATCAAAAAAATATCTTTTAGAATATTAACTAATTGCTAAATATTGACTTCCACCCTCCAACAAAGGGCATAGTAGCCTCTCTTTGAATTCTGTAACGAATAGGAGAATATCTTATATGTTCTATAAGACCGGATAATCCTTTTTAGAAAAATTTAATTAAAATATAGCGCCATTCCATTAGGAATTTAGACTTCCCTACAAGTATAACTTCTTTCTTGGTTTGGCGCTTAATTAATATTTTCAAATCTAAAGTTATCCAAATTTAAAAAGTTCAGGTTAATTCTATTACGGATTTCCGTAAATTCAATTAATGATACTAACTCGAACCACCTCATTAGATTCAAAGGAAAAACAAGTTGTTTTCGAACTTTGGAATCGCGAATATCCTAAAAGCTTGAACTACAATAAAATGAAGGAATTTGATGATTACCTCGCAGGATTGGAAGATCAAAACCATGTTTTAGTTAAAGACGATCAGAACAAAATTTTGGGTTGGTATATCACTTTTAAAAGAGAAAATGAAGTTTGGTTTGCAATGATCCTTGATACTAGCATTCATGGAAAAGGAATAGGAACCAGTTTAATTAAAAAGGCTAAAAAAAGAAATAAAACCCTTAATGCTTGGGTGATAGATCGTGCTAAATATGTTAAAAATGATGATACTATCTACAAATCTCCCTTAGAATTTTATTTAAAGAACGATTTTAAATTATTGAAAGAATCTAGACTTGAATTACCAAAGATCTCTGCTGTTAAAATAAGTTGGATGGCAGATTAATAATTGCGCATTTCATTTTAAAAGTTATACTATGAAGGCAAATCGAATTGAAACCTCTCTATTATCTTTAAAAGAATTATAAATCAAAAAACTTATATGCCTCTTAAATTACTCTTATTTGTCTCTTACCTATCATTTGCTTTTTCAGCTTCGGCACAACAAGCGAATTTCGTTGAACCCGCTTTCCCAAAATTATTATCTGAATACCAAAACATTCGTGATTTAAGTATAAATCAAAAAGGAACTACTATATATTTCACCATTCAAAGTCAGTTAAACGAAGTTTCTATCATTGTTGAAGCTATGAAGTATGAAAATTCATGGAATGTGCAACAGTTAATAACGCCTTCTGGAAAACACAAAGATCTGGAGCCATTTTTAGCTCCAGATGAATTAAGATTATATTTTGCTTCTAACCGCCCACTTTTAGATTCTTCAGAAATAAAAGAAGATTTTGATATTTGGTATTTAGAGCGTAAACATATTGATGATAAGTGGTCAGATCCTATTAATATTGGGGCTACAATAAATTCTGAATTCAATGAATTTTATCCTTCTGTTTCGGCCAATGGAAATTTATATTTTACCAGCGATAAATCGGGTAGTAAAGGAAAAGATGATATTTACAAGAGTGAGTGGAATTCCAATTCTTATCAAACCCCTGTATCCTTAAGCGATTCCATAAATACGGATGGGTATGAATTTAATGCCTATATCTCTCCAAATGAAGACTTTTTAATCTGTAGCGGATATAATCGCGAGGATGGATATGGAAGCGGGGATTTATATTTAAGTACTAAGTTGAAAAATGGGGATTGGAGCCAATCCAGAAATATGGGAGAAAGTATCAATTCAGATAAAATGGATTATTGTCCGTTCATAGATTTTAAAACTAGCAGCCTGTATTTTACAAGTAAGAGAAGTGAGATAAAACCTGAAGATTTCAACTCCTTAGAAGAATTTAAAACCTTGCTTAATACCTATAAAAATGGTGAAAGTAAAATATATAAAGTTCCATTTAATCTAAAGCAATTCCTGTAATTGGATAAAAGGTATGTGAAAATTCTGTTTTATAGAGAGAATAATTCTATTCTAGAATCTATCAAATCATATTTTTGTCGGCACTATAATAAATTGTAATTTCGAGTCTTATCATCCCCACATTATGTCTGAGTTTTGGTTATATTTTAGATTAGGTCTAGAACATGTTTTAGATTGGTTGGCCTACGATCATATTTTATTTATTGTTGTATTGGTTGCAGCCTACTCGTTTAGCAGCTGGAAACGAGTTCTATGGCTGGTAAGTATTTTTACTCTTGGACACACACTATCTCTATTTTTAGCTGTGTATGATGTGGTAAGAGTAACGGCCTCTTGGGTAGAATTACTAATAGCCCTAACAATACTCTTTACAGCATTCTACAACCTACTTTCTGCAAAGAAAAGAGAGCATCAAAGGAATATTAATGTATTATATTTTAGTACAGCTTTCTTCGGAATAATACACGGATTAGGCTTTTCGAGATATTTTAAAATGATCTTTCCCGACTCTTCTAGTAAGTTTTTACCACTTTTAGAATTCGCGCTTGGTATTGAAGCCGCACAAATAATAGTAGTGCTTTCTGTCTTAATTCTGTCTTTTATTCTTCAAAATGTGTTTCGAGTAAACAGAAGAGATTGGATTTTAGTAATTTCAGCAATAGTAATTGGTATCTTATTACCTATTTTAAAAGATACAATTTTGGCCGTTTGGTAAAAGTCAATGGCCTATAAATTATTTCAACCCGTGTCTTACAATATTCTAGTAGGCTATTTGTTTAATGCATACTCTACTATTGAGAAGGAATTTATTTAAAAAAATGCAAAAAGAGAAGCAATTAAAATTTGACAAAGCCTATTTAAGAATAGCAAATGAATGGGGTAAACTGTCGCATTGTAAGCGTAAACAAGTTGGTGCACTTATTGTGAAAGATAGAATGATAATTTCCGACGGATATAATGGAACTCCTTCAGGTTTTGAGAATTATTGTGAAGATGATGAAGGATATACCAAATGGTACGTTTTACATGCTGAAGCTAACGCTATTCTAAAGGTTGCCTCTTCCACACAATCATGTAAAGGTGCAACTCTTTATATTACAATGTCTCCTTGCAAGGAATGTAGTAAGTTAATCCATCAAGCAGGTATTACCAGAATTGTTTACGAAATTGGATATAAAGACAACAGTGGATTAGAGTTTTTAGAAAAAGCTGGGATAGAATTAAATCAAGTAACAGAATTAGACCATTGAAGAAGAAACACAAAATATATCTCCCTTTATTACTGGGTTTAGCTTGTGCCGCAGGAGTTCTGCTTGGCTCAAAGTTAGATTTTACACCAGACCAAAAAGGGCTTTTTTCTTCTAATGCCAAAAAAGAGAAACTAAATAGACTTATAGATTATATTGACTACGAATATGTAGATGATGTAAATACAGATAGTATTGTAGATGTTACGGTAAATAGGATATTAGAAAATCTGGATCCACACTCTGTCTATATTCCCAAAAATGAATATGCAGGAGTAACAGAGAACATGCAAGGAGATTTTGTGGGGATTGGTGTAAGTTTTTATAGTGTACAGGATACTATTGTGGTAATTCAAGCAATGAAGGGCGGACCTAGTGAGAAGTTAGGGATTAAAGGAGGAGATAGAATACTTTACGCCAATGATAAACAACTTTTTAACAAGCAAATAACCAACGACTCTATAATTGCGCAGTTAAAGGGAGTGGAGGATTCAAAGGTTACGCTAACTGTAATGCGCAAAGGCCTAAACAAATTGCTAAAATTTAATGTGAAGCGCGCTAAAGTTCCATTAAAAAGCGTTGATGCAGCCTATATGCTGAATGAAGATTTGGGCTATATAAAAGTGAATCGTTTTTCTGAAACTACTTATCAAGAATTCAAATCATCTCTCAATAAATTAAAAAAAGAAGGTGCTACTCAAATTGCTATAGATCTCAGGGATAACCCAGGAGGTTACCTCTCAGAAGCTATAAATATCGTAGATGAATTTTTGGAAGATGGTCAATTAATTTTATTCACTAAGAATAAGAAAGGAGATATCGAAGAAACTTTTTCTAATAAAAAAGGAGCCTTTGAGAAGAACAAACTTTTTGTGCTAATCAATGAAAACTCAGCATCTGCCAGTGAAATTGTTGCGGGTGCTTTTCAAGATAACGACCGAGGAACTATAATTGGAAGACGCTCTTACGGCAAAGGCCTTGTGCAGAGAGAGATGGAGTTAGGAGATGGCAGTGCAGTGAGATTAACCATTGCAAGATATTACACCCCAACAGGAAGATCTATTCAAAAATCTTATGAATTGGGGAATGAAGCTTATTTTAACGATTATATCCTAAGATATAAAAATGGGGAAATGGCAACTGCAGATAGTATCCACGTAACAGATTCTCTACGCTACGAAACACCTGGAGGCAAAATTGTATATGGTGGGGGCGGAATAATCCCTGATATCTTTGTAGGTAAGGACACCAATATGGAGAAGGAAAGTATCACTTATGTACTTAAAATGGGCCTTTTTAGCAGGTTTGTTTTTGAAGAATTAGAAAAAAATCGATCTTTTTACAATAGACTTACCTTAAAAGAGTTCCAGAAACGCGAAATAGTTACAGATAAAACTGCAGAGAACTTTCTAGCCTATATGAATAGTCAGAATGTCCCGATGAAAATAAATAACTATCAAGACCTCTTGAAAAAATATATCAAAGCAGTTATGGCAGAACAACTTTTTGGGACGAATGAATTTCAACGGATTATTAATGAAAATGACCGAATTATTAATAAAGTGATTGAATTATCTTTAACAAACTAGTATATTCGTGGACAGTTTGGATGCTTACAACGACTATACGGCCATTTTCCTTTTACTGTCTCCTTTGTTCTTTTACATTGTGGCAGTGAGCTTCCGCCTATTGGATAACAGTGCGCTACTATTCTTACAAAAAGAGATCTTGGTAGATTCATCAAATGTTTCTCTGGGAGCCATAAAAAGTCAAATAGATTCTTCTGCGGATTCCGATTTTAAATCCAAACTTAAAAGAGCTTTACTTTATAGAAAGCTTCATCGCGTGTTTATTATCTTAATGATCGCTTCACTACCAGTTACAGTTGTTACTTATTTCACATTATTTTATACATAAGAAATTTGTCGTAAGGATTATTATCCGTGTAATCTATCAAAAATAACAAGTCTAAATTATTTTAACTATTTGTAATTCAATTATTTGAAACAAATATAAATACTTCTGTAATAAATATAAAAGAACAATTTTTGAAGACAAAGAGATTTTTTCAGAGAACCTAAAGTTTTAGAAAAGGGTTAAATCAATATTACAAAGTATAATATATCGATTAACTAATTTTGTAAGACAATTCCTTCGTAATTTGATTGTTGCGTAAGAATAATCATACGCATAAATTTAATTCTTAAGTAGATCAGGTTGCGTGATAATGAACTGATTAAAAATTCCTCAATTACTTGCCATTCACTTTTTTATCTATTGCTTTAGATGTCAATAAAATTGAAAGCAAAACAATAACACAAGCTGCACCAACAATTCCAATAAGTGCTATTGAACTATCCTCACTTAAAAGATCATCAAAATTTAAGACTGTAATATTGTAGGCAACAACAGCAGCAGAAAGCGCTATTAATATGTAGATAAATATTCTCATTTAAATAAATTCTGAATGTTAGCAGCAAATAATTTCACAGCGATAGCTAATAAAATTACACCAAATATTTTTCGGATTACGTTAATTCCTTGTTTTCCTAAAAAGTGCTCAATCTTACCAGAAGACTTTAGCACTAAAAAGACAAAGATGATATTGATTACAATTGCAACAATAATATTAATTGTATCATATTCTGATCTTAAAGACAATAAGGTTGTCATTGTCCCAGCCCCTGCTATTAAAGGAAAGGCCAAAGGAACCACAGCAGAAGTTTCTGGTGTATCATCTTTATAGAGCGTTATTCCAAGAATCATTTCAAGAGCTAGAAAAAACAAGATAAAGGAACCTGCAACTGCAAAAGAGTTCACATCTATTCCAATTAAATTTAAGATCTCTGCTCCTACAAACAGAAACATAATCATTAATATACCTGCTACAATAGAAGCCTTTTCGCTTTGTATATGACCTGCTTTTTTCTTTAGATCTATAATGATTGGGATACTTCCAATGATATCTATTACAGCGAATAAAATCATGCTGGCGGTACCAATTTCACGAATATCTAATTTCATAACAATAAACTTTAAAATCGCCGCAAAATTACTCTTAAATTGCAGAAAGCAAATAAATTCCTTAGGAAATTTACAAAAGCAGGAATCCTTAAAAAACCTAGGTTAAAGGGTCTATAAATTCAGTTTATATAATATCTTTGCGGCTATGTTCCAAATAGGTAAAACCATCGTTTCTGAAGATATAATCCAAAAGGATTTCGTGTGCAATCTAGCTGCATGTAAAGGCGCTTGTTGTATAGACGGCGATGCCGGAGCACCTTTAGATGCCGAAGAAACTAAAATACTTCAAGATATTTATCCTAACGTTAAGCCTTTTCTACGTAAAGAAGGAATTGCAGCCATAGAAGCTCAAGGTACATTTATCACTACCGAGGATGGTGAGTTAGAAACTCCTCTTATAAATGGAGCAGATTGTGCTTATGTGACCTTTGATAATAGAGGGACTGCCCTATGCGGAATTGAAGAAGCATATAATCAAGGTGAGATCGATTGGAAAAAGCCAGTATCCTGTCATTTATATCCAGTTAGAGTTCAGGATTATTCTGAATTTGCAGCAGTAAATTATCATCATTGGCATATTTGCGATGATGCATGTACTCTTGGTAAAGAATTGCAAGTTCCCGTCTACAAATTTGTAAAACAAGCATTGATAAGAAAGTTTGGAGAAGACTGGTATGGCGAACTTGAAGAAACCGCACAGAAATTAAATAAATAAAATCTTCCTCTTCTGTATCAAAAACCTCAATTGTTTTCAATAATTTGAATTTTGAAAATCCCATTGATAGATAAAAATTAATTGCGAGTTAAAAATATCAAATAACAACTTAATTATAAGTTAATTATAACTATTGGTTATAATTATGGTTGTAAATTTCTGTCAGCATATTACCCAACATTTTTAGTATTCCCCTTCCCCCTTTTTATATACTTTCTCGAAAAATCTCACTTTTCAAGATTTTTTTAAATGTACTTCCAAAACAGAAATACAACTCTGACTGTTTATCATAATAATTAAATTTTAAAAAGATCTAAGCTTTTTAATCTTAGATCTTTCAATCTACTTTTAATTATTTTCTTTTCTACTCTCTTCTAGATCACATAAAACTCCATTCCTCGATTTGTTAAAATTTAGTCGGAAAAAGGCTAATTGTTAATAGCTATTAAACAAGCTTGTATCAGTCTGTTTTAAAGGGGTTCCACTGTATTTACCTATGTTTGGTTAGTTTTTTACAAATAATTACAATGAACTGATTGCCAATATATTATCGAGCTTATTTAATATTATTTTAAGAATTTAAAATTACAGCTCTGTTAAAAACTTTGTTGAAAACGTTTGTCCATTTTCCTTTCAAAATCTAATAGATTTTTCAATATTTGTTTGAACGAGAATTTCACGTTTAGATCACCTTAAAAAACCACTATTCTATGGCACAACTTGAACCCATTTTACAAGAGAACAAAGATCGATTTGTAATCTTTCCAATTAAACATCATGATATTTGGGATTGGTATAAAAAAATGGAAGCAAGTTTTTGGACTGCTGAAGAGATCGATCTTCATCAAGATCTTTCAGATTGGAACAATAAGTTGAACGCAGATGAGCGTTATTTTATAAAACATATTCTTGCGTTTTTTGCAGCGTCAGATGGTATTGTAAATGAAAATCTTGCTGAAAATTTCGTGAACGAAGTTCAATACGCAGAAGCAAAATTCTTTTATGGTTTCCAAATTATGATGGAAAATATTCATTCTGAAACGTATTCTCTACTTATAGATACATACGTAAAAGATGAAAAAGAAAAAGATCAGCTTTTTCACGCTATAGAGACATTTCCTGCTATCAAGAAAAAAGCAGATTGGGCTTTACAGTGGATAGAATCTGATTCTTTTGCTGAAAGATTAATTGCATTTGCTGCAGTAGAAGGAATTTTCTTCTCTGGAGCTTTTTGCTCTATTTTCTGGTTAAAGAAACGTGGATTAATGCCAGGGCTTACTTTCTCTAACGAATTGATATCTCGTGACGAGGGTGTTCACTGTGACTTCGCAGTGCATTTACACCAAAATCACATTATAAATAAAGTGCCTAAAGAACGTATTCGCCAAATACTTACCGATGCTTTAACTATTGAGCGTGAATTTATCACCGAATCTTTACCAGCAAGTCTTATTGGTATGAATGCCAAATTAATGACGGAATATCTGGAATTTGTTGCAGATAGATTGTTAGTAGAATTTGGATGTGAAAAAGAATATGGTAGTGCAAATCCATTTGACTTTATGGATATGATCAACTTACAAGGAAAAACAAACTTCTTTGAAAAACGAGTTGGTGAATACCAAAAAGCGGGTGTAATGAATAAAGATAAAGACACCGATAAAATAAGTTTTGACGCTGACTTTTAATTAAGCGTTTTTCAATTAAATATGATCGTGCCCCCCATCGCGATCGTATTTAATATTTTTTTAACCCGGAAAATATTCGAATAACTGAAATTGAGAACCCCAACTTCTCTACTTCTACTTTTCGGTTAATATAAATTTCTGTTTGTATTCCTTGATTACTCATAGAACACAAGCCCATTAAACACCACAAGTCTATGTATGTACTAAAAAGAGACGGCCGTAAAGAGCCTGTTATGTTCGACAAAATTACAGCCAGAATTAGAAAACTTTGTTATGGTTTAAACGAACTTGTGGATCCGCTTAAGGTTGCAATGCGCGTTATTGAAGGTTTATATGATGGTGTTACCACAAGTGAATTAGATAATCTTGCTGCAGAGGTTTCTGCAACCATGACTACTTCTCACCCAGATTACGCCAAACTTGCTGCAAGAATTTCTGTATCTAACCTACACAAGAATACTAAGAAAACATTTTCTGAGGTAATGACAGACCTTCATGAATATGTAAATCCTAGAACTGGAAAAGATGCTCCTCTTTTAGCAGATGAAGTTCAAAAAGTCATTCAGGAAAATAAAGAACTACTAGATTCAACAATTATATATAATCGTGATTTTAATTACGATTACTTCGGATTTAAAACCTTAGAGCGTTCGTATTTATTGAAATTGAATGGGAAAATAGCAGAGCGCCCACAACATATGTTAATGCGTGTTTCCATTGGAATTCATATAGATGATATTGATGCGGCAATAGAAACTTACGACTTAATGTCTAAAAAGTTCTTTACGCATGCAACGCCTACGCTTTTCAATTCAGGAACACCAAAACCACAAATGTCATCCTGCTTTCTTCTTACAATGAAAGATGATAGTATAGATGGTATATACGATACGTTAAAGCAAACCGCCAAGATCTCACAATCTGCAGGTGGAATTGGATTATCTATACACAATGTTCGTGCAACTGGATCTTATATTTCCGGAACCAATGGAACTTCCAACGGGATTGTGCCTATGCTTAGAGTATTTAATGATACTGCGAGATACGTAGATCAAGGTGGAGGAAAACGTAAAGGTTCTTTTGCAATGTATGTAGAACCATGGCATGCAGATATCTTCGATTTTCTAGATCTTAAAAAGAACCACGGAAAAGAGGAAATGCGTGCAAGAGATCTATTTTATGCAATGTGGATCCCAGATCTTTTCATGCAACGTGTAGAACAAGATTCAACTTGGACGCTTATGTGCCCTAATGAATGCCCGGGACTTTTCGATATTTATGGAGATGAATTCGAAGCTTTGTATCATAAATACGAAGAAGAAGGAAAAGGTAGAAAAACTATCAAGGCTCGCGAGTTATGGGAGAAAATCTTAGAATCTCAAGTAGAGACTGGAACTCCTTACATGTTGTACAAAGATGCAGCAAACAGAAAATCCAATCAGAAAAACCTTGGGACTATTAGATCTTCCAACCTCTGTACAGAGATCATGGAATATACTAGCCCAGATGAAGTTGCGGTTTGTAACCTTGCTTCTATCGCTTTACCTATGTTTATAAAAGGTAAAGAATTTGATCATAAGGAACTTTATAAGATCACCAAACGAGTAATTAAGAATTTAAATAAGGTAATAGATAGAAACTACTACCCTGTTAAAGAAGCAGAAAACTCTAATGTGCGTCACCGTCCTGTTGGATTAGGAGTACAAGGATTGGCAGATGCTTTTATAAAATTAAGAATGCCATTTACCAGTGACGAGGCAAAAGCTTTGAATCAGGAAATATTTGAAACCCTTTATTTCGCATCTGTTACGGCTTCTATGGAATTGGCAATTGAAGAAGGACCATACTCTACCTACGAAGGATCTCCAATTAGTAAAGGAGAATTTCAGTATAATATGTGGGGAATTAAAGATGAAGACCTTAGCGGGCGTTGGGATTGGGCTAAGTTGCGTAAGCAAGTAATGAAGAACGGAGTTAGAAACTCCCTTTTAATGGCGCCAATGCCTACAGCTTCCACTTCTCAGATTCTTGGAAATAACGAGGCTTTTGAGCCTTATACATCTAACATCTATACAAGAAGAGTACTTTCAGGAGAATTCATAGTTGTGAACAAGCACCTATTAGAAGATCTTGTAGAACGTAACCTTTGGACAGAAGATGTAAAAAATGCTATTTTACGGGCAAACGGATCTGTACAAGGAATAGATATTATCCCTCAAGACCTTAAGGAATTGTACAAAACAGTTTGGGAATTAAGTATGAAGGATATTATAGACATGTCCAGACAACGTGGATATTTCATAGATCAGTCACAATCGCTTAACCTGTTCATGGAAAATGCAAACAATAGCAAGTTAACTTCAATGCACTTTTACGCATGGAAGAGCGGACTTAAAACTGGAATGTATTACTTAAGAACTAAGAGTGCGGTAGACGCTATTAAGTTCACCCTTTCTAAAGAAACTAAGAAAGAACCGGTATTAGAATCTTACGCAGAATTAGCGCAACCAGATGTAGTGGTTGCTCCAATAAAAGCGGCAGCTCAACCAACACCGCAACCTGCAGAAGTAGCTGTAGAAGGAGATGCACTTTCTCCAGACGAGCTAAAAGCACTTATTGCTCAAGCCAAGGAAGCAGAAGGTGATGATTGCCTGATGTGTGGGTCTTAAAATTCAATTTTACCCCGACTAGTATATAGTCATCATTAACAAAAGGGAAGTATTCGCAAGTTTACTTCCCTTTTTTAGTACTTTAAAAGAAATAAGCCCGCAGATCGCGCCGATAAACGCAGAAAAGTAAGATTATGTTATGGATGAAAACCAAATTTCTTATAAAGTTAGAGGAGCCATCTTTAATGTCTATAACAATTTAGGTCCTGGACTTTTAGAATCTGTGTATGTTGCTACATTGCTATATGAATTAAGTAAAGTAGGTTTAAAAGTTAAAAGAGAAGTTCCCGTTCCAGTTTACTACGAAGGCGAAAAATTAGAAGTAGGATTCAGGTTAGATCTTTTAATTGAAGACAAAGTGATAATTGAAGTGAAATCTGTCGAGAACTTAGCCGAGGTTCATCATAAACAAACAATCACGTATTTAAAGCTCACAAAATTAAAATTGGCTATTTTAGTCAACTTTAATGTGGAAAATATAAACTCCGGTATTTTTAGGAAAGTAAATGGATTATAATTTTTTAAATATAAACAAAAGCGTAGATAAAAATCTGCGAAAATTCGCGAGATCTGCGGGAGAAATAAAATTACAACATGATGAATTGGGAACAACTTCTTTCTTTAAAGAGATATGGAGATACTAATAAAAGATTACGAAAAGAACAAAACGAAACCCGTCTTGGTTTCGAAGTAGATTACGATCGCATTATTTTTTCTTCGGCCTTTAGAAGCCTTCAAGATAAAACCCAGGTAATTCCGCTTTCTAAAACAGATTTTGTCCATACCCGTTTAACCCACAGTTTAGAAGTTTCTGTAGTTGGAAGATCCTTAGGGAGACTTGCTGGGCAAAAGATCCTAGAAAAGCATCCTCAGCTAAAGGAAACTCATGGATACCAAATGAATGATTTTGGAGCAATAGTAGCTGCTGCTGCTTTAGCGCACGATATCGGAAATCCACCTTTTGGACATTCTGGCGAGAAAGCAATTGGAGAATACTTTAGCCTTGGTAATGGAAAGCGTTTTAAAGAACAACTTTCAGATAAAGAATATCAGGATCTCATAAAATTCGAAGGGAATGCTAACGGCTTTAAGATCCTAACAGAAAACAGACCTGGAATAGAAGGTGGTTTGCGTTTGTCCTATGCCACTTTGGGAGCATTTATAAAATACCCGAAAGAATCCCTTCCGCATAAACCCACAAAAAATATAGGCGATAAGAAATTTGGTGTTTTTCAAACGGAAAAAGAAATATTTGAAGAGATTGCAGAAGAACTAGGTCTTAATAATGTTAGAAATGGTGAATTTACAGCATACACAAGACATCCACTGGCATTTTTAGTGGAAGCTGCAGATGATATTTGTTATACTATCATCGACTTTGAAGATGGCATTAATCTAGGTTTGATAGATGAGGAATATGCTCTGGAATATTTAATTAAGCTTGTAAAAAATAGCATAAACACTTCAAAATATAATTCCCTTACCAACACTGCAGATAGATTAAGCTATTTGAGAGCACTGGCTATTAATACGCTTATCACCGAAGCTGTAGATATTTTCCTGGAAAATGAAGAAGCGATCTTAAAAGGGGAATTTCATGAATCGCTATTTGATATGAGCAGTTACGAAGCGCAAATCAAGGACATTATTAAGATCTCTGTAGAACGAATTTATCAAAGTGAAGAAGTAATCAATAAGGAAATTGCGGGCTATAAAATGCTCTCTCATTTACTAGACACCTATACGGAAGCCTTTTTACCGGAATCTATAGAACTAGAAGACTCCAATTACAATAATCTGGTAAGAAAATCGGTTCCTAAATTAATAATTCAAGATGGACAAACAGTTTATGAAACTTTAATGCAACTTTGCACATACACTGCTTCTCTAACCGATGGGATTACTGTAGCGTCTTTTAATAGATATAAAGGAAACCGTATATGATATTTTCTATTCCCTACAACTAAAAACATGAGAAAAACTGCCAGACTACTAAAAAATAAACGTGATGAAATTATAGATCTCTGGGAAAAAGAGGTTCTAGAAGTAGTTAAAGCCGCCCCAAGTACTAATAAAATTGCACTTCACGATCACGTTCCAAATATTCTGGAAGATATTATTGATATTATGAATCATCACGAAAATACCGATGATTATTTTAATGATGAAAAGCTCCATAAAATAGAAAAAAACAGTTTGGAGCATGGGAGACATCGGGCCACTTCTCCTAATTATACAGTAGATCAAATAATACATGAATATATAATTTTCAACAACGTAATTATAAGAGTACTTCACCAAAATCAAATCACTGAAAAATCCTTATTTCATCTTATAAAATGCGCTATAGATAAAGCAATGCTTAATTCTGTTGCTTCATTTACAGAGTCTATAGAAGAAATGCAGCATAAATTAATTGGGACATTGGCTCATGATATTAGAAATCCTCTCGCAGCTGCTCGAATGGCTATAGAAATGTTAGATTATAAAGCAGGAGAAGAAAGATTCAAGAAGGTAAAGAAAATGTCTTACAATAGTGTTAATAAAGCTATAGACCTTATAGAGGGCTTGTTAGATTCTATTACTGTTAAGGCGGGAGAAGGAATTATGCTATCATTTACACAAATGGATCTTAGCGCAGATATTCAAACTGTTTATGATGAAGCTTGCGAGGTGTTTTCAGAAGAAATAATTTTAGAGAAAAAAGAAGAAGCAGTTGAAGGTGTTTTTGATGCCACTGCAATAAGAAGACTTTTAGAAAATCTTGTAACCAATGGCATAAAATATGGCCATTCTGAAAAACCAGTAGTTATTAAGATTACTAATGAAGAAGAATGGTTACATATCTCTGTCCACAATTATGGAGAACCAATTCCTAAAGAAAAACAAAAAGAAATTTTTACCTTTTTAGAACATGGAAAACAGCAAAGAGAAAAGAAAATCCGGAGTTATGGAATTGGCTTAACATTAGTGAAAATGGTTGCCGAAGCACATGGAGGGACAGTCATTTTACGGAGTGAAAAAGGTTTTGGAACCGAATTTCAGATCAAATTAAATAAATATAGCAATGTGCCCGGAAAAACGAGGACGCTTTTAAATGTAGAGGCTTAATTAAAACTCGTACATCACTCCCACCCCCAATAATTGTTTAAACTGAATTTTTGGCCCTAAAGTTTCTAAGGTGCCATCGTCATTTGTGTCTTCTTTGAATTTTACATCGTCATCGTAAATTAGATGAGACCCTATATTAGCCTTTACAAATTCATTAACCACCAAATTCAATTTCAGCTCCCAGTCAACATCTATGTTTCCAAACTTATTAAGATAATCTGTATAAAAACTTACCTGGTTCTCCAGATTCACATTGGTAAAAACCTCTTTACTAAAATTGTTAGTTACCAATATCCCAACTTCTGTGCGCACATTTTCCCCTCTGGTAATAATATTCCCAATACTGTCTCTTACAGCTGGAGTTACCCCAAACATGCCTTCATCTGCCAACCTTTGGTCTAAAACAAAAGTAGACTTATCTGTTAAAGGAGATAGATAAACGGTAAGATCTTCCTTAGGCGCAGAATACTCTGCACCTACCCCCAAAAACACATATCCAGGAGCCATAAAACTAGAGATCTCTTTGTCCCGTTGCGGGTATTTATAACCATTTGCAAACTGTGTTTTAAAATTGAATTTTGCAGAATACCTGAAATTTGAAGTAGAATCCCGCTTATATCCATAAGTGGAATTTAAGGAGATCTCATCATCTGTCTTTCTAACTTTTCTGCCGTCTTGAGCATTAAGCCCGTACCTTACAGTTGCAGATGTCTTCCAAAGCAAAAGATCCTTTTGAAATTTTCTTTCGAAATTTCCATAGAACAGGGCCGAAATTGAATTGTTACCTCCAGCATTCCAGTTTACAAATGCAACTTCATTCATATTTATACCAACAGAGTTCTTCTTAGACCACATCATCAAAATATCCTGACTATCTTCTTTAATAGAATCTGTTTTAGTACTATCTACAGCAGTAGTGTCCGAAATGGTTTTTGGTAAACGATTTCCAAATGTCATGGAAACGGAAAAAAGAAAAACTAATACTATGGGTATGATTGGGGTAAACTTAAATCTCATTATAAATTAGGCTAGTATTATTTTAAAAAGTCATTAATGGCATCAACTATACTTCTAACGTCCAATTTAACGATTTCATATAATTCTTTCATACTTCCTTGTTCTATAAATTGATCTGGAATTCCCAAACATTTAATCTGACTGGTATAATTGTATTTCGCAGCGAATTCTAAAACTGCACTTCCAAATCCTCCAGAGATGGCTCCTTCCTCCACTGTAACCACTTTTTTAAATTTCGAAAACATTTTATGCAGCATAACTTCATCTAATGGTTTTATAAAACCTGCATCATAATGAGCTACTTTAACTTTGGCATTCAGGGATACAATTGCCTGCTTAACATTTTCAGCAATAGTTCCCACACTAATTACTGCTAAGTCTGTTCCTTCTCTCAGCAATTCTCCCTTCCCTAGCTTCAGTTTTTTGAATTCCTGCTTCCAATCTAAGCGCACTCCTCTTCCCCGAGGATAGCGGATTACTAATGGATGTTGTAAGTTTATTTGCGAGGTGTATAACAAATTTCGTAATTCCACCTCATCGCGAGGCGCAGCAATTATTAAATTTGGGATACATCTTAAATAAGCAATGTCAAAAACACCATGATGCGTAGCTCCATCTTCTCCCACCAAACCGGCTCTATCTAAGCAAAAGATCACCGGAAGATCCTGTATTGCAACATCATGTATCACTTGGTCGTATGCACGTTGTAAAAATGTAGAATAAATAGCACAATACACAACAAATCCCTGCGTACTCATTCCTGCAGACAAGGTAACCGCATGCTGTTCTGCTATCCCAACATCAAAAGCTCTTTCAGGAAAAGCTTCCATCATATATTTTAAAGAACTCCCCGTTGGCATTGCTGGAGTAATCCCTATTATTTTTTCGTTTTTTTTAGCTAATTCTACTAAAGTCAGTCCAAAAACGTCTTGATATTTTAAAGGTAATCCGGCTGAGTTAGAAGGTAATAACTCACCTGTTTCGGGAGTGAATTTTCCCGGAGCATGGTACTTTACCTGATCTTCTTCAGCTTTCTTCAAGCCTTTTCCTTTGGTAGTAATGACATGAAGGAATTTTGGGCCTTGTATTTTTTTTAATTCCTCAAAAGTCTTTAGTAATCCTTGAATATCGTGACCGTCTACAGGGCCAAAATAATTAAAATTCAAAGCCTCAACCATATTGTCTTGCTGTGGTTTGTGACCAACTTTTGCTTTTGTAAGATATTGTTTTAATGCACCCACGCTAGGATCTATTCCAATAGCATTATCATTTAATATCACCAACAAGTTGGCTTTGCTCACTCCGGCATGATTCAAGCCTTCAAAAGCCATCCCGCTAGCAATAGAAGCATCTCCTATAACTGCAATGTGCTGCTTGTTAAATTCTCCTTTCAAATTTGAAGCAATTGCCATTCCTAATGCAGCAGAAATAGAAGTAGAAGAATGCCCAACTCCAAAAGTATCATATTTACTTTCAGATCTCTTGGGAAATCCGCTTAGACCATGTAATTGTCTGTTAGTATCAAATATATCGCGTCTTCCAGTAAGAATCTTATGCCCATAAGCTTGATGGCCTACATCCCAAACCAAGAGGTCATTGGGAGTGTTAAAGGCATAATGCAGAGCAATGGTTAGCTCTATAACCCCTAAACTAGCACCTAAATGCCCCTCTTTAGTAGCTACGATATCTATGATGAATTTCCTGAGTTCCTTTGCCAGAATCGGTAATTCTTCGATAGAAAGTTTGCGTAGATCTAATGGGGAATCAATATTATTTAAAATACTTTTTTCCATGAAAAGCAAAGGTACATTTTGAATTTGTATTTTTGGATATGCAATTGATTTTTGACGACGAGTATTTTATGCGAAAAGCCTTAGATGAGGCTTCTTACGCTTACGAAAAAGGAGAAATTCCTGTTGGGGTAGTAATTGTAATAAATCAGCAGATCATCGCGCGGGGGCACAACCTTACCGAAATGCTGAATGATGTAACTGCTCATGCCGAAATGCAGGCAATAACCGCTGCTGCTAATTTTTTAGGCGGAAAATATCTGAAGGATTGCACAATGTATGTAACCTTAGAGCCTTGCCAGATGTGTGCAGGTGCTTTATACTGGAGCCAGCTTTCCAATTTAATCTTTGCGGCTACAGATCATGAACGTGGATATAGGAAAATGGGTGGGCAATTACATCCAAAAACAACTGTGAAAACTGGAATAATGGAAGAAGAATCTTCTAAACTTCTTAAACGCTTCTTTATTGAACGCAGGAATTTGAATTAGATTTTTTATTAGAAATTCTGACTCAATGAGATCCTTCGGCCAGCTCAGGATGATAAACCCTTGTCATTCCGACAAAGTAGGAATCCATTATAAACCAAAATATTATTCCGCTGAGATCCTTCGCTCCGCTATGCTACGCTCAGGATGACAAAAGTCATTCCTATCGGGAGAGGAATCTAGTTTAAATAAAACCCCCTTCAAAAAGTAGTTTTATTACTCCGTGAAGGGTTTATTTGTATTATAAATACTTTATGATTTCAAAGATTCCTCAGGAATATCCCACATATCTTCAAGCTCTTCTAAAGTTTTTCCTTTTGTTTCAGGGATATATTTATAGGTAAAAAATATAATTCCCAAGATGAATACTGAAAAGATAAAATATGGTAAAGATCCATTCCAAAAATCACTTGCGTTCACTTCACTTTCAGCAACCATTGGGAAAGATTGAGTTACCATATAATTTGCTGCCCATTGTGCGGCAACTGCAATAGACATAGCGGCGCTTCTTATATTATTTGGGAACATTTCTGAAAGAATCACCCAAACAACTGGGCCCATAGACATAGCGAAAGAGGCTATAAATAACAATACTCCTATTAGGGATAGTATTCCTACAGAGTTGGTCATTAAGGTGGTTCCTAATAATATAAATCCAGCTAACATTCCTACCGCTCCAATATATAAAAGTGGCTTTCTACCAAACCTATCTACAGTGGCCATCGCAACAAAAGTGAATACTAAATTGATTCCTGCTAATAATACTTGTTGTAGCAACACATCATCCTTTCCAAAACCTAAGGCTTTTTCAAAGATATCGGCTCCATAATATAACACCGCATTGATCCCTGTGAATTGCTGCAACATAGAAAGAACTGTACCTATAGCTATAATTGCAAAAACACCTTTTGCGAAAATACTCACCTTCAATTTGTTATTGTCTTTCTGAAGTGATTTCTCAATCTCGATAATTTCATTTTCAGCAATCTCTGCACCATGAATTCTGGTTAGGACTTTTAATGCATCAGATCTCAAACCTTTCATAGCAAGCCAACGCGGACTTTTAGGCACAAAGAATAATAAAAATAGAAATGATAAACTTGGAATAAGTTCAGACCAGAACATCATTCTCCAACCAGACTGAATATTTTCTGCTTCCGTAGCGCTATTACCAATAAAATAGGTCGCTAAAAAAACCACAAAGAAACCAACTACAATCGCTAGTTGGTAATAAGTAACTAAGGTCCCTCTAATTTTCGCAGGAGCGATTTCAGCAATATAAGTTGGGGCATTCATAGATGCTATTCCAATCCCTAAACCTCCAATAATTCTGAATACTACCAATAAGCTTACAGATTCTGGCAAAAAGGCTGGCAATCCAGAACCCCATGCGGAAATAGAAAATAATATCGCGGAAATGATCAACGAATATTTTCTCCCTATCCCCTTACTAAGTGGTCCCGATAAGATTGCACCCACAAAACAACCAATTAAGGCACTACCAACAACCCAACCTTTCATTCCTGCATCCAAATCGAAATACTGGCTAAAATAGTATTGTGATCCGTTAATTACTCCGGTGTCATATCCAAAGAGTAAACCCCCTAAGGCGGAAACAATGGTGATTAAAATTAGAAATGTCTGGTTTTTCATTGTTGAAGAATTTGGTGGTAATATATTTTTATAATTTTGTAACCTTAATGTAATCTACGTAAAGTTTTTGAGGCAATGCATAATCATCCACAACTGCACCTCCTAAATTCCCACCAACTGCTAGATTGATCAAGAAATAAAAGGGTTTTCTAAAAGGATAATGTTTTTCATCATACTCTTTTGGAACAAATGTGTACAACAATACCTCATCTACATAGAATTTGATATTGTCTTTACTCCAATCTGCCTTAAAAATATGAAAACCATCTTCTATCCCTTCAATTTTCGATTTTTTAGTATTTACAGTATTGCCATGACTTATTGGTGTATGAAGTGTAGTAAACACCACGCCAGGCTCTTTACCTACATATTCCATAATATCTATTTCTCCAGAAGCTGGCCAACCAACTTCATTCACATCTGCTCCCAACATCCAAAGTGCCGGCCAAAAACCTTTAGCAGTTGCTAATTTAGCTCTAACCTCAATACTTCCATATTGAAATTCAATTTTATTTTTGGTATTGATTTTACCTGAGAAATATCGCTCACCTTTTTTTACTGCCGTAATCACCAGATTTCCGTCTTCTACTTTAACATATTCTCTATCATAGATCTGAAGCTCATTATTTCCCCAACCGCATAGATTTGGGCACCCATCCCCTTCCTCATAACTCCAATGATCCATGTTAAGGGAATTTCCATTAAAATTATCCTGAAAGATCTTTGGTGCGCAAGATGTGAATGGCAACAGGCTTATTACAAGAATTGCTAATTTGTAATTCATGAAATGATCCAATTAATTTTTAAATTTAAAGTTAGAAGACTTTAAATCTATGGAATTTCCTCCAACAAATATATTAAATTCTCCATCTTCAACTTCCCAAACTCTGTTAGCAGTATAAAATTCTAACATTTTTGTTGTGATAGGGAATGTTACAGTTTTACTTTCTCCCGGCTCCAGCTCTACTAACTGAAAGCCTTTCAGCTCCTTTACAGGTCTTGTTCTGCTCCCGATAATGTCCTGAAGATATAATTGTACCACTTCTTTTCCTTTTACTTTCCCAGTATTTTTTATCGTGATCGTAGCTTCTATATTATTTTCTGAATTCATTTCAGTTCTTGAAAGGGATAAATCACCATATTCAAATTGCGTATAGCTCAACCCATATCCAAAAGGATACAACGCATCTTTCTTAACATCGGTATAATGAGAATAGGTTACATGTTCGCCATTTGTAGGTCTTCCAGTATTTTTTTGATTATAGTATAAAGGTTCCTGCCCTACTAATCTAGGAAATGATACCGGTAATTTTCCTGAAGGATTGTATTTTCCGAATAGCACATCTGCAATCGCATTTCCACTTTCTGACCCCAATTGCCATGCTACAACAATAGCTGGAAGATTTTCTGATGCCCAAGAGATCTCCATTGGTCTTCCGTTAATAAGCACCAAAACTATATTGCTATTTACCTTTTTAATTTCTTCTAAAAGTTCCTGCTGAAGACCAGCCAAACCAATTTTCGCCTGACTTCTTCCCTCTCCAGCTTGAAATGCATCTTCTCCCAGTACCATTACCACTAATTCTGAATTCTTAGCAAGCTCTATAGCCGCTTGAAATCCAGATCTATCAGAAGTATTAATATCTAATGGTAATAAAAAGGATCGTTCGCTAGTTCCTAAAATAGTCCCTAAAGCATATTCTACCTTCGTATTCTTGTTCACTGCGCCTTTTATTCCTTCTAATACAGAAACTGCAGAATTTGCTTCTCCTTGTGCTCTCCAATTTCCAATTGGTGCATCTTTATCATTAGCCAAAGGTCCAATAACAGCGATAGATTTCACAGTGTTATTTATTGGTAATAATTGTTTTTCATTCTTCAGAAGTACAATAGATTTTGCGGCAATTGTTCTTGCTTCCTTTCTATGATCTTCATAAGATATATTCTTTTTAACATCTGGGTTAGAGTATTTATAAGGATCTTCAAAAAGGCCTAATTTAAACTTTACCCTTAAAACTCGCTTTACCGCGTCATCAATTAATGTTTCTTCTATGCTTCCTTCTTTAACTAATTCAGCAAGACTGGATTCATAAGCGCCGCCTTCCATATCCATATCGCTTCCTGCATTCATGGCAATTTGTGCAGCATGCTTTTTGTCCTTCGCAAAACCATGATCTATCATTTCAGTAATAGAAGCCCAATCTGAAACCATAAAGCCTTTCCAATCCCATTCCCCTTTTAAAAGATCTCTTTGTAGATACTTGTTTCCTGTTGATGGAATTCCATCAATTTCATTAAAAGAGTTCATAAAAGTTGCTACCCCCGCCTCGGCTGCAGCTTTAAATGGAGGAAGGACTGAGTTTTGTAACTCATTCTCACCTAAATTTACCGTATTATAATCTCTTCCCGCTTCAGCAAAACCATATCCAGCAAAATGCTTAGCAGTTGCTGCTATTGTAAGATCTCCTGCCAGATCGTCTCCCTGATATCCTTTTATTTTAGCAACACCAACTACAGAGGTAAGATAAGGATCTTCCCCTGAACCTTCCATAATTCGTCCCCAACGTGCATCCCTGGAAACATCTATCATTGGTGAAAAAGTCCAGTTCACTCCTTCTGCAACAGATTCTATAGCTGCAATACGGGCAGAACGTTCCATTGCATCCAAATCCCAACTTGCTGTTTCGCCCAGAGGAATAGGAAAAATAGTTTTATAACCGTGAATTACATCGTATCCAAAAATCAAAGGGATCTTCATTCTCGAATTTTCCATGACCAGTTTTTGTGCTTCTCTTGTTGCTTCAACAGAAAGCACATTTAACATGGAGCCCACCAGACCATTTTTGAGATTGTCTTCTTTTTGCTTACTACCAAGTTCTGATGCAGGACCTGTTAGGTCCCAACTACCGTTGTATTGCACCAACTGTCCAACTTTCTCTTCTAAAGTCATTAAAGACAGGACAGAATCTATTTTCATTTCTATATTTTCAATAGAACTAGGAATTTTAGAATTCTGACCAAATGTTGTTAGGCAGCTTAATAGAAGGGTTATAATATATAAGGTTTGCTTTTTCATATTTGATAAATAAATACCTGGAGGAAACTATTTCCTCCAGATAATCTTGGCTAATACATTTTAATTATTGGTAGACTCTTACATAGTCTATTTCCATAGATGACTCTTGAAAATCATCTGCTATAGTTCCTCCAAGAGTTCCACCCATAGCGACATTCAAAATTAAGAAGAAATCTTTATTGAATGGTTTTGAGATGTCATTATCAAATATGAAATATACTTCCCCATCTAAAAGGAAAGTGATATTTTCTTCAGTCCACTCAGCCGTGTAAGTATGAAATTCAGAAGTGGCATTGGTAATTGTTGTCTCACCTACTGAGGCATTTCCTCCTGAATTTCCAGGAAAATGAAGCGCTGAAGAAGTTCTGATTGGGTTATTACCTACCCACTCCATAATATCGATCTCACCCGTCGCAGGCCAGTCCACTTCAGAAAAATTAGCCCCCAGCATCCAAATCGCAGGCCAGGTTCCGCCGCCTCCCGGCATTTTAGCCTTTACTTCAATCCTTCCATAGGTAAATTCAAATTTATCTTTTGTTGTAATTCTTGCTGAAGTAAAATCAAACCCGCTTTCAGACTCTCTTTTAGCCGTTATAACAAGATTTCCGTCCTGAACTTTTACATTATCTTCAGAGTTTGTATAGTACTGAGCTTCTCCATTACCCCAGCCATTGTCACCATTACCAATTTCGTAATTCCAGTTCGCTGTATCTAAAGCATTCCCATCGAATTCATCTGACCATAACAGGTCCGTAAATTCAGTTTGAAAGCTTTGTTCTTCAGGCTCTTCTTCATCTCCGGAATCAGCTGTAAGTATAAACCACCAATCAAATTCACCATTACCATCAGTAGATTTAAGTATTAATTCATTAGGCACTGAGCGATCGAAAATTTCATATCTATGATTACCCCCAATGTAATAGCCAATAAAACCTATTCCAGTAAGGTTAATTGATTCTGCACCACCGGGAGCTGAAATAGACCAATTCACAGAATAATCTGAGTACGGAAGGTTTAGAACGTCTGCACCGCTAACTTCTCCGCCACTAACTCCTAACTGATCAATTAAATTAACTCTACCAAAAACAGTCCCTGATGGATCTAAAGTTGGATCATCATTAGTGTTATTTGTAATATGAGTAAAGGTTCCACCCTCACCAAAGATATATCTATCATCATACATTCCAACAGCGGCTTTCTCATTGGGCCCTGCACTGTACCATTCAGAAACAACTACACCTCCTACTGGTCCCAACCCAAAATGACCTGGAACATCAGCTTTAATACGCCATTCTTTAGCTCCATCTCCAACTAATTTATCAATTAAATCTTGTGGTGGAGAATAAGTAACTAATACATCTACATCCACAGTTTTAGAACTAGATGCACCCCCTGCACCATAAGCTATAATACTTACGTTGTTGGTGGACACCCCGGATTCTGAGAATTGATGGGTGTAATCTCCATCTGAACTTATAGCAGAACTCCCATTACTAAAAATAAACTTATAGTTCATAGCTCCATTGGCAGTTGCCTTGAATGTCACCATCCCACTTCCGTCCCCAAAAGGCATGTCTTCTGTTGCTCCTACTACCTGGGTAGTAACATTTAATCCTGTTGGTACTGTGATCTTCCCAAGCTCGTAGTCATCTTGATCACAACCAACGAAGAGAAATACCAGCATCAGAGAAAATATAATACTCTTAATATTTTTCATGTTTTTTAATTTTAATTACTACCAAATGTGATATTATCAAAATAAACTACGTTATCCGAAGTTCTGGATTGAAAATCCGGAAAAATGATTATTTGATCAATAATTCCAGTTATTCCTTTACCAATACTTCCTGACATGTCAAAGGTTAATTCTTCCCATTCATTTATTTTGGTATTGGCAACCTTTACTTCAGGCTGAGCCTCCCCGTTTGATTCTGAAAATTTCAATCCTACATCACTTATTACAGATTTATACACCATAATTCTGACAATTTTGTTTGATTCATCAAAGGTAAAAGACCCAATATCTGAACCGTGTTCAGATTCAACACCTGCATAAGGTTGTCCTCCCTGTAAAGCTGTAAATTTGGCAACAGTTGAAGATGTATTGATCCCGGATGCACCCGGATTTGTTACAAATTCCAACGCAGGATTTGTATCATTTTCAAATACGCTCCAGGTCCAGTTTGCGCCATTTCCACCTGTTTCAAAATCGATTGGAGAATGTGGAGCGGTACCGGAAGTGCCGCCACCGTCACCACCGTCGCCGGTTTTATGGAAATACAGATTGTCTATGAATATAGTACCTCCATCATTAGGCTGAACATCAAATTTAAATTCTTTAAGGTCACTAATTACAAGCCCCTGGCCTGTAAAATCTGATAGTGGTATATCAATGCTATTCCATTGATTTGGAATCAAAGTCAGTGTGACACTTTTTTCTCCTGACCCACTAATGAGAAAGAAAGGAAGGGAAGTATAATCCGCAGACCATACATCAATATGAACAAATTCGAAAGTAGATGCATCTACAACCTCCCCAGTAAGGATTCCCTGGTAATTTATATTACTATATTTAATAGTTTCATTTCCGCTTATATCAATCATTTCAAAAGCGGTAGACTGACCCCAGTCCGGGTAATAGTTTACTCCGGCAGGATCTGAATATACATCACTAAATATAGACTTCACGTTTCCCGCGGAGTTGGTTGGAGTTGGTGCTGCAGCAGTTGGATTGGTTCCGCCATTTGTTCCACCACCGGTTCCCCCATCTGCAGCTAACTTAATATCATCGAAATAAAACAGCTCTCCTTTTCCAGCAGTTCCAAAATCTGGAAATACTATAGCGGTATCGTAAGAATTTGATGCATCGAAAGATGCAATAGAACTTAGGTCGAATGTTATTTCTTCCCAAGTATTTACCATGGTTGAGCTCGTCTGAATTTCTACAAAGACCGTTGGATTTCCATTATTGTCTTTTGGAGAGTTGGAATCTTCAATTTTGAACAAGATTGGTGTTCCTGCTCTTGGAGACCAAACCTTCAATGAAACAGTGGTTGAATTTGAAAAGTCAATAGGACCCGCAAGTGGAATACTTGCTCCTGCCCATACCTGTGCATCTTGTAGTTTATTAACTGAAAGAACTTTTGCAGTAGTATTTATTCCCGAAGCATCCGGATTATTGATCACTTCTGCAGGGATTGGTCCAAAATCTGCGGCTCCAAAACCATTAACGGTATAATTTACGGTAGCATCATCGAATGTGATTGGAAGCTTCACTGGTTCAGAAGCTCCTTCCCCATCTAATTTGATATCATCAAAATAAAACAATTCCCCTTTTCCAGCAGTTCCAAAATCTGGAAATACAATAGCGGTATCATAAGAGTTTGCTGCATCGAAAGAATCAATACTACTTAAGTCGAATGTTATTTCTTCCCAGGTATTTACCAAGGTAGTGCTCGTTTGAATTTCTACGAAGACCGTTGGATTTCCATTATTGTCTTTTGGTGAACTGGAATCTTCAATTTTGAACAAGATTGGAGTTCCTGCTCTTGGAGACCATACCTTAATAGAAACAGTCGTTGAATTTGTAAAGTCTATAGGACCTGCAAGCGGAATGCTTGCTCCTGCCCAAACCTGTGCATCTTGTAGTTTATTAACTGAAAATACTTTTGCAGAAGTATTTATTCCGGATGCATCCGGATTATCGATAACTTCAGCAGGGATTGGTCCAAAATCTGCGGCTCCAAAACCAGATGCAGCATAATTTACGGTTGCATCTTCAAAAGTAATTGGAAGTGTAACTGCATTAACTGCTCCTGTAATTGTTACCTCTTCGGTATACTCTAAGGTGGCTGCTCCTCCACCTCTTGCTACAACTCTTACAATATAATCGCCAACTTCAGTATACACATGAGAAGCAGTTTCTGTATCCATTATAGTAAGAGGTTCTTCATCTTCTACATCTCCAAAATACACGTCGTAAACCGTTGCGTTGGTTGCTGTAGGAGTCACTAACAGTTCAAAAGGATTTGTTGTAGATATTTTTATATCTACTTCAAGATCTGTTGGAGGATCGAAAGAGACCGTTACTACTCGAACTAATTCACTTGTTAAGCCGGTTAATCCTACCGCCACAATTCTTAAGTTGTATTCTCCCTCTGCATAGGTATGACTTATAGTCTCCCCAGGATTCACAATGGTTGGAGATTCATTTTCCACATCCCCAAAATAAACTTCAAAGCTAGAAGCACCCTGACCAGTTGGCGTTAATGTTACTAATCCCACTTCATCTTGTGAAATATCGAATATTGCATTAACATCTGTTGGTGCAGAAATGTCCTGCAATGCGTAGGATACTTCCTCTTTCTCACAGGAGGTAATCCCACTAAAAACTAAAAACAACACTAATAATTTTTTAATATGTCTCATTTTAAACTTGATTTAAATTTTATTAATATCCAGGATTTTGACTCCAATTACCTTGTGAAAACTCTATTTCTTCTAATGGAATAGGAAATAATTCGTTTTTACCAGTGGTAAAACCATCAATATTTTGAGCGGCTCTATCTGTTCTTACCAGATCAAAGAAACGATGCCCTTCTCCAATTAACTCTAATCTTCTCTCTTGAAAAATTACATCGGCCAAGCTATTCCCAGACTCTGTTGCAGGGTCTAATTCAGCTCTATCTCTTACCAGATTCAGGTAAGTTCTAGCTTTCTCATCGCTCCCACTTTTTTGGTATGCTTCAGCAGCCATTAACAGAACATCTGCAAAACGTATCGCTCTGTAATTATTGGGTTGTGTAAGATTGGCGTCCCCAGCATTCTCATTCTTTCTTGGAAGATATTTTCTATTGAAATATCCGGTGTGTTTATATCCTTCTATATACGATGCTCCGGTTTCGTCTGCCCAAGCCTCAATATCTAGAATTGAGATATCTTTTCTTATATCATTATCAGCGAACATATCGTATGCTTCCTGAGTAGGCACATTAAAACTAAATCCAGATTCAAACAAAGGACCTGTATAATTTCTTATTCCTTGAAACCCTACGGCAACATTTCCTTCACTACATTGTAAACAATCAAATCCTGCGCCTTCTTCTCCTGTATATTGAATTTCAAAAACCGATTCTGAATTATTCTCTCCTTCTTGTTCAAAAAGTGTAGCAAAATCTGAAAGGGAATATGGTCCATTTACTATTAAGTTATCAAGTACATCTGCCGCTTCTGGATATTTTCTCTGATATAAATATGCCTTTCCTAACAATGCCTGTGCAGCACCCTTAGTAACTCGACCTATTTGCGGTGCCGTATAATCCAGATTGTCAATTGCGAATTTAAGATCGCCTTCAATTTGTGCATATACCTCAGTTACCGGAGATCTTGGAATAGACTTTTCGTCTCCTAACACAAAACGTGCATCCCCCTTTAAAGGTAATGGCCCGAACCATTTAACAAGTTCGAATGTGAAATAGGCCCTTAAAAATCGAGCTTCTGCTATAATTTTATTTTTCCCGTCAAATTCTGTTTTGTCTTGAAACTCAAGGATGTAATTAGCACGTTGAACTCCTGCAAAATTCCAATCCCAGACATCATCCAGATTATCATTTACCTGAGTGTGTGTCATTTCATCTACTTGCTGAAAACCTATCACATCTGTAGCGCTTTCTCCACCACTTAAAGTGTTATCTGATGCTATTTCACCTAATAAAACATTTACATAGGTTGATTGCAAAATATCATAAGCTCCTATTAAGGCGTTGTAATAATCTGCTTCAGAATTAAAATAATTTTCGGAATCTATATTGTATTCCTTAGTCTTTTCCAGATAATCCTCACTACAGCCAAGGAGCATGGCGAATAGCATGACTAACGAAATGGATTTAAAAATTGAACTGTTTATTTTCATTATGCTATTTTTTAAAAGTTAAGGTTTAAACCAGCCATGTAAATTCTTGGAACAGGATAGAACCCAAAATCAATTCCACCACCAATTGGTGATCCGGAACTTGCTGAAGGATCATATCCATTATACTCTGTTAGCGTAAATAAATTACTTACAGAACCATAGATTCTAATCTTATTTACCCCTATTCTGGTTAGAAGATCTGCGGGAAGCAAATAACCTATTTGAACATTCTGCAGTCGAACATATGAAGCATCCTCTACATAGAAATCTGAAAAGGCAATGTTGGAAGAAGCTGCTGTGGTAAGTTTCGGCACCTCATTACTTGTTCCTGCTCCTGTCCATCTATCAAGGTATAAGGCATGTCTGTTAACATTAGGCTGAGTTCTGCCGTAATTTCTAACCATATCATTTCCTATGGAAGCATAGGTATATGCTGTAAAGTCGAAATTCTTATAGTTAAGATTAATATTTAATCCCATAGTTACCTCTGGAATTGGATCTCCAATATTAGTTCTGTCATTGGTATCTATAACATTATCTCCATTTATATCTACAAAGCGTAGATCTCCGGGAGTTGCTGGGGAACCAAGTGCATCTTGTGCAGGATGTGCGTCTACTTCTGCCTGGGTTTGAAAGATCCCATCGGTCCTATACCCATAGAAGTATCCAATTGGGAATCCTTCCTGGAATCTGGAGGGTTGTGGTTGCCCCACACTAAATTGGCCTCCTTGTAAAAATTCAGCTCCATTTACTTCTACTACCTCATTATCTAAATAAGTAGCATTATACCCAAAACTATAACTAAAATCATCTCCAATATTATCTCTGTATTTCAGGGATAATTCTACTCCTTCATTTCTAGTAGTACCAGCATTTATTGTTGGTGCGCCTGCTCCAGGAGCAGATCCTCCAAATATTCCTGAAACAGGAATACCTGAGATCAATAGATCACGTCTGTCTTCGCGAAAGATATCGGTTGTTATGTCTAACTTATTATTAAAAAGCCTTAAGTCTATTCCAATGTTGGTTTTTTCAGCTTCTTCCCATCCTGCATCGGGATTAGCAATTCCGCCAATAGCAATTCCATTAACTAAATTCCCATCCAGTACATAAGTTGCTTCACCATTCAATAAGGACCTGTAGAATTGCGCTCCTCCTGCTTCATCATTTCCTAAAATCCCGAAACTTCCTCTCAGCTTTAAGAATGAGATAACCTTGGAGTCCTGCATAAATGCTTCTTCAGAAATTATCCAACCAGCCGTTGCCGACGGGAAATATCCAACTCGGTTATCCTTACTGAAACGAGTAGACGTATCTCTACGCAACATCCCGGAAATTAAATATTTTCCTTCGTAATCGTATTGAAGGCGTCCAAAAAAGGAAAGCTTACGAATATCATAAACATATGCCCCGTTATTTAGACCGTCATTTGTACCGGTAGTTAAACTTATATCGGCAAATTCATAAGTGTTATTCGGCACATCGTATCCTGTAGCGAACAAACCATCACCCCAGTTTCTTATAACCGTCATCCCTGCAGTCCCTGTTACATGATGAACTTCTGCGAAGGTATTATCGTAGTTCCCAAAGAGATCGTAGGTGTACCCATTATCATTAATTCTGTTTTGGTTAACTCTACTCCTATCATTATTAAATACCTTTCCGGGACCAAATATATTTATAACCGGCGCAAAATCTTTTCCCTTGCTCACACTCATGTTGTAACCAATACGGGAGGTAAATTTTAATGCTTCTATTGGGGAATAATCCAAACTAAAGGACCCGTTAAGTTTGCTTAAATTATAATCGTTGAAAGTGTTCTCTATTTGAGTAAGTGGATTTACCACCTCATTTCCTAATGATCCATTCACATCCTGCTCATCTACTGCAAAGGTTGGCGCATAATTAAGAGCATTAAACAAAACAGAACCTAATCCATTTTCATTAATAGAACGTCTGTCTATACTAGTGAAAATAGAGTTTCCGCTAAGCGCGAATTTATCACTGATGTCTATACCTAAACTGAATCGTGCTGTACTTCTTCTGAAGTCAGATTTTTCTGATCCAACAATTCCCTCCTGGTATAAATGAGACCCTCCAATAGAATATGTAACTTTTTCTGAACCACCTGAAAGGGTGAGATTATGACTTATAATTGGCACTTCATCAAAAACTGCATCTTGAAAATCGGTTCCCTCGCCTAATTGACTTACATCTGGGTAAGGTAAATTCTGCCCATTATTTGCATAACTCTCATTTAAAAGCAATGCATATTCTGTAGCATTCAATAATGGAAGTTGTCTGGAGGTTTGTTGAATTCCCACATAAGTATCATATTGTACTGTTGCTGCAGTATTTTTCTTACCCCCTTTTGTAGTTATCAAAACCACCCCATTTGCACCAGCTATTCCATAAATGGCAGCTTGAGCATCTTTTAATATAGAAATGGATTCAACATCATTAGGATTTAAAGTTCCAAGGTCACCTTGATATCCATCTATTAAAACTAAAGGACCGTTCACACTATTAGAAGCAATACCTCTAATAGTTATATTTAAACCAGCACCTGGTGCCCCGGAAGTAGGAGTTACATTAACCCCCGCTGCTGTTCCTTGTAAAGCTTGTTCTAATTTTATTGGATTTAACTCCTCAATGGTTTTAGAGGAAACTACCGAAACAGCACCTGTAATATCTTTTCTTTGTTGAGTACCATATCCAATTACAACAACCTCATCTAATGATTCAGAATCGGTTTGTAAAACGACATTTAAAGTTTGTGTAGAAGAGACCGAGATCTCTTTCGGCAAGAATCCTATATAAGAGAATTGAAGTACATCACCTACATTCACATTCTCTATCTTAAAATTACCATCAAAATCGGTGGTCGTTCCACGCGATTCATTCTTAACTAATACGTTTACCCCTAACAGTGGGACATTATTCTCATCTATAACACTCCCTTGGACCGAAATCGATTGCGAATACATAGAAAAAATCCCCCCAAAAAGGACAATTAATAAACATGTAAATCTCTTCATTATGATTGATTGTTAAAATTGTAGTTGAAATATATTAATAGAATGTTAAGAACCTGAGAAATATACCTTTACAAAAAACATACAATTGAGAAATTAATAATTAGCGATGGCCAATTTTACCATACTCACAATTAAACAGGAGGATAGAGGATGTTTTAACAATAAAAATTAATTTACTGAAAGTCTGGAAATAATACTAATGTAGAGGTGATGTAGAGTTATTTCACTGCTCTGTTAAGTTTATATGGCTAGAATATAATCTGTAAGATTCGTATTTCGGTCTAAATTCATCTTTTTACGCAATCGATATCGTTTAATCTCTATACTTTTTACAGAAATATTTAACAAAGGAGCAATTTCTTTAGAGGATAAATTAAGTCTTAAATACGCACAAAGTTTAAGATCATTAGATGTTAATTCTGGATGCTTTTCTTTTACCTTTTTAAAAAAATCTTTATCTGCATTACTGAAAGCTTTTTTGAAAAACTTCCAGTTATCTTCATCGCTAATATCTTTATCTATAGTTTTAATAACAGATCTAACTTTAGATGAGTCTTCAGAATCTTTAAGCTTTTCTTTGATACTAGTAAGAAATTCATTTTTCTTAATTAAGCTCATGGTAGATACGGCCAGTTCTCTATTTTTATTGGCCATGTCCTGCTCAAGTTTCTCATTTTTTAAATTGATGATCTGCTTTTCAGCCTCAAGGTTTTTCAATTTCAATGTTCGCTCGTTTCTTATAACAATTTTTCTGTGATGTTGCCGATTAACAAAATGAACTATTATTAGAATAAGGAAGAACAATAAAAAATATCCTATAATTGCTAGTGTACTAAAATAAAAAGGAGGATCTATGCTGAAATTATAACTAGTAACACTAGTTATTTTATCTCCTATTTTTGCTTTAACCTCAAAACTATATTGACCAAATCTTAAATTTTTAAAGTTTACTTGAGAAGAATGATCCCAACTACTCCATTTGGAAGATAGCCCCTTTAGTCTGTAACTATATAATGCCTTTGAGTATTTATCGTATACGGGAGTTGAAAAATACAAAGAGATATTATTTTCCTTTGTTTTTAATTTTTTATCTATTCCTAAAACGGCTCTCTTCGGCTTTTCGTCTAAAGCGCTAAATTGAATCTCAGTAATTCTGATTTCAAAATTCTTCTCTTTTTTCGGTGTATCCTTCATTCTAAGGTAACCGTTAGCTATACCAATAAGATATTCATCCTCATTAATAGGAGTAATATTTTCGTATCCTTCAGCAATATTCCTAAAGGACTGCTCTATATTAAAAAATTCTAGTTCATAATCTCCTGTAATATTTGAAGGTTTCAGTTGAAAAATTTGGTTGTTGGCGAAACCCCATAGTTTTTCATTATTCTCATTGATCATCTTTCCAGATATTTTATCTAGCCCCGAAACTAATTCGTTCAACCGATTATCATCTGAAAACTTATTTTTTGTCTTATTGAACTGGTATATTTTAGTTTGAGTACTATAATATAATGTATCTACAAACTGAAACATCCCAGATGTTGCCCATATACTATCTGAGAACTTAAAATTCTCGAGCTTCTCTATCTTATTCGCATTCACATTATATTTTACCCTAAATACCCCTTTATGCTCATTATTAACCCATAGTACACTATCCGACTCCTTTTCTATATATCTTGAAGAATGCGGAAAACCTTTTACTAAAGGGGAAGCAATTAATTTACCATTGACATTTTTAATGAAACTAAATCCATAATAATGGCCTTGTACATAGGTGTCTTCACTTAATTTTTTCACGAACCAAGTTCCTAAGCGATCACTTATTTTTTCTGCTTTATTTCCATTAATCAAAAAAGTCCCAGTATCATGGCTACAAAACAATAATCCATCAATATAATTTATATTCCACACTTGACCATTTGTTCCCGGAATTAGTAATAAGTCATCACTTTCCTTTTCCTTAAAATAAAGCCCTTGATTAGTACCCAAATAAAGATTTCCGTTTTGAACATGTGAGGCATATACAGATCCTATTTTCCCTTTTACATCATTAAATGAGGTGATGTCTGATCTTGAGTTGATCATACTAATACCATAGTCTAGACCTGCCCAAATGTTTCCCATTTTGTCATTATACAAAGAAAGAACGGTGTTATTGAGAAGAACATTCTCTTGATTAAAATTGTGAACTATTTTACCAGTTTCATCAATTTGAAGAATTCCCTTTCCAACCGTTCCTAAAATCATTCCCTCGCCTGGTATAGCAATTGCTGCGAAAATATTTGTGTAATCTATCTTTTGGCTCAATTCCCTGTTTATCTCTAAAAGAACACCCTCTTTCCAACTAAAAAATCCAGAATTTTCAGTTACAAATTTAAGATTGGAAGAAGCACCATAAATATGTTTTATGGTTAAATCTCCAAGTGACTTATAAGGAATAATAAGTTGCGGCCGTCCTTTCTTAATTTCATATAAGCCTCCGCCAACAAGTTGAAAATACAACTCATCTTTAAGCTTGAATAAACCAGATACCGGTTTATTTTCAGGAATATTTAATTCAAGTACCTTGTCCTTTTCAGGATCGTAAAAATAAATTCCAGAGAAGCTTCTAAATATAATAAGTCCTTCAAGAGTTTTAATATCCCAGAACAATTCACCATCAAGCACGCCGTTGGGAAATTTTTCTATAATACTTTTATAACATAACACTCCAAAATCATCCTTGACCCAATACCCAGCTTCCATATATGCACCGGTATAAACTCTGCCATCAAAATTTATAACTGAACGCACTATAGAATTATTAGGAACAGGATATAGCTGAAAACGCTCACCATCATATTCCAGTAAACCAGCACCATTGGCAAAGTAAAAATTGTCATTTTCTCCCTGAGAAATCATCCAGTTCTGATTACCTCCACCATAATCGTTGGGATCAAAATTAATAACAGGTGGTAGTTCCTGTGAGAATCCAGAAATACTATATAAAATAAAAATAAGGAAGAATAATCTCAAGATTATAGTTTTAAAGCTAATTTAAATTTTATTCGACAATAATGTAGGAGAAAAGACAAAAGCTACCTAGAAACCTTGAATTAATTGGTTTTAAGATGGAAAATTTACTTTATATAAGGGGATTCTTTTTAAACTGATCCTTAGGCTTTTTTTAGAATTGAAATAAATTTAACCGATTATATGTGATTTAGAAAATGTTATAGTAAGTTAAAATTCATCTACATATCTTTTTTTTTTTGAAACTTGCTTGTTTTTAGCGGTTGTCGCCCTATATAAAAACTATCTAAACAAGATCTTAACAACTAGTATAATATGCACATGTCTACTACTCCAAAAAGTACTCATCAATTTTTAAACTTCTCGAACCTTAGTCTTTTAATGGTTCTTAGTATTTTTTCTTCCAGTTTTGCACAAGACAACAGTGCCACTCAAGGAAAAGAGATAACTCACACCTTCTATATCACCGCTAATACCGGATTAGATAAAACCAATATAACTTCCCAAGAAGTATTAAATGGAATTATAAGATCTTCTCAAGAAGATAAGGATGCTACATTATTAATTGTTGGAAATATCACAAAAGAGAAGGGCTATCCTTCTCAAAAAGAGGCAAAAAGTAATACAGAGTCCTATTTAAAGAATTATTTATTAAATCCAATTGATAAATTTAATGGTAATGTGATCTTCACTCCTGGAAAAAATGAGTGGAATAAAAAAGGGCATAAAGGATTAGACGATCTGGAGTCATTTTTACAGGATAATAGCAAAGCAAAATTTTGGCCAAATGATGGTTGCCCAATTGAAAGTGAAGAAATTAATGAGGATGTCGTACTTATTATGATAGATTCTCAATGGTATTTAGAAAATTGGGATGACTATCCTTATATCAATAATAAATGTGAGATCAAAACAAGAGATCAATTCTTTGCCGAATTTAAAGATGAATTAAAAGATAATTATGGCAAAACCATTATTGTAGCGGTTCATCATCCAATTTTAAGTAGTACGAAATATGGTTTTATAAAAAAGGTGGCTGGATTTTCAGACCAAACTTATCAAAATGCAGAGCAAAGCAGACTTCATAATATTTTAGAAGCGACGGCGCGTGAATTTGACGACGTAATATTTGTTTCTGGAAACGATCAAAATTTACAGTATTTAGACCATCATGAAGTGCCACAAATTATAAGTGGAGCGGCAGCTAAGACTCAAAAAGCAAGAGCAGAAAAGAAAGGACATTTTGCTTCAGATAAAAATGGTTATGCAAAACTAATCTTATTTAAAGATGGAAGTTCTTTGGTTCGATTTTATGAAACCACTGCAACCGATTCTAAATTTCTATTCGAAAAAGAAATTCAGAGAAAACGGACTTCTTTAGATGAAGTTTCATATAAGCCTAAAGATACTTATGGAAAAACCCAACTTTCTTCAGTATATTCTTCAGAAGAAACAGATAAAAGTGGGTTACATAAATGGGCGTGGGGGGAACATTACCGTGATATATACAGTAAACAAATTAATGCTCCCGTGTTATTTTTAGATGATCTATCTGGCAATGTGAAACCAATATCTGAAGGTGGTGGAAATCAGTCTAGATCACTTAGACTGATTAATGACAATGAAAATGAATACACATTAAGAGCTTTAAGAAAAAGTGCTATTCGTTTTATTCAAAATAACATGAAAGAGCATTATTTGGCAGATATTGTAGATAATACAGTTGCAGAAAGAATTGTGATGGATTATTATACAACGGCGCATCCTTATGCTCCATATGCATTAAATGATCTAATGGACGATGTTGATATCCCTCATGTGAGCCCAAAAATATATTTTGTTCCTAAACAAGAGGCCTTAGGTGTTTTTAATGATGAATATGGAGATGAATTATATATGTTAGAAGAACATGTGGGTGATGAAAATAAAGACTTGGAGATCTTTGGAAGCCCAGATGATATTTTAAGCTCATCTGATCTTAGAATGGCATTGTTGGAATCTAAAGATGCTAGGGTAGATGAAGATGAATATATTAAAGCCAGAATGTTCGATATGCTTGTTGGAGACTGGGATAGACATGATGACCAATGGAGATGGGCAGAAATTGAGGGGGATGATGGTAAGAAAGTATATAAGACGATCCCACGAGATAGAGATCAAGCGTTTTCTAAATATGATGGACCAATTATCTCTTTACTAAAATTAGGTTTTCCACCTTTTAGAGCTATGCAATCTTTCAATTCCTCCATCAAGAGCGTAAAGTGGTTTAATACCGCAGGTTATGCCATGGATAAAATGATCATTCAGACTTCTAATTGGGAAGATTGGGAAAAGCAAGTAAAATTTATTCAAGCTAATATCACCGATGCTAAAATTGAAGATGCATTTGCAAATTTACCTGAAGAAGTAAAAGACCAAAGCATGGTGAATATTAAGAAGAATTTGAAAATTCGCCGAGATAATTTGATGACAGTGGCTCAAGATTATTATAAATATTTAAATAAATTTCATGTAGTTACAGGAACAGATGAGGATGATAAATTCCTTATTACTAGAAAGAATGATGGAATTACAGAAATTCAAATTTCCAGCGAGGATAAGGTTGTATATGAAAATAGCTATAATTCTAAGGATACTAAGGAGATCTGGATCTATGGTTTAGATGGTGATGATGAGTTTAAAATTGAAGGAAAAGGGAATAACCTTATAAAACTAAAAGTCTTAGGTGGTGAGGAAAATGATATTTATAATTTCGAAAATTCAAGAAACGCGAAGTTATACGATTATAAAAGCAAAGACAATACTATTATAAATGCAGGTAAAAAATGGTTGGTAGATTCGTATGAGATCAACAATTTCGATTATACCAAAAGGAAAACTTCCAATAACAGTATTTTCCCAACTGTAGGTTTTAGTTCGGATGCCGGAGTTAATGTTGGAGTTTCAGACACCTATACTACATATGGGCTGGCTAAAAACCCTTTTACAACTCAGCATACTTTAGGAGTAAATTACTTTTTTGATACTCAAGGCCTTGAATTAAGCTATTTCGGAGAATTTGCTCATATTTTTTATAATTGGAATCTTGGGATAGATGTTTATTATACAAGCCCAAATTTCACCTTAAATTACTTCGGAAATGGAAATGAAACCATGTACGATGATAGCGAAGTAGATCTAGATTATAATAGAGTTAATATTGAGCAATGGCGCTTTGCACCATCCTTAATATGGACCAATAGAAGGGGAAGTAGATTTCAATTCAGTGCTATGATTGAGTCATTGGAAGTAGAAAGGGATGTAGAAAGATTTATAGGAGATAGATTTCAAGCTAATAATGACATATTTGAAGATCAACTTTATGCAGGAGCAGAAGTTGAATATCAATATTTAAACAAAAGAAAGAATCCTGCTTATCCAAATTTAGGAGTGCAGTTGGATCTTACAGCTGGATATAAGAAAAGCATTGATGATAGTGATAATGAACTAGGGTATCTAAAACCCTCTCTATCCATAGATTATCCATTACATAGTAGTGGAATAATTGTATTCGCTACAAAAATTGGTGGAGAAGTGATTATTAGTGATAAGTATGAATTTTATCATGGTGCCATGTTAGGTGGAAATGATAATTTAAGAGCTTTTAGAAATCAACGTTTTAATGGAAAGAGCAGCTTTTATCAAAGCAGTGATATTAGAATTGGTTTAGGAAAAGTTAAAACTTCTTTTATGCCTTTACGTTTTGGAGTAACTGGAGGTTTTGATTATGGTAGAATCTGGGTAAATAATGATAACTCTAAAGATTGGCACACCAGTTATGGTGGCTCTGTTTTTATAAACGGGTTTAGTGCTTTTACAGGAAATGTAGGGTACTATACGAGTGAGGAAGGAAATAGAGTAGTGTTCACCTTCGGATTCAAGTTCTAAAATATTCAGAGTTTAAATTTTTAATAGAAAGCCAGATCTTATAGATCTGGCTTTCATTTTTTCGGGTAGGTCTTATCAATTTCTTCGACTATTATTTTAGGTATTGAAATAGTTTTAGATATTATCTTATCTTCACTATTATTCAAAAGTAGAACAGAACATGAGCAGAATTAGAGTTATTCAGCATGAAGCTGCTGAAGGTAGATTGAAAGAAATCTATGAAGGTATTGTTGAAAGTCGTGGTCAATTAGCTGAAGTTCTTAAGATCCAGAGTTTACGTCCAGAAAGCATAACAAAGCATGTAGATCTTTATATGGAAATCATGTTTACAAAATCGGAACTTTCAAGAGCTCAAAGGGAAATGATGGCTGTTATTGTTTCTGTAGCCAATAAGTGTGCTTATTGCGCAACCCATCATGGGAGCGCACTACTGCATTACTGGAAAGATGAGGAAAAATTAAAAACTCTAAAAACGGATTATCCTATACTTGATATTTCTGAAAAGGAGATGGCATTATGCGATTTTGCCCACCTCCTCACTCTACACCCAGAAGCTAATAATAAATCTGATCTTACCGAAAACTTAAGAAATACTGGCTGGAGCGATGCTGCAATTTTAGATGCAACACTTGTGGTATCATATTTCAATTTTGTAAATCGAATGGTTCTAACATTAGGTGTAGAGCTGGAAAGTGACCAAGGAAAAAACTATAAATATTAAAAGATGAGTATAACCAAATTTGATGCAATAATAATTGGTACTGGACAAGCTGGACCTCCACTCGCAGCAAGCCTTGCTAAAAACGGATTAAAAACTGCAATAATAGAAAAAGGACATTTAGGTGGAACCTGTGTGAATGTGGGTTGTACTCCAACTAAGGCCTATGTTGCAAGCGCCAGACGCGCCTATATTGCAAAAAACAGCGAATCTCTGGGCATAGAGGTTAAAGGTGAAATAGTTGTAAATCTTAAAACAATTAAAGACCGAAAAGATAAAATTATTCAGGATTCCAGAGATGGGCTCCATAAAATGCTGACTGAAACAGAGAACATTAGCCTTATAGAAGGAACTGCAGAATTTGTAGATGAACATACACTTAGTGTGAATGGTAAAAAGTATTCTGCAGATAAAATCTACATTAATGTTGGAGGAAGAGCTCGAATTCCTGAAGGATTTTCCACAGTGCCATTTTTGACAAATACAAACATTCTGGAACTTGAAGAAATTCCTGAGCATCTCATCATTGTTGGAGGAGGTTATATAGGTCTTGAATTTGGACAGATGTTCCGCAGATTTGGAAGTAAAGTCACGATTCTTGAAAGCGGAGATAAATTGCTGAAACGTGAGGACGATGAATTTGCTGAAGAAATAGCTAAAATCTTTAAAAATGAGGGAATAGACATTAGATTAAATTCTGAATGCATCAGCGCTAAAAAACTGGGAGATCAAATTGAAGTAACTGTGGAATGTACGGAAGGAGCTCCCACTTTAAAAGGCTCCCATATTTTAATTGCCACAGGAAGAGTCCCAAACACAGACGATCTTGGACTGAGAAAAATAGGGATGAAATTAGACAAAAGAGGTTACATTAAAGTAAACGATGAGCTTCAAACAAGCCTCGACCATATTTGGGCATTAGGAGATTGTAATGGCGAAGGTGCATTTACTCATACTGCTTATAATGATTTTCAAATAGTGAACTCTCAATTATTTCAAGATAAAAAGAGAAAACTCTCAGATAGATTTATGTGCTATGCAGCATTTATAGATCCACCAATTTCACGAGTAGGTATGAATGAAAAAGATATCAGAGATAAAGGAATAAAAGCAAAAGTAGCTACCCGCCCAATGTCCAAAATTGCAAGAGCTAAAGAAATGGGCGAAACTCAAGGAATGCTCAAAATCTTAATCGACGATAAAACAGACAAAGTTTTAGGTGCCACTTTTCTAGGAACAGGTGCAGATGAATATATTCATACAATTATAGATCTAATGTATGCCGATGCTCCTTACACCGTTATAAGAGATGCTGTACACATACATCCCACAGTAAGTGAATTAATACCTACAATGCTGGAAAATCCGAAACCATTGGAATAATTTAAAAACTTATTAATGTTTCTGCGATTTCTTTTAAATTAGAACCAATAATTTCTGGTTCTATAGCTAATGGATATAATGATTTTCCTGGTCTGGCTATAAAAGCTGCTTGAATACCCGCTCTTTTTGCACCTGCAATGTCCCAACCATGGGCTGCTATCAACATAGTATCCTCTGGTAAGACATTCATTAATGAATAGGCGCAATGATATGTAGAAACATGCGGCTTATAATTTTTAACTTCCTCTATGCTCAATACTTTATCAAATAAGTGATGGATCTCTGCATATTTTAATTGTTCATCTACAACCTGCGGTTTTCCATTGGAAAGCGCAACGAGTTTAAATCCTTTTTCTTTTAAACCTTCAAGAGTATTTGAAACCTCAGGATATGCCGATAATTTTGTAATAGGACTTAAGACACTTTTTATCTGTGCTTCTGTTAAAGAAACATCCAGTTGGTGAGCTGTCATTTTTAAAGTAGCTTCAGCAATCTCAGAAAAATCCCTATAATTTTTAGTGATAGTTTCCACTAATGAGTATTGCAATAAAGTAGGAAACCAGATATCAAAAGCTCTATCATCTTTTAAAGCATCATTTATAGAATTCTGTAAAGGTTCCATATTTAGCAATGTTTCATTAACATCAAATATCAATAATTTAGGTCTAGTGGTCATGATATATTAATTTTTAAATTTTCAAATTTTATAAATAAAAAAACCGACCATGGATTGAACAATGATCGGTTTAATACTATTTGAAAAGCTATTATTTAGCGTTAAATTCAAATTTTTGACCTCCAACAGAAATTCCTGCCATTGCTCCAGCTTTCGCTTTAGTTACTACTCCAACTCCATCTCTAAACTCTACATCTCTAGACACTCCTTCTTCTAAAAGAACTGCAGATGCATTTCCAGACAATTCGTAACTACCACTCTTAAATCTATTTAAAGCCTCTTTGGTTTGAAAGAAAATAACTTCAATAAAAGCTTTTCCTCCTGCTTGTAATCCAATATCTACTTGCTTCATACTTGCATATCCAATTAAAGTCCCATTTTCATAAACTGTTCCATTTCCAGAAGCAGCTCCAATTATATATGCACCTTTACCAACATTTGGAAAAATTGCATATCCAACTGAATTTTGAAAAAGCTCTGAAATATTTTGATGATTTTCAGAAACAGTTGCTTTTGCATTTCTTGAGTCGACCATAATATCTCCAGAAGTGTTCTGACTAGACCCACAACTTACCAACAATAAAACCATCACCGACATTAGCAATGGTACTAAAACTTTTTTGTTAATTGCTTTCATTCTAAATTCTTTTTTTTGGTTAATAAAGCAAATTTATAACAAGCTTAAAATCAATGATGTTAAGTGCTTGTTATTTCACTTAAAATTGGCATAATAATCCACCAAATGTTAAATTTATTAAGTTGAAAGCAAAAAGAAATTATCAACTAATTTTTCAGTTAAAAATTGTTGAATCCAAATGTATAATCTCCGTTTTCAAGACTTTATCCTCTACCTCTTTAGGTTGTGGTTCCTTAATTCTTTTAACTAATAACTTTGTAGCAGTTTCTCCTATATTTATAGGATGCTGATCTATATATGAAATTGAAGGCCAGAGAAATGGCGCAAAATCTTCGTTAACATATCCAATTATTTTGATGTCATTTGGGATATTAAGTTGTTTCTCCTGGATAATTCTAGAAGTTAAAAGAGTGCTTAAATAATCTAAAGTAACAAAGGCTTCCATATTATGCTTATCTAGAACAGCCCCAAGTTTCTTACTGAGCACTTCGTTATCATTAGAGACTATAAGAAATTCATTATTAAATGGAGTATTTGGGTCTTTAATTGCTGCTTTATATCCATCTATCCTAGCTTGTGCTAGCCCAAGTTCACCAATACTGCAAACTAAACCTATTTTGCTAAGACCTTTAGACTTTAGATATTGAACTGCATTATAAATACTTTGCATATCATCTACCCCAACTTTATCCAATGTGATATCTATATTGATCCTATCAAACAGAACCACAGGAATTTCATACTCAGTAAACCTATAAATATGATCGTAATTCTGGGTTGTTTGAGTTTCGGCAGAAACAGACATTAATATCCCATCTGCCAATCCATTAGAAATTAAATCCATTATCTGTTTTTCCACAGCTAAAGATTCATTGGAGATGTAAGTTATTAATTGATATCCACTTTTTCTGGCTTCATTCTCTATACCACCAAGGACTTTTGCAAAAAATGTATTGGATATATTGGGAACGATAACAGCAATATTCCCTGTACTCTTACGCTTGAGATTAATTGCGGTTAGGTTAGGACTGTAATTATGCAATTCTGCCAATTCCTTCACTCTCTTAACCGTATTATCGCTTATCTCCGGGCTTCCATTCAATGATTTTGAAACTGTAGAAACAGAAACGTTCAATAATTTAGCCAGTTCTTTTAGGGTGATCTTGGATCTCATAAGTGTAAATAATTACTTAAAATCTAAATTTAGATAAGTTATGTTAATTTATCTCTGTTAAAGCTTTAATTTCTTCCGTTTTTTCACTTTCAAATAGCAAAAATCTAAATTATTTACAAAATTTAGATTTTTGTTATAAATAAGAGATGCCGAAAATGAATTGAAACCTCACCTATGCAAGCATTTTTCAATTGTATGATTTGATTCATAAATAGCTCAAAACTCTTAGTCCATTAAAAATTACTAAAAGTGACCTCGCCAAGAATCGAACTTGGATCTAAAGTTTAGGAAACTTCTATTCTATCCGTTGAACTACGAGGCCTTTTATATGAAATATAAATTTATCACTTCTTAGAGGTTTAGCTATTACTTAGTCCTATTCATTTTGAAAATTATGTAAAAAGAATCAGCAGTATCAAATAGCTATATTTTTCCTATTTTTAAATAAAATTCAAAATATGATTTTAAATTATAAACACACACTTATATTCCTCATAGGCTTGATGTTTTCCGGGACTATAACTGCCCAAACTCATCCTATTATGAAAGACCCCTTCGCTCATACTTTTTCTATTGTTGCCCGAGATTCAATTACTGGAGAAATGGCTGTGGGTGTTCAAAGTCATTGGTTTTCTGTAGGACCACTGGTGGCTTGGGGGAAATCTGGAGTTGGCGTGGTTGCAACTCAGTCCTTTGTAAACCCGGCTTATGGCCCTAATGGATTGAAACTAATGGAGGATGGAAAATCTGCCTCTCAGGCTTTAGAAAAATTAATTGCTGAAGATGATGGTGAGGAATATAGACAGGTAGCATTTTTAGATTCTTCTGGAAGAACAGCTGCACATACTGGTAGTAGCTGCGTAGAATCTGCTTTTCATTACACAGGGAAGAATTACTCCGTACAAGCCAATATGATGCTTAATGATAGAGTTGTGCCGGCAATGAAATCTGCTTTTTTAGAGCATTCTGAACTTCCCTTGGCAGAAAGAGTTGTAAAAGTTTTACAAGCTGCACAAAATGCTGGCGGAGATATTCGCGGTAAGCAATCTGCTGCATTGATAGTGGTAGGCGCCAACAAGGTAGAGAACTCTTGGGAAGATAAAAAGATAGACCTTAGGGTAGACGATAATGCAGATCCTTTAGTAGAGCTAGAAAGACTTTTAACTGTAGCCAGAGCCTATGAATTTATGAATAAAGGCGACCTTGCAATGGAAGCTGGAGATGTAGATGAAGCTTTGAAGCAATATGGGAGTGCAGAAAAATTATTCCCCGATAATTTAGAGATGAAATATTGGAAAGCGGTTGCACTAGCAAATAGTAAGAGATTTGGAGAAGCAATTCCTATATTTAAAGGTATATTTGAAGTAGAAGATAATTGGAGAACGATGACCATGAGATTACCAGCTTCTGGGCTTTTAAACGTAACGGAAGCCGAATTAGATAAGATTGTGAATTAAATAGCAAAATTGATTTTTACTGAATTTTAAAAAATTTCTATTATGAAAAAGAGACTCTTAAATATTGCTATCATTGCTTTAAGTTTAACTGCAATGATTTCATGCAAGGAAGACAAAAAAGAAACTGAAGTAGCTCCGGCAAATTCAGAAGCACAAGCAACAGACAACTCTAAAGATACTGCTGCATTGAATCCTTTTCATGGCGAGCCAGGCCATCGTTGTGACATTCCCGTGGGAACTCCTTTAAACCAAGCTGCAAGTACAAACCTTCAACAAAGTAGTACTACAATTAATCCAAATATATCTCCTGTAAGAGTTAATGGAGGGGATACACCTTCTATAAATCCGGCTCATGGACAACCAGGTCATGATTGCTCGAAACCTGTTGGAGCAGATCTTAATTAGGTAGAAAAAAATTTCAATACACCCTTCTATGTTTTTTCAATAAAATATGGAAGGGGAAATTTTTTAGTTTCTAAATCGACTAATTTCTAAAATTAACTATGGCTACCTCAACCAGTTTGAATTTTTATTCCAGCCTCGATTTACAAACGAGTTCTATTAGTGATCTGGTTGCAAATAAATCTCTTTTCTCTAAAGTTCCTGAAGATTGGTATGCAGTTGCCGCAGATATCAAAAACTCTACGGAAGCAGTTAGAAATGGAAATCATGACCAAGTTAATTTAGTAGCGACGGGAAGTGTAATTGCCATTTTAAATTTAGCCTATTCGAAAAACATGACTATCCCATTTTTCTTTGGAGGTGATGGTGCTACAATGCTCATTCCTTCAGAATTACTTGATAGTACGATGGCAGCCTTAAGTCAGCATAGAATTAATACATTAGAAAATTTTGGCCTAGAACTTAAAGTCGGTTCACTTTCCATAAAAGAAATTTATGAAAAAGGGGTCTCGCTGGAAATTTCAAAGGTTAAAGTGAGTGATATTCTTACAATTCCTATCGTTTTAGGTGAAGGTCTTCAGTACGCAGAAAACCATATAAAAGCCAATTTCACTAACTCCAATAATGCGAGTACTAAAACTCCATACCTCTTAAATTTAGAGGGAATGGAATGTAAATGGGATAAAATAAGTCCGCCAGAAACTAATCAAGAAGTTGTAAGCCTGATTGTTATTGCTTGTAAAGATGTAGATCCTTCAGAAGTATTCTCGAAGGTCCTGCAAAATATAGATACTATCTACGGAACTTTAAACAATAGAAAACCTATTTCAGTAAAAAGATTAAAATTAAAAGCTAGTCTTAAAAAACTGAATGATGAGATGCGCACTAAACTTGGAAAATATAACGGCCTCTACCTTCTAAAAAACTGGATAACTACCATATTTGGAAAGTATTATTTGAAAAATACTGGCGCAGGAAAAACTTATCTTCAGAAATTAGTGGAGCTAACAGATACACTTACTATAGACGGAAGAATAAATACAGTTATTACAGGTACACCACAACAGCGTAAATCACTGACCTCCTATTTAAATCATTTAGAAGAAAAAGGAAAGATAAAATATGGGCTTCACGTAAGTGAGCAAAGTGTAATGTCCTGTTATGTTAGAGATATGAAGAAAGATGACCATATTCACTTTGTAGATGGTGCTGGTGGTGGTTATACAAAAGCAGCAAACCAACTAAAAAACAAATAGTCTTTTAGTTGGTTTGCTGTAATTCTATTAATTTTTAACTTCCTTAATCCAATCCACCTTTTCTAGTTGCATCTCTAGCCTCAGGCCAAGTCATTTGCTCCCCAGATCTCTTGCTAATTGGTAAAACTCTTTTTTCTCTTGAAGTCTTCTCTGGATCTTCACTTGCCATATATGCCATAATTGCTGTAAGTATCACGTTGCTACGAACATCATCAAACACAATCTTATCATAAGTATCCAAATTGGTATGCCAAGTATAATTCCAGTAAGACCAGCTTATAGAACTTAAACTGAAAGCTGGAACTCCTGCTGCTAAGAAAGAAGCATAATCAGAACCGCCACCACCTGGAATTCCAGGAAATGTTGTTTCAATTTGACTAGAAATTTCTTCTGGCACTGCTTCCAGCCATCTACCTAAATAATCGTAAGAATTTAAAAATCCTCCTCCAGAAAGATTTACCACTCTCCCCGTTCCATTATCTTGATTAAATAATGCCTGAACATTGTCTACGATTTCCGGGTGATCCTTTACAAAGGCTCTAGATCCATTTAAACCTTGCTCCTCACTTCCCCAATGTCCTGCAATAATAGTACGTTTTGGATTAGGATACATTTTTTTAAGAATTCTCATTGCTTCCATCATCACCATAGTACCAGTTCCGTTATCTGTAGCTCCTGTTGCTCCATCCCAAGAATCGAAATGCGCTGAAAGAATTACATACTCCTCAGGTTTTTCAGTTCCTTTAATGGTTGCTATGGTATTAAAAGTTGGAACATCTCCCAATTCTTCAGATTCTGCAACTAATCTTAATTTAGGTTTATCCCCATATTCTGCCAATCTATAAACCATCCCATAATCTTCTAATGAAAGTTCAACTGTAGGAATTTTTTTAGTTGAGGCAGAAAAAATCTTATTTGCTCCAAATCCTCTCGACCAGTTTAAAGTGATTATTCCGGCAGCTCCTGCATTTTCTAAAGCTTCAGAAATGTTTCTGTTAGTATAACCTGTTTTGGTCATTCTGTCTGACCATGCTTCAGATTGTGCTTTTCTTTCCTCTTTCATTTTAACAAAAGAAGAATCTGTAGCGAATTCTTCCCAGTTCTCATCGGGTCTACCAGTCATTTGAGGCATAGAAATCATTACTAATTTCCCTTTAACTCCAGATAATAATTTTGCGAAATTAGAAGAATCTTTTGCTTCTGGTAAAATAACTACTTCAGCAACAATTGGCTTTTTCCCAGAGCTCGGGCTCCAAGCTAATTGCATTCCAGAAAGAGATCTTATTCTAGGTTCTATTAGGTCTATATGTGTAATTCCACGTTTCCAACCGCGCCATTCTCCCCATTGCTGATTTTCTGCGGAAATATTCCATTCTTTATATTTATTCACCGCCCAATCATTAGCTTGTTTCATCTCTGGAGTTCCTACTAATCGCGGTCCAACAACATCTAAAAGTTCGTGACCTAGCTTTTCCAGCTGAGAATTTTCTGATGCTTCTTTAATAATGTTTTTTACAATTACATCTTGATCCTGAGCAAACAGAACTGTAGAGAAACATAAAGAAATAATGAATAAATACTTGTTTTTCATAAAATAGTGTTTAGTTAATTCTAAGTTCTTCAAATATATCTTTTTTTGGTTTAATAATTCTTAATGAGATTTCGACTTTATTAGTTAGAAACCACAAATCACATTTATAAACCACCTATTTTTGATTGATAAGAAAATACTATTATGGATCTAGAATTTATACGTAAACAATTCCCATCCCTTAAAAACGGATACACTTTTATGGATAATGCAGGAGGATCTCAAATTTTGGGAACTGCCGTTAAAAATATTCAAGACTATTATCTAAATTATAATGTACAGTTGGGAGCTAGTTACGATGTTTCAGCAAATGCCGGAAAAGCGCTATTAAAGTCAACCGAAAAAGTTGCTCAGTTTATAAATGCTTCAGATCCAAAAGAAGTGATCATGGGTGCTTCTTCAACAATGCTTTTGAGAATCTTAAGTATTTGTATTAGCCATAGCTGGAAAGCCGGGGACGAGATTATTATAACTAATACAGATCATGAAGCCAATGTTTCATGCTGGAGAGATTTAGAAAATAAAGGTGTTAAAATCAAGATCTGGAAAGTGGATCCAAATTCTTTTGAATTGGAATTAAATGAACTTTCTAATTTACTTTCCAACCAGACAAAATTAGTAGCGGTAACTCATTGCTCGAATGTTCTAGGAAGTATTAATCCCATAAAACAAATCGCACAAATCGTTCATGAGGCAGGCGCGCTTATTTGTGTAGATGGCGTTGCTTTTGCACCTCATAGAAAAGTAGATGTACAAGAATTGGATGTAGATTTTTATGTGTTTAGTTGGTATAAAGTGTATGGCCCACATTTGGCTGTGATGTATGGAAAATTGCCATTATTGATTGGGATGCCCGGCATTAATCACAATTTTTTTAAAGCTGAAGATGTGCCCTATAAATTCCAACCGGGGAACTATAATTTTGAACTTACTTATAGTTTGAAAGCTATTCCTGAATATTTGGAAGAACTTTATGATCATCATTTTGAAGGCAATAAATTTAGTGAAGTCGAAAAACACGATGCTAGTTTTGAGCTTATTGCAGAATATGAAGCGCAACTTGCACAAGAATTACTTTCCTATTTAAACAGCGTTCACGAAATAAGAATTATTGGTAATACCTCTGCTGCTTCCAATAAAAGAGTTCCCACGATCTCCTTTATACATAAAAATTTGAAGAGCTCAGAGATCGTAGAAAAGGTGGATAAAGACAAGATTGGAATAAGGTTCGGAGATTTTTATGCAAAGCAATTAATTAAAGATCTCGACCTAGAACATTGTAATGGGGTTGTAAGAGTAAGTTTGGTACATTATAATACTTTGGAGGAAGTAGCAAAATTAATCGAATCCTTCAAAAAGATCTTTTAATCGAGCTCTTTTGAAATGATTATACCTCCACCAGCTCGAAGAATATCCTTTTTAGCTTCGATAAATTTTTCTTCAGAAATTGCTTTTGTGGCGTCTTCTATAAGAATGGCTTCAAACCCTTCATTTAAAGCGTCCATTATAGAATAATAAACACAATAATCTGCGGCAAGACCACAGAAGTAAAGTTTAGTAACACCTTTATCTTTTAAATATCCCGAAAGTCCTGTAGATTTTAAATGTGCATTATCATAAAATCCGCTGTAACTATCTATTTCTTTATTGGTCCCTTTTCTGAAAATAGCTTCTATTTTTTCTGAATTTAATTCAGGAGAAAACGCTGCTCCTTTTGAATTTTGAACACAATGGACTGGCCATAGAGTTTGATCAATTCCATTCAGTTTGATAACTTCAAACTCCTTATTTCCAGAATGATTTTCAGCAAAACTGGAATGATCTAAAGGATGCCAGTCTTGAGTAGCTATTACCAAATCAAATTTATGCTGAAGTTCATTAATGATAGGAACAATTTCATCTCCACCATGAACTGCAAGCGATCCACCTGGAATAAAATCATTTTGCAAATCTATTATTACCAATGCTTTCATCCTTATTTTTTATATTTCTTCAACAATTTCTCGCGTTCTTTCTTCAACATTTTAGATATTCCCACCTTGTATTTATGAGGATTGTCAAATCGCTTATACTCCATAGGAAGATCTGCTAATCTATCTAGAGAATATGCCGCGATCTCTTTTAAGCTCCTAGTTTCTTGGGTTCTTTTACCATTTTCCATCACTAAATGAAGTAAAGCTTCCGACTTACAATTTTTTACTGGTAAAGATTTCAGTATTTCTTGAGGATCATAGATCCTTGAAACCTCTTCCTCATCTCTCATTGTAATAGCATCGGCACCTATAAGTTCTCCTTTTACATTCATCAATCTGTAAACCTGCTTTTTATGGGGAATGGTAACTTTGGAAAGACTCTCAGAAATTTTCAATCTTGGAACGCCATTAGAAACAGAAAGTTTATAAACCCCATCTAAAGCACTATCTGGCTCACCAGTCACTAAATTAGTTCCAACTCCAAATATATCTATAGGTGCTTTTTGTTCTAACAAACTCTTGATCACGTATTCATCTAACTGATTGGATGCTGCTATTTTCACATAATTTAACCCCGCCTCGTCTAGCATTTTTCTGCTTTCTTGAGCCAAATAAGCCAAATCCCCACTGTCCAGTCTAATTCCTGATAATTTTTCTCCACGTTCTTCCATCTCCTTTCCAACCTTAATGGCATTTGGAAGACCGCTCTTAAGCGTATCATAAGTATCTACAAGAAGTACACAGTCTTTTGGTCGGCTTTGGGAAAAGGCTCTAAAAGCCGTTAATTCATCATCATAACTTTGAATAAAGGAATGTGCCATAGTTCCATAAACAGGGATATCAAAATCTTTGCCTGCTACCACATTACTAGTGCCATCAAAACCACCAACTATTGCTGCTCTACTTGCATAATATCCACCAGACCCATGAGCTCTTCGCAAACCAAATTCTAGTAAAATACTATCTTTTGCCACCAATCTTATTCGGCTAGCTTTCGTGGCGATCAGGGTTTGAAAATTTAAAAGATTTAATAGAATCGTTTCTATAAGCTGAGCTTCTATAATATTTGCTTCTACTTGAAGAATTGGCCTATTAGGAAATAAAACATCTCCCTCTCTAGCAGCCATTATATTACCAGAAAATTTAAAGTTTTTTAAGTATTCTAGAAATTCTTCAGAATAATTCTGACCTTTTAAATACGCAAGATCATCATCACTAAATTTTAGTTCTTCGAGAATCTCCAAAAGATCTTCTAAACCTGAAAAAATAGCATATCCTCCTTCAAAAGGAAGTTTTCTAAAATAATAATCGAAAACTGCAGAATGTTCTTTTTGTCCATTTTCAAAATAAACTTGAGCCATGGAAAGTTGGTACTGATCTGTATAGGTAGCGGTAAAATTCATCATAAATGCTCTAATTGGAATGATAGGGTGAAATTACAAAAATAAGGTAGAACAGGTTTGAGGTTTGAGGTTTGAGGTTTGAGGTTTGAGGTTTGAGGTTTGCAAAACTAAGAAAGTGGATTACACTTTTTATCACTGCTGTAAATATTTATTACATGCAAAAGTTTAAAATATTAAAATCCCGAGTGCCATAAAGCTTTTTCAGAATAGATTGCAAAAGTGATAAGGGTCATATTATATATCTTATTCTTAACCTAATATTGTTATAGGTATAATCCTAATAATCAATTATACTTAAATACTACAAAAGATGTCAAATACAATTGTTCCTGCTAAAAAAAACCTTTCAAAGGGTTCTTCTTCTGAAAATAAAACAAGTATGAAAGGGCTTGTGTATAATGGACCAGGTAAAATAGAGTATAAGGAAATCCCGAGACCTGAGGTAAAAAAGCCTACAGATGCAATTGTGAAAATAATTAAAACGACGATCTGCGGAACAGATCTGGGAATTTTACATGGTAAAACACCTAGTGTAAAACCTGGAACTACTTTAGGTCATGAAGGTGTTGGAATAATAGAAGAAGTAGGTACTGGGGTAAGGAACTTTAAAAAAGGTGATCGAGTGATAATTTCCTGTATTACAGCATGTGGTTCTTGTGAGTATTGCAAGAAGCAAATGTATGGGCACTGTAAAGATGGAGGTTGGATATTAGGAAATCTTATAAACGGCACACAAGCAGAATATGTTCGTATCCCTCATGCAGATAATAGTCTGTATATCGCGCCGGAAGATGTGGATGATGAAGCTTTGGTTATGTTAAGTGATATTTTACCAACAGGCCACGAAATGGGGGTTATTAATGGCTGCGTAAAACCAGGTGACACCATTGCAATTGTAGGTGCAGGGCCAATTGGAATGTCTGCTCTACTCACGGCTCAATTTTACTCTCCTGCGAAAATCTATATGATAGATTTAGATGATAACCGTTTAGAACTGGCAAAAAAATGGGGTGCAACAGATACTATTAATTCAGGTTTGGAGGATGCCGCCAAAATGATCCTTTCTGAAACGGCAGATGGTGTAGATGTAGCTATAGAAGCGGTGGGTGCTCCTGCGACTTTCAATATTTGTCAGCAAATAGTTCGTCCTGGCGGCCATATTGCTAATATTGGTGTTCATGGAAAAAGTGTTGATCTTCAAATTCAGGATCTATGGATTCAGAATATCACAATTACAATGGGACTAGTAAATACCAACACCACACCAATGCTTCTGAAAACCGTGACTTCAGGAAAAATTCAAGCAGAACAATTGATCACACACCACTTTAAGCTGGATGAGATCATTCGTGCTTATGAAGTATTTGGAAATGCTGCTGAAGAAAAAGCTTTAAAAATAATTTTGACCAACTAAATCTTAAATACTCAAAATGATTATTAAATTTTCATTTAGTATTATAAATTAAAATAGACCTTCATTTTGTCTAATACCTTCGGGAGTTTCAGTATGCCGTTAAAATTATAATGAATTGTCGGTTGAAATTATTAAACTGATTAATTTCATTTTACAGAAAGGTTTAAATTGATAGTCTATTATATTTTAAATGAACGAAATACAACTTATAATCCTTTATTCCCTTCTATCGGGTTCAACGGTCTTTCTAGGAGGACTTTTATCTCATTATTTCGGGGAGCATGTTAAAAATGGATTGGTAAAATCTGAAATTATTCATAGTACCACTGCTTTTGGAGGAGGAATATTGATTGCCGCAGTTGGATTGGTCTTAGTTCCAAAAGGAATGCAAATGCTCTCTTTAGCACCTATGGTACTGTTTTTTGCTATAGGTGCTATCGCATTTTTTTATTTAGACCAGTTTATAGAGAAAAAAGGAGGTACAGAGGCACAGCTATTGGGAATGCTTTCAGATTTTATCCCAGAATCTATTGCGATGGGCGCTGTCTTTAGTCAGGATCCGGAACTAGGAATTTTACTAATGGTAATTATTGCACTTCAAAATTTTCCGGAAGCTTTTAATGCCTACTTAGACCTTAAATCGAACTATTCGTCAAGGAAAAGTTTGTGGATACTATTTCTATTAAGTTTTTCAGGAATTCTGGCTGCTCTTTTGGGATACTATTTCCTATCTGAAATGCCTATGGTGATAGGTGCCCTAATGCTGTTTTCTGCAGGAGGAGTAACCTATCTAATCTTTCAGGATATAGCGCCAATGTCTAAATTAGATAAAAGCTGGATCCCTGCCCTTGGGGCTAGCCTCGGTTTTCTTGTAGGCATGATAGGGGTTAAAATTTTAGGATAATTTGCCTATCTTCAACTTCCTCATTTTTATTCAGTAAAAATATTAGAAATCTAATTTAGATATTATTATTAAAGGCAAACCAATGAACGATCAACCAGATGAATATTTAGATAATCATTATATCCATAAAAGTAATTGGTTGCGAGCAGCAGTTCTTGGTGCCAACGATGGAATTTTATCAACTGCAAGTCTTGCCATTGGTGTTGCAGCAGCAACGGATATGAGAGAGCCAATAATCTTGGCTACACTAGCTGGTTTAGTTGCCGGCGCCTTATCTATGGCCGCGGGAGAATATGTTTCTGTGAGTTCTCAAACAGATATTGAAAGAGCTGATATTGAAAGAGAAAAAATAGAATTGGAAGAGACTCCGGAAATAGAACTTCAACGCCTAGCTGAAATCTATGAGAACAGAGGTTTAAAGAAAGAAACTGCTTTAATTGTGGCTAAAGAGTTGACGGAGCACGATGTTCTGGCCGCTCATGTTAGAGATGAGCTAGGAATCAATGAAATAAGTCAGGCCAATCCTATTCAAGCTGCATTGGCTTCGGGAGCGTCTTTCACTGTTGGAGGGATCCTTCCGCTTTTGGTGGTCTTGTTTTTACCACTTTTATTTATGGAGTATTATTTATACGGATTTGCAACCTTATTTTTAATAATATTAGGTGCTTTGGCAGCTAAAACAGGAGGTTCCAATATTGGAATTGCCATTCTTAGAATCACATTTTGGGGAACAGCAGCGATGGGTCTTACTGCATTTGTAGGATATTTATTTAGTACTAACGTTGGATAAAATATTTATATGGTCAAAAAATCGAATGTTTTTAAAATTCGATAAAAGGCAAAGTCTAGCAGATTTTGTAAATAAGGATGTATGTAAAATATAATTGTAATTATAAATTTTTTACAAGTGGCTTACATATTTAAACACTTATTGTGGTACTTTAAAGAATATAAAATCCTCTACACTACTATATAGTAAAAACATAGCACATTATAGATTGAGCACTTATATGGTCTTGATTGCTTTCTTTAAGTGCTACTTCACTCACTAAATTCTTTTCCTATAAATACAATTCAATCTTTAAGTATCTTTGAATAAAAAACAGATAATGCTTCACCTTAAGTTAGAAACAGATCCTCGTTGGGTAAATATAGTTGAATCCAATATAGAAGAAATCCTTACCGATCATGCTTGGTGTGAACAGAAAGCGGCAACAAATGCTATTACTATTATCACATTAAATTCTGAATATCCAGACTTGGTAACGGAATTATTAGAGCTTGCAAAAGAAGAATTAGAACATTTTGAAATGGTTCATGAGATCATAAAAAAAAGAGGCTTTAAATTGGGGCGAGAACGAAAGGATAGCTATGTTAATGAGCTTTATAAATTCATGAATAAAGGAGGTAGTAGATTGAATTCTATGGTAGACAGACTCCTATTTTCTGCAATGATCGAAGCAAGAAGTTGTGAACGTTTCAAATTACTTTCCAAAGAAATTAACGATCCAGAGCTATCTAAATTTTATCACGATTTAATGATAAGTGAAGCAGGACATTATACCACTTTTATAAGCTTTGCACGAAAATACGGAAAAGATATTGATGTGGATACGCGTTGGAAAGAACTGGTGGAATTTGAAGGCGAGTTAATAAAAAGCTATGGCAAGCATGAAACTATCCATGGGTAATTCCAAAACTACCTATTATCTTAAAATACAATCCCTAAAATATACAGATCTAATCTCGAGGAAAACTAGAAATTCGTTTAGAAAAATTTCTTTCTGCTAAAATTTTTAAAATTAAGATAGCCACAATATTAAGAATTTGAGTAATTCTATAAAACAAAAAAGCCCGACATTAATGTCAGGCTTTGATTGCTCCTCCTCTTGGGCTCGAACCAAGGACCCTCTGATTAACAGCCGCGAAAATGGTGTTTCAGATAATTTCATTTAGCTTCTTATGTATTGATAATCAATATTTTACAACTTTTTCCTTGTCATTTAGTTTTACAATATTTACCTTTATTTGCCCATTTGTTGTACCTATGTTGTACCCAATTTAAGCCGCATGATTACTATAAAAATTGTACAGAGAACAAAGAAATTAACCGATGGGTTGTACCCAATTTTCTTGCGTGTGACCAAAGATCGACAAACTAAATATTACAAAACCCCATTTAGTTCGGAGATTTCCGAATGGTCAGCTTCAACAGGAACCTTTAACAAAAAGCTGAAAAATCATTTTCAGTATAATCGGTTACTGGTAAAAATTAAGGATCGGGCTTACCAGGTAGCAGCGGAAATTGAAATTCAAAACCCCGATTATACACTGGAAGATTTTGATAAGCTTTATAGAGTTACCTTCAATCCAGTTAAAAATGATGTCTTTGCCTTTTTTGATGAAATAGTAGAGGAAATGACTTACGCCGGTCGTGTAGGAAACGCAAAGTCCTATAAAGACACTAAAACATCGGTGCAAATTTTTCATAAGAGCAAAAAACTTAGTTTTCGGGAAGTTAACTCTACTTTTTTAAGTAAATATGATGCTTTCTTAAGGTCCAGAGGTGGAACCGACGGAGGGGTTGGAGTAAAGATGAGAGCCATAAGGGCATTGTTCAACAAAGCCATAGAACGCGGAATTGTGAAAGAAAGTTTATACCCCTTTAAGAAATATAAAATTTCAGGCTTAAGAGGCAAAGGTTTTAAACGTGCCCTGGATTTTGAAGAAATAATGCGCATTGTTAATGTAGATTTGAGTAATCATTCGCATTTAGTTGATACCAGAAACTACTTTGTTTTTAGTTTCTATACTAGGGGAATGAACTTTGCCGACATGATGGGTCTCGAATGGAAAGATGTGGAAAAAAATGCTATTTATTACACCCGGGCTAAAACCAAAGGAAATTTCTCAATTGCCATAATGCCCCCTGTAAGAGAAATTCTTGACCATTACCGAATTAATGGGTATGGAAATAAATATGTATTTCCATTACTGTATCGTGAAAACTATACTCCTACCCAACTTGCAGATCGAAAACATAAAATGCTAGGGATCTATAACAAAAATCTAAAGGAACTGGCTACAATATGTGAGATCACAAAAAACGTTAGCAGTTATGTGGCCAGGCATAGTTTTGCTAATTGCCTTAAACAAAAAGGGGTTGCAACTGATGTGATTAGCGAATCTTTAGGACATCAAAACCTAACTGTAACCCAGGCATATTTAAAAGAATTAGATACTCAGGTTGTGGATAAAGCGCTGGAAGTATTGTTGTAATTATTCTACTTTAGGGTTGAAGTCTGATTATTTCCTTAAACGATCTTCAATTTCAAAGTCATAAACTCTTTTTAATTCGAATTTTCTCAAAGTCCTGATGTAAAACTTTGATTACATTAATTACCTAATTGGTATTTTATTAATTAATACTAAATACTTCCAATTTAGCCTCCCTACCTTTAAGAGTTCTAAATCCTAGGGAGGATACCTTGTATTTTTTATCTACCATTGTTTTTTTTATTAGTGCGCCTGAAAAAAGTACAGATCTATCTAATTCTTTACACAATCCTTCTAATCTTGCAGTCACATTTAAAGTGTCTCCATGGTAGGCAAGATTTCTTTTTATATTTCCTACCTCAACTCTGGTAACTACACCGACGTGAGCCCCGGCTTTAAAGGACGGAGTAACACCAAATTTATCCGTGTAATATTTTGAACGCTCCTGTAAAAGTGCCATAACCCCAAAGAAGAATTCTATATACACATATTCTTTCATGCCCTCCAAGGGCCAACTTACAACAATTTCGTCTCCCACGTATTGATATATTTCAGCATTATATTTTTTTACCATCTTATTAATATCAAGAAAGCATTCCTGTATAAGATTACTGTAGGCAATGTGACCCAATTGTTCAGCCATTCTTGTAGAGTTAGAAAGATCCAGGAACATAAAAATGCGTTCTTCTTCTCTCGGATATCTAAACCAGCCCAATAAAATAGGAAGTAGGTAGCCAGGACCAAGTATTTTTTCAATTTGGCTGATAAAACTGATTATTAAGGTCATAAACAAGGTGTAGACGAGTAGGATAGCATAATGATATATCCAGTTATCTCTTAAAATCACCTCTACAAAACCTATATCCATATGTAATAATTCCAATACCCAAAAGATGATAAGTCTTGTTAAACTTATCAAACCCATAATTGTTATGAAATAAGCAAAGCTTCCTATAAGTATTGTGAGACCTAAGCTGTTATTTAAATTGGATTTTTTATTTAAGAAGTATTCAAAAATACCTAGGATGATTCCATTCATAAAACCAAATATTAATACTGTTAGTATTAACATTGCTACACTTAGGGTAAATGGGGAATTCGTGCCTTCAAAAATTGAAAGACTTGAAAAATATAATATAAAGCCCAGCACTCCGTAAGCTATGATCCAAAAAATTACCTGTTTGATAATAATAGTTAGTAATGGAAATCTATAACTTAAACGAATAATCTCATATAAGTAATTTTGTTTCATTAAAAATGTTCTTTAAGCTTTCTAATTAATAGACGGAGAAGGAATCTGACAGAAATTTTAGTAGCGGAGGGTTAAGGCCAAGGTGTTAACTTAAATCTTTTAAAAGAAGGTGTCATTTTAGGCCTGGATTCTATCCAATCTATAAATTCCTTTATGGTGGTAAAATCCTGGCGGGTTTTATCAGATTCTACTAAATTTATTAAAAATGCGTTCTCTAAAAGCATAAGTATTTCTATAAAATCAACATCACATTGACAGATACTATCTAAATAATCTTCAATCTTAACCGGATATCCTGACCAGAGGCTTAGCTTTTTTTCATAAATTAAATTTTTTTCGTAGCGCTTCATAAGTATGGTATTTAGTAATGAGCTGTGTATTAGTAATCAAAAACAAGAATGATAATTTTCAGTGAAGAAGTATTGCTGAAATTTTTCCAGAGCAGTATTTTTTCTAAAACATTTAATTCCAGATAGGGGTTATAATTTTTTTATTTCAAGACCTCTCATTACTTCTTTGCCCTTTTCGGTGGTAATTGCATTCATATAGAATAAGAGAGCTTCCTCCTGATACCTGGACCTGCTTATCTCTTGGTTATCCAGATAAGGGGTGTTATCATAGCTCATAGTCATTTGGAAAAATAATTTCGAATAAAAATAGGCATCAAAATCTTTTCGGTATAAGCCTTGACTTCTTCCTCTTTCAACATTATGCATAAGTATTTCCGAAAGTTTTCCGGAAAAATATAGCATATGTTTATTGAAGATCTGGGGATAATACTTCAGGAGTTGACGAAGAAAGATGGAATCATTGGTTCTTGATGCCTTTTCAATTTCTGTATCTCTGGCAAACATTCTTTCTATGGCATTCTCGATTGTTTCATCCAGGTCATTCAATTTTTCCAGGACTTTCTCTAAACTGTAACTTAACACCTCCTCAAGAAGTATATCTTTATTTTGATACTTTTCATAAAGTGTCTTTTTAGAAACCCGAAGTTCCCTTGCAATCTCGTCCATGGTCACAGTCTTGGCACCATTCTTTAGAAAAATCTGGGAAACCTTACTTAATAATTCTGTATCTTTTTCCATATCTCTTAAATTTTTTGCTACTTCTTCAAAGATCTACATTTAATAGAAGTATCGAAATATTAGATTAATAAATCTGGTTACTTAATCAGTAACCAGATTCTATTGATCTACTAGAATTCAAGCTCACTCTTTGGATTGAGGTGCTCGTATTCTGCATGCATTAATTTATCATAATCTTGTTTTTCTTTAGAAGAGAATTTCTCTTCAAGCCGAACAAAGATCAGGTAAACCACCGGTACAATGATTAGGGTAAGGAATAACGAGGATAATAGGCCTCCAATAATAACGATGGCTAAACCATTGTTCATTTCCGCTGCTGCGCCAGATGCCAGAGCAATTGGTAGCATTCCAAAAACCATTGCAATTGTGGTCATCAAAATAGGACGAAGCCTGGCGTGGTTTGCCTGGATTAAAGCTGTTCTTATCTTTTCTCCATGGGCTAACCTATGATTAGCAAAATCAACCAGCAAAATGGCATTTTTCGCCACCAGGCCTATTAACATAATGATACCAAGAATGGTAAAAATATTCAAACTCTGATCAGTTAAAGCCAGTGCCCACAATGCACCTATAAATGAAAGCGGAATGGAAAACAATACAATAAATGGTTTAATAAAATCATCATACAGCACCACCATAATCATATATACCAACATAATAGCAGCCAATAGCGCAATTCCTAAGGTTCCAAAACCTTCACTTTGATTTTCCATGTTTCCACCCCAGGTCCATTCCACACCTTTTGGCCGCTCAATATTTGCTAGTTTTTCTTCCCATTCCTGCGCTACTGCTCCCAAGGTTTTCCCTACGGTTTGGGCAGAAATAGTTACAGAAGGAGACCTATCATAACGCTCTAATAAGGAAGGACCTGATTCATAACTAATATCAGCGAACTGTGCCAGGTTTATTAATTCTCCATTGTTATTGGTGAACTGGATGTTTTGCACGTCTTCTATATTGTTTCTTGAGGCTTCATCAAAAATAATATTGATATCATATTCATTATTTCCAGTTCGAAATTTATTGTCGGTATTTCCACTAAAAGCTGTACGCATTGTTTGACCAACTGTAGCAACATTTAATCCCAGGGAAGTCATTTTATCTCTGTTTACATTTACAGAAATCTCAGGATTTCCTTCCTCAACACTACTTTCAATTTCGGTTGCTCCTTCTACAGTTGTTAATGCTTGTTCAGCAGCTTTTGCATAAGCTAAAGCTTCCTCAAAAGAGTTCCCTGTTATGGTCATTTGAAGAGGTGCAGCTTCAACTCCAACCAATCCAACAGAAACAGTAGTAACATCGGCTGCAACTAATTTTTGTTCCAGATCTCGTTTTATCCTCGCAGCTATAACGCTAGTTTTTTCCTCTCTTTCAGATTGATCCACCAGGGTAACCGATACTTCTGATTTGTTATTGGTTGCCTGTGCACCTCCCATACCTCCACTACTGGATTGCCCCACAGTGGTAATTAGTCTTTCTACTTCAGGAATTTGTGAAAGGTAATTCTCTGCTTTTTGAGTGATAAAATTTGTCTCTTCAATGGAGGCGTCTTTATCTATTTCCAATTGAACTAAAAATTCGCCCCTATCGGTTGAAGGAAAAAAGTTGGAACCAATATAACCCATTGCCACTAGGGCGATTGAACTTATGAAGAGCCCAGCTACAACTACAAAGGTTTTTACTTTATTATCTAAAGACCATTTCAGGATTTTTGTTACTTCCTCTGTAAACCAGGTCAAACCTTTTTCAAACTTATGGATGATTTTTCCAAAGAATGATTTATTGCTTATAAGCTCCAATTTTCCAAATCTTGAAAATAACCAAGGCACTACGGTAAAGGAAACCAATAAAGACAGTAAAGTTGCTATAACTACAGTTACACAGAATTGTCTAATAATGTCGGCCACTAGACCGTCACTTAATGCAATTGGTAAAAATACTACTACAATCACCAGAGTGATCGCCGTTACTGTAAATCCAATTTCTGAAGCACCATCGTAGGCGGCACGTACTTTGTTCTTACCCATCTCCATATGACGGTGAATGTTTTCAATAACCACAATGGCATCATCTACAAGGATACCTACAACCAATGAAAGTGCAAGCAAACTCATTAGGTTAAGACTGTATCCCAATAACCACATCCCTATAAAGGTTGCAATTAACGATGTTGGAATTGCTACCATTACAATAAGAGCATTCCTGTAACTATGCAGGAAAAATAACATTACGAAAGCCACAAGACCTATTGCGATGAAAAGGTCTTTTATTACTGAGTTTGCTGCTTCCAACGTAAAGACAGAATTGTCATTGGCAATATTTATATCCACACCCTGATCAGCATACTGCTGTTCAATTTCACTGATATTTTCCTGTACAAGTTCACTTACGGCCACTGCATTTGCATCAGTTTGCTTTTGAACCTGGAGCAGGATCGTATTATCACGATTTATACGTGCAATCTTTTCAACTTCTTTTTGAGTATCCTGAATTTCAGCAATATCAGAAAGTTTAATGTTCTGCCCGTTTTGTGAAGCTATGGTAAGGTTTCTAAGCTTATCTACAGACTGTATTTTTCCCGCAAGACGAATAAGTGTAGTATTCTCTCTAGTTTTTAAATTTCCAGTCGGAAAATCCAGGTTTGACGCAGTGATTATTTGCTGTACCATTGGTACAGTAAGCCCATAACCCTGAAGCCTGTTAGGATCTAAATTCACCCTAATTTCTCTTTCCTGGCCACCTACAAGGTTTACCTGAGCAACCCCTGTAAGACGTGAAAAAGCAGGTTGAATTTTTTGATCAATTAAATCATATAATTCATTTTCTGAAAGATCTGCAGTAACTCCCAGACTCATTATAGGCATATCAGAAACCGAAACCTGCGAGAGGGAAGGTTCGTCAATATCATCCGGAAGATCTGAACGAATAGCGTTTATGCTTCTTTGTGCTTCATTCAATGCAAAATCTACATCAGCTTCATTATTAAATTGAATGGTTACTACCGACAGACTTTCAAAGGAACTTGTCTGTATTTTTTTAATATTCTCAAGAGAAGAAACAGCATCTTCGATCTTGCGGGATACCGTATTTTCCACCTCGGCAGGTGAAGCCCCGGGATAAACCGTCATAACGGTTACTACCTTTACTTCGAATTTTGGAATCAACTCATAGTTTAATTGACTATAGCTGAAAAGACCTCCAATAATAAGTAATGCAAGCATCACGATTACAAGACTGGGCCTTTTTATAGATACTTCTGCTAATTTCATTTTCTTTTCTTCTCTATTATTTAATCACTTTTACTGCAGTATTATCTGTCAGGTTAATCTGCCCGCTGGTTACCACTACATCTCCTTCATTAAGCCCATTGTTTACTTGCACCTTGTTTCCGTAATTAATACCGGTACTAATTTCTGTGAGGTATGCAATACCTTCTTTTATAACGAAAACCCGGTTGTCGCTCACGCTTCCCACGAAAGCTTCCCGGGGTATTACAAGTACATTATTCTCTCCTTTTTGATTAAACATTGCCGTAGCATACATTCCTGCTCTTAAGTTTGTTTGGGAATTATCTACAGAAATTTCTACAGGAAATTTTAAGGCTCCATTAGAGGCCGGAGCGATAAAAGTTATCCTACCGTCAATGGTTTTTTTGGTAGCACTTGGAGTTACTTTAACTGAATCTCCAAGCTTAAGTTGACTTACGAGAGATTCGTCTACTTCTACTTTTAAGTCTAACAAAGAAATGTCTACTACTTCTATTATTGATGTTCCCGGAGCTACGACCATTCCAACTTCAACCATTTTTTTATTTACCACTCCACTCATCTTTGAGCGTACATTGGTGTCGCCGGAATTTAGTTGGGCAGATTGATACTGCGCCCGTGCATTTTCTACCTGTAGTTTTGCCTGGTCAAGCTGTGAGGCAGTTACTCCCCCCGTTTTGTAAGCAGCCTCGTATCTGTTTAGGTTAGACACAGCGTTATCAAGATTGGCTTTTGCATTCTCCATATTGACATTTGCTTTATCTCCAATTAGTTTCGCTATTACCTGACCTTTCTTTACATCATCACCTTCTTCAACATTCACAGCTCCTATTTGTCCTGAGATCTCGGCAGAAATATTTGCAGTGGCTGTGGGTAAAAAGGTGCCGTTAACCGTAAACATGGATCCAATTCTTTCTTTTTTTGCAATTGCAGTGTTCACTGCTACTTCTGTATTTTCCTGTGTAACGAGACTTAATTCTCTTTCGTTCTCTTTCTTATTGTTTTGTAGGATAAGGTAAAACGCTACGGCTACGCCTAATAGCACTACTATTGCGATGATTGTCTTTTTTTTCATTTTAAAAGTTATTTTCGTTTAATGTGTCTAATTTTCCCTGGGATTTTAAAAGCTCTACTTCCGCTAGTTTATAATCTAACCTGGCATTGGTTAAATTGTTTTTAGCATCAGCAAGTTCTCTTTCAACATCCAGCATTTCGTTAAGAGTAGCTAAACCCAACTCATAATTATTCTGGGTGTCTTCCAATACTTTTTGCGCAAGCTCCACATTTTGTTCTTGTGTATGAATTGATATAAAGCTGTTTTCTAATTGTGAGATGGCATTTTCGTAGGCAAGCTGTAGAGCTAATTCAGTTTCTTGAAGATCCTCTTCAGCTTTCTCTATCTCTACCTGGTTCTGCTTCACCTTTGCCCGGGTAGCACCTCCATTAAAAATAGGAATACTAATATTTAATCCTATAGCGCTGAAATCTGACCAAAAAGCACCTTCGTTTTTTCCATTCCATAGAGGAACAACATCTCCCTGTCCCAGCCAGCCATAGTTAGCCACCAATGAAGCTGAGGGATAATATTCGGCCAGGGTTGATTTTTTCTGAAAATTTAAAAGTTCAATTTGCTTATTAAGTAATTCTAGTTCCGTACGACTGGAAAATTCAAGCTCTATTCCTGGTAAAAATTCCGGTTGGAAATTTTGTTGTGGCAATCTTATTTCTTGAGAAATGGACATTCCTATCATAAATTTTAATGCATTCTCACTTAATTCTACTGCATTAATGGCTTGCTGTTTATTACTTTTCAAATTATTTAGTGCTACCATGCTCCGGTCATAATCAATCTTTTTTGCAAGTCCGTTCTCGTATAACCCCTTAACGATACCTACCGTTCTTTCTGTGAGTTCTAAATTATTCTGAAGGTTTTCCAGAATCTGCTTTGATTGGAACACCTGATAGTAAGCAACTGCTACTTTTTCAATTATTTCTTCGTTGGTAAGCTGTGCATTAAGCTTATAAAATTCTTTTGTAGATTTTGCAGCTTTCAAACCCACAAAGACGGCCTGATTGAATATGGTTTGGGAAAGCTGTGCATTGGCTGTGGAATTCCATTTCCTTCCAAAAGCTACCGCAATACTTTCTCCGGGAGCCCCAAAAATTTCTCCGGGTAATATATTTTCCTGCAAAAGGGCATTATAGGTAGTTCCCGCATTAGCCGATAAGTTCGGTAAAGCTTTGGCCCTGACCTCAGAGATTTGTGCATCGGCGTTAGTAATATCTAGCCTGGCCTTAGCTGCATCTGCCTTATGCTCTAAGGCATACGAAACAGCATCTGAAAGTTTGAGCTCCAAGGGTTCCTGACCAAAGGTAATCCCATATACAAAGAGAAAACCAATTATCATTTTTTTCATATTAGGTACAATTTTTTTGTGATTTAGAATGCAAATATAAAACTAAAAAACTATAAAACAATAAAAGTTTTTTTGTTTTTTAGTTTTTGATATCTGGGTAGGAGGTATATTTAGCTTCCTTATTTTTATCTTGAATCAGAATTTATTTTCAAAATTGTGGAGGCTCCTTAGTAAGATGAGAAATGAGGATTTAAGACGATAATTCTATTAAATTGAGAGTAAATCGAAACATGTTAAACTTAATTTCTTATTAGTTTTCTTGAGCCTTTTAATATTTTATTGAATCTATTGATAGAACTACAATTAACTTGCATTCGCATTTTATCGAAATAGAATATTGACCTTTGGGAGGCTATTAAATAACTTCGGAAGTCAAATTGAAATATTTAATAAAACTTTTGTAGTAAGGAAAATACCTTAATAGCATCAGCCGTGGCATAACCCCAGAGCTTAGATTCCAAAGAATTCGTTTTCCTACTTTTTACTAAATCTCCCGCCCCAATATCTGCCATAATCTTGCGCGTGGTTCCTGTGCTGTTTTTATAGTGTACGGGAAGTTAAGCGTGAGTAAAAACAGCATAGGGCGCATACCACTTATGCGACAATATTTACTGTAAATAATTACCTGTTTATAAGGCTTCCCAAAGTATTTACTGTAAAAATTAGGATAATTTGCGACAAGTAAATTGTCATGACAAATGCTACTTATTTGCTTCCAGCCACTGGTAATATTCGTTCTTGATTTCAGGATTTTCTGAAAGATAATTTTTAAAGAGTTCACTTTCAGATTTAATCATCTGGTACATTTCAAACTTTTCATCCCCAGCTTTCGTGGCGGAAGATTTAAAATATCCTAATAAGCTTAACATCAGTATTCCGAAAATACAGAATAGGAAGAGCATATAATTAGGCATGAGCCGGGCATTCTTCAGTTTCTGGTCAATGCTTTTAAGTATGTCATCCTTCAACCGATCATTCTCTTCCTGCTTTTCCAGGAAAGCGTTCAGGTTTTTATCCAATGCCTCAGTACTTATGGGAATACTCATTTGCTCAATTTCTCCGGAAAGCTCCTGCAGCTTTAGAATAGCCAGCTTGAAATCGGCCATTTCATCGGTCATCAATTCCATGATCTCATCTAGTTTTTTCATAATTTATAAAGTTTTAATATCATATTCCAATTCCGGTATCCAGCGCCTTTTTTATCACCTGTTTCACCAGGTCTTTGGCTATTTTAGTGGCCATATTAGAGCTGATTTGTACAGTCTTATCTAACAGCTTTAAGCTTTGAGGGATTTCCTTCAGTCTGGAATAACTTCTGTTTTGACTGATTTCTCCAATTAGTCGGCCACCGGTCATCGAACGGTGCACCTCACTGCCTTTTAGATTGGCTCCTTTATATTCAAACCGAAAGCCCTGCAACTGGTTAGACTTATTGATGCAGGGGATTACCTTTACCTGGCAGTCCTTCATTTTACCGATATATTCATCCAAAGATTTAGGCCTGGATTCCAGTACCCGGTCGTTAATATATTTGATGGCCAGTCGCTGCACTTTCAATTCCTGCAATCTCTCCTGCTGTACTTCACATACTCGTTTTAGCCCTAATTCTTTGGCCACATTATCTGCTGCGATCTGGCTTCTTTTACCTATAAAGCTATCTTTATAGACTTCTCCTTTTAGACTTATCCGGTTGGCGTAAATATGAACATGGGTATGAGCTTTATCCCGATGTACAAAGCCAATGGCCTGGTTATTTTGCAGGTTCATCTCCTTTATAAATCTTTTAGCGATATCTTCAAGCTCTCTTTTGGTCAGCTCCTTTCCATCTTCGATGGTGGGGCTGACCACAAAACTCAGGGTGTTGTTAATGCAGCGTTCGTTTTGAGATTGAATGATCTTAAACTCTTCAGTAATTTCTTTGGGATTTTCCCCCGCCAGGTATTCCTTAAGCACTACCTCGGCATTCTTCTCCTGGTTCCAGCCATATGCTATGGAGGCCCCGGTACTTGCTATGGCATGTCCTTTCCCTATCATTTTCTGAAATTTCTTAAGTGCATCCTGATCTCTTCTGCGAGCTCCGCCACATCTTTGGCTAGCTTAGGGTTCCCTTTTTTAAACATATTGGCAATACGGGCAAAGTTGTTTTTGTATTGTATCAGCATCTGATAGCTTTCCAGTTGTTCCGGGGTTATACGTTCTACAATATTTCTCTCAAAGGCGGTGGATCGCAAGTATTCGGAAAGGGAAATTCCAGCCCTGGCCGCTCTTTTTTTGAGCAGCTTTTTCTCGTAGATCGAGCAGCGTATCTGGATATATTCCCTTTTCATTTTTCTTTTAAAATCTTTGCGACCTGCGGGAGTAAAGCAAGATTGTCATGACAATGACACATCTTGCTTTCCCTTCCGCAACTGCGATTGGTCCTCCTGAACCTACCCAAGCTAAATCATCAAATTCAGTATAAGATTCAGTAGCCAATACTGTTTTCACTTTTTGCATTGCATTAATTTTTCATTGAGGTCTTTATAGTTTTTGAAGGAATTCCGTTCATCGGTAGCACTCCTAAATAGTTTTAAAATCTTCGCTGTAGCTTGATCTCCCGCGGGATCATTATCGAGATATAGACGAATGTTCTCATAATTAGTAAGATGTCCCGTAATTTTATTGGTAAAGGCCAGAGAATTCAGGATGATAATATCTGATGCCTTTACCAGGTCTTCCTCCAATATTGCCAGAGATAAAAAATCAAACATGCCTTCAGTAATTAATAAAGTTTTAGATTTCCTTTTGATATAGGTATAGGATTTTGGAGAGCTGGACCCCTTGAAGTAGCTGTTTCGCAGTTCCCAGCCGCCTAGGGGGTTCTCTAATCCTATAGCGAAGTATTCCTTGCCGCTATAGCTAAACCAGACCTCTTTGCAATAAGGCTGGGCTATTTTTACAGGGATCTCTCTTTTTGCCAGATACTGGGTCAAGGCCTCATGTTCGATTTCTCTAGTCCTTAAAACTTCAATTTTAGAAGCAGTTCTCTTTTTTAAAATGGGCTGCTGAAAAGAAAAAGAGTCACAATTGTCTTCTAGAAACTCCAGAGCCTGTTTAACAGAAAAGTTCTTTATCGCTACGATTAAATCTAGCCCATTTCCGCCCTTTCCAAGCCCATGGTCATACCAACGGTTCAATTTTAAAGAAACCTTGAAAGAGGCCTGTGTTTCTGACCGTAGGGGACTCAGAAACCAGGCTTCTTTCTCCGCTATCCTGCTTGGAAAGTGCCCTAGTTTTGCGAGTATTTTCACGATGCAAATACTACGGGCTCTTTCGCAGGTCACACCAATCTCTTTTTCTTTTTTCATTAGCCTGTTTTTAATATTAAATGACTATAAATCATTATACTTCTGCGCATCATTTTTTTTGATGACAAAACGATGCGAAAGTGATGACCCTCCAAAAGCGTTGTTATCACTGGTCTTATTTATATTTCCTCATCATTCATCAAAAAAAAGAAATACCTAAGGCTGCTTTCTTTGGTGATATCCTCCGAATTACCCGGAATGATGATTTTCCTGGCGGAAAGATCTTTAAACCGGTCATTCAGCAGGTTCATCAATTATGCATCACTTTTCTGTTCCTCACTAAAATACCGCAGCAGAAAAGATTTGGTAATAGTATAATAACGTCCCTTAGCAGGAGTTAATCCCAGACCTCCTTCCTGCCACATGATCATCTTCTGATAGTTTAGGGAGTTATCCTGGTTACTCAGTTTCCAGTCTTTTTTTAAGATCTGCCGCAATTGCGTTAAATCCGTTTTAATACGGGTTCTGTTTAAAACCTGTAAGGCATCCGTGGGGCAAACATTTATTTCGTCCACTTCACAAGTTTCCATTAGACTGAAGAGCATGCTAGCCAGTTCCTTTTCCACACGATTTCGGTTATTCTGCATCAAATTTGTCAAAGCATCCGTACTTATCTCTTTAGGGCTAAACCACATCCTGGTGCTGTGTTTAGTGATCAACTGACGCTGATCCAAAAAATATAGAAATGCCGGAATTTCTGCTTTAAGATCTTCTAAAAAATGTGTTTCTTCTTTTTTTAGGCTAGGGACTTTCAGCACCCAAAAGCGTGTTTCCTCACTATCGATTTTAATGAAGTTATCTTCATTGTTACTGCAAAGAATAAACTTGCTAAAGAACTCCACCTCGCGCTTATCCTTGCCTTTAGCTTCCAGTTTATTAAAATCGGTGGTGCTTAAATATTTGATCCGTTCGGTAAGCTCTTCTTTGTTGAACAACACTTCATCAATACAGATAAGAAGTTTGTTGGCCCAATCGGCATTAAACTGGCTGCTGAAATTGTCATTGGTTAGATAGGTCAGGTTGTTATCAAAAATGGCTTTAAGCCATTTTAGAAAGGTGGTCTTACCGGTAACCCTCTCTTTGGATACTAAACATAGAATAGGTAACATCTGCAGCGGTTTCGAATATAGTAGCTGCAAATAGTCAAGCCCAAGCTCCATCTGGCTTCCGAAAATATGTTCAATGAATCGCAGTGACATTTCGGTCTTACCTTCCTGCGGGATATGCGGTAAAGGAGAATAGGTGTTGTAAAATCCGTAACAATCCTGTTTAAATTCCTTATGTCCGGGAAGGCAGGTAAAGCCATCATACTTTTTTATGGTTCCAATAAATGCCTTTCCGTGATCATTGCGAAGGGTTTCTATATTCCAGGGAACCAAAGTCTCATTAAAATTTCCGGTAGTGGTGGGTATTTGTACTATTTTATAGTAACAGGTACCCACCCTGATATAGGATATCTTTTTCATCTTCAAAAAATTTAGGATTAATACTTAATAACCTACTTCCGGTTCTTTAGCAATTTTTGATTAAACTGCTGCTCCAGGAATTCATCGGACACATCCGGCTCACCCAATAACCAGGCATCTATCTTATCCTTATCAAAAAACTTCTGACGGATGTTAGGATTATTGCCGGTTGGTATAAGCTTTAAATGGGTAAGCTTATAGATCTTGCTTTTGGAAAGTCCGGTATATTGAGCCAGATCCTCCACATTCATTACTTTTTTGGTGTGGGAAAGTAAGACTTTAATATCTTCCAATAAACCCACTACTTCTCTTTGCTCATTCATAACGATAGCATTAAAATTAAAAATGAGTAAAAGGCCTTTTACATTTTGTACAGGACAAACTTAGGAAAGTAAATACCTATAAATCAATAGGATAACACAGATAGGAAAGAAATCACGCTTTAATTACTCTTTTGCCAGGACCTGCCTGATCAATTTTCGCTGATTCCGGGAATTGATTTTTTCCTGTTCGTTTTTCCAGGCGGAAAAACTAGTCTTTAAGGTGTTTTCTTTGAGCGGTTCATGATTCATTAAAAATGAATTCATCAGCAAATTGAAAAAGCTACTTTTTCGTTCTCCGGTGAGATCCTGGATCCCTCCTACAAATAATTCATCAAACAAAACAAAGAGGACACGGTGATTGGCAGAGTCGCCGCTTTTATTCCCCATGGTAAAATTGATTTTTTCTTTAACCCGCCTTCCATTAATCAACCTAACAAATTGTTTCTGAGACTCCCGGTCGAGATTGATCAATTCGAAACGTATCCTGGACGTTTTAAGGGGTTCTACCCGGAAATCATGCCGATCTGTTTCAAGATGTTTATTTGATTCGTGAAAAATGGCCAGCCAGATCAGAATCAAAAGCATGATACCAAAAAGGATCAGAAAAATGAGGGAGTTCTCAATAATAGAACGAATACCAAAGAAAAGGCTGAAGCTTAAAACAAAGACAGCGTAAGTAGATAGGATAAAAAGAATTAGGTTTAAAGGTTTCCCTTGTACTTTCTCCTCCAGGAAATAATCTATTCCTGATCTCCACCTCGCGAGTGCTTTACCGGCGTTAAGAATAAATTTTTCCATGGCAACAACTGCTTCAACCTATTAAATATAGCCAAAAGAAAAATAAAGAAAGAGATTTAATTTGTTGTACCTATGTTGTACCCACAAAAAAAAGAAAGCCACTCAATTTCTTGAATGGCTTGTCTTTACTAAGCTCCTCCTCTTGGGCTCGAACCAAGGACCCTCTGATTAACAGTCAGATGCTCTAACCAACTGAGCTAAGGAGGAAACTGTATTTTATAATTCTGTAAGAACGTTCTCTTTTCAAAGATCCCAACTCTTAATCTGGACCAGCATTAGAGACTTAAATATTTCTCTTTTGCGGTTGCAAATATAAATCAATTTTTAAATGCTTACAAAACAAAAATCCACTTTTTTTTGCGAATTTTTGATAATTTTTTTTGACTGCATTTTAGCCAGTTGCTATTATTCGAACAACCAGCGATATAAGTCATTTCCATTAGCAAATAACACTAGTGCAATCAAGATAAAGAACCCAAGCATTTGAGCATATTCCATGAATTTCTCGTTTGGAGTCTTCCCTGTAATGATTTCATAAAGCAAGAATACCACATGTCCACCATCTAATGCAGGAATTGGTAAAATATTCATAAACGCTAATATGATTGAAATTAAAGCCGTAGCTAACCAGAAGCCTTGCCAGTCCCAAGCATCTGGAAATAGTCCTCCAATTGCTCCAAAACCACCTACCTGAGTTGCTCCTTTAGCAGTAAATACATATTTAAATTGCGCTACGTAGTCATGAAGTGTCCAATAGCCATAGCTAAAACCTTCTTCAATACTTTCCCCAAGACCATATTCTTTTGTTTGTACATTAAAATCACGTTTTGAAGAAACTCCAAGCATCCCCTCATCATCTGGAGTTACCATGCGGCTCATAATATCTCCATCCCTTTTAAAAACTATTTCTATTTCTTTCTCTTTGTTATCAGCCGTGATTGGAGCTAATTCATGCCAATATCCAATTTCTTGCTTGTTTATAGAAATCAAACTATCTCCTTTTCTTAATCCTGCTTTCGAAGCTGCAAGATCTGCAACAACCGTATCTATTACTGCATTTTGAATAGGCACAAAAGGTTGCATTACCCCTTCTTGAAACATTTTAGATCCTATATCTTCAGGAATAGAAATTGTTTCTTCATCTCCAGATTGGTGAATTACAGTGATGTTCTTTACATCACGCATAAATAAAAATCTATTTACATCTACACTGTTTTGGAATTCCTCTCCATTAACAGAAAGTATTCTATCTCCATCCTCAAATCCAAATTCCTTAAACTCATCTGCGACAGCGAAACCTTGAGGCATATCATCTGGGCCTACAAAAGAGCTTCCCCAAACAAATAACACCATCATATAAATAAGGAATCCTAGAACCAAATTCACAGTTACTCCACCTAACATTATGATTAGACGTTGCCAAGCCGGCTTACTTCTAAACTCCCAAGGCTTTGGAGGAAGAGCCATTTGCTCCTTATCCATACTCTCGTCTATCATTCCAGATATTTTTACATATCCACCAAGTGGTAACCAACCTAAACCATACTCAGTTCCGCCTATTTTTTTCTTGAAAAGTGCAAACTTCACGTCAAAAAATAAATAGAATTTCTCTACTCGGGTTTTAAATAATTTGGCTGGTATAAAGTGTCCGAACTCGTGTAAAACGATTAGTAAGGACAAACTAAGAAGTAATTGTATTGCTTTTATTAAAAATGGATCCATTCTCTCTGCTTCAAATTTTAAATCGCACAAAAGTAACCTTTTAATATCTCCTAAAAAAGTATAAATAACCAGCGAAATCTTCCCTTAAGAAATTTTAGTACTTCCCTTGCATGTATTTAGTTAGAAGGCTTTAATTTTGTATCAAATCATAAATAATGCTTCAGTTTTTTTCTAAATACAAACCCCTTGCCATAGTGATGGCAATTTTGTCTATAATAATTATTGCAAGCATATATACTCTGCTAAAACCAGAAAAAAAGCTACCTGTATTTCAACCAGATATGGTTAATTCAGAATTAGTTGATACTACAGTTCAATATGTAAGAAAATATCACAAGATTGCCGACTTCAATCTTCTTAATCAGAATGGCGAAACTATTACTCAAGACACCTACAAAGATAAAATTTACGTAGCAGATTTCTTCTTTACTACTTGCCTAACTATTTGCCCTATTATGACCGGGCACATGTTAGAGATCCAAGAGCGTTTAAAAGATGATCCCGAAGTACTATTACTATCTCACACTGTAATTCCCGTAGCAGATAGCGTGCCGCAGCTAAAAAAATACGCCTTGGAAAAAGGAGTGAATGATGCTAAATGGAATCTGGTGACGGGGGATAAAAAACAAATTTATGAGTTAGCAAGAAAGTCTTATCTCGCTACTAAAACCGATGGTGATGGCGGACCTTACGACATGATACATACGGAGAACTTTATCTTAGTAGATAAAGAGAAAAGAATTCGAGGTTTTTATGATGGTACTAACGCCAAAGCTATAGATGATCTCTTGAATGACATTGAAACTTTGAAAGCTGAATATTAGGGATTATACTTTTTCTTCCTAAACTTTTTTAAGACTATTTTTTAAACTATTTTTGCCTTGTTTAAAATCAATCTAAATAAAAATGAAGCTAACTGTTGCTCATTTACAGCGTGGTCAACGAGGGATAATCAAAGAATTTATCGTAGATAAAATTCCTTTGAAGCTCTTGGAAATGGGCTGCTTACCAGGGAATTTAGTCGAGCTGGTACAAACTGCACCATTTAGAGATCCTATGTACTTGAACATTAACGGGAGCCATTTGGCAATACGCAAAGAGACGGCATTGCTTATAGAAATAGAATTAATATAATACTATGGGGAAACAGATTAATGTTTCGTTAATTGGAAACCCAAATACCGGTAAAACTTCTGTTTTCAATCAACTTACTGGCTTAAACCAACAAGTTGGGAATTACCCGGGAATAACGGTAGAGAAAAAAGAGGGAGTTTGCAAACTTCCCCGAGGCTTAAAAGCGCACATTTTAGATCTACCGGGAACCTACAGTTTAAATGCATCTTCCTTAGATGAAAATGTGGTTATAGAACTTTTACTGAATAAGAACGATCGGGATTTCCCAGATGTTGCAGTAGTTGTTAGCGATGTAGAGAACCTTAAAAGAAACCTTCTTCTTTTCACACAAATTAAAGACCTTGAAATCCCTACCATACTTGTTATTAATATGGCAGATAGGATGGTGCGCAAGGGAATTACCTTGGATATTGGCATTTTAGAAGCCAAGTTAAATACTAAGATCGCATTAGTAAGTGCCAGAAAAAATACCGGAATAGAGGAGCTGAAAGAAATGATCCTAAATTACCGTCAGATTTCTACTGAACCTTGCCTACATGCATCCATTATGGATCCAGAATATTTTGAAAGATTAAGAAAGGCATTTCCTAATCAGTCCCTATATAAACTCTGGTTGGTTATTACACAAGATGTAAATTTCGGTAATGTAAACAGGCACTCTTTAGATAACGGTAATAGTTTTCACACTAAAAGCAATAGCGACCTAAAAAGACTTCAGCAGAAAGAAACCATATTAAGGTATCAGTTTATAAATGGATTATTAAAAGAAGGCCTAAAAGTAGATCTTAAATCTGCAACAGATCTTAGAATTAGATTGGATAGGATCTTAACCCATCGAGTTTGGGGATATGTGATCTTTTTTATGGTCTTATTGATCATTTTTCAGGCTATCTATAATTGGTCCAGCTACCCAATGGATTTTATAGATACCACATTTGCCTCATTAAGCGAATGGACCAGAAACATAATGCCTGCAGGGCCTTTTACAAATCTTATTTCTGAAGGAATTATCCCGGGACTTGGCGGAATTGTAATTTTCATTCCGCAGATCGCATTTTTATTCTTTTTTATATCCTTATTAGAAGAAAGCGGCTATATGAGTCGAGTTGTCTTTCTAATGGATAGGATTATGCGAAGGTTTGGACTTAGTGGGAAAAGTGTAGTGCCTTTAGTTTCTGGAACCGCCTGTGCAATTCCAGCAGTAATGGCCGCTAGGAACATCGAAAATTGGAAAGAACGACTAATTACTATTTTGGTGGTTCCCTTTACAACCTGCTCTGCGCGTTTACCAGTCTATTTAATAATAATTGCGTTAGTGATCCCAGATGAAAGCTTTCTAGGCTTTAATTTACAAGGCTTAACATTAATGATCTTGTATCTAATTGGTTTTGGAACAGCACTTGTTTCTGCATGGATTCTCAATAAAATTCTGAATATAAAGTCAAAGAGTTATTTTGTAATTGAAATGCCCAATTACAAACTCCCTATGGTTAAGAATGTGGCGATTAATGTGGTAGAAAAAACTAAATCTTTTGTATTAGGCGCAGGAAAAATTATACTTGCAATCTCAATTATACTATGGGTTTTAGCAAGTTATGGTCCTGGGGATGGTTTTAATAATGCTGAAGAAATTGTAACTTCTAAATATAATCCAGAACAAGAGCCAGAAACTAATTTAGAAGAAAAAATAGCTTCTTATAAATTGGAGCATTCTTATATAGGAATTCTTGGAAAAGCGATTGAACCTGCGGTTACACCACTAGGTTACGACTGGAAAATTGGGATTGCAATTGTAAGTTCCTTTGCAGCACGTGAGGTTTTTGTTGGAACCTTAGCAACAATTTATAGTGTGGGAAGCGACGAAGAAGAAACCATTAAAAATAGAATGGCTGCAGAAGTGAACCCTATATTGGGTGGCCCATTGTTCACCTTTGCAAGTGGAATAAGCTTATTACTATTCTATGCTTTTGCCATGCAGTGCATGAGTACTTTGGCAATTGTGAAAAAAGAAACAAATACTTGGAAATGGCCTATACTACAACTAGTAATTATGAGCGCCTTTGCTTATCTAGTTGCCTTAATCGCTTTTCAAGTATTAAAATAATGTAAGATTATAATTGTAAACCGACTTAAATAAGTATCATGGACATATTACAAAACATATTAGTATTTATCACCTTTTTGATCGCGGTTGGATATGTGATCACAAAATTTGTTTGGAAGCCTGCTTTTCTAAAAAGCAAAAAGGAAGCTGAGAAAGCCTGTGGCGTTTCAGGTTGTGGTTGCAGCTAATTAATTATTCTAGTTTTTTATTTAATTGAATTATTAGACAGTATTCGGATTCTTTAATTTTATGAGTAGATGTAGGATAAGGATAGAGATTCAAAGCATTTAGAGAATAAATTACTTCTGAATTTAAAAAACTTAGCTGGAAATCCTTTTTAACTGCTAAGGTTATAATCTTTTCTTCTACTTCTCTTCCATTCACCATTACTGCTATTAACACTTTCGCTTCCCCAGCCCAAATACAGGTAACATCTTTAGGGCATCGTGAATCTGTGATCACCTTTTTGAATTGAATAGATTTGTTTTCAAAAGAAAATACTTCTCCAAGATCCATCTCTGCATTATAATTAATTATAGAATCATTTTCTTGAGCAAATAAAGAACCCATTATTAAAGAAAACATAAGAACTAAAAAGTATTTCATAACCAATTTTATAATAAAGACTGTACTTAAAACCAGCTGTTGCAAATTTTAGCCCAAACCAACATCTAAGGTCATCATAAGTATAAAACCACCTATAAAACCCATTGTAGATATATCTGTAAATTTATCTCGTTGGGATTCTGGAACTACTTCTTCTACCACTACAAAGATCATAGCACCTGCAGCAAATGCCAAAGCATAAGGAAGTATTGGCTGAAAGGTCATCACCGCCCAGGCTCCTAAAACTGCTGCTATTGGCTCTACAGCCGCAGAAAGTTGACCATAATTAAAACTTTTCCACCTGCTTAAACCTTGACCTCTTAAAGGCATAGCTACAGCAAAACCTTCAGGGAAATTCTGTAGTCCAATACCAATTGCTAAAGCTACAGCCCCACCAATAGTCGCACCATCAAAGCCTGCTGCTACTCCACCAAATAAAACTCCAATCGCTAGACCTTCAGGGATATTATGTAAGGTAATTGCCAAGGTTAGTAGTACAGATTTGTGCCAAGGGGTTTTTATACCTTCCTTTTCGTCCATCTTAAAATTTACATGAAGGTGTGGCAACACTTTATCTAAGCCAAAAATAAACAAGGCACCAAAGAAAAATCCGACTGCTGCGGGAATCACTTTTTCAAAACCTTCCCCAGGGCTCATTTCTATTCCTGGAGCCAGTAAACTCCAAAAACTTGCGGCTACCATTACTCCTCCTGTAAATCCAAGCATTCCGTCAAAAACAGCCCGATTCATCTTTTTAAAGAAAAAGACTAATGAGGCCCCTAGTGCCGTAACTCCCCATGTAAAAAGTGTTGCGTAAAGTGCTGCTAAAATTGGATCTATTCCTTCCAAATAAGCAATAATGTTCTCCATCATAGTTAAGAAGTTTTTATGTATAAATTACTTGAAATCACGTTAGAGATTTTAAGTTCGCTCCCGTTTAAATTTATGAGCATAGACTGGTCAAAAGATTCCTTTTCTAGGATCACTATTAACTGTCCTAATGCAATGTTATTCTTGTCTAAATACTGAAGGAATTCTGGAGAGGAATCTTTTACCCCTATGCAAATTCCAGACTCACCTTTGTTCAATTCGGCCAACAATACCTTATTTGAGATTGCGAAATTTCCTTCTGAATCCGGAATAGGATCCCCGTGAGGATCCCGTTTCGGAAAATCTAGAAATCTATCAAGTTCTTTAATTAATTTATCAGATTTTATATGTTCTAATTGCTCTGCTACTTCGTGAACTTCATCCCAGGCAAAACCGAGTTTATCTACCAAAAACACTTCCCAAAGACGGTGTTTTCTAATAACTTCTACTGCGGTTTCCCTTCCAGATTTACTAAGCTTAACACCTTGATATTTTTTATAAGCCACTAATTTCTTCTCAGAGAGTCGCTTAATCATATCTGTTACAGAAGAAGCTTTCGTGCTCATCTCGTCTGCCAAAGCATTGGTACTAACCCCTGTTGGATATGCCCTTTCCAGATGAAAGATCGCTTTTAAATAATTTTCTTCAGAGAGACTAAACATATCTTATAATTAATGAGGTATTCTATAACTAAACCCTGCACCTAAAATTAGGTTAGGATCATTATTTATTGCAGTTCCTATATAAGCATCTAATTGAAAATTATTTGCTAGCAAATATGTAAAACCACTATCTACATAATGAGTTGCTTCTAAGTGTTCTGGAAAATCCCCATAGACCTCTCCATACCAACCTAATTTTTGATTGATACTGTATCCATAAGAAACGGTATAAATATATTGTAGACCATTACTATCTCCATCCCAGCCTGCTCCTAGATTATAAGAAATCCCTGATCGTTCTGATAGTGTGTGACTAAATGCAAATCTCATATCTACACCTGTATTGTCTAATGCTTTGGACGTGTATGGAAGAGAAAGATGTCCTAACAACGCTATCTCTGGTAGAATTCCCTGCTCTTTAGCAACTCCAATTTTAAAACCAACCAGTAATGGACTAAAAGAGTTAAATTCCTCTTCTGTAATTGTTTGTTTGAATGTTGATTTGGAATAATCCAAACCCAGCCTTATTTCCAGATTATCTAGTACTCCAATACGCAATAATCCTGTTCCATAAATTAGATCTTCCTGAGCGTCTCCATGAGAAAACTGCGAACCCATTTCTATTTGAAGATAACCTTTGGGCACCAAAATAGGAGACTCCGTTGCATCCGGCCTATCTGTAATAAGCTGCGGAATAGAATCTTGCTGAGCAAAACCTAGATGAGAAAGAAATATAAAAATCGGTAAAATAGTGATCGCCTTAATATTCATACAGCAAAGATGCATATTTATTTCAGTGATTGCAAATTTATTTTTAGACAAGACTAAAAATTTTATACATCACCACGAAATAACCTATAGTATTGGCTATCGTTTTATATCCCTCTTTCCTTTTGAATATTTTCGTAAGCTTCCTGAACTTTCAAGAATTTGTCCTGCGCTCCTTTTTGATAAGCTTCATCCATATGCTGAAGTTTGTCTGGGTGATACTTCTTAGCCATAGTTCTAAATGCTTTTTTGACTTCAGCATCTGTGGCAGATTTTTCTATCTCTAAAATTTTATAAGCATTATCTGCACTTTTAAAGAACATGGCTTTGATACTTTCAAAATCCCTATTGTTTAATGCTAAAAATCCTGCTATAGATTGTAGTTGCGACAATTCAGAATCAGAAACATTTCCGTCTGCCTGCGCAATACTAAATAAGAAATGTAAGATCTGTAATCTCACTTCATATTTGGTACGTTGCTGAAGATATACACCGATTCGCTGTGCAGAGATCTCTCTATTTTTAATTACTTCATTAAAAGTTCGAAAAGTAGCATTAGCACGCTCTTTACCATAAGCACGCACAAAATAGGTGCGCACATAATCCATTTCAGATTGTGACACTTGCCCATCTGCCTTAATAACCAGAGAGGCTAAAGAAAGAAGATTCAGTTCAAAATCGCCTGGAGAAACCGAGTTATTTTCAGTTTTAAAAACCGAAGTAAATCCTCCTGAAGAACGATTCCAATTATCTATAACAGTTCCTAATATAAACCCAAGTACTGCTCCTGGGTATCTGAAAAACATATAGCCTACAAAGGCTAATATCCATTTAAACATAAATTCCAACTTGATAAGCGGCAAATATACTATTTTGAATAGGTATAAATGAGACCATATCTCATAAACTTATCTTAGATATCTATAACTAGAACCTATTAGCATATAGGAAATTGAGATATGTAGAGCTAAACTTAATTTGTATCTTTGTCCTTTATAAATTATAATAAAAACTCTATATATGTATCCAGCAGATTTAGTTAAACCAATGAGAGAAGACCTAACTAATATAGGTTTTCAAGAATTACATAGCGTTGCAGACGTTGACGCGGCTATGGAAAAAAAGGGGACTACTTTGGTAGTTGTGAATTCCGTTTGTGGATGTGCTGCTGCTAACGCACGCCCAGGAGCTCGTATCTCTTTACAAAATAGCAAAACTCCAGACAATTTAGTAACTGTATTTGCAGGTGTAGATTCTGAAGCTACAGATAAGGCTCGTGGTTACATGATCCCTTTTCCTCCTTCTTCACCATGTATGGCATTGTTTAAAGACGGAGAATTAGTGCATATGTTAGAACGTCACCATATAGAAGGACGTCCTGCAGAGATGATTGCAGATAACTTAACAAGTGCTTTCAACGAATTTTGTTAAATCAAAATTTCTAAATATTTCATGCCGATCTTAATAAGATCGGCTTTTTTTATGCTCTTTATTGTTGGTGTTTTTTAGTATCTTTCTTCAATAATCTCATAAATATCAATTGTGATGAAAGCTCTAATCTTATTTTTAGTCGTTGTTAGCACGGCAGGAAGTTGTGAAAATTCCGATGAAGTTCAAGAGATAACCTTAAAAGACCTTCAGTTACAATTAGAAGAGATCAACAAATTAATAGACAATCAAGATTGTACTGAAACTTCCCAATGTAATTACCTGGCCTATGGAAGCAAAGCCTGTGGTGGTCCCCAAGGCTATCTAATATTTTCTTCTGAAGTTGATATAGATAAATTAAAAGAACTAGTTGATACTTATACTGCTTCTGAAGCCTTATACAACAAACAAAACCAAATAATAAGTGACTGCAGTATAGTTTCTCCACCCCAAAATATGGACTGCGTAGATGGCAAATGCATAAAAATGAATTAAATCTAGAGTTTCATCTAAAGCTAAATATGGATTTATTGGATTGGGAGAAAAATTACTTTTTTAATTCAAGTCCTCCTTTAAAGCATAGCAACGGATAATTAAACCTTCAAAACAAGGATTTAAGGTTTTTAATAGTTCAATAAAAATGTATTTTTGTTCCAATTCTATTCAAAGATGAAGAAAATACTTGCTTATCCTCTTTCCATTATATCTTACTTTTTTTTCTTTCTAACCTTGGTGGTATTTCACGGGATCCAATGGTTCTGTTTCACTTTTATTGGTAAGGAGGCTCATAAAAAATCGGTAGATGTTTTTAATTTTACTTTAATGCGCTGCCTAAATATTTTAGGAACAACTTTCAAAGTAGATAATCCACATAAAATCCCAACAGATGTGCCTTGCATCTTCGTTTCTAATCATCAAGGCCTCTATGACATTCCGCCCATTATATGGTATTTAAGAAAGCATTATCCAAAATTCATTAGTAAAAAAGAATTGGGAAAAGGAATTCCTGGAATCTCTTATAATCTTAGACATGGTGGATCTGCATTAATAGATAGAAAGAACCCAAAACAGGCTGTGGTAACCATAGCTAAATTTGCACAATATTTAAACAAAACCAACCACTCGGCTGTCATATTTCCAGAAGGAACTCGAAGCAGAGATGGAAAGCCTAAGAAATTTGCGGTGACTGGATTACAAATTATGCTTAAAAAAATGCCGAATGCTCTGGTTGTGCCAATAACCATCAATAATTCCTGGAAGTTGTTTGAATACGGTAGCTTCCCTTTGGGAATTGGCCATAAAATCACGATGAAAATTCATAGACCTATTCCAGCAAATTCGGAGGATGTAGATAGCATGATTGCAAAAGTAGAGCGTACAATTATCGCAGATATCGTATAGTTAGATATATTACAAAAAATTTAATTTTCCGCAGAATGACTTCAGAAAAAATTATAGAGAACACGATTAGTTTTGTTCAGGAAACATTAAAAGATGCTGAAGGAGGCCATGATTGGTTTCATATTCTTAGAGTTTTAAATAATTCCAAGTTAATTGCCGATACAGAGGAGGTGAACCTTTTAATTGTACAGCTGGGCGCCTTACTTCATGATATTGCCGACTCTAAATTTCATAATGGAGATGAAACTGTTGGGCCAAAAGTAGCTAGAGCCTTTCTAAGCACTCAGAATGTCACAGAAGAGGTGATTCTTCACGTTGTTAATATCATTGAGAATATATCCTTTAAAGGCGGAAACAGCAACCAAAAGTTCCAGTCTAAAGAGCTCGCAGTTGTTCAGGATGCAGATAGACTGGATGCGCTTGGCGCCATAGGAATAGCAAGGGCCTTTAATTATGGCGGATTTAAAGGACGAGGTTTGTATGATCCTGAGATCCAGCCAAACCTTAAAATGAGTAAAGAGGAATATAAAGCCTCTACCGCTCCAACCATCAATCATTTTTATGAAAAGCTATTATTGCTGAAAGATCGAATGAATACAGAGACCGGGAAGGCAATTGCAGAAAAGCGACATAACTATATGCAAGGTTTTTTAGAGCAGTTCTATGCAGAATGGAACGGAAAAGCTTAGCATAAAAAAGCCTCACTAGATAGTAAGGCTTTTTTTTATATAAATATTCTCTGCTACAACCAAGCACTCCAAGGAATTCTTGAAAGAACTAAGATTAATGCCAGCGTATAAAATATAGCTAGGATCTTAAATTTTGGTTGCGAGGTAAGTTTCTTTTTGTGTTTTGAGTAACCCATTGTAATAAGAACAATAGCAATAATCATTACCAAAGGATGCTCTACATTATACAATCTTAGGACTGAATCCTTCATTACACCACCCATTCCAACTTCACTCCACATTTTAAAGTACGGAGTTGTAAAATAAAGCACAAATCCAATAAGCAGTTGTAAATGCGACACTATAAGGGTGAACAAGGCAATTCTAAAATTAGTTGCTCCATATTCTTTGTTTGAAGCATAACCAACAATTGAATTGATAGATGCCACTACAAGAACAATAAGCACTAAATATGCCCAGTAAGAGTGTATAAATTGAATAGTTTCGTACATAAATAATGATTTTAGGTAAATATAGTATTAAATAAAAAAATCGCCTTGGTTTCCCAAGGCGATTTTAAATATTGTATTCTAAAAAATTTAGAAATTATAACTTACTGAAGCATTCCAAGTTCTTCCCCATCCGAAGAATACGTTATTTCTAGTATTTACACCATCATAACTTACATCATCTGCTCTTTCTCCTACTAAAATATTAGTATTAGATTCAGAAATGTAGATGTTATCTGTAACGTTATTTACATTCACTCTGAAACCTAATCTATTTTCTCCTAAGTCTAAACCATAAGAAACACCTAGATCTAATAATCCAAAAGAAGGTAATTCAAAAACATCAAAATCTGGATTATCTAATGCAGCTGGCGCATCGTAATCTGCATATAAATTATCTGCAAATCTATAAGTAGCATCTACCTTAAGGTTGTTGATAATTTCATAATCGGCACCTGCACTTGCTGTAAATTGTGCAGCGTTTCCAACTTTTACTCCGTCTAAGCTAAGAATACCTGCCTCTACACCTGGAATTGGATCTTGACTGTCATCAACGAAATTAGCCTGTACATCATCTTTATACTCCCAATCTCCTACAGAAAGCATTGCATTCCATTTAAATTTGTTTCCTACTCTTCCGTAAAAGTCAAATTCTATACCTTGGTGTACTTGCGTAATACCTTGGATGTTTGCACTACCTCTAATCTCTTCTGGTGTTCCTCTAAAGAATGTTGCAGAAGTTGATTCAAATCTATCTGCCCATGAAGTTCTATAAAGATTCACATTTGCATTGAAGAATTGAGAACGGAAACCGTATCCTAACTCTACTCCAAATACTTGTTCATTCTTAAGATTTGGATTCAAATTATTTCTGTTATCAGGATAAACTGCATCAAATAAAGGTTGTTTAGAATAGTATCCAATATTTCCAAAAACATTATGATTCTCATCTATATTATAGTTAAGACCCCCTTTAATGTTACCACCAATGATGTTTTCCCAATCTGTTTCCTGATTTGCAGGAGCTTCTCCAAAATAATCAATTCTCTTAAATCCTTGATTAGATATAGATCCTTGAACGAAAGCAGAAACTTTGTCTTTAGTATATTCTAACTGACCAAAAACTCCAGCCCATCTTACAAGACCTTCATTATAGTAGTCAATTTTTTCCTCGTCATCTATACTTTTAAATACATTTAAAGTATTCCCAACTGTTGGCTCATAAGTTTCAGTTAAAAAGCGATTCGCGTTGTTATCGTCTGCATTAGAAACGTAAACATCTCCACCCATTAGATCTACTAACCTTCTGTAATGAAATCCTTTATAAGAACGTAAATCTGCTCCAAAATCTAAAGTTAGATTTTCATTTAACTCAGTAGAATAATTTGAGATAATTCCAAACCAGTTATGAGAGTTTACAGAAGAACGCTGTGACATTCCATTTTCTGCACTTCGATCGTCATTACCACTATTTACATATTGTCCTTGGTAAACACCTTCCCCAGAATAAGTTTCTCTTGGATCTCCTAAAGAAGGAACATCTTGACCAGAATTCCACGCAACGATATCGTCAATTGGAAGTAAACCATCCTCTGTTAATGGCAATCTAAAAGATTGATTCCCATTAATTCTACCAATAGAACCTATAGAACCACCACGACCAAAAGAGGCGTAAGCTGAAGTAGATAATTTTGATTTATCTGAAACATTCCATTCCCAGTTTAACGAAGTTACTGGTTTGTGATAGAAGTTTCCAGCAAAAGTAAATTCTTCACCATTTCTATATCCAAAATCTGGATTGTACTTTTCATTTGGCTCTCCATCTTTACCATATTTAAGATAGCTTCCAAGACTTGTAAAAAACCCTCTTTGATTGTGCTGTTGCGGTGCACCTGTTAGCATGAAGTTGAACTCATGGTTTTCGTTAGCTTTATAACCAACACCAATATAATAGTTGTAACCTTCAAATTCTGTCCCATTAACATAACCATCCCCAGAAGTACGGCTTAATAAAAAAGATGCAGATAATCCATTATCTCCCAAGCCTGTATTATAAGAAGCTAGAGTTTTTAAATATCCATCGTTTCCAATAGATGCTTTTACCATTCCACCTTCTGCTTTATCTGCAGATCTGGTTACTACGTTAATAGTACCACCTACAGAAGAAACAGCTAATTTAGAAGAACCTAATCCACGTTGAACTTGTATTGCAGTAGTAACATCGCTTAAACCAGCCCAGTTACTCCAATATACAGCTCCATTTTCCATGTCGTTAACAGGTATACCGTTAATCATAACTGCAGAGTTTTGAGTATCGAACCCACGAATTGTAATACGCGAATCTCCGTAACCACCACCTTGTTTAGTAGCGTAGATAGAAGGAGTAGTACTCAAAATTTCAGGAAATTCTTGGTTTCCTAATTTTTCTTGAATCACTTCCGCTCTAATAGTAGAAACAGCAACTGGAGTTTGACGGTCCTTTGCTAAATCTGCAATTCCAGTTACAATAACTTCTGAAAGAGCATTAGCATCTGTACCTAATGCAATACTACCTAAGCTTTTTGTTTCACCGCTTGCTAGTGTAAACTTCATAGTCTTCTTTTCAAAACCAATAAAGCTAATTTGAATAGTTCCTGAAGTAGCTTGAACATTTAAAGAAAACTTACCATCAAAATCTGTAGTAGTTCCACTGTTAGTTCCTACTACCATGACAGTTGCGCCTGGTAGTGGGGCATTCATTTCAGAATCCATTACCGTACCGGTAAGGGTTCCTTGAGCAAAAATTGTAGCTGTTGTTAAAAACAAGGCTAATGCTAATAATCTCCTCATGCTTTAAATTGTTTGTGTATTAGTTTATAATTCGCGGCAAAAAACGTCATTTTCTAGAAAACCTACTTTAACTTAATGTTAAGATTTCAGAATTTAACATTTACCCGCAACAAACATAACATTTTTACACAAATGATTACCAGTGAAGCGCTTAAACCTATTAACGATTTATTAACAACAAGAAAGCTATGATTTTAAATAAAATTTTAACAGTTTATTTGTAGAATTATCATGATTTGAGACCTTAGACGTCTCAATTTCGGTAAGGATTTTGGATGCTAATTGCTTTCCTAACTCCACTCCCCATTGATCATAACTAAATATATTCCAGATAACACCCTGAATAAAGATCTTATGTTCATACATCGCAATTAATTCCCCTAAACTCATTGGAGTTAATTTATCTATTAAAAGCGAGGTAGTAGGTTTATTACCTTCGAATACTTTAAACGGAACCAGTTTTTTAATTTCTTCTGAACTAATTCCTTGATTAGTTAATTCTGTTTTAACCTCATCTTCAGTTTTACCCTTTAGAAGTGCTTCTGTTTGAGCAAAATAATTGGCCATCAATTTATCATGATGCTCCTTATCACCAAATAAAGATTGTTTATAACCAATAAAATCTGCAGGAATCAATTTAGTACCTTGATGTATCAATTGAAAAAAGGCATGCTGGGAATTAGTGCCCGGTTCTCCCCAAATAATATTCCCGGTTTCATAAGTTACAGGATTCCCATTTCTGTCTACACTTTTTCCATTGCTTTCCATGATTGCCTGCTGAAGATAACTCGGCAATTTTTGAAGATATTGCGTGTAAGGGATTACAGCTTCGCTCTCGGCTTTGAAAAAATTATTATACCATACACTTAATAATGCGAGTTGTACGGGAATATTCTTTGTAAAAGGTTCATTTTTAAAATGAAGATCCATTTTATTTGCTCCTTCTAACAACTCATTAAAATTTTGAAAACCTACTGCTAAGCTTACAGATAATCCTACAGCACTCCATAAAGAGAATCTACCTCCAACCCATTCCCACATAGGGAAAATATTTTCTTCTGCAATTCCGAAGCCCTTCACTTTGGAAACATTGGATGAAACTGCAACAAAATGTTTTTGAACAGCTTCTTGCGATGCAGACTTTAAAAACCATTTTCTGGAAGTGATCGCGTTGCTTAAGGTTTCTTGAGTAGTAAAAGTCTTAGATGCAATTACAAATAAAGTAGTTTCTGGATTTAAGGGCTTTAAAGTTTCATGCACATGGTCTCCATCTACATTAGAAATATAATGTACATTAAGATGATTCTTATAGAATTTTAAAGCCTCGGTAAGCATTGCAGGTCCAAGATCTGAACCTCCAATTCCAATATTCACCACATCTGTAAATACTAAACCAGAATATCCTTTTTTACTCCCAGAAATAATAGCATCAGAAAATGCTTGCATTTTAGCTTTAACCTCAAAAATTTCAGGAATAACATTCTCTCCCTCAACAAGCACCCTATCAGACTCTTTTGCTCTCAAAGCAGTATGCAATACTGGTCTATTTTCGGTTCTATTTATGCTCTCACCACCAAAATAAGATTCAATAGCTTTATCTAAACCGCATTCCTCAGCAAGTTCTAATAAAATTTCCTGAGTCTCTTTAGTAATTCTATTCTTACTGAAATCGACTAAAAAATCCTCCCAATGAATACTAAAATCATTGAATCTTTGAGGCTCCTCAGCAAAAAGCTGCTTCATTTCTACCTCTTTTATCTCTTCAAAATGTTCTTGCAATTTTTTCCATGCAAGTGTGGTGGTAGGATCTATGTTCAGCATACTAAATTTCTTTGAATGGAATTTTATCTAATTTTGTTTTGGTCAATTTTATTGAAGCAAAATAATCTTCTTTTAAATTATCTGCGATAGGCTCTGCAGCAGGTAAATTTTGACGAAAAGGATCTACTTGCTTTCCGCGAACCCAAAATCTATAACAAACATGAGGACCTGTTGCAAGTCCAGTACTTCCCACATATCCTATAACATCGCCTTGTTTTACTCGTTGTCCAACCCTAACATTTCGTTTGGACATATGAAGATATTGTGTGGTATAGGTATCATTATGTTTCACCTTAACGTAGTTACCATTACCCCCTGTGTAACTAGAAGCGATCACAGTTCCGTTGGCTGTAGACCAGATTGGAGTTCCATGTGGCGCAGCATAATCTGTTCCTTTATGTGCTTTCCATCTTTTCTGAACAGGATGATATCTATTTCCTGAAAATCTTGAAGAAATTCTACTAAAATTTAATGGCGCTTTTAAGAAGAAACTCTGCAATGGTCTTGCTTCCTCATCATAAAAATCTGACTCTCCTTTTTCTGGATCTGCCATATAATCAAATGCATAATAAGGTTTTCCTTGATGAACGAAGACCGCACCTTCTATACTTTCTATTCCTGCATATATACTATCATTGATAAAACGCTCATTATAGACCATTTTAAATTGATCACCTTTCTGCAGCTTCCAAAAATCTATACTCCATTGGTAGATGCTACTTAATTCATGGGACAAGAGAACGCTTAATCCTTGATTTGAAATCGCTTCTGAAAGACTACTAACAATAACACCAGAAACGGTTTTTCGTTTTATTGTAACCGGCTTTTGAGATTTGAATGCTGCAATGTTTTTTCCAATATTTACAACGGTATAATCAATCTTATCATTTTCATAAATAAAGTATTCTGGAGTACCTACCGAGTCTTTAGCTTTCAAAATAACATAGGGCTTCCCAACCACTAACCTTGTTGGATTAAAAGTTTCGTTGCTAACCTGCTCTGTGATTTCATAAACTTTAGCTCTGCTTACACCTTGGTTGTCTAAAAGCTCACCAAAACTATCCCCAGAACGAATGGTATCCCTAACAACATCGTAATCATTAAGAACGAATCCATATTCCTCTATTACTGGAACCACTTCTTTAACCTTAACCTCACTTATTTCCTTATTACTATCATCTTCCTTCTTGCACGCGGTAAATAAAACCACTAATAAAAGCAAGTATTTTATATTCTTCAAATTCAATGCTATTTTTGTGAATTAAACATATGTGTTACCCATTCTTTTCCCCAGTTTTCAAATTCTTCCTCACTCCATAAGTTCGGAAAAAAGCTGTTTTTCTGAAAGCTAGGCGGTAAAAATTCTTTCCAGTTTGTTCCACCCGTGGCAGAAATGGTCTTATTATCCTTATTGAGATATCTGTGTGCTGCACCCATGTGCATTAACAACCAATTAATATTAATGTTTGTATCAAAGTTGCGCAAACCTTCAATTAATAGTGAATTGTTTTTTTCTTCCTCTGGAAGTTGCAGGTATTTATGATATAAGGTATTTCCCTTCACCTCATTCGCAATTCTCAAAAACCTTGGCGTATACCTGAGTTCAAACTGTTTTAGTGTAAGTGTTTTTTCGCCTGTAGAAAGATCTATTCCGCCTTTTTTCCAATAAATATTCTCGTAAAGTTCTTCAATATTATTTTCTGAAGAAAAATTATGACGCTCTTTAAAAGGAATTAAGTGCTGAAGCGGAGTTGCATTGATCTCTATCATTCGAAATTGTGCAGATTGAAATCCGCTCGCTGGCAATAAAGCCATTCTAAACTGAAGGAATTGCTCTCGCTCCATCCCCTTGATCATTACATCAAAAGAATTTATAAGAATTCGAACATACCTATTAAGGCGAGTTACTTTTTCAATAAAATAAGCTGCAGTTAGATTTACCTCAGCAATAATTTGCTTTTGCTCATGTAAAATCAGCTTAAAATATAACTCCGTAATTTGGTGGTAAGTGACAAATATTTCCTCGTCTGGAAAATGAGTTTTTGGATTTTGTAAGCTTAATAAGGTATCTAAACCAATATAATCCCAATAGGTAAGGTATTTATCATACAAAAGCCCATCTAGATAAGAACCCATATCCTGACCAGAATTCTTGAATTTTTCTTCAAGCAATAAAATTCTTTCAGCAATCTCGGGTTTAATTTCGTTCATTCTTTTAATTCATTATTATTTTAAGCTGATGTTTTAAGCCCTTAAATTCTTCCAGATCAGCCTCAAGTGCACCAACAGCCAAATCTGCTTCAATTTTTACTGGAATCTTATTTTTATCATCACTTATCCAAAAAGTGAGACTTTCTTTCTCTTTAAAAACTCTTCCAGCCATAACAAATGGCCTGAATTTTAAAGTGGCAATTTTACCAAATTTTGTGCTTAAAACTTCCTTTCCAAGGAACTTTAATTTAAAATCATGATTTTCTTGATCAAAGAACATATTTAAATGCAGCTCATCACCAACGTTTAAAGCACTTGGGTTGATTTCATTTCTAACAAAATAAAATGCAGATAACATATCATGTACATCCTTCTCTGTAGTATATGTTTTGTTCTCATTATGTTTCTTATCAAATACTTCAGCCTTATTATTATCATGATCAAACTCAATCGTGAGATCTTTAGTATGCCCACCTTCATTTATCTTTCTAACAAATCTATATGGCAAGCCTGTTCTTTTATCTATATAAGTTTCATAATTATCATCTACTTTAAAAAACAAATGCAGTAAACCAGTAGATTTTCCCTTTCCTACTATATGATAAACTTTTTTATTATTTAGCGTTGTTTCATTTACGCCAATAGTGGCATAGCTGGCATTAAAAGGACCATAGTGAATTCTAAATTTAAACCATTCTCCATCTTGGAAAGCTTTTTGAGAAAATGAACTTAATGGTAACACTAGCAGGAGGAGACAAAAAATTGTAAATCTATTTTTCATGTATTGGAGCTTTAATTAACACCTAATGAACTTATTTAAGTTTTATTGATAACAAAGAATTACAATTTCCATTCCAAATGTATAAAACAAAAAAACCCCATCAAATTAATGATGAGGTTTTTATCTTATTAACCAACTAAAACTTAAATTATGAAAAAAATTTAATTCAATTTTGGTAACCACTCCGAAATTGCGGTGCAAAAGTCCTGAGATTTAGTCTATTTTGCAAGCCTAAAATAAACTTTAACTCAAAATTTGTCAAGTCTGCAATTATTTGGTTCTTATCTAATTAAGTCTGTTATTATTTAATTATTTCTACAATGTTCCTCGCAATTCTTGCTCTCTCTCAATAGACTCAAACAAGGCTTTAAAGTTCCCTGCGCCAAAACCTTTTGCTCCCATTCGCTGAATGATCTCAAAAAACATGGTTGGTCTGTCTTGTAATGGCTTGGTAAAAATTTGTAAAAGGTAGCCTTCTTCATCTGCATCTACCATAATTCCTAAACCTTTTAATCTTTTAAGATCTTCACGTAGCTCATGACTAAATTCTTCCAACCTTCCAGGGATCGCATTATAATATTCATCTGGAGGAGTAGATAAAAACTCAATTCCTCTAGATCTTAAATCTGTAACCGCTTTGATGATATCATCTGTAGCCATCGCAATATGCTGAACTCCAGGCCCTTCATAGAAATCTAAATATTCTTCAATTTGGGATCTTTTCTTTCCTTCAGCAGGCTCATTAATAGGAAACTTAATTCTTCCGTTTCCATTACTCATTACCTTACTCATTAAGGCAGAATATTCGGTATGGATTTGTTTGTCATCAAAAGAAAGAAAGTTAACAAAGCCCATCACATCTTCGTACCATTTTACCCAGATGTTCATTTCATTCCAACCTACATTTCCTACCATGTGGTCAATATATTTTAACCCAACTGGCTCTGGATTGTAATCTGACTCCCACTTCACATATCCTGGCAAAAAGGCTCCATTAAAGTTTTTACGCTCTATAAACATATGTACAGTTTCCCCGTATGTGTATATTCCAGCTTTTACTACCTCTCCATTTTCATCTTTTTCTACCGTTGGCTCCAAATAAGATTTAGCACCACGCTTAGTAGTTTCTTCGTAAGCAGATCTAGCATCTTCTACCCATAGAGCTACCACTTTAACCCCGTCTCCATGCTTTACAACATGCTTGTTTATCTCTTGTTCAGAATTTAAAGGAGAGGTAAGAACTAGCCTAATCTTATCTTGTTTTAACACATAAGAAACTGTATCTCTACTTCCAGTCTCTAAACCCTTATAAGCCAGCGATTGAAATCCAAATGCAGTCTTGTAAAAATGTGCTGCTTGTTTCGCATTACCAACATACAACTCTACATAATCTGTTCCTAAAAGTGGCAAGAAATCTTGCGCTCCCTCAAATATTTTTTCTAATCCGTAATTTACTGACTCTATCTTTCTGCTCATTGTTTTAATTTTTGAATTCATTCAACCTCTTTTTCGCAATTTGGGGCATCTAATTTACCACATCGCTCTAGCTTGAACAGAAATGTTTTCCTTTTTATCCATCAATTAATGATCTAACCATGATTTATGATACGTATCGTCTGCTATTTTCATAGCTTCTTCTGTTACCATTAATGGTTTAAATGTATCTACCATTACTGCAAGCTCTTCTGTTTCAGTCTGTCCAATACTTCTCTCTACAGCTCCTGGGTGCGGTCCATGAGGAATTCCCGCGGGATGCAATGAAATATGCCCTGCTTCAATATCATTTCTGCTCATAAAATCGCCATCTACATAATACAATACCTCATCGCTATCTATATTACTGTGGTTATATGGTGCAGGAATACTTTCTGGATGATAATCATATTTTCTAGGACAAAAACTACAAACCACAAAAGCATCGGTCTCGAAAGTTTGATGCACTGGAGGTGGCTGATGGATTCTACCTGTTATGGGTTCAAAATCATGTATAGAAAAAGCATATGGATAATTGTAACCATCATAACCTACCACATCAAAAGGGTGAGTAGCATAGATCATATCAAAAATTTCTCCTTGCTTTTTTACTTTAATTAAAAAGTCTCCTTTTTCATCGTTGGTTTCCAATTCATAAGGCTGCCTTAGATCGCGCTCACAAAATGGCGAATGTTCTAGCAACTGCCCAAAGTAGTTTCTATATCTTTTAGGAGTATAAATAGGTCTTCTGGATTCTACTATAAAAAGACGATTATTTTCATCGTCAAAATCCAACTTATAAATTACTCCTCTCGGGATTAATAAGTAATCTCCATATTTGAAATCTAGATTCCCTAAATGGGTTCTTAATTTCCCGCTCCCTTTATGAATAAAAATCAGCTCATCTGCGTCTGTGTTTTTATAAAAATAGTCATTTGTGGACTCCTGTGGCGACGCCAGTATTATATCAACATCACTATTTGTAAGCATCACTTTTCTACTTTCCAAATAATCTGGATGCGGAATGACCTGAAACCCTCTAAATCTATAAGACTTTATATTGTTTGCCGTGGCAACTTTCGGCTTAACACTATAGCTCCCTCGTATTTCTTTAACCTGTGTAGGTCTATGCTCGTGATAAGAATTAGACGACATCCCATCGAAACCTATAGTTCCAAAAAGTTGTTCCGAATACAAGCTGCCATCTGGTTTTTTAAAAACTGTATGGCGTTTATGTGGAATTTTCCCCAGCTTATGATAAAATGGCATGAGATCTCAGTTTTAGGTTAAAAACTTCAGTTAATAAAGTTTACTACTTATATGTGAAGTTTACTATCAAGTCTAACAAATATCGCTATTTTTTATCAAAAATATACTAAAGAAGCCTTAAAACTAATATTGTCACAACAGGACTCTATTGCTTATTTAATCCTGAAAATCTACTTTTTTTAGTATAAAAAAAGCATTTAATCCCATTTCATTTTCTGAAGTCTTATCGCATTTAAAATAGCTAAGAATGCTACCCCAACATCAGCAAAAACCGCTTCCCACATTGTGGCCAATCCACCGGCGCCTAAAATAAGCACAATTATTTTTACTCCAAAAGCTAAAGCTATATTCTGCCACACGATCTTTCGAGTAGAACGGCCTATTTGAATAGCCCTCGCGATCTTACTAGGTTGGTCTGTTTGTATTATAACATCTGCAGTTTCAATAGCAACATCACTACCTAAACCTCCCATAGCAATTCCAACATCACTTACAGCCAAAACCGGAGCATCGTTTATTCCATCTCCTATAAAAGCTACTTTTCTGCCTATTTGTTTCTTTAGATTTTCTACTTCCTTTAGTTTGTCCTCAGGAAGTAACCCTCCTTTTGCACTGTCAATTCCAAGTTCTTTTGCAACTTGTTGGGTGATAGAATCTTTATCTCCAGAAAGCATTATTATTTTTGAAATACCAGATTTCCGAATTTGTTTAATGGCTTCGTGTGCATCCTCCTTTAATTCATCTGCAATAACTACATAGCCAGAAAATTTACCATCAATAGAAACCATAACAATAGATTCCACAATCTTGTCTGTGTCAGAGGGAACATCAATTTTGTTAGAAGTCAGCAAAGCCTTATTTCCAACTAAAACGCTTTTAGCATTCACCGTTCCTTTCAATCCCTTACCTGCAATTTCAGAAACATTGGTTGCCTCAAAATCTTGTTCTTCGGCTTTATATTCCATAATCGCCTTAGCAATGGGATGGGTAGATTTTTCCTCCATCGCCATTAAGTATTTCATGAATTCAGACTCTTCCCTACCAATGGCTTTTATTTCTCTTATTTTGAACACTCCTTTGGTCACTGTTCCGGTTTTATCCATCACGACCGTATTCACTTTGGTCATTTCATCTAAAAAAGATGCGCCTTTAAAAAGAATCCCATTCTTTGAGGCCGCTCCCAATCCACCAAAATATCCCAATGGGATTGAGATTACTAAAGCACAAGGACAGGAAATAACCAAGAAGATCAAGGCTCGATACAACCAGTCTTCAAACTCATAATTTTCAACAAAGAAATATGGTAAAATCGTTAAGGCAATTGCAAGAAAAACAACAATGGGTGTATAAACTCTAGCAAATTTCCTGATAAACAATTCAGTTTTAGATTTTCTTGCAGTGGCGTTTTGCACCATATCTAAAATTCGTGCTATGGAGCTATCTTTAAACTCTTTGGTAGTTTCAATTTCTATTACCCCATCAAGATTAATGCTTCCCGCAAACACTTTTTCGCCCTTTGCTAAAGTATTAGGTTTACTCTCTCCTGTTAAGGCGGCTGTATTGAACGAACCTTTTTCAGAAAGTAAAATCCCATCTAATGGAATTTTCTCACCTACTCTAACTTGCACTTTTTCTCCAATTGCAACACTTTCAGGATCTACCGAAATATAATTATTGTTGCGATAAACTAAAGCTTCATTCGGCCTTACATCTAGTAAGGCTTTGATGTTGGATTTTGCCTTTTTCACAGCTGCATTCTGAAACAATTCACCCACAGCATAAAACAACATTACTGCAACTCCTTCTGGATATTCACCAATGGCAAAAGCACCTATTGTAGCGATGGACATTAAAAGAAATTCCGTAAAAAATTCACCCTTAATAATGCTATTCCACCCTTCCTTAATCACAGGAAATCCTACAGGAATATAGGCAACAGAATACCAAACAATACGAATCCAATCTTTAAAAACTGAAACATCAAAGTAATCAAGTCCAATTCCAATAATCAGCATTGCAAAGCTGAAAATAGCGGGTAAATAGGTTTTAAAATTGGACAATTCTTCAGGATTTGCATGGCTATGACCATCATCGTGATTATGCTCACCAAAATGTTCTTTTGTATTGAGGTCTCGAAGATTTAATTTTTTCTTTTTCATCTATTTAATTATATAGAATAGTCTGCTTTTTAATTCTCATTCAAAAATAATGAAGTTTAAAGTGCAATAGAAGTGCATTATTTTCCGCTGCATTTCTCGCAGATACCCTTTACTACCAAATTAACATCTTCAGCCAAGTAGCCGTCGGGTAGACTTATGTGTGGGATCTTGTGATTGGTTAAGCACACCGTTTCCCCGCACTTATTGCAATGAAAATGCAGATGTAGATCTGTATCTACCTCGCAATTGCAATTTTCTTCACAAAGCGCAAATTTGTTAATTCCCGATCCGTCATCTATAGTATGCACGATTCCGTGTTCTTCAAAGGTTTTTAAAGTTCTGTATAAAGTGGTACGTTCAGATTTATCAAAAGCATTTTCAATATCGGTAAGACTTGCAGCCACACTTTGCTCTTCTAAATATTTGAAAATAAGGATGCGCATAGCCGTCGGCCTTATTTTCTTTTGCTCTAAAAAATTATCTATGTCCTTTATCATTTTAGCTAGTTATTCAAAAAACTAGGAACGAGCCTAAGAGGTATATTCCCATTTTTAATATGGAGAGTTCTATTATCATAAATTCATTAAACCCGTATTGAGGAATTAATGTCCATGGCCACCACCGTCTTCACTATTCTTAGCAGTAGCCAACAAGGTGTTTGCGTCTTTTAAAACTATAGTAGCGGTTTTAAAATCAAGCTCCTGTTCAACTGGATTTATTTGTATTATACCCGCTTCTGATGAACCTGTTTTCACTTCTATCATTTCAAAGTTATGCTTTTCAACTCCATTTTCTTCATTGCTTCCTTTGCTAATAAAAATATAGTTTTTCGCATTAAATCTAACCACAGCATCTTCTGGGAGCGTATAACTATCTGAAGTTCCCGTTTCAATTCTTGCATTTACAAACATTCCAGGCCATAAATCTTCATATTCCTTTAATAAGTGACCGTGCACTGTAATACTTCTATCATCGCGAACACCACTTCCTATCAGATACACCTCAGCTTCTTTCCAACTTTCGGGTTTATTAGCTAAGCTAAATCTTATTTTTTGACCAGTTCTCACTTTTGTTATATCACTTTCATATACTGTAAGTTCTACATGTAAATCCTTAGCATCTGTAACGTCCATAATAATATCTTCAGGGCCTACAAACTTTCCTATATTGCTAAAAACTTCTCGTACCTGCCCAGTAACAGGAGAATATATGTTCACGGCAGAACTAACCTTTCCTGCCTTTAAACTTTTTAGATTCACCCCAATCAATCGCAATTTCTCTTCCATTGCATTAATTTGAGCTCTATTTGTATTATACATACTCTTAGCTTGCTGATATACTTTTGCTGAAGAAACCTTTTCATTATACAAGATTTCTTGTCGCTCAAAATCAGTTTTCAAGTATTCTCCTTTTGCTAAAGTTTCTAAATAGTTTTGCTGAATATCTATAAACATAGGATTTTCTATAACTGCTAAGAGTTGCCCTTTTTTCACCTTTGTTCCAGGCAACATTTCTGTATATTTTAGAAATCCACCGTAAGGGATATTAATCGAGATATTGCCTTGTGGCGGCACATCTATAATTCCGTTTACACTAATCTCACTACCTAGAGATCGCATCTCTGCTTTGCCTATTTCAATATTGGTGTTCTTAAGTTGTTCATTGGTTAACTCAATATGGTTTTCATCTTCTGAATGTTTCTCTGCTTTCGCCTCTGTTTTTTCTTCTGAAACAGATTTCCCACAACTTATCATAGAAATGAAAAGGAATGCTAAGACTATTTTTGATATTATATTTTTCATTTTGATGCTTTTAATTTTGGTTTCCGGTAATGAATTCTAAATCTGTTTTTGTTTGATAGAATTGATTGATAATCTCTAAATAATCTAACTCTATTTTTGCAGCTCTATCTAAGCTCTGAATATATTCTACATATCCAATTTCTCCTTCTTTAAATCCTCTTTGTGCTTGCTTAAAGATCAATTTGGCCTGCGGAAGTGCATATTCATTGTAAGATTCAATATTTATTTGAAGTTGAGCAAATCTTTCCATCAAGAGTACGTAATGAGTGTTCATCTTGTTGGTTATGGATTGATAGGTTGCTTCTCTTTCTTTAGTTTTAAATTGTTCCGCCTTAATTTTAGAAAGTTGCGGTTTTGCCCAAATAGGAATGGAAATTCCAAATAACAATCCAGAGAATCTATCTGACGAATCATACAAAATGCTTTCTCCAGCGCGGTTTAATCCTGGCCCATTAGAAGATTGATTAAAATATCCAATCGTTAGATCTGGTAAAAGTTTCGCTCGTTCTACTTTTTGTTCTAATTGAGATACTTCTATTTGTTGTGCGAAAAATGCAAGCCTAGGATTATTTAAAGAATCCTTTTGAGGTAGTGATTTTTCATGTTCACCTAAAAATTGAATCGCGACGAAAGGAACATCTATCATTTGATCTGAATTAAGCAATTGCTGAAGTTCTCTTTGAAATTCCCTAATTGCTACTCGATTTTCTTCCTGATGTACTTCTATTTCTGCAATTCTAGAACTCGCAGTGGCACGCTCTAGAATATTACTTTCTCCCGTTTTATACCTTATTTCTGCAGCTCTATTAAAATTAGAATAAATACTATCTTGTTTAAGAAAAATTTCCCGTTTTCCTTTTTCAATTAAAAGGCTGTAGTATGCAGCCTTTACCTGAGCAATTAATTCATTTTTGGATTGAGACTCCATAATCTCACTGCTTTTAACTTCAGCATTATTAAGTTTAGATCTATTTATATAAACTGAAGGGAACTCAAATCGCTGACTTACACTTAGCCGAAGATCATCATCATAAATACTATTATTTTGACCATACTCTCCATTGAATTCAGTTTTAGGAAGATTCCATGAATTTCCATTTAAAGCTTCAACTTGTTTTGTTTTGAATTTAGCAGCCTTTATTTCTGGATTATTTTGAACTGCAGTAGTTATTAATTCGTCTAGAGAAGAATATGTTTTTAAAGGATCTTTTTCTTGAGCAAATCCAGAATTTCCGAAGCCAATTCCAAAAAGCAAAATTAAGATCGCTGCTTTAGGAGTTTTTCTCCATCCTTTTTCAAAATAATAATACAACACAGGAAGCACAATTAAAGTTAGCAAGGTGGCCGAAATTAGACCTCCAATTACAACCGTTGCCAAAGGACGTTGCACCTCTGCCCCTGCCGACCCCGACAGTGCCATTGGCAAAAACCCTAAAGAAGCTACAGAAGCTGTCATAATAACAGGTCGTAAACGAGTAGCTGTTCCTTGATACACTCTTTGAAAAACATCTGTTACTCCATCTTTTTTAAGTCGGTTAAATTCTGCTATAAGTACAATTCCGTTTAACACTGCAACACCAAATAGTGCAATAAAGCCGACTCCTGCAGAGATACTAAATGGAAGATCTCTAAAATAAAGGGCAAATACACCACCAATTGCCGAAAGCGGAATGGCCGTAAAAATTAAAATTCCTTGTTTTATAGATCCAAAAGTGAAATACAGCAAAATAAATATGAGTAACAAAGCTAATGGCACTGCATAACTAAGCCTTTTAGTTGCTTCCTGTAAATTTTCAAATTGACCACCGTAACCAACGGTATAGCCGGGAGCAAAACTGATTTCCTCGTCTATTTTAGCGCTAATTTCTTCTACTACACTTTCTACATCCCGGTTACGAACATTGAAAGCGACTACGATCCTTCTTTGAGTATCGTCCCTTTGAATTTGGTAAGGACCATCTTCTATCTTTACCTCTGCCACTTGATTCAATGGGATTTCCCGTCCATCGGGAGCAGATAAATATAAATTCTGAACGCTTTCCAAATTGTGCCTGTTTTGCTCGTCTAATCTCACAACCATATCAAATCTCCTATCCCCTTCATAAACCAAACCTGCGGAAGCTCCAGCGAAAGCTGTTTGAATACTTCTATTTATATCTCTAATATTCAATCCATATTTCGCGATTTGCGCTCTTTTAAACTTAATAGCTATTTGTGCTACTCCAGTTACTTCTTCAATATAAATATCGGTGGCTCCATCAACATTTTCGGCGATACTTCCAACTTGGCTCGCATAATCTGATAATTCATCTAAATTTTCTCCATAGATCTTAATTGCAACATCTTGACGAACTCCCGTCATCAATTCATTAAACCTCATCTGTATTGGTTGCTGAAAACCAAAGGTTACGCCTGGAATTACTTCTAAAGCTTCACTCATTTTATCTGCAAGTTCCTCTCTGGAAGAAGCCGATGTCCAATCATCCTTGTCTTTCAAAATGATCATAAGATCGGCAGCTTCAATAGGCATAGGATCTGTAGGTATTTCCCCAGATCCAATCTTGGATACCACTTGTTCTACTTCTGGGAAATTGTCCAATAAGATCTTTTCAGCTTTAGTGGTTGCTGCAATAGTATTATTTAAAGAACTTCCTGTAATAACACGAGTTTCAACTGCAAAATCTCCTTCTTCCAAAGTTGGTATAAACTCCCCACCCATATTCAGAAAAACAAATAACGAAACTACAAGCAGTCCTAAAGTGATCAATAAAACACCTATTCTAAAATTCATTGCTCGTTTTATCATAGGAGAATAAATCCTATTGAAAAAAGCCATGATTTTATCTGAAATATTTGGTTTATGATTGGTATTCTTGCTTAAAACCAAGGCAGACATCATTGGCACATAGGTCAACGATAAAATGAAAGCTCCCAAAATGGCAAAACTCACCGTTTGCGCCATAGGACCAAACATTTTTCCTTCGGTTCCAACTAAGGCCAGAATAGGTAGATAAACAATAAGAATAATTATTTCTCCAAAAGCAGCAGAGTTCCTAATCTTACTTGCAGATTTAAACACTTCCTCATCCATTTCTTGCTGAGTAAGTTTTCTGGTAAGTTTCAGCGCTCCTAAATGAAAGAGTGTGGCTTCTACAATAATAACCGCTCCATCCACGATCAAACCAAAATCTATAGCTCCCAAACTCATAAGATTTGCTGAAACACCAAAGACATGCATCATTCCAAATGCAAAAAGCAAGGCTAACGGAATAACCGAAGCAGTTATAAGTCCCGCTCTTAGATTTCCCAACAAGAGAAGTAATACGAAAATAACAATAAGAGCTCCCTCTACAAGGTTTGTGGTTACCGTACCGATTGCCTTATCTACCAATTTTGTCCTATCTAAAAAGGGCTCAATAACAACTCCTTCTGGGAGTGTTTTCCTAATCTCGTCCATTTTAAGTTTGATGCTTTTTATAACCTCAGCAGAATTTGCTCCTTTAAGCATCATTACAATAGCACTTACCACTTCCCCTTCTCCATTTCTGGTAGTAGCACCATATCTAACAGCACTTCCAATTTGAACTTTAGCTACATCTTTAATTAAAATTGGACTGCCACTAGCGTTGTTTTTAACTACTATATTTCCAATATCTTCCAATGAACCAACCAGGCCTTCACTCCTAATGAATAAAGCATTATTGCCTTTTTCAATATAAGCACCTCCCGTATTTTCGTTATTGGATTCTAAAGCCTTAAAGATTTCGCTTATAGAAATATCCATTGCATTTAAACGAGCCGGAACTATTGCAATTTCATATTGTTTAAGATGACCACCAAAACTACTTACATCTGCAACTCCTGGTGTTCCCAAAATCTGGCGCCGAATGATCCAATCCTGAATTGTTCTAAGTTCTCTATCATCATACTTATCCTCATAACCTTTTTTGGTAGTGATCACATATTGATATATTTCTCCAAGTCCTGTAGATAATGGAGCAATTCCGGGCTTTCCGGCCGAAGGTGGGATCTGAGCCTGAGCTTCGGTTAAGCGTTCGTTTACCTGTTGTCTGGCCCAATAAATATCTGTATTTTCTTTAAAAACTATGGTAACTACAGACAATCCAAATCTTGAAAAAGATCGTATTTCCTCAATTTCAGGAATTGTCGCCATCGTAATTTCGACAGGGAATGTAATAAGTCTTTCTACCTCCACTGCAGCTAAATTTGGAGAGGTGGTAATTACTTGAACTTGATTATTGGTAATATCTGGCACTGCATCTACCGGCAGCTGATTTAAGGAATAAACACCCCAAAGCATCAATCCAAAAGTGAGTAATCCTATTACCAATTTATTGGTAATGGAAAATTTTATAATACTGTTAAGCATAAATAAGCTGATTATTAAATGAAAAAATAATTTTAAAGATAGTTTCGAGAGAACTAGTAAATAAAGCATCCAAAATTGGACGTTTTATAACAATATAACTGAAACCTTAATTAAATTATGCTTGCGGGGGCTGAAAAGGAGAGTCCAAAAATTCTGAATAGAACTCAGAATTATAAAAAGAATACTGTGGTTTTAACTCTGTGATTTCAGGAGAAATCACATACTCTGTATCTAATGAATAGAAAACTAGAGAATGAGCACAACAATGATGACTCCCTTGAAAGGGTAGATCATCGTGATCTGAGTCGTCATGATGACTTTGAGAATCATCAAAAGTAAAATAATCTTCGCCTAAGAAGTCCAGAAATGAGTCTCCAAAAGCCTCATTATGCTCTTCATAATGTTCTAAAAGATTAGAGATTTTTGGCAGTTCACAACACAGATCTAACGTAAGTCCAAATCCCTGAAGCAGGAATAGAAAAGTAAGTGATATGGAAGTGATGAAATTCATTATCTACAAAAGTACTTTTTTTTGCTTGCAATGCTATTGCATTTAAAACCAAAATCCAAAGCTGATAAACCATTCATTTTGTTTGACCTCAGGAGAGTAAGAATATTTCACTTCCACGGGGCCCAAAAAAGTCTCTAAGCCGTAACCAATAGCATAGCCGGTGTAATCTGGCGTTGAGAACCAGTTCCCTGAAGAATATAACTCGTTTTCTACATTTGCGAAATTGGCGCTTAGGCTGATATGATTTTTTTTAAAAATCTCATAGTCCAGTTCCAGCATCCCTTTTATATAGCTATCTCCAGAAATACTAATAAAATCGTAGCCATAAAATGAAATGAAATTATTGATAAAATCATTTCCGTAGCCACCAAGAAAGAAATCTAAAGAATTTGGGCCTGCTTGACCTATTCTGAATCCTGCTCCAGAAGATATTTTGGTTGTAAATTTGTTAAACGGACTAAAGACATAACCCACCGCCCCTTTAGCAATAGAGAATTCATTAAAGTCATTATTATAATCTGACGAAAGTAAATAAAGATGAAAATCGCCTTCAAAATAAACTCCTTTGGTCGGAAAATACTTATTATCAAAACTGTCCAATTTTAAATATCCGAAAGTGCTATAATAATTGCTTTTTTCAAAAGTGGTATTTGAGTTACCGCTCATAGAGATATTTCCTAAAGTTTCTGTATTCACCTTTAGGTATTTATGTTCGACCCCCACTCCAAAAGATAATACTTGCTGAAACTGGGTTTCTACATAAAATTGATTGGTGTAATCTTGATAATCTACTTCTATCTTATTAATTCCAATACCATCTACATCTGCATTGCTGTCTACAAAATCAAATGGGATTCCTTTATTGAATGCATTGTATCTGGACTTTATTCCCAAACTCCAGTAATAACCTTTGTCTATATAATATTGAAAGTTATATCTAAAATTATCTCCTAATACTACATCTAAAGAGGCTACATCATTAGTAAACAAAGAACTTTTTTTGGTGATGTTTATTAATGCACCACTCTTGTAAAGGTTATCATAATGCAGTGCCAATCTTAAAAAAGTCTTGCTTTGGCTTTCTTCTAATTTTAAGGCAAGCGTATAAGCGTCTTTCTTGGGGGTTAAAGTATAATTAATCTTATCAAAGTTCCCGGTGGCAGATAGTCTGTTAATACCATCGTTTAAATTGTCTATAGTATAGTTATAATCATATTTTAAATTCAGTTTTCCCAGAACATAGGCCCTTGGGTAACTACTATTACCTTCTATTACCAATGCATCTATATTTATAGTATCTATTCTATTTATTTTTACAGGTGGTTTTCTTTCAGCACGTTGATTTGAAGCTAGGAGCTTTAGATCTTTCAACTTATTTCTTGCTGCAACTTCTCCAGAATCTATTATTGCAGAACCTTTTTCAAACGAAAGCACGCTAAATCCATTAATATTTGGCTTGATATAGACATCTGTAAGCTCTATATTCTCCTTCATATGAGCAATAGTTCTAAAATTATTTATCTGGGTAAGAATCTCAAAGACACCCTTTAGGTGCTTTCTATCTGCCAAACTATCCTGAACATCTACTCCAATCACAATATCTGCCCCTCTTCTTCTAAGTTCTGCAACAGGGTAATTATTTACAACGCCACCATCTGTGAGTATTTTTCCATCTATAACCACGGGGCTAAATACAGAGGGTATTGCACCACTAGCCGAAACAGCTTTTGCTAAAGATCCTTTTTCCAATATCACTTGCTTTCCCGTTTCAATATCTGCCGCAATACAAAAAAAAGGAATTGGCAACTTACTAAAATCCTGATTTCCGCCAAGATGCAGCGTAAGTTTAGACATCAGATTATAAATATTCTGACCTTTGGAAAGTCCTGAAGGAAAGGAGATATTAAAATTATCGAAGGGTAAGGTCAACGCGTATTTTTCATCTTCCTCTTTTTCATAAAAAGTCTTTGAACTTCTAGGAACATTATCTTGGATAAGGATATTGAAATTGATCTCATGGAATATTGAATCTAATTGATTGGCAGTATATCCCGCGGCATATAAGCCACCAATGATAGCTCCCATACTACTTCCTCCAATATAATCTATCTTGATTCCAGCTTCCTCGATCACCTTTAGAACACCAATATGGGCGAGGCCTTTAGCTCCACCACCACTTAGCACCAATCCTACCTTCGCCTCCTCTTTTTCCTGTCCAAACCCAGAAAGAGATAACAAGAGGACGATAAGTAATATGGAATTCTTCATTTATGCGGGATGATAGTTGTTATAGATAATATTCGCTTTGGATAGTCCAATTACAGGAGCTAATTCCTCTAAGGTAGCCTCTTTTACTCGTTTAAGCGACCTAAAATGTTTCAATAATTCTACAACAGTCTTATCTCCAATTCCTACAATAGATTCTAATTCTGTATTCAACGCCTCACTGCTTCGTTTATTTCTATGAAAAGTAATCCCGAATCTATGCGCTTCATTTCGCAGTTGCTGAATGATCTTTAAGGTTTCAGACTTTTTATCTAAGTACAGGGGAATAGAATCTCCCGGATAATATAGTTCCTCCAGTCTCTTAGCTATCCCAATAATCGCAATTTTCCCTCGCAACCCTAAAGCTTCGAGAGCTTTAACTCCAGAAGAAAGTTGCCCTTTTCCGCCATCTACAATTATAAGCTGCGGCAATGGTTCTTCTTCATTAAGTAAGCGTTTATACCTTCTAAAAACAACTTCTTCCATAGAGGCAAAATCATCTGGACCTTCTACGGTCTTAATATTGAATTTTCTATAATCTTTTTTACTGGCTTTTCCATTCTTAAAAACCACACAAGCGGCCACTGGATTAGTTCCCTGAATATTGGAATTATCGAAGCATTCTATATGTCTTGGCTCTACACTTAGTCGCAAATCCTCTTTCATCTGTGCCATGATCCTATTTACATGCCTATCTGGATCTACAATTTTCATTTGTTTAAATTGTTCTTGCCTAAAATACCGAGCATTTCTATGAGAGAGCTCTACTATGCTCTTTTTATCTCCCAATTTTGGTACGGTAATTTTAATCTCTTCTCCAACATCTACTTTAAAAGGAACATAAATTTCTCTGGACATAGAACTAAAGCGTTGTCTTATTTCAATTATTCCCAGCTCCAGTAATTCCTTATCTGTTTCATCCAATTTTTTCTTCATCTCTATTGTATGGGATCGAATGATGGAGCCATGAGAGATTTGCAAGAAATTCACGTATCCAAATCCTTCATCGCTAACAATAGAGAACACATCCACATTATTAATCCTAGGATTTACAACGGTAGATTTAGACTGATAATTCTCTAATACATGGATTTTCTCTTTAATCCTTTGAGCATCTTCAAATTCCATTTTTTCAGCATGCTCTCTCATTTGAAGGTGAAATAATTGTACAGAATCTTTAAAATTCCCTTTTACAATATTCCGGATCGCCTCTATATTTTCATTGTATTGCTTTTCTGTTTGTAATCCTTCACATGGCCCTTTACAATTTCCTAAATGGTATTCTAAACAAACTTTATATTTTCCGTTTCTAATTTTTTCTTCAGTTAGATCATAATTACAAGTTCTTAACTGATAAAGACCTTTAATAAGATCTAATAAGGTATTTACGGTTTTAAAACTTGTAAACGGGCCGTAATATTCGCTCCCATCTTTTATGAGTCTTCTTGTGGGAAAAACCCTAGGGAAACGCTCATTTTTAATACAGATCCAGGGATAGGTTTTATCGTCCTTCAGCATCACGTTAAATCGTGGCTGATATTTTTTAATAAGATTGTTCTCCAACAAAAGTGCATCGGTTTCAGAGTTCACCACAATATGTTTGATATCATGGATCTTCTTAACCATCACATCTATTCTATGACTATCATGAGATTTATTGAAGTAGGAGGAAACTCTTTTCTTTAGGTTCTTAGCTTTCCCGACATATAGGATCTTTCCATTCTTATCGTAATATTGATAAACCCCCGGACTGTCGGGAAGTGTTTGAAGCTGAATTTTTAGGGGCGTAGTTTCCATTTTTTCAAATATATTACATATTCCCGGGAGCATTAAATTTTAGGTTCTCATAAATGTTAAACTTTTCTTGGTTTCTGAAATATGTTCAATTTTAGAACCTCTCACCTCCGAAGGATCTATTATAAAAATCCTTATTCAGCAACTTAAAAAATTACATTAATCAATTTAGTAACTTGCAGCCATGGAGAAAAGAGTAATAGGAAAGTTTGACAAAGCCGATTTTCCAATGTTGAAAATGGAAAATATCGCAATAAAAATAGATACAGGAGCCTACACTTCCTCTATCCATTGTAATAATATTGTGGAACAAGATGACGCACTACACTGCACATTTTTGGACGAAGAACATCCTCTTTATAATGGTACAGAAATAGTTTTTAAAGATTATGATATCGTTTTTGTAAAGAGTAGTAACGGCATTATTCAGAAGCGGTTCCAAGTGCAATCCACCATTAAGATATTTGATAAACTTTACAAAATTTCACTTTCTTTGTCTGCACGCCAAGAGATGCGTTATCCAGTCCTAATTGGCAGAAAATTCCTTACTAAAAAATTTGTTGTTGATCCAGAGTTCACAGACGTCTCCTATAATTTGAAAATTAAATGAACATAAAAATACTGTCAAGAAATAGCAGTCTTTATTCCACCAGAAGACTTGTTGAAGTTGCCAAAAAACGAGGACATCTCGTAGAAGTTATAGATCCTCTTAAATGTGATTTAATTATTGAAAAAAAGAAACCATCTATTTTTTATAAGGGACACATTTTAGGAGAAACAGATGCTGTGATTCCCAGAATAGGTGCTTCCATTACATTTTATGGTACAGCAGTAGTACGCCAATTCGAAATGAACGGTGTTTTTACAACTACTTCAGGTCAATCTTTAATGAGAAGTAGAGATAAGTTAAGAAGTTTACAAATTCTTTCCAGAGCCAGATTAGGATTACCAAAAACAATTTTTACAAACTACTCTAAAGATGTCGGAGAAGTTATTGCACACGTTGGAGGCGCACCTTTGATAATTAAATTATTGGAAGGAACCCAAGGTTTGGGGGTAGTTTTAGCCGAAACCCAAAATGCAGCAGAGTCTGTGATAGAAGCATTTAATGGATTACAGGCAAGAGTAATTGTTCAGGAATTTATTAAAGAAGCAGGTGGAGCAGATATTAGAGCTTTAGTGGTAGACGGTCAAGTGGTTGGTGCAATGAAACGCCAAGGAAAAGAAGGAGAATTTAGATCTAACCTTCACAGAGGGGGAACTGCAAGTGTTATAGAACTGACAGATGAGGAGGAAGCTGCTGCCATAAAAGCTGCCAAAGCAATGGGCTTGGGAGTTGCAGGCGTAGATATGTTGCAAAGTGCTAGAGGACCTCTTATATTAGAAGTAAATTCGTCTCCTGGATTGGAAGGGATAGAAGCTGCTACAGGTCAAGACATCGCAAAATCCATTATTAGATACATAGAAAGACATTCGTAAATATGGCTCATATAGATAAAAATAATGTTTTAGAGATCTTGGGAAAGAAAATTTTGCCTGGTCAAGGTGCTGTCATCAACCTTAATATGGCTAAGTTATATACAACCACTTCCGTAGAAGTTCCCGTAATAATAGAACGTTCAAAAAAAGCAGGACCTGTATTATTAATAACTGCAGGGATCCATGGTGATGAAATAAATGGAGTGGAAATTGTGCGCCAGTTAATTTCTAAAGGAATAAATAAACCAGTTATTGGTACTGTTATTTGTATTCCTATTGTAAATGTATTTGGATTTCTAAATCTTTCACGTGAATTCCCAGATGGTAGGGATCTTAACCGGGTGTTTCCTGGGACCAAAAATGGCTCACTAGCAAGCAGATTTGCATATCAGTTCGTTCAAAAAATACTTCCAGTAGCCGATTTTTGTTTAGATTTTCATACCGGAGGAGCCAGTAGATTTAATGTTGCCCAAATTAGAATTCAAAAGGACGACGAGGAGGGCCAGAAATATGCTAAAATATTTAATGCGCCTTTCACGTATTATTCCAAAACTATAGGGAAATCCTATAGAGAGACTTGCAAGCGATTAGGAAAAACCGTTCTGTTATTTGAAGGAGGAAAATCCTTGGATAGCAATAAAGATATTGCAAAGTTCGGAGTAGATGGAACCATGAGAGTTCTTAAACATATGGGCATGTTAAAACCTCGCTTTGTTTGTGATGACCCACCTTTAGACAGCATAATTATTGAAAACAGCACATGGATGCGAGCAAAATATAGCGGTTTAATTCATGTAAAGATTGCATGCGGTAAGCATGTAGAGAAAGGAGAATATATCGCAACCATTACAGATCCCTATGGTAAATTTAGACATAAAGTAACCGCATCTTATGCAGGATATGTAATTAATGTAAATGAATCTCCAATAGTGTATCAAGGAGATGCAATATTTCATTTATCCATCCCTTCTAAATTACCGCATGAAGAATAAGCTACGCAAAAAATATATTTTAAAGAGAGATGAATTACCTTCAAATAAAATTGAAGAATTTAGTCTTGAGATCGCCAATAAATTGCTTCAATTACCTATTTGGGATCTGGAATATTATCATTTATTTTTAAGTATTACTGAAAAGAAAGAGATCGATACCGAATTCATTTTGCATATTTTACAGGGAAAAGATAAAAATGTGATCCTTTCAAAAAGTGATTTTAAAACTAGAAAGCTGAACAATTTCTTACTTACAGACTCTACCGTTATAAGGAAAAATGAATGGAATATCCCTGAACCTGTTGATGGAATAGAAATTTCTTCAGAAAAGATCGATGTAGTTTTTGTTCCCTTATTGGCTTTCGACCTAAATGGTCACAGACTGGGCTACGGAAAAGGCTTTTATGATATCTTTCTTGCCTCTTGCAAGCCCAATGTTATTAAGGTTGGTGTTTCATTTTTTGAAGCTGAAAATTCCATTCCAGGACTGGAAACGAGTGATATTGCCTTAGATTTCTGTGTTACACCCCACAAAACATACATTTTTTAAAAAATAAGCTTCTATATTTGGTAAATTTTTAACATTAGCTTACATTTAATTTCCCCAACTAACAATTGATGCTCAACGACCTTCAGTTAAATAATATTTTAGAAGATTTTGACATCGCCTATTGGAAGATCAATCTGCTTACAAAAGAAATTTCTTGGTCAGATCATTTCGAAGCATTAGTTGGCACTCCTCCTACCGAAGAATCCCTTTTTGAACACTTTATGACCAATGTTCTTCACAAGGACTATCGGTATGATTATCGGGTTGCTTTTGAAAATCTCACCTTAGGCTCTGAAAATTTAAATCAGGAAATTAGATTAAAGCTTAAAAATGATAAATTTAGATGGTTTGAGTGTCGCAATTTAAAAAGGAAAGACAGCAACAATATAGAGACTGCAGTATTGTTGTTTGTAAATATCCATCAATCTAAAAGAGACCAATACACTATAGAGGAAAATTTCTTCTATTATAGGGAAACGGCAGAAATGACCACTACCGGTGGATGGTATATAGATATTACTACCAAATCTATTTATTGGGATGATGTGACTAAAAAGATCTTGGATTGTCCAAAGGATTTTAATCCAGACTATGATAAAAGATTACAATTTTATGCATCTGAACATCAAGAACAGGCAAATTCTATTTTCGAAAAATGTGAAAAATACGGGATTCCCTTTAAGACCGAGCTAAAAATGGTAACTCTGTATGGACGGGAATTTTGGGTTCAGGCAACCGGAAAACCTGTTTATAATGAAGAGCAACAAATTATTGGAATTAGAGGAGTCTTACAAAATATAGATGAAAATAAAAGCAATGAGCTTAATTTGCAGAACTCTTTAGATATCATTGCTGCACAAAACTCCAGATTGTTCAACTTTGCACATGTGGTGTCTCACAATTTAAGATCGCATAGCAGTAATTTAAGTTTAGTAGTGCAGTTGCTGAATGAAGCGAAAAATTCTCAAGATAAAATTGATCTTATAGAAAACGTTGAAGATATATCAGTAAATCTAGATGCCGCTATTTCTAGATTAAATGATATGGTATCACATCAAACTCTATTAAAGAAAGAGCGGACTCTCGTTTCTTTCAAGCAATCTTTAGATATTGTTATTTCTTCAGCTTCTTCGTTAATTAATAGAGAAAGCGCCAAAATAATTGCCGAATTTAAAGCTCTAAAAGAAATTTCGTATATTCCTGAGTACTTGGAAAGTATTTTACTAAATTTAATCACTAATGCTATTCGATATAAACAACCTGGAAGAGTCCCTGTTATTTTTATTCAGACCTACTCTGTTAATGACCAGAATTTTATGGAGATAAGTGATAACGGAATTGGTATAGATCTGGATCAATATGGCGATAAAATGTTTGGTATGTACAAAACATTTCATAGCAATCCAGATGCAAAAGGAATAGGCTTGTTTATCACCAAAAATCAGGTGGAAACGATGGGAGGGTCTATTTCTGTTACCAGTACCGTAAATATTGGAACAACGTTTAAAATTAAATTCTAGATCTTAATGGGGCAAAAAATGGAGCTAGCGTGTATTATTGATGATGATAAAATATACGTGAACTTAGTTAGAAAAATCATCGAAATTAAAAAATTATCTGAAAATTTACTGATCTTCAAAAACGGCTTAGAAGCTTTGGATTACTTCAAGATTATTTTAACTAATATGACAGAAGAGAAATTACCAGACATCATTTTCTTAGACCTTAACATGCCCGTGATGGATGGATGGGAGTTTTTAGGAGAATTTATCAAGATTAAAAATCAATTCGACAAAAAAATCACTCTTTATGTGGTCTCCTCATCTATAGATCCAAGAGATCTTGAGAGAGCAAAATCTTTTAATCTGGTTACAGATTATTTGATAAAACCAATAGAATTAAAGAAGTTCGAAAAGATATTTGATAGAGTTGCTAATGTTGCTTAAGAAGTAATAAATCTATTCTTCATTTTCCTTTTTAGGGAACGCCTTTTTATTAAAAAGCAGTAATAATCCAACTCCTACACTTATTGCAGTATCTGCGATATTAAATACAGGATCAAAGAAAGAAAAATACTCTCCACCCCAAATTGGAAGCCAGTTAGGCAATATCCCTTCATATAGAGGGAAATAGAGCATGTCTACCACCTTTCCGTGAAATAAAGTGCCATAACCGCCAGCTTCAGGTAAAAATTGAGCTACGTGACCATAACTATCGTCGAAGATAAGACCATAGAAGACAGAATCTATAATATTTCCAAAAGCTCCTGCAAAAATACAAGCGATAGCAGTTATTAAAATTCGCGAACCATTATTTCTAACAGAATCCCACAACCAATACCCAATTCCAACAATTGCTCCTAATCTAAATAGTGTAAGCAATAATTTACCATATTCTCCCGGGATCTTAGCTCCCCAAGCCATACCTTCATTTTCAACAAATAAAATACTAAACCAATCTAGCACTTTAACCTCTTCTCCTAATACGAAGCTAGTTTTAATATAAATTTTAGAAATTTGATCTATTAAGAGGATCAAAATTATAATTAGGGAAGCTTTTTTTAAAGACATTTATGGGTGGAATTAAATCGGGTCAAAAATACTAATATTATTTAGTTTTCCACTATTCTAATATCTCCATTGATCGAGGCCACTTTTATTGAGTTTTTACCAGCAAAAACAGATGGAAGAATAACCTTTCCATTTCTGGAAGAAGCTGTTACGGTTGCATCTGTGGTTTCTATTGTAATTGCGCCGTTAAAAGTATTAACCAGTGCGTTTCCTTCAAAACTTGAAAGATTACAGTAGCCAGATTTCAATTGAACTTGTATAAAATCAAAGACACCTTCCGCCTCTACAGATGCAATATTAGATTTTACAAAAACCTGCATTCCTTCAGGGATTTCTAAGGTTATTTCTAGTGAGAATACTTTATGGGCGCTCAACTTATCGAATCCGCTTTGTAAGATCTCCTGAAATTTGGTAGATAAGTAAACAGAACTCTTTTTCACTTCTGTATTCAAAGCAATATCATTAAAATATTCACCTTCAGAATGGCTAGAAATAGAAATTAGATCACTTTTCGAGGAAGTATTTATAATGATTTTAAAAACCTCATCGGTATCTATATAAATACTTTCTATTTCTTTTGCATCTATTTGCCTTGATGTATCCTTTTGGGCAGATGCAAAAAAACTAAGCAGGAAAATTATAAAAGAGATCTGAAATTTCATGATGAATATGATGCAAAAAACGCTCCAAGCTATAATTAACTGGAGCGTTTAAGTTATTTTAAAACCGCACTATTTACCGTTGCAAGTTTTTTGCTTCAATACTTAATGTTGCATGTGGAACCAACTTAAGACGTTCTTTTGCAATTAATTTCCCTGTAACTCTACAAATCCCGAAGGTTTTGCTTTCAATACGTACTAAAGCATTTCTAAGGTCTCTAATAAATTTTTCTTGCCTAATGGCTAATTGTGAATTAGCTTCTTTACTTAGAGTTTCACTTCCTTCTTCGAAAGCCTTAAAAGTGGGTGAAGTATCGTCGGTACCGTTGTTACCATCGTTCACATAAGCACTTTTGTAAAGATCCAATTGCTCCTGCGCCTTTCTGATCTTTTCTATGATCAAGGTCTTAAATTCGGCAAGATCGGCATCGCTGTAACGTTCTTTAATTTCTGTTGACATGGGCTTAATGTTTTTTGATACTCAGCTTAGTAACTATATCGTCGAATTCAATTTCCGTTCCAACATCTATTACGTCTGCAAATTCGAGATTTGCAGTGAGCGTCTCGTTCTTAATATAATTTATATTTTGTTGAACAGCATTCTCGACAATGCTATCTCTCAGTAGGGTCACATCTATGGTATCAGTAACTTCTAAACCAGAATCTTTTCTTAAATTCTGAATTCTATTAACCAATTCCCGAGCTATTCCTTCTTTTTTCAATTCTTCAGAAATACTCACATCTAAAGCCACCGTAATATTTCCGCTACTAGCTACTAACCAGCCTTCAATATCCTGTGATGTTATTATAACATCTGTGGATGCCAATTTAATCATTTTCCCATTAACTTCAACAGTAATCTCACCATCTCTATCAACAGTTTCTATATCTTTAACAGTAAAATTGTTAATAACCTCAACTACTGCCTTCATATCCTTCCCGTACCTAGGCCCAAGAACTTTAAAATTAGGTTTTGCTTGTTTTATCAATAATCCAGAAGCATCATCTATTAATTCTATAGACTTTACATTCACTTCAGATTTAATAAGATCTTCAACGGCCAAGATCTCTTCTTTTTGTTTTGGATCTAGTATTGGTATCATGATCCGTTGTAATGGCTGACGAACCTTGATCATTTCCTTTTTACGTAACGAGAGCACCAAAGAAGATATTGTTTGGGCTTTTTGCATTTTATGCTCTAATGATTCATCGATCATTTGTTTATCAAAGACAGGAAAATCTGCTAAATGCACAGAGGAGAATTTCTCTTTTCCAGAAACTTCATTTAGATCTTTATATAGTTTATCCATGAAAAACGGCGCTACTGGCGATCCTAATTTAGCAACCGTTAATAAACAAGTGTATAATGTTTGATATGCTGAAATTTTATCTTGCTCGTAATCTCCTTTCCAAAATCTTCTTCTACTCAATCTTACATACCAGTTACTTAAGTTTTCCTGAACAAATTCTGAAATTGCTCTAGTAGCTCTAGTTGGTTCATATTCTTCATAGAATTTGTCTACTTTTTCAATAAGTGTATGCAATTCTGAAAGTATCCACCGGTCAATTTCCGGACGGTCTTTCATTGGCACATCTTCCTCTTTATAGCTGAAGCCATCTAAATTAGCATACAGCACAAAGAATGAATATGTATTATAAAGGGTGCCGAAGAATTTTCTGCTCACCTCTGCAATGCCCTCAATATCAAATTTTAAGTTATCCCATGGGTTTGCATTAGAGATCATATACCATCTAGTAGCATCTGGTCCAAAAGCAGCCAAGGTTTCAAAAGGATCTACTGCATTTCCAAGACGCTTGGACATTTTTTGTCCATTCTTATCCAATACCAAGCCATTAGAAACAACATTCTTGTAGGCTACATCATCAAAGATCATCGTAGCTATAGCGTGCAAAGTATAAAACCAACCACGGGTTTGATCTACTCCTTCTGCAATGAAATCGGCTTTTCTCTCGCCATTTTCTACCATTTCCTTATTCTCAAACGGGTAGTGCCACTGCGCATAAGGCATAGATCCAGAGTCGAACCAAACATCTATAAGATCTGATTCTCGCTTCATTGGTTTTCCCGAAGCTGAAACCAGAGTTATAGTATCTACCACATTCTTATGAAGATCTACAAGATCATAATTCTCATCAGAGAAATTATCCACTTCAAATTCAGCAAAAATATCTTTAGTCATAAATCCGGCTTCAATCGCCTTCGTTATTTCCTCCTTTAGTTCCTTGATAGAACCAAGCATTATTTCTTCTTTCCCGTCTTCTGTTCTCCAGATAGGCAATGGCACACCCCAATATCGACTTCTGGACAAATTCCAGTCATTTGCATTGGCTAGCCAATTTCCAAATCTTCCTTCGCCAGTAGCTTTAGGCTTCCAGTTAATGGTCTGGTTCAATTCAAACATTCTATCCTTAAATTCGGTCACTTTAATGAACCAGGAATCTAATGGATAGTATAAAATAGGTTTATCTGTTCTCCAGCAATTTGGATAACTGTGCACATATTTTTCAACTTTAAAAGCACGGTTGTCTTCTTTTAGCTGAATAGCGATCTCTACATCTACAGATCTTTCTGGTGCTTCACCCTCATCATAATATTCATTCTTCACATATTTTCCGCCAAGTTCTCCTAATTCTTCACGGAATTTTCCCTGAAGATCTACCAAAGGAACAAGGTTATCATTCTTGTCTTTCACCAATAATGGCGGTATTTCCGGCACTGCTTGTTTCGCAACCATCGCATCATCTGCTCCAAAAGTTGGTGCTGTATGAACAATTCCAGTCCCGTCTTCCGTAGTAACAAAATCACCAGCAATCACTCTAAATGCATTCTCAACATTTTCAAACTTCTGGGCGTATGGCAATAATTGCTCATATCTAATTCCAACAAGATCTGCACCTTTAAAAGTCTTACCTACTGAATATGGGATTTTATCTCCTTCCTTATAAGATGCTAAAGCTTCTTTGGTTTCAACCTTTACGAATTTTTTATCGAATTGCTTGTCAACAAGACTGCTAGCTAGTATAATGTTTATTGGTAGAAAAGTGTATTGGTTATAGGTTGAAACTAAAGTATAATCTATTTTAGGGCCAACTGTAAGTGCAGTATTAGAGGGCAAGGTCCACGGAGTAGTCGTCCATGCCGTCAGATAGATCTCATTGGATACTTCTGAAAGAAAATCGGGTAAAGTTTCTGGTTTTGCTTTAAACATTGCAGTTACCGTAGTATCTGTAACATCTTGGTAAGTTCCTGGCTGATTAAGCTCGTGTGAACTCAAACCTGTTCCCGCTTTTGGAGAATAAGGCTGAATGGTATAACCTTTATAAATAAGGCCTTTCTTATATATTTCTGAAAGTAACCACCAAACGGTTTCCATATATTTGGATTTGTAGGTGATATATGGATCTTCCATATCTACCCAATATCCCATTTTTTCAGTAAGATCATTCCAGATTCCTGTATAGCGCATAACTGCGCTTTTGCAAGCTTCGTTATATTTTTCTACACTGATTTTTGTCCCAATATCCTCTTTGGTGATTCCAAGTTCTTTCTCTACACCAAGCTCAATAGGCAATCCATGAGTATCCCATCCTGCTTTTCTTTTAACCTGAAATCCTTTTTGAGTTTTATAACGGCAAAAAATATCTTTAATAGAACGCGCCATCACGTGATGAATTCCCGGAAGGCCGTTAGCGGAAGGCGGTCCTTCAAAAAACACAAATGGTTGAGCACCATCTCGTGCACTCATACTTTTTTCAAAAATCTCATCCTCTTTCCAATAGTTAAGAATTTCTTCAGCAACTTTTGGTAAGTCAAGTCCTTTATACTCAGGGAACTTTGCGCTCATTTTATCGTAATTTCTTTTGAGTTGCGAAAATAACGATTTTTGAGAAAAGAGAAGACTGTTATTGAGTAAAAAGCTAATCATTTAACCATTAGATAATTCAGCAAAATCCTCAATTACAAAAAAAATGAATTTAAAGAACTAAACTCTTCTACAAGCTATATTTTACGGCCGCTATAAAATTTATTCCTGCAGATGCAATCCCGGAAGAATAGGTTCTGTACCGCTGATCTGTGATATTTTCTACAGATATTGTAGTACTCCACTGTTCAGAAAGCTGATAATTCCCAGTGATATTTAAAGTATACCAATTGGCAAAATATGGATTACCATTACTATCCAGCGCATACATATAATCCTTGTCCTGCTCTGAAGGTGCCAGCTCATCAAAATCCAATTTTCCATTATATTCAGAAAACAGATCTAATTTTATTTTGCCCTGAGTCCATACCAGATGAGTATTTCCATAAAGAGGAGCTGCATGCCTTAACGGTGCCTGCGCTCCGTTATCTTGCTCTTCCTCTCCTTTAGTAATTGTTATTTGAGACTTCAACCTTAAGGTTTTCAAGATCTCGGCCTCTACTCCACCTTCAAACCCATAAACATAAGCATTTGCAGCATTCTGAATGGCTTGGATTCTACTTGGCTCTCCTTGATAGTCTATGCTAGTATTTCCATTTATAGAGAAATCTCTCCTCACTAATGCATCTTCCAAGTATGTATAAAAAGTTGCCAGATCAAATCTTATCTTTTTAACTGGTTTCCATCCCAGGCTCAACTCTCCATTATAGGCATATTCTGGTTTGAGATCTGGATTTGGAACCACAACTGCTCCTGGCTCAGAATCGAAGATCTTACCTATATCATCTATGTTAGGAGCTCTAAAAGCTGTAGAGAAATTCATTTTCCAATTGAATTGGCTGTTTTGTTGCCAGCTTAATCCTGCACTTCCAGTAAAAGCACCTGTGTTTAAATTGGCGTCACTAAATGGAAAATCATATTCTTCTGAAGGAAATTGAGCATCTATCATTATATAATTATACCTCAACCCAGATTGCAAGTTCAAATTTTCTTTGATCTTCCAGTTATAGCTAAGATATGCGGCTAAGGACTGCCAAACAGCATCATCTGGATATCTGGAAGCGTTGGATCCTGTTTCCTGTGTTGAGATGTTATTAAATAAACCTGTAGAGTATACTTTATTAGCCACATATTCCAATCCATAGAAAAGTTTGTTTTTTTTATAATCTTTCTCAAAATCTAAATTTGCAGAGTAAGCATCAACTTCCTCTTTAGTACTATATAAGATTTCATCCTCAAATTTTCTATCAAATCTACTTTCCTCAAAATTTTGATAAGCACCGGTGAACTGAAATTTGTCATATAAACTTCCGCTTCCATTTTTATTGATATTTACATTTCCCATAAACCAAGACTGCGGGCCATAATACCAATCTGCATATCTCAAATCACCATCCTTTTTCTGCACCAATCGGTCATATCTAGGATAATTAGAGGTTTCAGAATAAATAAGACCAAGACTTAAGTCCCAGATTTCATTCGGCTTAAAAGAGATCTTTTGAAGTAGGTTTATCTGATTATATCCTGTCGGGACCTGTACTTTTGGATTTTTATTTGCAACCACCTGATCTTCTCCATTAGTTCTAATTACATAATCTGGTCTTAAAAATTCTTCTGGACCATGGCTTCCCATTTTAAGATCTCCAAAGTCTGAATAAGAAATACTGCTTAAAAAAGCCCACTCTTTCATTCCAAAATTAAAATCGGCATGCGTTGTTTTCTCATCATTTGCAGAGGATAATCTAGCATAGGCATTTGCCGAAAACACTGTTTTTTCAAGATCTGCGTGAATTGGCTTTAGCGTATAAAAATTCATAACTCCACCAATGGCATCGCTTCCATATACTACTGATCCAGGGCCTAGAATTACTTCAGCATTATCTACAGAAAGAGGATCTATTGCAATGATATTTTGGACATTTCCACTTCGGAAGATAGCAGTATTCATTCTAACTCCGTCTACTGCGATTAAGAGCCTATTAGTAGAAAACCCACGGATCATTGGACTTCCTCCACCCAACTGACTTTTTTGAACATAAACACTTCCCGAGCTTTCCATAAGGTCTGCAGAAGTTTGCACGTTAGAAAATGCAATATCTTCTGAAGATAAACTCACAATGCGCTGTGGGATATCTTTTTTATCTTGCTGAAATTTAGCTACTGAAAGTACCACCTCCTGTAATATGTTTTCATCTTCATCTAAATAAACAATCCAATCTTTCCCTATTTCCCGCTTTGAAATGCTTTTTTCTAAATGTGAAACATGCTGAAAGATCAATCGCTCCTCTTTAGAAAACTTAGAAATATCTGCTTGCCCATCAAAATTAGATAGCACACTTTTAGATTTATCCAGATTATAGATGGCCACATTTCCAATTGGATTCTTAGTTACTTGGTCTAAAATGGTAATCTCTTGAGCTTGAAAAGTAATAGTAAATAATAGAAGAGTAAAAAAGCTAATATAAATTGAGCGCATTTAATTGAATATTTCGTGTAGGATAGTTAGCGATTTTGGCTTTTTAAATGATTCTATATGTAACCTGTAATAGTTAAGCAATAATTCTAAAAGTTCAGCGCGCTTTGATTTTGTGAGTTTTATTTCATTCAATGCCTCAAAATTTGTGCCCAATAACATCTTTAAATTTTCTAAAACATCACCACTCACACAATAGCCATTTATTTTGGTATGCTGAAAAACCCCGTCTAGCAAATTAAAGTATGGTAACTCAATTTCTGAGTCTTCTGGGTAAAATCCTAGATACTGGGTTAATTTAAGAAGGAATAATAAATGGAAATTTGCGATGTCTGTATGAGAATCCAACCAGTTTACCGCTCCTTCTAAATAACCATACAATTCTTCATTTTCCTCCTCTTCATGAATTGTATTCTTCAACATTTCAGAAATAAACATTACCATTGTAGTTTTAACCACTTCGGTATGTAAAGTTTGATAATGAACCAAGATCTTGGCATCCTGTAAATACTCCAGATTGCCCTTGTCCTTATGTTTTGCTACTAACTCTAATTGAGTTAGTGGTTGAAATAAGGAGGTTTTAAATTTTCCTTTTCGAGATTTCAAAATCCCACGCAACATATAAGTTTTAAGTCCCGATTTCTGCGTGTAACATTTCACGATCAAATCGGCCTCTCCATATTTTAAAGCACTTATAACAATTGCGTTGGTATTAACTACCATGACTGAATTTTTTGCGGAAAGATAATTAAAAAAGCCGCTAATAGCGGCTTTCTTAATTCTATAATATAGGTGAAATTACACTACTCCCTGCGCAAGCATAGCATCTGCTACCTTAACGAAACCAGCGATATTTGCTCCTTTCACGTAATCTACATTTCCTTGACCATCGCTTCCGTACTCTACACATGCATCATGAATATCTTTCATGATCCCGTGAAGTTTTTGGTCAACCTCTTCTGCTGTCCAGTTATACCTCATTGAGTTTTGAGACATTTCAAGACCAGATGTTGCTACACCTCCTGCATTAGATGCTTTTCCTGGAGAAAATAAGATTTTAGCTTTTTGAAAAACTTCAATTGCCTCTGGAGTAGTTGGCATATTAGCACCTTCTCCTACCAGTTTACAACCATTTTTCACTAATAATTTTGCGTCTTCCTCATGTAACTCATTTTGAGTGGCACATGGTAAAGCAATATCACATTTTGTTCCCCAAGGAGTTTTTCCTTCGAAGTATTTAGCTCCTTTATATTTATCGGCGTATTCAGAAATTCTTCCACGCTTTTCATTTTTAAGCTCCATTATAAAAGCTAACTTTTCAGCATCAATTCCGTCTTCATCAAGTATATATCCACCAGAATCTGACATTGTGATCACCTTAGCTCCAAGCTGTGTTGCTTTCTCTGTAGCATATTGGGCAACGTTTCCAGAACCTGAAACAACAACTGTTTTTCCTTCTAACTTATCTCCTTTTAAAGCTAACATGTTTTGTGCGAAATAAACATTCCCATAACCTGTTGCTTCTGGACGAATTAAGGAACCACCGTAAGAACGCCCTTTACCTGTAAGTATACCGGTAAACTCGTTTCTAATACGTTTATATTGTCCAAATAAGAATCCAATTTCACGACCACCAACTCCTATATCTCCAGCAGGCACATCTGTATCTGCTCCAATATGGCGTTGTAATTCAGTCATAAAACTTTGACAAAACTTCATTACTTCATTATCTGACTTTCCTTTTGGATCAAAATCTGATCCTCCTTTTCCACCACCCATAGGCAATGTAGTTAAGCTGTTTTTGAAAACCTGCTCGAAAGCCAAGAATTTCAAAACACTTAAGTTAACAGTTGGGTGAAAACGCAAACCACCTTTATATGGTCCAATTGCAGAATTCATTTGAATTCTAAAACCTCTATTTATTTGTGTATTTCCTTTATCATCCAACCATGATATCCTGAACATAACTACACGTTCTGGTTCTACCATTCGCTCTAAAAGCATGGAATTTTGATATTTTTTATTGTTTTCTATAAAGGGTATAACCGTTTCGGCAACCTCATGTACAGCTTGCATAAATTCTGGTTCGTTCTGATTTCTCTTAGAAACTACATCCAAAAAATCTTTTACACTTTGCTCCATAATATAGGATAAATTGTTATTTATAACGTTTTCGTAATTAAGTGCAAATATAAATTATATATGATGAAGAACCTTCAAATTTTATATTTTGATATAATATTAACTCTTTATTAGGCAAGAATATATAAGTATGGTAATAGTTATATCTTCGTTTGCGGCAATTTTATATATTTGCTTATACATCCACTTGTTGTATATGGGAAGATCCCGACTTTTTATAATACTCTTAACCCTCTTTCTTTTCTCTAAGAAAAATGGGTTTGCCCAACTAGGGATTTCGCATGAAATCGGAGTTCTGGTAGGGCCTGCCTCGTTTTTAACAGATTATGGAGAACGCTACGATTTGCAAAATAATGTTAGTAACTCTGGATTCGGGATAGGATTGGTGCACTACATTAACTTTGCCTACAAAGCAGAGTGTAATTGCTACACTGTAGATAGATACTTTAATGATCACTTTAAAATTAGAACTGAGTTAGACTATTTTAGAACAAATCTAGAACATATTGGGCCTGTGGCAGACAAAAACACCCTTGGTGGAAAACTCTTACGAGGAATGCATGGAAAAACGCAAACCTTCGAAATAGGGACACATTTAGAATATTATCCACTTAGTATCCGTGATTATGGTGCCTTTTCTTATCTATTCATGCCTTTTGTAAGCTTAGGAGTTCACTTTGTTAATTATAATCCTGATGCTTATTCAGATTTTGGACCTTTAAGCGATCCCGAAAATATTTTTCCAACCTTTCAAGGTGGAATAGATTTGGATGGTGGATCTACATGGGCCATTGTTGGAATTGCAGGAGCTAGATATAAAATAAGTCCTGTGACAGATATTGCGATTGAAGGAAGATTTCAATATTACGATGTAGACTGGATTGATGGCCTTAATATAGATGCGCCTCAAAACAAATTTAACGATGTTGTTTTCTGGCTAAATCTTGGGTTTATCTACTATTTAGATTATTAAAGCGATAAAAAAAGGTTTCAACTAAGTTAAAACCTTTCTTTATATCCATAATTCAAATCTATCCCAAAGCTTGTTTTATATCTTCAATAAGATCTTCATCATCTTCAATTCCCACACTTAAACGAATTAAAGAATCTACGATTCCTGTTTTCTCTCTATCCTCTTTAGGAATAGATGCATGCGTCATGCTAGCTGGATGACCCGCCAAAGACTCCACCCCACCAAGAGATTCTGCTAATGTAAATACTTTTAACTTTTCTAATAGCTTAACTGCGCTGTCTAATGTTTTTTCTGAAGTGGTAAAAGAGATCATTCCGCCAAAACCTTTCATTTGTGCTTTTGCAATATCATGGTTTGGATGATCCTCAAAACCTGGCCAATAAACCTTATCTACCTTAGGATGTGTTCTCAAGAACTTAGCAACTTTCTCTGTATTCTCACAGTGCCTCTGCATTCTAATATGTAGTGTTTTAATTCCTCTTAGCACCAAAAAACTATCTTGAGGACCACAAATGGCACCACTAGCATTTTGCACAAAATACAATCTATCTGCTAGATCTTTATTCTTTACCACTAGAGAACCCAGTACCACATCGCTATGTCCACCTAAATACTTGGTGGCGCTATGCATTACAATATCTGCCCCTAAGTCTAATGGCTGCTGCAAATAAGGAGTTGCAAATGTATTATCTACCGCTAAAAGCAGCTTGTGTTTTTTGGCAAGTTTAGAACAAGCAACAATATCTATAATATTCATCATTGGGTTAGTTGGTGTTTCTACCCAGATCAATTTTGTTTTTTCATTTATAAATGCTTCAATATTACTTGCATCTTGCATTCCCACAAAATGAAATTTGAGACCCAAGCCTTCAAAGATCTTGGTGAAAAGTCTATAAGATCCTCCATAAAGATCGTTGGTAGAAATTATCTCATCACCAGGCTTAAATAATTTCATCACTGCATCTATAGCGGCTAGTCCAGAACCAAAAGCAAGACCATATTTTCCGTTTTCAATACTTGCGAGTGCATTCTCTAGAGCAGATCTCGTTGGGTTTGCGCTACGAGAATATTCAAAACCCTTATGACCTCCTGGTGTGGTCTGGGAATAGGTCGTGGTCTGATAAATTGGAGGCATTACAGAACCGTATGCTGGATCTATATTATGTTGCCCTCCGTGAATCGTTTTGGTATTGAATTTCATATATAAATATTTAATGTAAATGTACTTCTCGTATTGGGCAACTACAAAATAGCATGTACCTTTATCCCTAATTTAACATAGAAATCTCGTTGTGAAAAAATTGTTTTTAGCCTTGACATTAAGCTTAGTGTTTATTGGCTGTAATAAAGATGTTCCAGAATTAAGTTTTGATGAACTGAATATTGAGCAAGTTTCTGAATTAAACTGCAATCCAGAAGAGGAGAACTGCACGTTTATAGGCATTAAAGTTCCATGGGCAATGGAAAAAGATACTCGCAGCAATTTGTTGAACAGTCACATAGAAGATCATGTTATAAAACTGATAGATTATCAGGATAACAATGACTTAAATTCTTTAGAAAACTTAGCTCAAACCTTTATTAAGGATTATGAAGCTAGCGCTAAAGAATTTCCAGAATACAACATTCCTTGGGAGGCATTCGTAGAAGGAAAAATTACTTACGAATCTAAAAAAATAATTTCTATTCAATTTGACCTTGCTCTCTTTACTGGCGGGGCACATGGTTATACTAGTATTAGTTATTTAAATTTCGATCCTGAATCTGGAAGACTTATTTCTAATAATGATCTTTTCACAGAGGATTTTAAAGAATTTGCTGAAAAAAGATTTAGAAAGAAAAATGATATTCCAGAGAACGAACCTATTAATAGCACGGGATTGTTTTTTGAAGATGATAAATTTCAACTTCCACAAAACATTGGTTTTCATCAAAATAAAGTTGTTTTAAGGTATAATTCCTACGAGGTTGCTTCCTATTCTGATGGGAATATTCAACTTGTATTTAAAATGGATGAGGTTAAAAAGTATTTTAAAATTCTTTAATTTTGAATAGTTCTCAAAATCTTCATTTTAACTAAAAAGAATTTTTGTTCAGATTTATAAACTTATTATGAAAAAGATCTATCACCTCTCTAGTTGTTCTACCTGTAAAAGGATTTTAAATGAACTGGAGCCTTCTTCGGCTTATATTCTTCAAGATATAAAACAAGACCCCATAACTGAGGAGCAATTAGATGAAATGTATGAGTTAGCGGGAAGTTACGAATCACTTTTTAGCAAAAGAGCTCAGCTTTATAAAGAGAAAAATCTAAAAAACGAGACTTTAGATGAAACAAATTACCAGAATCTTATTCTAGAACATTATACATTCTTGAAGCGACCTGTTATAATTAATAACGATGAGATCTTTATTGGGAATTCTAAAAAAACAGTGGAGGCTGCGAAAATTTCTATGAATGAATAGCCGCACGCTTGCCATTCTTGCGGCAACCGGAGCGAGTACTATTTATGGTATAAATCATACCATTGCTAAAGGATTAATGCCGGTTTATATAGAACCTTTTGGATTTATATTCTTACGAGTTACAGGAGCCGCAATCTTATTTTGGATTATAAGTTTTTGGGGACCTAAAGAAAAAGTAGCTACCGGAGATTGGACCAGATTTATAGCCTGTGCAATTTTTGGGATGGTTATTAATATGCTCATGTTCTTTAAAGGCCTTAGTCTTTCTACTCCAATAAATAGTTCTGTTATAATTACAGTATCCCCCATTCTTGTACTATTACTTGCAGCTGTATTAATAAAGGAAAAAATAACTCTTTTAAAAACTGCAGGAATTATAATTGGTCTTGCTGGAGCTCTAGCCTTGGTGCTCTTTAGCAATCCTGAGACGGTAAATGCACCAAATATTCCCGTGGGAAATATGTTATTTATTGTGAATGCATTTTCCTATGGAGTTTATCTGATTCTTGTGAAACCGCTAACAACCAAGTATCATCCTTTCACTCTAATGAAATGGCTGTTTTTAATTGCAATTATTGTAAACTTTCCTATCACGATCTCTGAATTCTCCCAAGTAGAATGGTTGGAATTACCGTCCCACGCCATGTGGAAAATGGGATTTGTAATTGTAGGCACTACATTTCTAACCTATTTATTGAATATTTATGCCCTAAAAGAATTAAGTGCAGCAACTATTAGCGCGTTTATTTATTTACAACCGCTAATAGCTATTACATTTGCTGTAGCTACAGGAGCAGATTCTTTAGATGCAGTAAAAATAACCGCAGCAATTTTAGTGTTTACTGGAGTTTATATGGTAACCAGAAAGACGAAACCTAAACTTGCTTCAACTCCAAATCCTTAGGAGCTTTCCCAAATTTACGAGTATCCTCTTTGGTTAAGATCTTAAAATCTTCTGTGTGAGGAATTTTATCGATGTCTTTTCTCATATTCTCTGGTAGTCCAATCAACTTACGCTCTTTAAGATCTATCCATCCCCCCATAGCCTCGCAACTTGCCAAATTTCTTCCTTTATGATCGTAAAAGTTATGGACAAATTCAAAATACATTCCATCTTCAGAAATGCCTTTTAATTCTAGGCTCACTTTTACAGGCATTCCCATAAATACCTCTCGGAAATAATAAATATGCTCATAAAAAACAACAGGTCCTAGATTCTTTTTAGCTAGAGTATTCTGGTCGAATCCATTTTCCATGAAATAAGCCATTCTGGTATGACTCATAAAATTAATAAATGCCGAATTTGCTAAATGCCTATTTGCATCTATATCACTCCATCTTATTTCAAAATCCTTCGTGTACATATTTTCAAAATTTTTATAAAACTACTAATTTATATTATGCATGCATAATTAAATAAGTTAAGAATATGCCATTTAATTTTCCGAGATTTGTGAACTATGCCAATAATAGAAAGCACTTATAATCCGCCTTACATCTTCAGGAATTATCATATTTCTACAATCTATGCTGCAAAACTTAGAAGCGTACAACCTGTAGCCCAAACCAGAGAGCGATTAAAACTTAAGGATGGAGACTTTATTGACATAGATTGGAGCACAGCCAATTCTTGCAGGTCTAACAAAGTTCTCGTTATATTACATGGCTTGGATGGAAATGCACAGCGACCCTATGTTTTAGGCCTTGCGCATCACTTTAACAAGTATGGCTGGGACGTAGCTGCAATTAATTTTAGAGGCTGTAGTGGAGAAATAAATAAACTTTACAAATCTTATAATGCAGGTGCCAGTGAGGATTTGGATCTTGTGATTACTAGCATTCTTTCGAAAAAACAATATGAAACTTTGGCTATTAATGGTTTTAGCCTCGGTGCAAATTTATTGTTGAAATATTTAGGAGAGGGAAACGATCTTCCGCAGGAGTTAAAGGCGGCAGTTGCGATTTCTGCGCCTTGCGATCTTTATGCTTCTTTAAAGAAATTGGAGGAAAGTAGGAATTGGATTTATTCCACGCGTTTTATAATGCAACTCAAAAAGCAATTGTTTTTAAGAGAGAAGCATTTTCCTGAGGAAATTACTAAATTGCAAATTTCGAATTGCACCAATTTGTTTCAGATAGACGAGTTGTATACAAGTCAGGCTCATGGCTATGCGAGCGCTTTAGAGTATTATGAAAAAAGTAGTGCGCTGAGTTTCCTAGCTAACATTAAAACTCCCACTCTACTTATTAATGCAAAGAATGATGGATTTCTTTCAGAAAATTCATCGCCATATCATATCGCAGAAAACAGTTTAAATCTTTATCTAGAGACTCCAGAATATGGTGGTCACGTAGGATTTCTTCAGAAGAAAGATGCTACGTATACAGAAGAGCGGGCTTTAGAATTTATAACTTCCCATATATAATTCATACTTTCCATAAGATTCTTTGTCCTGCTTAAGATTTGGTTATCTTTGCCCAACCTTTTAAAAATCAAGCATGATTCAGTCAATGACCGGTTTTGGAAAAAGTCTTTTACAACTTCCATCCAAAAAAATTACCATAGAAATTAAATCCCTTAACAGCAAAAGTCTGGATCTCAATGCCAGAATCCCGGGTCAGTACCGTGAAAAAGAATTACTGTTAAGAAATATAATCGCAAAATCACTAGTTAGAGGAAAAGTAGATTTTTCTCTGTATGTTGAAGTTACCGGAGAGGAAACAACTTCTTCTGTAAATCCTGTGGTCGTTAAAAAATACATGCAGCAACTAAGGCAAATTGCTGATGCCGATGACGATGAATTGTTGAAAATGGCTATCCGTATGCCAGATACTATGAAACCTGAAAGGGAAGAAATTGAGGAAACAGAATTTATCGAGATCGAAAAAACCTTGCAGGAAGCATTGAAGGAAATCAATTCTTTTAGAAGTGATGAGGGAAATGCTTTGGAGAAAGATCTTTTATTTAGAGTGTCTAATATTGCACAATTGTTACAGGACATTATAGCAATGGATCCGGATAGAATTGAAGGAGTAAGAGAACGTTTGAGAAAAGGGGTTGCAGATCTTAAGGAGAAAGTTGATGAAAACAGATTCGAGCAAGAACTGGTTTACTACATAGAAAAATTTGATATCACAGAAGAAAAGGTTCGCTTGGAAAATCACTTATCTTATTTTCTAGAAACTATTAATTCATCTGATTCTAACGGAAGAAAATTAGGGTTTATCTCCCAAGAAATGGGTAGGGAAATCAATACTATTGGTAGCAAATCCAATTATGCTCCTATGCAGCAGTTAGTAGTGCAAATGAAAGATGAACTGGAAAAAATCAAAGAACAACTTTTAAACGTATTGTAATGAAAACGGGTAAATTAATTGTTTTTTCTGCACCCTCGGGATCAGGAAAAACAACCATAGTTCAGCATTTATTAGCTCATCCAGAGTTAAATCTGGAATTTTCTATTTCAGCAACATCACGCGAGCCAAGAGGAGATGAAGTGGAAGGCAAAGATTATTATTTCTTGAATTTGCATGAATTCAAACAAAAAATAAAACACGAAGAGTTCTTAGAGTGGGAAGAAGTTTATCGTGATAATTTTTACGGTACGCTTAAAGCAGAAATAGAACGTATTTGGGCACATGGCAAAAATGTGATCTTTGATATAGATGTGGTTGGAGGCCTAGATATAAAACATATTTATCCTAAGCAGACCCTAGCTGTTTTTGTAAAGCCACCAAGTATTGAAGAGCTTAAAATTAGATTAAAAAAGCGCAAGACCGAAAGTGAGGATAAAATTAATATGCGCGTTGCTAAAGCTTCTATAGAACTTGCTACAGCACCTCAATTTGATTTTATTATAGAGAATAACAATCTTCAAATTGCTTTGGATGAAGCATATGATCTTGTTTCTACTTTTGTCGAAGCCAATAGCAAAGTAGGATGAAAAAAAAGGTAGGTCTTTATTTTGGAACTTTTAATCCAATCCATACAGGACACCTAATAATTGCTAATTATATGGTGGAATTCTCTGAGCTTTCAGAAGTTTGGATGGTTGTTACCCCACATAATCCGTTTAAAAAGAAAAGTAGCCTGCTAGAAAATCATCATAGATTAGAGATGGTTTATAAGGCTTGTGAAGATTATCCTAATTTAAAACCTAGTGATATTGAGTTTAGTCTTCAGCAACCTAATTACACTGTAAATACCTTAATTCAATTGGAGGAAAAATATCCAAATCTGGAATTTGCGTTAATTATGGGGGAAGATAATTTGAAGAGTTTGCACAAATGGAAGAATTATGAAGTGATCTTAGAACGATACCCCATATATATTTATCCAAGAATTTCTGAAGGCTTAGTAGAAAATGAATTTTTAAATAATGATAAAATCACTCGGGTTTCTGCACCCATTATAGAATTGTCTTCTACGTTTATAAGAAATGCAGTTAAAGATGGTAAGAATATTAGACCGATGTTGCCAGAGAAGGTCTGGAAATATTTAGATGAAATGAATTTCTATAAATAAAAAACTGTTTAAAAAATTCTTTTGATCTTCAGTTGAGTTAATTGATCCTACTTTTTTCATTGTGGAACTATAACCTAGCACATCGACTGCGCTCAATATAAAACCTCAAACTTTTTAAACAGTCCTCTTATATTTGAATATTAATCCTTTACTTTTTCAAAGCTGGAATACGTAAAACTTGTCCAGGATATATTTTGTCTGGATCTGTAAGCATTGGTTTATTAGCTTCAAATATCTCTGGATATTTATTTGCAGATCCGTAATGTTCTTTTGCGATTTTCCCTAAGGTATCTCCTCTTTCTACAGTATGGAATACAGCCTCTGGCTCTTTATTTTCCACTGTCATATTATCATCTACCTTAGCAATTCCATCTACATTTCCAACAACTAGAATAATTTTTTCTCTTGTTGCTTGATCATAAGCTTTACCACTAATTGTGGCCATATCATCACTAATATGAATTTTAAGATTATCAATTTTAAGACTAAGATCATGGATTGTAGTTTCCAATTTTTGAGCAGCCTTTGTATTTTCTAGCTCCTCTTCTCTTTGTTTTTCTGCAGTATCTACAGCAGCTTTTTCTCTAGTATTTTTCTTAGATCCAAAAATTTTGGCTCCAGCATTCTTAATAAAACTAAATAATCCCATTATATTTTTATTGGTTAGATTTCTTACTCCAAATTACAAATTAGGCTTTATACAACCCACATTAATTATATTAAAGTTTTGTTAGTATTTCAAAAAAACAGCGTAGAGATTTTTAAACTCTACGCTGTTTCATTAAATAACCAACCAAAAAACTAATTTTAAAGAATATAAAATTTGCTATTAACATTCTTCTAGTTTAGAACGATATAATATTAAAAAGATTGTAGTTTACTAATAATAAAACCCGAAAAATTTACATTCTGTTAAAATTATGTATTTTTGAAGCGAAGAAATTTTATTATGAATAACTCTCCTAAATTTGGTGTGTTTGGCGGCGGAAGTTGGGCCACGGCAATCGTTAAGATGCTTACGGAAAATCTTGACGATATTAATTGGTACATGCGAAGCGAAACTGCCATTGAACATATAAGAACACAAGACCACAATCCTAATTATTTAAGTTCTGTGGAATTTGATGTGAAAAAGCTTCACTTAAGTAGTGATATTAATGAGGTGGTTAAAAATTCAGATTATCTAATATTTGCAATTCCATCAGCATTTGTAAAGAGAGAACTAGACCATCTTACAGAATCTTTAGAAGGCAAGGTGATCTTTTCGGCTATTAAAGGGATTGTACCAGAAACTAGTTTAATTGTAGGAGAACATTTTAATCAGGAGTATTTTGTTCCAGAGGAAAATATTGGTGTGATCACAGGACCATGTCATGCTGAAGAAGTAGCTCTGGAGCGTCTTTCTTACCTTACAATTGCTTGTTTAGACGAAGAAAAAGCAACTATTATGGCTAATCATTTACAAAGTGATTATATTACCTGTAAGACAAGTGATGATGTAACGGGTACAGAATACGCTGCCATGCTAAAAAATATTTACGCCATTGCAGCCGGAATCGCACACGGATTAGGGTATGGAGATAACTTCCAAAGTGTATTAATGAGCAACGCCATTAGAGAGATGAAGAAGTTCATTAAGAAAGTGCATAAGATGAAAAGAAACATAAATGATTCTGCCTATCTGGGAGATCTACTTGTAACTGGGTATTCTGTTTTTAGTAGGAATAGAATGTTTGGGAATATGATAGGGAAAGGATATACCGTTAAGAGTGCACAAATGGAAATGAGCATGGTGGCAGAAGGTTATTATGCAACAGAAAGTGCCTATAAGATAAACTTAGAAAAAGGTGCTAAAACTCCAATTATAAACGCGGTTTACAGCATTTTGTATGAAGGGAAGAATCCTAAAGCTGTATTTAAAAAACTTGCCGAAAAACTAGACTAATCCTCTTGGTTTAGTTTCAAACAGAATCAACTTATTTAAATTTATGAATAACTCCGTCCTAAAGGGCAGCTTATTAGTTGCTCTAGGAGCATCCAGTTATGGGATGCTTACTACTTTTGTGAAAATGGCATATGCAGAAGGTTATACTTCATATGAGATTACATTTTCTCAAATGCTATTGGGTCTTATTGGCCTTATTATTCTTAATCTAATATTTGTAAAAGAGAAACAAAGCTATATAGAGCAAACCAAGACTAAAAGTATTTTAAAACTGATGGCTGCTGGCACCTCTTTGGGACTTACCAGTATCTTTTACTATTTTGCTGTAAAGTATATTCCTGTATCTATTGGTATTGTTCTTCTAATGCAAAGCGTTTGGATTAGTGTATTACTTGAGTCTATTATTACCAAGAAAAAACCTGGCTTAAATAAGATACTCGCGGTAATAGTGATACTTATTGGGACTGTACTGGCAACTAACATCTTAATAGATGCAGTAGAACTAGATTGGCGAGGGATAGGATGGGGACTTTTAGCGGCAGTGTCTTACACTATAACCATTTACACCTCTAATACTGTAGCGCTGCATTTACATTCCTTTAGAAGAAGCTTGTGGATGATGTTGGGCGGAACAATAATAATTGCCATTATCTCTGCTCCATTTCTTTTAGAACAGTTTAATCTGGAGATCTTTAAGAAATGGGGATTATTACTTGCCTTATTTGGAACCATTTTACCACCTATTCTTTTTACGAGTGGAATGCCCAAGATAAATGTAGGCTTGGGTGCAATTATTTCTTCAGTAGAACTTCCTGTTGCAGTAATTCTAGCCTATTTATTACTAGGTGAAGTAATTAATATTTATCAATGGACTGGGATTATAATTATTATAGTCTCTGTGATCCTCATGAATATGTCTAAACTTTTTAAACGGAAGAAGTAAAAAAATAGAAGCCTAATCTGCTAAGATCCCTTTCAAATTCATGATAGGGATTTCTGTTAAAGCGCTTTCTCTAATTGAGTTTTGTGGTAATGTAAAAGTGCGTTCGTACATTTTATCATCAGCAAAAAAAGTAACAGAGAATTTGTTATCTAGCTTCAATAGCTTCTCCTGTAAGAACTCGATTTTAGCAAAATATTTAGCCGGAAGCAGCTTAATAGAATGCCTCATAGCAGGAGTGATTTGCTTTTCATTAGAGCCGCTAGTAACGATAAGGATCATTTCTAAAGGATCTTTCCTATCATTAATAATATAAGCATTCCAGTCCATCGTTTTATATTCCGGATGCTGTTCATAAACAGCCGCAACATAAACATCCTTAACTTCTGGTATTTTGATATCTTTTCTCAAATCTAGTCGAAAGTATGTTTTATTTTATGCCATGCAATCCAAAGTAAAATGACTGCAGCAATAAAAAGAATTGCACCAATGGCTATTTTAATAACAGCGAGTATAAACGTAACGTAAATAATTACCGCAAATATTATTATTGCAAGTAAAAAAAAGCCCATTTTTTTCATTTATAATGCAGATTTAAATTGTTCCAAAAAGCGTACATCATTTTCGTAAAACATTCTAATGTCCCCTATTTGGTATAGTAGCATAGCGATTCTCTCTATTCCCATTCCAAATGCAAAACCAGAGTATTCTGTAGGGTCAATTCCGCAGTTCTTTAAAACATTAGGATCTACCATTCCACAACCCATAATTTCTAACCAACCAGTTCCTTTGGTAATACGGTAATCGGTTTCTGTTTCCAATCCCCAATAAATATCTACCTCAGCACTAGGTTCTGTAAATGGAAAATAAGATGGTCTTAAGCGAATTTTCGATTTTCCGAAGAGTTGCTTAGTAAAGTATAGGAGCGTTTGTTTAAGATCTGCAAACGAAACATCTTTATCTATATATAATCCTTCTACTTGATGGAAGATACAGTGAGATCTTGCCGAAATAGCTTCATTTCTAAATACTCTTCCTGGGGAAATAGTTCTAATAGGCGGCTTATTTTCTTCCATATATCGCACCTGTACAGATGAAGTATGGGTACGCAATAAGATATCTGAGGGATCTGTTTGTATAAAAAACGTATCCTGCATATCTCTCGCAGGATGATATTCAGGAAGATTCAAGGCTGTAAAATTATGCCAATCATCTTCTATTTCTGGTCCTTCAGAAACATTAAAACCAATATTTGAAAAGATCTCTATAATCTGATTTTTAACAATAGAAATTGGATGTCTGGATCCTATTTGTATAGGTTCTGCAGGTCTAGTAAGATCTCCATACTTACCATTCTCTTCTTGCTTGCCATCTAAAAATTCCTTTAAGACAGTAACTTTTATTGTTGCAGCATTTTTAAGCGTATTAATGGCTTGACCAAAATCTTTTTTCTCCTCATTAGGCACATTTTTAAATTCAGCAAAAAACTGATTTAAAAAACCTTTCTTTCCTAAATATTCAATTCTGAAAGCTTCTATTTCTGAAGAATTCTCTGAATGAAATCCTTCAACCTTTGAAATATGCTCCTTTATCTTATCAATCATTAATACATTTCTTTAAAGAGGGACAAATTTACTAAAATTGAGCATTTTGCCTACTATCCTAATTAGCTTATTCTATATATCCATTTTCTATAAAATAGTTCACAATCGCTTCTTTCATTAAAACCGATTGCTCCCCGGCTTTTAAGCTTGGTAATGTTTCTATAGTTTTATAATGAGGCCATTTATCTTCATCAAAATATTCAAATTCATAGTATCCATAAGGCTCCAAAAGCCTGCATATTGCAATATGCATAAGATCTAATTTATGATCTTTTTTGAATTTTTTATGAGGTTGTCCAAGTTCCTGTACTCCTACTAAATATATAATCGCATCTAGATCTAACATGTCTCCATCTGCAAATTGATTGGAGATCTTTAGCTGTAAAGCACTCCAACGCTCTTTTAATTGTTCATCTCTTGCCATTTGGCAAAGATACGTATCTTAGGGCTTGTAACACTATCCAAAAAAGATGAATATTGTAGATATCATACTAGGGGTAATCCTATTATACGGACTAGTACGAGGGTTTTTTCGTGGTTTTTTTGCTGAATTGGCTTCTCTAGTTGGTTTTATTCTAGGGATTTACATAGCTGTTTATTTTTCCCATTACATAAGTGATTATTTGGTTGAAAGAGTCTCGTGGAATATGAGGTTTGTTAATCTTGCCTCCTTTGCAATCACTTTCATTATAGTAGTGTTCCTAATTTCACTTGCTGGGCAATTTTTAACCAAAGTAGCTGGGTTTGCTGCTCTTGGAATTTTAAATAAACTTATTGGTGCTGGTTTTGGTTTTATAAAAGTGGCGTTTGTGGTGAGTGTTGTTATTATGTTCTTTGGGTCAACCAATGAAAACATAAAAATTGTAGAACAAAACACTCTGGAAGATTCAATATTATATGCTCCAATAAGAACGATAGCTCCAATTTTGATCCCAGCTATTCTGCGTGAAGCGAGAGATCTCGATCTTATTAAAGATGAAGAAGAATCTGAAGTATAAAAAATCCGCCAACCTATTTCAATAAAATTGAATTAGTTGGCGAATCATATCTTTAATTATTATCCTAGAAATTTAACTGATAGACTTTTTCCAGTTGAGAATCATTACTGAAGTTTACATCCAGATCTTTAATAATTCCAGAACCTACTCCATATACCCAGCCGTGAACACTTAACTCTTGCTCATTCTTCCATGCATTCTGAATTATAGAGGTCTTGGCAAGGTCAAAAACCTGTTCCTTCACATTGAGTTCTACAAATGAATCAAATCGCTCATTTTCATCTGAAATAGCATTTAATTCATCTCTATGCATTCTATAAACATCCTTAATATGGCGTATCCAATTATCTATTAAACCAACAGATTGCTGACCCATTGCTGCTTTAACACCTCCACAACCATAGTGGCCACATACAATTACGTGCTTTACTTTTAAAATATTTACAGCATAATCTAGCACACTCAACATATTCATATCTGTATGCACTACCATATTTGCGATATTTCTATGCACAAATACTTCACCAGGTTGCGCACCTATTATTTCATTAGCTGGCACTCTACTATCTGCACATCCAATCCAAAGAATTGGAGGTTGTTGTCCATTAGCTAATTTCTCAAAAAATTGAGGATCAAGTTCTAATTTACTCTCCACCCACTTTTTATTGTTCTCTATTAAATTTTTATATAAATCTTGCATCTTTTTTTTATTTAATGTGCTGCTTTAAATACCTCTACTCCAAAAATCTCTCTATAACTTACCGGATTTTCAAAAACCCCTCTTTCCGATATAAATTTAATATTTATATCCTTGCTTTTTGCTGTTACCGCAAAATCTTCCAAGATCTCTAAAACATCCAAATCCAAAGATCTTGTCTTGGTAACATCTATCTCCAGAGATGTATTTGGAGGTAAAGTGTTTAATTCTCGCTGTATTGCCCCTTTATTCAAAAATGTTACCTCTTCAGCAAAGACCATTTTGATTTTTGTAGCTCCATTAGAAACATCTTCCATATGCAGAAAATGAGAGTTTTTATAGCTGTTAATTAAAATGGTAATAATTCCAACTGCAAGCCCTAACATAATTCCAACTAAAAGGTCTGTTGCAACTATTGCCACTACCGTAACAACAAATGGTATAAACTGAGATTTACCCCATTTGTACATATGAAAGAATTGTTTGGGATTCGCCAATTTATATCCGATTATCAATAATACTGCTGCTAGTACTCCAAGCGGAATTAAATTAAGAAAACGCGGAATTAATAAAACACTAAACAACAATAGAAAACCATGAAGAATAGTTGAAATTTTTGTCTTACCACCGCTCATTACATTAGCAGAACTTCTCACAATTACCTGAGTAATAGGTAAACCACCAACTAAACCAGAAAAAGTGTTCCCTATTCCTTGTGCAATCAATTCTCTATTCGTTGGAGTCACCCGTTTTTCAGGATCTAGTTTATCTGTAGCTTCAACACTTAAAAGAGTTTCTAAACTTGCTACGATAGCGATTGTTATTGCTACGATATATATTTTAGAGTTGCCTAATTGAGAAAAATCTGGAAACGTAAATTGGCCAATAAAATCTGTAATATTATCTGGCACTGGCACATTTACGAGATTATTTCCTGTAATTTCAAAAGGTGTAGAACTTTCGCTAAAAATTAATTGATAGCTAATACCTGCAATAACAGCAACTAAAGGTCCTGGAACCAATTTAAAAAACTTATTCCTTTTGGCAAGAACATTATCCCAAACCAATAATATAATTAGGGAAATAGCAGTTATAATTATAACCCCTATAGAAACATAATCCGTCATATGTGCAAGACTCAAAAATGTTTCTAGTCCTGTAGTTTCAAAAAATGAAAATACACTTTCAGACTGGTCATCAAATCCCATAGCTAAAGGAATTTGTTTTAAGAAAATAATAATTCCTATTGCAGAGAGCATTCCCTTAATCACAGAAGATGGAAAGAAATATCCAATTACCCCTGCTTTCAATAATCCTAGAACAATTTGCATAATTCCAGCCAAAACCACAGCTACCAGAAATAACTCATAACTTCCGAGATCTGAGATCGCTGTAAGAACTACAACTGCTAAACCTGCTGCAGGGCCACTAACACCAAGGGAAGAACCAGAACCAATCCCAACAACTATCCCTCCAATAATTCCAGCTATTACTCCTGAAAATAATGGTGCTCCGCTGGCAAGAGCAATTCCCAAACATAAAGGAAGGGCAACAAAAAATACCACCAAACTAGCTGGTAAATCACTTTTTAAATTTTTAAACATCTAAATACTATTTGTAATAGAAATTGTAATCTTAAGACTTCCAAGAAATAGAAATCCTATACTGCTAACCTCTAAGAGACCTGCAATAAGAAAAATGGGCTATTGGAACTAATATTTTGTCCAATATCCTTTACAATTCCTTTATTTATAATTAATTAAGTAGGTAATTACTACATAAAAATAAGTGCATTTATTTTCTTTACCAACGCTTCAGTTGAAGATGGATTTAGAAAACCGAACTTATATTAATTGTAATTTAATAATCGAAAGAGATTATGCCAGGTCTGGCGGAGGTGATATAATTTCAGGATAAAGCGATTGGACGTCGTGCCGTTCTTTATCAATGATCAACGATTTTTTGCGTAATAAATCAATACTTAATTGATGTGAGTTAGTTTCGTTGTGGATATATTCTAATGAAACATTATTCTTAGCTTGTTCCTCTTCAGCAGAAGCTGAAATAAAAGAGATATCGGTATTATTATCTATAAGCACCACAATAGTTGGTACCATGAGAAAACTCACGAAAATAAACACTAATATGTAAGCCGTTTTCATCATTTCGGCAAAAATAACAATATTGTTTGATTTGAAAAAAGAATGCTTATAAATTAACCTATACTTAGCATTTGCAAAATCTATTTACAAGAATTTAATAGAAGATTTATCCATCCAACCCGTAGAACCATTCACAAGTTCTAGCTCCACCCAATTCTGGAACGTATTTAAAATCTGCACTTTTGTGCCCTCATGAAGTAGAAACAACTCATTGCCTCTTAAATTAGGTTCGTTCCTAACCGAAACTTCTTCAGCAAAAACAATGGCGAATTCCTTGTTTTGAGTGACACTGCTTAGATAAAATGCAAATATCAAAGAGACAAACGAAATTATTACTGCGCTAATTGCAACTGTAAAAAATACGCGTTTCCATTTACTGGCAATACTAAAATAATAGAGTAAGAATAAAACTGAGAAAATTACAACTCCTAATATTGCAATCCATGCCCAGCCATTAAAACTAAAAATGCTTATAGCATTAGTAATAAAATTTGATAAGCCAGATTTCGGAATCACTTTAATATCATCTATTACCATATTACTAGCAAATTCCAAATTGTTCTTGATCGTTTTGTCTGTTGGATCCAACAATAAGGCTTTTTCGAAATTATAAACACTTTCAGCTATATAATTGAGTTTATAATGTGCATTACCTAGGTTAAAATACAACTCTGCAGATTCTTCTCCGTTTTTGAGAACTTCCGTATATCGACTTACAGCCTCAGGGTAATTACCATTATTATAAGCTTCATTAGCTTTTTCAAATAATGCATTATTCTGCCCCATCATAGGAACGCAAATTAATAGTAAAAGGAAAAGTATTCTTTTCATGCTTATAACTGTTTATCTAATGCTGAAATAGTTGCTGCAGCTTTTTCGTAATCCTGATTCATTGTAACACTAGATGATGGTGCATACCTCGCAAATTCACAAGTTTCTATAAGAGAAATAAAGTCTTTATTGGTTGCAGGATCTACACTCCTGTCTTGCAATAGCAAATCTATTTTTTCTTTGCTCATTTCGTTTGTTTGAATATGCAGTTTCGCTTTAAGATAATTGTGCAATGCCCGCTCCAAAGCTATATAAAATGCTTTTTGATCTCCCAGATTATTCTTAGCTTCTGAAAGATATTTCTTAGCAAGGCGATTCGCTTTCTTAATCTTTTTACCCTGAACATCATTTGTGATTTCTCTTCTCTTTTTACCAAGTACTATTCCTAAAAATACAACTGCTATTGGAAGTGATAACAAGGTCCAGAATAAAGCGGAGCCTAAAAAAGCACCCGAATTAATAGGCTTTAAATTGGTGCTCAACTTAATGTATTCAAATTGCTTTCCGGTAGCTTCAATTGGAAGTTTGTTTGCAGTATTCCCTGCTGAAAATGAGGAATTAGCTGGAGCACCTGATACATCCAACAAAATTTCTTCTGCATTAATCGTCTTGTAGCTTTTACTGCTAAGATCAAAGTATGAAAATGATAAGGCAGGAATAGGGAAATTTCCCTTCTGGTTAGGCACAACGGTATAAGTATCTGCAATGCTTCCTTGTGTACCATTAAGATCTGTTCTTACGTTCTCAATTCTTTCCGGCTCATATAATTCGATAGAATTTGGCACTTCCAGCTTAGGAAGGTCAAAAAGTTTTAAATTCCCTTTTCCAGAAACTTGTACCTTAAAAGTCAAAGATTCTGTAGCTGCTAATTTGGTCTTACTGGCGTTCACTTTAAAATCAAAATTACCGACAGCTCCCGTAAAATTAGATGGTTTATTAGCAAGTGGTAATGGTTTTACATTGATGTTTCTTTTTCCTGCAGTAACCGTTTTATCTACTGTAGTGTACAATCTACCTCCAAAAATATCCCGTCGCTCACTTGGGACATCTACAGATACTGTGAGGGCTAAAGGTTGTATTTCCAGTTCCCCTGTTTTTTGAGGATACAAAATAGTTTTTCTAAGGACTACAAATCTATAAGGCTCTCCTTCGTAGGTTCCAGATTCGATTTTTAACTGCTTTATATCTATATTCTGACTCCAAAAATCACTGTAAACAGGACTATCCATTTCTCTCCAATTGCTTACACTCACCAATGGACTCACATACAATTTATAAACTACTGTAATAGCTTCGTTTAAAAACGGATTAGCATTAGAGATTTCTGCAACTAAATGCAAGTTTTCTGAAGCAACAAAATCAGAGTTATTCCCATCTGTTGGGGTTTCCACTGCTGAAGTGATCTCTACTTGTATTGGTGTAGTTTTATAGATATCGCCGTCTATTGTGATCTCAGCCTGTGCTATCGTGACTTTTCCACGTGATGTTGGCGCCAGAAAATAACTGTAGGTTTTAGAATAGGTGCGTTTCCCATTGATCCAACTATTACTAACTGCCTGATTAGGCCCACCAACAACGGTAAATCCTTTAAAAGAGGGCGGAATAAAATTATCCCCATCCTTATTCATCTCAAAGTCTACCCTCAAGCGTTCATTTACTCCCAACTTATTTTTGCTCGCCTTGGCTTCAAACCTTACCTGAGCAACAGAAATTGTAGAGATCGCTAGAAAAAACGATAGTATGATTATTCTTAATTTCATTCTTTAAATGCTCTTTTTATTGAATCTTTGATCCTTTCTACCAGTCTTTAGCTGTTCTTGTTTTTGCCCCTTTGGCCTTTTCAGCATTTATTTTATCCTGAACTTTTTTCTCTTCGTTGTTCATGGCTTCCAATAAATTCTTTATTTGCTGAGGAGAAAGCTGTCCTGGCTGAGGCTGCTGTGGTTGTTCTTTTTCCTGCTCCCCTTTTTCGTCTTTTTGCTCTTTCTGATCTTTTGGCTCTCCTTTATCGTCTGGCTTTTCAGGTTCTTTTTTAGGCTCTTTCTCCTTATCTCCACCTTCGTTTTCCTTATTATCGCCTTGATCTTTTTTATCCTTTTCTCCTTTATCGTCTTCCTTCTTATCTTTATTCTGATCTTCTTTTTCCTTCTCCTTATCTTTTTGATCGTCTTTTTTGTCGTCCTTATCTTCGTTTTCTTGCTGCTCTTTTTCCAACATTTTCTTAGCTAAAGCCAAATTATATCTGGTTTGCTCATCTGCTGGATTATTTCTCAATGCATTTTTATAAGCCTCAATTGCTTCAGCATATTTTTTCTGATCCATATAGGAGTTCCCCATATTATGAAAAACATCGTGCTTATCTTCCTTCGTTTCAGCCACTTTTGCAGCTTGCTTATATCTTGAAGTAGCTTGTGCTGGTTTTTCTTTTCCGTAGTACATATTAGCCATATTATATCTAGCTGGGGTACTAGTTTCATTTTTAGAAACCGCTTTTCTGTAGGATGCTTCTGCGGAAGAAAAATCGTTTTCACCTAATTCGTCTGCTGCACTTTTTAAAATTTTGTTGGTTTCACGATTCAATTTCTTATCGTTCTCCTGGAGCGTTTGTGCTTGTATTCCTGAAACAAATAAGAAAAAACCCATCAATAATAAACTGATGCGCGAAGGGGTTAATTGAATTTTCAAAAAGTTCTTCATCCTATTTTTTATGTTCATTAAAAAGATCTAATCTCTTGATCCATCTTGTTTTTCTTTCCAGTAAAAAGACATCTAAAAGTATCAACAATATTGCCAATCCCAAAAACCACTGAAATTGTGACTGATAGTCTGCAAATTGTTTTGCTTCAAACTCTGTTTTATCCATATTCTGAAGGCTTTCTGTCACTTTCTCTAAAACCGAATTAGTAACATTACCTTGAATATATTCTCCATTCGCATCATTTGCAATATCTTTTAGTGTAGTTTCGTTCAGCTTGGTGATTACAGTCTCGCCATTCTGATCCTTCTTATAAGTCTGAATAATACCATTTCGCTTAATTGGGATTGGCCCTCCTTTTAAAGAACCCACTCCAATAGTAAAGATACGTATCCCTTTATCTGCTGCCTCTTTTGCTACATTTCCAATATCGCCTTCATGATCTTCCCCGTCACTTATAATAAATAGAACTTTGCTGGTTTGGTCTTCTTCATTAAAATAAGTTGAAGAAAGCTCTATGGCTTCTTTAATGGCAGTTCCTTGAGAAGAAACCATATCTGTATTCATAGCCTGTAAGAACATCTTAGCCGAAGCATAATCTGTTGTAATTGGCAATTGTGGAAATGCACTTCCTGCATAGGCGATGATTCCTACCCTATCACTCGCCAAATTGTTGATGATCTGCGTAACCAACTGTTTAGACTTTTCTAACCTATTTGGAGCTACATCTTCTGCCTCCATACTTTTAGAAACGTCTATAGCAAAAACAATATCTACCCCTTCTCTGGTTACTGTTTCCATTTTGGTTCCTATTTTAGGATTTACCAAAGCAATTATTAAACAAGCAAATGCCAACAGCAGTAAACTAAATTTCAACCAAGGCTTAAAAACAGATTTATCTGGAGTAAGTTGTTCCAACATTTCTGCAGATGCAAACTGCTTTTGCTTGGATTTTCTCCAAAATAATAAGCCTATAAAAAGAACTACCAAGACAGGGATGATGAGCAATAACCAGAAAAATTTTTCTTCTTCTAAAATATACATCTGTGTGTTCCTTTATATATGTGAGATTTCCCTCGTAATCTTTTCTAAATAAAACTTCTGAAAATCGTGAACCTTAAAAATAATTCTAACAATAATATTAATCCGGCAATTAATACCAGCATTCTAAAATTTTCTTGATAATTATAATATTTAAATTCTTCAACTTCGGTTTTTTCAAGACTATCTATTTCCTTGTAGATGTCTTCTAACTTTTCATTGTTTGTTGCTCTAAAATATTTTCCTCCTGTAGTACTTGCAATTTCCTTAAGCAGCGCTTCATCAATTTCTACTTTCTGATTGCCATATTGAAAGTTTCCATTTGGCAAAATCCCCATTGGAGAAAGTGCCATTCCGTTACTACCAACACCAATAGTATATACTTTTATACCGTATTCTACGGCCAACTCACTGGCTATTTTAGGGTCTATAAAACCAGCATTATTTACACCGTCTGTTAATAAGATGATCACCTTACTTAAGGCTTTGCTGTCTTTAATTCTATTAACAGAAGTAGCCAAACCCATTCCAATAGCCGTCCCATTGACTAAAACAGGGCTGTAATCTATATCTTTTAAAGAGCTCAAGACAACTGCTTTGTCGCTAGTGATGGGCGTTTTTGTAAAACTCTCTCCCGCATACTGCACTAATCCAATTCTATCTGTAGGTCTACCCTTAATAAATTCGCTCGCTACTTTCTTTAAAGCCTCCAGTCTATTTGGTTTTAGATCGCGGGCCAACATACTTGCAGAAACATCTATAGCGAGTACAATATCTATTCCTTCTGTAGAGGTTGTTTTGGTAGAAATATCTGTAGTTCTAGGTCTTGCCATTGCAATAATAAGCAAGGCTAAAGCCAATAAACGAAGGACAAACAATCCATGTTTCAAATATGGAAGAACGCTACGGTTTTTCTTAAAACCTTGAATGCTGGACATCTTTAAAGATGCTTGTTGCCTGTCTCGTTTCCAAAAATACCAAACCGCAGCTACCGGTAGTAAAACTAAAAGCCAGAAAAACTGTGGATTCTCAAATGTGAAATTGTCAAACATTAATTTGTGGATTTTTCAAATTCAACTGAATTGATTATTCTATTTGCAATCTCATCGGCATAAGTATCTTCCTCATTATAGATCACAGTTATTTGTTGAAAACCACCGCTCACAGCAAAATTCAGGATGATATATTTCTTATTAATGCTTCTATCCTTTTCAGGGATTTCCATTTCTAGGGTTCCAAAAACTTTAATGCCCTCAACCCCTTCTAAGGTGCTATATTCTTCATCTTTTGTGATGATGTTTTTTGCGCCTTTCTTTTCCAGATTCGCATAAACGCCATCTACAGCTGTATTTAATTCAAATTTCACGTCTTTTTGAAATCTTACCGTACTTAAAACGACATACAGCTCTTCCTCTAGTTTCCCGTCTATAAAGGTTTCGTTACCCACCAACATTTCCTTCGCCTCATTAGGCATGTCTATTTCTCCTCTTTTTAATACTCTTGGAGTAACTATGCTAACTGATGGATCTCCATATTCACTTTGTATCCATTCTCCATCTAACAATTCCTTTGTTGGGTTTCCGCCAAAAAGATCTACCAAATAAGTATAACCATTAGTATTCACTAAAATAGTTCCTATAATAATGAGTAGAACTAATCCCGAAAGAGAGAAGGTGATTATCTTCTTCTTTCTTTTCTTTTTTAATTGAAGCTGTCTATATTCTTCATCCTTAAGTAATTCCTCTTCTGTAGGTTCAGGAATTGCAGCTTTGGTATCTATAATAACATGTTCAATTTTAGACCTGTCGTCTTTAGCTGTAATAATATCTGGTCTGGAATTGGCGAACTTAGCAAGATCTGCTCTTTGAAGGATCACTTGTAGATCTGTAATAGTTTGATCACTAAGCTTAAGCTCTCCAGTTTGCTTTTTCAGTTCCAGAAAATGGATCAGTTCTGATGTGGTGCTTTCCATCGCCCTCAAATGAACCTCATCTTCTATATATCTCCTAACCGCTTCAGTTAATTTTGAATAGTATTCCTTAGTTTGTCTGTTCTCTAATAAATGAGATTTATCCAATTGTTCCAGCTCAAATAAGGCTCTTTCATAAGGTGGCAATTGCTTGATCGCAGCATCTCTTTTCTTTTTTCTTCTGATAAAAAAGAATGCCAAACCAGCTATTATGAGGATTCCCAAAATCCACCATATCCAATTAGCAATTGCAAATCCAGAAGGGACTTCCATGGCTGGCTTAATAGGAAACATTTTTTGTTTGGTAGTATCTACTACTACATCTGCAACCTCAACCTGAAAAGAATCGGTTAAGAAAGCACGCTCATTTATTAAAACTCGCTGCTGCGGAATGGTATAACTACCCGAATCAAACTGAGTTAAATAATATTCTTTAAGTAATCTAAATCTATTTTCTATTCTGGAAGTGTCTGTAGATAAAGATTCTACTACTTCCAAAGGATTAAATGTTGCACCTTCAGGAAAAACGACTAATGCTGTGGAATCTGCCTCAACAGAGATCTGATATTTTATTTGCTCTCCAATTTTTATGGAGGTAGAATCTATTCCCGCAGAAATTTGTGGAGTTTGAGCAAAACTACTTATTGAAAAGAATAATATAAGTCCGAAAAATGCCATTTTTCCGAAGCCTTTTAAATAGCTGGAAAAATTTAAGAAATAAGCTAGTTGACTTATTTGTAAAGCGTAATTTCTAAATGTTGAAAATTTTTGTGTCATTATAAATACTTAGCCTCTTCTTTTAAAATAACCCAATAATTTCTTTACATAACCTTCATCTACGCGTGTGTTTATTGTGCCTGCTCCGCTTTTATTAAAGCTCTCTTTAAAATAAGCTTCTCGCTCTCTAAAATATTTAGCATAAGCGGTTCTAACAGATTTAGCACCTGTATTCACCATCATCATCTCACCCGTCTCGGCATCTAACATTTGCACCAAACCTAGATTTGGAATTTCTTCTTCCCGCTCGTCGTAAATTCGTATTCCGGTAACATCGTGTTTCCCACTAAGAATCTTTAAAGTTTGCTGATAGCCATCTGTCATAAAATCTGAAAGCACAAAAATGATCGCTTTCTTCTTCATTACGCTACTTGCATATTTTAGCGCTTCAACTAGATCTGTATTTTTACCTGTAGGTTTAAATTCTAGTAATTCCCGAATAATCCGAAGCACGTGTGATCTTCCTTTTTTCGGTGGAATAAATAATTCCATCTGATCTGAAAAAAGTAACAACCCAATTTTATCGTTGTTCTGTGTTGCCGAAAATGCCAAGGTAGCAGCAATTTCTGTAATGATCTCCTTCTTAGACTGAAGATTAGTTCCAAAATATTCAGATCCAGAAATATCTACCACCAACATCATGGTTAATTCCCGCTCTTCCTCAAACACCTTTACAAAAGGCTCATTATATCTTGCAGTTACATTCCAATCTATACTTCGTACATCGTCTCCAAATTGGTAACTTCTAACCTCGCTAAAGGTCATTCCTCGACCTTTAAAGGTAGAATGATACTCGCCCCCAAAAACGTTATTGCTTAAACGCCTGGTCTTGATCTCAATTTTTCTGACTTTTTTAAGTAGTTCTTTAGTATCCATAGCTCTTAAAGCTCTGATGAAGGTAGAATAGAATTAATATTTGGAAATGAATTTAGATTTTTGATCCATCTAAGGTACTTCTACCTCGTTGATGATTTTCTGGATAATATCTTCTGAAGTTATATTTTCTGCTTCAGCTTCATAAGTAATTCCAATTCTATGTCTTAACACATCATAAACAATAGCGCGAACATCTTCAGGAATTACATAACCTCTTCTTTTTATAAAAGCATAACATTTAGCCGCGATAGCCAAGTTGATACTTCCACGAGGAGAAGCTCCAAAATTTATAAGTGGTTTTAATTCTTCTAAATTGTATTTTTCAGGAAATCTGGTAGCAAATACAATATCCAATATGTATTTTTCGATCTTCTCGTCCATATACACTTCACGAACTGCAGCTTGCGCTCTGGCAATTTGTTCTAAAGTAACTACCTGATTCACTTTTTCGAATCCTCCTTTTAAATTGGCTCTTATAATAAGTTGTTCATGTGCCATTTCAGGATATTTGATCACTGTCTTCAACATAAATCTATCTACTTGAGCTTCTGGCAATGGATAAGTTCCTTCTTGCTCTACAGGATTCTGAGTAGCCATAACCAAAAATGGTCGGTCTAATATAAAAGTTTGGTCCCCAATAGTAACCTGCTTTTCTTGCATAGCTTCTAATAATGCCGATTGCACTTTTGCTGGGGCACGGTTAATCTCATCTGCTAATACGAAATTGGCGAAGATTGGCCCTTTTTTAATGCTGAAGTCATTTAACTTCATATTATATATCATTGTTCCCACAACATCTGCAGGTAAAAGATCTGGAGTAAATTGAATTCTACTAAAACTTCCATGTACCGCTTGAGATAGGGTATTAATTGCTAAGGTTTTTGCAAGCCCAGGAACTCCTTCTAAAAGGATATGCCCTTGCCCCAATAAACCAATTAATAAACGCTCTACCATTTCTTTTTGCCCAACAATCACCTTGTTGATCTCGGCTGTAAGAATATCTACAAATGCACTTTCTCTTTCTATTTTCTCATTAAGACTTGAAATGTCTACCGGAGCATTATTTTCTATCATGGATATAACTTTTAATATGTGAAGATATTTACAAATTACGAAAGGTGCAAGTAGAACAATTATTGAACCATAAACGTTAAAATTAAAATAAAAAAATAGGGCTCCCTAAAATTTTTCAATTTTAGGGAGCCCATCTGAAAAAGAAATCTAACCTCTAATTCAAAAAGATCGTTTCTAAATCTATAGTTCCATTAGCGGTTACCTCAATGTTATTCATTGTTTTTACCTCGAAACCTGATAATAAAGAAGGTTTGATAGTCACTTTATAAATTCCCGCAGGAACACCATTTAATGCAAACTCTCCATTGGCATTTGTATATGCAGAAATTGTATTAGTTGCACTTTGTGCAGTGATCTCACTCTGGAAATTAGTTGGATGTACAGCTCCTATAATTATTCCGGTTTCTGAAGTTGCAGTAGCACGTATAACTGGTTTCAATATATATGAGCCAGATTCACCAGCTTTAACGATAGATTTATCAACATCAAAATCCAATAAGAACTCATATTCCTCACCAGCTTCTAATTCTTGGTCTACCTTAATCTTTAATCCAGATTGTTGAGCGCTTGATGTGCTTAATTCTTGTCTTGATCCATCATTAAGAATTAAATAATTGTCACCTCCAAGTACTAACCTAATTTGGCTAAGGTATCCAGCTTCAACCTCTGCATCTGCCAATAATTGGGTTACACCACCTGTTAAAGTTAAAAGATCATACTTTCCTGTTTGCACTCCAGATAAACTAACCCAATCTTCTTCATCTGAAACTGACTCATCAGATTTAATCATTACATCAATCACATTCACAAAAACTGATTTGTAGTCCCCTGGTGCATCTGTCATTCTTACCTTTACTCTAGCAGAGCCGTCTCCATCATTAGAATCGTCATTGCTACAGCTAAACAATACAGTAACAGCTAAAATTGCTATTAAAAATCCTGTAAATTTCTTCATTCTCATACTCGATAATCGCTTTTTCATATATTAATTGAATTGGTTTTGGAGAGGATAACGACGCATTTTAGAATAGATTTTATGCTAAGCCAACAATTAACTATTTTTAACAAGACTTAACATTCGTTTACAACTAAAACCAGATTAATTCTGGATACATTTTATAGCTTAAAAAGATCTTTAAATCTCAAAATTGAATATGACAAAAATTGCATTAATCACAGGAGCCACTAGCGGAATTGGAAAAGCAACCGCCTTTGCATTAGCTAAAAACAACATCAATTTGATCTTATGCGGAAGAAATACAAAAGTATTAAAAGAATTGGATATAGAACTATCTAAACAAGTTGATGTAATTACTTTAAATTTTGATGTAAGGGATAAAACTGAAGTATTAAAAAAAATTAAGGGATTACCAGAAACATTTCAGAATATAGATATCTTAATCAATAATGCAGGAAACGCTCATGGTTTGGATCCAATACAAAATGGAAGTCTAGAAGATTGGGATGCCATGTTGGATATTAATGTAAAGGGATTACTGTATGTAAGTAAAGCTATAATACCAGGAATGATCGAGCGAAAATCTGGACATATTATAAACATTGGTTCTACTGCCGGAAAAGAAGTATATCCAAATGGAAATGTGTATTGCGCCAGTAAATTTGCCGTAGATGCTCTTAACCAAGGAATGCGAATAGATCTTAATAAAACAGGAATCAAAGTGGGTGCAGTAAATCCCGGCTTAACACAAACAGCCTTTAGTAAAGTGCGTTTTAAGGGAGATGAAGAAAAAGCAGAAAAAGTATATCAAGGTTTTGAAGCACTTCAGCCAGAAGATATTGCAGATATTATCTCTTTTGTGGTTTCCAGACCTTATCATGTAAATATTGCAGACCTTACTGTAATGCCTTCAGCACAAGCGAGTAGTACTATTCTTAATAAAAACATCTAACTTTTAATAAAAAAATAGAAATAGAAAATTAAGAATTTTATAATGATCAACAAACGGCTTTTAATAAAAAACTTACTCGCCCATAATGACGAGAATAGCTTTTATGATAAAAAGCGTACGTTGAATATTGGTCAAAAAGAAGGAAAAGCTAAATTCTTAAAGCATGTATGTGCGTTGGCAAATTCGAATCCTAAGAACAATTCATATATAGTGATTGGAGTAGAAGATGAAGACAACTTTATTACGGGTGTAGATTTTTTTGATGACAGTAAAATTCAGAATTTAATTAATGCTTACTTAAATAATCCTCCATTAGTTTCTTATGAGAACATTCCGTTTCCTCATCTTCCAGATCATTTGGTAGTGGGATTAGTTACTATTAGACCTAATAACGGGAAAGTATGTGCCTTGCGTAAGAATATTTGGAAATATTATGGTGGAGCGGTTTATATTAGAGAAGGAAGTATTAGCATGCCTAAGAATTTTGGAATAGAACTAAAAGACATTAATTCTAAACTTGTCGATTCAATAGAAAATCACGCTCAAAATAATATTGAGCTTACTTTAGACGGGGTTTTCGATTTTATGAATAAACGTAAAGATTTTCACCCTACGTATAAAGTATTTAAGGAATATTTTGTGGTTTGCTGGGCAGGGAAAACTAAGCAAATCAAAGGAGAAACCTACTATTCCAGATTGGATATAGAATTAATAAATGAACAGGTGAAATTATTTTATTCTGAACTGGACGTTGTAAGCATAAGCATTGATAAGGACTATTTTAAGATTGTGGAATATGTGCATTTAGGGCTTCAAGATAAATACCAATACTATCCGCTGGAGGAAGTGAGTATCAGTTTTAAAGATAATGCGGGATATGATATGGAAAGTAAATTGTTATTTAAACCACCACAATTCGACAAAAAAATTCTTTATCATATTTATAATTCAAACAATGCATTACTAGCAAAACTAAAAAATGCTTCTCCACTTAGTAAAAATGAAGAGAAAGACCTGCTTAAAATGCCCGCGGCTTATTTAATATGTTATTTCAATGAATTTGATAATTCCATAGATAAATTAGAAGAAGCAAAAGAATACTTAAAAACTCATAGCACTAAGGCATATCAAACTTATAAAGAAAGTATCAGGATCCTTAGAAAGGTAAAATATAATTAAGATGAAAAGGACGATTGCTATAGGCGACATACACGGTGGACTTAAAGCCTTGATCCAGTTACTGCAAAGAATTGATCTTACACCAAACGACACTCTTATTTTCTTAGGAGATTATGTAGATGGATGGAGTGATTCTGCAAATACTGTGACTTATTTAATTGAATTGGCTAAGCAAAACACCTGCATCTTTATTCGAGGTAATCATGATGATCTTACTGAAGCATGGTTAAAATCAGGAGATTTAAATGAGCAATGGCTTCAACATGGCGGTCAGTCTAGTATAGATGCTTATAGAAATTTTTCTTCAGAAGAAAAGGAAGCACATCTTAATTTCTATTCTCAAATGCTTAATTATCATATAGATAAAAATAATAATTTATTTGTGCATGCAGGATTCACCAATATTAGAGGACCCGAACAAGAATATTTTCCAAAAACTTTATTTTGGGATAGAACACTTTGGGAAATGGTTCTTTCTCTGGATAAAAAAATGGCCAAGGATAATGACTATTATCCCAAACGTTTGCTTATTCATAACGAGATCTTTATTGGACATACCCCTGTAACCCGAATTGGAAAAGATAAACCGGTAAATATTGCAAACGTTTGGAATATAGATACTGGTGCTGCTTTTAAGGGGAAAATTTCTGCAATTGATATAAAAACCAAAGAAATTTGGCAAAGTGACCCTGTGCATGAACTATATCCTGAAGAGGACGGCAGAAATTAAGAAAAAATTTGGCATACAAACCTGAATAACTTCATATATTTGAAATTATTATGATCTAAGCATCATTTTTGATGTTTAATATTGAAAAGATACGCCAGCGCTTTACAGAATTCAGTTTTTGTAATGTATGGAAACCCTAAAAAAAGTATGCTATGGCTTTAGATAATATCCGTTTAGAAGTAATGAAAACTGTCGAGAAACAGGTAGATAGTTTCGTAGATAAGTATTTGATACCCGTTGAAGAAATTTGGCAGCCAACAGACCTATTGCCAAATCTACAAAACGAAAATTATTTAGATGAAATTAAACAGATCCGTGAAGAGTCCAAAGAATTAGGTTATGATTTTTGGGTAGTACTCGTAGCCGATATGGTTACAGAAGAAGCTTTGCCTACTTACGAATCCTGGTTAATGGACATGGAAGGTGTTCAACAACATGGAAGACAAGATGGATGGTCTAAATGGATTAGACACTGGACTGGAGAGGAAAACCGACATGGTGACACCTTGAACAAATACCTTTACTTATCTGGAAGGGTAGATATGCGTGAGATTGAAAAAACTACTCAATATCTTATTAGTGACGGTTTTGATATTGGAACCGGACGTGATCCTTACAGAAATTTTATTTACACCAGTTTTCAAGAATTAGCAACCAATATTTCCCATAAGCGAGTTGGACAACTTGCTAAGAATAAAGGAAATAAAATGCTTGCTAAAATGTGTAATGTTATTGCTGGTGATGAAATGAGACACCATTTGGCTTACAGGGAGTTTGTAAATATCATTTTTGAACATGATCCAAGTGAAATGATGTTGGCTTTCCAAGACATGATGAAAAAGAAAATTGTAATGCCGGCTCAATTTATTAGAGAATCTGGGGAAGGGATTGCAACAGCGTTTGAAAATTTCTCCAATGCGGCGCAACGTTTAGGTGTTTATACAACATATGATTATATAGACATACTACAGAAATTAAATGATTATTGGGAAATTGATAAGTTTACGTCTCTAACAGATGAAGCAGAGAAAGCTAGAGATTATCTTATGGCATTACCAGATAGAATGACACGTATTGCAAGTAGAATTTCTGTACCTCAAGATCAACACCAATTTAAATGGGTTGCTGCCAACGGAATTCTATAATCTCCATAATAATTTAAGACAATAAAACCCGAAAAATTTCGGGTTTTATTATTTCATATAAAATGATTTTTAGAACTGTTATAACTTCATTTCTGGAATGTCGCCTTCAATAATTAAAGTGCCTTCAGTAGCCTTTTTGATGTCTTCTACACTTACTCCTGGAGCTCTCTCTAATAATTTAAATCCCTTATCTGTAACCTCGATCACTGCCAGTTCTGTAACTATCTTAGTAACACAACCAACTCCAGTTAATGGCAAAGAGCATCTTTTAAGCAATTTAGACTCTCCAGCTCTATTGGTGTGCATCATGGCAACTATAATGTTTTCTGCAGAGGCCACAAGATCCATAGCACCACCCATGCCTTTAACCATTTTTCCTGGGATCTTCCAATTGGCTATATCTCCATTTTCGGATACTTCCATTGCCCCTAAAATTGTTAGATCTACATGTTGACCTCGAATCATCCCGAAGCTCATGGCAGAATCAAAGAAGCTAGCGCCTGGCAAGGCAGTAATAGTTTGTTTTCCTGCATTAATTAGATCGGCATCCTCTTCTCCATCAAAGGGAAAAGGACCCATTCCTAAAATTCCGTTTTCACTCTGGAATTCAACATTTATATCGTCTCTAACAAAGTTGGCCACCAATGTTGGAATTCCAATACCAAGGTTTACATAATATCCGTCCTGAACTTCTTGAGCTATTCGCTGTGCAATTCCGTTTTTATCTAACATAAGAATGTGTTGATTTGAAAATGTGTTGATTTGAAAATTATCTCTTTTTTGCTGAACTTATTATTTTGGAAATAATCTTCATTATAATATTTAAGTCGTTTAATAGTTGTGGGTTTGGCTGAGGTAGAAATGTTGATTTATCGCATAATTCTAACCAATATTAAGTTTCATCGCCCTCTTTAGCTGCAATTTTAAATTTATGAATAAAGTCTTCGGTACTTTCAGAATTCTGTGCTTCTCTTACATCAGCGCCTATGGACGTACCGCGTTTAAATAGCTGTGAAGCCATTTCGAATTTTCTATCATTCCTCAATTCTTCTGCAAATGAAATTACTTTTAGAGAAAACTCATAAGTCTTATTAACAATAATATTTTCCTTATCATCTCTCAACTTTCAAATTTTCAGATTAGCCAATTTTCAAATTATTTTTGTCTAACTGTTCTCTGTTCAATTCTCTTTTCATAATTCTTTCCTTGAAAGATTCGCTGAACAAATATTCCTGGAATATGAATTTGATTAGGATCCAATTCTCCGGGTTTCACTAATTCCTCAACCTCAGCCACAGTAATTGTTGCTGCACCGCACATTAGAGGATTGAAGTTTCGCGCTGTTCCTTTGAAAATAAGATTTCCAGCTTCATCCCCTTTCCATGCTTTTACAAAGGAAAAATCAGCTTTATATGCATGTTCCAGAACATACATTTTCCCATCGAAATCTCGAGTTTCCTTACCTTCAGCAACCTCAGTTCCAAATCCAGCAGGAGTATAAACTGCAGGAAATCCTTGCTGTGCTGCCTGACATTTCGCAGCTAACGTACCTTGAGGGGTTAATTCTACATCCAACTCACCGCTAAGCATCTGCCGCTCAAATTCAGCATTTTCACCCACGTAGGAAGAGATCATTTTTTTAATTTGCTTTTTTTGAAGTAGTAGACCTAATCCAAAATCATCTACCCCTGCATTATTAGAAATACAAGTAAGGTCCTTGACATTGAGTTTTACTAATTCTGAAATAGAGTTTTCGGGGATTCCGCTAAGTCCGAATCCACCTAACATCATTGTCATCCCGTCCTTTACACCTTCTAGTGCATGCTGAACGTTCTTTACAGTTTTTTTAATCATTGAAATTTCATTTGTGGAAATTTACAAAAAGTTTAAACTTACTACAACGATTTCATTAAGGCAATTTTCTTAAAGTGGCATAAGAATTAAAGATTCTAAGCTTTTTAATTAAAAAAACGAGAACTATTTAGAATAGCTCTCGTTTTGAATATTTATTTTGAATCTGAGTTCTCTAAAAATCCAACTCGTCTGGAATGTTTTGAGAGTCGTTCTGTCCCCTTTTATAAGTGTCACAATTAATTTCTATTGATAAGTTCTCTGGTCTAGGAAAAGCTCCGCTAGAAACTCCTAGATCCTTTTCAGAATATACATTTTTCATATACGTTCCCCAAATAGGTAAAGCCATGGTAGCTCCTTGCCCATAAGTGATTCCTGGAAAGTGCACCGCACGATCTTCTCCACCAACCCAAACTCCACTTACTAAATTAGGAACCATTCCCATAAACCAACCATCACTCCCATTTTGAGTGGTACCTGTTTTACCCGCGATTGGATTTTTAAAATCATACGGATAGCCAGTCATTGTTTTTTGATAAAAATCATTATTTACTCCCCAACTCCCTCTTAATCTGGTTCCGGTTCCAAATTGAGTAACTCCTTCCATAAGATTAACGGTAACAAAAGCTGTTTCTTTACTTAAAACATCTTTAGTTTCTGGTACATGCTGGTATAGAACCGTTCCATTCTTATCTTCAATTCTATTTACAATAACTGGTTTTACATAAACACCTTCATTTGCAAAGGTTGAATAAGCAGATACCATCTCAAATAAGCTCATATCTGCAGTTCCTAGAGCAATAGAAGGAACTGCTGGAATATCTTTAGTGTCTACTCCTAGTTTGCTTAGTAATTCTATTACGGGCCTTGGACCAGTTTTAGAAATCAATCTTGCAGAAATAGTGTTTACAGAATTTGCAAGTGCATTTTTAAGAGTCATCATACCCTCATATTTACCATCACTATTTGCAGGAGACCAGTCGTTTTGTGCGCCCATTCTACCAGCTTCAATAGTAAAATGATTTCTAGGCAAGGTATCGCAAGGAGATAATTTTAGTTGTTCTATTGCTGTAGCATAAACAAAAGGCTTAAAGGTAGATCCAACTTGTCTTTTTGCTTGCTTAACATGTTCGTATTTAAAACTCTTGAAATCTATTCCACCAACCCAAGCTTTAACTTCTCCTGTTTGTGGTGTCATAGACATCATCCCAGCCTGAAGAAAAGATTTGTAATACAAAATAGAATCTCTTGGTGTCATAATAGTATCTCTGGTACCTTTCCAGCTAAAAACTCTCATTTCCCTTTTTTCATCGAAAGATTTTAAGATCTCATCCTTAGATTTTCCTTGGGCTTCCATTTTATGCCATCTTTCAGAAACTCTCATGGCATTTTTCATAATATTTGCAACCTCATCTTCATTCACATCTCTAAATGGCGCTGTTTTATTATTTTTATTCTGCCTATCAAATTCTCTCTGAAGATTAGCCATATGCTTTGCAACTGCATCTTCTGCAAATTCTTGCATTCTAGAATCTATACTCGTGTAGATTCTTAATCCATCTCGATAAATATTATAATTAGTACCATCTGCCTTCGGATTTTTCTCGATCCAATCTTTCATGAAACCTTGAAGGTATACTCTAAAATAAGTAGCGATACCTTCATCATGACCCTGAGGCGTAAAACTGATCTTCATCGGGGTTTGTTGTAAGGAGTCCTTTTCTTCAGTAGTTAGAAATCCATTTTTCTCCATTTGCTTGAAAACCTGATTCCTTCTTTGTTCTACAAGTTCTGGCCTTCTCACAGGATTGTAAAGTGCAGAATTTTTCAGCATGGCAACTAAAACTGCAGATTCTTCCAGTTTTAAGTCCTTCGCTTCTTTATCAAAATAAATCTTAGCCGCAGAACGAATTCCTACTGCTTGATAAATAAAATCGTACTTGTTGAAATACATCGTAATGATCTCCTCTTTGGTATACTGACGTTCCAAACGAATAGCGATAATATATTCCTTAAACTTCTGAATTACCCTTTCAAAGAAGTTTTTAGAAACATCTTCAGTAAACAAAAGTTTAGCTAATTGCTGGGTAATTGTACTCGCACCCCCGCGAGAACCCAAGAAAATAGCTGCTCTCAATGTCCCTTGAGCATCTATTCCAGAATGCTGATAATAACGTTCATCTTCTGTAGCAACAAGAGCTTCAATTAGGTGATCTGGAAGGTCATCAAACTTAATTGGAGTTCTATTCTCACTATAATATTTTCCAAGTGTTTCGCCATCTGAAGAAAAAATCTCTGTAGCTAAATTAGTTTCAGGATTTTCCAGCTCTTCAAATTTCGGCATTTTCCCAAAAGCGCCCCATCCAGCAAGCAAGAACAAGAGAACAATCACTAATATCCCTGCTCCAAATAGAGTCCAGAAACCTATAATATATTTTCTAAAACTAGTGGGCTTTTTAGAATTCTTAGGGGTTGTTTTTTTTGAAGGGTTTGCCATGAGTGCCATTACATTAATTGGGAGTTTTTTCAATTCGGAAACCTATTTCAGTGATCCCTTTAAGATTTTCTATACCTTTTTCGTTTCCATTCTTACGCATAGCATGCTGAAGGGAAACCTTATATTTTCCTGATTCTGGGAACTTAACCTGCTCTTTATACCAGAGTTTATTTTCTTTTACATCAGCAAATCCTTCGCCAAGCCATTTACCATTTGGAGCTGCCATTTCATATTCCAATGTATCTGTAATCACTTTACCCTGTGGGAACTGGATCTCTGAAATCAAAAAAAGGTTACTATACTCCAAATCATTATTATTTCTAACATTGATAAACAAATTATAGCTTTGTAAAGTATCTATGTTTTTAAGAGTAAACGTTAAAACTGAATCTTTATTCCATTGATTAGGAAGACTTTTATATTCGTCGAACACACGTTCTTTATCGCAGCCAATAAAAACAACAGCCAATAAAAAAATCAATAAAAAGGATCTAGTCATTATTGGACGGTTTTCCTTTTTTACGTTTATTTTTTCTTCGTTTCTTAGTATTTGTTGATTTTGGTGTATCAAACCTGGTAAGACTATCTTGACCAACAACATTGGTGTAATCTGTTTTTGAGGCTTTTTCAACCTCTATTAAAACTTCATATTCCTCTAAACTAGCGATAGTTTCTTTTGCAATGTTGGCTTTCACAATCTTGGATGCCTGCTCTGCAGTTAGTTTATGCCAATTCATCCATTCGCCTTCATAAGCATACCAAAGCACCCCTTGGAAAATGTCTATTTTTTGGCAAACAGCTGTTCCTTTTTTAGTATAAAGTTTAGTGTCTGTTTTCGGGAAAACTTTTAGTGCATCTAAATAAGTGTCTAACTCGTAATTTAAACAACATTTCAACTTCCCACATTGACCCGCTAATTTTTGGGGATTCAAAGATAATTGTTGATATCTCGCTGCAGAAGTGTTTACAGATCTAAAATCTGTTAACCATGTGGAACAACATAATTCTCTCCCACAAGACCCAATTCCACCTAACCTAGCTGCTTCCTGACGGAATCCAATTTGGCGCATTTCTATACGAGTATTAAATTCTCGTGCAAACTCCTTAATTAACTGACGGAAATCTACTCGCTCTTCTGCGGTATAATAAAAAGTGGCTTTAGAACCATCCCCCTGGAATTCAATATCACTTATTTTCATGCGAAGATCTAGCCTAATAGCTATTTCTCTAGCACGAACCTTCATTTTATCTTCTTTATCTCTTGCTTCTTGCCAAACATCTATATCTCTTTGGGAAGCTTTTCTATATATTTTAAGTACCTCTTCACTATCCTCTTTAACTTTCTTCTTTTTCATTTGAACTCTTACCAATTCTCCGGTAAGGGTTACTACACCAACATCATGACCTGGTGAAGCTTCTGTAGCAACTACATCTCCAATGCTTAAAGTTAAATTTTCTGGATTATGAAAAAACTGCTTCCTGCCATTTTTAAATCGAATCTCAACACAGTTAAAAGGCTCTACCCCATTTGGTAAAGTCATATTAGCAAGCCAATCAAAAACAGTTAATTTATTACATCCATCAGAACCACAGGTTCCGTTATTTTTACATCCTTTTGGCTGACCATCTTTCCCGGTCGCGCAAGTGCTACATCCCATACTATATATATTGAAAACCCTAACAAAACAAGGCTTGTTGGATTTGGAGTTATTATTAATTCTCAAAAAGTAAATATACCAATATTTATTGGTCTCGTGGAAATTCCCCCAGATTACTTAATGCTTATACTTTAAGACTTCTGACCTTCCTTTTTTAAAGATTTTATTGCTATTTGGTATCCCTTTTCTTAGTGCTTTTTGCTCTTCAAAAGGGAGTGCATTTATTTCCTTACACGTGTTAGAGCAGCATGTATCCATTGATTTAGAACATTCTTCGCACTGAATAAATAACAAATGGCAGGCTTCATTCGCGCAGTTCACATGTGTATCACAAGCTTTTCCGCATTGATGGCAATTGGAAATAACTTCATCTGTAATGCGCTCCCCTCGTCTATGATCAAAAACGAAGTTTTTACCCACAAATTTATTTTCCAAAGATAGATTTTCAACCTGTCTGGCATACTCAATAATACCACCTTCTAACTGAAAAACCTTTTTGAAACCTTTGTGTTTATAATATGCACTAGCTTTCTCACATCTAATTCCTCCAGTACAATACATTACCAGATTTTTGTCTTCTTTATGTTCTTTTAGATCTTCTTCAATAATAGATAAAGAATCTCTAAAAGTATCCACATCTGGAGTGATAGCCCCTTTAAAATGGCCTATTTCACTCTCATAATGATTACGCATATCAACCAAAATAGTGTCGGGATCATTAAGAAGCTCATTAAATTTATCGGCATCAACATGCACCCCTTTATTGGTGACATCGAAGCTTTCGTCTTCCAAACCATCTGCAACGATCTTATCTCTAACTTTCACTTTAAGCTTGAGAAAAGATTTTAAATCATGCTCAATAGCAATATTCAGTCTTATGGTCTCAAGAAAATAAATGCTATCTAAAAATTCTTTAAATTCATCGAATTTCTTTGCTGGAACGGAAAGTTGCGCATTTATACCTTCTTGGGCAACATAGATCCGTCCAAGAACCTCCATTGCATCCCAGGCAATAAAAAGATAATTTCTAAATAATTTTGGATTTCCAATTTTGGCGTAGGCGTAAAAAGAAAGTGTTAACCGGTCTTCCCCGGCTTCCTCGATAAGAGTAGCTCTTTCCTTTGCGCTTAGTTTATTGTACAGTTGCATGCTATACTAATATTTTAAGTTTAAAGAATAATTTTTGCAAAGGTAAAACATTAAAGTCAAGCACAAAAAAATGCCTTGAAATTCATTTTTCAAGGCATTTTTTTTGAATGGCTAATTCGTTATTTAAAATTTTAATTTTTCGTTAAAACAATTAAATAACGTTATCCACCATCAACTCTAACATTTCTAACCCCAAGTATAGAAACGCCAGAATCAACTCCATTCAAGATTAAACTTATTTATATAAAACGCATAGTTATTGGTCTTACTATAAATAAGATGTAGATTATACAAAAAGGTTGCGTGTTAAAATTGTAGTGAATGAAAACTTGTACTATTTTAGCAGCACGCAAATAAAAAAGAAGAAATGAGCAACGAAAAAGAAAAAGAAGCAAAGTTAAAAGCCCTGAAGCTTACCTTAGATAAGATGGATAAAACTTATGGAAAGGGAACGGTAATGAAAATGAGCGACCAAGCGGTTTCTGATGTAGAAGCTATTTCCACTGGATCTTTAGGTCTTAATGTTGCCTTAGGTGTTGGCGGATATCCAAGAGGAAGAGTAATAGAGATCTACGGTCCAGAATCTTCCGGAAAAACAACTCTTACACTTCATGCCATTGCTGAAGCTCAAAAAGCGGGAGGTATTGCCGCATTTATTGATGCAGAACACGCATTTGATAGAACGTATGCTGGAAATCTTGGTGTAGATATTGAAAATTTAATTATCTCTCAACCAGATAACGGAGAACAAGCGCTAGAAATAACCGATAATTTAATTCGCTCTGGTGCTATAGACATTATAGTGATAGATTCTGTTGCTGCACTTACTCCTAAAAGTGAGATTGAAGGGGAAATGGGTGATTCTAAGATGGGATTGCATGCACGACTAATGTCTCAAGCACTTAGGAAACTTACTGCGAGCATTAGCAAAACCAATTGTACTGTAATATTTATTAACCAACTTAGAGAGAAAATTGGAGTAATGTTTGGGAATCCCGAAACAACTACTGGAGGAAATGCTCTTAAGTTCTATGCTTCTGTAAGATTGGATATAAGAAGATCTACTCAGATAAAAGATAGCAACAGTAATGTGTTGGGTAATAAAACTCGTGTAAAGGTTGTTAAAAATAAAGTTGCACCTCCTTTTAGAATGGCAGAGTTTGATATTATGTACGGAGAAGGAATTTCTAAAATTGGAGAAATTATAGACATAGGAGTAGATTATGAGATCATTAAAAAAAGTGGTTCATGGTTTAGTTATGAAGAAACTAAGTTAGGCCAAGGTCGTGATGCTGTTAAAGCAATCCTTAAAGATAATCCAGACCTAATGGATGAGTTGGAAGTGAAAATTACAAATGCAATTAAAATTGCAAAGGAGCAATAAACTGCATTTTTAAAGACTTTTAAAAAAAAACCCGCAATTGTGGGTTTTTTTTATGTTTATACGCAACCCTTTAGCTAAAAACGCATCTGTAAACTATAGAACCTGTAAGGTTTGATGGTTATTAATATGAAAAGACTACTGTTATTTACACTTGTTGCTTCCTTAATTTTAGGTTGTTCAAAAGATGATGGTGATTCTTTAAATCAGGAATTAGTTTCAACAATAGCTGTAAACATCCCAGATAGTTTGAAAACCGGACAGTCTTACGTGTTTGATGTTCTTTATAGAAAAACGACTAATTGTCATTATTTTTCGGGATTTGATGTCTCTAAAAATGTGAATACGATTGTTGTTGGTGTTGTAAACAATTACAGTTCAGTTATTAATAATTGTAGTACAAACGGAAATTTACAGGAAACAGCAAAATTAAATTTTGTTGTAGAACGGGAGGATTTTTATATCTTTAAGTTCTGGCAGGGAAAATCTTCAGTAGGTGAAGACATTTTTTTAACAAAAGAGGTTCCAATTAGTTCGTCAGGATTATAAATATTAACAAATTACCCCAACTATTGAGTTTAGAAAAACTCATACATAACTGTAAGAAACAGGATATTAAAGCGCAGGAACAATTGTATAGGCTATACGCCAATAAGTTGTTTTCTGTTTGTTTAAAATATTCTAATAGCTACCAGCAGGCTGAAGACAATCTGCAGGATGGCTTTATTATAATATTCAATAAAATCAAACAGTATCAGGATAAAGGTTCTTTTGAAGGTTGGATGAAGCGTATTATGATTAATAACACTCTTCAGAAATATAGAAAACAAACGGTTTTTGAAATTGTTAATGAAGAACATCTAAAAGAACCAGAAGTAGAAATTGATGATGAATTAGTTTCCGTAGATTATTTATTAAAGATTATACAAGAACTGCCAGATAGATATAGGCAGGTATTTAATTTTTATGCATTAGATGGATATTCTCATAAAGAAATAGCAGAAATGATGCAAATCTCGGTAGGTACGTCTAAATCTAATTTAGCCAGAGCACGAATTATATTAAAAGAAAAGATTGAGGCCAGTCAAATTATGCCTGCAGCCCAGTCTTATTGAGAATGGAGGAAAAAAAGCACATAGATAGAATTTTCCAAGAAAAATTTAAGGATTTTGACGCTACTCCGCGCGAGGTGGTGTGGGAAAATATTTCTTCAAGATTAAATGAAAACAAAAGAAAGAATAGAATTTTACCTATTTGGTATAAAATTGCAGGTGTAGCTGCATTACTTGCATTATTCATTAATTATGCAAGTGGTTTATTCAAAAATACCACATCCAGTTCTCCATCTATATCTACAGTGGTTAGTGATGGTTCTTTAGATATTAGTTTAGCCTCCCAACAATACACCCAAAATATGATTAGATCTTCTATCATACTTAAGGCTATAATTCAGGACACAAATAATAAACAAGCAGATAGAACTATAGTAACAAAAGGAAGGAGTATTGCTGAGAGCTCTAATTTAAAAGAAGAGCAAAGAAATACAAAAGTGATTTCTATGGTTGCTAGTGATAAATATTCTTATAGAGATTTTAATACCACTGATGCAAGCGCTAGCATAGAAGAAAATAAAACTACTTTAGAGAGTAAAAAAGATCTTCCAATTCCATCTGAAAAAACTGAAGACATTTCTTTAGCAGAAAATACACTTTCAACCAAAAAAATTCGAGTGTCCACTATGGCGGCTCCAATTTATTACGATAATCTTGGAAGCGGTACTTCTATAGATTCGCAATTTAAAAACAATGCGAGTAGTGGGGAGATATCAATCTCCTATGGAATTAATCTAGCCTACCAAATTTCAGAGAAGATCAAAATAAGGTCTGGTATTAGTAAAGTAGATCTAAGTTATAATACAAATAACATTGCTTTCACCGCAGCTGTAAATCCTACGGCCTTAAGTAGTATTAATTATTCTGATGGAAATGTACCTAACTTCAGAATAGAAAATAGAACAGTTAGACAGTTTAGTAATTTAACTGCCTCTGCAGAATTCAATCGCGCTAGTTTGGCATCACCAACTGCTGGATATTTAAATCAGAAATTAGGCTTTATAGAAGTGCCTCTGGAAATAGAATATGTTATTATAGACAAAAAAATAGGGTTAAATATTATTGGTGGGGGTAGTACTTTATTCCTTAATAATAATATGATCTCCTTAAATTCTTCAGACTTTTCCACAAACCTTGGGGAAGCCAATAATCTAAATAATATAAGTTTTACTACAAATCTTGGAGTTGGATTAGATTATAACATTTCTCCTCAGTTTCAATTGAATTTTGAACCAATTTTTAAGTATCAGCTAAATACTTTTACCAAAACTACAGGAAGTGTAAATCCGTATTATTTTGGTGTGTATTCTGGATTTAGTTTCAAATTCTAGAAATTGAATAACTTATAAAGATGGATTTCTTAATTCATTTAAAACCACCTCATAAACCTCTTTTTTCAAATCCCTTTTGCCTTCTTGGGTCCGATTTACTGTAGGTATTATTTCGTGTACTTTTGCTCTCATAATTCCTGGACTACCAGAAAAGAAGGTGTAAGAAAAGCGTTTTTTGTTATCATGAAAGGTAATAGGCACAATAGGAATTTGATGATCTATGGCCAATCTAAAAGCGCCGTCTTTAAATGCAACCAGTTCCCTAGCCTTATCCTCCGGCACTCCACCTTCTGGGAAAATACATATACTATTCCCTTGATTTAATCTTCGTTGACATTCCTTAAACACTCGCAGCCTACTTTGCAGGTTTCCCCTATCTACAACTATGCATGTTCGCTTATAGAAAAATCCAAATAATGGTATTTTAGTAAGTTCTTTCTTTCCAACAAAAACAAAGGGATGATCTATCACGGCAAGCATCATCATGATATCTATAATCGAGGTATGGTTTGCAACGAACATATAGCTTTCACCCTTTCTTAATGTGGCAGCATTCAATTTCTTCGGAATAAAACCCATTCCGTATAAAATAGATTTAGCCCAAATTCGGGTACAATAGAAATATTGAGAATAAAATTTTTCTGAAGATGAAAAAACTAATAAAAAAGGAAGCATTACAATTATTGGAAGTCCCATAAGAATATAGAACCAGATTCTCCACAATGCAATTAAACCCGCTTTTAATATATTCATAGTTCCAAAAATACTAAAATGAATTAAGCGAATTCAACAAAAGAAGTACCTTTGTGAAAATTTAAAAATTCCATGGCAAGAATACTTACCGGCGTACAAAGTACGGGAACTCCCCACTTAGGAAATTTACTTGGAGCAATAATTCCAGCGATAGAAATGGCCAATAAGCCTGAAAATGAATCGTTTTTGTTTATTGCGAACCTTCATTCGCTAACCCAAATTAAAGATGCAGCATTGCTTAAAGAAAATACATATTCTACTGCAGCAACTTGGCTAGCGTTTGGTTTGGATATTGAAAAAACTGTTTTTTATAGACAGAGTGATATCCCCCAGGTAACTGAGCTTTCATGGTATTTAAGTTGCTTTTTTCCATACCAGCGATTAACGCTTGCCCATTCTTTCAAAGATAAAGCAGATAGGTTAGAAGATGTAAATTCTGGTTTGTTCTCTTATCCAATGCTAATGGCAGCAGACATCCTTTTATATGATGCGGAAATTGTTCCAGTAGGGAAAGATCAATTGCAACATATAGAAATGACTAGAGATGTTGCTTCGAGATTTCATGCGCAAATGGGTGAAACTTTTGTGATTCCTGAAGCTAAGGTGGAAGAACATTCTATGTACATACCTGGAACAGATGGTGCAAAAATGAGCAAGTCCAAGAATAATGTGATTAATTTATTCCAGACAGATAAAAAGTTAAGAAAACAAATCATGGGTATTGAAACTGATAGTACTCCCATGGAAGCTCCTAAAAATCCGGATACTTGTAATGTTTTTGCAATCTATAAATTATTGGGAGACAAAACCAAGGTTGAAGATTTAAGACAAAAGTATCTGGCTGGTAATTTTGGATATGGGCATGCTAAGCAAGCCTTATATGAGCTAATAGTTGAAAAATATTCCACAGAACGAGAGAAATATACTTATTATATGAATAATTTGTCTGAAATAGATGCTGCTTTAGAAAAAGGAGCTGCAAAAGCTACAGAAGTTGCCAACACAGTTCTAGCAAAAGTAAGAACCAAATTAGGATATTAAATTACCTCGAATAATTTTCCGGGAAGCGGGCGAATAGCCCCTTTTAATTCCATTTCTAACAAAATGCCCGCTGCCTTATAAGTGGGCATCTTGCAATTTAAAGCAATTGTATCTAGTTGTTGCTTTCCTGCGTCTTGTAAAAAATCATAGATCAATTGTTCTTGGGTTTCCAACTCTATAAATAACTGCTTTTGTACAGAAGCTGTTTTATTTTGATCTGCCCAATTTAAGATATAAACAAGATCTGCCGCTGAAGTTAACACATGGGCATTCTGAGATTTAATTAAATTGAGACATCCAGAGCTTTGCGAGTCAGTTGGTCTCCCAGGAACTGCAAAAACCTCCCTGTCATAAGAATTAGCGATATCTGCAGTAACCAAAGAACCACCCTTATTAGCACTTTCTATAACTACTGTTGCCTCACTTAATCCCGCAATAATTCTATTTCTCTTTAAAAAATTATTCCTATCAAAATTATCTGAGCTCCAAAAATCAGTATAAAAACCGCCATTTTCTTCTAAAGATGCACAATACTTAGCATGTGACTTTGGGTATATTTGATTGAAACCATGGGCTAAACAACCTATAGTTTGAAGTCCATTTCTTAAAGCAGCTTTGTGAGCGGTAATATCTACGCCATAAGCAAATCCAGAAATTATCACTGGCTCTAGTATTGCAAGTTCTTCAATAAGTTTTTCACAAAAAATAGCTCCGGCAGAAGTAATCTTTCTAGTACCAACGATACTAAGTATTTTCTTTTTATGAAGATTAATATTTCCTTTTGAAAATAAAAGAATTGGTCCATCATTACAATGCTTCAGTTTTTCAGGATAATCCAGATCTTTATAGTAATGAGTGTTTATACCGTTTCTATGGATAAATTTCAATTCAGATTCTGCTAATCTAAATCTCTCCGCATCAAATAAACCTTGTAGCTTGATTTTTCCAATTCCTTCGATCTTCAATAAACTTTCTTTCTTGGTGTCAAAAATCGCTTCCGCAGAACCAAAATGTCTGATCAATTTTTTAGCTGTACTGTCTCCTAAATTTGGAGCGTTTTGTAAGGCTAAGATTGAAAGTAATTCAGAATCAGTCATAAACAGAATATTTCCCTAATTTATCTTTTATTATATTTAAAATAATATTACGTTTTTTAACTGATAAACAATTGTTTCCGAAGAGGTTATCTCGATAAATATTCATTAAAAAGATTTGTTAATAAGATATCTTTGGCTATTTTTAGAGTATCACATAAATCCTTATTTTTGTTTTGATGACTATAGCTACTTACATTTCCGATTTACTTTACAGATACGAGTGCGTAATTTTGCCTGGATTCGGTGCCTTTTTATCTCAAAAGGTTTCAGCTGAATTCGATGAAAAGCAGCAAAATTTCTATCCTCCAAAAAAGCAACTTTCTTTTAACTCTCAATTAAAGAAAAATGATGGCTTATTGGCCAATTATATTGCCGAAGTAGAAAGCTTAGGATATAAGAAGGCTGTCTATAAAATTGAAGAATATGTACAGCAGCTTCAATTACAACTAGAAAAAGACAAAAATTTTACGATAAAAAATATAGGAACTTTTGATGTCTCTATTGAAGGAAAACTACAATTTGAGCCGTTAACTGCTACTAACTTTTTAGCAGATTCTTTTGGATTATCTTCCATACCGGCGCTTTCTGTATCTAGAGAAGAGCTTAAAAAACAGGTTGAAGACTTAGAGGAAAAAGCACCAATTTTATTTACTCCCGAGAGAAGAAGTAAAACTCCTTATTTAAAATATGCCGCTATTGGAATATTAGCATTAGGACTAAGCGGATTTACAGGATTGAAATTATATAGCAATCAGGTGAGCAATCACAATATTGCAGAGCAACAAGCTGCAGAATCTCAACTTCAGCAAAAAATACAGCAAGCTACATTTGTTATAGATAATCCATTACCGGAAATCACTTTTACAGTTACCAATCAAAGTGGAAATTACCATATAGTTGCTGGAGCTTTCCGGGTAGAAGAAAATGCGCATCAAAAAGTAACAGAATTACGTGCAGAAGGCCACAAGGCTAGATACATTGGGGAGAACAAATATGGTTTGCATCAAGTAGTTTATAGCAGTTACCTTACAAGAAGAGATGCTATAAATGCACTTTATAAAGTTCAAAGAACCAATTCAGGTTCTTGGTTGCTTGTTGAAGAACTTTAAGAATCTATTAACTTGTTTAGACTAGATTAGGGCAGTACCTTTGCCCAAAATTGGCGCAAATGCAAGCAAAGAACCCGAAAGATTCCAGAACTATTCTTACAGACTTGGTACTTCCAAGTGAAACCAACCCATTAAATAACCTTTTTGGAGGGGAACTTTTGGCACGGATGGATAGAGCTGCAAGTATTGCTGCCCGTAGACATAGCCGCAGAATTGTAGTTACTGCATCTGTGAACAATGTTGCTTTTAATAAAGCAATTCCGCTAGGAAGTGTTGTAACCGTAGAAGCTGCTGTTTCCAGAGCTTTTAAAAGTTCTATGGAGATTTTTATAGATGTTTGGGTGGAAGATCGTGAGAGCGGAAAACGCTCCAGAGCAAATGAAGCAATTTATACTTTTGTAGCGGTAGATGAAACCGGAACTCCTGTTCATGTACCTGAATTAACTCCCGAAACTGAGCTTGAAACAGAACGATATGAAGCTGCTTTGCGTAGAAAGCAATTAAGTCTGGTTCTAGCTGGTAAAATGAAACCTAAAGATGCTACAGAGCTCAAAGCCTTGTTTGAGTAAGATGCTTTAAGTTTATTTCAGCTTCTTGTGCGCTGAAAGAATTTTCGAAATTTTTCTGGTCTTCTAGATATAGCTTAATTTCAATAAATTTTATATTGATTTAGTGCGTAGCGCTCTGGTTGTGCATTAACAAAATGAATTTGTTTTTCTTTTCTAAAATCTCTACTTCACTTATTTTAATAAGAGAAATAATTTCTTAATTAAGAATTTATTTAGCCCTACTCTCCTGCAATTCGATTTTCAAGCCTACAACTTTAGATAGCCGAACAGGCATAAAACATAGATATAAATAGAAAATAGCGCTAATGTTTATTCTCTAATTCCAGACAGTCAATATAGAAGATCATAATCCACGCTTCTGGAACTAGCAGTTTTTTAACATATTTGGCATTAGAAATCTGTGTAATTACATTTTCCCAATCCAAACTTCAGGATCCATTTTATCTGTGTTCTTATATATTAGAAAATGCAATGTGGTTTTACCTGAGCTTGAGCTTGTAGCAACTTCTCCAATATCTTGTTTTAAAGAAACTACGTCTCCTTTGGTAACATAAACATTAGATAAGTTGTTATAGATTGTAATATAATCTCCATGACGAACCATAACAGCTTTATTTGCGCCTTTTACAGCTTGAACCTCACTCACTGTTCCTCCAAAAATTGCACGTGCCTTAGCGCCCTTATCTGTGTCTATTCGCACACCATTACTTTCTATAGTGGTAGATTTTACAATTGGGTGTTGCTGTGTTCCAAATCTCATGCTTATAACACCAGATCGTACAGGCCAAGGCAGTTTTCCCTTATTATTAGCAAAATTAGCGGCTAATGCTTTAGCCTCTGGAGTAAGCTCGAAAACATCACGAGAACTAGAACCACTTTCTTTATTCGCTTTTGCAATAGAAGCTCGAATAATCTCATCTATTTGCCTATCTATAGCGTTTATTTCTTGCTGCTTTTTCTTTATTTGAGCAGCAAAAACACCTTCTTTACTACGAATACTTTTAATGAGTACTTGTTGAGATTTTCTATTTTGTTCCAATTGCGCTCTAGTAGTTCTATTCTCTATTACTAGTTTTTCTTTCACTTTCTTTTGATCTAGTAAATTTGCATTAAGCACCTGTAATTCTTCAGATTTTAATTTTATCTCATCTCCTTGTTTCCTCCTATAATTAGCATACTGCTTCATATATTGCAATCTCTTGTAGGCTTGCAGAAAATTCTGTGAAGATAGGAGAAACATGATCCTACTCTGCTGAGATTTACTTTTGTAAGATTTCTGGATCATTTTACCATAATCCTCTTTTAAACTCTCCAGTTCCTTTCGAAGTGTCTGAATTTTACTGGTATTAGAACTTATATCTCGAGTAAGAATATTGGCTTGCTGATTGGTAACTTTAATCAAATTCTCTGTTGTACGAATTTGTCTATCCAGATCTTCAACTTCTGTAAGTACAGATTTTTCCTGCTTCTTATTGGAAGATCGTAAACTATTTATTTTTTGAATCTCCTCACGAAGTTCTATTCTACGCTCTTCTAAATTCTCACGAGTATCCTGAGAATAAATCTTGGCACATCCAATTAATAGAAATGCAGTTATAAAAATATGCTTGGAGTAGGTATGTAATTTCATTATTCTATCTGAATTTCATCGTAACCGGAGGGGATCTCAAAAGGAAAGCTAACAGATTCATTAAACGTAACAGATCTATACGCAATATCTATCTGGGTGCCTTTACCATCACTATTGGCAACAATTTTAATTTCTTCAGGAAAATTCTGATTATTGATTTTTTGATACTTTAGATAGGTAACTGTTACATTTCTGTTTTCCTTTACCTGAGCTAATTGTTGTGCAAGTGCATTATAGTTTTTCGCATCTAATAAGAATAGCTTTTTCACCAATTCTAAAGAATTAGATGGGACTAATTGATATCCTTGGGTAGATTCTGTTAACACATATTTATCTTCTCTAAGGTCATAGATCGCTTGTCCTATTAATAAGTTCTGAAGTTTTTGGAAATCCAATGGCGTTCCCAACCACTTACTAACTAAACTATAATCTCCATCAAAATATGTTTTTCCTATTTTCTCGTAGTAACTCACTCTATCCTGAGTAATTAGAACCTTTGCCAAAGGAATCCCTAATAATTGTGCACTCATCCAGATCGCACTGTCTTTTTGCATCCTAAAACTTACTGTAACAGATTGTGAACGATCATCATCCTGGTAATGTAATCTTAGCCTACTATTTAAGGTTTTGAAATTTGGTTCGCTACTATAATGCATAGCTACAACCTTTTTAACTGCAGCATCCTCTATAACCAATGCTTTCTTCTTACTTCCACATCCAATTAATAAAAGGGAAACAAGCGCTAGAGTGAATATATTCTTGATCATTTAATTTTCTGTTTTTTTAATTGAATTGGCCTTCTCTTTAAACTCAGAGGCTTTAGATGAATTTCCTAATCCCAAATACGCAACTGATAATTGCCCATAAAAATCACGTTCCATATCCTTGTCATCTATTAAATAATCCAGGCCAAATGTAAGTATTTCTTGTGCTTCGTTGTACTTCTTTAAATTATTTAAAGTTGCTCCTTTAATAAGGTATAATAAGGTTTGTGCAGGAAATACCTCCAACCCAGAACTACTTAATTGCAGAGCCTCTTCAAATTTTGATAAATCCAGCTGTAGTAATAATGTATTTCTAAGCAGCTCATAATTATCAAGGTTATCTACAATTCCCATTTCAAAAAAAGCAAGTGCCTGCACTTTTTCGTTTTTCTTCAGAAAGTAATCTCCGAACTTCTGAAAGATTTCAGGAGTATTCTCTTTTTCTGAAAATAAAGCAGCGACTTGTTTTAACTCATCTTCATATTCCGGATTTTCATTTACAAACAATAAAAAATCATTTAAAACTTTAAACTTTGAAGCAGCATCAATTTCTTCAGATTGCAATACTAATCTCATAGAACTTAACGCATCTTCAGTTCTATTCTTATTCAAATAAAACTTATAGAGTGCTAGATGTACCACTTTTGAAGTAGGAAAGACTTGCTGCATTTTCTGCGCAGCTTCGAAAGCCTCTTTCTCTAATCCTTCATCACTGTACACATAGATAAGATTGAGATAATTCATCTCATTTTCAGGATTCAACTTTATAGATTCCTGTAAAGTCTTTATTTGTGCCGAAGTATTATTTGTAAGTGCATAAATCTGTTGCCTTAAGCTATTCCTATATTCTGTAATACCAAGCTCAATATCTAACTGGTTTAATAAAGCGATCAATTTATCGAACTGCTGAAGTTCAAAATACATCTTAGCTAAATCATCGTAATATTTCTCATTATAAGAAACTAATTCTTTATTAATCAAAATAGCCGGTTCGTATTGCTTATTCAAATAAAAAGATTCCATTAATGCCTGAAGAATCCACTCTCTATTTGGTTGTAACCTGTTTGCCTTTTGAAAATTAGCAATAGCTTTATCAAGATCATTAAGAATCTTATAGTTTTTCCCTAATTCAAAAAATACAACAGGATTGTTAGGCTGTATTTTTTCAGCCTTTTGAAGAGCAACAATTGCTTTTTCATAATTCTCAATTGCCTTTTGCTTTAGTGCTTCAAAAAAATATTCCTGAAATGCATCACTTACCTCTCCTAGATCGTCTACCGCAACTTCTTGCATCGGATCTTGGGTTTCCTGAGCACTGAGCTTAGAAGTCCAAAATCCAACCAGAAGGAAAAAATAGACGAGTAAATGCTTCATTAGAATTATTTAATTATACTATTCTAAAACAGAGTAGTCTCCAATACTGATTTGAGTAAAATTCCCATCAAACTTCGCATGACTTCCAATCATGGCGTTATCAAGGTTAGCATTCATGATAACAGATTCATTTTGGATAAGGCTATTTTTTATAGTTGAATTTTCAACTTTTGTTCCATTTCCAATAGAAACATTTGGACCTATTTTAGCATTGGTAAGCACAACGTTCTCACCGATAAAACACGGTTCGGTGATTTCAGAATTTGTGATCTTCACAGAATCAGAGATTAATTTATCGCCATCCTGATGCAAGAAATTAAGCATTCTACCATTGGTTTCTACTGTAATTTGCTTATTTCCGCAGTCCATCCATTCGTCCACCTTTCCAGGAACAAAAACATTTCCATTGGCTTGCATCGCTTTAATACCATCATTTATTTGATATTCACCACCGCGAATAATATTTTGATCTAATACTTTTTGAAGTTCCCCTTTTAGTACTGCAACATCCTTAAAATAATAGATCCCTATCACTGCAAGATCTGAAACAAATTCTTCAGGCTTTTCTACTAATTCGGTGATCTCGTTCTTATCATTCAATTTCACAACTCCGTATGCATTAGGATTTTCTACTTGTTTTACCCATATCACCGCATCTGCATCTTTATTCAGCGTAAAATCTGCTTTGAATAAAGTATCTGCATAAGCAACTACTGCCGGACCAGAAAGTGAATCTTTAGCGCACATTATAGCGTGCCCAGTTCCCAATGGCTTATCTTGGTAATAGATAGTGCCTTTTGCACCCAAACTCTCTGCAATCGCTTTTAAATCGGTTTCCACCTTTTCGCCAAAATCCCGTCCAATTATAAAAGCTATTTCATCTATCTTTTCATCCAAAACTTTAGCTATATCTTCAACTAGTCTGTGTACGATTGGTTTTCCAGCAATAGGAATTAATGGTTTAGGTACAGTTAAAGTGTGAGGTCTTAATCTTGAGCCACGACCGGCCATTGGTACTATTATCTTCATTTTATATTTTTAATTCTAAATTATAGTTTTGTCTGTTCGAGCGCAGTCGAGAACTTTTTAGCGTAAAATGGAGGTTTCGTCTCCGCTCAACCTGACCTCCTTACTCCAATATTATTTTGATATGAATCTTATTTATTTCCAGTACTTCCAAAGCCTCCGGCTCCTCTACTAGTATCTTCTAAAACTTCTACTTGCTCCCAGGCGATCTGCTCATGCTTAGCAATGATCATTTGTGCTACTCGCTCGCCATTTTCAATAACAAAATCTTCATTGGAAAGGTTTACAAGAATTACGCCTATTTCCCCGCGGTAATCGGCATCTATAGTTCCTGGAGAATTTAATACTGTAATTCCTTTTTTAGCTGCTAGGCCACTTCTAGGTCTTACCTGAGCTTCAAAGCCTAAGGGCAATTCCATGAAAAGTCCAGTTTTAACAATAGCTCTCTCCAAAGGTTTTAACGTGATAGGTTCCAAAATATTGGCTCTTATGTCCATCCCTGCAGAGAAGGCAGTTTCATAATTTGGTAAGTCGTGCGCCGACTTATTTATAATTTTCACTTTCATCTTCTTAATATTATTTTTTTTAATGCTTTTTCTTCTTGGGTATATATCAAAATTATAAAAGCAAGCCATAACCCAATTCCTACAATATAATTACTTCTAAAAAGATAAAAAGAAATTCCAGAGAATATTACTGAAACCAAAAAGTACAAACTTATTTTTTTAAGGTTATACGGAATTGGATAATATTTTTGACCTAAATAATATGAAAGAAACATCATAATCCCATAAGCGGAAACAGTTGCAATGGCAGAAGCCACATAACTCATAGTAGGAATTAAAGCATAGTTGATGCCAAGAGTAACTACAGCGCCAACTATTGAGATATAAGCTCCCATTTTGGTTCTATCTGTAACTTTATACCAAACGGAAAGATTGTGATAAATTCCCATACAAAAATTTGCAAGAAGTATAAGAGGGACAATTTTCATGGCTTCCCAATAATCACTGTTTCTAATAACTAGCTCTTTTAGGAGATCTAAAAATATTATTACCGTTAATAAAATTATAGATCCAAATGCTACAAAATAGCGAGTAATTAAGGCATAAGTTTCCGGAGCATTTTCATCTGTAGCTTTACTAAAGAAAAAGGGTTCTACGCCCATTCTAAAGGCAGTGCTAAATAAAGCCATGAAAATTGCTAATTTATAACAAGCTGAATATGCTCCTACCGCTCCTTCAGCAATGTTACTTGGCAACAACCAACCTAATAGAATTCTATCAAAAGACTCATTTATAGCAAAGGCAATTCCTGCAAAAAGCACGGGATAAGAATACTTGAGCATTTCTTTCCACAAAGTTTTACTGAAAGTGTATTTGATCTTAAAATAAAACGGAATAAGTATTATTAAGTTAATGGCGCTTGCTATAAGCATTGAAATAAAAATATAGGAAAGCTTAAAGTCTGGTCGATAAATTGAATCTAGAATTCCCGTAGAAGTTTCTGAAGCTATTTCGGGAAGCAGCAATAAAAAGAATACATTCAATCCTAAATTTACTGCAACGTTCAATATTTTCATGACTGCAAAGCGCATTGGCTGCTGATTTGCTCTTAACCACGCAAATGGAACAATGACCAGAGCATCTAAAGCAAGTACGATGATGGTATATGAAATATATTCAGCTTTGATACCTGACCAACTTGCTAGTTGATCCTTTAAGGAAAAAGCTAAAACCAGAAATAAAAGTGAACTTATAATTAAGGAAACCGTGGCAGTAGAAATAACCGACTTTTTATCCTTTTCCTTATTAAAAAATCTAAAAAAGGCGGTTTCCATCCCGTAGGACAGGATCACATTAAAAAGAATGATCCATGAAAAAATGATGGAAACTTCTCCATATTCCTTTTTTGGAAGTATATCTGTATAAAGTGGAACCAGTATAAAGCTCAACATTCTGGGCAATACTGTTGCCAGACCGTATATAAAGGTTTGCTGAAAAAGTTTTTTTAATGAACCCAATGAGGTTGTACTAGTTAGAGGGGATAAATTTATTCAATTAAGTGATATGGCACAACTAAATCCACACACACTTAATTTTGAATTTAAATTCAATAAAAAACGGAGTGAAAAAAGCTTCACTCCGTTTCTAGTGGTTAATAAATATAAGATTATACTCTTTCTTTAACGCCAGTAAGCTTATAATATTTCACTTTAGAATTCTGAGTGAATATTAAAATGGCTTCATCATCCTTCAACTCAAAGTCCATTTTCTTCATTTTTTGTGGCATTTTGTTTCCATACTCCTCTTTAGGATCTGAACTCATTATCATATCTGGCTTTTCCATTATAACAGTCGCCATATAAACTCCTGGTGAATTTGGACTCTCAATTAAGGCTGTTTTTTTATTTCTGAAGTAAACGCTATCCAAACTCACTATGTTTGTTTGAATAGTAGTTACAGGTATGAATAATTTAATAATATCTCCTTGAGAAGTATAGTAAGCATTATCCATTTTTACGGGAGCTTTTTCTTGTAGATCTTTATTGCCAGCGCAGTTTGCAAATAGAGCAGTTACCAAAGTGGCACTTATAAGTAGGTATAGATATTTCATGAATATTTTGTTTTAATTATTATCTATAAAACAAAATGAGTGCCAAAAGAAAAACCCCTCAGAAATCTGAAGGGTTTTTACGGAATGAATTAAAAGATAAAATGGGAAGGAATAAAAATATTATTTTGTAGTTTTCTAAAAATATTCAAAATTATTTATCTATTACTTATTGAATGTATAAAACTTACCTTCTTATTTTTTCAACTTTCTTAATTTCTCTTTCCACTTTTTCCCAAAATTATTCGAAAGAAAAGCTTTATTCTTGGTATGACCAGCAAACCGGAATTGAAAATTCTATTTTATTTAGAGGGGTGGAGTATGTGGAAACGGATAGAATGATAAATGAAAAGCATAAATTTTTCGAATCTCAAAAATTTCAAAATGGCTCTTTGACATATGATGGTCAACTTTTTTTCAAGGTGCCATTAAAATATAATGTCTATGATGATCTAATTTTGGTGAATCTCCAGAATGACGGAGCAAATACCTTTTTTCAACTATTTAGTGGTAAAGTGAATCAATTTCAAATTAACGAACATAAATTTAGGTTTCTAAAAGCTGATAATAATTTAAATATCAAAGGTTTTTATGAAGTGATTAATCAGGAATGTCAACTTAAGATCTTTAAAAAACATCTTAAGAACAGAATGGAAATTAGAGATAGAAGTGTAGCTTATACAGAGTTTAGTGTCGCAGATCCTCATTATATTTTTCAATTTAAAAATGATTTTTTCGAGTTGGCCAACCGAAGAGATCTACTGGCTCAATTTCCAAATCTAAAAGGTGAAATAAAAAATTATTATAGTAAATACAGGAAGCAATACAAGGATAATCCAGATATTTTTATGAATAACTTGGCCGATAAAATGAATTCCCTTATTTCTAATTCTAAAAACCAAATTTAAGAATGAGAAAATTTTTACTTCTTATAATACTTATATCTTTTCATTTCTCTTACGCACAAACTACCGATCCAAAGATATCTTTAAGCTTTGAAAATAAAGAATTACCCGAAATTTTAACTGAAATTGAAGCAAAAACCGGGTATCAATTCTTTTTCGAAAAAGAATGGTTTGGTTTCCAAAAGTTTTCTGGGGAATATTCACAAATTAATGTGACTAACATATTAGAAACTATATTGGAAGAAACTAATATTAATTTCTTTATCAAAGGGCAACGCATCATTCTTACACATGGAAGTATAATCTATGATAGCCTGCCAGAAGGGTTTTTAGAAACTCCGAAGGAAGTAAAAATTGTTAGAGAAACTCAAAACACAGATCCTCTATTTTATAATGATAATGTGGAGCAGGCTGAATTAGTTGAAACCGTTTTAATAGGTAAAGAAGATAGGCAATCTAACAATAATTCGTATCAACTTTCTGGTAGGGTGATTTCAGAAAAAGGAGAACCCATTTCAGGATTAAATATATTAATTGCTGATCAAAATATAGGAACAGTTACAGATATTAATGGAAATTATAAAATTAGGCTTCCTAAAGGAATAAATATTCTGGAAACTCAAGCCCTTGGAGTAGATAAGGTTAAAAAGCGCCTTATAGTTTATAATGACGGTGTTTTAAATCTACAACTGGAAGAGAGTTTTGAGGAACTAGGTGAAGTTTTGGTAGCAACTAATGCAAGGGAAAATGTACGCTCAGCACTTACGGGAGTAGAGAGAATAAATGTTGCCAATATTAAGAACATTCCTTTGGTTTTGGGTGAACGTGATATTTTAAAAGTAGCAACCACCCTACCCGGAATTACCACCGCCGGTGAAGCTGCAAGTGGATATAATGTAAGAGGAGGAAAAACCGATCAGAATCTAATTTTACTTGATGAGGGTGTCATTTATAATCCCACTCATTTCTTCGGAATATTTTCTGGATTAAACCCATTTACCACCGGCGATGTGAGTATTTATAAAGGAAGTATACCCGCCGAATATGGAGGAAGGTTGTCCTCTGTTTTTGACCTAAATACCAAAACAGGTAATAAAGAAGAACTTGCCGGGGAGGTTTCCATAGGGCCAGTAACAGGAAATGTAAGCCTTGAGATCCCTATTGTTGAAGGTAAATCGAGTTTAATTGTTGGTGGGCGTGGAACATATTCAGATTGGATCTTAAATCTTTTGGAAGATGAATCCTTAAAAGATAGCCAGGCCTCCTTTTACGATGTTGTTGCAAAATACAACCATAAATTTGACAATAATGACGAGTTAAATGTAAGCGGTTATTACAGTGATGATGTTTTTAGCATCACTTCAGATTCCTTGTTTAGTTATACTAACAGGTTGGTTTCACTGTCTTATAATAAGTATTTCAATGAAAAACACCAAGGAGAAATTGTGGCAACCAACAGCAATTATGATTTTAATTTAGATTTCGAGAGTGATTTTAACAATGATTTTAAATCGGGGTACACGATTAATGAATCTGAATTAAAATTGAAAATGAAATATTTTTATAGCAAAGCACATACTTTTAACTATGGTATAAGCGGAAAATATTATATGGTTTCCCCAGGAGAAATTAATCCCGGAAGCGCAGAATCTCTAATTGAACAACTTAGTATTCCTGAAGAAAGAGCTATAGAAAGTGCTATTTATATTGAAGACAGTTTTGAAATAAGCGAAAAACTTTTAATCAATGCGGGACTAAGATATTCTTTCTACGCCGCTTTTGGACCAGCTCAAAAAAATACCTATGAAGAAAATTTGCCCCGAAATGAAAATACGGTTACAGGGGTGGAAACTTTTGGTAGTGGAGAAGTTATAGAAACTTACGGTGGGCCCGAGATAAGAGTTTCCGGGAGGTACTTTTTAACACCCACATTTTCTGCTAAATTAAGCTATAATAATACCTATCAATATATTCATACCTTATCCAATAATACAACTGCAGCTCCAACCGACACGTACAAACTTTCAGACTCCTTTGTAAAACCGCAAAGGGCAAATCAATTTTCTGCAGGCTTATTCAAAAATTTTGATGATAATATGTACGAACTAAGTTTGGAAGGTTATTATAAGAATTCAGACAATCTCTTAGACTATAAAGTTGGTGCAGATTTATTCCTAAATGAAAATATTGAAACCGAAGTTTTACAAGGAGAAGGTAAAGCCTACGGTGCAGAAATTCTAATTAGAAAAAATACGGGGAGATTAAATGGATACATAGGCTATACCTATTCTAGATCTTTCATAAAATTAGCCGGAAATTTTAGGGAGGAGACAGTAAATAATTCTGAATTTTTTCCGACTAATTTTGATAAACCTCATGATTTTAGTGCGGTGTTAAATTATAAACTCACCCAACGTTTTAGCTTTTCAGCCAACTTAGCATACCAAACTGGTAGACCAGTAACCTATCCTATTGGGAAATACACATCAAATAATTCGGAATTTGTGTTATATAGTGATAGAAACCAATTCAGGATCCCCGATTATTACCGATTAGATTTAAGCTTTAACGTAGAAGGGAACCATAAAATCGAAAAATTTGCCCATAGTTTTTGGAATATTTCGATTTACAATGTTTTGGGAAGAAATAATCCATATTCCATATTTTTTGTGACTGATAATGGGGAAGTTAAGGCCTACCAAAGCTCTATTTTCTCCATTCCAATTCCTACCATCACCTATAATTTTAGGTTTTAAATAATTAATGAAATTAATGAAACTACTTTTAAAAAATAGAAAATACATGATCCTCTTCGCTGTAATAGCGCTTGTCGTTTCTTGTGTTGAAGAAATCCCCTTAGAATCTTCAGGTTTTGAGGAGGCAATTGTTATAGAGGCAACTATAACCAATGAAGTAAAGCAGCAACAGATTAAATTATTTCAGGCTTTTGCTATAGATACCACAGGACCCAATCCCTTATCTGGGGCTACTGTAAAAGTAATAGGAAATAGCGAATATCTTTTCGAAGAAGACGAGTCGGGAATTTATAAATCCAGAGATAGTTTTGCAGCCCAGCCAGGTATTAATTACCAGCTAAATATTTTAGCAAACGGCAAAGAATATGAGTCTGAGCTAATGGAATTGCTTGGAACTAACATCATAGATCAATTAGAAGCAAATAGAATAGACTATAGGGGAGAAAATGGGGTGGCGATCACTTTGAACAATCAAACCTCCAATGGCACTGCTAATTATTATAAGTATGAATATGTGGAGACTTTTAAATTCAATTCGAATTATTTTAAAGTCAATGACATAATTCTTATAGATGGGCTGCCTGTAGAAGTGCCTAAACAAAAAGAAGAGTATACATGTTACCGTACCACCAATTCTCAAGAAATAATACTGGCCAATACAAACTCCCTCTCTGAAAACAGTGTAAACGATTTGCTAATTAAATTTATAGAATCAAGCAATCCTGGTGTTTCTAATAGATACAGCCTTCTTGTAAAGCAATTTATTATTAGTAGAGAAGCCTATACCTATTATGAGATTCTTAAAGAATTGTCGAGTTCAGATAATCTTTTTTCTCAAAGTCAGCCAGGTTTTTTTGCCGGTAATATCTCAAACATTAATAATCCAGATGAAAAAGTAATAGGCTTTTTTAATGTATCCTCTGTTTCCGAAAAAAGAATCTTTTTTAATTATGAGGATTTTTATGAACCAGAAAGCATAAGACCTCGATTCGTGCCTTTTGCCGCATGCGAAGCAATAGCGCCAAGTATTCCTACTCTTATAGTGCAATTAGAACAAGATGCTGTTAGATGGTCTGAAACTACTCCAGGAGGGGTGTTATTAGTGGTCCCAAAACGATGTGTGGACTGTACCGTTTTTGGCACCAATGTAAAACCAGAATTTTGGGTAGATTAATTTCAAAATAAAAGAATGATCAAAAAGATTTTTATATTATTCATAGTTTACATCGCATTAACGTATACCTCTAATGCCCAGAGCATAACAGATGAAATTTTTCTTCAAAATGAAGTATATAAAGAGCAGGTATATGTTCACTTAAATAGTAGTTTATTATTTAGCGGAGAAAAATTGCTTTATAAATTCTATTGCTTAAAGAAAGAAACCAATAAATTAAGTGATCTAAGCAAAATTGGTTGGGTGATTCTGGTGAATTCAGATAAAGATGAAGTATTTAGACACAAATTGAAACTAAATCAAGGGCAATCTTATTCAGATTTCTTTATTCCTTCCAACCTGCCTTCAGGAGCTTATAAAATTTTAGCTTATTCTTCATGGATGTTGAATGCAGAAAAAAATTATTTTCAACAGGACATTCATATTTTAAATCCATATCAAAAGGAAAACAAAGGTCTTATTCTTGAAGAAAATCCTGAAGATTTGCTGCAAACTATAAAGCCTGAAGCATCATCTAATTTTAAGTTAAAGATAAATAAAAATTCTTTTTCTCACAGAGAAGAAGTTGTTCTGAATTTGGAAACCTCTACTGAAATAATGGGTGATTTCTCAATTTCAGTAAGGAGAGTCGATAGTTTAAGTAAACCTAAAAGAATTAATAGCACCAATTTCCGTGATCTGTACCAGAATATTAATTGGGATTTTTCTGATACTTTAATCCTTCCAGAAGTAAGAGGTTCGCTGATTAGAGGTAAAATAACAGATAGAGACAATCAAATACTTAAGAGCAAAAGTTTAATAGCATCCTTTCCCGGAGAAGAAAGTCAGGTAAATATAATATCTGTAGATGAGAATGGTAATTTTAATTTAACTATTAGTAATGATCTGGCTGAAGATGAGGTTTTATTACAATTGGTAGATCATAAGAAGCAAAATTTTAACGTAGAGCTAAAACAATTTATTCAACCAGATATTACTCAATTAGATTTTAAAAAACCAGTCATCGCTGGTGGGTTTAAAGAATATATATTGGAGAAAAGTGTAAATAATCAAATTGAAAATGCGTACTCCTCCACTAAAGCAGACAGCTCTATTTATACAAAGGATAGAGGATATTTCTTTAAAAACGAACTATTAAAATTCAACCTAGATGATTACAAAAGGTTTCCTGATGTTACACAAACCTTTATTGAAATAATTGAATATGGAAGAGTTAAAAGCAATAAGGATGGAACACATAGCATTTTAGTGCGAAATCAAAACACAAATGGTGAATTTACGCTACCTGCTTTAGTGATAGTAGATGGAGTGGTGATACAGAACCACGATAATTTAATTTCCTTTGATGCTCAAAGAATTCAAAGCATAGGAATTCTTAGAAGTAAATTCTTTTTTGGCCCTGAAATATTTCAGGGTGTGGTGGTGGTAGAAACTAAAAATGGAGATTTTCCTCTGGAATTTAGAGAAGATTCTATGAAATCTAATGAAGTTATTGTGACCCAAATAACAAAAAAATATTATAGCCCAGATTATATTAATGAAAACCTAGAGAGAATTCCAGATTATAGATATCAATTGGTGTGGAATCCTGAACTTAACTTTAGAACAGAGGGAAATGAGTTTCGGTTTTTCACTTCAGATCTTGAGGGGAGTTTTGAGATAAACCTAGAAGGTTTCACAAAGGATGGAGAAGCTGTATCTATTACTAAAACTTTTTGGGTAGAATAAGTTTCAGATATAATTTTATCTTTTATTTTAAGGAATCCTCATCCTAAATATGAGCTTATAGAAGGTTATAACTAATTTAACACCCTGAATGCCGTACACACTCATAACAATAAAAAACCCCTCAGAAATCTGAAGGGTTTTTTTATATTTTGAAATAATTCTTTTTTCAGTCTTAGCTCGCATATTCACACTTCGATAGACTCAGAGTGAAAAGGAGTTTTTAATTATTCAATGCTTCAGCACCACCAACAATCTCTAGGATCTCGTTCGTAATAGCTGCTTGTCTCGCTTTGTTATAAGACAATTTAAGCGAATCTCTTAATTCTGTTGCATTATCTGTCGCTTTGTGCATCGCCGTCATACGAGCCCCATGTTCTGATGCTAACGAGTCACTCATCGCTTTAAACAACTGCATTTTTAAAGATTTAGGGATAAGATCTTTTACGATCTGTTCCTTTTCTGGTTCAAAAATATAATCTAAAGTTACATTCTCTTCAGTTTCAAATTTCTCAATTGGTAAAAACTGTTCTGTTATTACATCTTGAGTTGCAGCATTTATAAACTTATTATATACAATTGAGATCTCATCATACTTCCCATCCAAGAACCATTGCATGATGTTTTCTGCAATTTCAGCTACATTATCATACTTAAGATCGTCGAAAATAGCATTATTGTTCTCTGCAACCGTATAAGTCTTACTTAAAACATCATTCGCCTTTTTCCCTAAAGTTAAGATCTCTACGTTCTTATCGCTGTATTTTGAAGCAGCAACTGCACGAGCACCTTTAACAATATTAGTGTTGAAAGCTCCAGCCAATCCTCTGTTAGAAGAAATAGCAACTATCAAAACCTTTTTAACATCTCTTTGTTCCGCATAAGCGCTTCCGCTATCTGCATCCAAAGAGGCACTAAGGCTCTGTAGCAATTCTGTTAACTTTTCAGAATAAGGTCGCATTGCAGTAATGGCATCCTGTGCTTTACTCAACTTAGCAGCCGATACCAATTTCATGGCACTGGTAATTTGCATGGTTGATGAAACCGAGGTAATCCTGCTACGTAATTCTTTTAAGTTTGCCATATTATGTAATTATAAATTCTGAATTTAAAATTCTGAATTCTAAATTAGTTCTTATATTTTGATGAAATCTCTTTTGCAGCTGCCACCAATGTATCTGTAATTTCATCTGTAAGTTTTCCAGCTTTTAAACCGTCTAAGGTTGCACGATGTTTTACATTCAAGTATTCTAAATACTCAGTTTCAAATTCTTTCACCTTGGTTACCGGAACATCTCTTAAAAGGTTCTTAGCACCTGCAAAGATAATTGCAATTTGCTCTTCTACCGGATAAGGATCATTCTCTGCTTGTTTCAAGATCTCTACGTTACGCTTTCCTCTTTCAATAATATTCAAAGTAGCGGCATCAAGATCAGATCCAAACTTAGCAAATGCTTCCAATTCACGGAATTGAGCCTGGTCTAATTTTAAAGTTCCTGCAACCTTTTTCATCGCCTTGATCTGAGCGTTACCACCCACACGAGATACAGAAATACCTACGTTAATCGCCGGACGAACTCCAGAGTTAAATAAATCTGATGTTAAAAAGATCTGACCATCTGTAATAGAAATTACATTGGTAGGGATATATGCAGAAACATCTCCTGCTTGAGTTTCAATAATTGGCAATGCAGTTAAAGAACCACCACCTTTTACTAAATGCTTAATAGAATCTGGAAGATCATTCATTTCTGAAGCGATCTTATCATTGTTTATCACTTTTGCAGCACGTTCTAATAATCTAGAGTGTAAGAAAAATACATCTCCAGGATATGCTTCACGTCCCGGTGGGCGACGTAATAATAACGAAACCTCACGGTAAGCAACAGCTTGTTTAGATAAATCATCAAACACAATAAGTGCTGGACGACCAGTATCTCTAAAATATTCACCAATTGCAGCACCTGCGAAAGGAGCATACACTTGCATTGGAGCAGGATCTGATGCGTTAGCCGCAACAATAGTAGTATAAGCTAAAGCACCTTTTGCTTCTAATTTTTGTGCAATTCCTGCAACAGTAGAAGCTTTTTGCCCTATAGCAACATATATACAATGTACAGGATGTCCTGCATCGTAAAATTCTTTTTGATTCAAGATAGTATCAATACACACAGCAGTTTTCCCTGTCTGGCGGTCACCAATAACTAATTCTCTTTGCCCTCTTCCAACTGGTACCATTGCATCAATAGCTTTGATCCCCGTTTGCATAGGCTCTGTAACTGGCTCACGGTAGATTACACCTGGTGCTTTACGCTCCAATGGCATCTCATATGTTTCACCTTGGATAGGACCTTTTCCATCTATTGGAGCTCCTAAAGTGTCTATAACTCTACCCGTAATTCCCTCACCAACTTTGATAGAAGCAATACGTTTAGTTCTTTTAGCTACAGTTCCTTCTTTAATTGTTTTAGAAGGTCCTAAAAGTACTACCCCAACATTGTCTTCCTCAAGGTTAAGTACAATTCCTTCTAATCCACTTTCAAATTCAACTAATTCTCCATATTGAGCATTCGCTAAACCATAGATACGTGCAATACCATCCCCAACGGTTAGTACTGTTCCTACTTCATCTAAAGTAGCTTTTGCTTCAAAACCTGAAAGTTGTTTTTTTAATATTGCTGAAACTTCAGCTGGATTTACTTCGGCCATAATTATTTAGAATAAAATTGATACACCTAAAGTGTATCTGTTTTCATTAAATTTTTGAAATATACGTGTTGTTAGTAAGCTCTCTGCTTAAATTACTAAGGCTTTTTGCAACACTTGTATTGTATTGAAGGTCTCCTACTCTAAGGATAAAACCTCCTAATATACTTGGATCTACCTTACTTTGTAAAGTTGCCACATTTCCTGTAAGCTCTTTTACTTTATCAAGTATCTTAACCTCTAAGTTAGCATCTAAAGGAACCGCTGTAGTTACATGTGCAACTTGAATGTGGTTCATTTCGTTAAATAATGCAGTATATCTTTTAGCTACAGATTGTAGCTGGATAATTCTATTGTTGTCTACAAGAATATCAAAAGCTCCCAAAGTTATGGTATGAACAGACTTAAAAATTTCTTTTAAAGCACTCTTCTTAACATTGTCTTTTACAACCGGGCTAGCTAAAACTTCTTGAAGTTCTTCACTAGATGAAATAGTTTCGTTTATAGAAACCATATCATTATTCACAGCTTCTGCAGCATCTTGATCTTTTGCCAAATCTAAAATTGCTTTCGCGTATCTCTGTGCAGCTCTGGTACTTTTCATAAACTTATTTTAAGGTAACATCTGCTAACATATCCTCAACCAACTTGTGTTGTTTCTCTGTAGTAGATAGTTGTTCACGAATTACTTTTTCTGCGATCTCAATAGATAAAGTTGCAACTTGATTTTTAAGGTCAACCATCGCTGCATTTTTCTCATTCTCGATAATTATCTGAGCGTTTGCTACAATCTTATCTGCTTTAGCTTGAGCTTCTTCAGTTGCTTCAAGAACTACTTTCTCTTTTAATTCACGAGCTTCTTTAAGCATTTCATCTCTTTGAGCTCTTGCTTCATTCAATAATTTCTCATTATCAGCATGAAGATTCTGCATTTCCTTTCTTGCATTCTCCGCAGAAAGTAAAGCGTCTTTAATTCCTTCTTCACGACTATGCAATGAGTCTAAAATTGGTTTCCAAGCAAATTTCCTTAGAAGCAATATTAGCACCACAAGTACCATTGTTTGCCAGAAGAATAACCCAAAAGAAAAATCATTTATTAACTTTTCCATATATCTTTTTTATAAGTAAACTAGTTTTTAAAAATAAAATCAAACTTTGCAACCAACCGTTACAAAGTTTGATTAGTTTCAATTAAGCGAATAACGCTGCGAATGCAACACCTTCCAATAATGCAGCAACAATAATCATTGCTGTTTGGATTTTACCTGCTGCTTCTGGCTGACGAGCAATTGCTTCCATCGCGCGACCACCAATCATACCTAGACCGATACCTGCACCAATGATGATAAGACCCTTACCAATCAAACTTACATCCATTACTTCCATAAACTACTTTGTTAAAAATTAAACTTACTTATTGATAAAATTTTTCTAAATAACTGGTATATCATCACTATGATCATTAGGATGATGATCGTGATCTTCTACAGCCATTCCAATATACAATGCACTTAACAGGGTGAAAATATACGCCTGCAAAAATGCGACTAATAATTCTATTATTGAAATAAATAGAGTAAATCCGAAAAATGCTGGACCTGCTATCCAATTCTGGAATATTACAATAAGTCCTAAAAGACTCATTACAACTACGTGCCCCGCAGTCATGTTAGCAAACAATCGAATCATCAAGGCAAATGGCTTAGTAAGCATTCCCAAGATCTCGATAGGCATTAAAACTATTTTCATAGGGATTGGCACTCCTGGCATCCAAAATATATGTTTCCAGTAGTGTTTGTTCCCACTAAACTGAACTATAAAAAATGTTGCTAATGCAAGACAAAAAGTAACAGCGATATTTCCTGTAACATTAATTCCTAGCGGTGTTAATCCAAGCAAATTCAGAATAAGAATGAAGAAAAACACAGTTAACAAAAAGCCCATGTATTTTCTATACTTAGGACCAATGTTTGGCTTAGCAATATCATCTCTAACATATATAACTAAAGGCTCTAAAACTCTTCCAAAACCAGTTGGAATATCCTTGTTCTTGTAAGAAGAAGCTAAACCTTTAAACATCACAAACATTAGCAAAGAAACCAATAACATCGCTAGAACATTCTTAGTAATAGAAAAATCTAATGGTTTAACATTTGTAGGATAACCATCTTCTCCGTAGGTAATTGTACCTTCAGAATTGGTTTTGTATATTTTGTTGTGATATAATTTATAGTTCTGTCCGTCTATATTTGCTAAAGTCTCTCCGTGATGAAATTCAGAAGAAGAAAATGCTTTTAAACCATTATCCCATAAAATTACTGGCAATGGAAAACCATAATGATCTCCAGTAGCACCATCTGAAAAGAAATTGAAAGTATGAGAATCCTGTAAGTGATGATCTATATAATTAGCAACTTCTTCTTTTGTATCAACTGCTCCAGGCCCCTCATGAGACTCTAATTCTGTATTCTCCCCCTGCTCTACTTCGTGATCTTGAGCAAAGGTATTTACAGAAAAAAGTGCTATAAAAACAGCCAATAAAATTCTAACAGTATTATCCTTTTTCATTCCAGGTATAGTTTCGGTCTATAAATTTCGGTGCAAATGTACACAATTTAAATAAAATTCAATCCTAAAAACTTTCAATAAGTTTAAGGACTTTAAATTCAATGTAACTAACTGTTTTCATTATAGTTAACACTGTTCAAAATTCTAGAAACATAGAAAATTTCAATACCTAAACACAACACAAAAGGGATAAAAAAGAGCAAGAAGTCGGATTTATTAATTTCAATGTTTTTAGATTTCACTAAAAAATAAAAAAGCACAAATTTAAGCGTGCTAATTCCTAGATATACAAATCCCAGTTTGTCTTCTAATATCTTTTTAAAAACTAGAATATTCAACATTAATATATACGTAAATGCAAAATTGAAAAGATAGCTAAATTGAATAAGATTAGCTTCTTTATCTGTAAGGGTGGATTGTATAATATTTATTTGAATTAAATAAGCAAGGCCTAGCAAAAAGCTAATTATAAGCGTGAACTTTAGAAACTTGGAAATCATTAATTATTTATTGAGGCTTTTTAATTGTTTTAAAACGATATATAAAGAGGCAGCAACTCCAAATAATACAAAACCAATAGTGAACCAATTTTTATTAGACGGGTATCTCTCATCTAACTTTTTGCCTACCCAAGCACAAGCAAAGATAGTTCCACCCATTTGAAAGGCAATTCCTGAAAAGATCGCCCAATTTCTAAGCTGACCGTTCTTCTCGTTTTCCTTCTTTTCTTCCTTCTTTTCTTCCATTTTGTAGAGATTTTACAGCACCTTTCATTGTACATGTAGCATTAAAAGAAGCACCAGGTTCAATAGATAATTTTCCTGCATTCACTTCTCCATCAATAACAGCACTAGACCTTAGAGATAAAGTTTCTTCAACGTTCAATTTCCCATCAAAAGATCCTTCAAAATCGGCATTTTTGCAAATTAGATCTCCTTTTATGAAACCTCCTTTGCTAATAACCACTTTTCCAGAAGTAGATAAATTACCAATAAGGCTTCCTTCTATTCTAAAACCTCCTTTGGCTTCAATATCTCCAGTAATTACGGTTCCTGCTGATATTCTATTTTGCTCTTTACTGGTTTCTGTTTTATCTTTTGATTTTGTAGGGCTTTTAAACATAGATCTAGGGTTCTTGTTTATTAATTAATTCTTTGTAGGCATCCAGGTTTTTCTTCAGCTGAATTACTCTGTAATTTTCTGAAGAAATTATATCTGGGATAATCTCGACGTTATATTTCTTATTGGTATTCAGCAATTCTGCAAAACCTTCTGCTTTGCTTAAAGTATCCACTCCATGAATTACCACAAAAAAGAGCTTATTATTGTAGACATCTTGAGAAACAGATAATCCTGCATAATCTAAATCTAAAATAGCTTTTTCGAGTACTTCTTTTAAATCACTTATCTTTTGCTCTTCTGTAATTTCAAGCGAATAAACTAACTTAAAATTGCTTGTGGCACTGCTATTAATTTCTAATTTGCTCTTCTCCATTTCAGGAATTGCAGTATTTAACAATTCTAAAGCAGTAATTCCTTCCTGAGTTTGAGGATAGTTACCTGCAATTAAAGATAATTGTTCTTTATAAGCATTCACTCCATAAATTCTTCCCATGACTCTAGCCCTTAGTAATTCAATTTTCGGTAGTAATTCTTCTTCAGGATATTCATCTATATAAAGCTTTGACTCTTCTATCACCTCTAAAAATTCTGATTTTTCAAAAAGATCATAAAGTTTCCTGTACTTATTTTCAGCTTCATCTTCTCTAGCTATGGCTAGATCTGGATTATTAATTCTAGAGGCATATCTTGAATCTGGAAATTCAGTTAAGACAACTTGCTTAAATCTTTCTGCTTCTGAATTATTTCCTCTTTCAAGGTTTATTCTATATAAATAATAATTTGCAGGAATTACTAAACGTTCCTCTTCCGTGAAACCTAATAAGGCTGTAAGTTTTTCTGAAGCCAGGTCTGGTTTATTGTATTTCTCCTTATAAATTAATCCTAAGCTGTAATAGGCATCATTCCGCTCTTTCTCTATTTCCAAAATCTGAAGCGGATCACTTGGAATTTGGTCCAGATAGGATTGGGCTGAAAATTTAGGATTATTAGAAATAATAAGTCCTGAAACCTCATCTATTCTATTGTTATCTATGCTAGCAAAACTGCTCGAATTTAACCTCCAATTATCGTTTAATTCTCTTGGACCCCAAGTTCTAACAAAATTTTCTAAGCCTGAGGAAACCCTTCGTGGATTATAAAAATAAAAAGTGTTCGCAATATCATTTCCCCCTATCGCAGGTGGTGCTCCTGGAGTGTTTCGGGAAGAAGGTGCTGCGGGTTGCACAGTTTCTGGGATTGCTCCCTCTTTAGCCTCGGCTATAGCAGATTCCTTTAATCCTTCAGCATATCTGGTAAAATAATCTACACGTTCGGTTTCTGGCATTGCCACAAAGCGTAGGATGCTGTCATTTTTCTCTACTATGCTTTCATAAAAAATCACCTCCTTAAGGTTATCTCGCTTGCGTTCAACAAAGAAATAATCTCGTGAAGTATTTGGAATCTTGGTTAAAGTACTATCATAATAAGCACTAGCCTCTCTATACAAAGCTTTATCGAAATTTATATTTCCCAGCGTTTCATAATTCAGGGAAATTAAATAATTATCTCTGGAAGGTTCTCTAAGAGATTTATTATAATATGAGGTTGCAAGCTGAGTAGAATCTATATGACTGTAATATTCGGCTAACTGAAAATAGATTTTATCCAGAAAAGGTCTGTTTTCACGATTCTCTTCCATTTCCTTCAACCTCGCTAGCAATACTGAAGATTCTTCAGTTTTAAAATTGAAGTTTCTAGTCTTTTCAATTTGAGCATTCACTAAATATTCTCTTGGGCTTTTTCTGTTAAGCTCTATTACCTCATCAAACGCATAATTAGCACTATCTCTTTGTACTAATAAATTATAAAGTTGTCCTTGGATGTAATAATAACGGCCTTTTTCGTCATTATTACTCGTAAATTTTGCCGCCGTTCTAATAGGTACAACAGCACTATCTAGGTGATTGATATTGATATAAGCCTGTGCCAACATCGCACTGGCATCTGCTTTATCTTGGTGCTTTAAAGACTCAAATTCAAGAATTCTTTTTAAATTCTTTATTGCCAGTTTATTATTTTGAAGTCGGATATTGGTTTTTTCCCTCCAGATCTGCGCGTGATTTATTGTATTACTAGCAGGATATTTATGCAGGATATAATTAAAGGCTTCTAATGCGGGGAAAAATCGTTGATCAAAATAACGAGCTTTACCAAGCATTAAATAAGCTTCATCTATTTGTGGATTTTTTTCTTTGCCTTCAATAAGCATAGAATGTTTTTGAATAGCCTTAGTTGCTTTTTCTTCAGCAAGCCTAAAAGATTCATTTTTCACCGTTCCAGGCAAAGAGATCTCTTCAGAAATTTGCATTCTTTCCACAGGCAGAATATCCCAGAAATTCTCGTTGTAAGAAGCTGCAACTTCCTGCTTCCCTTGCTCTAGAGCAAGTCCGCCATTATAAAGAATATTATATTCTGTGCCTACAGCATGCCAACCCCTGTTAATAAACTTATCTTTTTTCCTGGAACAACCAGAAATTGCAATCACCAAAAAAAGGCAACCAAATACGTGTGTAAATCTATTCAAAATCAATAAGTTCTTGATATTATAAATAACAGAAGTGCTTTACATTTAGTATGCTAAAATACGTTTCTTTTTAGATATTGTTAAGTTTGTAAAGTGATCTAAAAACTAAACTTCTTCTTTCAAAGTTAAATCCTTCGAGAAATAAGTTTCTAATTCATCTAAAGTAGCTGTAGATGTCATAAGATCTTTTACAAGATCTCCTTTATCTAGGACAACAATCCTTTCACAAACTTCTGTAATATGAATAAGATCATGACTAGAAATCAAAATAGTAGTTTCTTTTTGGGCGGTAAGATCTTTAATAATCTTTTTAAGTCTTATTTGAGTAGTTGGATCTAGATTTGCAAATGGTTCATCTAAAATTATCACTTTTGGGCTTCCTATAAGAGCTGCAACAATTCCCACTTTCTTCTGATTTCCTTTGGAAAGATCTCTCAAATACTTCCGTTTTCCAAGAATTTCATCATGAAAAAAGTCCTCAAAGGTTAAAAGAAGTGCATCTACATCAGCTTTGTTTTGCTTCCGAAGGTCTCCAATAAAATAGAAGTATTCCTCAGGAGTTAGATATCCTATCAAAAAACTTTCATCAATAAAAGAACTTGTAAACTCTTTCCATTCTTCATTTTGGCTCACGGTAATTTCGTGATTAAAAATGTTTCCTGTTGTTGGCTGAATAAGATCTAACAACATGCTAAAAAATGTAGTTTTTCCTGCACCGTTATTTCCTACCAATCCCAGACTTTGACCTGTAGGAATATCCAAATGTCCTATATTTAGAACCTTGGTTCCATTGTATACTTTTGTAAGATTTGTTGCTGTGATCATGTTTGTGATTTTATTCGCCAGATTGTTTAAAACCTTCAATCATGGCATATTTTTGTCTATTATAACGTTGTGCAATAAAGCTGATAGCCCGATTTCTTAGTATTAAGCCTATTATTCCCAGACCCAATAATACTGACACTGCAGTTTCAAAAGAAATGAACTTATTGATAATCCAGAAAATAAACAATGGCATTAGCAAAAGAGGAAGTCCTACTATCCACTGTGTGGCTCCCATTCCTTGGTAATTCATGAACGGACTTTTATCCAAGTCTATCTTTTTTCTATTGAAAGAACCTGCATAAAGTAAAATGGGAATATTGACTCCTATATTATAAATTGCGCATATTATATTGATTAAAAAAATCTTCCAACCATAGTACAAATAAGGGGTTGAAAGAATTGCTAATACCACTACGCTAAAGGTTATTAATCCTGCTTTAGCTGTTAAATATTTTTTTAACGGAATATTCTGTGCCATTATAAGCGGATAATAACCTGCATCCCAAGCAGGAATGAACTGTCCAAAATTGATCATAAAAATACCAGTTATAAAAATCCCCACAAAAACAAAGAACGCCGGCAACTCTTGATAAGTATCATTACCATAAAAGATAAGGCCATAAGCCAAAAATAAAATAGATATGTATACAGTTGTTTTAGGTCTTTTATTCCGCCAGATCATTTTTAGATCTAATTGCAGGTAAGGCGCTATATCTCCAAATCTTTTTGTCCAAAGGAATTCATTGGTATTAGCAGCCTTAATTTCATCTTTTAAAGAGGCATCCAGATAAAATTTACTTTCTAAATCTTTCTGGTTCCACTTATAAAATATAGCTACTATCAGAATAGAAATAAGCGCAAGTATTGGAAATTCCAGAATCGCATTAAGCCCTTTTCCAAACCACACAATACTCTCAAAAATCTTTAAATAATCTAGGGATGCTATCACGACAATTCCAACAACTACAGGAATAAGTGCTTTTATATTATCTGTGAAGTTCTTTTTAATAATAAAATTTGCATAATTCACAGAAAGCGTAAGCCCTATCATAGCGATCATCCATGCAATTATTGCTCCTGTGCTAAAGGTTTGTTTATAAATATTATAGATTCCAAAGGGAATGATAATAAGCAAGGGAAGAAAATTGAAGAAAGAGTAGAGAGATTTTAAAAGCACGACATTCACCACTTTCCGTTTTTTAATAGGTAAGAGCATCAATGGTTTTATATCTAGAATGGGTAAATTTTGAAGTAAAAACCTATATGCTAACTCCAGAACTAGCCACACTAAAATAAACCTGTTAACTAAATATAAAGGTTCTTCTCCAGGGAAATATTTTATAATAAGAGGATACAGCCCAATACCAAACATTAAAAATGCAACAATAAAATACAAGGCTAAAAACCCCATTAGAATTTTGAGGCCAATACTCTTGCCTAAGCTTGCCGATCTAAAAAATGATTTCCACTCTAGCGAGAATAAGCGCTTGAACATAATAGTTTGTGTTTATATATAGAAGTGTGGAAATTTACCAATTTGTTACAAATAAAAAAGGATAGACTTTGTATTTTTACAGCCAAATTGAATGTTATGAATAAATTTTATAGCCTAAATATAAAAGAAATTATCCGCGAAACAGAACAAGCGGTTAGTTTATCTTTTGAGGTGCCAGAAAATCTTAAAGAGATTTTTTCTTTTAAAGCAGGTCAATATATCACTCTTAAAACAAACATAGATGGAAAAGAAGTCCGTAGAGCCTACTCTCTATGTTCTGCTCCTAATACAAACGAATATAAAGTTACGGTTAAAGAAGTTAAGGGTGGAACTTTTTCTGCTTTAGCAAATAACAAACTGAAAGTTGGAGACGTTTTAGAAGTGCATCCGCCAGAAGGAAAATTTATTTTTGAGCCTAGTAATTCCAAACATAACTACGCTGCTTTTGTTGCCGGAAGTGGAATTACTCCTGTATTATCTATTATTAAAACGGTACTTACTAAGGAAACCGAAAGTAAATTCGTTTTAGTATATGGAAACAAAACTCCAGATGACACTATTTTCTTCAAAGAACTATTAGAGCTTCAATTAGAATATCCAGAAAGATTATTTATTGAATTTGTTTACAGTAGAACTCAAGAAGAGAATGCTCATTTCGGAAGAATTGAAAACAGTACAGTAAACTACGTACTGAAAAATAAATTTGACGCTTTAAACTTCGAAAAATTCTATTTGTGCGGTCCAGAAGTCATGATTGATAGTGTTTCTGAAGTCATGTTGGAAAATGGAATAGAAAAAGAAAAGATCTTATTCGAGCTTTTTACTTCTAGCGATTCTGGAGAAATTGAAGCCAATTTAGAAGGTCAAACAAAACTTACGGTGTTGGTAGACGATGAGGAAACCACTTTTTCTATGAACAAAAAAGATACTGTTCTAGATGCAGCCCTAGAGAAAGACTTGGATGTTCCTTATTCATGTCAAGGTGGAATTTGCAGCAGCTGTATCGCAAGAATTACTGAAGGAAAAGCTGAGATGGCAAAAAATCAAATCTTAACAGATAGCGAGATCGAAGAAGGTTTAATTCTTACTTGTCAAGCACATCCCACAACACCTACGTTAAAAGTAGATTACGATGACGTATAATTCTCATTAATGTAAAAATCCCCGGCCTGACAAATATCAAGCTGGGGATTTTGTTTTCTATATTTCCTCCCAAGAAGTCTGAATTCACCGCATGAATACAGCATGACTTTCTTCAAATTCCATCAGATTCTTAAGAAATATTTAAAATCGAGTTGATCTTTAGAACCACCGATTCTGGAGAGATCGTTCGCATTACATCTTCATAGCCCTCTGGAACTTTATTCCCGTAAATTGAAGTAGGAATTTGAGGGTATTTATTGAGATCTGGTAAAATACAGTTCTCTATAGGCTGTTCAAAAGGTTTAAAACCTGTGTAAGGATGAGTAACTCCCCAAAGTGTAATCACAGGAATTCCGTACATAGCTGCCAAGTGAGCATTCCCACTATCCATAGAAAGCATAGCATCTAGATTAGAGATAAGTGCCAATTCTTCGTCAAACTTTAATTTTCCTGCAAGTGAAGCAATTCGTTCATATTTTTCTGCAAGTTCTCCCAACATTACAGCTTCGTTTTTTCCTCCACCAAATAGAAAAACCTGAATCTTTCCTCCGCTGTTTAATTGAGACAATACCTCTTCCATAAGGTCTAAAGGATAAACCTTAGAATTGTGTTGTGCAAAGGGAGCAACACCAATCCATTTTAAAGGGTTCTTCCCAGTAATTTCTTTGGTATTCGCTGAGATCTTTTGCTTTATTGGAAATTCATGAAGACTAAGATCTATTGGATATCCCAATTCAGCAAAAACATCGGCATAGCGCTCATGTGTTGCTTTTAACTGTTTAAAAACTTTATTGTTGGCTGCAGTTAACTCTTTCTTTTCAGATCTTCCTTTATCTATTTGTTTAACTGGAATTCCGTAGAAATAAAAAACCGATTTTAAAACATTGCTCCTCAAAACATCATGCATATCTGCAACAACATCAATATCAATATCTCTAAGATCTTTAGCCAATCTGCTTAATCCAAAAACGCCACTATGAACCCCATTAATATCGGCTTCGTAAACACTTACATTTGAAATGTCTTTGAAAATAGGAGCAAAAAAAGCGCGAGTAAGTAATGTTATTTTCAAGCTAGGATAAGTCGCGGCGACTACACGCAAGATGGGAGCTAACATAGCAACATCCCCAAGAGCAGATAGTCTAATAACCAATATATGCGCTCCTTCAGATTGTGGCAAATTGCCTTTGTCTTTAGATGGTTTTGATATATTGGTCTTCCAACTCACAACTAGTTCTTCTTTCTTAAAACAGGGTTCAATTCGTCATCATTATACATCTTCATCTGCTTGTACACCTTCATATATTTATCCCCATTTTGGATATCTTCAAGTAATCTATCTATTGCTGATGAAAGATCTACTCGTTGTTCCAAAAGAACATTCAGTTTAATTTCACATTTATTACGGTGATCTTCAGAAGCATCTCCCCTATTCGCCTCTTCATCCATATGGAAGATCTTTAAAGCTAAAATAGAAAGTCTATCTATTGCCCAAGCAGGACTTTCAGAATTAATGGTTGCAGAAGATTTAACAGCTACTGCATTGAATTTTTCCAAAAAATAGCTATCAATAAACTCAACCATATCTGTACGATCTTGGTTAGAAGCATCTATTTGCCGCTTTAGAGTTAAAGCTGCAACTGGATCTATATTAGGATCGCGAATGATATCTTCATAATGCCACTGTACAGTATCTATCCAAGATTTTCTAAAAAGTAAATGTTCTATAAGTTGAGAGTCTTTATTGTATGGGTTTTCAAATGATTGATCTACAGAATTAACCAAATGATACTTATTTATTACCTCTTTAAAGATATTATTTGCTTTTGCTGAAAACATGTTTGATTTATGGTTTTAATTATAAAAAATGCAAATTCGTGTTGTGTCTATTCGAGTGCAGCCGAGAACTTTTTAGCATAGAAAGGAGATTTCGACTCCGCTCAACCTGACATCCTTCTGAATATTATAATCTTGATATTAATATTACTACTGAAGTTTATTCCCGAAACTCCGAATGAAAAACAAAGGTATTATATTTTGAAATAGTGGAAAACCTGAATCAACTTATATCAAAATATTCTAAAAAAGCTGAATTATATAAAAATTGGAAGTAAAATTGGCATTAAAATGAGACCTATTAACAGCACTTCTTTAAAACCTTTCTCTTTCTTACTATCAAAATAATTAGAGGCTATTATTGAAAATGGAACAAAGAAAAACATCCACTCACTGCCATTCTTCACAGGTGATAAGATCGCTACCACAATAGAAATTAAGAGTGTAATAAAGACTAACATATAAGTGGGTCTGGATCTAATTCCAGATTTTTGATAGAGTTTAAAATAATGAGATAATGTCCAAATACTTAATGCTGAAATGATGCTAACAGGAATTAAAACTCTTAGATTTTGATAATTTTCGAACTTAAAAGAACTCTCTTGGTACCAAGCGGCCCAGGTATAAAACTCATCATTAACCAAAAGGTGAAAAGCTGTAACCAATATAAAAACTATTGAAATTGCTACTAGCGGAATCAGCCAGTTTTTAAAATAATTTATTGCATGAAATAATATGCCGCAATAGACAATAAAAATGAAAAGTATAGACCAAAAATAGAACAGTGATGCAATGCAAATCCAGAAAGTGGCATCAAAGATCTTTAAAGCAATATCTTTTCTAGATCTCAAGCTTATTACTCTTCTTAAAGAAAGTAGAATACAAAGATTGGCCACAATTATTTGATTATCCTTTAATATTGCCCAAAAAGAAACCGAGCAAACTGCAAATATTAAGATCTTAAAACCGCTTCGTTTAGTAAGCTCATTCTTCTTCGCAATAAAGTCCAGTACCATTGCGCTCAGTAAAAAACTTACCAACACTCCAAATTTAGTAAGGAGCGTGAACATTTCAAATTCTTGAAATACTGGTTGTAAATTAGCCAAAATGTAAAAAACAGTCATAAAAAGAATGACCGTTAGCAAAATTACCGGTTTAGATTTGCTAAAAAAGCTTGTTAGCATGTTGGTTTTTTATATTTTTGTGGCATAATATAACAAAGTTATACAATGAAAGATCTTTTTGAAGGAATCGCTTGGCTTTTTACAGAAATATTATTTATTCCTTATGATGCCTTAAGAGAGTTACAAGATGAGTCTTGGGCTCTAGCAAATTTAATGAACTGGGTTTTTATGATCATATGTGTTGCAGCTTTGGTTTACTGGATGTTACAGTTGAAAAAGTTCAATGATAATGATGAAGAAAATCGTGATCCTAAAGCACATTCATTCCTAGGCTAGGTCAAAACCTAGATCTTTTCTATAATACATCTTATCAAAATGAAGTTTATCTACATTTTGATAAGATTTTTTTAATGCCTCTTGGTAATCTTTTCCGAAGGAAGTTACCGCAATAACTCGCCCTCCGTTAGTAATCACTTTACCATCTTTTTGGGTAGTTCCTGCATGAAAAACAAGGGAATCCTCAACGTCATGTAATCCAGTTATTTCAGCACCCTTTGCGTAAGCTTCCGGATATCCTCCAGAAACCAACATCACAGTAGCAGCAGTTTTTGGAGAGATCTTCACATTTACTTCATTCAGTTTCTGATTTTTTAAAGACTGAAAGAGCTCTACCAAGTCACTTTCTATTCTTGGTAAAACCACTTCGGTTTCGGGATCTCCCATTCTTACATTATATTCTATAACGTAAGGTTCCTCGCCAACTTTTATCAATCCTATAAACACAAATCCTTTATAGTCTATGTTTTCCTTTTGAAGTCCGTTAATCGTTGGTTTAACGATTCGTTCTTCGATTTTTTTCATCAATACTTCATCTGCAAAAGGAACTGGAGAAATCGCTCCCATCCCCCCTGTATTCAAACCTGTATTTCCTTCTCCTATTCTCTTATAATCTTTGGCCGTTGGTAGAATTTTATAATTCTTACCATCGGTTAAAACAAAAACACTTAATTCTATCCCGTCTAGAAACTCTTCTATCACGACTTTTTCACCCGCATTTCCGAATTTACTATTAACAAGCATGTGCTCCAATTCTATTTTAGCTTCCTCTAGATCTTCCAGGATCAAAACTCCTTTCCCTGCGGCAAGGCCGTCTGCTTTGAGCACATAGGGCGACTTTAAGGTTTCTAGAAAATATTTCCCGGCTTCCAGACTTTCAGCAGTAAAACTTTGATATGCAGCTGTTGGAATATTATGCATAGACATAAATTCCTTCGCTCGTTCTTTACTTCCTTCTAGTAAAGCTCCTCTTTTAGAAGGTCCTACAACAGCTACTTCACTTAAGTTCTCATCATTGGAAAAGAAATCTGCAATTCCCATAACTAGAGGATCTTCAGGCCCCACAACTACCATAGTCACATTTTCCTGAAGAACAAACTTCTTGATTGCTTCAAAATTAGTTACCTTCAAATCCACATTAGTCGCTATTTTGGCTGTTCCTGCATTACCAGGAGCAACAAAAAGTTGGTCGCAATGTTCACTCTCTAAAATCTTGTGAGCAAATGCATGTTCACGGCCACCGGCACCTAATATCAAAATATTCATGTGGAAGTTGTTTTAAATTCTTGCGTCAAAAATAAATGTTTGTAAATTGAAGCACTAATAATTTCGAATAAATTAAAGTACTCCCAGCCTTTGAATTGGTTTAAAATCTCACTTCAGCTAAATAAATTCCCTATAAATAGGGCTCAAAAGCTATTACAAGAAATTCAGGATATCCCAGAGGAGGAATTCGAAGATTATGTTCATAATCGAAGGAAAGCTATTGTAAATTATCATCTATCCCATAACTCGTATTACAAAGATTTCTTCGGAAATATGGAGTTTTCAAATTGGGAAAAGGTGCCGGTAATGCAAAAATCAGATTTACAGAGACCTTTAAACGATAGGCTTAGCGAGAATTATAATAAAAAGAACAGTTATGTTGGGAAGACTTCCGGATCTAGCGGTCATCCATTTATTTTTGCAAAAGATAGATTTTGCCATGCGGTAACCTGGGCAGAATTTATAGACCGCTACAAGTGGATAAAGATAGACCTCAACAAATCTTTACAAGCAAGGTTTTATGGAATCCCTTTAGATCTTTACGGAAATTTAACGGAACGCTTTAAAGATCAGGTGAGCTTGCGAAGAAGATTTAATGTCTTCGATCTTAGCGAAAAAAAGATGGAGGAGTTCTTAACTCGCTTTAAAAAATCTGAATTCGACTATATTAATGGATATACCAGCGCAATTTTACTTTTTGCAAAATATTTAAAGAAACAAAATGTTGTTTTAAAAGAAATCTGTCCCTCATTAAAAGTTTGCATTGTTACTTCAGAAAAACTTTTTGAAAATGATAAGAAGCTTATTGAAGCAACCTTTGGGATCCCTGTCGTGAACGAGTATGGAGCAAGCGAAGTAGGACTTATCGCTTTTGAAAATACTCACAACGAATGGATAGTAAATGCAGAGAGCTTGTTTATAGAGATCTTGGACGATAATAATAACAACTTAGCGCACGGAGAGGAAGGAAGAATTGTTATTACCTCTTTGTACAATAAAGCACATCCAATGATTCGATATGATATTGGAGATACTGGAACCTTATCCATAAAAAGCACATATAAACATCCTGTACTATTAAATCTTACGGGGCGAACTAATGATGTAGCGCGCTTGGCAGATGGAAAAGTAGTCCCTGGACTTACTTTTTATTATGTGACAAAATCTATTATTGAGGATGCAGGAAGTATTAAAGAATTTCTAATTGTACAAACTGCCTTAGATAAATTTAAAATAGAATATGTAAGTGATAATGTACTTACTGATGGGCAGGTTCACAAAATATTAGCTGCGATTGAGACTTTCGTAGGTAAAAATCTTCAAGTAGAATTTGAAAAAATGCCGATTTTAAAAAGAAATAAAAGCGGAAAATTAAAGCAGTTTACTTCACTTATTTAGAAACTTCCTGTTTTTTCTTTACAAAGAAATGTTCTTTTAAAAAAACTCCCATTTTCACTAAGCTCTTAAGCTTATTATATTTCAAAAATTCCCTGTATATTAGGTAGTTGTATTTTAATAGGGAGCTTTTATTATTAGATATTGAATTTTCCCGAATGCGATATTTGGCAAGTGGTTCTATAATTCCTTTTGTAGATTCTACCCTCTTCAAAATACTTAGCCATAATGCCCAATCCTGCCTTTTTCTTAATGTAGGACTGTAGATCTTCCCCAGTTTCTCAACCTTATAAATTCCAGTAAGATTCCCTACATAATTAGATTTGAGTAATTTTTTATAGGTAAGAATAGGCAAAGCTTGAATTTTTTTATGAAGCTCATGGCCAGATTCATTTATTAGATAATAACTAGAAAAGGTCATGTCCAGATCATGGCTTTTCATGAACTCTAACTGAATTTCTAACTTCTTTGTAAGCCAAAGGTCGTCGGCATCTAAAAATGCAATGAACGAGCCCTGAGCTGCTTTTATTCCAATATTCCTACTAACTCCTGCGCCATGGTTTGTTTTATTCTGAAAAAGTTGAATTCTGGGATCGGCTAATATGAATTTTTCAATAATTTGAACTGTACTATCTTCAGAAGAATCATCTATTATTAATAGTTCCCAATAAAGATATGATTGTTGCAAAACAGATTGAATCGCTTCAGCAATAAAATTAGCCGAGTTATATGCGGGCATTATTACCGATACCAATGGCGTTTCTTCCATTTAGCTATCTTTAGCGTCTAATATGCTTAGCGAAATCCTTATGCTCACTTTTAAACAATTCCTCTTGAGTAAGCCCCTTAAAATAATCGTAGGTGATCTTCATTCCTTCTTCCCTAGAGACCTTTGGTTCCCAGCCTAAAATATCTCTAGCTCTGGTAATATCTGGTTGCCGTTGCATTGGATCGTCCTCTGGCAATGGCTCACAAACTATCTTTTGATTGGTATTAGTAAGTTTGATAATTTCATCTGCAAATTCTCTAATGGTGATTTCATCAGGATTACCAATATTCACTGGATCTGAATAGTCACTTAAAAGCAATCTATAAATTCCTTCTATCTGATCATCTACATAACAAAAAGAACGAGTTTGAGAACCATCTCCAAACACAGTAAGATCTTCTCCTCGTAAAGCTTGGCCAATAAATGCAGGAATTACCCGACCATCATTCAACCTCATTCGTGGCCCGTAGGTATTAAAGATCCTGGCAATTCTGGTTTCCAATCCGTGAAAACGATGGTAAGCCATAGTCATGGATTCCTGAAAACGCTTTGCTTCATCATAAACCCCTCGTGGACCAATTGAATTCACATTTCCATAATAATCTTCACTTTGTGGGTGAACTAATGGATCTCCATAAATTTCTGAAGTAGAAGCTATTAAAATTCGTGCATTCTTTTCTTTTGCTAATCCTAATAAGTGCAAAACTCCTACAGAGCCTACTTTTAAAGTCTGAATTGGAATTTTTAAATAATCTATTGGACTTGCCGGTGAAGCAAAATGTAAAATATAATCTAGCTCACCTGCAACATGCACATATTTAGTGATGTCATGATGGTAAAATTCAAAGTTTTCCATCTTTAAAAGATGTTCGATATTTTTCATGTCTCCGGTAATCAGGTTATCCATCCCAATTACCATATAACCTTCTTTAATAAATCTATCGCACAAATGAGAGCCTAAAAATCCAGCCGCTCCAGTAATTAATATCCTTTTAGACATCTAAAATCTTTATCTAATTATTATTATATAATTCTAAAACTGCAACTTGCCAGGATGCAATATCTACCCTGAAATTCGCTTTCAATTTAGTTTTATCTAAAACGCTATACTCCGGCCTTTCTGCAATAGTTTTATAAGAATTATCCTCGTTTAAAATAACCTCATCATATTTATTGGAAAGTTTCAAGATCTCTTTTGCAAATCCGTGCCAGGTCGTTTCTCCTGCATTACTATAATGATACAAACCATAGTTTTTATTCTCATCTTCTATAATTTGAACAAGTAATTCTGCCAAATGATTTGCGTTGGTAGGTGTTCCTTTTTGAGCTGTGGTAATATTTAAATTAGCCTTTTCTGCAGCTTTTTTTAATATGGTCTTGTAAAAATTATGACCAAATTCAGAATATAACCAAGACGTCCGAAATATAAAATGATAGCCTATTGTACTCTGAATATATTGTTCCCCTTTTAATTTTGAAGCGCCATAGACGTTGATTGGATTTGTTTTATCGTCTTCTTTATAATGGTTAGTACTGGTACCATCAAAAACATAATCTGTAGAGATATGAATAAGTACCGTTTTATGCTTTCGACAGATTTCAGCTAAATTTTTTACTGCTTCAGCATTAATTTCAAAAGCTCTCTCCTTATCAGATTCAGCCTTTTCAACATTAGTATAGGCTGCGCAATTAATACAATAATCTATTTGTTTGCTTCCAAAGCACATACTAAGGTCACAAATTGAAGTAATATCGATTTCTGAAGAATCCATAAAAAGCCAATCGATGGCGTTTTCCTTTGCGGCAAGTTTTTGAATACATTTACCCAATTGTCCAGATGCTCCAGTTACCAATACAGTTTTCATGGAAATAATTCTTTGAGTGTTGGTAATTTAGTGTCTTTTTCTGACAGGATTAACTCATCTTCAGGAAATTTCCAATCTATAGCAAGGTCTGGATCATTATAAATCACTCCAGACTCTGAGCCTGGATAGTAAAACCGATCACACTTGTAAGAGAAAACAGAAGTTTCAGACAAGGTGATAAATCCATGTGCAAAGCCTTGAGGGATATATAACTGATGCTGGTTTTGATCTGATAAGATAATATTATAAGACTCTTTAAACGTTGGAGAATCTGGCCTTAAATCTACCACAACATCTAAAACTTCACCATAAATTACACGCACGAGTTTAGCCTGAGCAAATTCCCCAGATTGAAAATGTAAGCCGCGTAACACCCCTTTCTTAGATACGGATTGATTATCCTGCACAAACTCTAAATTTAAGCCTGTGATCTCATTAAATTTCTTTTTATGATAGCTCTCTAAAAAAATACCACGATGGTCTGGATAAACCTCCGGAGTTAAAATAAAACAATCTTTTAGAGGTGTCTTTTCAAACTTCATTAAACTAAGAATTAAAAATTTGTTCTAATATTTTTTCGGTGATCAAATAAGTTGGCTTTACACCTGTAGTTCCTAAACCACCAGATGCTAATGTACTCCCTGTCTTAAGAGGATTATCTGAAGCATAATAAGCATATCTCACTTTTACATCTTCCTTAATATTTCCTCTTAATCTAGATGCAGATTGAATTGCTTTTTGATAGTGTACTCCTTCCATTTCCAATCCTACCACATCCCAAGTAGATTCTTGGAAGAATTTCAAAATATCACGATTCTGAAGCGATGTTCCAAGTACCGTGATCATAGAACCATCTACCACGTTAATCCCATTCCCTTCAAGATCTTCCTTTTTAAGTTCATTATAAAACGGATAGTTATCTGCAGTTCCTTCAAATAAATGAGCAGAAGGAATCATGATATCTCCTTTTCCTCCATCCAGAATTCCAGCTTTCCCCATAATAGAAACCGAGTCTACATTTAAATGAATTTCCTCTTCATTATACCTGTAAGGTTTTAATAATTCATCCATGGTCTCATAGGCTTGTTCTCCAAATGCATAATCCATTACTACAATAACAGGTTTATCATTAATAGACTTATCGTTAAACTTTGGACTTTTATAACCGTCTTTGATCATTGCAGTATCAAAAACCTGCACATCAATGTTGGTTCCGCTGGTGTCTTCAATGAATTTCATTCCGTTATCTAAAGCAACTTTCATTACTTTATTTCGAATTTGTCCATTTCCGCTATTACTTAGTTCCTCATAAACTTGCATTGAGCTCTTTTCCTTCAACTCTTTTTCTAAAGCAATTGGACTAAAAAGAGTATTCATCACACTGTGCATATTCGCACTAATTATATGTATTGGCCTATACATTAAATTATTCTCTACCAAATATTGTTTGATAGAGTCTGCCCAGATCTCTCCATGAATATGATGCCCTAAACGCTCTCTAAGTACAGGGCTAAAGGTTACAATACGCTTATTGTTATTTATAGTTTCGTCTATGGCAAGTTTTCCTAACCAATAAATTATTTCCAGAAAACGCTCTTCATTTTCTGGGATCATAAATTTCGGATACATGGTAGTTACCTCTTTGAAGGTTCTTCCCAAAATATTGGCAGTATGTGTAAGTGCTATTTCACGCTCAATCTGAGTTAAGCTGGGCTTTAAAACAGCTGCCTCAAGCTTCATCCAATCTCTTGTAACACTGCCTTCCTCATCTATAATTACGCGGCGCATAATTTTATGTGATTCTATAAAAAGGAAAGTAAGGTGGGTAAGAATATCATAGATCTCAGATCTTCCACGAGTTACCTCAATATTCATTTGCTCTTCATCTATTCTATAGCAGTTTCGTCTTCTTTTTGGTGGAACAATTGGTGTAAAGTGAGAGTTTGCATAACCCTCATCACTTGTAAGATTAATAAATCTACACTGTTCAATTCCCACGGGTAAGCGCTCTATTACATATAAAAGCCCGTCTAATTCTACTTTTTCTTCTGCAATAGTTCCGTAGATTTCAGGTCTTAATGTGAGCAAAGATTCTCTTAGGGTTTCTCCAGAAATTCCCATGGGTTTATAAAATCCGCGATTAAATAAATGTCGCATTGTTATATACATTCGCTCTATTGCGTTAGTACTTTCTTGCGCCCGGGTTCTTCCCATCAATTTCAAATTCACCATATATTATTGCTTTATATTTTTTCCAATACTTCTGCGATCTTTCTGTCGTTAGAAAGTCTTGGTAATTTATTCTGTCCTCCCAGTTTTCCAATAGATTTCATATACTGCTGAAATCCATTCTGGGGAATTTTTTTAATTTTTAATTGCTGAAGGATCTTACCTTCTATCAAATCCAAATAATAAGAATTTTGCTCTTGCATAGACTTGTCCAAAAGCTCTGAAAACTGCTGAAAATCCTCAGGTTCTTTTTCAAACTCTACAAACCATTCATGATAAGGCAACTGCTCGCCATCTGGTGTTATTTGAGGAGCTACTGTGAATTCTGTAATTCTACTTCCCGTCATTGCTGTTGCTTCTTGCATTGCCTGTTCTACTTCTTTGGCAATAACATGTTCTCCAAATGCCGAAATAAAATGTTTAATCCTTCCTGAAACAATCACTTTATAAGGTTTTACAGAAGTAAACTGAATGGTATCACCCAAATTATACCCCCATAAACCAGCTGAATTAGAAACTATCATTACATAATCTACCCCTACCTCTACTTCTCCAATAGTTAATCGTTTTGGGTTATCATCAAAAAATTCTTCAGATTTTATAAACTCATAGAAGATTCCGGAATCTAATTGTAGTAGCATGCCCTTATCTCCTTGCTTATCCTGAAAAGCGAAAAAACCTTCAGAAGCTGGATATAATTCTATACTATCTACTTTTCTTCCTATTAAATTTTCAAACTTTGCTCGATAAGGTTCGTAATTTACTCCGCCATAAATAAACAGATCGAAATTCTTGAACAGATCTCCCACCTTTTTCCCAGTAGTTTGTTGAAGGTTTTCAAAATACATTTGTACCCAAGAAGGAATTCCGCTTATCACGGTCATATCTTCATCTTTAGTTTCACCAACTATGGCGCTTACCTTTGTTTCCCAATCTTCAATACAATTAGTTTTTAAGCTAGGTAACCTATTCTTCTGAAGATAGGAAGGAACAAAATGAGCAACAATACCAGATAAACGGCCTAATTTCACTCCATACTTCTCCGTTAATTCTGGGCTTCCTTGTAGAAAGATCATTTTACCATCTACAAATTTAGACTTACCAGTTTCGGCTATATAGCACAAAATGGCATTTCTAGCCGCGTTAATATGTGTAGGCATAGACTCCTTAGTAAGAGGAATATATTTAGCTCCACTTGTAGTTCCAGAGGTTTTCGCATAATAAAGTGGCTTTCCTGGCCATAAAATGTTTTCCTCTCCAGCAACCATTTTATCTACATACAGCTTTAGTTCCTCATAATCTCGAATAGGAACATTAGATGCAAATTCTTTATAGGTGTTTATGTTTTTAAAATTATGATCTATGCCAAACTGAGTATTCTTTGCTTTATCTAAAAGTTCTTTAAAAACTCTTTTCTGTGTAGCTTCTGGATTAGAAGCCCACTTATTAATTTTATTTCGAATGTGCTTTGCAAAGATCTTTGCAGCAATGGATTTTATAGACATAAAAGTTTAATCAAAATCAATATAATCTTTTGGATTTACTGGATTCCCTTCATTCCACAATTCAAAATGCAGGTGTGGCCCTGTTGTGAGTTCTCCTGCAGATCCTGCAGCAGCGATAACTTCTCCAGATTTCACGAAATCTCCTTGTTCTTTTGTTAATGAAGAATTGTGTTTATAGACAGAAAGTAAGCCGTAGTTGTGCTCTATAATAATTACATATCCCGTACCAGCACTCCATTCAGCAAAGATCACTCTACCATCTGCTACACTTTTTACAGGAGCATTTTTGGCAACTACAATATCTATTGCATAATGTCTTGTCTTAACATTATATCCTTCAGTAATTGGTCCTTTAGCTGGAGGAAATAATGCAAATTCTATATTAGATCCCGCCGTTTGAAGTACATTATATTTATCTTCTAGAGCAACTTCCTCTCTTAATAAAGAATCTGCTCTAGAAGGGGTAAGGTCTATATATTCTGAATCTATTTGTTGAGTGCTCAGTAATGAATCTCTATTGAGATCTCCTATGTCAAGATCTCCAGTAAGCACCTTTCTAATTGACTCATAATATTGATTATTCAACATCATTGCGGTTTGAAGAGAATCTGTTTTATAAGTTAATTCTGTAGCTTGTCTCTTTAGTTTAGTTGAAGAATATCCAGGGATATATTCCCTTAAGCCTGTGAACGCTATAATAAAGGTTGTTAAAGCGATTAGCAAAATAGCACTAGAGGTAATTGCTACAAATAAATTTAACTTAGTTAATTTAAATGATAAACGCTCCTCAAAAGTATCTTCATTTAATACTACCAATCTGTATTTGTGAAGTAACTTTTTAGTGAATTTCTTTTTATTTTCTTTTGTTTGAGACATAATTTATGCTGCTATCACAAAGATAGCATAAAGTTAAATTTATACTATTTTAATGCTGATAAACGTTTATATTAATGATTTCTTGCTAAGTTTGTAACAACAAAACTTTATTATTATGAACGCATTATTTTTACCTTTAGTTATAGGTGCTCCACAAATAATATTAATCGTAATTGTGATACTATTATTATTTGGAGGAAGAAAGATTCCTGAGTTAATGAGAGGATTAGGTAGCGGTATTAAAGAATTCAAAGATGCCTCTAAGGATGATGACGACAATAAGGACAATAAAATTCCTGAAGACGGAAAAATTCCTGGAGATAAAAAATAGAATTACTTATAATATCTAAAAAATGCCCAATTAAAATTGGGCATTTTTTTTAGTCAATTTTTGCCGATTTCAATATAGCCTCGAGCTCAAACATATTATCTCGTTTTGCTGTTGCAGGAGCAAAAGTAAATCCTTCTAGAATAATATACCTATTGTTAACGCTGTCTTTAACCGCATAATTAATAAAAGGTCCTGCCATAAAAGCACTCTTCATCTCCCAAGTTCCCTTTGTTTCATACGCAAACTTCCCATCTACTTCTGTGTTGAATAAATAAGGTGCGTAGGCTTCTTCTGTAATCATGTATCTACCCTCTAAAGCTCCATGGATATAAGCCTTCCCAATAGAATCTCTCATTTTTATAATATTCGCAATTACACTAGTATCACCGTCAATTTGGTTGAGCGGCACAGCATATACTAAGATTTCCATATTTCCTTTAGGTATGTCTTTTCTAAGCCAAAAGAATTCTTCATTTTCCAAAGCATACCTATAAGCGGTTGGAAATTTAAGCGATACTCCTAGGTTATTTTTTAACTTTTCATCCTCCTTTAATGACTTGTTAATCCTTCTTTGCTTTTCTTTTATTTCAGTATTTCGAAGAGTTTCAATGATTTCTTCTGAATTTTTATTGATCTGTTCGATGATTTCATTAGAGTCTTGTCCAGTAATTACAACACCTATCTGAGGGTGCGCAAAAGGATCATTGAAAATTTTAAATCTTCCAGCTTCACCTTTTTCAATCTTCACAAACAATCTATTCTTACGCACAAAACCAGAAAAAGCCTCTGGTGGCATTTGATTTAATGAGAATATAGGTTCTTCCTGAGGCAATCCGTCTACCGGAGCTGCTAAAGATTTTCTAAGCGCTTCTCCAATAGAACCTTCCCACATTTCATTATCAATAACTACAGAAATATTATTGATATTTCCAGAAGAGGTAGCTAGTAGTATAGGGGTTTTACTATCGGAATCTTGACATCCTGTAAATAAAAGGGAAATACATAAACTTAGAAATACAAAATTCTTCATAATGATATTTTAATTAATACTAGCTCCCCGAGAGTTTTAAGGTCATTCCGGGTTTAAGAGATGTACTAGACATCCTATTCCATGCCCTCAAATTCTGTACCGTAATTCCTGGGAACTTTTTAGAAATACTCCATAATGAATCTCCATTTTTGACTGTATATGTTTTTGCCTGAACGGCTGGCCTGGAACTACTCACGGTACTTTTTGCTATAGCAACCGGTTTTTTAGGATATATAGTTAGATATTGTCCTACTCTAAGGTTGTTACTTCTTAAATTATTCCATTTTTTAACACTGCTAACCCCAACCCCATATCTACTGGCTATTTTACCTAGATAGTCTCCACTTTTAACTCTGTATCTCACTTTATCCTCAGCCTCTAAAAATTGAGGTAATTCCTTTTCTTTTTCAGCTAACTCTGTTTCAGCAAAATTATAAATCGCTGCTTCATTATTCACAAAGATTCCAACGCTCTTTCTAGGCAACCTTAAAGCGTATGCTTCATCCTCAACATAAGGGATAATATCCAACTTATAGCTAGGGTTTAAGAATTGTAACATTTCTTTATCTACACCTGAAACTTTATTGATCTGATCAAAAGTTAGCATTTGTTTTACGTGTAACGTATCTGTATCAAAAAAGGCTACCTCAGGTCCGTTTGGCTGGAAATCGTGCTCCTTCGCATATTCAAATAAGTAAAGTGTAGCTAGAAAAGCAGGCACATAACCAGCTGTTTCTCGTGGCAAATAATTTCTAAGTGTCCAATAATTAGTGGAACCCCCACTTCTTCTTATTGCTTTAGCTACATTCCCTGGGCCAGAATTATAAGAAGCTAACACCATGTCCCAATCTCCAAATGTCTTATATAAACTTGCTAGATACCTTACTGCCGCTTCCGTAGCCATTATAGGATCCATACGCTCATCTACATAAGAACTTACATCTAAGCCCTGCATTTTGCCCGTAGCGAACATAAATTGCCACAAACCAGTTGCTCCAACTCTAGACTTTGCCCGCGGATTAAGTGCAGACTCTACTATGGCAAGATATTTAATCTCTAAAGGAACATCATACCTATCTAATTGCTGCTCGAACATTGGGAAATAATATTCGCTTAGCGCCATTAGGCGTTCCATAGACTTCTTGTTCCTTTTAAGATAAGATTTTATTACACTCTCCAGAATGGGATTATATTCAATATTAAAAGGTGTGCGTGCATTTAATTTTGCCAGTCTAGCTTTTAGAGTATCTGTAGGTAAGTCTTTAAATACAACTTCAGAATAATCCTGCCTAAGGATCTCATTTTGCATTTCTTCATAAAGGTCTGAATTTAAAAGTTCCTTTTTCCATACCGAATCTATATTAGCAGCATGAGGGAGATCCTTAAGATCTTTAATAGAACCCTTATTTATTTTTGCTGAAATTGGTAATCTATCCTTGAATTCTGGATCGGGATTTTTCAACTCTATCTTAGCACTATCAGATTTTTTAAAAACCTGAACTCTAAAATTGGCTTTTTCCGATTTATTTATAGTTTTCGAGCTGTTCTTAACTGGATTTTTTTGACCCAAGGAGGTAAAAAAAATGAACAACATTAATAGGGTGATTATCTTTTTCATATTTCTACATCTATGGTACAGAAACGTTTAATATTTCAATTTCTTACTTAGTCTTCAGAAATTGCCTTAATTCCAGGAAGTGTTTTCCCTTCAAGCATTTCCAACATCGCCCCACCACCGGTAGAAACGTAACTCACATCATTCTCCAAATTAAACTTTTTAACTGCTGCAACCGAATCTCCTCCACCTACAAGTGAAAATGCTCCATTTGCAGTTGCTTTACCAATAGCTTCTCCAAGTTTCTTGGTTCCTTCAGCAAAAGCTTCCATTTCAAAAACTCCTATTGGCCCATTCCAAAGGATTGTCTTCGATTTTAAAACAACCTCTGAAAAAAGCGCTACAGATTTTGGACCTGCATCTAATCCCATCCATCCATCTGGGATATCATCTATAGGGCAAACATCTTTATTTGCCATTTCAGAAAAACTATCTGCGATAATAGAATCTACAGGTAAATGTACTTCCACCCCTTTTTTAGAAGCTTTTTTTAAGATCTCTAAAGCCAATTCTTGTTTGTCATCCTCTACCAAAGAACTTCCTATTTTTCCTCCTTGAGCCTTAATAAAGGTAAAAGCCATACCTCCACCAATTATTAAATGATCTACTTTATCTAAAATATTTTCTAAAACAGTGATCTTGGAAGACACTTTTGCACCACCAATAATTGCAGTAACAGGTTTTTCGGCCGATTTTAAGACCTTATTTAAGCTTTCTATCTCTTGCTTTAATAGATATCCAAAACATTTATCATCGAAATATTTGGCCACAACTGTTGTGGATGCATGTGCTCGATGAGCGGTTCCAAAGGCGTCATTTACATAAATATCTCCCAGATTTGATAATTGCTTAGCAAAGCTTGAATCTCCATCTGTTTCTTCTTGGTGATATCTTAAATTCTCAAGTAAAAGAATCTCTCCGGGCTTAAGTTCATTTACCGCGTTTTCTGCAACTTCGCCCACGCAATCATTAACGAATTTAGTTTCCACTCCCATTATTTCAGAAACTTCTGAAACAATTTGTTGTAAAGAAAACTTAGCTTCTTTATTCTTAGGCCTTCCCAAGTGTGTCATTAAAACAACGCTTCCGCCATCTTCTAAAACTTTTATAATGCTAGGTTTAGCGGCTACTATTCTAGTATTGTCTGTAACATTACCATCGTCATCTAATGGAACGTTGAAATCTACTCGAATAAGAGCCTTTTTATCTTTAAAATTATAGTCGTCTACTGTTTTCATAAGTAATGTGTATGTTACAAATATAAATTTTTCTAAAGATATAAAGTGAAGATTAATTTTATCTTTGCCTATGCTCTTTTCTGAAGTTTTAGGCTTACCCCATATTAAAAATCACTTAACCACCACTGCAGACAGGGGTCGCATTCCACATGCGCAATTATTTGTAGGGAATCATGGTAGTGGATTATTACCAATGGCTATTGCATATGCGCAGTATGTATTGTGCGGAAACACAAATTCCGAAAACAATACAGGAAATACAGTTTGTAACACAAAATTCAATCATTTATCTCACCCAGATTTACATTTTGCTTTTCCTGTAGCCACAAATGACAAAATTAAAACCCATCCAGTTTCCAATCATTTTATGGAATCTTGGAGAACTTTTATTAATAAAGATTCTTACGGGAGTTTATTTGACTGGTATCAGGAAATAGGAATAGAAAATAAGCAAGGGCAAATTGGGGTAGATGAAGCGCAGGATATTTTAAGATCACTTTCATTGAAATCTTATGAAGGCGGCTATAAAATAATGTTGATCTGGATGGCAGATAAGATGAACACTGCCTGTTCCAATAAATTGTTGAAATTAATTGAGGAACCTCCAAATAAGACGCTATTCATACTTATTGCTGAAGACGAAGAGCAAATTATACAAACTATTAGGTCTCGTTGCCAGATTCTCAGATTTCCTCCTCTTTCTGAAACTGTTATTGAAGAAGAATTAATTGCAACTTCCAAAGTGGATGTCTTAACTGCAAAGAAAATCGCTGTACAGGCAAATGGGAGCTATTTTCAAGCACAACATATATTAAAAAATGACTCTGGAGATGAACAATTTGAAAATTGGTTTATCACTTGGGTTAGAACAGCTTTTAAGGCAAAGGGAAATAAAGCCTCCATCTTAGAACTAATTACATGGAGCGATACTATAGCAGCTTCGGGAAGAGAAACTCAAAAAAGTTTTTTACACTACTGTTTAGACTTTTTTCGTCAGGCTCTACTTTATAATTACAAGGCAGAAAAACTAGTTTATATTCAGCCTAAATCAGCCAATTTCAAATTAGAAAAGTTTGCGCCATTTATAACAGGAGCAAATATAATAGGAATAACTTCAGAAATTGAAGATGCTATCTATCACATAGAACGTAATGGAAATGCAAAGATTATTCTAACAGATCTATCTATTAAATTAACAAGATTAATTCATAAAAAAGTCGCTTAAAAACATATGGAAAACATTACAAATTATATTACAGAGATCCTTATCCTAATATTTATAGCAATTACTTTTTTGCAATCTGGTTTCGATAAAATCACTGATTGGCAGGGTAATATTGGATGGCTGAAAGGACATTTTTCAAAGACATTCCTTGCAGGCCAGGTACCTCTAATGGTTGGTATTATTTTGATCATCGAAGTGATCGCAGGACTTATGGCTTTAGTTGGAATTTTCTATATTATAAGCAGCGGACAAACAGAAATAGCTCTTTATGCAAATGTTTTGGCAGCAATAACCTTGTTAATGTTGTTATTTGGACAACGTGTAGCTAAGGATTATGCAGGAGCTTTTACAATTGTGGGATACTTTATTGTAGTAATTTTAGGGGTAACTTTACTGTCTTAATTTAAATTCAGTCGGTTTGTCAACCGGCCTAACTCTTCAAATCGCGTCACCCTGAACTTGATTCAGGGTCTAATTCCGCCTTATTGGGATGCTGAAACAATTTCGATAGATATCGGAACAGCATGACGAAAAACCTAAATACTGCTAGTTAAAATATAAATGAACAATCAAATAAAACATAAAAAGCATCGACCTTTTTAAGACCGATGCTTTTTATATTTTAAAGAATTAGGCAATTCCTATTTCTTGTAGCTCTCGTTTAATTTCTCAAGAATTTCTTCAGTAATATCTAAACCATCTTTCGCATACATGATGTTTGCAGACTCGTTAGAACCAAAGATATAGGTGTAATCATTATCCTTACCGTATTCTTTTACATATTCCTTTACTTTAGTTACGATAGAATCTATAACAACATCACTTTCTTGACGCAACTGATTTCCCATCATTTGTTGTTGCTGTTGAATGGTTTGTTGCTTAGCCATTAATTCTTGTTCCTTTTCTTGTCTTTGTGCAGTAGACATTCCATTCATGTTCGCTTGGTATTCTTGCACTTCTTTTTGAAAACTTTGAGCTAAAGAATCCAACTCAACTTTAACCTTATCAGATTTCGAAGTAAATTCCTCTTCTACTTCTTTCATTTCGCGATACTCCTTAATAATTTTGGTTGTATCTACATAAGCTGTTTTTTGTTCAGTACAACTTGTAAGTCCGGCTGCAATTAAAACAACCAATAATAACTTCTTCATAATTTTAAATTTGTTTGCCGCAAAAGTAATAAAGTATCAATGGAAAAAAAGAAAAATATATTTTCTATTACATACAATAGGCAAATCTTATAGTTAAAATAAAAAAAATAAATTATTTCAATCAAAAAGGATTGGATATAAAGACTTTTAAGAGGCTTTTTCTACTAACAACTATAATTAGCCTTACAGTTAGATATTATTCTTTGGAAATCGCTTTAAATTAAGAATTAGCTTGATTTTCTGAAGAAATAGGCAATGGAAGAATACTCTGATGACTTTTTTGCTTTAAGATTAGATTTGAGTCCTATTAAAAAGGCTTTCAAAAAATTGCTCTTTTTAGTCATGTATTTTTCTGAAAGTAGACTCACATAAAATGAATCATACAATAAAGGTTTTTCATCGAACTGTGAGAAAGTAGTCCCACTAAATAGTTTTTCGAAACTCTTTCGGGAAAAATGCCATAAATGCCTTGGCACATCAAAAGCTGCCCAATGCTCTTTATAATATAAAGCGTCATAGCTTTTAAAATTGGGCACGGCAATAATTAATAACCCATCCTTTTTAAGCAATTGTTCCAATTCTATTATTTGATTCTTTAAATCGTAGACATGTTCAAATACATGCCACATTGTAATTACGTCAAATTTTTCAGCTTTAAACTTAGATGAATCTGGAAGTAATTTAATTCCTTTTTGCTTTGCCAGCTTTCGAGCATTTTCATCTGGCTCTATCCCTTTAACTTTCCAACCATTATTTTTTGCTGTCAATAAAAACTCCCCTGTTCCCGCTCCAATATCTAAGAGTTTGCCTTGCTCTGGAAAATTAGATTCTATCCAACTTAACTTTTTAGAAAGCATCCTTTTTTTAACGCTATGATAAATCTTATCTGTAAAAGAATTTTTAGAATCGGTATGAGAAATGTACTCTTCACTTTTATAATAGGAAGGTAAAGCTTCTATAGATGGTTTTGGAGTTGTGATTAAAAGATCCATTTCCAGATCTAATATCAATTTAAACTCCTCTCCAGAAACCGTATGATCCTTACAAGTAATATAAATTGGATTTGATTTTTTTTCCTTGGAACTATTCACAAATATGGAATTTGTTTAAGACAAATTGAGTGCTAAATATAGATGAAAAATTACATTGTTCCACGTGAAACAATTTATCTTCCCATATAAACAAGTAGCACAGAAATATCACTTGGGCTTACTCCACTAATTCTAGATGCTTGAGAAATCGTTACGGGCTGAATCTTATTTAATTTCTCTCTAGCTTCAAACGACATAGATTTAATATTGGTGTAATCGAAGTCCTGCGGGATTTTAATATCCTCTAGCCTATGCAATTTATCTGCATTGTTCTTTTCCTTATTTATATATCCTGCATATTTAACTTGAATTTCGGTTTGCTCTAGCATCTCTTCATTCAATTCATTTTCAGCAATAAAATCATTTACTCCAGGAAATTCCATCACATCTTCCATAGTGATATTTGGTCTTGAAAAGATCTTAAATATCTTATCACTTTGTTTCATTGGAGCAGAATCTTTAGCTTCTAAAACCGGATTAGAGAACTCTGGAGTAACACTAGTGTCGTGTAGGTAATCCACAAAACTCAAGGATTTCTCTTTCTTCTCCTCCATCTTGCGAAGTCGCTTTTCTGATGCTAAACCTAAATCAAAGGATTTTTGGGTAAGCCTAAAGTCGGCATTATCTTGTCTTAACAAGGTTCTATATTCTGCTCTAGACGTAAACATTCTATAAGGTTCTTCTGTTCCTTTGGTTATAAGATCATCTACCAAAACACCAATATACGCCTCGTCTCTTTTTAAAATAAATGATTCTTTTTCCTGAACCTTTAAAGCGGCATTTATACCAGCCATTAAACCTTGAGAAGCTGCTTCTTCATACCCAGTGGTCCCGTTAATCTGACCAGCAAAATACAATCCATCTACCAACTTAGTTTCTAGAGTATGCTTTAATTGTGTTGGTGGGAAATAATCATATTCTATTGCATATCCCGGTCTAAAGAACTTCACTTTTTCAAATCCAACAACAGACCGCAATGCTTTAAATTGAACATCTTCTGGTAAAGAAGTGGAAAAACCATTGACATATACCTCACAAGTTTTCCAACCTTCAGGCTCAACAAATAACTGATGCCTATCTTTATCTGCGAATCTATTTATCTTATCCTCTATAGAAGGGCAATAACGTGGCCCGACACTTTGTATTCTTCCATTAAACATTGGAGACCTATCAAAACCTTCTTTTAGCAATTCATGCACTTCTGGAGAAGTATATGTCATGTAACAAGATCGTTGTTTTGATAGAGGTTTTGTATCATCTAAGTAAGAGAATTTAGATGGTTTTACATCACCAGGTTGTTCTACCATTTTGGAATAATCTAAAGATCTTCCATCTACTCGTGGAGGAGTTCCAGTTTTCATTCTGCCAGATTCAAATCCTAACTGAATAAGCTCTTCTGTTATTCCTGTTGAAGCTCTTTCTCCAGATCTACCTCCACCAAAATTCTTATCTCCAATATGAATCAATCCATTTAAGAAAGTACCATTAGTAAGAACTACAGATTTCCCTTTTATCTTTAATCCAAGTGAAGTTTTTATACCAACTACGGCTCCTCCTTCTACAATTAATCCGGCCACCATTTCTTGATAAAAATCCAGATTTGGTGTTCCTTCTAGCCTCAATCGCCAGTGATCTGCAAACATCATTCTATCACTTTGCACTCTTGGACTCCACATTGCAGGACCCTTAGACTTGTTTAGCATTTTAAACTGAATTGCACTAGTATCACTTACTAATCCGCTGTATCCACCTAAGGCATCTATCTCACGAACTATCTGACCTTTTGCAATTCCTCCCATGGCGGGATTACAACTCATTTGAGCTATATTCTGTAAATTCATAGTTACCAAAAGGGTTTTAGAACCCATATTAGCGGCAGCGGCTGCGGCCTCACTTCCAGCGTGACCAGCTCCAACAACAATTACATCATATATTTCACTAAACATAAATCTCCTTTTTTTAAGATTGTTCCACGTGGAACAATTTCATTTTTTCCTCTTCTTTGCTTCTCATAAGAGCAGCTTCCTCTTCTGTTTTATCCTTGTAGCCACTAAGATGTAAAATCCCATGACTTAAAACTCGTCGCAATTCATCATCAAACTTTACATTAAAAGTTTCAGAATTTTCATGCACGCGCTCTGTACTTATATATATCTCACCCTGCAAAATTTTACCTGCAGAATAATCGAAAGTTATAATGTCTGTATAAGTATCGTGATCTAGATATTCAATATTGATCTTAAGTAGATATTCGTCGTCACAAAAAATATAACTAATTTCCTCCAGAGTCATTTCTTCAGAAATAATTACATTTTCTAGCCATGAAGCATAACGTGCTTCATCCTCCAGGATAAATTCGTTTTCGGAATAAAAATTAATTTTCGATAGATTCAAAATACCTCTTTACTTTAGTCTTATAAATTTGCCGCAAAGGTAGGCTTTGTCTATTTAAAATTTCGGTAGAATTAAAATATTCTTTGGCTCTAAGAATTTGATCCTGAGTAGTGTTTTTGAAGTTCTCCTGATTTGTTTTTGAGGTTCTTTGCTCCTCTTCTTCCTGCTCTCTTACGGCATCTTCTAGCTGAAGTAATTTATGCTGAATTTGATTCATTCTATTTAAAGTTTCTCTATTAAAACCCTTCTCCAAAAGTTGTTTTTCTATGCGCTCCATCTCACTCAAAACATTTGCATTCTTTTTATCTAAGCCTACCTCCCTTAGTTTTTCTTCTAATTGTTGTCTTAATTTTTGTTGCTCTTTAAAGATCTTATACAACTTAGCGCTTCCTTCTTCTCCTAATCTGCCATCTCCCTCTCCTTGTCCTTCTTTATCTCCATCCTTGCCATCATCACCATCTTCTCCTAGTTTATCTTTACCGTTCTCTTTTGGTTCCCCTTCCCCTTCTTTAAGACCTTCCTCCATTTCCTTAATTAAACCTTCCTGAGATTTAATTATATCTGGTAACTGCATTCCTTCTCCACTTCCATTCGGAGAAAGGCTAAGATTTGCCATGTCTTGCATGTTTCCTAAAACCTCACTTAACATGTTGGCTAATTCATTAGTATTGGTCATTACGTATTGTTGACTTGCCGTTCCTTGTGGAAGTTCGTTTTGAGCAAGTCGCTCCAATGCCTTAGTAATATCAAACTCGATATCTGTTAACTTAGTGGTGATCTTCTCTGAAACCATTGGATTCTTCATGGCCAGTACAAATAAACTATCATCTATATGTTCAAAGTGTTCTTTTAGAACTTGTTGTTTTTTTAATTGTTTAGGATAGGCTGGATTATTAATTCTAATGCCCTTAAAATTTAGCATCAATTCTTCCTGTTCAAATGAAAATACCATGAGATTATCTAAAATCTGACGCATGGTTTCAATATCGGCAGTTAGTTGTTCCCCTTGTGAATCTAATTGAGCAGATTTGATTTTCTTGCTCATTTCTTTCATCATATCCGCTGCTTTTTTCTGAGGAGATTTTGCTTCCTTTTTATTGTTCTGCTCTAATTGCTCCTCTGCTTTATTTTGTTCTTCTTGAATTTCCTTTTCTTCATCTTTATCTCGATCTAAATTAAAAGGCTTTTTAAGTGCATTATTCTCTTTCTCTAAAGAATCCATTTCCTCCTTAAATTCTTCAAAATCTTCAGACAACTTTTCTTGTTCTTCCAAAGAGTTCAAGGAATCTTGCTTCATTAAATTCTCTTGTTTTTCTCCCGTTCTTTCAATATCTCTAGCTAGCTTTTGAGTCTTTTCTTGTACATAATAACGTTTGGTTAGTTCCAGTAACTGCTCAAGGTTTTTTTGCTCTGCGGTGTTCTGTTTAGATAATTTCTCTAGTTTATCTAGCAAGTCTTCCTCACTTATCTTTTCGGCATATTCTTGCAGCTCTTTTAACAAGGCTTCGTTTTCTTGTAAGCGTTCTTCGTTTCTATCTAACCTGTCTTTAAGTTCTTCCTCTAAATCTTTATTCTCTTTGGAACCAGTTTTATCTTCAAAGGTGTTTTTAAGCTTTTCAGAATAATTTTTCATCATTTCATTTTGCTCCTTCTGCCGTTTCAAAAAATCTTCAAGCTTCTTTTTATCATTGTAATTAAGCTGATCCTTTTCTATTTTAAGCCTCGATAATTCCTCCAAATCTTTTCTAGATTCCTGCATCTCCTCAAGACTTTCAGAAATTCCCTGTATAGATTCTCCTTGCTGATTTAATTTTTCGGCACTTAATTCCTTTTCAGACTTTATTCTGAAGGTAAAAACTTCAGTTTTAGAAGATTTAGAGCCTCTAACTCCATCATTATCACATACTTCGAAGTACACAGCATAGTTAGTACCTTGTTCTAATTCTAGATTTCCTGGAAACGTATATAAAAATTCCCCAACATTCTGATTTGCAATGGGAATTGCCACTTTTTGACTATCATCACTTTTGGTTTCGGGGTAATAAACCATATTTACCTTTGTGATAGCGTGATCATCGGACACTTTTCCGAAGAAATAATTTATCTCTGTAGCTATTGTGTCTTGTTTATGCTGAACATCTATTTGCGGATATTGATCCTTAATAACGTCTATAGCATATTTTAAAGATTCATAGTCCTTTACGTTGTTATTAGATGTGGTAATAGCGTATTGCAACAGAGAAAAGATCTTATTTGAATAATTGAATTCTGAAGCGTTTTTATCAAACCCCAAAATACTGTCTCCAGTTTTAAACGACACTTCCTCTGTAGCGCGGGTTTTTAAAACCCATGAAATTTCAGTTCCTTCTGGCACCCTTGCATTCCCCGTTCCCTTAATTACTTCACTAGGCTTTTTTAAATAAGAAGGAAAATTTAGCTTCATCTCAAAATCCAATAATTTCGGGACTTGGATAACTTTGATTTTATAAGTTCTGGACGTTACACTATTGGCGGTAAAGTAGATTTCTATATCTTTTTTTAATCCTTCAAAGGAGTATTGAAAAGTATTAAGCGAAGAATTCTTTAGATAATATTCTTCCTCATTAAAGTGAATGGCTACAGTTTCAGGAATAACTTTACCAATTGTCTGAACTTCTAGATTTAGATCCTTTCCTTCTTCAACCACCAAATCACTCGAATTAATTATAAATGAAAATGGAGCAGGACGCTCATAAGCGGTATTATAGTGCGCTACCCGAGTGTAGCTATCAGAAAAAACAGAAGAATTTCCTGTGAAAATAATAGCAATGATTATCAGAATTGGAAAAGCCGCATATTTTAAATATTTAAGGCTTGTATTAAAATTAACGGCTGTTTTAAAGGGAACAGGTCTGAGTTCTTGAGACTTTTGAGATATACTTGTGAGTAACAAATCTGACTGATCTGATGAATTTTCAAGCTGAAGCACGTTTAGAAGTTTATCATTAACCTCAGGGAAATGTTTTCCTATTAGAATAGAGGCATCTGTAAGATCTAAACCTTTAGATAATTTAAAGAGTTTCGCAAGAGGCCATAATATAAAGCGAAAAAAGAGAGCCGCAGAAAAAAGTATAAAAATCCAAAATAATAAACTTCTATAAGGCGGAGAAAGCCATAAAAAATATTCGACGAGCAAAATAAGTATGCTATATAACAACCAAACTGAAAAGAACAGAATACTCCCTTTCAACAATTCATTTAGATAATAACGCCTAATAAATGCCGTTAGTTTTTGTTTAATAACAGTAAATTCCTCCATGTTTACTCCCCTACTTTTCCTCCTCCTAAAACTACAAATTTCATTTTACTTTATTTAGCTGCGATTTGTGCATTAAATATTTCTGGATGCAATTAATAGGACAGGCTTAAATTGATGGGTTTTCCACTAAGAATCCATTATCTTTGCGGCTAAAATTACAATTTTATGTCTGCTAAAGTACGAGTTCGTTTTGCGCCAAGTCCAACAGGACCTTTACACATTGGAGGAGTAAGAACCGCCTTATATAATTATTTGTTTGCCAAGAAGCATGGAGGAGATTTCCTTTTGCGTATAGAAGATACAGATCAAAATAGATTTGTGGAAGGCGCAGAGGAATATATAGTTGAAGCCTTGAATTGGTGTGGAATTCCTTTTGATGAAGGCCCCGGAAAAGATGGTGGATTTGGGCCTTATAGACAAAGTGAGCGAGCAAGTTTGTATTATGAATATGCTGAAAAACTGATCTCCTCTGGAGATGCTTATTATGCATTTGATACTTCAGAAGTTTTAGATGCACATAGAAAAGACCATGAAGAGAAAGGAAAAACTTTTATCTACAACTGGCATAATAGAATGAAATTACAGAATTCTCTTGCGCTTTCTTCAGAAGAAGTTCAGAAGAAATTAGATGCTAAAGAAAATTATGTGATCCGATTTAAAACACCTGTATCTGAAACATTGCATTTAGCAGATGAAATTCGTGGAAACATGCAAGTAGATTCTAGCATCCTGGACGATAAAGTGCTTTTTAAAAGTGATGGTTTACCTACCTATCACCTTGCAAATATTGTAGATGACCACTTAATGAAGATCACTCATGTAATTCGTGGGGAAGAATGGTTGCCTTCTTTAGCATTACATTATTTATTATATCGTGCTTTTAATTGGGATGCGCCAAAATTCGCACATTTACCATTGATCTTAAAACCACAAGGAAAAGGGAAATTAAGTAAGCGTGATGGAGATAAAATGGGATTCCCAGTATTTCCTTTAGAATGGAAAGATCCTAAATCTGGTGAGATCTCTTCAGGATATAGAGAAGAGAATTACGATCCTAAAGCAGTAGTTAATATGTTAAGCTTCTTGGGGTGGAATCCCGGGACAGAGCAAGAATTTTTTGATTTAGATGAATTGATTTCAGCTTTTGAGATCTCTAGAGTGCATAAATCTGGTGCTAAATTTGATCCTGAAAAGACAAAATGGTTTCAGGCACATTACCTTCAGAAAACCGATAACGAAATACTTGCGAAGGAGTTTGTGAAGATTTTAAAAAGCAAAGTTGTTACTGCAACATTAGAATATACAACTTCAGTAATTGCTCTTTTAAAAGAACGCGCAATCTTTGTAACAGATTTTTGGGAATTAGGAAGCTATTTCTTTGTAAGCCCTGCGTCCTATGATGAAAAAGCTTTGAAAAAAGCATGGAAAGAGGATACCGCTGGAATTTTAGAGACACTGATCCAATTGGTGTCTGAAACTTCAGATTATACTAAAGAAAATGTTCAGGATACTATTAAAGCTTGGATCACTGCGAATGAAATAGGCTTTGGAAAAGTAATGCAGCCACTAAGACTTGCTCTAGTAGGCTCTTTACAAGGACCAGATGTATTTGAAATTTCTGCTTTTATAGGAAAAGAAGAAACAATTAAAAGATTAGAATCACTTTTAGCTACGCAATAATAAATTTAGAAATAATAAACCACTCCTGCGGTTGCCATGCCTAGATGACCTTCTAGATTTGCGGCGCGGGAGTCTTTATTTTGAAGATCTCCATCTTTTAAATCCTTAAAAAAATTACTTACTCCATATTGATACTGAAGCCACAATTTAACATCTGCCACTCCTGCAGATAGGCCAGCTGCAATATTTAAATTTACTCTTGATACCTCCTCTAAATCTTTCGCAGTAAAAGAGTAATCTTCTATTAGATGATCTTTAAATTGGTTGTCTACCTCCCACTTACTGTTTATTTGAAGGACAGGCCCTGCCTCTATACTTAGATGCTCCTTTATAATCTTATGGCCTGCAAATAAATTTAGTTGCACTCCTGTGGTCTTAAAATCGATGTTATTAAAGTCATTACTTCCTGCCTTATGCCCCATTATCCCAGTTTTCATAGAATAAAAGTTTACTCCGTAAATCACTAAGAAATTATTATAAACATTAGCCCGTGTGCTTAGCCCACCCGTAAAACCGGTAGTCTTAGTCGTATTAAAACTATTGCTGTCTATTCCTCCATAGGTAACTCCTGCCTGTATCCCTAACCTATTATAACTATCTCCGCCAGAATTACGTCGTTGGGCAGCAAGTGGATTAAAAAGAGAACAAAGTAAGATGAAGAGAAATAGATATAAATAGCGCATGTTAAATAACTTTAAGGGTAAATGTAGCCTAAATATTGCTATCTTAAACTTTCAAAATTTATATAACCTATATGATAGCAACAGTTTTAATACCCATTTTAGTCGTCTTTGGCTTAATAATTCTGTTTACCGGGATTTTTACGGTAAAGCAACAAACTTCTGCCGTTTTGGAACGTTTCGGCAAATTTAGAAGCATTCGAAATTCCGGATTACATTTTAAAATTCCAATTATTGATCAGATTGCAGGAAGAATAAACTTAAAGGTTCAGCAATTAGACGTTTTAGTTGAAACAAAAACCAAAGATGATGTTTTTGTAAAACTTAAGATCTCTGTACAGTTTCAGGTTATAAAAACCAATGTGTACGATGCTTTCTATAAGCTCGAAAGTCCGCATGATCAAATTACTTCCTATGTATTTGATGTCGTTCGTGCAGAGGTACCAAAAATGAAATTAGATGATGTTTTTGAAAGAAAAGATGATGTAGCCATTGCAGTTAAAAGAGAACTAAATCAGGCAATGTCTGATTATGGATATGATATTATTAAAACCTTGGTAACAGATATAGACCCAGACTCACAAGTAAAGTCGGCTATGAACCGAATTAACGCTGCAGAGAGAGAGAAAGTTGCAGCAGAGTATGTTGCAGAGGCAGAACGTATAAAAATCGTTGCTAAAGCACGTGCAGAAGCAGAAAGCAAACGTTTGCAAGGTCAAGGGATCGCAGATCAACGTAGAGAAATTGCAAGAGGTTTAGAAGAAAGTGTAGATGTGTTAAATAATGTAGGGATAAACTCCCAAGAGGCTTCAGCTTTAATTGTGGTTACTCAGCATTATGATACTCTTCAATCTATTGGAGAACACACTAACAGTAATTTAATATTGTTACCAAATTCTCCTCAGGCAGGAAGTGATATGCTTAATAATATGATCGCTTCATTTACCGCATCTAACCAGATTGGTGAAGCTATGAAAGAGAAGAATGCTGAATTATTAGCTGCAAAACCTAAGCCTAAAAGAAAAAGAGAAACTCGAAATACAGAAGAGGAAGAAGAAACCGAATAAAAATTTATTCAATTAAAAAGGCGGATGCTCATTAGAACTTCCGCCTTTTTATTTTACTTCTGAAATTATCTTGAGGTAACTACCTTCTTAACTCCAAATATTTTTGATACTGCCTTTAAAACGAATGCCTTTTGCATAATAGATCCCAAAATTCCACCAACTAAAGATACTGGAGATAAGCTTTCCTTAGTATGTTGTACACTAAGACGAATTTCTTCTTTGTCTATCTGATTTTGAAGTTTCAAAATCTTCAAATCCCGGTCTATTTCTTCAAATGAACTATACTCTTTCATAAAAATTATTTAGTCGTTAAAGAAGGTTCTGGAAGATTTGATCAAAATGATTTTCTCTATATGTTTTTTTCCGAAGAACCATATAACTAGGAATATCAGAAAATAAAATGCGCCAATTATAAAGAACCCGGCACTAGGAATTCCTAAGGCGTTACTTATTCCAAGAGCCAATGCAATAGAGATAAAAAATAAAGCAATTAGACATATAAAACCAAGCAACATCATATTCACTAAAGAGATTACCCCTTTAATGATTTTTTTATAGAGATCAAGTTTATAATATTCGGTGCTACTTTTAGCAAGATCGCGAACATTGTCATTAAGATCATTAATACTGTTGGTTAGTTTTTCAAATGCCATAGGCTTATACTACTGCTTTATTTGCCGTTGTTTTAACTTGTTCTACTTTTACGTCTTTTTGCAATTTTGCATTTTGAGTTCTTAAATCTTCTAACTTAGATTCTAATGCAGATAAGATATCATCTGCTTTAAAACTAGCTGAAGATAAAGTAGATTCTAAACGAGTTTCAAAATCTAATTTAGCTTGTTTAGCTTTTGTAGAAAGATTAGAACTTGTTTCTTTGTATTTTTTATTGAATTTATCTTGAGCTTTTTTAGCGTCTTTATTCAATTTAATTCTTGTGTTTTCTCCGCTTTCTGGAGCATATAATAATCCAACTGCAGCTCCTATTGCAGCTCCTGTAACTAAAGCTAAAAGTGTATTCCCTGTATTTGCCATGATTTTTTGGTTTTTATAATTAATTCCACAAATTTAAGTTAAACCACAAGACATTCTTGTTAATAACCGGTTAATATGTGAAGTTACTTTATTAAATTATTCTTAACAGATTATATAAAATAAATCTCCTAACTAATCTTTTCCCAGGAATCTCTCAAGGAAACGGTTCTGTTAAAAATAAGATTTTCGTTTGTACTTTCTTTATCAATACAAAAATATCCTATTCTCTGGAATTGAAATTTATCTGCAACACTTGCATTTTTTAAACTAGGTTCCACATATCCTGTAATCACTTGAAGTGAATCTGGGTTAATAAATTCCATGAAATCCTTTTCTTTATCTGCATCTGGTGCTGCAACTGTAAATAAACGGTCGTACAGTCTTATTTCAGCTTTGACAGCGTGAGGTATAGAAACCCAATGTAATGTTCCTTTAACCTTCCTTAAAGACTCCTCGGTACCGCTTCCACTTTTACTCTTAGGATCGTAGGTACAATGAATTTCTAAAATATTACCATCATTATCCTTAATTACGCTTTCCCCTTTTATTATATACGCACTTTTTAAGCGAACTTCTTTTCCTAGTGTTAATCTGAAGAATTTTCTATTCGCCTCCTCTTTAAAATCTTCACGCTCTATAAAAAGTTCTTTTGAAAAAGGTATTTTTCTAGTGCCTGCATTTTCATCTTCAGGATTATTCTCGGTTTCCAACCACTCTTCACCTTCCTCGTAGTTGGTTATAACAAGTTTTACAGGGTCTAAAACACCCATTACTCGTGGAGCAATTTTATTTAAATCTTCACGAATACAAAATTCTAAAAGTGAAACATCTATTATATTTTCCCTTTTGGCAATCCCAATAGTATCTGCGAATTTCCTTATAGAAGTTGGAGTATAACCTCTTCTTCTAAATCCAGAGATTGTAGGCATTCTAGGATCGTCCCAAGAATCTACTACCTTATTTTCTACTAATTGTAATAGTTTACGCTTACTCACTATAGTATGGCTCAGATTTCTCCTAGCAAATTCTCGTTGCTTCGGAATAAAATCTTCTTTACCACTTACCTTACTAATAAACCAGTTGTATAATTCTCGATGTGGTAAAAATTCTAAGGTACAGAAAGAGTGAGATACACTTTCTATAAAATCACTTTCACCATGAGCCCAGTCGTACATAGGGTAAATCTTCCAAGCATCCCCTGTTCTATGGTGCTTTTTATGCAAGCTTCTATACATTACAGGATCTCTCATGATCATGTTAGAAGATGTCATATCTATTTTTGCTCTTAAAACATGAGCACCCTCTGGAGTTTCTCCATTCTTCATTTTCTCGAAGAGTTCCACGTTTTCTGATACAGATCTATTTCTATATGGACTTTCTGTTCCAGGAACTGTAGGAGTTCCTTTTTGATCTGCGATTTCTGCAGATGATTGGCTATCTACATAAGCATTTCCAGACTTTATTAATTCTACTGCCCAATCATATAATTGTTGAAAATAATCTGAAGCATAACACTCCTTATCCCATTTAAATCCTAGCCAAACCACATCTTCTTTAATAGCATCTACATACTCTTGCTCTTCCTTTATAGGATTAGTATCGTCAAACCTTAAGTTCACTGGAGCATTATAACGCTCACCCAAACCAAAATTCAAACAGATGGAGGAAGCATGACCAATATGCAAATAACCATTAGGTTCTGGAGGGAATCTAAATTTTAATTCTTGTTCAGTATAAGACCCTTTAAGATCTTCTTCTATAATTTGCTCAATAAAATTGAGTGACTTTTTAACTTCAGACATAATTATGTTTCAAAATATCCCGCAAAGTTATCAAAAATAAGCTCGGAAAATTCAATATCTAGACGTTTAGAATAGATAATAAAAAAGGAAATAGAGTTTAATATTCCGCTTAAAGACCAAAAAATAATATATTCATTTATTTATTTTTAGAAATACACTATAATATCGGCTGCAGTTCTACCTTTGTAAAAAAATATTTTGGGAAAAATAACATTAAAAAACATCAAGGTTTTCTCCTATCACGGTTGCTTGGATGAAGAAGGAAAAATAGGAAGTGATTACCGGGTAGATCTTATGGTAAAAGGGGATTTATCAAAGTCTGCACAAACAGATTCTTTGGGTGATACGATAGACTATGTACATCTAAATAAGATCGTTAAAGAAGAAATGGCTATTCGAACTAAGTTGTTGGAAACAGTTGCAGAAAGAATATTAAAAAGAATCTTTACAGAAATAGAATTAGTAAAAAAGGCACGCGTAGATGTTTCTAAGATAAACCCTCCTATAGGTGGTAATGTTGGAATGGTAACTGTTTCCAGTACTAAATCGAGATAGAAACTTGTGTGCGAACAGATATTTTTTATTACATTTGCCAACCATTAAAATAATGGCATCGTGGCCGAGTGGCTAGGCAGAGCTCTGCAAAAGCTCGTACAGCGGTTCGAATCCGCTCGATGCCTCAAAAAGCTTCCTTTAAAAGGAAGCTTTTTTTTGAAATTTATTTAGATAATAGGTAGAAAATAACTTCTAATTAAAAGACTTAATGTTCTCTGAATTTTGAAGATCAAAGACCACATTTTCAGGTTCTAAGATTTCAATTTGATCTTGTAAACGTTCAATTTTTTTAGGAAAAATTCCTCTTGTAATTAAAATTCCACCAAAGACTATCATTACAATACTTATCCCTCTCTTCATCTTAAATATACGACCTGGTGTAAGTTTTCTATTTAATTTTTTAGCAAGAAGTATTTTAAATATATCAAGGAAAAGATAGGTTAGTAATACGGTAGAAAAGAAGATTGTAATTCTATTTGGCTCCATATCTAAGGTAGGACCAAAAACAATAATTAGTCCCAGCCAAAAGCCTAGAACTCCAATATTTATAAAGTTTAATAGAAAACCTTTTGCAGCAAGTCCAAAATAATCTCTTCGACTCAATTTTCTTACTTCCGGTGTATCAGCCTCTACTGTAATAGATTTTTTAGTTTGTATAAAGGACATTACCCCATATGTTCCAAGGATCATCCCACCAAAAACAAATAATCCAGGATCGTCTTTTAAAGTATTTAAAAGTTTAGAAGTACTTAAATATGCAATTAAAAGAAAAACTATATCTGCCAAAATAACCCCTAAATCAAATGAAATAGCTGCCCTAAAGCCTTTTAATGCTGCAGTTTCCAACAACACAAAGAAAACAGGACCTAATAAGAATGCTAAAAAGATTCCCATTGGTATTGCTGCCAAAATATCTTGCACCATATAACTAATAGATTTTCACAAAGATAAGGTTCTAATTTATCTTCTTAATGGTTCCACCAAATGTGGTACTCTCATCTATCTTTTCAGGATTTCCATACACATATATGGTTCCCCCAGCTCTTACTTTTGCGTTTACATAAGCTTTAGAAAAAATACTAGCAGTTCCTCCACCGGTAATACTTATACTAACATCAGTTCCTATAAGGTTTTCCCCTTTAAAATCTCCAGCTGCTTTTACATCTATATCCTGTTTTTTTGCAGTACCAATTATAAAAAGATTCCCTCCAGTGACCACACTAGCATATAAATTTTCCAGCTCTACTTTAGCTTTTACATCTGCTCCTTCTTGAACTCTTATTTTAAGCATTGGTTGAGAAACCTTACCACAGATATCTACCGTCGCATTTTGCTTAGCTTCAACCTTTAATAACTGTTTATAATAGATGTTAACAATCGTGTTATCCTCATTCCAAAGATGGTCCAAATCTACACTAACCTTAAGTACTCCATTTTTCACCTGAAGATTTACCTCATTACGACTATTTCCGGTAATAATCGCCTTATTTTCATCAGTTTGAGTTAAATTTACTTTGAGACCTTTTCTAACCTCCACCTCGGTGAAATTATTTAACTCCACCGTTATTTCCTGCGCAAATGTTATTGATGCACAAGAAAGTAGCATTAATAATATATATTTTTTCATCATCAATAATATTAATCAACCTGTTCTTTTTTACCTATTAAATTGAAATCTAGATGTCTTCTTACTAGATCTGCATTTTTAACAGAAATATATACTTCATCTCCTAATTGATACATTTTCTTATTTTTTCTACCAACTATCGCATATTGTTCTTCATCAAAATCATAATGATCATCTCTAATATCTCTTAGACGAACCATCCCTTCACATTTATTAGAAACAATTTCAACATAAATACCCCATTCTGTAACACCAGAGATTACACCTAAAAACTCTTCATCCTCATGATCTAACATAAACTTCACTTGCATGAATTTTATGGAATCACGTTCTGCATTGGTAGCTAAGCTTTCCATTTCACTACTATGATGACATTTTTCTTCGTATTCTTCTTCCTTTGCCGAAGGTTTATCATCTAGATAATTTTGTAATAATCTATGCGTCATTACATCTGGATATCTTCTAATTGGAGAAGTAAAATGTGAATAATAATCGAATGATAATCCGTAATGTCCAATATTCTTGGTGCTATAGTAAGCCTTACTCATGGTCCTAATAGTAAGAGTATCTACCAAGTTTTGTTCTTTTGTTCCTTGAACGTCGCTTAAAAGGCTATTTAAAGAGGAAGAGACAGAAGATTTATCTTTTAAGTCGATCTTATATCCAAATTTAGCAATCACCGTTTGCAGTGTATTCAATTTAGATTCATCCGGCTCATCATGACATCGATAAACAAAAGTCTTTTTTGGAGTTTGCTTTCCTATGAACTGTGCAACTCTTCTATTAGCCAATAACATAAATTCTTCAATCAGTTTATTAGCCTCTTCTGAAGTTTTAAAAAATACTCCAACAGGTTCATTCTCCTCATTCAAATTGAATTTGACTTCAACTTTATCAAAAGAAATAGCACCATCTGCCATACGTCTTACACGCATTTGTTTTGCAAGATCGTTAAGAGTTACAATCGCATCTACAATATTATCACCAACCTTATATCCATTTTCACGAATAGATATCTCTTCTGGAATAGTTGCTTCTCCTGTTTCAATTATATGTTGAGCCTCTTCATAAGCAAAACGCTCATCAGATAATGTTACCGTTCTACCAAACCATTCGTTAATTACAAATCCTTTATTATCCATTTCAAAAACCGCAGAAAAAGTATATTTCTCTTCATTTGGTCTCAAAGAACATGCATTATTAGATAAAACTTCTGGTAACATTGGTACAACCCTATCCACTAAATAAACAGAGGTTGCTCTCTCATAAGCTTCATCATCCAGAATAGTTCCTGGTTTTAAATAATGAGAAACATCTGCAATATGAATTCCAATTTCAAGATTACCATTTTCAAGCTTTTTAAAACTTAAGGCATCATCAAAATCTTTTGCGTCTTTAGGGTCTATAGTAAAAGTTAGAGTATCCCTAAGATCTCTACGTTTTTTTATTTCGTCCTCCTGAATTGAGGTATCTATATTGTTGGCAAAATCTTCAATCTCTTTAGGAAATTCATGAGGCAATCCATATTGGGCTAGAATCGCATGCATTTCTGTATGATGCTCTCCCGGTTTTCCTAAAACTTCTTTTATACTTCCAAACGGAGAATCTGCCTTTTCGGGCCATTCCTCCATGGTTACAACAACTTTATCTCCATCCTGCGCATCCAGCATTTTGTTTTTCTGAACAAAAATATCTGTATACATTTTAGGATCTTGAATGGCTACAAAACCAAAATTTGGTTGCATTTGTAAAACACCTACGAATTCAGTTTTTCTCCTGTTTATAATCCGTACAATCTCTCCTTCAGATTTTCTTTTCTTCCTTTTGTTGTAGACATAAACTTCTACTTCATCCCCATTCAAAGCTTTATTTAAGGCATTAGCAGGAATAAAAATATCCTCCTCCATATCCTCAACTACAACATAACCAAAACCCTTAGTGGTCATATCAAGCTTACCTTGATAATATTCTGGATTTCCACCCATCTTAAACTTTCCTCTTTCTTCCTCTTCAATTTGCTTTTTAGCAGCCAATTGAGCTAAATTTCTAATAATATGGTTCCTGGAACTAGCATCTGTAAGATCTAGTTTTGCAGCAATTTGTTTGTAGTTAAAGCTTGTGCTTGGGGATTTTCTTAATATATCTAAGATGCTTTTGGAAAGATTTCCTTCATTCTTAGATTGTGATCCTTTATTCTTTCTATTCATAAATCTTAATAAGCTATAAAATTACAGTTAAAATGTGACTTTAAATTAATCTATCAATAAAGTTTTGTTAAGCCTCTAATCGTAGATGAAGATTGTATTAAGACTAATTCATTTTGATTTTCAGATATTTAGATATAAAAAAAATCTAATAAAAATATTCTAATTATTAAAGTTTTCTTAATTTTAAGATAACATCTCTTTCTAAATTTCCCCACATATTTGTAAGAAAAAGTGATTTTAATGAATATTTCAACAAAAATATCGCTTCTATTTTATCTTATATTTCTCTTGGGAATAATAAGTGTTTTTTTAATTATTACTAAAACACTAAATGAAAAAAGCACAATAAATTTAAATTCTACCACAGTTATTTATTCTCCTAATTCAGAATTTAAAAATGTCTAAAAATCAGATGTTTAGATAAAGAAGACTAGAATTTATAAATTCCACTCTTGGTAATAAAAATCATAAATATCTTATATACAGTATATTAATGAAAAAATTCTTTAAAAATAATCAAATTAGCATTTTGTTTTCTAAATATAAATTAAAGAAATGAATTTAGGTTGAGAGCTTTTTAACTGAAGTTATAAACACTTATATTATATTTATCTTTTTTCTTCTATTTAAAAAATTAAAACTGTTGGTTATTATAGCTTGTTAACTTCTAGCATAACTTTTTCCAAAAAAAATAGGTTTTTGAGATACCAACATTTTAGATTGACTTGTTAACAGCTTTAAAAATTTCTAAAGAACTGATACTCTTATTATTTTAAGATTTACTTAACAATGGTTAACAATTAAATGTTAATAGAACTTCTTAAAAACTATATCTCTTTTCGTTGTTCACAATCTACAATTTGATGCTCATAACTTCCCTAGAAATTCTATAGTTATAATTAGGAGAAATGGATTTTAAATTGCTATTCCAAATTCTAACTAGAAAAGCAAATTTTGTTGTTATATTCTAGCATATTGTTATTCACATTTTATCAAAATTCTTAACTGCTTAAGAACAGGGCATTTAGAAATAGTAATTAACAATGTAAATTTTAATAGTTAACAACCCATTTTTTACCTTTGTTCAACCTCTTAAAACAAAAAATATGAAAATTGCCATTGGAAATGACCACGCAGGAACCGATTATAAGTATGCTATTGTAGCGTATTTAGAATCTAAAGGGATTAGCCTTACTAATTACGGTACAGATTCTGAAGCTAGTGTTGATTATCCAGATTTTGTTCATCCTGTAGCTAACGATGTAGAAACTGAAGCTGTAGATATGGGTATTATTATTTGTGGAAGCGGAAATGGAGCTTCTATGACAGCTAATAAACATCAAGGTATCCGTTGTGCATTATGTTGGACAGTAGAGATCACCAAACTTGCCAGACAACATAACAATGCCAATATATTAAGCATTCCCGCTAGATATGTTTCACAAACGCAAGCTGTAGATATGGTAGATGCATTTTTAAATACTGTATTTGAAGGTGGACGTCATCAAAATAGAGTAGAAAAAATACCTGTAAAATAGTTAATGGGACATAATCACGATCATGGAAATATTAAGGATGTAAAAGGTAAAAATCTTTTAATTTCTATATTTCTTAATATTGGAATTACAATTGCACAGGTAATAGGTGGCTTGTTAAGTGGAAGCTTAGCTTTACTTTCAGATGCACTCCATAATTTTAGTGATGTTCTCTCATTATTGGTAAGTTATATAGCAAATATTCTTTCTAAAAAAGATGCTTCGTTAAAACATACATTTGGATATAAAAGAGCCGAGATTGTTGCGGCTTTCGTTAATGCCTCTACTCTTATTGTTGTAGCAGTAATTCTAATTATAGAAGCAGCTCAAAGATTTAAGAATCCAGAAACTATTAATTCTAATTTAGTTATTTGTTATCCATTTTAGCAATTTTAGGAAATGGATTTAGTGTTTTGCTATTAAAAAAAGATAGTAAAGCCAACCTTAATATGCGCTCTGCATATCTACATTTACTTACAGATATGATGGCTTCTGTAGCTGTTCTAGCCGGGGGATTATTAATGAAATATTATCAAATTTTCTGGATAGATAGTGTACTTACTCTAGCTATTGCGATTTATCTGATTATCGTAGGTTACGATCTCTTGAAATCGGCTACTAAGGTGCTTATGCTTTTTACACCTAGCGATCTCGCTTTAGAAGATATAGCTGAAAAAATTTGTACTATTTCTCAAATAAAGAACGTTCATCATCTACATGTATGGCAACTAAATGAAGCAGAAATTCATCTAGAAGGACATGTGGATTTTTATGATGATATTAACCTGACTAAGTTTGAAGAAATACTTTCTGAAATAGAAGAATTAGTGTATCATTCCTACGGAATAAATCATGTGAATATTCAACCTGAATTTGGAAAGTGTGATAATAAGGATCTAATAGTTCAGGATTAAAAACTAAAATATATAAGTGTTTTTTGTCATACTAATTAGCTCGTCACCCTGAATTTACCTGCCCGTACCGTTCGGGCGGGTTTCAGGGTCTCAATTTAAATTTTCAAAGATTCTGAAACAAGTTCAGAATGACGTACCTACTCAGTTTATGATTTTTTATGGACAATATAAATTAAAAATATGCAGATTAAAGTAAAGACATTTGAAGAATTAAGCTTGAACGAATTATATGAAGTGCTCGCTCTTAGGTCTGAAGTTTTTGTGGTAGAACAAGATTGCGTGTACCAGGATATTGACGGGAAAGATCAAAAAGCGCTTCATATTTTAGGATATAAAGAAGGAAAATTGGTTGCTTATACCAGGTGTTTTAATAAAGGTCAATATTTTGAGGAAGCTTCTATAGGAAGAGTTTTAGTGAAAGAAGATCAACGAAAATATGGTTATGGTCACCAAATTTTTGAAGCTTCAATAAAAGAAGTAGAATCTAGATTTGCTGCTGAAAGAATTAAAATTTCAGCACAACAATATCTTATTAAATTCTATGAAAGCCACAATTTTGAACAAACTGGAGAGGGATATTTAGAAGATGGAATTCCGCATATTGGAATGATAAAATCTTAACGTAAATACTGTTCAGTTTGCTGCATTAAATTTGCAGCAGACTTTAAAAAAGCTAGCTTTTATATTTTAGAAAGATTGGTACTCCTGGTTTTATTATCATATTAAATGGTTTTATTAACTCTTTTTTAATCCATTTAACTGTTTCCCTGGAACTTACATTTACTCCTTATTACGTAATTTGTCAAAATGGCCAATAATTCTTGGTGCCGTTAACCCATGTATTACAATAGAAATAAGAATGACATAAAAAGTGATGCCGTATAGCTCATTTTTATTTTCAAAATTATCATACTGAATAAATGCCCATGATATATAAAACACAGAACCAATTCCTCTTATTCCCAGAAAACTGATTGCAAGTTTTGTTTTAATGGGATCTTTAACTCCTATTAAACCAATAAGACCAGCTAGGGGACGAATAATAAGAACAAAAATAAAAGCAAAAAGAATTCCCTTCCAATCTGTAAGGGTGAGAATTCCATTAAGGATAGAGCCTCCAAAAAGTATCACCCAAACGGTTAATAAAAGTCTTTCGATTTCATTAATAAAATCGTGCATTTTAGTTTTATAATCCCCGCTTATTTTTTCGTAGTATCTCAAGGTTAAGCCTACAAAGAACACTGCAAGAAAGCCGTATCCATGAAGGATTTCTGTGAGGCCATAAGTCATAAATGTAAGTGAAAGTGAAACAAATCCATCAAAAGTTTTTATACCTGTAACTACATGAAGCCTGTCAAGTAAGTAACCTATCAATCTCCCAATTACAATACCCAATATAACTCCAATCACTACTTTTAAAAGTAGTTTATCCCAAAACCAGTCAGCAAAATTTAAAGTTGCCCATCCTCCTGCTTGTGCCACCATTACAGCCAGGTAGGTAAAGGGAAAAGCCATCCCATCATTAAGACCGGCCTCTGTTGTGAGGGTGAATTTTCTCTTGTCTTCTGGTTCAGATTCCCGGGTTGGTTCTTCAAGTTGAACTTCAGCGGCAAGTACGGGATCTGTAGGTGCGAGGACAGCAGCAAGAAGCAAAGAAGATGGAATACTAAAGGCCAGAAAATAAATACCCATAAAATACGCAGCTGCAATGCAGATGGGCATTGTTATAAAAACCAATAACAATGGTCTTTTCCACGTCGAAAAAGAAAAAATGCTGCCTATCTTTAAGCCGGCTCCCATCAAAGCAATAATGACTATTAATTCAGAAAAATACATCAGATTGATGTCACTCCATAATGGATCCGGCCAGGCCAATGGGGCTCCAATAGCATACAATAAGAATCCTAAAAGAATCAAAATTATAGGAAAACTAATTTTTATTATTTTGGAAATTGAAGGTAACCATGCCATTATCAATGTAGCAAAGCCCAATGAAGCCAGCACTAGATAATGTTCATTCATAGGAAATATAGTTAGAATAGATTTAAAAGAAATCCAATATTAGTTTTAATCTAAAAAATAAAATTACCCTATTTAAAAATGATACTGGAGAATTTTGCAAAACTGTAACATTTTTTAAATGAATATTTTTGAGGTATTAAAGATGCTGAATTTTCGGACGTCTCGGGACAGCATTTCGGCAGTTAAAATAGTATCGTCACCCTGAACTTGTTTCAGGATTTATTTGCAGTCCACTTAGAAAAAAATAGCAATGGCTGTTTATAAACTCATTAAAAAATTAAGGTGACGCAGCTTACATAAAAATCTTGTTTTTTACTTCAAAATACCTGAATATCTTGAACTATTTCCAAGAATATCTTGAGCTTCAGTAATTTCAGGATTTTCTAGAATATAATGCTGGTACAAACCTTCTTGATAGAAATATCGTTTAATTATTTCATCGGTCAAAAGAGTTGTTATCTCTGCTTTTTTAGCATCTAGATCTTCCTTTTTAGCTGTGGCTATCTTATTTAATGTTTGATTGTAAGAGTTTAAAATATCTTCAGAAAAACCCTCTTTTTCAGCAGTATATAAAGCAGCTTCCAAGTCTTTTTCTGTTCGAGTCTGGTAACTAAAATCACTTTTATTTAAATATGCCTTAAAAGCAGTATAATCTTCATTAGTAAATTTAAAATCTTGAGGACTTTCCAATTTATGAGTATAATAATACTGGGTAGCAAAGTCAAAAATAGCACTGTTAGCCAGCAAGGCATTTGTAACTGCACTAAATTCTGAAGTCTCTAAGGTGATATCTGGTAATACTCCTCCTCCATCAAAAACGCTTCGTCCATTCTTGGTCTTAAATTCGTTATAATCCTCTACTTTGGTTCTAATTGCTTTGCCATCCTTATCTCGTTCACGATAATTCAAAGCTTGAATACATCGTCCGCTTGGGGTATAATATCTGGAAATTGTAAGTTTTAGCTGAGTCCCGTAGGCCAATTCTTTTGGACGTTGCACAAGTCCTTTTCCAAAACTTCTTGCACCTACAATCACAGCTCTATCTAGATCCTGTAAAGAACCTGCAACAATTTCACTAGCAGAAGCACTGCGCCCATTAATAATTACTACCAAAGGAATCTTAGTATTTATTGGTTCTTTTTGGGTAAAATATTCACGGTTATATTTTTCTATTACAGATTTGGTAGTGGTTATCAATTGTCCTTTATCTACAAAGATATTACTAACATTAATAGCTTCACTAAGCAAGCCACCTGGATTCCCTCTAAGATCTAAAATTATTTTTGTTGCTCCTTCAGCTTCAAGATCTTTTAAGGCTTTAATAGTTTCTGAAGAGGCATTTTCATTGAATCTAGACAAAACAATATATCCTGTATTATCACTTAACAATTCATAAAAAGGAACTGCTTTAAGCGTAACTATCCCTCTTGTTAAGGTAGTAGAAAGTTTTTTCCCCTGTCTTAGATAAGTAAGTGTGATCTGGGAATTTGGAGCTCCATTAAGCAAATCTGAAGCATTATCTGTGAAATCGACTACAGATAGACCGCCAATCTCTATTATTTCGTCTCCGGGCTTTAAACCTGCTTTATCTGCAGGAAAACCTTTGTAAGTTTCAAGGATCACAAAACTTTCTTTCTGGATTCTCACTGAAGCACCAATTCCTTGGTATTCCCCAGCGGTATTCATTCTTGAAGCTTCAACATCCTGCTCATTGTAATAATTAGTATAAGGATCCAGATCGGCAAGCATGGCTTTAATTGCAGTATCCATTAACTCAGCGGGATTGGTTTCATCTACATAATTCATATTCAACTCTTTAAAAAGAGTGGTGAATATTTCTAATTGTTTCGCGATTTCAAAAAAGTCGGTCCTAAAGGAGCTCGCCCCAATAAAGAGGCTTACAGCAATAAAAATTACTGATATTCTTTTAAGTATTCTTGTTTTCATGAGCGGTCTCCTTTTCTTTTAATTTGTTCAAAAGCTGAATGAAGCAATCTGAGATCTCTTGAGAATCATATTTTTTCCGAGCAGTAAATATGAACATTAACGCGTATTTCTGATTTAAGTTGCTTTCTACAAGATACTTATTTTTCCTATAAGCTTCTCGCATAAGCCTTTTTAGATAATTGCGCTCAACGGCTTTTTTGAAATTCCTTTTAGGAACCGAAACTCCAGTTTTACAAGTAGTAATTTCTGGGTTTTTTATAGGATAATAAAGTAGTTTAATGGGAAACTGCTTAATGGAATTCCCTTCAGTAAACAGGATATCTATTAATATTTTGCTTTTCAGTTTTTCTGAAGCAGGAAAGGTTTCACTCATTATTACCAATTGATTCGGCTAAATTAAAAAAATCCGCTTTGGGAATTCCCAAAACGGATTTTCTTTTAAATTTAAAGATGATAATAGTTAAGAAATATTACTTCTCTTCTGCTGTAACAGCTTGCTTTAACTCATTATTCTCTCTATTGATATCTGCCATTAGTCCAGCAGGATCTATTTGTACATTAGAAATAGTGCTCTTTGGCTTATCAATACTTAATTTATAAGTTGGATACGCCCAAGCCCAGTCCTTAGCAAGTGTTCTTTCCACACCATTTTCAGCTGGTTTGTTCCAACGCATCATTTGCAATGGAATATAGATCATTTCTGAAGTTCCATCAATATAAGAAACCTTCACGTCCAAAGGCATAGGCATTAAACCTATACGCTCAAGATTTACAATTGTAGTTTCCCCTTCTTCAGAAAGGTCTTTAACTGCATAATCTATAGTATTAATTGTTTGTGTCCAGTCTATTAAATACCAGTCTAATTCTGCTCCAGAAACTTTTTCAGCAATTCTAATAAAATCATTAGGAGTTGGATGTTTGAATTTCCACTCGTCGTAATATCTATTTAATGTTTTCTGAAGGTTTTCTTGTCCAATTACATATCCTAATTGTGCTAAGAAAACAGAACCTTTGGTGTAAGCCGCGGCCCCGTAGGCTCCGTTAAGATTGTATCTATCTGCATGTGTACTTTGTGGTTGCTCTACTCCAGAAGTTGCTAATCTAGTATATCCTTTAAAAGAACCTTCAAATACATTTTCATTTTTAGAACTGCTGATCTCATTTTCAGCTAAAGTTGAAATGTAAGAAGTGAATCCTTCATCCATCCATTCATTTACACTTTCGTTGGTTGCCATTAAATGCTGAAACCAGGCGTGTGCCATTTCATGAGCAGTAACTCCAACTAAACTTCCAAAACTGCGTTTTCCGGTAATTAAGGTAGCCATCGCATATTCCATTCCACCATCTCCTCCTTGGATTACAGAATATTGCTCCCAAGGATAAGCCCCAATATGTTCATTAAAAAACAACAATAATTCTTCAGTTTTAGGCTGAAGGTTTTTCCAGTTTTCTTTTATCTCTGCATCATTTTTGTAAAAGAAATGTAACACAGTTCCATCTGCAGCGGTTCTTTTATCATGAATAAACTCAGGATCTGCAGCCCAAGCAAAATCGTGCACCATTGGTGCTAAAAAATGCCAAGTAAGCTTCTCCCCTTTTTGTTTTTTTACTTTCGTTCCCTCGGCTTCATAACCAAATCCAATTTCTTGCGGATTTTGAAGATATCCGGTTCCTCCGATAACATAGTTTTTATCAATGGCGATCTTTACATCAAAATCTCCCCATACTCCGTGAAATTCACGGCCTATGTACGGATCTGCATGCCATCCTTGGAAATCATATTCTGCCATTTTAGGATACCACTGTGTCATAGAAAGCGCTACTCCTTCAGCGTTATTTCTTCCAGATCTTCTAATTTGTTGAGGCACTTGCCCTTTAAAATCCATCTTAAAAGTAGCCGTTTCACCAGGTAATATGGGCTTACTTAGTTGAACTTCCAATACAGTTCCAACTTCCTCAAAAGAAAGACTTGCTCCATCTTGGGTAAGAGAATTCACTTTTAAATAACCTTGCTCAGCTTCAGTTAATTTAGAAATTCTATCTCCTACTCTGCTATCTGGATCTTGGATAGTTCTAGATCTTACATCCATTTCGCTTCCCGGTTGGAAGGCATTAAAAAATAAATGATAAAAAACGCGATTTAAAGTATCAGGGGAATTATTGGTGTAGATTAACTCTTGATCTCCTGTGTATTGAAAGTTTTTCACATTCATATCCACGTCCATCTTGTAGTCAACTTTTTGTTGCCAATAAGAATTGTTGTTTTGAGCCTGAGCCCAAATGCTTGTAAATAAAGTAATTGCTATAAATATTCTCTTCATAATTTGTTATTTCGATTCTTTTTCAGCTAAAATTAATGCGTTGTATAAGTTTACCATTTTTCCAGAAACAGAAAGATCTGTAAACTTTTTGTTTAATGTATTCTCACTAACAACCACCGATGCTTTTGTAGAAACACCGCTATTCATGATAATCTGCTTAACCTGAGCAGCTGTTAATTTTGGATAATAAGATCTAATTACAGCGGCAACACCAGCTACAGCAGGCGCAGCCATAGAAGTCCCTTGTAAATATTCGTAAGTATTATTTGGAGTCGTAGACCAGATCTTAGTTCCTGGTGCAAAAACATCTACATTCGATTTTCCGAAGTTTGAAAAGCCTGCAACCAAACCAGAACCATACTCATAATTTAAAGCTCCAACTGTTAATACATTATTCACGATTTCAGTCGAATTTTGTGGGGTTTGATCGTTTGGATACACCATTTTAGTATCCAGATCTAATCCTTCGTTTCCAGCTGCATTTACAATTAGAACATCTTTAGAAGCCGCATATTTTAAGGCATCTATTACAAATTCAGGATTTGGAGAAAAGTATTTTCCAAAACTGGTATTTATCACTTTTGCTCCGTTGTCTACCGCATAGCGAATACCTAAGGCAATATCTTTATCATATTCATCTCCATCTGGAACAGCGCGAATGGCCATTATTTTTACATTATTAGCCACACCATCCATCCCGAGGTTGTTACCTCTTTTTGCCGCGATAATTCCAGCTACATGAGTTCCATGCTTAACATCTTCTTTATCTTTTGTTGGCCCAGACACTTTGTTATTTCCATATTTGTTGTCTGTGATATCGTAAGGATTATCTCCCACAATAGCTCTTCCATCAAGATTTAAATTAAAATGAGTATCTATTCTATTAGTAAAATAATCTATAGCTTCACTTAATTCTTTTAATGCCGCTGGGATATTCTCATTTACGTTATTCTGAATTTGAGCAAGCATAGCTTTATACTGCTGCATTTCTTGAGTAGTAGCTTCCATCGCAGCCAATTCTTTCTTGGTATAATCCTCTTTACCAAGTTTAGCTGAAACGGCCTTATGCGCAATTGTTAGTTGTTGTTTTATTTGTTCGTATTGAGTTTTATTTTGAACATTCTCATTATATTCTTTCTCATATTCAGACTTTGCGCTTACATATACATCATACTCCGCTCTGTTTCCAGAACTTATAGCACCTGCCGGTTTTCCATCATATTTAGACTTTAACCTTTTATAAATACGGGTGTACTCCAAGTTTTCTTTAACTGCGTCCCCAAGGAAATTCCATCCATTAACATCATCTATATATCCATTGTTATCATCATCTCTACCGTTGTTGGCCACTTCTCCTCTATTCACCCAAACAACACTTTTTAAGTCTTCATGAGTTATATCTACTCCGCTATCTAAAACTGCAACAATAACCTGATTTCCGGTTTTGTTTTTAATAATTTCACTGTAAGCCTTATTTATACTCATTCCTGGAATAGTATCTGTAACCAGATCGTACTGTCCCCAATTTTTTAATTGAATATCTGTGAGCGGTGTAACTTTTAAAGGAATTTCATCTATGTTTTCTACTGGTGTAGAAATAAGAATAGGATTTGTAGTACCACAAGCAGCAAATGTAAATGCTATACCTGCAACAAATAGGGGTTTAAAAAAAGGGATTTTCATATAGAGTTTTAATTAAATAATTCGTTAAAAGTAAAAGTTTTATCTAGTCTCACACCTTTTTCGGTATGTTTAAGGGTAATTATTTCATTGTGAGCATCATGCTCTAGGAAAAGGTATAATTCCTCATCTGCAGCCTTATTTAGAAAAAGCTCTTTTTCATTAAGTGTTAATAAAGGTCTGGTATCATAACCCATTACAAATGGCAATGGAATATGCCCTGCAGTTGGCAGTAAATCTGCCATAAAAACTAATGTTTTTCCTTGATATGTAATATGAGGGATCATCTGTTTATCTGTATGTCCATCTGCAAAAAAGACACCAAAACCTAGTTCTTCAGAAATTGTAAAGGTTTTAGAGGCTTCCTTTTCAAGGAAATGAAGTTTTCCACTCTGTTCCATCGGGATAATATTCTCTTTCAAAAATGATGCTTTTTCCCTAGCATTAGGTTGTGTTGCCCATAACCAATGATCTTTATTACTCCAAAATCTGGCGTTTTTAAATGCTGGTTCATACCCTGTTCTATTTTTATTCCATTGCACGCTTCCACCACAATGGTCAAAATGAAGGTGAGTCATAAACACATCGGTGATATCGTCTCTATGAAATCCGTGTTGTTTTAGCGAATTATCTATTGAGTGATCTCCCCATTGAAAGTAATAACCAAAGAATTTTTCGCTTTGTTTATCTCCCATTCCAGTATCTATAAGAATGAGTTTATCACCCTCTTCTATTAATAAACAGCGAGCAGCTATATCAATCATATTGTTGTTGTCTGCAGGATTGGTCTTGTTCCATAAAGATTTTGGAACCACACCAAACATAGCACCTCCATCTAATTTAAAATTCCCTGCTTCTATTGGATATAATTTCATAAATAGCTATTTGAGATGCAAAGTACTAAAAGCGCTATACTTACTTATTGGCTCAACTTCAGAATTTATTATTTTTAACAAAACATTGAGGATTGTCATTACTATTAAGCAAAATTTTCACTCAGGTTAAATTCTTCTGTATTTAATTAACAGAAACATCCTATTTTTGCATTTTTAATTCTATTTTACTTTAAATTAGAATTAAAGCCCTACTAATACTTACTTTTTGAGCATTGGGAATACTAATTTTTGAATAAACTAAAAATGGTAAATGCCATTTTTAATAAAATAATTTTTGAATGCTAGAACTCGCAGGTATAATTATATTAGGAATATTGGCCCAATGGATGGCTTTTAAATTGAAGATCCCAGCTATTCTCCCACTTATATTAATAGGACTTTTTGTAGGGCCAATTTCTACATTGATTTCTGAAGATGGTACTAAATGGATAGAACCTATTTGGAATGGAGAAGAAGGTCTATTTCCAGGGGAAAGTCTATTTTATTTTGTTTCCTTAGCTATTGCTATAATACTTTTTGAAGGTGGATTAACCCTTAGAAAAAGTGAAATAGGAAATGTGGGACCGGTAATCTTGAAACTTATAAGTGTTGGGGTGGTCGTTACTTTTTTCGGTGCAGGATTAGCCGCACATTTTATTTACGATTTTTCATGGGAGATTTCATTCCTTTTCTCTTCTTTAATAATAGTTACGGGGCCAACGGTAATCACTCCTATCCTTAGAAATATACCTTTAAAAAAGCATGTTTCCTCCATTTTAAAATGGGAAGGAATATTAATAGACCCTATAGGAGCTTTAGTTGCTGTACTTGTTTATGAATTTATAAGAGTAGAAAGCGGTGCAGATTTTACCCAAACAGCACTTATCGAATTCGGAAAAATCGTTCTTTTCGGTTTCACCTTCGGATTTACATTTGCACATGTATTAGCTTTTGCAATTAAAAAAGATGTAATTCCACATTACCTTCTAAATGTTTTCACTTTAGCAACAGTTTTAGGTGTATTTGTATTATCTGATATGTTCGCTCATGAAAGCGGATTATTGGCAGTTGTAATTATGGGAATGGTTATGGGGAATACCAAATTACCAAATCTTAAGGAGCTTCTATACTTCAAGGAATCATTGAGTGTGCTGCTTATTTCTATACTTTTTATTCTGCTGGCAGCAAATATGGAAATTGAAGATCTTTTATTGGTCTATAATTTCAAAGCACTAATGTTATTTGGAGCTGTCGTATTGATAATTCGTCCTTTAGGTGTGATCTTAAGTTCAATTGGAGCAGGACTAAAAGTAAATGAAATTGCTTTTATTAGTTGGGTTGGTCCAAGAGGTATTGTTGCAGCAGGTATAGCTTCTTTATTCGGATTAAAGCTTGCTAGTGAAGGTGTGGAAGGAGCAGAATATATTACTCCTTTGGTATTCATGATCGTATTATGTTCCGTTTTACTGAATGCTACAACTGCTAGATTATTTGCAAAACTGGTAGGTGTATTTATCACCAATTCTGAAGGGATCTTAATAATTGGAGCATCTTCAGTCTCCAGGATTATAGCTAAATATCTGAAAGATAACAATAGGCATGTTGTTGTTGTAGATAATAACTTTTCGAACATTAGAAAAGCAAAGGCCTTGGGAATTGAAGCTTTAGAAGGAAGTGTATATTCAGATGATCTTTTAAATAATATAGAATTAAGTGATATTGGATATTTAATGGCAATAACTGGGAACAGTGACATTAACAAAACAGCGATCAATAAATTTCAGAAACAATTTGGCGAACAAGGCTCCTTTAGGCTTATTTCTACCGATGAAATGAGCGATCCTGAAAGAAACCCCGAGCAAGGATTATTCTCTCATACAGACGATTTTATTAAGCTTACAGAGGTATCTAGAAGATATCCAACTATTCATGAAATCGTATTGAATAGCCGTGAGCATTACGAAGGAATTATTGAGATCTCCAAGACTGAATCTGAAATGGTTCCGTTATTTGTAAAAAATGATACTGGAGATTTAAAAATTATTCCATCTCATAGCCAAGAGGTAGAAATCAAGGAAGGATTTGCTTTAGTATATCTAGGTAAAGAGATTCCAAATAAAGAAGAACAGAAAAAAGAGGATGTAGAACGCACTGAGGATTAGTGATTTCTATAGTATTATTTCTATAACCAAAAAGGTCCCAAACTATGTAGCTTGGGACCTTTTTTGATTTTGTATAATTAGATAAATTCCCTAATCGTTTAATTTAAGAACGGCCATAAAGGCTTCTTGTGGAATTTCCACATTTCCCACTAATCTCATACGTTTTTTACCTTTTTTCTGCTTTTCAAGTAATTTTCTCTTTCTGGAAATATCACCACCATAACATTTCGCGGTAACATCTTTTCTTAAAGCTTTTACCGTTTCTCTAGAAATAATCTTTGCACCAATAGCAGCTTGTATAGGAATATCAAATTGTTGTCTCGGGATTAATTCCCTTAATTTTTCACACATTTTCTTTCCAATATCATAAGCATTATCTGCGTGTAATAACGCAGAAAGTGCATCAACAATACTTGCGTTAAGCAATACATCTACTTTTACAAGTTTAGATGCTCTCATTCCTATTGGAGAATAATCAAAGGAAGCATATCCTTTAGAAACAGTTTTTAATCTGTCGTAAAAATCGAATACGATCTCTGCTAAAGGCATATCAAAAGTTAATTCTACTCTTTCAGGAGTAAGATAGTTTTGATTGGTAATTTGACCTCTTTTTTCAATACATAAAGACATTACAGAACCCACAAAATCTGATTTTGTAATGATGCTTGCTTTTATGAAAGGCTCTTCTACTCTATTTAGACTTGAAGGATCTGGTAGATCTGATGGATTATTTACCAGAATTTTTGTGTCTGGATTTTTATGAGTAAAAGCATGATAAGATACGTTAGGAACAGTTGTAATAACCGTCATATCAAATTCACGCTCTAATCTTTCTTGTATAATTTCCAAGTGAAGCATTCCTAAGAATCCACATCTAAATCCAAAACCAAGAGCGGCTGAACTTTCTGGAACAAATACTAGGGAGGCATCATTTAGCTGAAGTTTTTCCATAGAAGAACGCAAATCTTCATAATCTTCGGTATCTACAGGATAAATTCCGGCAAAAACCATCGGTTTTACGTCTTCAAATCCAGCAACAGCTTCTGTAGTTGGGTTTTTAGCATCAGTAATTGTATCTCCTACCTTTACTTCTCGCGCATCTTTAATTCCGGTAATTAAATATCCTACATCCCCAGCTTTAATTTCTTTCTTAGGATCCTGTTTCAATCTTAAGGTTCCCACTTCATCTGCAAAATAGTCCTTACCTGTTGCAACAAATTTTATATGCTGTCCTTTTTTAATAGAACCATTTATCACTCTAAAATAAGTTTCTACACCTCTAAAAGGATTATAAACCGAATCGAAGATCAAAGCTCGAAGTGGAGCATCTATTTTACCAGATGGAGCAGGAATACGCTCTATAATTGCCGAAAGTATTTCTTCAATTCCAATCCCAGTTTTTGCACTGGCAGGAATTACATCTTCTATATTACATCCTAATAATTCAACGATATCATCTGTTACCACTTCTATGTTAGCACTTGGAAGATCCACTTTATTAAGTACTGGAATAATTTCCAGATCATTCTCTAAAGCAAGATACAAGTTAGAAATAGTTTGAGCTTGGATACTTTGTGCAGCATCTACAATTAGCAATGCGCCCTCACAAGCTGCGATAGATCGAGATACCTCGTAAGAGAAATCTACGTGACCAGGAGTATCAATAAGATTTAATACATACTCTTCACCTTTATAGGTATAATTCATTTGGATCGCGTGACTTTTAATAGTAATTCCACGCTCGCGTTCCAGGTCCATACTGTCCAGTAATTGAGCCTGACTTTCACGATCGGTCACAGATCCCGTAAATTCCAGCAATCTGTCTGCCAGAGTACTTTTTCCGTGATCTATATGGGCAATTATACAAAAGTTACGTATGTTCTTCATGAGTCAATTTCAGAGTTGATTAGGCCAATAAATACCCATCATATTAAAGTTTACAAATATAGTTTTTTTAATATGGTTTGTATAAATATTCTTACCTGCGGTTGGCAAAATCGAAATTATGGATGAGAAGTTGTTAAAATTTCAATTTTTAAATCTAATATTGAAGTTATTCGATGTCTGAATAAAATATTGAAGACTTTTTTCACCAAACCAAACTGTAAAAAATTACTAAACATATAAAAGATTACAAAAAAAATTATAGAAGTATTTGGTTTTATTAAAAAAAGACTTCTTCTTTGTTGGTAGAAAAGCTAAATATTAGACGGTTAACTATTTTGAATTAAGCTGTTTATTTTTTTTAATTTAATTTAAATGTTATCGTTAGAAGGCTCGATTAGAATATTTCAATAATATTTATGTAGCATCATTATCTATAGTTTTCGAAGAATTAAGAACTGTGATCATATCATCTTTAATTAATCTTACATAAGAGTACCTTCTATGAAAAATCAATCTATTTCTGATACTGCTGCACAGAAGAATGCAAAATCTGGAACTAACCGTTCCATAATTATTATTGGTGCCCTCTTTTTCATTTTCGGATTCGTCACATGGTTGAACTCGGTTTTAATTCCTTATTTAAAAATCGCATGCGAATTAAATAATTTTGAAGCTTATTTTGTGGCTTTCGCATTTTATATCGCTTATTTGGTTATGGCCTTACCCTCGGCCTGGATTCTTAAATTAACTGGTTTTAAAAAAGGAATGTCTCTCGGCTTGCTAGTGATGGCGGTAGGATCTCTAATTTTTGTTCCCGCAGCCTACTCACGTACTTATGAGCTGTTCTTGCTAGGATTATTTGTTCAAGGAACAGGTTTAGCAATCCTTCAAACAGCTGCTAATCCCTATGTAACTATACTTGGACCTATAGAGAGTGCTGCAAAGCGAATTAGTATTATGGGGATTTGTAATAAAGTAGCCGGTGCTATTGCTCCAATTATTTTAGGTGCTATTGCGCTAAAGGATGTAGATGCTTTAGTCGAAAATCTTAAAGTAATGCCGGTTGCCCAAAAAATAGCAGAACTGGATCTTCTTTCAGAAAGAGTAATCTTCCCTTATTTAATTATGATGGGAGTGCTAATCGTTCTAGCTACTTTAATTTATTTTTCAACTTTACCTGAAGTGGATACAGATCAAGAAGATGAAGAATTGGCACATACTAATAGCAAAAAAACAAGTATTTTTCAATTTCCACATTTGTTGTTGGGAGCTTTAGCACTTTTCTTATATGTAGGAGTAGAAGTTATTGCCGGAGATACAGTAATTAGTTATGGGGTTGCTCAAGGGATCTCTTTCGCTAATGCAAAATTCTTTACCACCTATACCTTAATTGCTATGTTAGTTGGTTATGTAATTGGAATTTTATGTATTCCTAAATACTTGTCCCAAGAAAAAGCATTAAAAATCTCTGCAGTTCTTGGATTAGCACTTGGTCTTGGAGCTATATTTTCAGATGGATTTGTATCTGTGCTCTGTATTTCATTGTTAGGTATTGCAAATGCATTGGTTTGGCCAGCAATTTGGCCAATGGCAATTTCAGGTTTAGGTAGATTTACCAAAGTTGGATCTTCCTTAATGATTATGGCTATCGCTGGTGGCGCTATTATGCCTTTGGTTTACGGATTTTTTGCAGATCTTTCTTCTCCACAAAAGGCCTATTGGGTGGTGATTCCCTGTTATTTGTACATTTTATACTTTGCTACCTCAGGATATAAAATAAGAACCAAATAGACCAATAAATTCTAAAAAATGAAGAGCTATATAAAGAACCTGCTGTTATTTATTTTGACGGTCTCTGTGTTTGGCTGTTCTTCCTCAAGATCCACATCCTTAATTAGAGAAGCTAATCCTACAATAGCTATTATTCCTAAGCCACAATTTTTAAAAGTGGAAAGGGGAATGTATAGGATACCGAAAAACAACATTATTTCTTATTCGGGATCAGCTCTAGTTTCTGCAGAACTGCTAAATACATTACTATTAAAAGCTAATTTAAATAGTAAAATCTCGCAGAATTCAGACCGAGGAAATTTTAGGATAGTCGAGGATTTTTCATTAATAATGGAATTGGGCGAGGAAGGTTACATCCTCGACATTAATAAAGAGGGAGTAACACTCAAGGCTGCAAGTGAAGCGGGAATTTTCTATGGAATCCAAAGCCTAAGACAACTTTTGCCTTCCAGTTTAGAGGATGGCTCGTTAAACTCTAAAAACATTTTAATACCCAAACTTCATATACAAGATTCTCCCAAATATACTTGGAGAGGAAGTATGATAGATGTTGCCAGGAGCTATTTTGGAATCGATTATTTAAAGGATCACCTTGATAGGATGGCCCTTTATAAAATGAATAGACTTCACCTTCACTTAACAGATGACCAAGGTTGGAGGTTGGAATTAAAAAGTAAACCCCAACTTACTGAAATAGGTGGAAATGGATCAGTTAAAAATGGAAGATCTGGCTACTTGTCTATAGAAGATTATAAAAAATTGCAAACTTATGCAAAAGAGAGACATATTGTTATTATCCCAGAAATAGATCTTCCCGGTCACACGTATGCAGCTCTTGTTTCATATCCAGAATTAAATTGTGAAGACCTAAGTAACCTTAACCCGAAAATGGCATCTCCACCTGAACTATTTGATGGCTATAAGGTGGGCTGGAGTAAATTATGTCTTACTAATCCTGAAACTTATAATTTTGTAGCTGAAGTTTTTAAAGAAGTATCAGAATTAACTATTGGTCCTTGGATACATATTGGAGGTGATGAAATTAAAGATGACCTCTATGAAAATTTTATAGTTAAAGCAGATTCTATTGTTAGAAGCTTTGGAAAAACTCCAATTGGTTGGGAAGAAGTTTCTAAGGCTAAGGTGAGTAAAGACCTCATAAGCCAGAGGTGGAATGGGAAGACGATTCCGCATAACAGTTCTAAGGTTATAGAGTCTATTTGCACTAGTTTTTATTTGGATCATGCAAATATTTCTGGCCAGGAACATACCAATAACTGGTGTAAAAAATCTGGAGTTACTTTAGAAGATATTTATGGTTTTATAGATAAAGAAGAAGAAATAATAGGTGTAGAGGCACCAGTTTGGACAGAATTGGTGATAACCGACGCAATGCTAGATAACCGTCTTTGGCCTAGATTAATAGCAGTTGCAGAGATTGGTTGGTCTCAGTCTCATAATGATTTCAAAGAATTCTCAACGCGGTTGAAAGATCACAAATTAAGATTGAAAGCATTGAACATAGATTTTTTTCCATCGGCAGAATTAGATTGATATAATTTACAACCTATAATAGTTTTACAGAATATAACTAAACCTTCCCTATAAATAAATAATCACACCTATGAGTAAAAGAACAACTGAGCAAAGCTCACTATATAATGATTTGGAGAAGATGGAAACATATGAATTATTAGTTAATATTAATAATGAAGATAAAAAAGTTGCTGTTGCTATAGAAAAAGTAATTCCCAATATAGAAAAATTAGTAGATTCCATTGTTTCAAAGATTTCAAATGACAATGGTAGGCTTTTCTATATAGGAGCTGGTACTAGTGGGAGATTAGGAGTTTTAGATGCATCAGAATGTCCTCCAACTTTTGGAGTATCAGATAATGTGATAATAGGACTAATAGCAGGAGGAGATGTTGCCCTAAGAAAAGCAGTAGAAAATGCAGAAGACAATAAGAATCAGGCATGGGATGACCTTAAAGAATTCAATATCAATAAAAATGATGTTCTAATAGGAATTGCAGCATCTGGAACAACGCCTTATGTAATTGGAGGTGTTAAAAAGGCTCGAGAGAACGGGTTGGTTACTGGTTGTATTACCAATAATGCTTATTCACCATTAGCTGATGCTGTAGAATTTCCAATTGAAGTGGTTGTGGGACCAGAATTTGTCACGGGAAGCACTAGAATGAAATCAGGATCCGCGCAAAAGCTTGTCCTCAATATGATTTCGACTTCTGTAATGATAAAATTAGGAAGAGTTAAAGGTAATAAGATGGTGGATATGCAACTTTCTAATAGCAAATTGGTAGACCGCGGTATTAAGATGATTATGGAAGAATTGAAATTAAATGAAAATGAAGCCTCAGAATTGTTACAAAAGCACAAAAATGTGCGTTTAGCTATCTTAAATCATAAAAAATAAAGACACTTATCTAAAAATTTTATATAAGTTTAACTTTAACCCATAAATTTTAACGTTAATTGTATTTTTTTCATTAATATTATGCATCTAAAATTGTTAAGTCAAATATTTTAGTAATACTTCGGTATTTAATTAAAAATCAATAACAGTTTATTAAATAGATCTAAATTATGGAAAAACGATTACTCTTAATTTTACTCTGCTTTATTGGAATGCAGGCGTTCGCCCAAGAGCGGATGGTGACAGGAACAGTCATAGATAGTAACGGTTTGCCTGTTACAGGAGCTTCGGTGTATATAAAGGATACGAGTAACGGTACCGTAACCGATATTGATGGTAAGTTCTCTTTAAGTGCGCCAGACAATACTGATGCGGTATTAGTTATTTCCTCTTTAGGATTTGATCCAAAAGAACTCAGTCTAGGGGATAAAAATACTTTTAATGTAACACTAGTTGAAAATCTAGAGGGATTAGATGAAGTTGTGGTAACGGCCTTAGGTATTAAAAGAGAATCCAAAGCCTTAGGTTACTCCTTAACTGAAGTAGGAGGAGATGATTTATCTCAAGTAAAAACAACAAGTGCTATAAATTCATTACAAGGTAGGGTTGCAGGTGTAAATATTTCAACAAGTAGTACGGGTGCTTCAGGTTCTAGTCGGGTTATTATTCGTGGCGCTAGTTCATTAACTGGAAATAATCAGCCTCTTTATGTTGTTGACGGGATACCGATAATAAATCAAACTAACGGTTCCGCAGTAGGTGCATTTGGTGGAGAACATGGAGATGGTGGAGATGACATTTCTTCTATCAATCCAGATGATATTAAAACTGTTTCTATCTTAAAAGGTAGCTCCGCAGCAGCACTATATGGATCACAAGCTTCTAACGGTGTTATAATGATTACTACCAAATCTGGAAAAGGTCAAAAAGGAATGGGTGTTGAATATTCAAGTTCTTTTACCTTCGACAAGGTAAATACTGATCTTCAGAATTTTCAAACTGAATATGGACAGGGAAATAATGCCTTAAAGCCTGGTTTTGAATATAATGATGATGGAAGTATTGGAGAAATTTCTGATCCGGCCAATGCTATAGATGATTCATTTACAAGTGCTTTACAATCTTGGGGGGCTAAATTAGATGGATCACAAGTCTATAATTGGGACGGAGTTAAAAGGGCATATTCTAATACTGGAAATAATTTAGATAAATTTTACAAAACTGGAACTACTGCTATTAATACAGTTGCGTTGTCAAATGCAGGAGATATTTATAGTTATCGTTTATCATTTTCTAACTTAGAAAACAAAGATATTTTCCCAAATACTAATTTAAATAGGAAATCATTTTCCTTTAATGCTTCTGCTAAAATTAATCCAAGATTAACATCTACAATCAATACAAAGTATATACTAGAAAAGGTTCATAATCGAATCACCGTGGGAGATACACCTGGAAATGCCAATACAGTCGCCTTCACACTCCCTAATAGCTTAGATATTTATAATTTAAAGCCAGGATCCAATGAAGAGGGTACAGAGCTTAGATTTCAACCTAGTCAGTTTATTTCCAATCCATATTGGGCAGTAAACAACTTTAATAATGATGACAAAAAAAATAGATTTATAGCTTCTACTACTTTAAAATATGACATAACGGATTGGTTATATGCCACTGGGAGGGCTGGTTTAGATACTTATGAGTTAACTAGAAGACAAGTTACACCTTTTGGGACGGCATACCGGCCAGCAGGTAGAATGACTCAAGGAAAGTCTACCTACAAGTTGTTTGATGCAGATTTGATGTTAGGAATAGATAAAGATTTGACCGATAAAATTTCTACGAATTCTATTATTGGAGCTAATACCAGAACATCATCCTATGATGCATTGAATGCTGTAGGGAGTTTATTTGTTGTTATTGGTCTAGAGGATATTAATAATACAACACTTCCAGAACCTTCATATAATTTCTACGAAACTAAAACGAATTCACTTTATGGGTCGTTTGAAACAGCCTACGATGAATTCTTATTTGTAACTTTTACAGGGAGAAATGAATGGTACTCTACACTTTCTTTTCCTGGAAAAACTTCTCCCAACAATGATTTCTATTGGTCTTTAAGTAGTAGCTTTTTATTAAATAAGGCTTTTGAATTACCAAAAAGTATTGATTATGCTAAAATAAGAGCAAGTTATGCGCAAGTAGCTGGAGGAGCAAGCAATGCATATGCCTTAAATTTGGATTATGCTGTTACTGGTTCATTTCAGGGACAATCCTTTGGGCAAATAAACGGGAATTCAATACCGAACGCGAATTTAGTTCCATTTCAAAAAAAGGAATATGAAATTGGCTTAGATAGTAGATTTTTCGGTAATCGCTTAAGTATAGATCTTGCATATTATTCAAATCAAACCACTAATGATATTGTTAGAGCGGCGGCATCTTTATCTTCTGGATATAATTCCTCAATTCTTAACATTGGAGAATTACAAAATAAAGGAATAGAACTTTTAGTGGCTGGATATCCTATTAGGAATGAAAATTTTTCATGGAATACTTCTTTTAACCTTGGTTATAATGATAGTAAAATTGTTTACACCGATGACGAAGAAACTGCTATTAATGTGGATGGAAGTTTGTCTCGTTCAAAAAACGCGATTATCTCTCATATTGTTGGTGAACATTATGGGGTGATTTTCGGTTCTTCATATAAAAGAGATGATAACGGAAATATTATTTATGACATTAGTGGCTCTATTCCAAAACCAGTACAAGGAGAAAATAAAATTTTGGGTCAAGGTGTAGCACCATATACCGTTGGTTTCTCAAATTCATTTAATTATAAAAATGTCACACTTAATTTTCTAATTGATGGGAAATTTGGAGGAAGTGTTCACTCTGGGACTAATAGAGAATTAATGATGAGGGGGTTACATAAAAAGACTTTGGAAGGAAGAGAGACAGGATTGGAAGTGACCGGAGTAGATAATGCTACTGGGGAAACTTTTACAATGACTGTGGCTCCTGAAAATTTAAGAACATACTACGGATTTATTGGAGAAGAAAATTCTGGTATCGCTGAAGAATTTGTCTACTCTACAGATTTTATTAAGTTTAGAGAACTAAGTCTTTCCTACAACCTGCCTAAGAGTTATTTAGAAAATGTGTTTTTACGCGATGTAAGATTTTCTGTTATAGGAAGGAACCTATTCTTTATTTCAAAAAAGGTTGATAATATTGATCCGGAAGCTTCTTTAAATAATCTGAATTCTCAAGGTATAGAGCGATTTGGAATTCCAGCGACAAGAAGTTTAGGGCTTTCTTTTAATGTTAAATTTTAAAAATAATAACATGAAAAAAATATTGATAATCTTAATAATGGTATTTGTCACGGGGTCTTGTGATGATGGATTTGATGAAATAAATGTAAATCCTACCAAACCCACTCAATTAGATCCTTCTACCAAATTAACTTATACTCAATTATATACTGGAGGGAGTAGTTATGTAGCTCATTTATTTTATAACGTAATTCATTTGATGCAGAATGTGCAACACTTGAATAATACCTCTTATATTTCTTTTGTTTATAAGGAAGGAAGTACAGAATGGCTATTTGAAGAACAATATAAAACTACTGTTAAAAGTATTGTTGATCTAGAAGCCCAATTATTAGAAAGTGAAGATCCAACGGCGGAGGCTGATTTGGCAATTGCGAGAATTCAAAAGGTTCTGATATTTAGTAGACTTACCGACGCTTATGGGGATATTCCATATAGTGAAGCAGGTAAAGGTTTTCTGGAGGGTATTCGTTTCCCTGCATATGATAAGCAAAGTGATATTTATGCAGACATGCTATCACTTTTAGAAAGTTCATCAACAACATTAAGTCAAGGAGGTCCAAATTCCTATGGATCTGCAGATCTAATGTTTGGTGGAGATAATGAGAAATGGCAAAAATTTTCTAATTCGCTTATGTTGCGCTTAGCGATGCGAATGGTAAAAGTAGATGAATCTGCCGCCCAAAGTTGGGCTACAAAAGCAATAAATGGTGGAGTTATGGAAAGTAATTCCGATATAGCCTATATTAAATATGAAAATTCCTCCAACGATGGAGGCCCAAATGTTAACCCACTTACAAAAAGCTTTACTTCACGGGCTCCCACTCAAGTTAAAATTTCAAAAACTTTTCTGGACTTTTTACAAGAAAGGAATGACCCTCGGATTTCTGTTTTAAGTTCCACAGTGGACGGTGATACCAGTCCAGAATTGCAGTCTGGACAAGATATAAATAATCCTAGTAGAGGAATTGCAAATTCAAAACCAAATATAAATTTATTTGGTGGGTCGGGAGTTGTAGTTTATGACGCTCCATATTTCTTTCAAACCTATGCAGAAGTAGAATTTATGCTAGCTGAAGCAGCAGAGCGATGGGGAATAGCCGGTGGTGATGTTGAGTTCCATTATAACGCAGGAGTTAAGTCTGCGATGGAACAATTATCCATGTATGGCGAAGGTGGTATCATTTCTCAAGAATCAATTGACACCTATTTAGTAGAAAATCCTTTCGTAAATGGACAAGCTCTAAAAATGATTAATGAACAATATTGGGTAGCAACTTTTGGAAATGGGCTAGAGACCTTTTCCAACTGGAAGAGATCAGGTTATCCTAATTTAGAACCTATTGCTGTGGCAGATCTTTTAACAAATGGTCAAATTCCAAGAAGATTTGTATATCCAGGTTCTGAAAAATTGAATAATCCCGCGAATGTTGAAGCAGCGACTGATCAACAAGGGGGAGATGAATTAACCACAAGAATGTGGTGGGATGTGAATTAATAAGTAATTAAATACATATTTCCAAAAAAGGCCTGACGACAAATATGGAGTAGATCCTTAGCTATTAAAAAGACAATATCAATAACTGCTTAGTGCAAAAAATAATCACACCAAAATAGTTCTCTTGTTCAAAAAGTATTGAATTGAGCTTTTTAAAATCAACTTAAATTATGAAAAAACATTTACAGAAAGCACTATTGTTTTTAGTGTGCCTCTTCTCATTTCAAATGTGGGCACAAGAGAGAGAAATATCTGGTGTGGTTCAAGACAAAGATGGAATACTCTTACCAGGAGTATCTGTTTTTGTTAAGGATACAGATAAAGGTACCGTTACTAATTTTGATGGGGAATTTAATTTAAATATTCCAGACAAAACCTCGCCTATATTAGTGTTCTCCTCATTAGGTTTTATAACTCAAGAAATTGTTTTAGGTAACAATGACGTTTTAAACGTTAAAATGGACACAGATACTGAAAGTTTGGATGAGGTAGTGGTAACTGCCCTTGGTATTAAACGAGAGAAAAAAGCCTTAGGATATGCTGTTCAATCTGTAAATTCTGATAAATTATTGGAGGGTAATAATTCTAGTATGGTCAATGGTTTACAAGGTAAAGTTTCTGGTGTAACCGTTGCTAATTCTGGTGGAGCACCAGGTTCTTCAGCCGTGATCTTAATTAGAGGTGGATCTTCTATTACTGGAAATAATCAACCTTTAATAGTAGTAGATGGTATTCCCATAGATAACTCTACAAATTCGAGTTTAGAAGTTGCTAGTACTAACAGAGCATCAGACATTAATCCAGAAGATATTGAAAGCGTTTCTGTGCTAAAAGGGCCTGCCGCTGCAGCACTTTATGGTATTCAGGCAGCAGAAGGAGCTGTGATAATTACAACTAAAAAAGGAAAAGCAGGAGTTAGTACTATTTCTTACTCAGGTACCGTATCTTTTGATAATATTCTAGGAACTCCAGATGTTCAAAATATGTATGCTCAAGGTCAGCAATTAGAGTCTGAAACAGGAGTTATTAGTTATGATCCGGATTCTCCATTTTCTTGGGGAGAAAGGTTAAGCAATGGAGCTCAAACCTTTGATCATATTAAAGATTTTTACGATAGTGCTATTACTTATAATAATAATCTTAGTTATTCTGGAGGATCAGAAAAAAATCTTGTGTACTTTTCTATTGGAGATCTATCCCAAGATGGAGTTGTAAGTGGAACTAGTTATGATAAAACTTCATTTAAATTAAATACAACTTCAAAACTCACAGATAAATTTACAATTGGTGCTTCAGCGAACTATATAGTAACAGAAACAAATAGTACCAAACAAGGGAATTCTGCGGGTAGTAGCTATAGCAGTTTATTATCTTATCCTGTAAATGTTGATATTAATGATTATCTGAATACTGATGGTTCTCAAAAAATGATCTATCCAGATCAAACTTATGACAACCCTTATTGGAGTATTGCTAATAGCCCTAATACAAACAAAGTTCATAGATTATTGGGAATTATAAGTCTTAGTTACGATTTCTTAAATGACTTTAATATCTCCTACAAACTAGGAACAGATTATTATAATGATTTTAGCAAAAGAATTACAGGAGATGGATCTCTAATTGAAAATCGTGGGGATGGATATATAAGTCAATTTCAAAGCGAACATAGAAGAACCACTTCCAATTTTTTATTAAGTTATGATAAAGACATTACTGAAGATTTTAACTTTAGTGCATTAGTAGGAAATACTGTTGAAGACTTAAGAATCCATTCAACTTACAACTATGGGAGAGGATTTCAGGCTCCTGGTATTTATAGTATAGGAAATGTACTTCAGTCCAACCAGTCAATTTCAGAATTACTTACCAGAAAAAGAACTGTTGGGGTATTTGGAGAATTAAAATTCTCTTGGAAAAATGCATTGTTCTTAAATGCTACTGGCCGTAATGACTGGTCTTCAACTTTACCAGAAAACAAGAGATCTTTTTTTTATCCTTCTATAGGAGCTTCAGCAATTATTACAGATTTATTTAAAAATGCTGGTACAGACATTACTTCATCAAAAGGACTAACTTATCTAAAATTTAGAACCACTTGGGCTAAGGTTGGAAAAGATGCACCAATTGGAGCATTAGAAAGTTCTTTAGGAACAAATATTAACGGTTTAGCTAGTTCGGCCTATACTTATAATGGAGTAAATGTAGGTAACCCTAATTTAGAACCAGAGTTTACAGACAGTTATGAATTTGGTATAGATTCTAGATTCTTTGAAAGCAGATTAAGTTTTGACTTGAGTGTGTATTATAGCAAATCTGACAATCAGATACTAAGAGACATTCGAGTTCCTCCATCTGCAGGAACCTTTTACGCTACACTAAATGGTGGATCTATTATTAATAAAGGTATTGAAGCCTTAGTATCTGTAAAATTACTTCCGAAAAAATCTAAGTTACAATGGAATATGGATTATAACTTTGGGCTTAATAAAAGTGAGGTTAAAGATCTACCAGGACAACTAAATGAAGTATACCTGTCAGACTCTTGGACATTTAATAATACGGCTGCAGGAGCAGCAATACTTGATGGTTCCTTATTTGGATTAAGAGGTAAGAGACCAGTTAGAAATGATAACGGAGATGTAGTAGTGAATCCAAGTGGATTGCCAAGTTTAGAAACAGCAGTTTTTGAAGATGTTAGTAGATTACCAGATTGGACTTTGGGGATTTCAAACTCTTTAAGCTACCAGAACTTCAACTTATCTTTCTTATTGGATATTGTTCAAGGTAACGATGTTTACAATGCAACAGAATCTGCACTTCAATATAACGGATTAAGTGCTCAAACGGCAAACAGAGATGAAAGTATAATTATTTCTGGGGTAGATGCTAATGGTGCTCCAAATACTGTTCAGGTTAATAAGGACCAAGCTTACTATCAAACCTATTATTCTCAAAATGCAGAGAATTTTATAGAAGATGGATCATTTGCCAGATTGAGATATGTTACGCTAACTTATAATTTACCAACTTCTCTAATGGACAAACTATCTTTAAGATCGGCTCAATTGTATGCCACTGGGAGAAATTTATTGACAATAACAGATTATAGCGGAGTAGACCCAGAAGTAAATACTTACGGAGCAGGAATTGCCGGAGCAGGATCTGTTGGAATAGACAATTTAGGAACTCCAAATACTAAAGGATTTGATTTAGGACTAAGATTTAAATTTTAAGAATTATGAAATTATATAAATATTTATTATCAATCTGTATCATCGCAACTGCAGTCTCTTGCAGCGATGATTACTTTGACGTGAACGGATCTGTTACTGCACCTACCACAACATCGTTAGCACCACAATATAGGATTCAAGGAGCAATAGAAAATACTGTTGCAACAGCTCAATATAGAGGGGCAAGAGAAGTTCTTGGAATTACTCAATATGGATCCCAAAATACTGCTGCCTATTATTCTGAATCATGGAATACATTCTTAACCACGGGTAGCTACTTTCTTTGGCAAAATGCCTATGTGTATGCGCTACCAAATACCTCAGATCTTATCTATTTAGGAAATCAATTTGAGGCTCCTAACTATGTAGCTGTTGGGAAAATACTAAGAGCCTATATTTTAGGAATGACAACAGATCAATATGGAGATATTGTTTTGGATGAAACTTATGACAGTGAATCTGCAATGAATATCACACCTAAATTTCAAACCCAAGAAGAGATATATGCTAGAATATTCAAACTTTTAGATGAAGCAATTATTCAGTTAGATGAACCAAGCGCTATTGGTTTAGATGATGAAGGAGGTGATGTACTTTATCATGGCGATCAAGAAAAATGGAAACAATTTGCATATTCTATAAAAGCCAGATACTTAAACCACTTATCTAAAAAGTCATCTGGTGAGTTTGCTTATAATCCTGATGCAATAATTGAAGCAGCAGAAAAAGGTATTTCTTCTAATGATTTAAATGCTTTGATCATGTATGGTGGTGGAGAGATGGAAAACGATAACCAACCATTTAGCATAAATGGATATGGTTCTTCTCGATTTGATTATTTTTCAGACTTTTTTGTGAAATTACTTAAAAACTCATTAGCCCTAGAAACTCCTGTAGAAGATCCAAGATTGACTGTAATTGTTCCAGAAGCTATAAATGGTGGATATCAAGGAGTTGTTACTGGAAGAGGTTTAGATGGTAATTCTGGAGATGATTATTCTTTAGGGAATGGTGGGTTTTACACAATGCCAAATTCACCAACATATATGATCACGTATAGTGAGCTTAAATTTATTGAAGCTGAGGCAAAATTTAGGAAAGGGGATAAAGCAAGCGCTTATGCAGATTATGTATTAGGTATTGAAGCCGATATGCAGAAGCTTGGAATCCCTTCAGCAGATATATCAGCATATTTAAATACAATTGATGATGAAATTGGAACGGAAAATTTTGGACTGTCAGAGATATTTATTCAAAAATATATTGCTAACGTCTTAAACCCTGAAACATGGGTGGATTTTCGAAGAGTAGATTATAGTTCTGATATATATCCAGGATTAGTTCGTCCAGAAAATGTGAATCAAGACATCTTTCCCAATGAAGATGATTGGATTCAGGCAATGATGTATGAATATAATGAGGAAGACAGAAATTATGAGAATATGCCCAATAATGATCCCTATGTGAGATTAACTACACCAGTTTGGTGGGATGTAGAAGGCTAAAGAGTGTTTTATCGTATTAAGTTTTAATAATGTCATTAAAATTTTAAAGGTCCTCCAATGGTTATAAACTGGAGGACCTTTTTATAAAAAATCTACTATAATTTCGTATATATATTCCAAAACGAATTCTACTTTTAAAGAAAATTTTCTGATGCAGAATAATAGATTTCTTGTAATACTAACCTTAGTATTAATGCTTGTTTTTTCCGGTTGTAAAACTCCTAAGCAAGTTACCTCAAAACCTAAAACTCCTAAAAAGGAATTACCGCAGAGAGTAGAAAAACCATCGCCCAAAGTTTCTGAAATTGAAAAGGAAATTAAAGGAGAAGAAAATATACCAGCGGTTCAGGTATTTAAAACTAGCCCTTATGTAATGCGCGAATTTCGTGCAGCATGGATTGCCACTGTGGCAAACATAAACTGGCCAAGTAAGTCTGGGTTATCTACAAAGCAACAACAGGATGAAGCAATAAAACTATTAGATTTTTTAAAGGATCATAATTACAATGCAGTGATTTTTCAGGCAAGGCCACAGGCAGATGCTTTGTACCAAAGTAATTTAGAGCCATGGTCTTTCTTTTTATCTGGAGAGGTTGGAAAAGCTCCAAATCCATATTACGACCCGCTTAATTTTTGGATAGAAGCGGCGCACGACCGAGGCATGGAATTGCATGTATGGTTAAATCCATATAGAGCGCATCATTCTACGGGTGGGGCTGTAGCTCCTAAATCTATGGTGAAGATGCACCCAGAATTCATGGTGAGTTTAAAGAATGGAATGTGGTGGATGGATCCTTCCAAGCAGTCAACACAAGATCATTCCTCAGCTGTAGTTATGGATATTGTGAAACGATATGATATAGATGGAATTCATTTCGACGATTATTTTTACCCATACGCATCTTATAATAAAGGTGCAGATTTTCCAGATGCAGAAAGTTATCAAGCATATTTAAAAACAGGAGGAAAGCTTACTAAGCCAGATTGGAGAAGAGATGAAGTAAATGAATTTGTAAAGCGAATCTATAAAGAGATCAAAGAAGAAAAACCAGATGTAAAATTTGGGATAAGTCCTTTTGGAATCTGGAGACCTGGTTATCCAAAATCAATTTCTGGGATGGACCAGTACAATGAACTGTATGCAGACGCTAAACTTTGGCTAAATAAAGGCTGGATAGATTATTTTACTCCTCAGTTATATTGGAAGATAAATCAAATGGCACAGAGCTTTCCTGTGCTTCTTGGTTGGTGGGAAAGTGAAAATACTCAGGATCGCCATTTATGGCCGGGAATTAATATAGATTTTGGGGGAGATGCTGCCAATGTTGATGAAACGATCAATCAGATCATGTTAACGCGTGGCATGATTGCAGAGAGTAAAGGAACTGTGCACTGGAGTATCGCTCCATTATTAAAATATCCAAATCTTGCAAAAGCATTGGTAGACGGTCCCTACAAAAAACAGGCGTTGGTTCCTGCGAGTCCGTGGTTAGATGAGGTATTGCCAGAAACACCTTCGGTTTCAACAAATATTGTAGGGAATAAGGTAAATATTTCTTGGTCTCATTCAGAATTAGGAGACGTATCCAGCTGGGTGGTTTTTTATAAATATGGAAACAACTGGGATTATAAAATCCTTGACAGAACAAAAAATTCTATAGAATTCTCTCATTATTTAAAAGAAAAGGAGAAAAAAGATCCATTAACTTTTATTGGTGTTACGGCAGTAGACAAAACTGGAAATCAGAGCAGTTTCAATGAAATTAAGATTGAAGCTAAATAGCTAAATAAAATTTTACAATATGACCCCATTATTGGTTTTTGGCGTAATTGCCGGATATTTTATATTACTGCTAATTATAAGTCATTTTACTTCTCAAAAGGCAGATAATACTACCTTTTTCACAGCAAACAGAAGATCTCCGTGGTTTTTAGTGGCTTATGGAATGGTGGGAGCCTCATTATCTGGAGTAACATTTATATCAGTGCCTGGAGAGGTCGGAAATTCCAATTGGACTTATCTTCAATTTGTAATGGGAAATATGGTGGGATATGCCGTCATCGCATTTGTACTAATTCCGCTTTTTTATAGACTTCAGCTGGTTTCTATCTATGAATATTTAAGAGATAGATTTGGGAAGAATTCTTATCTGGCTGGGGCTTCATTTTTTCTTATTTCTCAAACTATCGGTGCTTCTTTTAGATTGTTTTTAGCAGCAGTAGTATTGCAGATCGCATTTTTTGATGCATTTGGAATTCCATTTTTCGTAACCGTACTAACAACCATTTTACTTATCTGGTTATATACTTTTCGGGGAGGAATTAAAACCATTGTTTGGACAGATACCCTTCAAACAACATTTTTATTGGCCGCTGTAATTATTAGTATCATCGTGATTATTAATCATATGAATCTGAATGTAGGAGAGGTATTTAGTCTTGTTTCAAAAAACAAAATGTCTACCGTTTTTGATTGGGACTGGAGATCAGATAGAAATTTCTACAAAACCTTTCTGGCGGGGATATTCATTACTATCGCCATGAACGGACTGGATCAAAATGTAATGCAGAAGAATCTAACTTGTAAAAGTAAAGGTGATGCTCAAAAGAATATTTTCTGGTTCTCTATAGTTTTCTTTATTTCTACCTTATTGTTTTTAGCCTTAGGAGTGCTGCTTTATCAATATGCCTTAGATCAGAATATATTATTACCAGAAAGAACAGATGATCTATATCCAACTCTTGCTCTAAACTATTTTGGCACTTTCGCTGGAGTTGTATTCTTAATAGGTATTGTAGCGGCTGCATTCTCTAGTGCAGATTCTGCACTTACTGCCCTTACAACCTCATTTTGTGTAGATATTTTAGATATATCAAAACGAAAGACCAATCAGAAAAAAACAAGATTTTTAGTGCACATAGGTTTTTCATTATTGATGTTCGTGGTAATCATAATTTTTAATTCCTTAAATGATAGCAGTGTAGTAAGTGCCGTTTTTAAGGTTGCGGGTTTTACCTATGGTCCGTTATTAGGCTTGTTTGCATTTGGATTGCTTTCTAAGCGTGGAGTAAAAGATAAATGGGTGCCACTTGTTTGTATTCTGTCTCCAATTTTATCTTTCATATTAGATCAAAATTCTGTAAGCTGGTTTTACGGATATAAATTCGGATTTGAAATATTGCTGGTAAATGCTGCGATTACCTGTATAGGATTGGCGCTTTTGTATAACAGAAAACCAGGATACCTGTAGTTAAATACTGAAATAGACCTTATGAAACTTGAATTCTATACCTACAACCTAGAGCTTAAAAACACCTTTACCATTAGTCATGGTTCAAGAGATTTTCAGGAGACTTTAATAGTTGCTTTATCCGATGGGGAATATACCGGATATGGAGAGGCAGCAGCAACGGTTTATTATGGAGTTTATACTAAGGCTATGATAGCTTCAATAAAATCTATTGAATATATTATTGCAGAAAATATTCACTTAAAGCCAGAAGAACTTTGGGAACTTACGTTTCCGCATCTAAAAGATAACCCATTTGCGCAATGTGCTTTGGATATGGCCATGCATGATCTACACGGAAAAAGAAATAAGCAAGCACTTTATAAAATGTGGGGGTTTAATTTGGATACTATTCCGCTTACCAATTATACAATCGGAATAGACTCTGTTGAAAAAATGACAGAAAAGATTAAGGAATTTCCATGGCCTTTATATAAGATCAAATTAGGAACTAATGATGATGTGCAGATCATATCAGAATTAAGAAAACATACCAATTCTATTTTCAGGGTTGATGCCAACGGCGCTTGGACTGCAGAACAAACCATTAAAAATTCTGAATTATTAAAAGATCTAAATGTTGAATTTATTGAACAACCTCTAGATCCAAGAGATCTGGATGGAATGGCAGCAGTTTATAAGAATTCTGCTTTACCATTAATTGCTGATGAAAGTTGTATTGTAGAACAAGATGTTGCAAAATGTAAGGACTATTTTCATGGCGTTAATATAAAACTAACAAAGTGTGCAGGAATTACGCCAGCAAGAAAAATGATCGCTGAAGCCAAAAAATTAAACATGAAGGTGATGGTGGGTTGCATGACCGAATCTACCGTGGGAATTTCGGCAATTGCACAATTATTACCTTTGTTAGATTATGTAGATATGGATGGTGCACTTTTATTAAAATCTGATATTGCAGATGGGGTAAAAGTTTATGATGAAAAAGTACATTTCCCAAAGAGAAATGGAACTGGAGCAAAATTATTAATCACTGAATAAAGTAAAACTGAATTATATGAACGTATTTAAAAAGATGAATTTATTAGCCTTAATAGGGCTTTTGGTTGTTACTTCCTGTAATGAGAAAGCTGAAGAAAAGGAAGAAAATAAAGCTGAAGTTTATATTGCAGCTGTAAAACAGGAATATGCTCCAGACAAAAGAGTGGCATTATTTGATGTAGAAGCAATACAATCTAAGGATACTTATATTTTAAAAGGAGAATCTAATCTGCCAGATGCAGTTAATGCATTAAAAGAAAAATTAAATTCTGAAGGAGTTGTGTTTTCAGACAGTATTCAACTACTTCCTGCAGCAAATGTAGAAGGGAAGATCAACGGACTTATTAAAATATCTGTAGCCAATTTAAGGGGAGAAGGAAAGCATTCCGCAGAACTTGTTACTCAAGCAACATTAGGAACACCTGTGAAGATTTTTAAAACTAATGATGGCTGGAGTTTGATCCAGACTCCAGAAGGTTATATTTCCTGGGTAGATAATGGAGGAGTTATTGGACTAACAGATGCAGAGTTTTCTAAATGGAAATCGGCAGATAAGATCATTTATCTAAATCCTTATGGAAAATCTTATGAAAGTGCAGATGCTAAGAGTCAGGCAGTTTCAGATTTGGTAGCAGGAAACATTTTAGAGCTTTTAAGCGACAAAAACGGATTTTATGAGGTTAAGTATCCAGACGGGCAAAAAGCTTTTGTTGACAAAGCAGATGCAACACCATATCTAGATTGGGTTGCTTCTGTAGATCAATCTGGGGAAGATCTGGTGGCTACTGCGAAAAAATTGATGGGTTTGCCTTATTTATGGGGAGGAACTTCTCCTAAAGGAGTTGATTGCAGCGGATTTACAAAAACAGTTTATTTCTTGAACGGATTGATAATCCCAAGAGATGCTTCGCAACAGGTGCATACTGGGAAACTGATAGATTCTACTAAAATTTTTAAAAACCTAATTCCTGGAGATCTTTTATTCTTCGGAAGAAAAGCTACAGATTCTACAAGTGAGAGAGTCATTCATGTTGGAATGTGGATTGGAGATCAAAAATTCATTCACTCCATGGGGAATGTTCATATTAGTACGATGGATTCTACCAATGCAGATTTTGATGAATACAACTACAACAGATACTTAAGAACAAAAAGAATTAATGATCAGGAAGGGAAGGGATTGATATATCTTGCTGAAAAGGATATTTTCATGAGTAAGAATGATTCTACTTCAGTTCAAGAATAATCTTTAATTTACTCAATTAAAAAGCTCCTCTAAATATATTTTAGAGGAGCTTTTTTTTATAATATAAACTCTTATAGATACTTCTTATAAAGATTATTCAGCACTTTCAAATCATGATCTGTAAGGGTAGAATTCACTTCCGCTTGAATAAAATGTAATTTAAAAGCCTTTATTGCAGCAGGCATATCGCTTACATCAAATCCAATGATCTTCAGCGCCACTTTTGGGGTTACGTCCAAAATGGGAGTGGAGATTGGAGCCTTTATTTTAGCTACAATCACAGAGTCGTTAACTTCTGTCCTTATTTCCTGAGGGATTTCTGTGGTTAAAGTTTTACTTTCTCCTAAAACGTGAACTTTTTCTTCAGGAATCTCGTCATACCATAAGCCGAATCCTTCCTTCGCCAATTCTTTCCATGGAAATGTTTTATTTGGATCATTTTTTCTGGTCGGTGCAATATCAGAATGGCCTATAAAATTAGCTGTAGGGATCTTATATTTCTCTTTTAGGTCTTTTAATAATTCTAAAAGACTCTGAATTTGAAGTGGTGAAAAATCGTCACTTCCATTATTATCTAGTTCAATTCCAATAGAAGATGAATTTAGATCTGTATTAGAACCCCATTGCCCAGTTCCTCCATGCCATGCGCGATAAAGATCATTAAGCATATGGTAGATCTTCCCATTCTCTCCAATTACATAATGCGCACTTACCTGAGTTCTTTCTAAAGTAAATGTCTTTAAAGTTTGCCCTACAGAATCTTGCGCTGTATGATGAATTATTACAATATTGGGCTTTCTAAGGTTAAAATTAGTTGTTCCCACCCAATCTTCGGCATATTTTAAACTACTTCCCATCCCTGGATTAGGTGGAGGAAGTATTTCCAACTCTTTAATAAGTTCTTTGGTGTGTTTTTTATGAACTCTATTAGTGGGAGCATATGGATTACTAGCGCATGAAAGGACCATGCATGCAGTAGCAACTATAGTGAATACTGATTTTATTCTTTTCATTTAAAATCTTATTTTAAAATTTCCAGCGAACAAATGCTTCCATGGCTTCATAATTTGCCATTCCTAATTTGTGATAATTACTTGCAGTCTCACTATTTCTTTCCTGAGCACGTACCCAAAATTCTCGTTCATCATCTCCAGGAAAAACAGGGTGATCTTTCTGTGATTGATGCTGAAAAATGGCTTTTCTCTTACGGTCTACCTCTTGAGGAGAAAGTGGTACAGCCATTTCAATTTCATGAGTTTCAAACTCTAACCAAGCACCTCTATACATCCAAAGCCAGCAGTCTTTAGTCCAAGATTCCGTTTTTCTTAGACGGTTCATGGCCTCGATTATAATTCTAAAACAAACAATATGAGTGCCGTGTGGATCTGCAAAATCTCCTGCAGCAAAGATCTGTTGAGGTTTTATTTTTTGTAAAAGCTGCATGGTTAGCAAAACATCTTTTTCTGTAACTGGATTTTTAATAGTCTTTCCAGTTTCATAAAATGGCAATGCCATAAAATGAATATTTTGATCTTCCAAACCTGCATATCTTGCACCTGCATAAGCTTCAGACTTTCTTATAAATCCTTTAACAGCTCTAATTTCAGGAAGATCAATTTCGTTTGGCTGTTTAGAATCTAAGAAGGTCCTTGTTTCCTCATAGATAGTTTCCAATCTATTGGAATCGTCGCCAATACTTTTGTTAAAGTCGATAGCAAATTCCATATATCTCAACACATCTGTATCCCAAACTGCGGTATTTCCGGAGGTTTGATAAGCAACATGCACATCATGACCTTGATCTACCAGCCTTATAAAAGTTCCTCCCATAGAAATCACATCATCGTCTGGGTGTGGAGAGAAAATTAATGATCTTTTGTGTGCAGGCTCAGATCGTTCGGGGCGTTGAGAATCGTCAGAATTTGGTTTTCCTCCAGGCCACCCGGTAATACTGTGCTGCAAATGATTAAAGACTTCAATGTTAATGTTGTAAGCTGGACCCTTTTCAGTAGCCAATTGTGCCATTCCATTATTATTATAATCTTCGTCTGTCAGTTTCAAAATAGGTTTTCCTACTTCTGAAGATAACCAGATTACAGCCTTTTTAATTTGATTTTTATCCCAGATACAATCTTTTACTAACCAAGGAGTATTAAATCTTGTGAGTTCTGAAGCAGCATCTGTATCTAAAATAAATTCTACTTTATCTGAATGTTGAAGGTAAGTAGCAGGAACATTTCCTGAAATTTCTCCTTCTACTGCTTTTTTTATAATACTGGCCTTTTTCTTACTCCAAGCCATCAAAATGATCTCTCTCGCTTTAAAAATGGTACCAATTCCCATAGTAATGGCCTTTGTAGGTACATTTTCTTTTCCTCCAAAATCTCTGGAAGCATCTCTTCTTGTAAGATCATCTAATGTTACAAGTCTGGTTCCAGAATTTGGAGCAGATCCAGGCTCATTAAAACCAATATGTCCCGTTCTACCAATTCCCAGTACTTGAAGATCTAATCCGCCTAATTCTTCAATTTTATTTTCGTATTCAAGACAAAAAGCAGCAATATCTTCTTTCTTCAAAGTTCCGTCTGGAATATGAATGTTCTCTTTAGGGATATCTATATGGTTAAATAGATTCTCAGCCATAAAAGTAACATAGCTTTGAGGCGCCGTTGGTTGCATAGGATAATATTCATCCAAATTGAAGGTAATCACGTTTTTAAAACTCAAGCCTTCTTCGTTATACATGCGTACAAGCTCTTGATAAACCTCTACTGGAGTTGCACCAGTAGCAAGACCTAAAATAGCTGGAGATCCTTCTTTTTGTTTTTTAACAATTAGGTCTCTTATTCTTTTTGCAACACTTTTAGACGCTGTACTCTCATCTGGAAACACAGTGACAGGTAATTTTTCGTAGCGAGTTTCTTCAAGTAAATTTAATCTTGCCATAGTTAGTCTTTTCAATGTATTTGGGAATAATCCTTATATGCTTAATTAAGTTGTGCTTTTGCCGCTGTAATTTGTTGCTTAAATATATGATCCATAATAGCCACGGTTGCTCCCAACAGGCTTGAGTTTTTGCCTAGTTTAGAAAGTGAAATATCTGTACGCTCTTTTAGCTGAATCATACAATAGGTATTGATAGATTGCTGAATTGGAGTAGTTATAAATTGTTTGGCTTCTGCTATTTTTCCTTCTAAGATGATAAGTTCTGGGTTAAATATCTGAATTAGAATGGCAATACCTTTCCCAAGATTTATTCCAATTTCTGAAAGCACATTTATAGCAAACTGATCTCCTCGATTAGCTGCTTCAATAATAACTGAAGGCTCTAAATTATCAAGGTCATCATTCACCATTTCTTTCAAAATAGAATGCTGCCCGGCTACAATACCATCCTTAGCCTTTTTGACCAAAGCAATTCCAGAAGCAACAGTTTCCAAACATCCTCTTTTCCCACAATGGCATAAAGCTCCGTCTTCTACTAAAGGAATATGTCCGAATTCCCCAGCAAAACCGGAGGATCCCATATGTAATTTTCCACCCATGATAATCCCAAGGCCAATTCCCCAATCCATAGAAAGTACAAGAACATTGTTTTTATTCTTTGCAAGTCCAAAACGAAACTCCGCTAAACACGCACTTTTTGCATCGTTAAGGATTGCAACGGGTTTGTTAAATTTTGTTTCAAATTCACTTTGTAGATTTTGTGGTTGATGATCTTTAAGGAAATACGTAAAGTTTTTTCCATCTTCTGAAGATACCAGTCCTGGCATACTAATTCCAATACCCATCAGTTTATCTGAATTGATATCAGATTCAGCAATAAGTTCTGTTGCATGCTGATGTAAAACATTTACAATATCAAAATCTTTGGAAATAATCGTTCGAATGTTTTTCTCGAACAATACTTGATGTGTGTTATCTAAAATAGCCAGTTGAATTTGGAAGCGTTCTATATGAATGCTCATAACAAAAAAACTATTCTCTTTTAAACCAAAAAGATCTGGTTTTCTACCTCCTACAGATTCACCTCTTCCTTGTTTTGCTACTAAATCATCTGCTACTAATTGGTTTAGTAAGGACATAGAAGTTGGTAGACTTATATTAAAGGTATTGCAAATATCAGTATTAGTATTAGCTCCATTAAAATATAGATGCTTTATGATCCTTATTTTTTGGAGATATTTTTTCCTTTCAACATTACTTAATTCCATCGGGAGATTAAGATTGATGAAAAATTCTGGCAATTCTTTCGACATAAATAGAATTTAAGATTGAATTTAATTTGTCTTTAAGATTAGTCTTTTCTGACACATAAGAGAAAGAAATAATTTTCATTAAAAATATGCAAAATATTATCTTGAAAAAAGACTTTATTAAAATTTTTATGAAAGATTGATTATTTACTTAAAATTTATACTTTTAAGCTTTAGTTTTAAAAACAAATCAAAAATTAGCTGCTTAAAGTTTTCTCAAGATAAGTAAACGTTGAATTTTTTATTCATTGAAGATTAAAAAATATTATTTCAATAGAAATTTTATAAATATGATGGACATTTTATGTTAAACCGGTCTCAACGATATTTAGCCTTAGATGTTTTGCGGGGTATTACTATTGCTTTAATGGTGTTAGTAAACAACCCTGGCAGCTGGTCAAATATTTACGATCCATTTAAACATGCTTCGTGGCATGGATTTACACCTACAGATTTAGTTTTCCCTACCTTTCTATTTGTTATTGGCAATGCCATGAGCTTTAGTCTCAGAAAATATGAAGAGCAATCTGTAGGTATATTTTTAAAGAAAATTTTCACCAGAAGTTTGCTCATCTTTTTTATTGGTCTTTTTATGAGTGCTTTTCCTTTTGTTTATAGAAATGAATTGGGAGAATTAATATTTAAGGATCTTACACAAATGAGAATTATGGGTGTGCTACAAAGAATTGCTCTTTGTTATTTAATAGCCGGTTTAATGCTTCATCTTATTAAAACTCAAGCCACAATTATCATAAGTATAAATATATTACTGATTTATTGGTGGATTATGTACAGGTTTGGATCGTTACCAGATCCTTATAGCCTATCAAATAATGCAGCTTTAAAATTTGACCTATTACTATTTCATCCGGATAATTTATGGAAAGGTTTTGGAATAACCTTTGACCCTGAAGGACTTTTAAGCACCTTGCCCGCCATTGTTAATGTGGTTGCGGGTTATATTGCTGGGATTTTTATTCAACGCTCAGGAAATACCATCTCAAGTATCGGGAAGTTAGCCGTAAGCGGAATTATTCTACTGATAATTGCAAAAGTCTGGGATCTTTATTTTCCTATTATCAAAGGGATCTGGACAAGTTCTTATGTAATATATTCTATAGGTTGGAACCTTCTCATTATTGCTGCTTTAATCTTGATTATAGAAATATGGAAATTTAAAAAATGGACTTACTTCTTTCAGGTTTTTGGGAGAAATCCACTCTTTATTTTTGTCTTATCGGGTTTAATTGCCATGCTTATGAGCATTATATGGGTGGATGGAGGATCTCTAAAACCTTGGATTTATAATAATGTTTTTTTAAGCTGGCTTACAAAATACAATGCATCACTAGCTTTTGCCGTTAGTTTTATGTTGCTTATGTGGATTATAGGCTATGTGCTTGACAAAAAGAAGATCTATATAAAAGTTTAAATTGCGCAAACTATTGGTTTGCTTTAATTATCAATTATAAGTATGAAATTAATCAAAATTTACGCCCCATTATTACTTGTCATCGGCATCTTTTCTAATGTTTCTGCTCAAGAAACAAAGGCGAAATCACCTGAATTTTTAAAATTTACGCATAGTGTTTGGGTAGATTCTATAATGACTACTCTTTCTCAGGAAGAAAGGATAGCTCAACTTATAATGGTGGCTGCTTATTCTAATAGAGGAGAAGAACATAGACAGGAAATTTTAAAGCAAATTAGGGAGCAAAAAATAGGAGGTCTTATCTTTTTTCAAGGAGGACCTGTGCGTCAGATAAATTTGATGAATGAGTATCAAGAAGCTTCAAAAGTACCTTTGTTAGGAGCGATGGATGCTGAATGGGGAATTGGAATGCGATTAGATAGCACGATGAGTTTTCCTTTCCAAATGAGTTTGGGAGCTATTCAGAATGATAGTTTGATTTATGATATGGGTGTAGAAGTTGCCAATCAAATTAAAAGAATAGGACTGCATTTAAATTTTGCTCCAGTGGTAGATGTCAATAATAATGCTGCAAATCCTGTGATTAATTATAGATCTTTTGGAGAGAATAAGGTAAAAGTTGCAGAAAAGGGAATAGCATATATGCGTGGTTTACAGGAAACAGGAGTTTTACCAACGGCCAAACATTTCCCCGGACATGGTGATACAGATACAGATTCTCATTATGCCTTACCAAGAATAACACACTCCAGAGCAAGATTGGATGAAACAGAATTATACCCTTTTAGAGAAATCATAAAAGCAGGAATTGGTGGAGTTATGGTTGCTCATCTGGATATTCCAGCATTAGATTCTACTGGAATTCCATCTACCCTTTCTAAACCTATTATTTCTGGTTTACTTAAGGATGAGCTTGGCTTTCAAGGTTTAATAGTTACCGATGCCATGAATATGAAAGGGGTTACCAAAGATCACAGTCCGGGTGAAGTGGATAAGGATGCTATCCTTGCTGGGAATGATCTCTTGGAATTCACAGAGGATGTCCCAAAAGCTATAGAAGAGATTAAAAAAGCTATAAGCCAAGGATTAATTACTCAAAAAGAGATTGATGAGCGTTGCAGAAAACTCTTAGCATTAAAACAATGGGTAGGACTCGATGCATATAGATCAATCGATTCAAAGAATATAGATAAGGATCTTAATTCCTCTTCTGCAGAGCTTTTGAACCGAAATCTTAGCGAAGCTTCCTTAACCGTTCTTCGGAATCAATCAGATTTATTACCGCTTCAGCATTTAGACACTTTAAAAATCGCTTCAATTTCGGTGGGTGAAGATTTTAATAATAAATTTCAGAAGACATTGGAATTGTATTCAAAAATAACTCATTTCAATATCCCTTATGAAGCTAGTAAGGCTGAATTAGATTCATTGAAAAATAATATTTCAGCATTCAACCTTGTAATCATTGGGGTTCATGATGACAGCAAATATCCTAGAAATAATATGCGAATTTCTTCAGAAGTACAATCATTTCTGAAGCTTATTACGAAAGAGAAGAAAAGTATACTCACATTTTTCAAGAATCCGTATTCCTTGAATGATTTGGATGCTTCTGAAAGTGTTTCTTCTTTAATCCTAACGTATCAAGACAGTAAAAATTCAGAAGATCTAGCAGCACAGTTGATTTTTGGCGGAGTAGGAGCAAATGGAAAACTACCGGTAAGTATTGGAGATAAATATAAAGAAGGAGATGGATTAAATATTTCTGGAGGAATTAGATTTAAATACACGCTTCCAGAAGATGCAAATATGAATGCGGAACTTCTAAATAAGAAAATTGATTCCTTGATGCAAGATGCCTTAAAGCAAAAAGCTATGCCAGGAGGACAAATTCTAGTAGCTAGAGATCAAAAAGTGGTATTTCATAAAGCGTATGGTTTTCAAACTTATTCGGATACCACAAAAGTAAAACTAACCGATATTTATGATCTTGCCTCTATCACTAAAATAACCTCTGCCTTGCCTGCTTTGATGAAACTAAAAGATGAAGAAAAATTTAGTTTAGAAGCGGGAATAGACACCTATCTCCCTTATTTTAAAAACTCCAATAAGACTGGGGTTTCTATGAGAGAAATTCTCGCCCACCAAGCCGGATTTAAATCCTGGATCCCTTATTGGAAAACGACACTTAGAAATAATGGAACTTATAAATGGAAGACTATTAAAAAGGATTCTTCGGCAAGATTTACTATAAAGATCGCAGAGCACATGTGGCTTTTTAAAAATTATGAAAAGGAGATCTTTAAACAGATCAAAAGATCGGACTTAGAAAAAGAAAAGAAATACCTATACTCGGGGCTTGTTTTCTATTTGCTGCCAAGTGTAGTAGAAAAATTAACCAATGAGAATTTCACTACTTACTTAGATAATCAGTTTTATGATAAGTTAGGTTCAAATACTCTTACTTATAATCCTAACCGGGAGTTCGAATTAAGTAGAATAGTACCTACAGAAAATGATTATTTCTTCAGAAAAAAACCAATTCATGGAAAAGTGCATGATGAAGGAGCTATTATGATGAATGGCGTTTCTGGTAATGCAGGACTGTTTTCTAATGCGAACGATTTGGCTAAAGTGATGCAGATGTACCTTAATAAAGGAAGTTATGGTGGAGATAATTTTATATCTAAAGCCACTTTAGAAGAATTTACAAAGTATCAATTTCCTGATAATGGAAATAGAAGAGGATTAGGTTTTGACAAACCTTCACTAGGGGAGCGATCATCCAATGGCAACACAGCAGTCTCTGCAAGCGATGCCAGTTTTGGACACACGGGTTTTACTGGAACTATGGTATGGATGGATCCAGAAACTAAACTTTTGTTTGTATTTCTTTCCAATAGAGTTCATCCTACAAGAGACAATACGATGCTTTATAAACTAAACACCAGAACCAATATTCAGCAGGTGTTATATGATGCTATTATAGAATAAATTACAGAAGATTATGGTAGAACTTTATACTTAAAATTCGTAGATTTTCCATTTAGAATTTAGCATGTATGTTATAGGAAATGTTATATTTGTTCACTATATCAACCAAATTCTCAAAGAAATCTACCTAATTTTAAGAATGAAAAATTTTTATTTCACCCCCTTTCTTTGTCTGATCTCCCTACTATCATTCACTTCTCAAGCTCAAAATTCCTTAAAAGGAGTTATAATTGATGAAAACCAAAATGCTGTTCCATTTGCCAATGTGATTCTCTTACAGGCATCAGATTCTACGACAGTTTATAAAGGAACCGTATCTGAAGAGGATGGCGGTTTTTTAATTGAGGCTGTAGAAAACAATGAATATGTTCTGGAAGTTAGATTCGTAGGTTATGAAAATTTCGTTAAAAAAATTGAGGTAAAAGGAAATACAAATCTTAGAAAATTAGTACTTATAGAATCTGCTTCAAATTTAGATGAGGTTACTGTTACTGCAAAAAAACCCACCATTTCTCGGAGTGTAGACAGAATTACCTTCAATGTAGAAAACTCTGTGCTTTCTTCAGGAAATTCTTACGAGATCTTAAAAAGAACGCCTGGAGTAATCGTAAGTCAGGGTCAACTTCTAATCAAGAATAGGCCTGCAGATGTTTATATTAATGATAATAAGGTTTATTTAACCGCACAAGAACTTCAGCAATTACTTGAAGGCTTTTCAGGAGAAAATGTAAAATCTGTTGAGGTGATCACCAATCCGCCTGCAAAATATAATGCTGAAGGTGGCTCCATTTTGAATATAATCACTTCCAAAAACTTAGCTATAGGATATAAAGGAAGCCTTAATGCTTCTAACACGATAGCTATTAAACCAAAATATTCTGTAGGGACCAGCCATTATTATAAAACAGATAATTTAAATGCTTTTGCTAGCTACAACTACAATACTAGAAACGATATAAAAACAGATCTTGGAAACATCACTTATTTTGATCCAGCAGGCGGAGTAGATTCCAGATGGGATGATGAATTTAATAAGGAAACTAAAAGGGAGTCTCATAGTTTGAGTACAATCCTAGATTTTACTCTTTCAGAAAAAAGTAAATTAAGTTTGAGCGCAAATATTTTGTACACTCCAAAGGCTGATTCTGATATTGACGGGAGAACCGAAATTTATAATCCGCAAATGCAGTTGGATTCTCTATACACAACAGATAGTAGATTAGAGAATGAGGGTGACAATTTATTATTCAACGCTAATTATTCAACTTCCCTTGGAGAGAGTGAATCTACATTTAGCGCTCAGGCCAATTATATTAAATATAATGACGATCAAACTCAGGATCTTTTAACTCAGTATTTTTCAAATTCAGGAAACTTATTAAATAATAATTCATTTTATACGGTAGCAAATCAAGACACAGATATTTATACGGGACAGGTTGATTTCACTTCTACTATCGCCGGACTTGCTTCGGAATATGGAGCTAAATATTCTGGAATAGATTCTCAAAGCGGGTTGGACTTTTTCAATACTAATGCTGGAAATAGAAATTTTGTAGATGCGCTTTCAGATAAATTTGATTATAATGAAAATATCTTTGCAGGCTATGTAAGTCTTGCTAAAGATTGGGATACCTGGAGTTTAAAAGCAGGTCTTCGTGGAGAGTATACAGATATCGAAGGAAATTCTGCTTCATTTGGAGCCGTGAATACTCAAGAGTATTTTGAGTTATTTCCAACATTATATTTAATGCATACCGTGGGTGAAAATCACTCTTTTGGTTTGGATTATAGCAGAAGGATTACAAGACCTAGATTTCAAAGTTTGAATCCTTACCGGTATTTCTTGAATGAAAATAATTTCCAAGTTGGTAACCCAAATCTGCAGCCGGGGATATCCAATAAAGTTTTATTGAATTATACCTATAAAAATAAGCTTTCATTTGATTTATATTACGATAAGATAAATGATGCCCCGGCAATATTACCTTTTCAAAATAATCAAAACCGAACTTTAAGATCTGTAGCAGATAATTTGATTTACGAGCAACAGTTTAGTTTAGATATTTCTTATTACGACTATATTAAGGACTGGTGGTTTGTTGATCTTTATGCTTCTGTTTTTAAAATGGAGAATGAATTTGTAGCTTTTGAAAGTGAAAACCAAAAAGTCAAAAATGAGGTAACAAGTGTTTATCTTAGAGCATCGAATTATCTTACATTATCTAAAGACGGGACTTTTTCAGGAAATATTCTTGCATTTTATTCACCAGACTTCATTGCGGGGTCATACGATTTTGATGAGCCGCAATATGGGGTTTCATTAGGTTTAAGAAAAACTTTTTTTAATGATAGATTAAGCGCTACTGTAAATGTGGAAGACCTTTTTGATACTTACAACATTCCCTTACGTTCTAATTATTTAAATCAGGATAATTCGTTTTTTGCGATGCCAGAGTCCAGAAGCATCCGTTTTGGCCTACTTTATAAATTTGGAAACTTTAAGTTAAGGGATAATCAGCGAGCATTGGAGGCAGATGAAAATGAACGTTTAGAAGCTCAACAGATGCTATAAGAATTTTTAATTCTAAAGGACATTCCTAACTTAAACTTTAGTTACTAGCAAACTCGATCTAATTTCTTAATTTTGCAACACTTAAATAAAAAGTAGTGGCTAAAATTGGAAATATAGATGTAGGAGAGTTTCCGTTGTTGCTTGCACCAATGGAAGATGTGAGTGATCCACCATTTCGCGCGTTGTGCAAAGAGCAGGGAGCAGATGTGGTGTATACCGAATTTATTTCCTCTGAAGGGCTTATTCGCGATGCTGCAAAAAGCATGATGAAATTAGACATCTACGAAAAAGAGCGCCCTGTTGGCATCCAGATCTTTGGAGCTAATTTAGAATCTATGCTACAATCTGTAGAGATCGTAGAGAAGTCTGGCCCAGATATTATAGACATCAACTTTGGATGTCCTGTAAAAAAGGTAGTTTCTAAAGGAGCTGGTGCTGGTATTTTAAAAGATATAGATTTGATGGTTTCTCTTACTAAGGCCATGGTAGAACACACGAATCTTCCAATTACCGTTAAAACCCGATTAGGTTGGGATACAGATTCTATCAAGATAGTTGAAGTAGCAGAGCGCCTGCAAGATGTAGGTTGTGCGGCTATTTCTATTCATGGACGTACCAGAGTGCAGATGTATAAAGGAAATGCAGATTGGGCTCCAATTTCCAAAGTGAAAGAGAATCCAAGAATGCATATTCCTGTTTTTGGCAACGGTGACGTAGATACTCCAGAAAGAGCGATGGAAATGCGCGATAAATTCGGTTTAGACGGAGCAATGATAGGGAGAGCAAGTATAGGTTATCCTTGGTTCTTTAGAGAAGTGAAACATTTCTTTGAAACAGGTCAACATTTGGGTCCTCCAACCCTAGAAGAACGCGTAGATGCTGCTAGACGTCACTTACAGATGGCTATAGACTGGAAAGGTGAGAAATTAGGAGTTTTTGAAACTAGAAGACACTATACCAACTATTTTAAAGGAATTCCACATTTCAAGGAATACCGAATGAAAATGGTAACCAGTGATCATTCTGTAGACGTTTTTGAAGCTTTTAATGAGGTAGAAAGAGAATTCTCTGGATTTGAATTTGCTTAGGAATTCAAAGCACTTTTACTTCTACTAGCTGCTATATAAGAAGCAGAGATTCCTAAAATACTAATAGTTAAAAACACCAGTATAATATTTTCAGCCTTGATCTTTACAGGATAAGCTAAGCTCGGAGTTATCATTACAAAATTGTACTGTATTTGTAGAAAGATCAGGATTAATCCACAAAATAATCCTAGCAATCCACCAACAAGAGTCATTAGGGATCCTTGCAAAAAGAATATATTCCTTATAGAATTTTTGGTAGCTCCAAGGTTGTGAAGGGTTTTAATATTCTCTCTCTTATCTAAAATTACCATAATTATAGATCCTATTACGTTGAAGAGGGCAATAATTAATACTAAGGTAAAAATGAGATATACCGCAAGGTTTTCTGTATTTAGCATTTTATAAAGCGTTTCATTTAGTTGCGCTCTATCTTTTATGATTACTTTGTGGTCGAAAACTTCCGAAATTTTATTTCGAATGGCTTCCAGATCTATTGTTGGATCTACCTTTAACTCAATTGCAGAAACTTGGCCTTCGTCTATTTCCAATAAGTTTCTAGCAAATTGAATATTTGTAAAAATATACTTACTATCTAACTCTTCATTTACACTATAGATTCCAGTAACTATTACACTTTCTTTATTAAAAGCTTGAGAAGCATTTGTTATTTGCCCTTTTCCAGGTCGCGGTACCATAATATCCAAAAGGTTATTATAGTCGAAAGTATTCAAGGAAAGCAATCTAGATATTCCATTTCCAGCAACCACTTGGAATTCACTTTGAGTTAACCAGGTGCCAAAAACAATGGTGCTGTCTATAGAATTTACCTTTCTATAATTGGCATCCACCCCTTTTATAAAAGCGGTGTGATTTTTAGATTTATAATCAAGAAAGACTCTTTCTTCAACTATTTCTGAAGTGGCCTGAATTCCATCGATGGCTAATAACTTTGCTTTTTCAGCTTCAGAGTAAGTAAAGTTTTTCCCGCTTTCTGGAAGAATTTTAAGATCTGGATCAAATTCATTAGTAAAAGAAAGACTAAAATCTTTTAATCCCGAAAATCCCGAAAGCACGATGAATAATGAGAAAGCACCCGCAAAAACCCCTATAGCAGCAATTATGGTAATTATGTTTATGGCATTATTTGAACTTTTGCTGAACAAATAACGCTTTGCAATGTATAAGGGGAAATTCAAATTAAGATTTTTTCCTTTTGTCTAAAAGATCGGGTTTAGAAATGGGATTATCCTCCCCTTTCATAGATTTTTCAATCTGATCTATATACTCAAGGGAATCATCTACATAAAATGTAAGATCTGGCATTCTACGCAACTGATTTTTGGTTCGTTGTGCCAGTTCATGCTTTATTTTATATTTAATTTCATTAAGATCATTTAATATCGCTTCCCCATTTTTTGAAGGAAATACGCTTAAATATGCTTTAGCTATAGAAAGATCTGTAGTTACTTTAACTTTAGAAACCGAGATCAAAATACCCGTTACCCCAGAATCTCTCAAGTGATTTTGAAGGATCTCAGCTAAATCCTGTTGCAAAACCCCACCTATTTTTTTTTGTCTATTTGTTTCCATCTTGCAAAAGTAGCATAATTAAAGATTATAGTATTTTTATAATCGGAAATATGAAAGAAGTTACGAAAAAGTATAATGTGGATCAACCATCATTTAATGCTTAATTTAAACCAACTTTAGGAGATAAAAATTAAAAAATGAACAAGATTGAACATATTGGTATCGCGGTTAAAAACTTAGAAGAAGCCAACAAAACTTATGAAGCTATTCTAGGAGTTGCTAGTTATAAGACGGAGAAAGTAGAAAGTGAAGGAGTTAACACCTCATTTTTTAAAGTAGGAGACAATAAGATAGAATTACTTGCAGCTACAAATCCAGAGAGTCCTATTGCTAAATTCTTAGTGAAGCGAGGTGAAGGGATCCATCATCTCGCATTTAATGTGGAAGATATCCAGTCTGAAATAGATCGATTGAAAGGAGAAGGTTTTGTTTTGCTGAATGATTTTCCGAAATCTGGAGCAGATAATAAATTAGTTGCATTTATGCATCCAAAATCTGCAAATGGAGTATTGGTTGAATTATGCCAAGAAAAAGTTACGGAATAGTATTTAAAAATTGAAAAAAAGATATTGATTTTCTTGGTTTGATGCTGAACCTAAATGTATTAGTGTTTGTACTGAAGGGTGCTATTAAACATTCTTTAAAAAATGCTTGTTCACTAAAAAGCAATTACATAAATTTGCGCCCTCATTATACCTATTGAGCCGGTCCTATAGCTCAGCTGGTTAGAGCACCTGACTCATAATCAGGTGGTCCCTGGTTCGAGTCCAGGTGGGACCACACTAGTAAAGACAAGGCTTCCGAGAGATCGGGAGCCTTCTTTGTTGGAGGTGGGTACAACATAGGTACAACATTATTTTTGGCAAAAACTTTTCTATTTTATTTCTGTTATTTTTAATTGGAAAAGCAGATGCTTTGTTGGAATAATTTATTCTAAATGTTGAGAATGTATAAGCCGGGTTGGAGGTCATAAATCTTTTATCTCGAGTAAGAGAAAGTATAGAGCACTTTAAACAACATTATCTTTTTCCGACTTTCTCACGTTGTTGATTCCTTTTTAGACTTCAATCTTAATTTCTGTGTTTATTCAAGTACAGAGGATTCAATTATTTTCCTAATATTCTTAAGACTATTGCTTCTGATTATGAAGTGATGTCAATTTTCTTCGTTTCAAATTAATATTTTGGATTACCGATCAATAAAATTTTCATTTTGTAGCAACTAGTATCATATCATTTCTTCGAAATGCTACATTATTGATTAATCAATAAATTCATTGATTTATTAAAAATTATTCAAGTTTTTATTTTTAATGTAGTTAAAATTTCATTTGTCAAGATTTAATTTCATTCTTCTCAGGTAGTTTGTTCCATAAACTAAAAATTAATAATTATGGATGAAAACAAAAGAGTTGAGGATCTACTTAAAGATATTAAGGGCCTCTTAGCCTCCAACAAGAAAATCTTGAACGTGGAAGATCTAGCACAATATACTGGACTTTCCAAAAGCAAAATCTACAAGCTTACCCATTTAAAGCTGATCCCAACCGGAAACAATCCAAACATCAGGCAGAAGTTTTTTGATAAAGAAAGGATTGATGCTTGGCTTCTTGGAGAACCAAATCTTTCCGATGAGTTTCTTGAAAAGGAGTTTAATAAGAAGCTACTATCAAACAGAAAATAATTCGAAAACACCGTCCAAGATGAAAAAGACTTCTTACATCCGCGTGGGTACTTGCTATTATAAAATAGTACATGTGCCATCAATCTCAGGAAATTTCAATAAAATCATAGTTCCTTGGAAGATCGAAGCTCTTAGGACTGATCATGGTAAAGATTTTATAGGAAATATCAAAAAATTCGATGGCTTTGCGTGCATCCCAAGCCATCATGATTTTAAACAAGAACTCTATGGATTTTACAATACCTATAGTCCCTTATCCAATAATCCAAAGGAAGGAAAGGTCGATTATTCGTTGCAATTGTTAAAACACATTTTTGGGAAGCAATTCGAATTAGGGCTAGACTATTTACAATTATTATATTCCAAGCCTACTCAGGTTTTGCCAATTTTATGTTTAGTTTCGAAAGAAAGGGTTACGGGTAAAACAACCTTCCTTAAATGGTTAAAAACCATTTTTGAAAACAATCTCACATATTTGAACAATGATGATTTTAGCAGTCAGTTTAATTCAGATTGGACTAATAAATTACTGATCTGTATAGATGAAGTCCTGTTCAATAAGGAAGAGCTTACAGAGCGAATTAAATATTTGAGCACCACCAATTTTAATAAACTGGAGGCTAAAGGAAAGGATAAGCGGGAAGTGGAATTCTTTGGAAAGTTCATTCTCTGCAGCAATAACGAAGATAATTTTATTAAGATCGATAGCGATGAAACCCGTTTTTGGGTTCTAAAAATTCCTTCCCTCAAAAAAGAAGAAACCAATTTTTTAGATCATTTAGAGACAGAAATACCAGCATTTTTAAATTTTTTACAGAATCGCCAGTTAGTTACCAAGCATAAAACACGCATGTGGTTTTCTGCCGAAGAAATTAAAACCGAGGCATTGGTAAATCTAATGCAAAATAATCGAAACAGAGTAGAAAAGGAACTGGCCAGTATGATCTTAAGCGCGATGGAAACTTTTGAGGTGGATGAAATAGACCTTTGTCCATTAGATGCGCTGCAAGTCTTGAGCCGTACACGGGTTAAAACTGATCTGACCCATTTGCGACAAATTCTCAAAAAAGATTGGAAACTAATTAATCAGGACAATTCACTAACCTACAAAAAAATGATCATTTGGCAAGATGGAGGTTTGGGATTGATTGATGCCGTTGGGAGATACTATACAGTAAGAAAATCATTTTTATCCAAGAATTTTAGCGAAAAACTGAACGATATCTGATGAGCGGTTGATAACCTTGAAGAGCCTTTTTTTATGGATGTTGTTTTAAGGTTTTCATCATTTTTGATATTTTGAGAAATAAGTGGAGGAGAAATGCTTATAGGTATCTCTTTTTTTGATGAATGATGAGAGATAAAGAATAGGACTAGTGATACCAAGGGTTTGATCGCTCATCGTTTTCTCATCAAAAAAAACAGTGATGAGTAGGTATAATTTTATTTAGATGTATTTGGAAAAATAATGCTAATGAAAAAAAAAGAATTTTCACGGATAACCTGCGAAAGAGCCCGAAATCTTTCCATCGTAAAAACGCTGGCAAGCTTCGGGCACTTTCCAAGCAGGACTACGGAGAAAGAAGCCTGGTTTCTGAGTCCCCTTCGGTCAGAAACGCAGGCCTCTTTCAAGGTTTCTTTGCTTTTGAACAAATGGTATGACCATGGACTAGGAACAGGCGGAAACGGGCTTGATTTGGTTCTGGTGATGAAAAACTGTTCAGTTAAAGAAGCACTAGATCTTCTAAGTAAAGAAAAGGACTTCTTTTTTTTTCAGCAGCACATCATAAAAAAGGAAACAAGTCCCAATATTGAAATTATAGAAGTGAAACCCATCCAACATTTGGCGTTGATTCAATATTTGAAAGCTAGAATGATTTCGATACAAACAGCAAACTTGTACTGCAAAGAAGTTACTTATCAAATTGAGGGGAAATCCTGTTTCTCCATCGGTCTTCAAAATAAAGATGGAGGTTGGGAACTTCGCAACAAATTTTTTAAAATCTCCAGTTCTCCCAAAGCCTATACCTATTTGAACAAGCATTCAGAGCAAATGATAGTTTTGGAAGGGATGTTTGATCTTTTATCCATGGCTGAGTTATTTCCAGAGGCACTAAAAAGCTCCGATGTGATTGTTTTAAACTCGCTCTCTTTTTTACAAGCAGTTTCGGAATTGTTTGAAAATTATAAGGAAGTTGATTTGTATTTGGATCATGATGAGCCGGGAAGAATTAATTCTAAGGAACTAACCGATTGATATTCCAATGTGAAGGATAAAAGTAAATGTTACATAGGTTATAAGGATCTGAATGAGCAACTGATCTCAATTAGAAAAGAAAAAGAATTGACTAACAAAATTAAAAAACTCCGGTGAACGCCCAAAGGGAGAATTTCATTTGGAGAAGCAAAGCAAGATGTGTCATTGTCATGACAATCTTGCTTTGCTCCCGGAGGTTGCAAAGATTTTAAAAGAAAAAATGAAACGGGAATACATCCAGATACGCTGCTCGATTTACGAGAAAAAGTTGCTCCAAAAAAGAGAGGCCCGGGCTGGAATTTCCCCTTCTGAGTACCTTCGCTGCACCTCTTTTGAAAACAGTAATCTTGAACAGACTAATATAAAATAAAATGTGCTCAAAATTGAAAACTTCATTTTTCAACATGGAGGTTTTTAGTTCTCTTTTTCATGAGTTGTAAACGAAGGAAAATGAGAAGCAAGAGGATAACACGCTGCGCGTTGTTAGGTTGTTCTCATTTTATAATAAGTATTTGATTTACAGTGATTTATGATTTAATCTAGGATTCTGCACGAACCACCTCATGATACCTTTTACAGTAAATGCTTGGCAGTCCCTATAAACAGTACAACCAATTATCCTAATCTTTAAAAAATAAATACCATGAGCAGGAATTTCTCCCGAATTAACTTCCATACTGAAACGGTGGAACGCTTTAAAAAACACGCCATAGAAAATGAGGTAAATTATACCGAAACCTTAGAAGCGATGTTGGATTTTTTTGACCACAATTTCATCTCTCCCTTCGAACCTTTCCCTCTTACCAATTATAGATTGCTAAATATTTTTAATAACGAATGGATGCGCTTGAAGTATTGTTGCGCAAAATGGAACGAGAAAGTTTAGAGCCAACGCTTAAAATATTGCTTGATCTTATAAAATTGGCAGACCCCAAAAATAAGTTCCGATATCTTGAAAAGAAAGCCTATGAAGAGGACGATACGCATCCCGATTTCTATAAATAACAAAGTTGTTTTAAAATACCGTCTTGGTTTAAATAAAAAAAATAATCATATAAACCAAAAATAGCAATGCGCCCTATGCTGTTTTTACTTAACGCTTATCTTCCCGAACGCTATAAAAACAGCACAGGATCCACGCGCAGGTAAGTTATGGTAGATGAGGGGCTATGAAATAGTAACATTCTAATTTCAATTATGACTTCTGATCCAGCTCCTAAAGATTGGTGATGATAATAGTGAAAAAAGTTATGTTGATTTTGAATATTTTAGACATGAGTAAATCATCAATATTATGAGAAATAAGTTTTCAAGAGAGGAGTTTTTTGATTTATGTTGGGAGAAGAGTATTGTATGGTTTTGTAAGAGCTATTCCTTAACCTACCAAGAATTTAAAAGTATTTGTGAAAAACACAAAATCCCTTTACCCCCTAATGGCTACTGGATGAAAAGAAAATATGGAAAAGCGATTAGCAAACCAAAATTGCCAAACATGCCAGATGCGGATGATGTAGAGCTGCAGATTCGAACTAGCGAAAATTCAAAAAATTTTAAACCTGCAGAAAAGCTGAAGACTATAAATGATGATCATAAGATCTTTGATTTAGAAGTTCCCAAAAGAATACCTAAAAATCCTGATCCGATCATTATGGAAATGCTTTCGGATAATCCGAAATTACATCCGGTTGTTAATAATGTTTGGAATTATACTAAAAGATATGACTACGGAAGAATTTCAGTCACTGCTTCTGAAAAGCCATATAAAAGAGCTTTATGTTTTCTAAACACTTTTATTACCGTGATGAAGGCTAGGGGACATTATTTTCTATTCTGTTATGGAAACTCATATGTAGTTATTGAAGGGATCGAATTTGCTATTAGAATGAGGGAAAGGTCAAAAAGAATTTACGAGATTGAAAATTCAGGATACCGAAGCAGTAAATTAGAATCTATTGGTCTTCTTAGTTTTTTAGCTGGAGAATATTCTGGAAAAGAATGGCAGGAGACTACAAGTAAAACTCTTGCGGAAAAATTACCACTCATTATTAAATATTTGGAAGATATAGCGAAGGAAAAACGGGAATGGCATAGGGAAAATGAAATTCGATTAAAAAAGGAAGCTGTTGAAAAGAAAAAGCAGGAAGAAATAGAAAAGTTGCAAAAGGAAGAAATCTCAATGCTATCTTTAATAAAACAAAAGTCTGATCTCTGGCATGAAGCTAATAAACTGCGGACTTTTTTGAATGAGTATGAAAAGAAAGTTGAACTATCAGATGAAACAAAAGAACAGATATCATTTGGTTTAAGAAAAGCTGACTGGTTGGATCCTCTAAGCCAAAAGGAGGATGAGCTTTTTAGAGATTTTGATCCTTATAAACTTTTAAAAAGTCTCTAAACCAAGACTTTTCATTTATTCAAATTCTCTCAAAAAATAATCAGATAAATGTTTAATGAACACAAACGTTCATTATATTTTAGTGTTCATTGTCACTGAACAGTGCAAAACAATGAACAAAAGAGATTATGTTTGGTGAGGATTACTTTATTCACGAAGTTACCCCAAGGTTAAATCAGTTCATAAATCTTCAATAACACATGTTAATTTGATATTTGGGGATTACAATCCTTAAAAAATAGTATATTTGGGGATTACATTCCCTAAAGATGATTAAAAGAGATTTAGAAAAGAAGATTATAAACCGTTTTGGAACCGGCAAAGCAATTCTATTAATTGGTCCACGTCAAGTTGGTAAAACTACACTTTTCAATAAGTTACTGGAAGGAAAAGAATATCTCTTTTTGAATGGTGATGATCCAACCGTGAGAAAATTAATCTCCAACCCGAATTTAGAACAACTCAAAAATATTATTGGGAACAATAAAATTGTGTTCATAGATGAAGCGCAGCGGATTGATAACATAGGGCTAACACTAAAACTCATTACAGATCAACTTCAATCTGTTCAATTACTTGTGAGCGGCTCATCTGCCTTCGAGTTAAATAACCAGACACAAGAACCATTAACCGGAAGAAAATGGGAATATCAGCTTTATCCTATTTCTTGGGGTGAATTCGAATCGAACGTTGGGTACCTTAAAGCTGAACAACAGCTTGAGCTACGAGTTATTTATGGGATGTACCCAGATGTTATTAATAATTTTGGAGATGAAAAAGAAATTCTAAAGCAATTAACAGATAGTTACTTGTACAAAGATCTTCTTAGTTATGGTGGAATTAGAAAGCCTGAAATCCTTGAAAAATTATTACGCGCTTTGGCTTTTCAAATAGGAAGCGAGGTAAGTTATAATGAATTAGCACAGCTATTAGGAATAGATAAAAAAACTGTTTCGAATTATATAGACTTATTATGCCAAGCATATGTGGTTTTCAAACTTCCAAGTTTTAGTAAGAATTTACGTAACGAGATCAAGACCAATCAAAAAATATATTTTTATGATACTGGTGTTAGAAACATGATTATTGGAGATTTAAATCCTTTAGAAGTTCGTCAGGACAAAGGCAATCTTTGGGAAAATTTTTTAATAGCAGAACGATTGAAGCACAATGCCTACAATGGTTCATTAGCCAAAGCCTATTTTTGGAGAACCGTGCAGCAGCAAGAAATTGATTATGTAGAGGAGGATGCGGGGACAATTACTGGTATTGAAATAAAGTGGAATCCAAAAAGCAAAGTGAAAATCCCTAAAACGTTTGTGGAAGCTTATAATACAGAAGTAAAAGTAATTACAAATGAAAATTTCAGGGAGTTTTTAAAATAGAGAACTTCGATATTAATACTTCCTCTGCAATTTAAAAAATATCAGCACCGCTAACTAAGTTTAAATTAAAGGACCGGATATTTTTATTGTGTGGACTTTTAGGATTTTAATTTGCAGCATAGTAAGACCTACTAAAATTTCTAATTCTAGTCTAATTATTGGTATCATTCCTCAAATGAAGTTTAAGATCGATTGATTAATACAAGCATACTAATATAGCAATATTCATTTAAAAAATCAAAAAACAAAAAAGGTCAGTTTTTTAAATTGATACCTTATAGTTATCAATTATTCATAATATTAGTCCTAAAACGTATGGAAAAATTGAATTACTTTGTTCTAAATTAATTTTGATATGATATGTTTAAATATGGAGTTGACATTCTAACTATAAAAAAAGTAAAAGATATAGCCAATGGTGCTTTGAAAGGGAGTTTAACAAATACTGCTATTGATAGAGTAAATTCATGTAGAAGAAAAGTAGAAGTAATGGCCAAGGGCAATAAAGCAGTATATGGTATTAATACTGGATTTGGTCCGTTGTGTGATACACAAATTGCTCCAGAAAAAACTCAAAAGTTACAAGAAAATTTATTGATAAGTCATGCTGTTGGGGTAGGTAAGCCAATTGATAAAGAATTATCAAAAATTATGATGATTTGTAAAGTACATGCATTATGTCAAGGGTATTCTGGAGTGCGGCTTAGCTTGATTGAGCGCATTATATATTTTATAGAAAATGATTTACTCCCAGTAGTACCAGAACAAGGCTCGGTAGGTGCTTCAGGTGATTTGGCACCACTATCGCACTTATTTTTGCCTTTAATAGGAGAAGGTGATTTTTGGATTGAGGATAATATTTGTTCTGCCAAAGAAGTCTTATCATCTCACGGATTGATACCATTACAATTAGAGGCTAAAGAAGGTCTAGGACTAATAAACGGAACACAATTTATTTTAGCGCATGCTATCAAAGCGCTTGATAAAATGGAATACTTATTAGATTTAGCAGATGTGTCAGGGACTATGAGTTTAGAAGGGTTTCAAGGTAGTGCTGCTCCGTTTAATAAAGCATTGCATGAAATTCGTCCTTTTCAAGGGAATTTAAAAGTAGCCAAGAGAATTCGGAAATTGCTTAAAGATTCACAGAATATAGAAAGCCATTTGGAGTGCAACCGGGTACAGGATCCTTATTCAATTCGTTGTATGCCCCAAGTACATGGCGCCTCTAGAAATGCTTATGATCACCTAAAGGAATTGGCAGGAATAGAAATGAATTCTGTTACAGATAACCCGATTGTGTTAAGTGAAACCGAAGCTATATCTGGTGGCAATTTTCACGGACAACCCTTGGCAATGGCCATCGATTATGTCTCATTGGCGGCTTCAGAATTAGGGAATATTTCAGATAGACGATGTTATTTACTATTAGAAGGCAAGTATGGTTTGCCAAGATTGCTTACGGAAAATGAAGGATTAAATTCGGGTTACATGATTCCCCAATATACTACAGCCGCATTAGCATCAGAAAATAAATCATTGTGTTTCCCAGCTTCTGCTGATAGTATTCCAACATCTTTGGGGCAAGAAGATCACGTATCCATGGGGAGTATTTCAGGACGTAAACTAAATCAGATTTTAGAAAATATAGAGAAGATACTAGCAATAGAATTGATGTTTGCTGTACAAGCTATGGAATTTAGAAGGCCCAATACATTTTCAAAAATTATAGAAGAAAATTTTGCAATTGTACGAAGTAGCGTAAATAAGTTAGATGATGATAGAATATTAAAATATGACATTGATAATATGATTGATTTGGTTAAAAATCGATCTTTTATTGTAAGATAAATTACTTAAAATATGACATTTCAAGAAAAAATTCTGCAAGGAATACCAAATAGTCTGCCTATAAAAAAGGCATACGCTAAGAATATAAATAGAGCACCTAGGCGAAAAGATATTTTATCTACTAATGAAAAACAATTAGCAATTAGAAATGCGTTAAGATACTTTCCTAAAGATTGGCATCAAGAATTGGCAGCTGAATTTGCCCAAGAATTGATCAATTATGGTCGTATTTATATGTATCGATTTAAACCTAATTATCAAATTTATGCAAGAGATATTGCTGAATATCCGGGGGAATCTTTACAAGCCAGAGCTATTATATTAATGATTCATAACAATCTTGATCCAGAAGTGGCACAGCACCCTGAAGAATTGATTACATACGGAGGTAATGGTTCGGTTTTTCAAAATTGGGCACAATATCTTTTGACAGTTCAGTATTTAGCTACTATGAACGATGAACAGACATTGCACTTATATTCTGGACATCCAATGGGATTATTTCCCTCATCAAAGAGCGCTCCTAGAGTTGTGGTTACTAATGGTATGGTAATACCCAATCATTCGCAACCAGATGACTGGGAAAAATTTAATGCGCTGGGCGTTTCGCAATACGGACAAATGACTGCAGGCTCATTTATGTATATTGGTCCACAAGGAATTGTTCATGGAACCACGATAACTGTAATGAATGCATTTCGACAAATCTTGCCAAAAGATGAAAAGCCAAATGGAAAAATCTTCTTGACTTCCGGATTAGGAGGAATGAGCGGTGCACAACCAAAAGCAGGAAACATTGCCAATTGTATTACCATTTGCGCTGAAATTAATCCGAAGGCAGCAACCAAAAGACATAAACAAGGTTGGGTAGATGTCCTAATTGATGATATGGATAAACTAGTTGATAAAGCAAAACAAGCGCAAAGGGATAATCAAGTTGTTTCCATTGCCTATATAGGGAATGTGGTTGAGATCTGGGAACGTTTTTATGAAGAAAACATTTATATTCATATTGGTTCAGATCAAACCTCTTTGCATATTCCATGGACAGGAGGATATTATCCTGTAGATGTGTCTTATGAAGAATCTAATCGGATGATTCGTGAAGAACCAGTTTTGTTTAAAGATAAAGTGCAGGCATCTCTAAGAAGACATGCAGCCGCTATAGATAAACATACAGCAAAAGGCACCTATTTCTTCGATTATGGGAATGCGTTTCTATTGGAAGCTTCCAGAGCAGGTGCAGATGTAATGGCAGCGAATAATATCGATTTTAAATACCCGTCCTATGTTCAAGACATCTTAGGCCCAATGTTTTTTGACTATGGTTTTGGGCCGTTCCGTTGGGTTTGTACTTCAGGAAAATCAGAAGATTTAGACACTACAGATAAAATAGCTGCAACAGTATTGCAAGACATTATGGAAAATTCTCCAGAAGAGATTCAATTGCAAATGCAAGATAATATTATATGGATCAAAAATGCCAAAAAAAATAAAATGGTTGTTGGTTCACAAGCACGTATATTATATGCAGACGCAGAAGGTCGTTTAAGAATTGCAGAAGCATTTAATAATGCCATTGCATCTGGAAAAATGGGGCCTGTAGTTATAGGAAGAGATCATCATGATGTAAGTGGAACGGATTCACCTTATCGTGAAACTTCTAATATTTATGATGGAAGTAAATTTACTGCAGATATGGCCATTCATAATGTGATTGGCGATAGCTTTAGAGGCGCAACTTGGGTGTCTATTCACAATGGTGGAGGAGTAGGTTGGGGAGAAGTAATAAATGGAGGATTCGGAATGGTATTAGATGGTACAGGAGAAGCTGAAGCAAATTTAAAGAATATGTTATTTTATGATGTTAATAATGGAATAGCACGTAGAAGTTGGGCCAGAAATAAGGAAGCTACTTTTGCTATTAAACGGGAAATGAAAAGATCCCCAAATTTAAAAGTCACACTTCCAAATCTGGTTGAAGATACTATTTTAAATAAATTATTTTAAAGCATAATTAATTCAAGAAGCTCAGTGAAATATTTCAGGTTTTCATAAATGCAATTCAAATACTTTCTAAATAAAAATGTATTAACAACAATTAATAATTTTTTTTAGTGAAACTCAATGTTGGAAAATAGTGAGGCTATGAATTCAAAAATTATTAGTTGAACTAATTCCGCTTTTTTAGCGAGATTTGGGGTCTAATATCTCGATGCTCTGAGTCGAATTACCTAAAGGATATTCTTCTTTGATAACTAGATGACTCAGTCTGGATTTTTTTATAAGGAAGCTTCCAATTTTATTCTAAAGTAATTTTAGAAAATCATCTAATATAGGATTTGTGTTTTTCTTGTCCCATACAACAGATAAGGTTGTTCTCTGAGGAATATCTATTAATTCAATAAATTTGACATTTTCATAATATGGCAATTGTAATGATTTTGGTATAATAGAAAGTCCAAAATTATTTTCAATAAGCTTAAAAATAGAATTAGCATGTATTGTACTATGAGAAACTTTTGGAGTAAAACCATTATCGTCAAAAATTCGCATTACTTTTTCATAATATGAAGGACTAAATATAGGGTCAAACAATATGAAAAATTCATCTTTAAATTGAGATAAACTTTTGAAATTTGAGCTATCAATTGGATGATCTTTAGGAAGAACTAAGCAGAAAGTTTCTATTAAAACAGATCTAATACTAAGATTTAGGGGTACGCTCTCTAATCTAACAAAGCCTAAATCAATATTTTGTAGAAGTAAATTTTCTACTTGTTTCTGATTATCCATTTCTTTGAGAACAAAATTAATATTTGGAGATCTCTCTTTAAATTTCAATAATAATACTGGAATGATTTTTTGTATTGCAGATCCTACATAACCTATAGTCAAACTGCCTTCCATACCTTTTTGGAGTAATTTGGCATGATTAATTATTTGATTTAAATTTTTTAAATTTTTTGTTATTTCTAATTTCAGATATTCTCCTACACGTGTCAATTTTACTTTTCTATTGTGTCGTTCAAATAATTGGATTCCCAGATCATCTTCCATTTGTTTTATTTGTCTACTCAATCCGGGCTGAGAAATGAATAATCGTTCTGCAGCTTTTCTAAAATGTAAATCTTCAGCAACTGCTAAAAAATATCGAAGATGTCTTAATTCTATTTGATTACTCATAAGTATCAATAATTAACTAAGTTAGTCTTATTTAGTATCAAAAATAATGTTAAGTTTGATTTGTGCCAAGTTTAACATGTTATTATGAATTTCATTTTCATACATTGAAAAGTTAGTACAGAAAATAATTATCTAAAATCGAATATTTATGAAAAATAAATTACGAACAATTTTGACGCTATTCTTAGTGTTAATCGTGCAAGTGGTCATTGCACAAGAAAAAACAATTTCTGGTACTGTAATGGATGAGAATGGGCTCCCAATGCCAGGTGTAAATGTATCCATTAAAGACACCCAGAGTGGAACCCAAACCGATTTCGACGGTAAATATTCATTACTGGCTAACGTGGGAGACATACTCAATTTTACTTTCATTGGAAAGAAAATTGTAAACCGCACTGTGGGAGCCGGCAATGTAATTGATGTAAACATGGAAATGTCTGCAGAATCTCTAACTGAGGTGATGGTCGTTGCCTATGGGTCTTCAGATAAACGAAGTTTTACCGGAGCGGCAGAAACGGTAAAAAGCGAAGCGCTCACCCGGAGCTCATCGGCTAGTTTTGAAACAGCCTTACAGGGTAAAGTTTCGGGTATTAATGTTTCTTCTTCAGGCCAGCCTGGTGGACGGTCTAATGTTCAAATACGGGGTATTGGTTCTATTAGCGGGAATACTCAACCTCTATATGTTTTAGATGGAGTAGTTATAAATACCAATTCAAATTTGAGAGCTGGGGACGATATGGTTGGAACAACTGGATACAACCCTTTATCCACTATTAATTCAGAAGATATAGAAAGTATCACTGTACTTAAAGATGCTGCAGCTTCCTCCTTGTATGGATCACGTGCTGCCAATGGAGTTATAATTATAACCACTAAAGATGGGAAGAATGGGGAAACAGAAATTACCCTTGGAGTTGAGACAGGCTGGAGCCAGAATCTAACAGAAGAGAAACTTATCAATAACCAACAGTTTAAAGATCTTTGGATAGAAGGTCAAATAAACCAATATATCCAAAATAATGAAAATGCTGAATTTAGCAGAGTGTATGGAGACAATACTCTTTATAATGGTTACCAAAATCAGTCTGTAAGCGATTATGAGGGGATTTATGGAAACACCAATGCAAATGCAGATTGGCTGGATGCTATTTACCAAGATGGTTTAAGAACAGAATATAATTTATCTGCAAGAGGGGGAAATGAAAAAACTTCCTTTTACATTTCTGGAAATTATCTGGACCAAACTGGTACAATTATAGAGACAGACCTGAAGCGTTACTCGGGGAGAATCAATCTTGAGAATGAAGCAAAGGACTGGTTAACCATTGGTGTTAATCTTTCAGTTTCAAAAACAGAACGGAACACTGCGAATTTTGATGGTTCCTATGCCGGAGGTCTCAATCCATTATATATGGCTCGAGTTCTTCCTCCTGCTGCTGCTATTTATGATCCAGAAGGGTATGGAGGTTTTGCAAACCTGCCAAACGATATTGAAAAAAATGCCAATCCTATAGGTATTTTAAAAGTAGGGAAATATGAAAATACTGAGTTTCGTGTAAGGGGTGATGCTTATGCTAAATTTCAAATTATTGAACCGCTTAGTTTTAAAACTACTTTTGGTGTAGATCAGCAAGCGATTGATGAAACATTATATGATAACAAAGAATTTGGTGCTGGTGGGGGAATTTGGAACGGTGTTCTCAATCGTGTGAAGAGTGAAGTATTTCAATACACAATTACCAATATTTTAAACTACAATGAGGACTTCGGAAAACATGGTTTCGATGTCTTGTTAGGTCAAGAATCACAGGTTTCAAAAATGAATTCTATAAATGTTTATGGCTATGATGTTTTGGATAGTGAATTACTGTCAGCAAGTAGCATTGGTACACTTTGGAGTCATACAGGATATTCAGAGAATTACTCACTACTTTCTTATTTCTCTAAAGTCTCATATGATTTTGATCAGAAATACTATTTTTCCACAAGTTTTAGAAGGGATGGCTCCTCAAGGTTTGGAAAAGATTCTCGTTGGGGAACCTTTTGGTCTGTTTCTGGGGCATGGGTAGCTACTGGAGAAAATTTCCTAGATATTGACGGATTAGACTATCTAAAATTCAGAGGAAGTTATGGAACAAACGGAAATTTACCACCTCAGTATTATGCTGCCCTAGCATTTTTTGAAACCGATGGACTGGGATATGGTGGAGAATCGGGTTTGTCTTATGGACAACTTCAGAACCCTGATCTTTCTTGGGAATTAAGTAAAAATTTCAATTTTGGTGTAGATTTCAATCTATTTGGTGAAGTGGATCTGGCAGTTAATTATTTTCATAAAAAAACTGAAGATTTGTTATTAAATGTTCCTGTTTCAAATACTACAGGTTTTACGACCCAGTTGCAGAACTACGGGGAGATGGTTAATAAAGGATGGGAGTTTGAAATTGGGTATAGTCCGGTGGCCACGGGAGAATTTTCTTGGAGGACCAGTGCTAACCTTACCATGCTTGATAACGAGATTACCAAGTTAAAGAATGATATTGTTCCTACATATAGTTCAAGATATGGCCAGAATCCTTTAATTATTAAAGAAGGGGAAAGTATATATTCCTTTTATTTAAGGGATTATGCAGGTGTAGATCCTTCAAATGGTTACGCACAATATTATGTTTTAGAAAATGGAGAACGAACTGGTGAACTCACAACAAATGCCCAGGAAGCTGGATTTGGAATTTTTGGAAATGCTTTACAAGACTTTCAAGGAGGTGTTTTTAATGAATTTAACTATAAAAATTTCACATTCGATTTCCAATTTACTTTCGGTTTAGGGGGAAAGGTATATGACCGCACCGCTTTTAAGCGTGATGATGACGGGTTTGCTCCCCAATTTACCAACACAGTTGCTCAACTGAATCCATGGAATCCAAATAATACCTCTGCTACTGTGCCTATCAGGATCAATGGTAACCCAACGTTCTCAAACGACGTTTCTACAAGACATTTGTATAATTCGGATTACTTGAAACTTAGAAATGTTAAATTAAGCTATAATCTTCCGAAATTATGGAATACCCTAAAAGGAGGGTCTGTTTACATACAAGGGGATAACTTATTTCTATTGACCGAACTAGACGGATACGATCCTGAAGCTGTGGTTGATGGAGTAAACTTCTTTCAGGTACCAACGGCCAGAACTATCCTATTAGGATTTCAATTACAACTTTAGAACTTAAAAAGCATTCAAATGAAAATATTAAAAAATAGCATTCTAGTCTTAGGATTAATAGTCCTTCAAGGTTGCAGTAAAGATGTGCTGGACCAATCGCCAGATCATGTTATCTCAGAGAAGCTGGTACTTAATTCGGTAGATAAACTTGATAAATTATTAACGGGAACGTATAATGAAATATCCAGAAATACTTATTTGGGAAGGGTTTTATATAAAAGGGCAGCCGTAAAAGGTACTGATTTTAGATTTGTTAAAACCACATATAATCCCAGAGATTATGAACTCATAGGCTATAAGTACGAAGAAAACAGCAACAGCAGTGGAAGCTGCGAAGATTTGTGGATTCAGTCTTTTAAAACTATAAATAATTTAAATCTTATTATAAACAATATTGACGCTGCTCTAGGTAATGAAGCAAAAAAGCAGGAGATACTGGGAGAAGCTTTAGGTCTCAGGGGGATGGTGTATTTTGACTTGGCTAGAACCTTTGCCTATCCTTGGATAAAAGCCGGTGCTTCCTCGCAAGGATTACCTATAAAGCTTTCTTCAGAAGAGATTGTATTAGAAAGGAGTGATTTGGGAGCAACTTATGACCAGATTATACTTGATATGCAAAGCTCCTTTGATTTGTTAGAAGAGAATAGCTGGGATCAAGGAAGCACCAAGTATCTCACCAAAACTGGGGTCGCGGCTTTGTTAGCCCGAGTGTATTTATATAAACAAGATTGGGAGAACGCCCTTAAGTATGCAAAAGAGGTGATTGCAGTCCGGGGCGCTAACAATCTTATGGGAATTAATTCCTATGCTTTTGATGATTATAACTCTGAATCTATTTTTGAATTGAGTATCACCAGCCAGAACTCTCTTGGAAGTAACGGTTTAGGCGCTCAATTTGATTTGAAAGATGGGGGTCAGGGTGATATAATTGCTACCCAGACATTTGTGGACCTGTTAAGTGTATATGAAGGTGACCCAAGGGCTGCGTTGTTGGAAGAAGATAAAGAAGGTACCCAGCAAGCTTTTGTTAAATATACCAATCGTAGCGAAGGAGGTGGTTTAAGTGCTCACAATATTCCTGTGATAAGACTTTCTGAGATGTATTTAATAGCTGCGGAAGCTACTGCACAGGGTGCAGGGGGAGATACAGAAGCACAGAATTTTCTTAATATCCTCATAGAAAAAAGAACAACAGATTTTGCTTCTAATCAGGTTACGGAAACTGGTGAAGCATTAAAAAATAGAATTGCAGAAGAAAGAAGAAGAGAGCTTGCATTGGAAGGGCATGGAGTATATGACTATATACGAAGAGGTAAAGATATTAATCGTCCAGCTAATGAGCATGTGAACACCGGAATAGATGTCTCTAATTTGGACATTCTGGCCACAGATAATAGGACTATTTGTCCAATTCCTGCCAGTGAAGTGGAAGCAACTGGAATGGAACAAACACAAGGTTACTAGGAAGAGAGGTTATTAAAAAACAAATAAGGGGACCCGGTTGTTAACTATGCCAACCGTCCCCTTCTTATTTAAAAATTATGGTAAATAGACACACGGCAAATAAAATTAGGAAAACTCATAGATATTTAGGCCTATTTCTTGGTATTCAATTCATAATGTGGACTGTAAGCGGGCTCTATTTTAGCTGGACAGATATAGATGAAATTCATGGGGACCAATTTCTTAATCAAACGATGACACGTACATCATTCAGTAATTTGATTAGCCCAGCCGAATTACAATCAAACGAAGATATCATTTCATTAGAATTATTAAATATTGCAGATAAGCCCTACTATTGGCTTAATGAAAGCAAACTCTTTGATGCTAAAACAGGTGATTCAAAAAATGGAATTACTCAAGAGGAAGCACTTTATATCGCAAAAAAAAGAATAAAGGATGATTTAAAAGTATCATCAATTGACATATTAACAGAGACTGGAGGGCATCATGAATTTCGCCAAAGAAAGGATGTAGGGAAATTGCCAGCATATGTTGTTTCTTATTCCAATGATGAAGCATTAAAAGCATATATATCGGTTAATAATGGCCAATTTCAGACTATTAGACATCGTGACTGGCGTATTTTTGATTTTTTATGGATGACCCATACAATGGATTATGAAGGCAGAGATGATTTTAACAATATAATTTTGCGTGCGTTTTCTATTCTTGGGTTAATAACAGTATTAAGCGGATTTACGCTATGGTTTACTACCTCCCCTACTATTAGAAAGGTTTTTAAAAAGAAGAAAAAGAAAAAAGCATAGATCCCAAAGCTTCTTATTGAAGGGTTTATAGTAGAAACCCTATTTAAATTTTATTATCAAGATGTTAGCCAAACAAAAGCCCTATTCCCTAATCTAAATAATTCATAGAATTTTTCAGACACAATCGGCAATCTATCCTAAAAATTTTGAGTTTCATTTAATTATTTGATTTATCAAATATCGTTTCAAAGCTGAGGATAAATAAGATTAGGGTTAAGGTTTTTTAGTAGCGTCTGTATATCTCCGAAGAAAAATAACATATGTCCAGATTTCACCCACTCCATATAAAGGCAATTAATAAAAACACGAATAATGCCGTTATCATTGATTTTAATATTCCTCAAGACTTAAAGGATTTTTTTAGATTTAAAGCCGGACAATATATAACGCTTAAAACAGAAATTAACAGCAAAGAAATCCTTAGAGATTATTCCATATGCGCTTCCCCTAAGAGTGGAGAATTAAAAGTTGCTGTTAAAATGATTAAAGGAGGTGGTTTTTCGGTTTTTGCCAATAACATTTTAAAAGCTAATACTGTTTTAGAAGTAGCTCCGCCAAAAGGTCGTTTTGTATTTGAACCGATTAGATCTATTAAAAGAACAATTGTAGCTTTTGCTGCTGGAAGTGGTATTACGCCTATTATAAGTATTTTAAAAACCGTTTTAGAAGAGGAACCTCTTAGCACATTTGTCCTTGTTTATGGTAATAAAACCCCTAGAGATACCATTTTTTATTCCGAATTACTTGTACTTAAAAGCAAATATCCTATCCGATTTAAATTAGAGTTTGTTTTTAGTCAATCCGATGAAGAAAATACTTTATTTGGTCGTATTGATAAAAATACAGTTGAATATATCGTGAAGGATAAATATAAAAATATTGAACTTGATCTCTTTTATCTTTGTGGTCCAGAAACAATGACAGCAGCCGCTTCCGAAGCATTACAAAAACATGGTATTGAAAAAGACAATATTCATTTTGAATTGTTTACCACATCTGCTACTCCTATTGAAGCTTTAAAACCATTAGCTATTGGAAATGCAGAAATCACACTTTTATTAGATGGGAAAGATTATTCTTTTAACATGCCTCAAAAGAAAAACATACTGGACTCTGCATTAGAAGAAGATATTGATGTTCCTTATTCTTGCCAATCTGGCGTGTGTAGTAGTTGTATTGCTAAACTTACCGAAGGGGAGGTCAATATGCTCCAAAATAATATTTTGTCTGACAGTGATATAGATAATGGCCTAATTTTAACCTGCCAAGCACAACCTCTTACTTCGAAAGTTGTTTTAAGTTATGACAATGTGTAATTATCTAATACAGGATTCATTTTTACGATTATAATTCTAACTATTATAATAACAACTCACTAGCTTCATCCAAAACAGAATTATCCAGTTCTTTTAGATAAGCTTGGGTAATAGCCAGATTTTGATGTCCCATAGACTCACTAATCACATCGGTGGCCACTCCTTTTTGCTTTAAGGAGTTCGCAAAACTATGCCTGGCAACATAACTAGTAAGAGGTTTATTGATATTGCATATTTGGGCAATTTCTTTTAATTCTTTATTGTACCGTTGTAAAGTTTTGTGCTTTCTATTTGCAACCTGGGCATAAGTAAGATCATCACTTAAAAGTAGTGGAAATACATATTTCGTGTTTAAAGATCTCTCTTTATAATAGTTGAGAATATCACGAACAGGTGGGAGGATTTTAATTGTAAAATTTCCTTTGGTTTTTGAACGTGTATAATAGATACGATCTTCAGTTACATTTTTCCATTCAAGCCAAAGCATGTCGGTGAAGTTCATACCTCTTGTATAAAAACTGAATGTGAAGTAATGTTTACAGTTTGTTAAATGCGGATACTTATTTAAATCCAGTTTAATAATTTCCAATACTTCAGGAAAGCTCAGTGCCTTCTTTAATCCTTTTCCTTTTAGTTTAGAAATTTTATAATCCTTAAAGGGGTATGACTCTTCTATGGCTAAATTTCGTTGTATTGCAAAATTATAAATAGCTCTTATCGCTCTCATTTTTATCGCAATACCACCATCGGTACCACCTCGGGCCCGGCAGAAAACTTCAAATTTATTTAGAAAGCTAGGAGTAACATCCTTGAAGAGTAGGTGATGACTTCGATGATAAAGTTTTACAACATGCAGTACATCTTTATAAACACGTGCATTTCCAGTTCTGCCAGCAATATTCATTTCATCCACTATCTCATTCCAAAAATTAAAAATATTATTTTGAACGGGATTTTTCTCCTCACGATAACAATTTTCAAAATCGTCTAGGCTGAAATGCTTGTTTTCAATTTCCAAAGCAGTGTAAACTTTAAAGGCTTGAGATTTGAGCTTTAGTAATAACCGATTGCTTTGAATATAATTTTCAGCATTCTTTCTAAAGTCGCCTGAACTTTCATTCCATTCATATGGCATAGACCTAAATATCGTAGAGAAATATTTAGTTTTTCTGTTTTTGGTTACGCGTAAGCAAATTGGGAACGAACCGTCAGATAATTTTTTCTTTCTTAGAACAGTTTTAATTGTCGCCATAAGCAAAAATTGGGTACAACATAGGTACAACAAATCACTGTTCTAAGGTAAAACAAATATTAGCTAATGAAAATTAAATTTAGTTAAAGTGTTGATTATCAATATATAAGAAAGCAAAAGAAGCTAAAAGAAACTTCGTTTTTCTCATCTCATAATCAGGTGGTCCCTGGTTCGAGTCCAGGTGGGACCACATAATAAATAGAAGCCTTTCACTTAGTGAGAGGCTTTTTTTATTGATTTTATCTGAGTATGCTACTCAAAATAATTTTTTGATATGTAATTAAGATATGTATCTTTATTACACTTATATACTGGGCTGAATTAATTAAGAACTCTTAAATTTTTATAATATTTATAATTGGCAGATAAAATAGCCAGTTAATAAATATTGTTAGAGATAATACTAACATGCGTTTTTAAATTTTAGGATAAATACATTTTGATTCTATTACAGGATTAATTTTAAATATTTGAAACCCAATTGGAGATTATTACGTTAATATTGCTGAACAAGTTTTTAAGTGATTTATATATAAAGTAAATTGCACATAATTAAAATGAGAAAAGCCCTGATCTACATAGCCTTAGAAATAAGAGCGGTTTTTTTATTCGCAATAAAATCTTTTGGCGTTATTGGGTGTAGTGCATTTAATGTTCCCAAAAGTCTTATACGCATTACTATGATTTCTTTAATTCTTTTATTCTCTTTCAATTTTGAGGTTTTAGCACAGAGAAAAGATCATGGAAATGGAAATAACTGCCCTCCAGGGCAACGTTATTGTAGAGGTGATTGTAGAGAAGCTAGAGATTGCAGGCAAGGAGTGCCACCACCACCAGGATTACCAATAGATTCCAAACTACCATACTTGTTAATAGCTGGATTAGGACTTGGCATCTATTATTTAAGATCCAGAAAAGAGGCTTAACCTATTTGAGTTAAGCGTTTTACATACTTCCCAATAACATCAAATTCCAGATTTACAGTATCGCCTTCTTTTAGATTTTTAAATGTAGTATGCTCATAGGTATAAGGTATAATGGCAACACTAAACTGATTAATCTCAGAATTAACAACAGTTAGGCTAACTCCATTTATGGTAATAGATCCCTTTTCTATAGTGATGTTTCCTAAAGTCGTATCATAATTAAAAGTATAGACCCAACTCCCATTTTCTTCTTTTACGCCAATACATTCAGCAGTTTGGTCTACATGTCCTTGCACTAGATGCCCATCTAATCTTGCTCCCAACTTCATTCCGCGTTCTAAATTAACAGAATCACCAGCACTCAAACTTCCTAAATTAGATTTATCTAATGTTTCTTGAATGGCTGTTACCAAGTAAGAATTATCATTAATAGCAACTACAGTTAAACAAACTCCATTATGAGCTACACTCTGATCTATCTTTAATTCTGAAGTCATAGAGGCAGCTACGTAAATATTGAGATTGCCTTTATCTTTCTTAATTTCTAGTATTTCTCCTACTTCTTCAACGATTCCGGTAAACATGGTTGTAGATTATTGTTACATTTGTGGTGTAAAAATATAAATAAAAAAGGGGAATAATTATGAAGTCCGTTCAAAAGATAAAACTAGGAATTAGTATTGGAGATCTAAATGGTGTTGGTGGAGAAATAGTTCTAAAAACCTTTGAAGATTCTAGAATGTTGGATTTTTGCACCCCTATTATTTTTGCTTCAGTTAAAACCTTAAATTTCTACAAGAAACATTTTAAACTCTCTCTAAATTTTCAAGGAGTAGAATCTGCCGCGGATGCCATTGAAGGAAAGATAAATGTTGTGAATATTTGGAAAGAGAACGTAGAAATAAATTTTGGAAAAGAAGATCCTGTAAGTGGAAAATATGCCTTCAAATCTTTGGAAGCAGCAACAAATGCTTTAGTTTCAAATGAGATTGATGTACTGGTAACAGCTCCAATTAATAAAAATACTATTCAGTCTGAAGATTTTAAATTTCCTGGTCATACAGATTATTTAGCGAAACAATTAAAAGGAGATAGCTTAATGTTCATGATCTCTGGTAATTTAAAAGTGGGATTACTAACAGATCATGTTCCATTAAAGGACATTGCAAGTGTAATCACTCCAGAGCTCATTGAAAAGAAAATAGCAACAATAACCAAAACCCTTATTCAAGATTTTAGAATTTCCAAACCAAAAATTGCTGTGTTAGGAATTAATCCTCACAGTGGAGATAATGGATTAATAGGGAACGAAGATGAAGAGATATTAAAACCAACGCTTCAAAAAATTAGAGATAAAGGGAATTTAGTTTATGGGCCTTATGCAGCAGATAGTTTTTTTGGGTCTAAGAATCATGCGAATTTTGATGCAGTGATCGCATCTTACCATGATCAAGGATTAATTCCATTTAAAACCTTGTCTTTTGGAGAAGGAGTAAATTATACTGCTGGCTTAAGAAAAATTAGGACCTCACCAGATCATGGGACGGCTTTTGAGATTGCAGGTAAGGATTGTGCTAATATAAATTCATTTAAAGAAGCCGTCTTTAAGGCTTTAGAAATTTATAAAACGAGAGAAGAATATAAAAATATCACTCGAAACCCCCTGAAAAAACTAGGAAAAAAGATATAAACAAAATATTGTTTATAACGAATAGTTAATTCATTATATTTTATATCTTTGCACCTGCCTTAGCTCGAGGGCGGGCGCGTGAAAACGATGATGTTATGAGGAAATTAGCGGCATATACAATCCCATTTGTTGGGCTTAAGATTGGCAGCCACGAGTTTGAATACGAGATTGGCAAAGAGTTCTTTGAAGATTTTGAATACGAAGATTTCAATAGTGCTGCTTTACATGCAGATGTAGTGCTAGAAAAAAAGTCCACGATGATGGAGCTTTTTTTTGAAATCTCGGGGACTGTAAACGTTAATTGCGATCTTACAAATGAACCTTTTGATATGCCTATTGATGGCAGCTTGAGATTGGTTGTGAATTTTGGAGATGAATTTAACGATGAAAATGAGGAGTTATTAATATTACCTCATGGAGAATACGAAATAAACATCGCACAATATGTGTATGAGATTATCGTATTAGCAGTTCCACATAAAAGAATTCATCCGGGTATAGAAGATGGCACATTAAAATCTGATGTACTCGATAAATTAGAAGAATTAAGTCCGAAAGGAACTTATGAAGATAATGACAATGAGGAAAATATAGATCCTCGCTGGAATAAATTAAAAAACTTATTAAACGATAAATAATACGTAGCAATGGCACATCCTAAGAGAAAAATCTCCAAAACGAGAAGAGATAAGAGAAGAACACATTATAAAGCTACTGTTCCACAAATTGCAAAAGATCCTACTACAGGAGAGGCACATGTGTATCACAGAGCTCATTGGCATGAAGGTAAATTATATTACCGTGGTCAGATTTTAATAGATAATACAGAAGAGGTACAAGCCTAATTATAGAGCTTTGCTAGAATACAAACTCTCACATTGTGGGAGTTTTTTGTTTTAAGTTGAATAAGTCCTAAAAAGGCCTTATTTTGCAACCCGATTCAAAGAATTTTTAGTACTTTTCTTTCTCTAAGTAATAGTTCTTTTCTATTGCAAAGGGTTTAAAATTAGACTTTTATGAATAAAATCACAGCAGCAATTACCGCTGTAGGTGCCTATGTCCCTGAAGATATTTTGTCCAATAAAGAATTGGAGAAAATGGTGGACACCAATGATGAGTGGATTTTTTCACGCACAGGAATTAGAGAGCGCCGCATCCTTAAAGATCCTACTTTAGGAACATCTTATATGGCTATAAAGGCCGCCCAAGATCTTATAACCAAATCGAAAATTAATCCGGAAGAAATAGATCTAGTTGTACTAGCTACTGTTTCTCCAGATATGCCAGTTGCAGCCACAGCTGTTCATGTTGCTACAGAAATTGGAGCTACAAATGCGTTTGCATATGATCTTCAAGCTGCATGTTCTGGTTTTCTTTATGGAATGTCTACAGCTAGTGCTTACATAGAATCTGGAAGATATAAAAAGATCTTACTTATAGGAGCAGATAAAATGTCTTCTATAATAGATTATACAGACAGGACAACTTGCATTATCTTTGGTGATGGAGCGGGAGCCGTTTTATTTGAACCTAATACTGAAGGATTAGGTTTTCAGGATGAAATTTTACGCAGTGATGGAATTGGAAGACATTCTTTAAAAATCGAAGCAGGTGGATCTTTAATGCCACCTTCAGAAGAAACCGTTTCCAGTAAAAGACACTTTGTTCAGCAAGATGGAAAAACAGTGTTTAAATATGCCGTTTCCAACATGGCCGATGTGAGTGAGCAGATCATGAAAAAGAATAATCTTACTAATGATGATGTTAGTTGGTTAATTGCGCACCAGGCAAACAAACGTATTGTTGGTGCAACTGCAAGTAGGATGAAGCTTGAAGAAGAGAAAGTATTGATGAATATTGAGCGATACGGAAATACCACCTCTGCAACCTTGCCATTATTATTGAGCGATTTCGAGAAACAATTTAAAAAAGGAGATAATTTAATATTTGCCACATTTGGAGGCGGATTCACTTGGGGATCTATCTATCTAAAATGGGCCTATAATTCTTAACAAATCAACACCCTAATATTCTTATTATGGATATAAAAGAAATTCAAAATTTAATCAAGTTTGTAGCAAAGTCTGGTGCTAGTGAGGTAAAACTTGAAATGGATGATATTAAAATCACCATCAAAACAGGATCTGAAGATAAGGAACCAACTTATGTTCAACAAATGCCAATGCAAGGTCAAATGCAACAACCAATTCTTCAACAGCAAGCGCCTGCTGAAGGCCAAGCCGCTCCACATGCGGCTGCTTCTGATTCTAAAGAATCTGCACCCGATGAATCCGATAAATACATAACGGTAAAATCTCCAATCATTGGAACATTATACCGTAAACCATCTCCAGACAAACCAGTTTTTGTTGAAGTTGGAGATAGTATTAAAGAGGGAGATGTTCTATGTGTGATCGAAGCGATGAAACTTTTCAATGAAATTGAAAGTGAAGTTTCAGGAAAAATAGTAAAAATATTAGTAGACGATTCTTCCCCAGTAGAATTCGATCAACCATTATTCTTGGTAGATCCGTCATAAATTCACCTTCTCACTAGATTTAATTTTACTGTTTCAGTAAAAAATATATAAGGTATGTTTAAAAAAATATTAATTGCCAACAGGGGGGAGATCGCATTGCGAATTATCCGTACCTGCAGGGAAATGGGTATAAAAACCGTAGCGGTATATTCTACTGCAGATGCTGAAAGTCTTCACGTAAGATTTGCAGACGAAGCAGTTTGTATAGGTCCGCCACCGAGTAACCTTTCTTATTTAAAAATATCAAACATCATTGCAGCTGCAGAAATCACCAATGCAGATGCCATACATCCAGGATATGGATTTTTAGCAGAAAACTCAAAATTCTCTAAGATCTGTCAAGAACATAACATCAAATTTATTGGTGCTAGTCCAGAGATGATCGATCAAATGGGAGATAAAGCTTCTGCCAGAGCAACTATGATGGCTGCAGGAGTTCCTTGTATCCCAGGATCTGAAGGATTGCTTAAAGATTATGCAGATTGTTTAAAGACTGCTAAAGGAATGGGCTTTCCGGTAATGTTAAAAGCTACCGCCGGTGGTGGTGGAAAAGGAATGCGTGCCGTAATGAAAGAAGAGAATCTGCAAACAGCATGGGACTCTGCTCGACAAGAATCGGCTGCTGCCTTTGGAAATGACGGAATGTATATGGAAAAACTCATCTTAGAGCCTCGCCATATCGAAATCCAAATTGTTGGAGATAGCACAGGAAAAGCATGTCACCTTTCAGAAAGAGATTGCTCTATCCAGAGAAGACACCAAAAACTTACAGAAGAAACTCCGTCTCCTTTCATGACAGATAAGTTGAGAAAGCAAATGGGAGATGCAGCGGTTAAAGCGGCAGAATTCATTAGATATGAAGGAGCTGGAACTGTTGAATTCTTGGTAGACAAGCATAGGAATTTCTACTTTATGGAAATGAATACTCGTATCCAGGTAGAACATCCAATAACAGAACAGGTAATAGATTACGATCTTATTCGGGAGCAGATTTTAGTTGCGGCCGGAATACCGCTTTCAGGAAAGAATTATTTCCCAAAACTGCACTCTATAGAATGTAGAATTAATGCAGAAGATCCTTATCACGACTTTAGACCTTCTCCAGGGAAGATCACAAATTTACACGCTCCAGGTGGTCATGGTGTGAGAATAGATACGCACGTTTATAGCGGATATTCTATTCCTCCAAATTACGATTCCATGATCGCGAAATTGATCACCACTGCCCAGACTAGAGAAGAGGCAATCAGTAAAATGAAACGTGCCTTGGATGAATTCGTTATAGAAGGTGTAAAAACTACTATTCCCTTCCACAGGCAGTTAATGGACCATCCAGATTATGTAGATGGTAATTACACTACCAAATTTATGGAAGACTTCAAAATGGATGCCATTAAAGAAGAATAACTTATAAGCCTCGAATTTTCGAGGCTTTTTTTATGGGGTTTCCGCTCCAAAAAGAGCGGCCGGGCTATTCGCTTTTAGTCCCAACACATAAAAATGTATTGGGAGCTACCCGCTACTATCCCTAACCCTTTTTTTATGATAGTAGAATGCCACATGGAGGTAGAAATGTGAACTAATTACAGCACATCGAAAATGTCATCCTGAACGCAGTGAAGGATCTCAATGGAGCAATATTCCTACTATTAAAAAAGATCCCTCCTGCCGTCGGGATGACAAAGAAAAGCCAATTGTCCCTTCGAGCGGAGTCGAGAAGTCTTTTCGCCTACTAAAATTTTCTCACAGATCTCACAGGTTCCCTAATATTTATCTGCGTTTATCAGCGTAATCTGCGGGATTATTTTTTATCATTTCACCGCCCTCTACAAAATTGTGAAACCGGATCTCAACTCCGAAGATTTTCTTCAGTTTTACAATAAATTACTTGAAGGATAGCGAAGAAACTCAATAAAACA